>NZ_KB889722.1 GCF_000372745.1 Embleya scabrispora DSM 41855 | reverse complement strand
GGCATCCCGGTCTACTTCTGCAACCCGGGGAGTCCTTGGCAACGAGGCTCCAACGAGAACACCAACGGCCTGCTCCGGCAGTACTTCCCCAAGGGGACCGACCTGTCCGCCCACACCCGGGAACACCTCGACGCCGTCGCCGCCGAACTCAACGGCCGACCACGCAAAACGCTCGACTGGGCAACCCCAGCCGAGCGCCTGCATAAACTACTCGCGGCCTGAAAAACCAACCACGTGTTGCGACGACCCCTGGAATCTGCCCATGCGGTCGGGGCGTTCGTTGTTGTCCGTCTCACTTGGGGTCTTCGGCGCCTTCCGGAGCACCCCAGAGCGCGGCGCCGACCTGCCCGGCCACCTTCCTCAGCATCGGGTCGGTGACGTGCATGTACCGCGCCCGCATGCGGGCCGATCCGCCCGGCTCCCACCCCATGATCGAGTCCACGATCCGATCGGGGATGCTGAGCAGGAGGAGCACGGTGCCTGCGGGGTGCCGAGCGTCGTGAAGACGTCCTTCCCGGACCTCGGCGGCCACCAGAAGCGCCTTCCAGTGGTGGTAGTCGGTGTTGGGCACGATCGGTTCGCCGGTCGGCTTTCCGCTGACAACGGCACTACGCGGCCGTCGAGGCGCCGCTGAGCCGGCCGCCCACGTGCCGCATGCCAACGAAGACCAAGGGGCAGGCCTCGCATCAAGACAGCATGCCTGGTCGGGTTCAACCCACTGTGTGCGCTGCTGCCCCTCGTCGTCGGGGTATCCGCGGCGAACTGTCATGACGGCAACGGCCTGAAGCCGCCGGCGGCTGCCAGATCGGCGCGGGTCGCCCGCAGACGCGTCGACACGCCGCAACGACTGGGCCGATACCGCCGGGTGACACCCAAACCCCGATCGCACAGCTCACCCTTCAGGGCCCAACCCAGCCCGATCGAACGACGCACACCTGCACCACGTTCTCCGCGGACATCAACGTCCATCCCAGTCATCAGCGAGGCGCGCCACCAGCTCACCACGGGGCGCCATCAGCTCTCTACCGAAGCGTGTCGAGGGCCCGACCACCACGAGCGCGGCGATCGGCACGCCGTCGGCACCACACAGCGCCGCACCGACGGCGCGGGTGCCGTCGGCCACCTCGTTGTCATTCACACCCCACTCACGGTCTCGGGTGGCCTGAAGGGCCTCCTCGGTGAGTTCGGGATCGACGCGACGCCAGGCCTGCAATTGCTCCGCGGGTAGCCGAGCCGCGATCGCACGCAACGCCGAGCTCGACTTCGCCGGCATCTCCGAGCCGACGGTGACCGAGACGCGCAGCGTGTGACTGCTTTCGACGACATCGGCGATAAAGAGCCGATTGCCCTCCGGGACCACCAGCATCGCGGTCTCCCCGGTCGCGTCACGGGCAGCCTCCATCAACGGGCGGGCGCTCTCAGCGAGCGACGTCGAGGAGGACTTGCGCAGCACCGCGAGCAGTCCGGGGGCGAGGTACCAGCGACCGTCCACGGTGCGCTGCAGCCACCCCGCGGCGTTGAGGGTCACCGCGAGCCGATGAGCAGCACTCTTGTCAATCCCGGTGATCCGCGCGAGATCACTGACTCCGGTCGGCTGCTGCCGGGCCACCTCCTCGAGAAGCCGGCACGCGTTCCTTACCGACTGGATTTCCTTGACCGAGGACACTCAGCCCTCCTAGTCTCGCTAAGAAACACAATCATGTTACATAGTAACACGACAGGAGCGTCACCATGGGCGCCGACACCACCGGCACCGGCCTTCCCTGGGTCGAGGCGATCGCGGATTCCTTTCCCCGCCACTCGTTCAGCCAGTTCCACACCGTCCACCTCCCCGCGCTCAGCACCAAGCACCGCGACCTCTTCATCCACGACCTCGGCGGCGTGCCGCCGCTGGCGTTCCGCGTCCCCGACGGCCGCGCCTACACGTGGATCGCGGGCCCGGAGGGGGTCAAGGCCGTCGAGGGCGACGCAGGCGCAGCCACCATGATCGAACTCGACGAGCTCACCTTCTCCGAGTACGTCAACGAGCTCCTGACCGCCACCGGCTGTGTGCGGACCGAGCGCGCGGAGGTCGTCCGCGGCACCCTGCAGGACTGGAAGCGGTGGGAGCCGGCCACCCGGGCCCTGCTGACGGGGCGAGCCATCTACACCAACGCCGTCCGGGAGACCCTGGTCGACCGCGACGGCGAACCGCTGGACCTGCACCGCAGCTTCCCGGCCGATGGCAGCCGTGAGGAGATGCGGCACTTCCTCAACACCACGGGCTTCCTGCACATCAAGGGCGTCTATGCCGAGGCTGAGGTTGCACGGTTCGGTGCAGAGGTCGAGCACGTGCACTCCCGGACCACTCCGGGTGACCGCTTCTCGTGGTGGTCGCTCAACGTCGACGGTGAAGAGGTTGTCACCCGGATCAACTACCTCGGCCGCTACTCCGAGGCGCTCCAGGAGCTGTGCTTCGAGCCCCGCATGACCGAGCTCGCCCGCCTGGCCAACCCCGAGTTCCGTGTCTGTGACGATCGCCTCGACGGCCCGATGGTGTTCATCAAGTCCTCCAACATCGTCAAGGGCGACGGGAACCTGGGCTGGCACACCGACGACGGCATCGGTGGCCACCCCGCTCTGTGCCCGTTGGTCCAGGCCGGCATCCAACTCGACTACGGCAACCCCGCCAACGGGCAGCTCATGGTCCTGGCCGGCTCCCACCGCTACGCCAACCACTGGCTGAAGTGGGGCGAGGAGGGCGACCTGCCCGTGGTCAAGATCGAGACCGAGCCCGGCGACCTCACCCTGCACTTCGGCGACATCATGCACAGCACCCCACCGCCGACCGGCCCCAGCGCCGGCCGCCGCGCGCTGTACTACAAGTTCTCCGAGGAGAAGACCTTCGAGTGGGTGCCGTCCGGCTGCCACTACAACGACGCCCTCTTCCACGCCGACAGAACCGGAAGGATCTCCGCCCGCGCCGCCACCCAATAGGTACGTGTGTCCGGACCTCCACCTCCGCGAGCATCAGCCCGGGGCGTACGCGCCCGCCCTCGCCTGCTCGGCCGCCTTCTCCGCCAACTCGGCCACCACCGCCGTCAACGCACTGTCCACGCCCTGCCCGGTATCCGACACAGCCGGCTCCGAAACGCCTCCACCGCATCCGACCCACTCGCCGCAGGCTAAATGCAACCAGCGGGCCTGGCAGCTTGGTTGCAGTTCTGGTTGCATTCAGCGCCGTTCGAGGGCGTCCGTCAAGAACCCAAACGGGCGCGGCACCGCAGTTCAGGACGCCGACGAGGCCCGCCGGACGGGCAGGTGATCCACTGGAAAGCGTGTTGGGTTCACACCCTCACGAGTTCGAATCTCGTATCCTCCGCACCCGCCCATCTGGGCAAGCGTCAGCCCGGACCACTTCGATGGTCCGGGCTGACGTCGTTCTGGTTGCGCAGACCTTGCCATGCTCAGTTCATGCCTCAGGGGCCGCCGGTCACCTTGGAAGACCTACGCGACACACCGCGGGCGCGCCCTGGGCACCCCAGGCGAACCAAGGCGACCACCCGTGGGCCAGGGACGACAAGGATCTTGCACGCTCTCCAGCGTGGCCCGAGGGCAGGTGGCCCGAGGGCAGGTGGCCCGAGGGCAGGTGGCCCGAGGGCAGGTGGTTCGGGGGCAGGCGGAACGCTGCAAACCTCGCCTCCCAAATAGCTCCAGGCGACCCACCGCGCCCCCTCAGTCACAGAGCGGCCGGCTGCGGCTATAGATCCAGCACCGAGTTTGATAGTAGATCGCGATCTGCTATCAATTGGACCCGGATATCTATAGCGGACTCGCAGTCAGGAGGCGGAGCATGCGACCTGAACTGTTCGAGGGCTCCCCCGCAGGGCAGCTCATCCCCATATCAGCGGCCATGACGCACAACAGCGCCCATGGCAGCACTGGGCCTTCCTTCCGAGCCCCCTGCCCTCCACGCCGCACCTCTCTCAGCGCACATACAAGCTGGCCGGCGACGCTCAGATGGCCATCGGGCGCCTTGACTTTGCTGTCCGCAGGCTGCCTGAGCCCGCGCTGCTCGTGCGGCCCGCTCTGCGCCGCGAGGCGATCAGCACGTCAGCGCTGGAGGGCACATACGCCCCGGTCGAGGAAGTGTTCGAAGCCGAGTTCGTGGATGCGCAGCAGCAGAGTGCCGCAACCCGAGAAATCCTCAACTACGTCCGCGCTGCGGAGCGCGGACTTGAACTGATCGAGAAGAAGCCGATCTGCCTGACCCTGATCGCCGAATTGCAGGCCATCCTTGTCAAGGGGACTCGCGGTGACAGCTACGACGCAGGTCGGCTTCGTCAACGACAGGTCTACATCGGCGAGCAATACGGAGGAATCGAGCAAGCCCGGTTCGTACCTCCTCCTCACGGCAGCCATCTCGAAAACGGCGTGAGCGACTGGGAAAAATGGATCAACGCCGAGGATGACATTCCGTTGATCGCCAAGACCGCGTTGGCCCACTACCAATTTGAGACGCTTCACCCGTTCAGCGATGGCAACGGTCGCCTGGGGCGCCTGATCGTCGTGCTCATGCTTACCACCGCCGGTGCCCTCCACTACCCGGTACTCAACGTCTCTCCCTGGCTGGAGCGCCACCGAGAGCAATACAAGGACCTACTCCTACACGTCAGTCAAACCGGTGATTTCGACGATTGGACGCAATTCTTCTGCCAGGCGGTAATCGATCAGGCAGCCGATACGGTCGCTCGCATCGAGGACCTTCTGACGTTCAGAGAAAGGGTTCAAAGCCGGTTGCGCACGGCGAAGGTCAAAGGCGTGGCGCTCGGCATCGCAGACGAGCTTATCGGCTATCCCTTCATCAGCCCCACTCAAGCTGCCAATCGACACTCCGTGACATATGCGGCAGCCAATACGGCGGTGAGCAAGCTGGTAGAGCACGGCCTCCTGCGCGAGATCACCGGACGCTCGTACGGTCGGCTTTTCGCCTGCGACGAAGTCATAACCATCATCCTTGCGGATGGCCCCGCTGCGAGCTGAGACCCGAACCTTCGGACGGCAGCGACGCGCGACGAACCACGTCACCGGCAGCAGTTGAACCAACCCGCTGAGCGATGGTCCCGTCCGGCACGCCGCCGGCCTGATTCGCCCGTAAGCCGTTGGGAATGTGCTGATAGCGCTTGGCCATGGCGGTGCTCGGCCGGCCCATGTTCTCGACAGCCGCGCGCTCGGGCCCGCCCGGGATGGGCGGGATCGTCCTGGCCGCGTGGAGCCCGTCGTCCAGCAACCGGGCACTCCCGCGGCAGAACACACCCTGCCGGGCCGTTGTCCCCCGGTGTCCCTATGGTTCACGCGAGGACGGAGATGAGCGTTTGAGCGATCACTGCGGCGAGCGTGAGGCCGGCGGCGAAGGTGGCTCCTGCTCGCGAGAGAGCGGCGGGGTAGGTGGCGCCGTCGATGCGGGCAAGCACGCCCGCAGCCGCCGCGGCAAGCAGCGCGAGCGCGACGACGAGAGCGGCGGTGACGAGAACGAGGGCAAGGCGGGTCACGGTAACCTCCCGGAAGGGGACGGGACTTGACCAACACACCGTCTCGGGAACGGTGTTCGCCATGGTTCGGCCGGACGAAGACGAACACCGGCGAACACGGAACTGGGGATTCTGTGGTCGAGGAACACAGCGGCGGAACGGCGCTCGCGGAGCTGCGTGAGCGGTTGCGTTACGGGCGGGTTCTCGCCGGGCTGAACATGACCCGGCTCGCGGCCAGGGCCGGGTTGGGGCGCACCACCGTCCACACGGCCTTCCAAGACGACGGGCCGGTTCCGTCAGCGGATACGGTCGCGGCTCTGGGAAGTGCGCTGCGTCTGCCGGTGGAGGACGTGCTGGCGCTCCAGCGGGCCGCAGCCGAGGAGGCCACCCAGGCAGCGGTACCGGATGAGGGTCTGGGAAGGCCGATCGCCGAATGGGACCCGCACGACCTGGAGGTACATCCCGCCGGAACCGCCCCCGCCTCCGGCTCCGCCGCCAAATCCGGCTCCGGCTCCGGCTCCGCCTCCGCAGTGTCGGGGCGGATGCTGTCCGGTTACGTGCGCCGCGACCACGACCGGATCCTCGCCGACGCCGCAGGGGACGCCGAGGTGGGCCGAAGCCGAATGCTCGTCCTGGTCGGCTCGTCCTCGACCGGCAAGACCAGGGCGTGCTGGGAGGCCGTTCAACCGCTCGCGGCCCGTGCGTGGAGACTGTGGCATCCGTTCGACCCGACCCGGGCCGAACACGCGCTGGCCGACCTCGAACGCGTCGGACCGCGAACGGTGTTGTGGCTCAACGAGGCTCAGCACTACCTCGGCGATCCCCAGGTCGGCGAACGCCTCGCCGCCGGCCTGCACAGCCTCCTCACCGACTCCGGCCGCGGACCGGTCCTCATCCTGGGAACCCTCTGGCCCGAGTACGAGGACCAATACACCGCCATGCCCAGACCAGGCGGTCCCGACCCCCACAGCCGCGTCCGCGAGTTGCTGGCCGGCCGCACGGTGACCGTCCCCGACACCTTCGACCGGGACGCGCTCGGCGCTGCCGCGACCCTTGCCGAGGACGGCGACCGGCTGCTGGCGGACGCCCTTACCCGTGCCGGCGCCGGCGGGCGCGTCGCCCAAGACCTCGCGGGTGCCCCCGAACTCCTGCGCCGCTACAAGCAAGGCACCCCGGCCGGCCGCGCGCTGCTGGAGGCCGCGATGGACGCCCGCCGTCTCGGGATCGGCCTTCACCTTCCCCAGGCGTTCCTTACCGACGCTGCCGCCGACTACCTCACCGACCACGACTGGGACCAGCTCACCAACGACTGGGCCGACACCACCTACGCCGACCTCGCCCGTCCCGTCCACGGCAGGCAAGCCCCGCTCGGCCGGGCCAATCCCCGACCCACGCGGCGTTCCCCGGTCGGTCCGACACCGGCCACTGCCCCGGCACCACCCACGGGTCCAATGGTCCGCCTCGCCGACTACCTCGAACAGCACGGCCGCACCGCCCGCCGGCTACTCTGTCCGCCCGCATCCTTCTGGCACGCCGCTCACATCCACCTCACTCACCCCGGCGACCTCGACAACCTCGCCGAAGCCGCCAGGGACAGGGGCCGTTTGCAGTGGGCTCACCACCTCCGCCTCCGAGCTGCCCGAACCGGTCACACCGGCGCCATGATCGAACTGGGCTGGGCGAGGCAACTGGCCGGGGACCGGGAAGGCGCCGAATCCCTCTACCGGCAGGCGGCGGACGCCGGCGATCCCGGCGCCGTCCGCCGCTTGGGGCAGATACGGGAGGGCGTCGGGGACCGGGAGAGCGCCGAAACCCTCTACCGGCAGGCCGCCGACGCCGGTGAAGCCGATGCCCTGCGTGGCCTGGCGCGGCTGCGGGAGGCGGTCGGAGATTCGGAGGGTGCCGAAGCCTATTACCGGCAGGCCGCCGGCGCCGGTCACACCATCGCCTTCACCGACCTGGTGTTCATCCGGGAAAGGGCCGGAGACCGGCAGGGTGCCGAAGCCTACGCTCGGCAGGGCGCCGATGCCGGCGATGCGTTCCCCCTCACCAACCTGTCGGTGATGCGGGAGGAGACCGGGGACCGGGAGAGCGCCGAAACCCTCGCCCTGGAAGCCGTCCGCGCCGGCGATGCCAACGCCCTGCTGGAACTGGGGCGGCTGCGGGAGGAGGAAGGGGACGCAGAGGGTGCCGAAGCTGCCTACCGGCAGGCCGCGGACGCCAACGGCGGCCCCACCGCCGCCCACATGGCGCGGACGCGGGAGGAGGCCGGTGACAAGGAGAGCGCCGAAACCCTTGCCCTGAAGGCCGCCGATGCCGGTGATTTCCACGTCCTGCGCGACCTGGCGCGGATGCGGAAAGAAGCCGGGGACGGTGAGGGTGCCGAAGCCCTCCACCGACACGCCGCCGACGCCGGCCATCTCCCCTCACTGGGCATCGAAAGATGGCGGTACGGACTTGACCCGGACGGATCACCCTCAGCTCCGTGGAGCGCGGACCATCACTGAGTGGATGCCACGCGCGACGCTGCTGACCTGGATGTGCACTCCACCCCGCATCGTGTCGTCGTCGAGTGGCTCGCAACCGTCAGGATTCCGGCCCATCCTGAACTCGCCACCCAACCCACCGGGCCAGTGCAGGGTGAGGACCACGGTGAGGTAATCGCGCCTTGAGTCCGAAGCGCGGTGACGATGTCCCGCCACCGCCCATCGGTGACGAGTGGAGATTGCGCTTCGCCACCACCGAGGCCGCCAAGGGCTGGGGTGATCTCTGTGCCGAGGCGGCGGCCAATGCCCGTCGCTGCTTCGAGTCCCTCCGCACCGACCCACTGTCCACTCGCGACCCGGACCGACAGCACCGCTTACGCGGTTGTCTCGCCACCCGAATCCTGGGCGGCCGGGAGCTGCCACAAAGGGAATTCGAAGTGACCGCCGGCGGCCGCGTGCGCCATCTCGTGGACGAGGTCGGACGTACCGTCCACCTCGTGTACGCCTCCAGCGCCCGGGGCCGGTGGCTCTCGCCAGTACGTCGACGATGAACTCCGCCACGGCGACGTGTTCGCCTGCACGGCGCTCTGGCGCTGCATGCTCTGCCGGCGCCCGGAGGATGAAGATCACGTCATCACGGGTTGCCTCGAACTCGTGCAAGCTCTACAAGAGTTCCGACGACCATGGCCACCGAAGCGTCGGACGCATCCACGGTAGCGAGATACGGCGGAGCGCCGCAGGACGGCCCTTATGATCCTGCGCATGGACTGGCTGGCGCGAGCCGCAACCCTGAGGCAATGGACGAACAACGGTGCCCGTGCTCCTCACAAGCCGCTTCTGCTCCTCTACGCCCTTGGCCGTTACCAGCAGGACGCCGATCAGGAGCTTGGCTACAGCGCGGTCGAAGAGGACCTCAAGCGACTGCTCGCGGAATACGGGCCAGGCAACCGGACCACCCCCGCCTACCCGTTCCACCACCTGGTCAGCGACGGCGTGTGGGAGGTGCGCACGCGGCGCGGGGCGGGGA
The DNA here is from genome assembly GCF_000372745.1 of Embleya scabrispora DSM 41855. GTDB lineage: Bacteria > Actinomycetota > Actinomycetes > Streptomycetales > Streptomycetaceae > Embleya > Embleya scabrispora. The sequence continues at coordinate 27,634 of NZ_KB889722.1, read as the reverse complement.
GCCCCGGGAGCGGTGTGCGGGAGCTGCGGAATTCCGGAGCCGCCGGCCGGCTGACTCGGGACTTGCGAGCTGCGCTGCGCCGCGACCCTTCACTGCTCAGCCGGATGGCGCGCACGTTGCTCGAATTGCACTTCCCGCCCTCGCTTCACCAGGAGCTGTGCGAGGCCACCGGCCTGGAACTCGACTGCGCCGAGACACAGCCGCTGATCCCGAGACGACGGCCGCGAAGCCAAGCGCTGCGCGAACTGGTCCTGACCGCCTACGAATACCGGTGCGCCTTCTGCGGCTACGACGGTCGGATCGGCATCATTCCGGTGGGGCTGGAGGCCGCGCACGTGTACTGGCGGGCGCTCGGCGGACCCGACGAGCTGGACAATACTCTGTGCCTGTGTTCGCTCCACCACAAGCTGTTCGACAAAGGCGTTCTCGGGGTGAGCGATGAGCACCGAGTCATGGTCGCGCAGCGATTCGTCGGGCACAGCACGGCCGCACGCGACCAGGTCATCGCCCTCACCGGGCGCCCGCTGCTCGGCCCCCAGCTGGGGACACCCTCGATAGCCCCGATCCACCGATCCTGGCACACCGCACAGGTCTTCCACGGACCCGCGCGCCCTGCCATCGCGGCGTAGTACAAGAGTTGGCCACCACCCCGACCATGATGGGGACAGTACAACCGCGGGCCGGAATGCCGGATGGACATGCACGAACGGCCGGGCAGACACGACATGGCCGGGCACCTTCCGCAGGATTGGGGCGGTGACGGGCGTGTGACGTGTCCACATGTGGGCCGAGTCGACCTGCTCTCACCCGGTCGTCCGTGTTTGTCATCGCCCCCGGTCCCGGGGCCTGCGGGGGAGGGGTGCCGGCCCCGGGGCGGGAGGGGTCAGAGGTCCAGGATGAGGCGGGGGGACCGGGCGCGGGAGACGCAGGCGTAGATGCGGTCGTTCGGGGCGCCGATGTCGTCGCGGTGGTCGGGGGTACCGGCGAGGACGGTGAGTTCGCAGCTGCCGCAGATGCCCTCGCGGCAGCCGGATGGGATGGCGTGGCCGGCGTGGTGGAGGGCGTCCAGCAGTGATTCGTTCGGGGCGACCTGAATCGTTCGGCCGGAGCGGGCGCACGTTGCCTCGAAGGGCGTGTTCGGTGCGAACGTGCGCGTTGCCGGGCGGAAACGCTCGGTGTGTATTCGTTCGGCGGGGAACGCGGTCTCGGCTGCGGCGAGCATCGGTGCCGGGCCGCAGCAGTAGATGAGCGCACGCGGGTTCAGCCCTGTCGACAGAGCGGCGAAGTCGGGCCGGCGTTGGTCCCGCGTGGTGAACAGGTGTACCCGGTCGCCGTAGGCGGCGCGGAGGTCGGTGGCGAAGGGCATGGTCGCCGCCGATTTGCCGGCGTACACGAGCGTTGCCGGGATGCCCGCTTCGACGGCGGATCGGAACATCGGCAGGATGGGGGTGATGCCGATGCCGCCGGCGAGGAACAGGTATTCCGGAGCCGGGACGAGCGGGAAGTGGTTTCGTGGCAGCGAGACTTCGAGGGTTCGGGCCGGGCGCAGGAACAGGTGGACGTACTCCGATCCGCCTCGGCTGAGCGGCTCGTGGCGTACCGCGATGCGGTAGCTCTCCCGGTCGGCCGGGTCTCCGCACAGCGAGTACTGCCGGGTCAGCCGGTTCGGCAGCGCCAGGTCGAGGTGTGCGCCCGGCTCCCAGGGGGCGAGGGGGCCGGTGGTAGCGCGCAGGACGAGGGAGACGACGTCGTCGGCCACTCGGTCCACACGGTCGAGCATGGTTTGTTGCATGGGAAGTCACCTCGGGGCTCGGTCAGTACAGGTTCCGGTAGCCGAGTTCGAGACCGTGCTCGATCAGCTTCGGATCTATGTCGAGGCCGAGTTGGGCGACGGCGACCTCGCCCGTCGAGGGCATTTCCGTGGCGAGGGACTGGCTCGCGGGATCCCACAGCCGGGACCGGATCAGCGCGCGGCCGCAGTGGAAATATGCCTCCGCCACCTCGACGACCAGCGCCAACTCCGCGTTCTTGCCCTCGATTTGCATGCGGGCGAGCACGTCGGGCTCGTCGGTGGGGTAGGCGCGGCCGTTGACCCGCAGCGTTTCTCGGAGACCGGGGATGAAAAACAGCAGGCCGACGCCGTCGTTCTCGGCGAGATTGCGGAAGGAGTCGGCGATCTTGTTGCCGGGCCGGTCGGGAATCGCAAGGGTGTGCTCGTCGAGGACCTTCACGAAGCCCGGATAGTCGCCGCGGGGTGAGCAGTCGGCGCGGCCCGCCGCGTCGGCCGTGGCCAGCGCCAGGAACGGGGAGTGGGCGATGAAGCGGTGAAAGTGCTCGTCGATGCGGTCGAGGATCTTGGCCTCGGTCATGGCCTCGGGCTCTCCGAGCCGAGCGCGAACCTCGTCCGGCGGCACCCACCGGGGGCGCGTGCGGGCATGCGTCATCGAGGGCTCCTTTTTCCAGGACCGGGCCATGGTGGGCACGGCCGTTCAGCCGGAACGGACGGGCCGTGCTGGGCATCGGGCACCGGCATCGGGCCGGGCGGCCGTTCGCATCTGCCTGCGGTCGTCGTTCCTCGCTACGCAGCAGGTCAGGGCACTATTGTGAGCAATTATTCAGCTCGTGCGCCACTCGCTTTTCACGCTGTCGTCCAGGAGGTGCCATGACGTCGGACCGACGCCGGCTTCAACCACGTAAACAGCCACGTCAGATCCGGGCGGAACTCACCCGGCAGCGCATCCTCACGGCGGCTGCTCACGTTTTCGCCGAACACGGGTACGCCGCCGGCACCACCAACCGGATCGCCGAACAGGCTCGGATCTCGATCGGCTCGCTGTATCAGTACTACCCGAACAAGGACGCGATCCTGGTCGAGCTGGTGACCCGCCACCTCGACACCGGGATGGACGCCACCTATCGCCGCCAGAACGGTGAACTGCCGGAATCGATCGAGGAGATCATCCGCGTCTTCGTGCGGATCGCGATCGAGAACCACCTGGAGGATTCGCAGTTGCTGCGTGTCATGGTCGAGCAGGCGCCCCGCTCCCCCGAATTGCTGGAGAAGATCTACCGGCACGAGCAGGTACGGGTCGCCTTCGTCCGGGAACTGCTCGACGGTCACCCCGAGGTCCGAATCGACGACACGCACACCGCGGCCCGGCTCGTCGTCTCCACGGTCGAACTCGTCGTCCATCAACTCATCGCCGCACCGGAACCCATCGACATCCCCCGGTTCGAGAACGAGCTCGTGGCCATGCTCACCCGCTACCTCACGGCCGCACCAGCCGAGCGCGGGTAGCCGACGGCCGTGAAGCCGACGCCGAGCGCGCCGGTGACGACCGGCACCCGGGCGAGCAGCCCGGGGCCGCCATCGCCCATCGGAGCAGACCTCGACTCCGACCGCTCGGGCATGCGTTGGCCCGATCGGGGCAAAGGGCGTTTCGTCTCGGGGCACGTCCTACTGAGAAGTGGTGCGTCCGCGGGCCGGTGTTACGGGATGCGCCATTGCTGGTACTTGTTTCCGGGGGTGCAGTCGACCACCGACAGTGGCTTGCCCGGGCCGTTGTTGGTCAGGCAGTTCTGACCCGCGTAGTCCTTGATGTAGACCGCGCCCGAGGTGGGGGCTTCGGTCAGCCTCCAGTTGAACGAGTAGCCGAATCCGACGGCCAATTCGGGGCGTGTGGAATTCCCGTACGGCTGGCCCATTGCCGGGCCGCTCAGGCTGCAGGTGTTGAAGGTGTCCCAGGTGGAGACCGAATGCACCCAGCCGTACTGGGAGTTGCCGCCCATGATCAGTTCCTTGCCCTGGGTGGGGCTGTCGGCGGCGAGGCCGATTCTGCGTCCGTCGGCGACGCTGGTGATGGCGCCCCAGCGGTCGCCGCCGCAACCCTGCGGGGTGCTCTGGGCCGGGGGTGGGGTGGAGGTGGGCGGCTTCGGTTGTGTGCCGCCGCCACTGCCGGTGCCGCCTCCGCCGGGCGAGCCGCCTGCTCCCGCGGACGCGGAGCCGTTCGCGCCGCCGGCGTTGGTGCCGGCGGGAGGGGGAACCGGGCCGCCTGCGCTGCCACTGCCCTGGGCGGCGCCCGGAGGTTGGCTTGCGCCGGCGGTCGTGTCGGGCGAGCCGGTGACGGCTGTCGGCGGGGACGCCGAACCCGGGCCCGGATCGGCCGACGCGCCTGGAGAGGTCCGGCTCTCGGTTGCGGCCGGTTGTGCGTTCGGTACGTTGCGGTCCGCGTCGGATCGGCCGGAGAAGGGCTTCACGAACAGGACCGTGGCAACGACTCCGGCGATGACGCCCAGGACCAGTAGGACGGCGGCTGTGCCGTGCCGCTTCCAGGCAAGCGGGCTCGCGCGCGTCGGTGTCGCGTCGGGCGGTACGGGGACCGGTTCCGGCGGCGTCGCGGAGGATGCGGGGACGGAAGCCGGCGCGGAAGCGGGAGTGGCGGCCGAAGCCCCCGAATCGGATGCGGGAGCGGCGGCCGGAGTGGGATCGGAAGCAGGTATGACGGCGGGCGGCGGAACGTCCGTGGCGACGTCCGCAGCAGCCGGAGCCGACGCCTCTGGCACGATCGGAGCGTCGTCCGCCGCGGATTCCGACACCGAACCACTCGATGCCGCCGCCTTGTCGAGGTCGGCCTCGCCCGAAGCCGGCTCGACGCCACCTGCGGCCCCTGCGGCCACGCCATCGGAAGCCGCGGGGGCCGCGTTGCTCGCTACCGCGTCATCGGAATCGGCGTCGGCCTCGCCCACACCCACACCATCGGCCGCCACTTCACCCAAGGTCGCAGGCCCGGAGCCCACACCGGATTCGGCGCCGGAGCCCTCATCGGCCGCCCCCGCCGTACCCGAACCCGCCTCCCCCACCCCAACGCCCACCGCACCCCCGACGGCAACCGCCGTCACGGCCGTCACCGCCGCCTCCGACCCACCCGCCGCCACCCCACGCGCCGCCGCGCGAGCCACGGCCGCCATCTCCGCCGCGTCGGCGTAACGGTCCTCCGGCTCCTTCGCCAGGGCCTTCGCCACGAAGGCGCGAACCGCCTCGGGGAAGTCCGCCGGAAGTTCGGGCGCCGGCTCCCGGATGTGCTTGAGCAACACCTCGTACACCGCGTCCCCGGTGAACAACGGCTGCCCGGTGAGGAGTTCGTAGCACAGCACGCCGATCGCGTACTGATCGGACGCCGGTACCGCGCCACTGCCGCGGGCCTGCTCCGGGGCGATGTACCGAACCGTCCCCAGCACCGCGTGCGAAGCGGTGAGCTTGGTCTCGGCCGTGGAGTGGGCGATGCCGAAGTCGGTGACGGTCACCCGGTCGTCGGCGCCGATCATCAGGTTCGACGGCTTGACGTCGCGGTGCACGATGCCCCGCAGATGTGCCGCGTGCAACGCGTCCAGCGCCTGGGCGACGATGCCGAGCGCCCGTTCGGCGGGCATGACCGCGCCGTCGCCGTCGCCCCGACCGTCCGCCATGACCGCGTCCATCGGCCGGCCGACGACGAGTTCCATGACGATGTACGCGACGCGCGGCTCCGATCCGCTCTCGCCGTAGTCGTGCACGTCGACGATGCCGGGATGGTCGAGCGCGGCCAGCACCTTGGCCTCGCGCCGGAACCGCTCGGCGAATTTGACGTCGGCCAGCAGCGCGGGCAGCAGGATCTTGACCGCGACCTGCCGTTCGAGTACGCCGTCGTCCGCGCGCCACACCTCGCCCATGGCGCCGCCGCCCAGCCGCTCGGCCAGCGTGTACCGGCCGCCCAGCACCGTGCCCAAACCCCACATGCCCGCTCCCCCGTAGGCTCCCGCGTTCTTCGCCCGTCGGCGAGTACGGTCCGCCGGGGCATCAGGGCGTCAGCGCGTCAAGGCCCCGAACTGCCCCTGGCAGGCGATCATTTCATCGCGCCGCACCCACCGAGCCCGCCGGGAGTCCCGCACCTGCTCCACCCGCCCACCGATGACCGCCGCGCGCGGCAGGCGCCACGACCGGGACGGGCACCGGCTCGAACGATCCTGTTGTCTCGGTCATGGCCACATCCAGGGCACACCCCCATACCGATCGAGCGTGCGCAAGCCCGCCACGAGGGCCGAACCGGCCGAACCGGCAAGGCGATACGCCGATACGACCCCGCGCTGTGCTCCTCAAACCGGTCGGCAAACCGGTCGGCGAACCGGTCCGCGCCGCGACCGGTCGGCACCACAACCTATCCGCACCTCAACCGCTCGGCTTGATGTTCTGATTGGCGTGGAAGAGGTTGTGCGGGTCGTACCTGTGCTTGATCCCGCCGAGCCGGTCGTAGTGGTCGCGATAGGTGGCCTCCACCCGGTCGTGGCTCTCGTCGGCGCCGATGAAGTTGACGTAGGCGCCACCCATGGAGTGCGGGTGCAGGTCCTGCCAGTAGTCGACGCACCACCGGCGGATGGCCTGGGCATTGGCCGGGTCCGGATCGATGCCGCCGATCACGCCGGACCACATGGCGTCCCGGTAACCCCACGCGGTGTCCTGGGCGTCGACCCGATGCGCGGCGCCGTCGATCGGGTAGAGGTGCATCGTGGACAGCGCGGTGGGCAGGTTCTCCGCGTGCTTGGCGTGCACGTCGATCGCGTCGTCCGGGATCGCGTCGAAGAAGTCGCCGCGCCAGTACCACTGCAGACCGGTGGGCATCAGTTCGTCGAACATGCTCTGCAGCACGGGGTAGGGCATCGGCGCGGTGAAGTGGAAGGCCGGCGCGCCCGGTTCGCGTACCGGCGCGAGGGGGTCATCGGCCGCCTCCGGATCCCCGGTCCGGCACCATACGACGCCGCACATCTTGTGGCCGTGGATCTCCTCGGGGAACGGCGGACCCGGCGGCACCGTGAGCACCGCGAAGAACCCGTTCAGGTCCTCGGGTGCCTGCGGCAGGAACTCGCGGTACCACCGCAGCACCTCGCGGATCTGTGCGACCGGCCACAGAGTGACCCCGCCGACCACGGTGTCCACCGGGTGCAGACGGAAGCGGAACGAGGTGACCACGCCGAAGTTGCCGCCGCCGCCGCGCAGGGCCCAGAACAGGTCCGGGTGCTCGGACTCGCTCGTGGTGACGAAACCGCCGTCCGCCAACACCACGTCCGCGGCCACCAGACTGTCCACCGTCAGGCCGTACTTGCGGGTGAGGTGGCCGTGCCCGCCGCCTAGGGTGAGGCCTCCGACGCCGGTCGTGGAGATGATTCCGGCGGGTACGCCCAAGCCGAAGGCGTGCGTGGCGTGGTCGAGGTCGGCGAGCAGGCTGCCGCCGCCGACTCGGGCCGTGCGGGCGACGGGATCAACCCGTACCCAGCGCATCGGCGCCAGATCCAGGGTGACCGCGTCGTCGACCACACACAGACCCGGACCGCTGTGCCCGCCGCCGCGGACCGCGAATTCGAGGTCGTGCTCGCGGACGAAGTCGACCGCGGCCATCACGTCCCCCGCGTCCGCGCACCGCACGACGGCGGCCGGACGTCGATCGATCATCGCGTTGTAGATCCGGCGTGCCGGGTCGTAGTCGGGATCCTGCGGTCCGACGACCGGGCCGCGCAGCGCTTCGCGCATGGCTTCGAGGGTTTTGCCGTCCATGACCATCTCCCTGACGAGACGCGGACCGCAAACCCGCTCGGCCTTCTCGCCGGCCGACCCTCGGTAAGCAATCGTGCGCCGATGCCCCGGCGCCGCCTGTGGCCTGCAGGCTCACCGGACGCCGCAGGGCTTACCCGTCCAGCCTCTCGCCGAGTACGCAACGGCGCAATTTCGCGTCCCGAGGTGCTCGGGACCCATCCCGACGGCAGCGCGAAGTGGGTCGCGTACAAGGGGCCCTCGGCCGAAAGTTCCCGGCCCGAGGGAAGCCGCATCGGGGCTTCCCTCGGGCCGGGTGATGCCGGCGCAAAACCGCCGGCTCGATCGTTGGGAGGGTGATGAAGTGGGGTCATGACCAGTCTTCACGACACCGCCCTGACCTTCCGGGCCCTGCACACCGGTGCCGCGCCCCTCGCCCTCGCCAACGTCTGGGACGCGGCAAGCGCCCGACTCGTGGCGGACGCCGGAGCAAGCGCGGTGGCCACCACCAGCGCCGGGGTCGCCTGGGGCCTGGGCGCGGCCGACGGCGATCGGCTCGGCCGCGAGCGGGCCCTCGAACTCGTCGCGCGGGTGGTGGCCGCAGTCGACGTGCCGGTCACCGCGGACATCGAGAGCGGCTTCGGCGACGATCCGGAGGGGGTGGCCGAGACCATTCGCGGTGTGCTGGCCGCCGGTGCCGTGGGTGTCAACCTGGAGGACGCCCTGCACGCCGGTTCCGTGCCGTTGCGGACGATCGCCGACCAGGGCGAGCGGATCGCCGCGGCGCGGGCCGCCGCGGACGCCGCCGGCGTCCCGCTGTTCATCAACGCCCGAGTGGACACCTACCTGCGCGGCATCGGCGACGACGACGCCGAGCGGCTGCGCGAGACGCTGGACCGGGCGACCGCCTACCTCGCGGCCGGCGCCGACGGCATCTTCGTCCCCGGCGTCACCGACCCGACCACCGTGGCCGGCCTCGCCGAGGCCCTGCCCGCCCCGCTGAACGTGCTGGTCGGTCCCGGCGCGCCCACCGTCGCCGAACTCGGCAAGCTCGGCGTGGCCCGGGTCAGCCTCGGCTCCGCGATCGCCGAGGCCGCGTACGCGGTGGTCCGCCGCTCGGCCCGGGAACTGTTCGAGACCGGGACGTACACCACGCTCACCGACGCGATCCCCTACGGCGACCTGAACGCCCTCCTGGCCCGCTGACCACATCGCACCCCCGGCGCACCGCCCACCCGGGCCGTGCGCCGGCGGCCTTTTCGGTCCGGTCCTCCCCGATACCGAGTGCCCGACCGGGATCAGGCCAACGCCAGCGTGTCGGTGCCCGCCGGGCGGCGCAGTACGGCCAGCCGGTCGGCCAGATCGCTGCCCGGAGGCGGCGTGTACAGGACCACGCGCCGGTTGTCCTCGGGGGTGATCAGCACCTGGCAGTCCACCTCCACCAGGCCCAGCACCGCGTGCCGGACCCGCATGCGGCTGTGCCGGCGCACGGCCACCTCGTGCCGGTCCCACAACTCGGCGAACTCGTCGCTGGCCTCGCGCAGGCGCGCCACCAGACGGTTCACCGCCGGGTCGTCCGGACGATGCGCCGCGGCGGCGCGCAGGTCGGCGACATGCAGGCGGCTGTAGTAGTCGTGCTCCTCGGCCGGGTACGCGGCGCGCGGGCGCATGTCGCCGAACCAGCGCCACGCCACGTTGCGCCCGTGCTCGGAGACCGTGCACACTCCGCCCAGCAGCGCCTGCGCCATCGCGTTCTGCGCGAGCACGTCGCCGAGGTCGCCGAGCACCTGGGCGGGCGTGGCCGCCAACTGGTCGAGCAGGTGCAACAGGGCCGGCGCCACCTCGTCCCCGGCGATCCGTACCGCGGGCGGGCGGTGGCCGGCCAGCAGGTGGAGGTGATCGCGCTCGTCGTCGCTCAGCCGCAACGCGCGAGCCAGCGCGCCGAGCATCTGGGTCGAGGGCTGCGGGCCGCGGGCCTGTTCCAGCCGGATGTAGTAGTCCGCGGACATGCCCGCGAGTTGGGCCACTTCCTCGCGGCGCAGGCCCGGCGTACGGCGCCGGGGACCGGTGGGCAGGCCCGCGTCCTCGGGGGAGACCCGTTCCCTGGACCGGCGCAGGAAGTCGGCGAGTTCACCGCGAGCGATCGTCATGCCCATCATCGTGCCGCATCACCGCGACTCCCAGGCTGGGACTCCCGATCCCAGGGTCGGCGGGGCTCTCCCGGCCCGGTGCGCCCGGCGGCAGAGTTCCCGGTGTCGGGACGAACGCCCGACACCACGTCGCTCGAAGCGCCCGGACCCGCGGGTTCGCAGTCCGGGCAGCCCGAGCCGATGCACAGGGAGCGCATCATGCCCGTCGTCGAGGTTGCCGACGCCCAGGTCCACTACACCGTCTCCGGCACCGGTTCCGGTCCCGCGCTCCTGCTCGTGCACGGCACCGGATCCGTGGGGGCGCCGGTGACCTGGGGCTCGACCGTTCCGCTGTTCGATCACGAGCGGGTGGTCATCGCACCCGACCTGTCCGGGACGGACGCGACCCCCGACGGCGGCGGCCGGCTCACCGTCGAGATCCTGGCCGGCCAGGTGATCGCGGTGATCGAGGACGCCGGCCCGGGCGCGGTGGACCTGCTCGGCTTCTCGATGGGTTCGACCGTGGCCGCGGCCGTGGCCTCGCTGCGCCCGGACCTGGTGCGCCGACTGGTCCTGGTCGCCGGGTGGGCGCACGTGGACAGCGACGAATACCTGCGCAACCTGTTCACCGTGTGGCAGCGGCTGGGTCGCACCGACGCCGAGTCGTTCTCCCGAAACGTGACGATGACCGGTTTCAGCCGGAGCTTTCTGAATTCGATCGGTCGCGACGGCGTGGAGGCGATGTCGGCGAACATGCCGCCCACGCCGGGCACCCTGCGGCACGTGGACTACAACCTCACCGCCGACCTGCGCCCGCTGCTGCCCGGGATCCGGGCCCGCACGCTGGTCGTCGGCTGCACGCAGGACGCCACCATCCCGGTGGAGCACAGCCGCGCGCTGCACGACGCGATCGCCGGCAGCACGTACGTGGAGATCGACTCCGGACACGTGGTGATGTTCGAGAAGCGGAAGGAATTCGTCGAGAAGGTACGCGAGTTCATCGTCGCCGCGTGAGCCGCGAGCCCGCTCCCCGCCGCACCGGCCGGTTCACCACCGCGGTCCCGGGTCGTGCGGACGGCGACCCGACCGCCCGGACCGGGCGGCGGAAAGCGGAGAAGACCCGCTTGGCGCCCGCCCGTCCCCCGCCGGCCGATCGCGGGAAAACCCGCCACCCCGGGTCCCGCCGCGGCCCACAATGGCGAAGAAACTCGGCCCCGACGCCCTCGTCCGCCGGGTACGCGACGCGACCACGACGGGCCGGGCCCGGGCCGCGGCGGCCGGCAGTGGCCCGGGCCGGCCGAGCCGCTGTCGGTCGGCACTGGGATCATCGAACGACACCGAGGGGAGGTGACGGACGTGGCGTACGGCGAACGTGGCCCGAAGGCGCCGGTCGTGAGTCTGACCGACCGTCGGGCACTGGAGGCCTGGCGACCGGCCGACGACGAGGTGATCGCGCGGGCCCGCAAACTCAAGGAAGAGGCGCTGCTCGACTTCGGCATGGAACTGTCGGTCATCGCCTCGTGGTTGTACACCAAGTGCCACCACCACATCCCGACCACCGCGATCGACACCGCGGCCGTGATGGCCTCCGGCGACGGCACCTGTCTGCTGCTGTACAACCCGCAGTTCTTCTGCGATCTGGGCCTGGACGGCGTGAAATTCGTGCTCTTCCACGAGGCCCGGCACCTGATCCAGCGACACCTGTTCGCCGAGTCCGAGCTGCGCGCCGATCCGGTGTTCACGCTGGCCGCCGAGGTGACCATCAACCACGTCGCGATGGCCCGCCTGGGCCGCAGCACGCTGCCGATCCGGCGCCGGGTCGATCCGGACGACGGCACCCTGGTCGAGGACCCCACCGGCATCGACCCGCGCGCGATCCACCGCGCCTACGTGCAAGACCTCACCGACCAGGGCCTGACGGCAATGTCCTACGACGACTTCGTGGACACCGACGCGACCGTCTACGCAGAGCTCAAGCGCATGAAGAACCCGCCGGTACCGCCCCCGTTGTGCGTACACGTGATCCTGGGCAACGGCACCGGCCACGAAGACGGCATGGACGGCGAAACCGTCGGCCGGGTGGCCTCCGAGGTGTTGCGCAGCGTCCTGCTCGCGGCGCGCCGGGGCGAACGGCTGGCCCGACAGGAGCTGCTCGACCTGCTCGCGCGCACCGACGGCGCCACCGACCGCACCTCCAAGCTGTGGGGCGACCTGGGCGCGGGCTTCCTGCGCGGCGAGACCCAGCGCACCCGCCGGGTCGAGTGGTGGCAGCAGTGGCTGGTGGACGTGCTCGCGTCCAAGCTGCGCGAAGGCGAGCGCCTGGTCTATCCGAAGAAGCGCGGCGCGCTGCTGGCCGCGCTGGGCCACGACCCGATGCTCGCCCGACGTGGCCTGGAGCGCACCAAGGTCGTGGTGATCGCCTACGACACCTCGGGGTCGATGCCCGACCACGTGGTGAACTGGCTGACCGAACTGGTCGGCAAGGCCGACGGCGTCGAGACGCACTGGCTCAGCTTCGACGGCACCGTGATGCCGTTCAAGCCGGGCGAACGGGTGCTGGGCGGCGGCGGTACCAACTTCCAGAACGTGGCCGACTACGTCGAGGGCCGACTGGCGATCGAGGGATCGGGCCGCTTCGACGAATCGGTCGACGCGGTGGTGATGCTCACCGACGGCTACGCGCCGCCGATCACCCCCGCCGACCCGGACAAGTGGATCTGGCTGATCACCCAGGGCGGGGACGACTGGCCGGAGCGGCATCACCCGCCGATGGACTGTCATCGCGTCGTCACCGGCGACCACTGATCGGGGCCGTCCATGCCGACGCGCCTCGCCGAAGAGCCCTCCGCAGCACGCCGTGCGCAGCACCCGGAAGGAACCATGACGATCACCGCTGACACCACGCGCGCCGGCCGCCCCGCGTCCGAGCCCAAGTGGAAGGCCACCGCCACCTACCCCGAACGACCCAAGGGCTGGAAGGGCGTGTCCAAGCTGGAGGAGTTCATCGACGCGATGATCGACCTCGGCCAGACCGGTCAGATCTTCGGCGAGCACGGCATCGGCAAGACGGCGACGTTCTTCAGCCACATCCCGGACCGGCACGAGGACACGGTTCTGGTCTTCGTACCCGCCGCCAACCTCACCCCCGACGATCTGCTGATCAACGCGCCCGTCCGGGACACGCGCACCGGCGAACTGGTGCTGCGTCAGCTGATCATGCGTCAACTGCGGCCCGGGAAACGGTTCGTGCTGCTGATCGACGACGCGTTGCAGGCGGGCGAGACGATCCAGTCACAACTGATGCAGATCGCCTGCAACTGGACACTCGGCGAGCACGACCTGCGCGAACTGGGCTGCGTGGGCGTCTTTCTCACCGACAACGAATCGCTGGCCGAGACCGCGACCCGGCGCACCGACCTGGCCATCCTGGACCGGATGGTCACCGTCAAGATCACCGCGACCGACACCGCGTGGCGGTACAAGCTCGCCGAGCGCTTCGCCGGCACCGACCTGACCCCGGTCTTCCAGGTCTGGACGAGCCTGTCGCCGGCGCTGCGCCAACTGGTGTCCCCGCGCACCCTGGAGCACGTGATCGACTGCGCGCTGGCCGGCTTCCCGCTGGTGTGGGGGCTGCCGCTGGTCAACGGCGACCGGCTCGCGCTGACCGAGACCAAGAAGGACGGCTCCCCCGGCCCGGATCGCACCGACGAGGTGCTCGACCGGATCGCCGCGGGCCTGAACGTGCGCAACCCCGACCAGACACCGGACTCGGTGCGCCGGATCGTCCGCGAGGCGATCCACCGCCGCTGGTCGGTGCTGATCCAGGGCCCGCCCGGCTGCGGCAAGACCGAGGTGGTGCGGGACGTGGTGCGCACCGAACTCGGCCGTGAACCGCTCTACTTCTCACTGCCGGTGACCAACGTCGAGGACCTGTGCGCGCCCGTGCCCACGCCGGACGGCTCGCTGGAGAACCTGCTCGCCGCCAAGTTCACCGATCCCGGCGCCAAGGTGATCGTCTGGGACGAATACAACCGGCCCAAGGACAAGTCGACCTTCGCCAAGCTGATGGAGGTCACCCAGGAGTGGTCCATCGCGGGCCGCCCGATCCCCGGCCTGCGCGCCCAGATCGCGCTGCAGAATCCGCCGTACCACCTCGGTCGCAAGATGCTCGTCTCGCGCAACAACATCGCGCAGGCGACCCGCTTCACCGCGTCGCTGACCATCCGTCCCGAGGACATCCCCGCCAACGAGTGGTTGATCAGCACCTACGGCCCGGTCGCCGAGACGGTGCTGGAGTGGTGGAAGAACGACATCGACGACGAGGGCCGCGACTGGATCACCAAGCGCACCCTGGAGCGGCTGATCAAGCTGCACAAGCGCGAACTGCCGCTGGAGATGGCCAAGGTCTACCTCGGCGACGGCGAGTACGCACCGGTGCCGCTGAACGCGCTGGAGGCCCGGTTCGCGAAGAACCCGGCCACCGGCCTCGGCGACATCTCGGCCAATCTGGCCGAGTGGGTGCGCCGCCTGGAGGCGGCCAACGAGGAATCCGGCGAGGGCACCGACGACACCGACATCGTGCACCAGGTGCTGGCCAACGCCGAGTTGTCCCAGCTGCGCGAACACCTCGACACGGTGGCACAGTTGCTGGCCGGCCTGCCGCCGAAGCTGCGCTCCAGCTACCTGGTCGGCCAGTCCGTGGACAAGCAGCGGTTCTGGATCGAGGCGTTCGCGAAGATGCCGAGGAAGTAGGCCGGGGGGCGGGCCTCACCGAGCGGTTCGACGGCCTCGTCGTACTCGCGGGCCCCTCGCCCGCCGCCCGCCGCGGCCCGCCCGTCAGTGTTTGCGGCGGGCGGTGCCGAACAGGCTGCGGGTGATCTCCCGGCCGAGTCGGCTGCCCATCGAGCGCAGCATGGACTTCACCGCCGGGTTGCCCATCACCTGGTCGACCATGCCCGGCTCGGGCTTCTCGGCGTGCTCGCGCCCGGGCGCCGGCTCGGGGGCCGCTTCCGACTCCCCGGGGGAAGCCTGAGCGGCCGTCAGCTTCTCGTACGCCGACTCGCGATCCACGGCCGTGCCGTACTTGGCGAACAGCGGCGACCCGGCCACCGCCGCCCGCATCGCCTCCGCCGGGATCGGCGCCATCAGCGACGTCGGCGCGCACAGTCGGGTCCAGGCCACCGGCGTGGGCGCGCCGCTCTCGCCGAGCACGGTGATCACCGCCTCGCCGGTGCCCGCCCCGGTGAGCACCCGGTCCAAGTCGTAGGCCGAGCGCGGGAACGTGGACACGGTGGCCTTGAGCGCCTTGGCGTCCTCGGGGGTGAATGCGCGCAGCGCGTGCTGCACCCGGTTGCCCAGCTGGGACAACACGTCGGCGGGCACGTCCCTCGCCGTCTGGGTGACGAAGAAGACGCCGACCCCCTTGGACCGGATCAGCCGCACGGTCTGGGTGATCGCGGTCGAAAACGCCTTGGAGGCACCGGTGAACAGCAGGTGCGCCTCGTCGAAGAAGAACACCAGGCACGGCCGATCCGGGTCGCCGACCTCCGGCAGGTCGTGGAACAGGTCGGCGAGCAGCCACATCAGGAAGGTGGAGAACAACTGCGGCTTGTCCTGCACCGCCGCCAGTTCGAGCACCGAGACCACGCCGCGCCCGTCGGGGGTGGTGCGCAGCAGGTCGGCGGTGTCGAAGTCCGGCTCGCCGAAGAACGCGCCGCCGCCGTTGTTCTCCAGCGTGATCAGCGCGCGCAGGATCACCCCGGCGGTGGCCGCGGACAGGCCGCCGATCCGCTTGAGTTCGGCCTTGCCCTGATCCTCCGTCAGGTATTGGATCACCGCGCGCAGGTCCTTGAGGTCGACCAGTTCCAGCCCGCGCTCGTCGGCGAAGTGGAAGATCAGGCCGAGCGAGGACTCCTGCGTCTCGTTCAGGTCCAGCACCTTGGCCAGCAGGGTCGGCCCGAAGTCGGTGATCGTGGCCCGGATCGGCACGCCCGGTCCGATCCCGCCGAGCGCGTGGAACTCGGCCGGGCAGCCGGCCGGTTGCCACTCCTGTCCGACCTCCGCCGCGCGCGAGGCGACCCGGTCGCCGGGCACGCCGGGCGCGGAGATGCCGGACAGGTCGCCCTTGACGTCGGCGAGGAAGACCGGCACGCCCTGCGCGGACAACTGCTCCGCGATCAGTTGCAGCGTCTTGGTCTTGCCGGTGCCGGTCGCGCCCGCGACCAGGCCGTGCCGGTTGAGCACCGCGAGCGGAACGCGCACCCGCGCCTGGGGATGCGCGACGCCCTCGACCACGGCCGCGCCCAACTCCAGCGCCGGCCCGGTGAAGGCGTATCCGGCCGTGATGGCCGCGATCGTGTCGTCCTGCTCGCTCATGCGCTCCTCCGCTCGCCGAGATGCGCAAGGCGAATACACCGATAGGGAAAGAAATATCCCGATTGCCCAGGCGGATCGGCCATCCGAGCCGGCGTGATCCGCACCCCCGCTCCCTCGCATCGGCGCCGGGTGGGGCTCAGGCGACCGCGATCCCGGTAGGCTGAGCCTGTGATCTTCAAGCGGATCGGTGACGGCAAACCGTACCCGGACCACGGGAGGTCGGGTGCCCGCCAATGGGCCGACATCGCCCCGCGGCCCGTGCGTCTGGACCAACTCATCACGACGAAGCGGCAACTCGACCTCGACACGCTGCTCGCCGAGGACTCGACCTTCTACGGCGACCTCTTCGCGCATGTCGTGAAATGGCAGGGGGACCTCTATCTGGAGGACGGCCTGCATCGCGCGGTCCGGGCCGCGCTGCAACAGCGCCAGGTGTTGCACGCGCGCGTGCTCGAACTCGGCTGAGCACGCAACCCCGGCGGCCCGATCAGGTGGTCGTCTCGCGTACGGCCGTGCCCCGATACGCAAGGTGCCACGTCGGCGCTAACCTCGACTCCATGGCGACCGGGATCACGGCCATGCCGTGCAGGAGGAGGACGGGGGCACACCGATGAGCATGCTCACTCCCCGCGGCATGGGAGGCCAGTACAAGATCACTGGCAAGCTGTATCCGCGGATGACGCGGCGCAGGCGGCGCATGCCCGTCGTCATCGCGATCGTGGTCGGCCTGGTCGTGCTGGCCACCGCGGGCTGGGGCGTGTACCACTTCACGTCCGACGACAGCGGCGACAAGGCCGCCGCCTGCCCCTCGCCGACGGCCTCGGCCGCGCCGGCCGCCTCGCCCACGGCGCTGCCCGAGCCCAAGGCGATCACGGTGAACGTCTACAACGCGACCAAGCGGACCGGCCTGGCCAAGACCGTCAGCGACGCGCTCAAGGCGCGCGGCTTCACCATCGGCAAGGTGACCAACGACCCGCTGAACCAGCCGGTCGCGGCCACCGCCGAGATCCGGCACGGCTTCCCCGGCGCCACCCCGGCGAAGGTGGTCGCGGCCCAGGTGGCGGCGAGCACCGACAAGGAGGACCAGCGCACCGACGGCACGGTCGACCTGGTGATCGGCGACGGCTGGACCGACCTGGCCGCCCCGGAGCAGGCCGCCGCGATCCTGTCCCCGCCGCCTCCGCCCGCCCCGAGCGTCGCCCCGCGCTGCTGACCCGCCGAACGGACCCACCCGCTGCCGCCCCGCACCCCACGGAGGCGGCAGCGGCATGTCGGACCCGCCGCCTCCGTGGGGTGCGGGGTCGACGTGCCGGCCGGCTCCCGGGGCGGGCTCGCCGTCGGGGTCGCTCAGTCCTTGCGGGGTTTGCCGAACTCTTCGATCAGCACGGGATACTGCTCCCCACCGTGTCCGGCGGCGATCGACCGGTCGGCCATCGCCTTGATCAACTTCGGCAGTTCGGCGTTGACGCCCACCGCCTCGCTCTCCTCGATCAGGTGAGCCATCGCCCGCGCGTCGGTCTCCAGAGCCGACACCTCGGCCGGGAAGGAGCCGCTGTCGATCTGTTCGGCGTAGCCGGGCAGCCATTCGGCCACACCGGCGGCGATCTGCCGCGCGAACGGCGCATACGTGGCGGCATCGACGCCGGCCGTCTTGAGCAGCGCGGTGCCCTGGAGCCAGGCGTTCAGGACGCTCCACATCATGGCCAGGCCGGCCACGTCGTACAGGGACGCCAGCCCATGGTCGGCGCCGAGGTAGGCAACGGTGCCGAGCGCCTGGAGCGTCGACTCGTGCGCCTCGAAGTCCGCCTGCGGTCCGCTGTGCAACAGCACCGCCTCGGCGGTCCCGATCGCCGACGGAATGGCCATGATGGCGCCGTCCAGGTAACGCGCGCCGCGCTGCTCGGCCCACCGGGCGGTCTCCCGGGCCTGGGCCGAGTCGCCCGACGTGAGGTTGATCAACGTCGTACCGGCCGGAAGGGCGGCGCTCGCGCCGAGCAGCTCGCGCACGGCCCCGTAGTCGGTGAGGCAGACGATCGCCAGCGGAGCCGCCGCGAGCGCGTCGCCGACCGTCGGCGCCAGGCGGGCACCCTCGGCCACCAGCGGGTCGGCCTTGGCGGTCGTACGATTCCACACGGTCGTGGGATGTCCGGCGCGCAGGAACGCGCCGGCGAGGGCCCGGCCCATCAGGCCGAGTCCGATGACGGTCACGGGTGTAGCGGTTTCGTTGTTCATGGCAGCATCGTCAACGTTGATACCGGTGTGAAGGTCAAGTGAGGTTTCGATGCGGATCGGGGAACTCAGTCGCCGGACGGGCGTCAACGCCCATCAGTTGCGCTACTACGAGGCTCAGGGCCTGCTGACGGCGGAGCGCGGCACGAACGGCTACCGCGACTACGACGAGACCGCCGTGCTGCGGGTGAAGCAGATCCGGCACCTGCTCGGCGCCCGCTTGTCCTCCGAGGACATCGCGTACCTGCTGCCCTGTGCGGTCGGAGAGGCCCCGGAGCTCCCCGGGTGCCCCGAGTTGCTGGCCGCGATGCGGGCACGTCTGCGGCGACTGGAAGACCAGCTGGACAGGCTCGCCCAATCCCGCGACGCCCTCGCCGACTACATCGACGCGGCCGAGCGAACGGGCGACGAGAACTACCCACCCTTCGACGACGCCGACCTGGAGCCCGTCCCCGCCTAGAAGCAGCCGGGACGCGCCCACAAGCCCCACCACAAACGAGAAAGGACCTGACCGAATCCGGTCAGGTCCTTCATTCGTACTGCTCAGGAGCGGTAGCGGTGGGATTTGAACCCACGGATAGCTTGCACCATCACACGCTTTCGAGGCGTGCTCCTTAGGCCACTCGGACACGCTACCGAGAGAGAGCTTACCGGATGCCGGGGGGTGCTTCGTAACCGGTTTCCGGGGAGCGGGTGTGGGTGAAGAAGTCGCGCAGGACGGCGGTGCACTGCGCCGCCGCGACGCCGCCGACCACCTCGGGGCGGTGGTTGAGGCCCCGGTCGCGCAGCACGTCCCACAGCGAGCCGGCGGCGCCGGCCTTGGGGTCCCACGCGCCGAAGACCACCCGGTCCACCCGGGCCAGCACGATGGCGCCGGCGCACATCGTGCAGGGCTCCAGGGTGACCACCAGGGTGCATCCGGACAGGCGCCATTCCCCGACGGCCTTCGCGGCCTCGCGCAGGGCGAGGATCTCCGCGTGGGCCGTCGGGTCGCCGTGCGCCTCGCGTTCGTTGCGGCCGCGGCCGAGCACCGCGCCGTCCGGGCCGAGCACCACGCACCCCACCGGCACATCCCCGGTGTCGACCGCCAGGGCCGCCTCGGCCAGGGCCAGCCGCATGGCCGGCTCGTACCGACGCAGTGCGGGGTCGAACAGGGGCTCGGGCACCGGTGGGGGCATCGTGCTCAGCGGACCGTCTCCAACTCGTCCGCGCAGCCCAGACGTTCCGCTATCACCGCGATGGCGTCCGCCGGCAGACCCGCCTCGCCCGCGAGGTCGGCCAGCAGTTGGGCCGACACCCCCAGGTCCACGAGCACCGTCTCGTCGCCGGCGGGGCCGGGCGGCAGCACGGCATCGTCGTCCTCCTCCAGGCCGTCCAGCACGTCGGCCGTCAGCAACGCGTCCGCGTAGGCGCTGCGGGACACCGCGGCCACGTCGGAGACGTAGATGCGCGGGTCCTCCTCACCGTCCACGCGGACGACCGCGAACCAGGTGTCCTCCTGTTCGACGAACAAAAGCACCGGCTCGTCGTCCACCGCCGCCGACCGTGCCAGCGCGGTCATCCCCGCCGAGTCCTCGACATCGTCGAGGTCGGCTTCACGGGCCTCCCACTGCTCGTCTGTACGTACGAGCACTGCGGCGAAGTACGCCACGGGACTCTCCAAGATCGTTCGCTTCGGCGTTGTCCCTCGCATCGTGGCAGATACCGGACCACGACGACGGGAATTGGCGCACGTTGACGAACAAGGTCACCGAGACGATCAAGGATCGGTCGGATTCAGTAACGGAACGTACGCATCCGCATCATCTGTCGTAGCCGCTCATTGCGCACGCGTCGCGGTTGGATGCGGGCTCGCAGCTCGCGCGCCTCGGCCAGTTCGCGCAGGAAAAGGGTGCGTCGACGACGGCGCGCCGCCTCCTCCTCGCGGCGCTCGGCCGCCGTCGTCCGAGGTTCCCGACTCTCCATCACCACGCCCCTGGACTCGAAAGGCCGCCGAAACCAACGTGGCTGTAGTTCCCGGGACACGCCGGCTCAGTCATCACATCCGCATGTCACGCCGGATGCGTGTTCGCAAATAGTGGCAACGATCACAATTCGCCCGACATTCCCGCATGCCCGCGAGTCGGACCGGCCCACCGGGCGGCGAATGCCGCCGAACACGCCTCGAATCCGACAACCCGGCAGGGTCGCCGCCAGGCCAAACGGCTAATGTCGCACCATGCGGATTCACGTCGTCGACCATCCTCTGGTGGCCCACAAGCTCTCCACCCTGCGCGACCGGCGCACCGACTCGCCGACCTTCCGGAGGCTCGCCGACGAACTGGTCACGCTGCTCGCCTACGAGGCGACCCGCGGCGTACGCGTGGACCCGGTGGCGATCAGCACGCCGGTCAGCGAGACCACCGGCGTCAAGCTCTCCTACCCGCGTCCGCTGGTGGTCCCGATCCTGCGGGCCGGGCTGGGCATGCTCGACGGCATGGTGCGGCTGCTGCCGACGGCCGAGGTCGGCTTCCTGGGCATGATCCGCAACGAGGACACCCTCGAGCCGTCGACCTACGCGACCCGGATGCCGGACGACCTCAGCGGCCGGCAGGCGTACGTCCTCGACCCCATGCTCGCCACCGGCGGCACCCTGATCGCGGCCACCAAGCTGCTCCTGGACCGCGGCGCGCACGACGTGACCGCGATCTGCCTGCTCGCCGCGCCCGAGGGCGTCAAGGTGATGCAGGAGGCGTTTCAGGACACCGAGGCCAACGTCACCGTCGTGACCGCCTCGATCGACGAGCGGCTCAACGAGCACGGCTACATCGTCCCCGGACTGGGCGACGCGGGCGACCGGCTGTACGGCACCGCCGGCTAGGCACCACGCATCGCCGGCCGGCCCCGTCCGGCGATCTTCGTCGGCGGGTCCGATCGACCCCGGCGCCCACCTGCGGGTACGGCCGTTCGGGGTGGATCGCGGCCGCGGCTCCCCGGCGGGACCAAGGCCCTTCCCCGTCAGGCCGAACGCCGGATGCGCGGCGGCCCACCTCGGCGCATGCTGGAAGTGTGCCCGGGGCTGGGCAGGAGCCCCGCAGGCACCCCGGGACTGTTTGCCGATGCTGCGAAGGTACGACCCACCTTTGCTCCGGCGGGGGTCCCACAGGGGAGAGGAAGTGGCCGGTCCCCCCGCGGCTGCTCCCTCTCCCCTATTGTTTCTCCCCGATACCTCATTCGGGGAGGCGGGGAGATGCAGGCGCAGACCAAGAGGATCCTGACGCTGCTCCTGATCGTTTTCGTTATCTATACGATCATCGCCACGCCGGAAAAAGCATCCGACCTGGTCGCGCAGTGGTTCCAGGCGATGTCGTCCGCCGCCAAGTGGTGCGGCGACCAGATCAGCGGCTGGACGAGCTGAGGCGCGCACGTCGAGAGGTGGGGGCGGGACCGGTCACCGGCTCCACCGTCGACCCACACGCGATACGCAGGTACCTGCTGCCCACCGAGGTCTGCGCGATAGCGGTGCGCCGGCACTGGGCCATCATCCTGCGCCCGCTGGCGACCACCGCCCTCGGGCTGGCCTTCCTCCTCCTGCTGGGGTGGTACTTCCCGGCCGAAAACC
Source organism: Embleya scabrispora DSM 41855 (assembly GCF_000372745.1). Classification (GTDB taxonomy): domain Bacteria; phylum Actinomycetota; class Actinomycetes; order Streptomycetales; family Streptomycetaceae; genus Embleya; species Embleya scabrispora. The sequence goes on along the minus strand of NZ_KB889722.1, from coordinate 5,739 downwards.
TGGCCGTGCACTACGGCGTGTGGCCGATCGGGGCGGGGCTCCTGCTGTGGTGCTCGGGGCACGTACTCACCTGGCGCAACGACTACTTCATCGTGACCGACAAGCGGATCATCCTGGCCACCGGGCTGATCGCCAAGCGGGTCAACATGATGCCGCTGACCAAGGTGACCGACATGAGCTACCGGCGCACTCCGGGCGGCCGAATACTCGGGCACGGGACGTTCGTGATGGAGTCCGCGGGGCAGGAGCAACCCCTCAAGGAGGTCGGTTTCGTCCCCCGACCCGACGCCGTCTACCTCAAGGTGTGCGATCAGTTGTTCGGTCCCGACGTCGATTAATCGGCACGACCGGTGAGTAACACGAAACAGCTGGCAAAACCTCGAATTTTCTTTGCGGTGATTTGCGGCTTTCGTACTGTCGACATGCCGCTAGATACACCCGCATCACCTGACAAATCGGGGATGTCGCAAGGGGTTTGGAGCGGTGACCCACGCCGGTAAGGGGGTACCGAACGACGGCTGCCGTTCCACCATGGCCGGCAGCGGACAGGTTCCGCTCCAGGACCGACGAGGAGGTGGGCTCTCCAGTGCTGCTGCGAGATGCTTCCCACGAGGGCACGGCCGGCTCGACCGCCGACCGCGCCGCGCCCGCGCGCCTTCCCCGTACCGGCATCCCCCGCGTCCGCGCGGTCAGGGGTTCCGGCACCGACACCCCTCAGGACACGCGCACGCTGTCCCGAACCCTCCTGCTCCGCCTCACCGATGTCGTCGAGGGATCGGCCGAGCACGCCTACGTGCGCAGCACCCTGGTCGAGCTGAACCTGCCCCTGGTGCGCTTCGCGGCCAACCGCTTCCGCAGTCGCACGGACCAGTACGAGGACGTGCTCCAAGTGGGCACGATCGGGCTGATCAAGGCGATAGACCGCTTCGACCCGCATCGCGGCGTCGAGTTCCCCACCTACGCGGTGCCGACCATCATCGGCGAGATCAAGCGCTTCTTCCGGGACACCTCGTGGAGCGTGCGGGTGCCCCGCCGGCTCCAGGAACTGCGCCTGGCCCTGGCCGAGGCCACCGAGCAGTTCAACCACAAGTACGACCGCGCCCCGACGGTGGTCGAACTCGCCAAGCACCTGAACCTGACCGTCGAGGAGATCCTCGAGGGCATGGAGGCGGCCAACGCCTACTCGCCCGCGTCGCTGGACGCCCACGACCTCGACGACGATCGCGACAACGCGCTGATCGCCCGGCTGGGACAGGAGGACGAGGCACTCGACGGTGTCGAGTACCGCGAGGCGCTGCGGCCGCTGCTGGCCCGGATGAGTCCGCGCGACCGGCAGATCATCATGCTGCGCTTCTTCGGCAACATGACGCAGTCGCAGATCGGCGAGCGGCTGGGGATCTCACAGATGCACGTGTCCCGCCTGCTCGCCCGCGCGCTGGCGCGCCTGCGCGCCGATCTGTCCGCCTGAGCGGCCCGGTCTCGATCGCTGCCCGGCAAGGGCCCTGACGGATCGTCAGAGCCCTTGCCGAGTCGCAGGCCGAGGCCGCCCGCGGGTTCGTCCGCATGCTCAGAAGGTGAGCAGCTGCGCCCGGAGCTTGAGTTCGGTGATCGGGTCGATGTTCAGACCCTTGCGCAGGTAGTCGTCGAACGAGCCGTACTTCTTCTGCACCTGGGCGAACGCCGCGTCCAGGTACGACTTCCGCACGTACAGGAGCGGGTCCATCAGGGTCGGGTCCTGCATCAGCCCGGCAGCCTTGAGACCGGCCTTCGTGCCCTCGTTGCGGGCCCGGAGGTTGTCGTTGCCGGCGAGGTAGTCGGCGTAGACGGTGGCGTCGTCGACCCCGACCGCCTTGAGGATGATCGCGGTCATCCAGCCGGTGCGGTCCTTGCCCGCCGTGCAGTTGTAGATCACCGACTTGCCGTCCGCGATGTCCCGCAGCACGGTGGTGAATTGCGCGCGCTGGGCCGGGTCGTCGACGAAGCCCCGGTAGATGTTCTCCAGCGCGGCCGCGGCCTTGCCGTCACCCAGCAGCTCCTGCTGCTTGATCGGGTCCCGGCTGCCCACCGCGGCGTTGGTGATGTTGGTCAGATTGCCGTCCGCGATCGGCAGGTTCTTGATCGGGGTGCCGGCGGGCAGCCTGTTGGCGCCGTTGCCGGCGATTTCGGTGTCCGTGCGGAAGTCCGCCGACTCGTCCACACCCAGGCTCGCGAGCCGGGCCACGTCCGCGTCGGTCGTCTTGCCGAGCGCGTCGGTGCGGAAGACCCGGCCGTACTTGACGCTCAGGCCCCAGTCGGTGCGGTAGCCGCCGATGTCGCGGGCATTGGGCGCGCTCTGCAGGCCGAGCGAGCGCGGTGCGGTGACCACGCCGACGAACGGGCCGGCCGGGGTGACGTTGAAGTACCAGCGCTGCGCCGGGTCCAGGCCGGACACGGTCAGCGTGTTGCCCTCGGCGGTGCCGACGAGCCGGGTGAAGCGGTCCACGTCGGTGGACGCGTACACGCGCATCGGGCCGGGCCAACGGTCGGTCCAAGTGATCGTGTACGTACCGTCCGCGTCGGCCGAGGCCGACGCGCTCGTGACAATGCCGAGACCGCCTCGGGCCGAGACGTTGGTGTCGCTGTTGCCCGCGTCGGCCGAGGCCGGGGACGAGGTCACCGCGACGGAGCCGCCGAGCGTGAGCGCCGCCGTGACGGCGATGGTCGCGAGGCGGGTGGTGCGTATGCGCATGCGGTTGTGCTCCCGAAGAGGAAGTGTTCGTGAGCGCGCGGGAACCACCTGGAAAACAACCGGTCGTTGCTACCGCGCGACGGGCACCACTGTAGTGATGACCAGGCCACTTGCTCCAGACGGTGCCGTATGGAGAGACGAACGCATCATCGAACGGGGACGAACACGCCTTCCGGACCCCGCCGCGACCCCACCCGCACTTCGCGCCGGCCGCCCGCCGGAACACCAACCATCCATATTTTTCGACCACTTCGCCCGGCGGACCATCGGCCCACCCATCCGGGACATTCGCGGCCGCGACGGGGAACGCCGACACGGTGCCCGAGAGTTTCCCTGATACGCCGTCAAAGAGGTACCGAGCACCGGGATTCCGGGTAGAAGCCCGCCATCCGCACGATGGGCGGGGCGGCCCTGGGGCAAAGTGGGGGCCAATGCGCGCGCGTGCGCACACGGGCACGGGCCGTGCACGCTATACCTGTTGATACCTGTCGCACGGGTGGGAAGACGGTACGCCCACCGGCGACACGACGGGACCGGCTCGCCGGCCGGCCCGACGCGAAGGAGGAAGCCGTGCCGGACGGTACCAGCAAGCGCCACACCCCCGGCGATGGTTCGCCGGCCGAGCCCATCCCGCGAGCACAGGGTCCACGACGCCCCGGCCCGACCGGCCGCGAACGTCCCGATCCCGACTACGACCGACGGCCGGATCCCGACTACGACCGTCGCCCCGAACCGGAGTACGACCGCAACGGTGTTCCACCCGAGGAGCCGATGGGCTACCCGGACCCGGACCCGGCGCCGGATCAGGCCGGACGCCGATCCGGCCGCGCACGTCGGGTCGCGAACTGGTTCGGCTTCGGTGCACCCGCCGAGGAGGAGGAGCCGGATCCCTACGACCGCCGACCCGGCTTCGGGCGGCGCGATCCGTACGAGGCCGACGCCGGGGTGTACGACTACGGCCGCGACCAGGGCCCGGAGTACGACGCCGACTACGACTCGGCCCCGCCCCCGACGTCGGGTCGCACCCGCCGACGGACCGGCTCCTCACACTGGGAAGACGTCATGCTCGGCTCGTCGCCGTCCCCGGGCACGCCGATGTCGGACAGCATTCCCGGCGACACGATGCCGCCCGACCGGCTGCACCGCGAGCCTCAGGGCGTGCTGCCCCCATCCCGTGGCACCTCGCGTCCGGGACGCCGCGAGGATCCGACACCAAGGTGGCAGCCCGAGCCCGAGGACCACATCGAACCCGCGGACCCGATGGATCCGGTCGACCCGCTGGACCCGGGGCCGAGCCCTTCGTCCGAACGCCGCCCGGCCTACCCGCCGATCCCCAAGCACAGGCCCGCACCTGCGGCGGAGTCCGATCGCTCGACAACGGTCGACACGATGGCCGCACTCGACGACGAGCCCGACGACCGGCGCCGGTTCGACGCCGGCACCACCCCGGATCCGGACGACGACGGCGAGCCCGGCACCTCGTTCGTGCCGGCACCCGCGGCGCCCCGCGCGCCCTACCGCCCCGGGCCGGCCGCGGAGAGCGCGGTCGACGAGGTACCGCGAAGGATGTTGCGCATGTTGCCTCCACCAGCGCTCGCCGACGGCGGCGGCATGGTCGTCGACGGCGGCCGGCTGGGCCGGTTGAACGTCCGCGCCGCCGGCGTCCGCGGCGAACTGCACCAGCAACAGGGCCTGCCGAGGCAGAACTGCTTCGCGGTCGGCCCGGACCCGAGTACACGGTGGACCATCGCGATCGTCTGCGACGGCGTCGACAACGCGCACGCATCCGAACTCGCCGCGCAGATCGCGGTCCGCAGCGCCTATCGCACAGTGGCCAGGATGGTCGCGCGCGAGCGACACGAGAACTGGGATTGGGCCGGGGTGCAGACCGAGGTCGAGGAGGACCTGCGCACCCGGCTCGCCGGCACCGCCGACCGGGCGCACGAGCTGGGCCGCTCGGAACCGGCCACGCGGCTGGCGATATTGGTCACCGCCGCGGACCCGCTGGAGGACGACCGGGTCGACATGGCCGTGCTCGGCGACAGCACCGTGCTCCGGCTGGCCCAAGGCGGTTGGCGCGCACCGCTGGGTATCCGGGATGCGTCCGCGGAGACCGCTCCGGCGGCGATCCCCGACCAGGCCGGTGACGACCAGCTGCGCATCTGCCGGACCACGTGGCGTCCGACCGATGTCCTGGTGATGATGACCGGTGGCTTCGCCGAGGCACTCGGTCAGCCGACGGCCGGACTCGCGCCGCGCCTCGCCGAGGACTGGCGGACGCCGCCGTCGCTGTTCGACTACCTGCGCGACGTGGACGAGGGCCTTCGCCTGCGCGAGGACGACGGTTGTGTGGTCGCCCTGTGGCCATCGCCGTGACCGCCGCCCTGACCGCTTGACGCACCGATCCGCGCGGCGAACACCGCTGCGGTGAATACCGAACCACCGCATACCTCGGGCGGGACCCCGAACAATTGGGGCCCGCCCGTCGGTATGTCAGCTGACGGCAATGAGCACGGCCACCGCGACCACGATGATCGCGATCACGACTCCGGCGATCAACAACACCGGCGGGGTGCTGCGCCGGGCCGGCTCGCCGGGGGCCGCAGGGCGGTCCTCGTTCACGAAAGCCCGGAACATCTGAGTACTGGCTGCGGGATCCATCTCGTTGTCAGGCATGCGCACGACCATACCGCACTCGAAAAACGCAAAAGGCCCATCCCTTTTCGGGATGGGCCTTTCACACGTAAATTCCGGCGGCGTCCTACTCTCCCACACCCCTTCGAGTGCAGTACCATCGGCGCTGGAGAGCTTAGCTTCCGGGTTCGGAATGAGACCGGGCGTTTCCTCTCCGCCAAGACCACCGGAAAACCATCGAACCCGACAATCACGGGCCGTTCGGTGAACCAGAAATCACATGCGGTGATTCAATTATCAAACGGGTTCCCCGAAACCGATTGCGGTTCGGGAACCACACAGTGGACGCGTAGCAACTGAGGACAAGTCCTCGGCCT
>NZ_KB889721.1 GCF_000372745.1 Embleya scabrispora DSM 41855 | reverse complement strand
AGTCCCGAGCGAGGGGCCGCCTTTTTCTCGGAGGAGCGAAGCGGGGGAGAGAAAAAGGCGGTGCCTCGCGAGCCGGCGACGAAGTCGCCCAACAAGAAGCAACGCCGCCCCCACGACTCCGGCGCATCCCTCCGTTATGCCGCGACCCCCGCGCGTCACCCCGCCATCCCCGCGACCCCCGCGCGTCACCCCGCCATCCCCACGACCCCCGCGCCTCCCCCCGCGACCCGCCCCTCCCCACAAGCCCGACAACACGCCCCGCCAACAAAAAAAGCCCGACCCGAGAGTTTTCGCTCTCGGGTCGGGATGCCGTCGTGCCCCGGGTGGGGGTGGGGACACGAGCGGCCGGGGATGCGAGATCCCCGAACGGCTACAGACCCTGGGGGGGATTGGGCTGCGCCTGGGCCATTCGGAAAGGGGGGAGTCCCGTTGGTTCCGAATGGACCGTCGTTCTGAAGGCTAGTGAAAACCGTGGCCGAAGAACACCTGTCGACCCAACCGGATTCGACCCGAGACAAGGGTTTAAGGCGCACTTAAGGGATGATCAAGGTCGAGATGCCGGGCGGCACATGAACAGTGACTCACAGTGAGAAGATCCCCCATTCGATCCCCCATCCGAGCACCCCTCCCCAGGCGCGACCCGAGCCCGAACCAACCGCGAAATCCAAACCGACCCCACCCCCGGACCCGAGCCCGGACCCAACCCGGATCCCAACCAACCCCCGAGCCCCAACCGAACAACGAACCAGTCGGCAAACCAACCCACCGACCCCCGAACCAATCCACCCCCCATCCCCCACGCCCATCCCCGCCCACCTCACCCCACCCCCATCCGTCGCCGACCGCGACCCCCCTTCCCCGCCCGCCGGCTCCGTCGGACGACCGCCTCCGTACGCCCGCCGCCCAGTCGCACGCTGATCTCCGCGCCGCCCAGCACCGACCGCCCCAACCCGACCTCCCCGCCCGTGGCCTCCGCGAGGCGTCGGACGATGTCCAGCCCCAGTCCCGTGGAGCCGTCGCCGCCCTGCCCGTGTCCGCGCCGCAGCGCGCTCTCCGGGTCGGCGATTCCCGGGCCGCCGTCGGCCACGAGCAGGATCACCGTGTCCCGGCCGGAGTGCAGGGTGACCGAGAACGGCGCGCCCTCCTCGGTGTGCCGGAACACGTTGCCCAGCATCGCGTCGAGCCCGGCCGCCAGTTCGCCCCGCGGCACCGGCACCCGCACCGGCTGATCCGCGCCCACCAGTTGCCACGGTCGGTCCTCGTCCTCGGCCAGCGCCGACCAGAAGTCCATCCGCTCGCGGACCACTTCGGCCGCATCGCAACCCACCGCCTCGATGCTCGCGCTCGATCGCCGCGCCGTTCGGATCAGTTCGTCGACCTCGCGCTCCAGCTGCGCCACCGCGTTCCGGGTCTGCTCGGCCACCGGGTCCTCGCCCAGCGCCGCCGCGTTCAGCCGCAGCGCGGTGAGCGGCGTGCGCAGTCGATGCGACAGGTCGGCGGCCATCTCCCGCTCGTTGGCCAGCAGTTGCTCCACCCGATCCGCCATCGTGTTGAACGACGTGGCAGCCTCATGGAGTTCGGAGGGGCCCTGCGGCGCGATCCTGGCCGCCAGGTCGCCGGTACCCAGCGCCCGGGCCGCCGAGGCCAGGCCCCGCGCCGAGCGCACCACCTGTGCGCCGAGTCGGTCCGCGACCACCACGGAGCCGCCGACCAGGAGCACCGCCACGCCGGTGAGCACCATCCAGGCGGTATTGACGCCGTGCTCCAGTTCGCCGTCCGGGACGTACACCTCGACCACGGTGATCCGCCCCTGGTCCAACAGCAGCGGTTGCAACAACGCCCATCCGCCGCCCGCCCGGACCCGGAACGAACGGGCCGACCCGCGCGCGGTGGCCACGCTGTGATCGCTCGCCCGCGGGCGCCCCAGTACCGAGCCGTCCGGCAGATGGATCGCGATCCGGCCACTGGAACCGGCCGGCACACTCGCGATCGCCGGCTCCAGCGTCGCCCGGTCGGTGGTGATCACCAGCGCCGGCTGCAACGCGGCGGCCTGCCGCTCGGCGTCGGTGAAGGCACGGTCCGCCGCGATCTCCCGGATCACCAGAACCAGCGGAATCAAAAAGGCCAGCGCGACCATCGTGGTGACCGCCAGCGAGACCCACACCAGCGTGCCCCGCACCCCCTTGGGCGCCCGGGGCGGCTTGCCCGCCCGACCTCCCGAAGCCTGCGCCCGACCGGCCGTACGCGCACGTGCCGACCCGTCCCCGGCGGAGGCGGCCCCCGAGCCCGGGTTCGAGCCCGGGCTCACGCCGGCGGCTCCAGTTTCACCCCGACACCCCGCACGGTATGCAGATACCTCGGCTCCCGCGCCTTCTCGCCGAGCTTGCGCCGCAGCCAGGACAGGTGCACGTCGATGGTCTGATCGTCACCGTACGACTGGCCCCACACCTCGGCGAGGATCTCCCGCCGCGGCACCACCGTCCCGGCCCGCGAGGCAAGGAACGCCAACAGGTCGAATTCGCGCCGGGTCAGCTCCAGCTCCCGGCCGTCCAGGTGTGCCTCCCGGCGCCTGTTGTCGATCGACAGCCCGCCGACGGTGAACACGTCCGGCGTGGTCCGTCCGCGCGCGCGGCGCAGCACCGCCGACATGCGCGCGCCCAGGTGTTCGCCGGAGAACGGCTTCGTCACGTAGTCGTCGGCGCCCGCGTTGAGCAGCCGGACCACTTCCGCCTCGTCGTCCCGGGCCGTCGCGATGATCACCGGCACGTCGGATATGCCGCGCAACATCTTCAATGCCTCGGAACCGTCCAGGTCCGGCAGGCCGAGGTCGAGGATGACCACATCGAAGGGGTATTGGGCGACTTCGCGCAACGCTTCGAGAGCCGTTCCGACGCTGCGAACGGCGTGCGAGGACGACGTGAGGTAGCGAATCAGCGCCGAACGTACGAATTGGTCGTCCTCGACCACGAGCACCTGTGCCATGGTTCGGAACCGTACCCGTACTCTCCGATCCGGCCGGCCCGGGAGGGAAACCCGGGGGCGGAACAGAGGCTGGAGGAGCGGGCTCGTGCGGAGAACCATCACATCGATCTCGGTGTGGCTCGCGGTCACCGCGATGGCCGTCGCGCTGTCCTGGTGGGGCGTGCGCAGCGTGTTGCGCGACACCGTGTTCGAGCCGCCGCGGCCACCGACTCCGATCGCCGGGGAGGAGCCGCCGCCGACGATGACCTCTCCGCCGCCGACGCCGGACGCATCGTCGGCCGGCGAGGCACCCGACCTGATCTCCGCCATCAACCGCACGCTGCCGCCGACGTCGGCATCGGCGACGCCGTCCGCGTCCTCCGCCGCGCCGTCGCCGAAATCCGCGTCGGTGCCGGCCGTACCGCCGGCGCAGCTTCGGGAGGAACCGCCGGCGCCCGCGGTGCAGAGTTTCGAGGTGCGTGGCGGGCGGGCCTCGTTCCGGTATCAGGCCACGAGCGCGACCCTGATCGCCGCGACCCCGAACCCGGGCTGGGCGGTGAAGGTGTGGCCCGGCGACAAGTGGATCCGGGTGGACTTCGTCAACAACCGGCGAACCTCGTCCGTGTTCGTGGTCTGGAACGGACACCAGCCGATCGCGTCGACCTACGAGGGCTGAGGCGCGACGACGCCCGCGGCCGACCACCGCCGATCGCCCGCGCTACCGGTTCTTCCCGGCCCTTGCGAACTCGGTCACCAGCGCCTTGTCGAAGGCCGGCAGATCGCCCGGCTTGCGGCTGGTGACCAGCGTGTTGGTGCCCGCCGTACAGACCACCACCGCCTCGTCGACCCAGGTCGCGCCCGCGTTCTCCAGGTCGGTGCGCAGGCTCGGCCACGAGGTGAGTTGCCGCCCGCGCACGACGTCGGCCTCCACCAGGGTCCACAGCGCGTGGCAGATCGCCGCGACCGGCTTGCCCCGGACGAAGAATTGCCGGATGAACTCCACCGCCTTGGGCTGCGTACGCAGGAAATCCGGGTTGGCCACCCCGCCCGGCAGGACGAGCGCGTCGAAGTCGCCGGGTCCCACCGCGTCGATCCCGGCGTCCACGTGGAATGCGTCGGCCCGATCGAGGTGGTCGAAGCCCCGGGCCTCACCGGCCTTGGTGGAGATCAGTTTCGGCGAGCCGCCGGCCCGTTCCACGGCCTGCCACGGCTCGGTCAGCTCCACCTGCTCGAAGCCCTCGGGGGCGACGAGAAACGCCACGGTCAGACCCTGAAGCTCGGATGCCATGCGGGCACATCCTTCCCTGCGGTACGGCGGCAACGGTTGCCTCGTGTCCGCCTGCCCGACGGGCTCACCGACAAACTCCACGCGATCGGGGCCGGTCCGGCCGTCGAGGCCGACCACCTCCACGGCCGGGCACACCCGCGCCCGGCCGGCCCGTCCGGCGTTCGGGGGCACCGGACGGGCCCGCAGCCCGAGGCGGCTACAGGTCCTCCAGCACCTCGGCCGCCGTCGCCCGCAGGCCCCGGGCGGCCCGGGTCGCGGTGTTGTACGCCTCGTCGCCGCGCCCGTCGCTGAACGCGTTGGCCGCCTGGATCAGGCCCTGGGCGCCCTTGAGCACGTCGACCGCCGCCGCGAGCAGCGCCTCGCCGCGCGCGTCCTGGCCGGCCTCGCCCGCCAGTTGGGCGAGTTGCCGGGTGAGCACGGTCAGTCGCATGTCCACACCCCGGACGCCGGACAGCGGGGCCGGTCGCGGATCGCGGACGGTCGGCACGCCCTGGCGCGGGTTCGGCGCGCCCTCCGGCGTCCCGCACAGCGGACACGTCTCGCCGAGCGCGAGCAGACCGCGCTCCGGGTGTCTGGGGCACGGCGCCGAGCGCGGGCGCGCGTCCGCCGCGTCCCGGGCCCGGCCGCGCCGCCGCCGGTTCTCGCAGAACAGACACTTGTCCCGAGCGTCCTCGTCGACCGGCCCGTACGGGTGCTCGTTGCACAGCGTGGTCGGCGAGGGAGCAGCCAGCCGACCCAGGATTCGGCGCGTGCCGGCCAGTTGCTCGGCGATCGCGTCGTACGCCTCGGGCGGGCTGGTGTTGCTCAGGAGATCGACCATCTCCATCAGGTTCTTGGTCGAGAGGACGAGTGCCTTCGTATCAGGTGCCACGCTTATGGACTGTAAATGATCCGCGGACCGTGGATGATCGGCGGACACCGGACGACGGACCCCGGATGACGGCCGGTGGGCTCGGATGATCGGCTGGGACACTCGACGACGACCGGCGGACTCCGGACGGCCGACCGACTTCGCACCACCGGCAGACACGGGACGACCGACCGACTCGTGCACGACCGGCAGGCGCTAGACGACCGGCGGCCGCCGCACGATCAGGACTTCGAGGGTCCGCGGCCCGTGTACCCCCTCGACCCGGTCCAGTTCGATGTCGCTGGTCGCGGACGGGCCGGAGATCCAGGTCAGCGGCCTGCCCGGGACCAGCCGCTCCAGGGCCTGCGGCACGGATGCGACCACGTGCTCGGCCCGGACCACGCACAGGTGCCAGTCCGGTACCAGGGTCAACGCTCGGCGTCCCTGCCCCGGTCCCGCGTCGAGCACGATCGTGCCGGTCTCGGCGATCCCGACGGCGGCGCCGGTGAGTACCCCGTCGGCGGCGTCCAATTCGGCGATCGTGAGGTGCGGGGCGGCCGGCTTCGGCCTGTTATTAGTAGGATCATCGGACAAATCATCGATCGGTCCGTACACCCAGCCGTCCGGTACACACGTCGCGGCCGCGAGCCCCGCGGTCCACGCCGGCGGCAGCCCCGCCGGGGTCACCACGCGACGCGCCCCGCGCCGTACGACCGCCTCGGCGATCGCGTCCGCGAGTTCGCTCTCGGCGACCTCGTGCACCACCGCCCGGTAGTCGCGCAGATGCTCGGCGAACAGTTCGAGCACACCCTCGACCACATGCGCCCGCGCGTAGTCGCGCGGGACCGGGAACACCTCGTCCCGCGGCACGTCCGTCAGGGCCCGCCGCACCCGGTTCAGGATCACCTCGCGCGAACTCATCGCCCCTCCCCCTCGCTCTCCCGCGCCTCGACGACCGCAGCCGCAGGCGCCGAACCCGTCGGGCGTACGCCCGCCTGCGCCGTATCCGCCGGCCCGCTCCGCTCCCGCACCCACCAGTCCCGGAACGACTCCGCCGGCACCGCCGGGATCGACCGGCTGTCCGTCCAGGCCGCGCCCGGGCCGGGCGCCCGCTTGGGGATCAGCTTGCGCGAGCGCGCGGCGAGCCGCTGTACCCGGCGCAGTCGCCCGGGATCGTCGAGCACCCACTCGGCCGCCCGCATCGCCGCTTTCTCCGCGCGATGACCGCCGCCCTCGACCACCTGCTCGCGCAGATGCACCAGCACCTCGGGGATGTCGATCGCGACCGGACACACCTCGTAGCACGCGCCGCACAGCGAGGACGCGTACGGCAGCGACGCGGTCTGCGCGTCCACCTTCCCGGTCGCGACGCCGCCGAGCTGCGGCACCAGGATCGCGCCGATCGGGCCCGGATACACCGACCCGTACGCGTGTCCGCCGGTGCGCTCGTACACCGGGCACACGTTCAAGCAGGCCGAGCAGCGGATGCAGCGCAGCGCCTGTCGGCCGGTTCGATCCGCCAGCACGTCGGTCCGGCCGTTGTCGAGCAGCACCAGGTGGAAGTCCTGCGGGCCGTCGCCGGGCGTGACCCCCGTCCACATCGAGGTATAGGGGTTCATCCGCTCGCCGGTCGAACTCCTGGGCAGCAGTTGCAGGAACACCTCCAGGTCGGCCCAGGTCGGCACCACCTTCTCGATCCCGACCACCGAGATCAGCGTCTCGGGCAGGGTCAGGCACATCCGCCCGTTGCCCTCCGACTCGACCACCACGAGCGTGCCGGTCTCGGCCACGACGAAGTTGGCACCGGAGACCGCGACCTTCGCGGACAGGAAACGTTCGCGCAGGTGTCGGCGCGCGGCCTCGGCGAGCGCGGCCGGCTCGTCGGTCAGGCCGGCCGGTGCCGGCACCCCCCATTCGCCCATCTCGCGGACGAATATCTCCCGGATCTCGGCCCGATTGCGGTGGATCGCCGGCACCAGGATGTGCGATGGCAGATCCTCGCCCAGTTGCACGATCAACTCGGCCAGGTCGGTCTCGTAGGCTCGGATGCCCTCGGCGGCGAGCGCCTCGTTGAGCCCGATCTCCTGGGTGACCATCGACTTGACCTTGACCACCTCGGTCTCGCCGGTGGCCCGGACCAGGTCGGCGACGATCCGGTTCGCCTCGGCCGCGTCCGCGGCCCAGTGCACGGTGCCGCCGGCGGAGGTGACCGCGGCCTCGACCGCGAGCAGGTGTTCGTCGAGGCGGCGCAGCGTGCGGTCCTTGATCGCCGCGCCGGCCGCGCGCAGTTCGGCCCAGTCGGCGAGTTCGTCCACCACCACGGCCCGCTTGTCTCGGATGGTATGGGTGGCCTTGCGCAGGTTGTGCCGCAGTTGGGCATCGCCGACCGCGTCCCGGGCGGCCCGCGGGAACGGGGGCATGCCGACGAAGGTGGCGCCCGTCGGCGGGACGGCCTTGCTCATGCCGGCTCCTTCTCGGTGGAGGCGAGGATTTCCGCGAGGTGCAGGACGCGCATCCCGGTGCGCTGGCGGTCCATCAGGCCGCCGATGTGCATCAGGCACGAGTTGTCCGCCGCGCACAGCACCTCGGCTCCGGTGCCCGCCGCGTGTCGGACCTTGTCGGCGCCCATCGCGGTGGACACGTCCGGGTTCTTGACCGCGAAGGTGCCGCCGAAGCCGCAGCACTCCTGTTCGCCGGGCAGGCCGAGCAGTTCCAGGCCGCGTACCTCGCGCAGCAGCGCGGTCGGCCGGTCGCCGAGCTTCATCAGGCGCTGCGAATGGCATGTGGGGTGATAGGCGACCTTGTGCGGGAAGTAGGCACCGACGTCGGTGACGCCGAGCACGTCGACGATGAACTCGGTGAGGTCGTACACCTTGGGAACCACCGCCGCGACGTCGGCCGCGAGGGTGGGGTCCTGGGCCCGGGCGGCGGCGCGCGGGTGGTTGTCGCGGATCATCGCGCCGCACGACCCGGACGGGGTGACCACCGCGTCGTAGCCCGCGAAGGTGTCCGCGAACCGGCGGACCATCGGCTCGATCCGCGGGCCGTAGCCGGTGTTCCAGTGCATCTGTCCGCAGCAGGTCTGGGCGAGCGGGAAGTCGACCTCGCAGCCCAGTCGCTCCAGGAGCCGGACGACGGCCCGACCCGTGCGGGGGTACAGGGTGTCGTTCACGCAGGTGATGAACAGCCCGACGCGCATGCGGGCGGCCTCCTCGCGATGGATGGGTGTCGTTGGCGCTTTTTGTGCTGATGATCGGGTGGCGATCGGGTGACGATCCCGTGGCGATCGCGTGGTCTGACCACAGCGTGGTTTGCTCACGGTAGAGGCATGTCATGCTGTGCCACAAGACGCGGGCGCCGGCCCGCTCCCGAACCGCTCCCGAGGAGCCCCTGTGAACGACGGCCCGGACTGGCGCCCGGTCAAGCGCGTGCGCGCGTTCGAGGAAGTCGTCGCGCAGATCGAGGAGCAGATCTCGACCGGCCGACTGCGGGCGGGCGACAAGCTCCCGGGCGAGCGCGCACTGGCCGCCGCACTCGGGGTCAGCCGCCCGTCGGTGCGCGAGGCGATGCGGGTGCTGGAGGCGATGGGCGTGCTGGTCGCCAACACCGGCAGCGGCCCCGAGGCGGGCGCGATCCTGGCCGGATCGGCGGGCCCGGCGCTGACCGGTGTGCTGGGACTGCACCTGGGCCTGGCCAACTTCGCCGTGGACGACGTGGTGGAGACCCGGCTGTTGATCGAGTCCTGGGCAGTCGAGGCCGCCGCACGGCACGCGAGCGAGGCCGACCTCGACCGGCTGCGCGCGATCGTGGCCGCGATGGATGCGCCGGATGTGTCGGCGGAGCAATTCAACGAGCAGGACACCGAGTTCCACACCGCGATCGCGGAGTTGTCCGGCAACGCGCTGGTCGCCACGTTCATGCGCGCGCTGCGCGACACGGTACGCCGCCACCAGCAGCGCGCGGTGGTCGAACTGGGCTCGAACACCGAGGCGTTGCGCGCGGACCATCGGGCGATCCTGGCCGCGATCGAGGCCCGCGACCCGCACGCGGCGGCCGAGGCGGTAGCCGCCCACCTGCGCCGCGCCTATCCGCGGGTGGGTCGGGGGCGCTGACGCGCCGGGGGTGATTGGGATGGGACCGCGTCGGGGGCGCTGACGCGCCCGGGGGTGGGCCGGCCAGCTGATGGGTCGTCATGTGCTTTGCGGGGAAGGGCGATTCGTGTGGGTGACCGGGATGCTCGGCGGAATTTCCGGCGGGCTTTACGCCAGTCGGGGGTAAACCTTGAAACGCTCTGGTAACTCACCGCGTTCGCCCGGCATACTGCGCGGCAACGTACAGCGCAGGAGGTCGCGAGGATGCTCGGGCACGACCGGATCGACGCGGAAACGTACCATCGGGACATCGTCCCGGGATTGCTCATCGGGGAGCCCGGCAAACGGGCCGAGGCGGGGCTGCCCGGGCTTGATCCGCTCGGCATGCGGATCGGCGAGGGGGCGTGGACGTATCGTGCGCACGACTCCCGGTTGCGGATCGTGGAGGGGATCGACGCGGACGCCACATGCGTGGTGCGGTTGTCCCCCGACGCCTGGACCGACCTGGTCACCCTGCTGCGCACCGCGGCGGCGCTCGCCATCGCGGGTGAGGTGCACGTCGAACGTGGCACAGTGCACGACCTGTTCCGGTGGGAGCCGGTGCTGCGCGCGCTCTATCAGAATATCGAGATCTATCTCCCGCACGGCAGGGAGGTCTTCGATCGGCAGGGTCGATCGGTGGACCCGGCTGCCGAACTGACGCTCGATCACTCGGATCGTGAACTCGCCGATCACTTCGAGGCAACCGGGGTGATGCGGGTGCGCGGGGTGTTCTCCGCCGCCGAGATCGCCGTCTTCGAGGCCGAGGTGGATCGGCTCGCCGCCGAGGCCCGGCCGGATGACGATCGGTCCTGGTGGGCGGAGCGCGAAAGCGGCGAGCAGGTGTTGTGCAGGATCGTGTACGCGAGCGAGCGCTCGGCGCCGATCGGCGCACTGGCCCACGATCCGCGCCTGGTTCGGTTGGCCACGCTGGTGCACGAGGGCCTCGCGGCGTCGACCGACCGGATGGAGGGGATCTCGGTCCTGCTCAAGCCACCCGGTCGGCTCAAGGGCCTGGCGAACATCCCGTGGCACACCGACTGCGGGCTCGGTGGCCATCACATCATGTGCCCGTCGGTGGCCATCGGCATCCAACTGACCGGCTCCTCCGCCGAGAACGGCTACCTGGAGGCGATCCCGGGCTCACAGGGCCGCACCTGCCCGCAGCCGAGTGCCGCCGAGTTGGCCGAACTGCCGCACCTGACGGTGCCCACCGACCCGGGCGATGTGACGGTGCACATGACGGACGTGCTGCACGCCTCCCCCGCGCCCGCGGGTGAGGGTGGGCGACGCACGATGTACGTCACCTTCCATCCGCCGACCCTGTTCGAGCACGTCGGTCCGGGCGAGGCGGTCAACGACCTGATCCGCAGTCGTACCGCGGGCGAATTGGAGGCCGGGCTGGGGCGTTGAGCCCGGTGGTCGGCTGCGGCCGGATCCGCGGCGGCCTGCGCTCAGCGGCGCGGTGCGGCGGGGACGGCCGCGGCTTCCACGCTGAGGATGCGGTCCAAATGGGTGATCCGCAGCACGCGCGCGGGCTGCGGGCCGACGCCGCAGACCACGATGTCGCCGTCGCGGTCGCGCAATCGGCGGTAGCCGTACACCAGGCTGCCCAGGCCGGACGAGTCGATGAACGACACGCCCGAGAGGTCGATCCGCAGGCTGCGTGCGCCCTCGTCGACGAGGCGGTCCACCGCCTGCCGGAACACCGGCGCGGCCGTCATGTCCATGTCACCCCGCACGGACACCGTGCCGCCGAGGTCGGGTTCCAGCGTGATGTGCACGACGCACGGCCTGGCCGAGACCGATGTGTGATCGACGTCGTCCGGTGGGAGATCGTCAAGGCTCATGTGGAGCACTCCACCTGATCAAGTGTCGGTTCGGTCGCGTGGTGCGCGACCGCTCGGTACGGTACGCACGTCTCGGGAGGAATCTGCTCATCCCGCCCGGAAACGACACGACCTCATCGGCACCCTACTCGTCGCATCGACCCCTCGTGGACCGTCTTCCCCTATAGGTGTGATTCCGGCGGAACCCGCACCCGGGCGATGTTTCCGGTCGTACCGTGAAGGTTGCGCGAGCGCCGGCGCGAGCCGGCTCGAAACGCACGGACGCAAGGGATTCCGTAGCCATGACCGGACAACACCCCTCCGGCGACGAGCGGGGCAGCAACACCCAGGAGCCGGCCGCCGAGCGGCGGACCAACGGCTTCAAACCGCCGCGCGTCCCGGACGAGCCCGCGCCACCCATGTGGTCGCCGGGCGAGGTACTCGAACACAGCGACACCGGCGTGGTCGTCTTCACGCCCGAGGGCACCGTGTGCTACCTCAACGCGGCGGCGGAGCGGCTGCTGCCGGATTGCGCCGTGGGCACGGCCCATCCGATACCGCCCGCGACCGGCACCTCCTGGCAGGGCGAGCTCTTCGACCGGCGCGTGCGCGGTCGGCGGGCGGTCCTGGGCAACGGCCACTACGCCTGGTACATCCAGGACACCACCGCCGAAAGGCGGCGCGAGGACGCGCTGTTGGCCGAGCGCAGGCGCAAGGTCTTCCTCGCCGAGGCGGGTCGCATGTTGTCCGCGACCACCCACCCGCGCCGGCTCACCGATCTGGTGACCACGCTGCCGGCACGCGAACTGGCCGACTGGGTGGCGCTGTCCGTGCCGAGCATGGAGGACGGCCGGCTGCGCACCACGTACGCGCCCGCCACCGGCACCCCGATCGCCCGGGTGACCAGTGGGCTGGGCTCCGCGTGGACCGCGCCGGCCGGGGTCGGCCGAGTGTTGCGCACCCGACGGCAGGAGTTGCACCCGTTGATGGACCAGGCGTTGCTCGCCCGACTGGTACCGGACGAGGCGGTCGCGGATCTGGTCGCCGTGGACGCCCGTTGTGCGCTGGTGGTTCCGGTGCCCACCGACGACGACGCGCCCTCCGTACTGACGTTCGTGCGCTCGGCGACCTCGGACCCGTTCACCGAGGAGGAGATCTCGCTCGCCGTCGACTACGCCGAGCGGGTGGGTATCGCGCTGCGCACCTCGCGGTTGTATGTCGAACAGGACCGGCGCACCATGCTGTTGGCCCAGGCGCTGGTGCCCGGCCCGCTGCCGGAGGTGCCCGGCGCGCGGATCGCCGCCCGCTATCGGCCCGTCGCGCTGACCGACGGCCTCGGCGGCGACTTCTACGCCGTGCACCCGACCCCGGTCGACGGCACCTGGGCGTTCTCGATCGGCGACGTATGCGGACGCGGCACGCCGGTGGGCATGTTCAGCTCACGCTCGCTGCTGATCCTGCGCACAGCGGCGAGTGCCGGCTGCGCGCCCGCGCACCGCATGGCGCTCCTGGACGCGGAAATGACCCTCGGCGACCCCTCCCTCGTACTCACCGCGATCACCGGCGACTGCTCGGTGCACCCGGACGGTTCGGCGCGGATCCGGTTGACCTGCGCCGGGCATCCGCCGCCGCTGTGGATGGATCCGGCGGGTCGGGTGCAGGCGATGGAGTTCACCGACCCGCTCGTCGCGGGCATCCCGGGCACCGTGTTCGGCGAGCGGGAGTTGGCGCTGGCGCCGGGCTCGACGCTGCTCCTGTACAGCGACGGGGTCACCGAGGCGCGCGACGCGGACGGCGAGGCATACGGCGTGCAGGCGCTGCGGCACGACCTGGCGTCCTGCGCGGGCATGCCGGTGGACGCGCTCGTGGAACGCCTGGAACAGCGGCTGATGGTGCGTCTGGGGGACGCCCCGGTCGTGGACGACGTGGTCCTGCTGGCCATTCACATCCCCTACCGGGACGACGACGAGACGCTGCCGACCCTGGTGGAGCTCGACTGCCCGGTTCCCGACGAACACCCGGACGGCGCATGACGCACGTGGTCTCCGACGAGCTCGACCTGTTCCTCGCGCACATCGGACGGACGGACGAGGTCGGGGCACTGACCCTGGTCCGAAACCTGCTCGGCAAGGGGGTGCCCGGCGACGAGGTGTTGACCGACCTGGTGATCCCGGCGCTGCGCGCGGTGGGCGAGCGATGGGCGACCGGCGAGTGGACCGTGGCGCGCGAACACGGCGCCTCGCACGTCACCGGCCGGGTGGTACACCTGATCGCGGACGCGACGCCGCGGCCGAGTTCCGCGTCCCGGATCGTGGTCTGCTGCGCGCAGGGTGACTGGCACGGGCTGGCGTCCACGATCCTGGCCGCCCTGTTGCGGGTGCGCGGCATCGAGGCGATGGTCCTGCCGCCCGGCACCGGCGCGGGCGAACTGGCCCGCATGTTGCCCGATTCGGAGGCGGATTCGGTCGCGATCGGCTGTATGGTCTCCACCGCGCTGCCGGGCGCGCGGGCGATGGTCGAGGTGGCCCGGCGGGTCGGCGTACCGGTCCTGGTCGGCGGCCCGGGCTTCGGTCCGGACGGCCGGTGGGCGGGCATGGTGGGCGCGAACGGCTGGGCGCGGGATGCCCGTCAGGCCGCCGACATGCTGGCCGGCCCGGACTGGCCCACGATCACCACCCCGGCCCCTCGGCTGCGCCATCTTCCGGACGCCACCCACGACGGCGTCGCGCTGCTGCGCACCCCGCTGGTCGCGGCGGGCATGGCGGCCATGGTCCCGATCGAGGACGAGCGCTCGGAGACCACACTGCGGGATGGCCTGGTGACCGCCGTCGACACGCTCGCGGTCTCGCTCTTTCTCGACGACCACGTCCTGTTCGTCGACTTCACCCGGTGGTTCGCCGACGTCCTGACCCACCGCCACGTCCCGAGGCAGGCCCTCGCCGCGGCCTACCGCGCCTTCGCCGCCCGCCTGGCGCACGTCCCGGGGGCGGGCGCCACGCTGCGGATGGCGGGGGCGGTGCTGTAGCGGACCCGTTTCGGGGACTCGGCCGGTGTCCCGCGGTGGGTCAGCCCGCGGCGCTCAGGTCCTCGTCCGTCGCGACGTCGTCGCACAGGGCTTCGTCCAGGTCCGGGTGCACGTCGAAGAGGCGGCGCAGGCCGAGGGCGGTGAAGACGCGGTTGACGTGGTGGTCGTTGTTGCTGGGCATGACCAGCCGCAGGGTGCCGCCGGTGGAGCGGAGCAGGCGACGGGCGGCGACCAGGGTGCCGATGCCGGTGGAGTCGAGGAATTCCACCTTGGTGAGTTCGAGGACGATCCGGTGGTCGCCGTCGGCGACCGCGCGTCTGACGTGTTCGCGCAGCTCCGGGACGACCGCGTAGTCGACCTCCCCGAGCACGTGCAGCACGGTCCAGCCCTGGAGATCGTCCTTGATCACCTGAAGAGTCACGCGCCGGCAGTCCCCTCGCCCATGGTGTCCTGAGCCGCGACGCAGGATGCCCGCAACGATCGGCGACCCGTCCCCCATCGGATGCGCCGACGGATCCGGGGAGGCCCTGGAAACGTGGCTCGGGAGCCGGGTGGTCGGCCCGGCCTGTGACCTACCGTAGTGGGCCCGGGGAGCCGGGGCAGTGACGATCCGGTCACGTACGGGTCTCGGTTGCAGCGTACACGGATTGCCGAAAGTCGCTCCCGGCGCAGCCTCTTTCGCTTTGCCGACCCGCTCGGTGACACAAAGTCACGTCGGATGACCCGGTGGAACCCGTTCGGTCCGACCCGGAAGCGCTGCTCAGCGGGTCGGCCAGGGCACGTCCGCGACCACCGTGCACGAACCCGGCGCGATCTCGGTGAAACCCGCGTCGCGCACGACGGGCCGGCCGCTCGTGGTCAACGCGGGCCACGCGGCCGGCTCGGCGACCCGCACGGCGAGATCGAAGTCACGCTCCGCCCATTCCTTGCGCCCGGCCGGGCCCATGCCCAGCCACGCCAGGTGACTACCGTGTCCCACCTGCGCCATGGCCTTGCCGGCGGTCATCTCCAGCGTCGGGTTCAGCCACAACACGGGCGTCCCGGGCGCGGCCGCGGGCGGTGCGGCGGGTTCGTCCAGATCGGTGCCGGAGACCTGCAACTTGGCCAGGTCCTTGGGCCATCCGTCCAGCGGAATCGGCGGGTACACCCGAACCTCCGCCGTGCGGTGGGCAACCGTGATGCCCGGCAACGTGTTCGCCCGCCGCCACTCGCCACCGCGGGCGCGCCGGACCACCTTGCGGATGCGGTGGCCCTGCCACGCCTCGACGACGTCGTGCCATTCACCGTCGGGTTCGGTGGACCTCGGGTCGGCCAGCAGGACCAGGACCGCGCGTGCCGCGGCCTCCAGGGCGTCGGTTCGGGCCGGCGGGTCGTCCTTCTCGATGTGCGCCACGAGGGGGAGGACGTATTCGATGGTGCTCACGGGTCGATCATGCCTTGCTCGTGGCCACGCGGCCCCGTTGGGAGCCCCGGGTCTCGCGACACGGTTGCCGTTGGGCATTGGTTGGTTTGGGGGATTGTGCCCACCCGCCCACCGGTCGCTTCAGGTGTGGGGGCTGAGGTTCTACGGGCCTCGGGGTGGGCCCATCGGCGCCCCGAGGCCCTCGGTGAACTCAGGCTTCCATTGCCCTTGTGGTCAGAAAGCGGGCGATGGTGCCGATGGCTTCCTGGGATTCGGGCATCGTCGGGTCGATCGCGGGCCAGGCGTGCGGGACGTCGGGGACCAGGTGCGCCTGGACCGAGACGCCCGCCGTGGCGGCCCGGGCGGCGAACGCGGTGCTGTCGCCGAGCAGAGCCTCGTGGCAGGAGGCCAAGAGCAGTACCGGCGGCAGGCCGGACAGGTCGGCGAACAGCGGCGACGCCAACGGGTCGCCCGGGTCGTGCAGTTGCAGGTAGAGCTCGGCGGCCTCGCGCAGCGCCTTCTTCGAGATCAGTTGGTCGGTGGCCGCGTTCGAGTCGTACGTGGGCTTGGTCACGGTCAGGTCCAGCCACGGCGACAGCAGCACCAGGCCGGACGGCAGTGGCACGCGGGCGCCGCGGGCCGCGATGGTCAGCGCCGCCGCCAGCCCGCCGCCGGCCGAGTCGCCGCCCACGAACGGAGCCGGATGCGCGTCGCCGTTCGCGTCCACGATCGTGTCGTACACATTCGCCACGTCGTGCAACGCGGCCGGATACGGCGCCTCCGGCGCGAGGCGGTATTCGGCCAGTACCACCCGGGCCCGCGCGGCCAGCGCGAGCCGCGAACCGATGCCCAACCAGCCCGTGGCATCGCCCATCCGGTAGCCGCCGCCGTGGAAGTAGAGCAGGGTCAGCGCCGGGTCCGGCACCTCCAGGAACGTGCACGGCACGCCGCCCACCAACTCCTGACGCACCGTCACCCCGGGTTCGGGTTCCTGGCGATACGCCGCGGTGCCGCGGCGCCGCGCGTCCAGTTCGTCCGACGCGGCCCGCCCCTCGCGTACCGGCGGCAGATTCCATCCATCCAGGCTCATCCGTACCCCTCCCGAAAACCCGAGTGCCCATGCGCCCGATGCCCACCTGACGGCTGCCCCGGTATGCGATCTCCCACGCCCGGCAAAGGATCGACCGACTCGGGTCCGTACCCGACGCTGCCGTGCGGCCGACAGCCTCCGGGAAACCCGAGTACGGATCAAGTGATTGGCCGGGTTGTGACATGGGGCCGGCGCAATTGGCCGCCGGTTGCACCGTTCGGTTCGTACCATGTGGCGCGCGGGGTCCTTCGAACCGCTCCCGGACCGGCGCCGGGGAATCGGTTGTCGCGAAGACGACAGCAGGAGGGGGGTCCGTCACATGGTGGTCCGGGTGCGTGTTCTCGGCCATGTCTGCGTAGACGGCCCCACGGGCCGCGCCGCGGAGGATCTCCTGGGCGGCCCGCAGGCCCAACTCGTGTTCGCCGCGCTGGCGCTGGGACGCCGGCATCCGGTGCCGCGGGAGGAGTTGGCCGCCCTGCTGTGGCCCGAGCAGGCGCCCAAGTCGTGGGAGGGCGCGCTGCGCGGCGTACTCAGTCGGGTGCGCGGCTTCCTGAGCCAGGCCGGATATGACGCCTCTTCGGTGCTGCGGCACCGGGCCGGCTGTTACGTGTTGTCCCTGCCCGAGGGCACCGAGGTCGACGTGGAGGCGGCCGAGAGCGCGCTGATCGAGGCCGAGGCGCTCGCCGTGCACGGTGCCTTCGCCCAGGCCCGATCCCGGGCGCACGACGCACACGAGATCCTGGCCCTGCCGTTTCTGCCCGGCCAGGACGGCGACTGGGTCAACGAGCGGCGCACCCGCTGGCGCTCGGCCCGACTGCGCGCGCTCGCGGTGTCGGTGACCACCGAGCTGCACCTGGGCCGGGCGGACGCGGCGGTGACCCGCGCGGGCCAACTCGTCGATTTGGATCCGTTCCGTGAGAGCAGCCATCGCCTGCTGATGACCGCGCACGCGGCCGGCGGCGACCGGGCGGCGGCACTGCGTGCGTACGAACGATGTCGGCGCCTGCTGGCCACCGAGTTGGGCGTGGGACCGTCTCCGGAGACCGAATCGGCATTCCTGCGCCTGCTCGGCGACGCCACGCCGCAACCGCTGCCGGTACCCGCGCCCGCCGCGCGCTTCGCCTCGCCCACACCCGGCGGGGACGCCCCACCCGCCCCGGCACCCACCCGCTCGGCGCACGACGTGTTCCCGCACGGCGCGCCGGGGCCGATCGTGGGCCGCTCGGCCGAATTGCGCCTGCTGGAGGAATCCACCGGGGCCGAGGTCGGCTCGCGCGTGGTGCTGGTCAGCGGCGACGCCGGGATCGGCAAATCCTTCCTGTTGAGCGAGTACGCCACCCGCGCCGGCCGCAACGCTCTGGTGCTGACCGGCCGCAGTGACGAGGGCGTGGCGGCGCCGTTCCAACCGTTCGTGACCATGCTGCGCGCGCACCTCGCCGACGTCGCGGCCGACGAGTTGCGCGAGCGGGTCGGCGACCTCGGCGGCGAGTTGCACCGGCTGCTGCCCGAACTGCCCTTGGAACCGGCCGGCCTGACCCAGCCTCAGGGTCCGCCCGACTCGAACACCGAGCGCTACCGGCTGTTCGAGGCGGTCGCCGGGGTGTTCCGGCACGCGGCCGGCAAGGGTGACCTGGTCCTGCTGCTCGACGACGTGCACTGGTCCTCGACCTCGACCATGCTGATGTTGCGCCATGTGGCCCGGGCGCTGGTCGGCACCCGCGCGGTGCTGGTGCTCGCCTACCGCGACACCGGGCTCGGCTCGGTCCACCCGATGACCAGGTTGATCGCCGACCTCTATCGCGACCTGCATCCACTGCACGTGCCGCTGGGCGGCCTGGACGTGGCGGCCCTGGTCGAACTCGCGCACGTGCTGGCCGGCCCGCTGCCCCCGCGCGCGGAAGGCGTCCGAGCCCACGTCCTGCGCGAACTCAGCGACGGCAACCCGTTGTTGGCCACCGAACTGCTGCGTCAGTGGGCGGATGTCAGCGACTGGTCGGCGCTGGGCAAGAGCGTGCCCGCGGACGTCCCACGCCGGGTGCGCAACGTGCTCCGCCAGCGGCTTCTGGGCCTGCCGCAGTCCACCCTGGAGGCGCTCACCGTGGCCGCGGTGGTGGGCCCGGCATTCGACATCGACCTGGTCGCGGCGGTGCACCCGGGCGGGTTCGACACGGTCGTGGACGCCCTGGACGACGCCGAGCGTGCCCACGTGGTGCGGGCCGAGGAGACCGATCGCCCGGGCCGCTTCACCTTCGTACACGCCCTGGTCCGCTCCACGCTCTACCAGGAACTGCCCACCGCACGCCGGCTGCAGCTGCACCGCAAGGTGGGCCTGGCCCTGGAGGCGCGCGGCGACCGGGACGCGCATCTGCCCGAATTGGCGCACCACTTCCGACTGGCCTGCCGATTCGGCGAGGCCCGCCGGGCCCTGGACTACGCCTGGCGCGCGGGCGACGAGGCACGTGACGGCGGCGCCTTCGAGGTCGCCGCCGAACACTACCGGCAGGCCCTGGAGGTACTGCCGATGGTGACCGATCCGGCCCCGGAGACCCGGTGCGACCTGCTGCTCTCGCGTGGCGCCGCATTGGACCGGTGCGGCGACCGGCGCTGCCGGGAGGTGCTGCGCCGGGCCGCCGAGGAGGCCCGGGCGCTGTCCGACCCGCGCCGGCTGGGCCGGGTCGCGCTCGCCATGGTGCGCCTGGGGCAGGTCTACCAGGTGGGCGTGGACCTGGAGTTGGTCGCGCTGTTGCGCGAGGCGCTGGCGGCGCTGCCGATGGCGTCCGGCCTGCCCGCGGACATCGCGCTGCGCTCGCTGCTGCTGGCCGCGCTCGCGGTGGCGCTCACCTTCGGGCACGACCGCGAGGCGCGGCTGACCATGCTCTACGAAGCACTCGACGCGGCCCGCGAATCGGGCTCGCACGATGCGCTGGCGCAGGGCCTGGAGGCACATCACCTGGCTGCCTCCGGCCCGGATCTGGTCAACGAACGGCTGCGGATGAGCAGCGAGTTGACCGTGCTCTCCGGGCTGACCGGTGATCAGGAGTCGCTGTTTCGCAGTCACTTGAACCAGGCCTACGACCTGGTGGTGCGCGGCGCGATCCCGGCCGCCGAGCGCGAGTACGCGCAGGCGCAGCGGGTGGCCCGGCGGCTGCGGCATCCGTGGTTCACCTGGGAGGTGCTGATCTACCGCTGCGGCCTGGAACTGCTGCGCGGGCGCAGCACGCGCGCGGCCGACGTATTGGCCGACGCGCTGCGGCTGTCCCGGCGATCGGGGCTGCCGCGCGAGGCGGTGCGCTCGTTCAACCTCTCGCAAATTCTGGCGGTGCGTTGGGAGCAGGGGCGGTTGGGCATGATGGCGCGCCGCGCCGGGGTGGCCGCCGACTGGTCGCGGGACGTGTCCTGGTGGCGGGTCCAGGCGTGTTGGGCGGCATCCGCGTCGACGGATCCGAAGTCGGCGCGCGGGGAGTTCCACGCGTTGTGCGTGCCGGGCTTCGCGGCGATCCCGGTGGACCTGCTGTGGACCGGTTCGCTGATGCGGTTGGGCGAGGTCGCGATCGAACTGGGCGATGTGGAACGCGGTCTGCTCGTGAGCGAGGCGCTGACCCCGTACGCTGAGCACCTGGACTGGACCGGCTCCTCGCTCGGCCCGGTGCGCCGGGTGCTCGGCGGATTGGCCGCGCTCGTCGGCGACGGGGCCTCGGCCCGCGCGCAGTTCGAGGCCGCGTACGCCCGGTGCGTCGAGTTGGGGTTGCCCGGACACGCCGAGCGCACGCTCGGGGACGCTGTGCGTCTGCTCGGGGAGCCGCTGGACACGGGCGTCTCCTCACTCCGCTGACTGGCTGTCACCTTGTGCTTTCGCGCTGCTCTGACGCTGTTCTGACGCTGTTTGCCTACCGTTGGTGACGACCCGGTCGGTGCGCCGGGTGCGGAACGGGGAGGACGGGGCAATGGGGATTGCGGGCGCGGGATCGGCGGTGGCGGCGCACGACGCCGAGCGTGGCACGTTCAGTGTGTTGGGTTGGCCGGTGGTGTGCTTCGAATCGTTCCATCGGGTGGAGTTGCCGCGCCGTCTGGAGGGCGGACTGGGCGAACGGGTCGCCTGGGACGTGGCCGGCCGGGCCCCGGTCGCGCTGTGCATGCCGAACGGTCAGGCGTACAGCTATGTCGAGGACCGCGGCGAAGTGCGGATCGTGCCCGGGGTGATCGCGGACGCCGAATTGGTGGTCGAGCTCGAATCCGGTGCGTGGCAGGACTACCTCTACGAACTGCGCACCAGCCGGGGCCTGGTCGAGTCGCACGCGGTGCGGTTCGTGCGCGGGGAGTTCGCCGACTGGGACGTGTGGGAGCCGGCGATCCGCTGCATGTACTCCGGCACGCCGATCTACCACCCCGCGGCACTGGACCTGCGCGACCTCGCGGATCGTCCGATCGACCTGCACCGCGACTTCACCACCCACGACGACCCCGACGAGATGGCGCATTTCCTGCGGGCCACCGGCTACCTGGTGGTGCGTCAGGTCTTCGACGCGGACCGGGTCGAGGAGTTGGCGGGCGAGGTGGACCGGATCCGGGGCCTGTGCCGCGAGGGCGACCGGGGATCGCTGTGGGCGGAAGGGCCCGGCGGGCTGCGCGCGCCCTACCGGTTGACCTATCTGGGCATGCGCTCGCCGCGGATCGCCGCGCTGGCCGACGACCCGACCGTACGCATGTTGTGCGGCCTGGCCGGTCAGGACGTGGTCGCGGTGACCGACCGCGACTCCGGACAGATCGCCGTACTCAAGGAGTTCGGCGTCACGCCCGAACCCCTGTCCATCCCGGACCTGCCCTGGCACAAGGACTGCGCACTCGGCGGTTGTCCGGTCACGTGTCCGCGCGTACACGTGGGAATCAGGCTGGACGCGGTGAGCCAGGACAGCTCCCAGCTCTACGCGCTGGCCGGCTCGTGGGGCACGGTCGCGCACGAGCAGTACACCCCGGCCCAGTGGGAGCAACTGCCGGTGGTCGGCATCACCACCGAACCGGGCGATGTGACCGTACACATGGGCTGCGGCCTGCACGCGGGCCCCGCGGCAACCGGCCCGGCCCGCCGACGCACGCTGTATGTGCAGTTCGACAATCCGCGCATCTTCGACGTCACGAACGCGTACGAGACATACGAGCAGGTGATCCCGGGCTACGGAAGCGGCGACCTGCTGACCATGTCGCGAATGTAGGCGGGGTTACTCGTCCGCTACGCGGCCGGCGGCCGGTTGGTCCCTCCGGGCCCGGCGCGCGTGGTGCACGGGTGCGGGGTTACGGGCGGTCCGCCGCGGCTGCCGACGTGCGGGGGCACCACCGGGTGTGGTCTCGCTCGGTAACGTGTCCCGCCTTACGGGGAGGCGTAGATGCGGCGAATCCTGGTGGTCGTGGTCCTGGCGCTGGTCGGTCTGTTCGTCGGTGGCCCCGCGGTGGCCTCCGGTGGGGCCGACGGTGTGGTTTCGAAGCCGAGTCGGGCCAGGACGGACGCCGGTCCGCCCCCGGTGACAACCGTCCCGGCGGTGGCGCGGGCCAACGCGCCGGTGAATGTGTACGGCGCGGGCGCGCGGGAGTGCACCAAGCGAGGGTGGCGGGTTCAGGTGGGGGTCGAGGTCGGGGACGATCCGAACTTCTGGTCGGTCATCGCGGAGACGTCCGGCGACCGGTGGGCGGCCGGATTCTGGCAGGACGCGCGGGCGGGCTTCCCGAACGGGACGCACCGGGTCGGCGCGGTGTGCCAGAGCGCGGACGGCACCGAGCGCGGTGCCGAGATCGGCCGGGGCACGATCGAGGTTTCCGCGGAACGTGCGGACGCGGGCGCGGAGTTGGCCACGCCGCCGGTGGTGCGCCAGGGCGATGTGGGCACGATGTTCCTGGTCACGCTCTCCCGTACGTGCGCCGATCCGGTGGTGCGGGTCGGGCCGAATCCGGTCGAGGTGCGTTCGGTGGCCACCCCGCCGCGACCGCTGCGGCCGAGCATGGCCAAGACTCGGATCGAGTACACGCTGCCCGCGGGCCTCGACGTCGGGTCGTACGAACTCGCGGTGTCCTGCGCAGGCAGCCCGCTCGCGACCCAGCCGCTCTCGGTGTTCCCGCCCAAGGGCACCCCCGAACCGGCCGAATCCTCCGACCTGGGCGACCGTTCCGCGGTCACCGACGCGGTCCCGCTGCCCTCGGACATCCGCACCGACCCGGGCGCGATCGGTCGTACCGGCCTGCTCGGCGTGGTCCTGGTGCTGCTCGTCGGCCTGCCGACCGAGCTGTTCAACAAGACCTGGGAACACCACCAGGGACGGATCGCCGCGTGGTGGCGCCGGCGCACGAACCGCCCGGCCGACGGCGGGCCGGGTCCGCTGTCCTGGCTGGTGGGTTCGAGCCCGTGGCACGTCGGCGGATACGTGCTGATCACCGCCGTGTTGTCGACCGGCGTGGACCCGGACGCAGGCTGGTCGGTGCGCAGCGGGCTGCTGTCGCTCGCGTTCCTGATCGCGATCCCGGTGATCCTGGTCGCCTATCAGTGGCCCGCGGAACGCCTCACCCGTCGGGTCACCCGGGTCCCGGCCGGCTTCCGCACCGTCCCGGCCGCGCTGGGCCTGGCCGTCGTGTGCACCGCGATCTCACGCCTGGCCGGCTTCGTACCCGGCCTCGTCTTCGGCCTGGTCGCCGGCTTCGTCGCGCTGCGCGAGCGGCGGGTGGGCCGCAACCAGGACGGCCAGGCCGTGCTGCTCGGCACGCTGAGCTGCCTGGTGGTCAGCCTGCTCGCGTGGGGCGGCCTGGAACTCGTGCACGACCGGGCGAGCGCGACCGACGCCGGGACGGGGTGGGTGCTGCTGGACGCGGTGGCGGCCACGGTGTTCGTACTGGGCGTGGAGACCCTGGTGTTCGGCCTGATCCCGCTGCGCGGGACGGACGGCGGCCGGCTGCGCGCCTGGACCCCGGCCGGGTGGGCGGTGGTGTACACGATCGTGGTGTTGTGCTTCGTCCACGTCCTGGTGCTCAACCCCGGCGGCGACGCCTCCGGGCCGGGCGGCCTGATCGCGACCCTGGTGGTGTTCGGCCTGGCCTCCCTCGCCGGCTTCGCCTTCTGGGCCTGGTTCACCTACGGCCCGACCCCGACCCCGGCGCGGCCCCCGGCCCCGCTGCCGCCGATCCCGGCACCACCCGGACCGCCGGGGTTCCCGATCCCGGCACCACCGAGCGCGCCCCCGATCCCGGCACCACCGCCGTATCCGCCGGGCCCGCCGACGGGGCTCTAGTACACGGAGGTCCTGCGCGACGAACACCGGGTCGTCGCGTGCGCACGAGGTGTTCCCGCGGACATTCGAGTGGCGTGATCCGGGGCATTCCAGGCGCATTCGCGCCGTATCCGAGCCGCGTTCGGGCCGCCCGTCGGCGGACGGCCGCACCGCGCGCCGCGCCGGGGTCTCAGCGCGGGTTGCGTTTGGTGATCCTGCCCTGGGCGTCCGCCTCGAGGGATGCCTTGCCCCCGGCGTCGGTGACGGTGACTCGGATGGTCAGTACGCCGGTCTTCGCGTCGGGCTCGAAGCCGATCCGCCACGAGGTGGGGTCGGTGACGCCCAGTTTGGTCCGTGCCTCGCGGACGAGGGCGGGAAGGCGTTCGTACGGGAGGGCGTTCAGGTCGATCACCGGGCCGGGTCGCGGTGGGGCGCCCAGGATGCCGCGGACCGCCATCACGTGTTCATCGATGGTGAGTTCGCCGGCGTTGCCCGTGCGCATCCCGGCTATCAGCGAATCGGCGACGCGCCGCATCTCACCGGCGTCGAGCATCGAATCCGAGCTCGCCGTTCCGGTGACCGTGGAGGTCGAGGTCGAGTGGCTTTCGACGGTGGTCGTCGTGGACGAGGAGGACGTCGACGTCGTGGGTCCGTCGTCCTTGGTGAACAGGTCCGCGCGGAAGAACAGGACCACGGCCGCGGCGCCGAGCAGTAGACCCACGGTGGCGAGCAGACAGAACGGGCCTTCCTCCTTCGGGCCGGCCAACAGCGCGGACTCCGGGGCCGAATCCACCGATTCGGTCGTCGCCCGGCGGGCCCACTCCCCGGTCGGCGCGGTGAGGATCTTGACGTCCCACGGCTCGTCGGGGCGGTACTCGACCACGACCACGCCGCGCGGCCGATAGTCGGGGATGTCCACCAGGTTGATGTCCTGGCTCATCTCGACCCGGTACGCGGGCCGCTCGTCCGGCGCGACCGTCAGCACGAACTCGACCGGTACGTTCGCCGATTCGCCGCCGATGGCCCGACGGCTCTCGATCACGGCCAGCGCGGGCAGGGCCGGGGAGCGCGGGTTGCGCGCGCGCTGGATGCGCCCCGCGACGCCCACGACGACGACGTTCAGCAGGCAGAGTCCGACGCCGATCGCGACCACGGGCCAGCGTTCGAGAATCGCCCCGACCACGAAGCAGGCCAGCGCGAAGCCGATCACGCCCCCGCCAAGAAATCCGCCCGTGGCGGCCTTGAACCGCGCGCCGGCGGAACTCTTTCGGGTTTCGATGATCGCCATGGCGGCGATTGTGCCGGGCGCGGATGGACGGCGAAAGGCGCCCGGGCGAAATGCGGATCCCGGTTCCCGGGACGTGGGGAGATCCCCCGAATCACCCCACGCGACGGGCCCCGCACGGCCCACCCGCACGACGCGTGACCTCGGGCATCCCCGCCGCCCGACCCGGCGCCCCCCTGCTGGGCGCCCCGCCCGCCCCGCCCTCAGTGCCGGATCGCGTGGCCGATCTCCGCCTTGCTCGGGTTGGTCAGCTTTCGGTTGCTCTTCGCGGTGCCCTTGGCCTGTTTGCCCGCCTCGACGTTGTCGATGTTCATCACGATCGCGTCCAGCAGCTTGCCGGAGGCGTCGCGGAACTCGACCGCGAGCGTGTAGTCGGCGGTCTTGCCGGTCTTGTTCTCGACGGTGACCTCGGCGGTGGTGCGATCGCCGTCGGCCTTGATCGGCCCGACCGTGGCGTCGGCCGTCGCGTCCAGACCGCCCTTGATCTCGGCCAGTTTGGAGGATGCCGCCGCGCTCGCCGAGGACAGCGCGTCCTTCGCCTCCGAGCCCGCCGACTCCAGGGCCGACGCGATCGCCGTGGGCGTCGAGCCGGCGCCGCCGCCGCTGCCCTTGTCGTCGCCGCACGCCGTCGAAACAAGGGCCAGCGCGGCGGCGATCGACAACGCGCCCAGGGTGCGGCCGTACTTACTCGCCATGTTCGTCGCTCCTCGCGTGGGGTCACGGGGCAAAGCGGCGCCCGCGTACGAACAGCACGAGTGTCCGCACACCCGGTCGGCTAAACGCCCGCCCCGCTCGTCGGCTCACGGGCAGGGCGAACGAGCTGCACACTTACCAAAATGCCAGTACCTGACTTATTAGTAGGTACTTGTAGAAGGGAGTGTGCCGATCAAGCATGGTGACGCGGCGGGCAACCCGCCTCCCCCACCTCATTGACCTCATTGACCTCATTGACCTCATTGACCTCATTGACGCATGGAGAACCCCGTGAGCGAGCAGCAGCCGACCCCCGTGAGCGTCCTCGGCCTCGGCGCGATGGGCCGAGCGATCGCCGACGCGATCCATCGGGGCGGCCACCACCCCACCACCGTCTGGAACCGCACGGCCGGCCGGGCCGAATCCCTGGTCGCCAAGGGCCTCACCCTCGCCCCCACCGCGACCGCCGCCGTCGAGGCGTCGCCCGTGATCGTGGTGTGCCTGCTCGACGACGCGTCGGTACGCGCCACGCTGACCCCCCTGACCGGCTCGCTGGCCGGCCGCCTGGTGGTCAACGTGACCACGATGACCCCGAAGCAGGCCCGGGAGACCGCCGCGTGGGCCGCCGAGCACGGTATCGAGTACCTCGACGGCGCGATCATGGCAATCCCGGAGATGATCGGCCTGCCGGTCGCCTCACTGCTCTACAGCGGCTCCGCGGCGGCCTTCGACACGCATCGCGAGCTGCTCGAGCTGCTCGGCACCGCGCGCTATTTCGGCACCGATGCCGGCCGGGCCTCGCTGTACGACCTGGCGCTGCTCGGATCGATGTACGCGATGTTCGCCGGCGTCGCGCACGGCGCCGCCATGGTGGCCTCCGAGGGGGTGCCGGCGGCCGAGTTCGTGGCCATGGCCGGGCCGTGGATCAGCGCGATGACCACGGGCCTGCCCGGGCACGCGGAGCACTTCGACAGCGGCGACTACGCCGCCGAGGTGCAGAGCCTGGACTTCAACAAGGCCGCCGTCGACACCATCGCCGAGGCGAGCCGCGACCAGGGCGTCGGCACCGACGTGATCGCCGCCGTACAAACCCTGATCGACCGTCAGGTGACGGCCGGCCACGGCAAGGAAAGCTTCGCCCGGATCTTCGAGAGCATCCGCCGCCCGGTCGGCGCATCCTGACCCCACGTCCCGCCCGACCGGCCCCGCGCACCAAGCCGGCCCCGCCCCCGACCGTGACCTCGACGCAGCGAGCGCACCGCGGCCCTTGAATAGTTCACCAGGTTAAGTTACAACACGTAACGTAAATCCCGAGGAGCGCACCCGGCCCCGAGACTCGCCGCCGGATCGCCTCTGCCCGCGTCGGCATGGCGATCCGGCACAAGTAATAGGGAGAACAGCCCATGGCCGATCTGCTGGTACGCGGAGGAACCGTCGTGGACGGAACGGGGGCGGCCCCGATCCGAGCCGACGTGCGGGTCAAGGACGGGGTGATCGTCGAGGTCGGCCCCGATCTGGCCCCCAGTGGTGGCGCCGAGCGGGTCGTCGAGGCCGCCGGCGCCTACGTCGCACCCGGCTTCATCGAGGCCCACACCCACGTCGACGGCGCCATGTGGTGGAACCCGGACCTGGACCCGCTGCCCGCCTACGGCACCACCACGGTCGTCTTCGGCAACTGCGGCATGTCGGTGGCGCCGCTGCGGGAGAGTGCGCGCGGACCCGTGCTCGACCTGTTCTGCTTCCTGGAGGACCTCCCGCTCTCCGCCTTCCAGGACAAGGTGCCGTGGACGTGGGAGCGCTGGCCCGAGTACAGCAGCGCGGTCAAGGGTCAGGCCGTCTCGGTCAACGTGGCCGGCTTCGTCGGACACCTGACCCTGCGCACCACGGTGATGGGCGCCGAGGCGTCCTGGTCGCGCGCGGCGACGCCCGAGGAAATCGCCGAGATGGCCGCGCTGCTCGACGAATCGTTGACTCATGGAGCAATTGGTTTGTCGACCAATGTGTTCGACAAGGACCGCTATCTCAAGCCGGTACCGACCCGACTGGCCGAGGACGCGGAGTTCGAGGCGCTCGCCGACGTGCTCGCCCGGCACCCCGGCGCGACGCTCCAGATGATCACCCGGTTCAACGAGCCGGAGAGCATCGACGCCGATGTGGAGCGATTCGCCCGAATCTGCAAGCCGCGCGGGATCCGCGCCCAGTGGACCGCGATCCCCTCCACCGTGCGGGAGGACTACCTGCGCGAACAGACGATCGCACTGCATCGGCGGCTGCGTGCCGACGGCGTCGACTTCTGGCCCAATGTCCCGCATAAGCCGCTGGAGCCGTTCTTCAACTTCGAGCGCGCGCTCACCTTCCAGCGGGTCGCCGCCTGGAACCACTGGATCAACGGTCCGGCCGAGAACAAGCTCGCCACGCTCGCCGATCCGCAGTGGCGGGCGCAGGCGCGTGAGGACTGGGACATCCGGGTCTCATCGTCGACATCTCGACTGGATCGCCCCGAGTCGCTGATCCTCGCGATCTCCGAGACCGGCCACGGCCCGCTGGACATCTCACTCAAGGAGTACGCGGACCGGGAGGGGCTGCACATCTCCGACGCGCTGGCCACCTGGATCGGCGACAACGGCATCCTGTCCTGCCTGCGCGGCATCCCGGACGAGTTCGACGAGCCGGTCGTGGCCGGCCTGTTCAACGAGCCGCACACGCTGACCAACATCAACGACTCCGGTGCGCACCTGCAGTTGTTCTGCGGTTCGGGCGAGAACGTCTACCTGCTCACCCGCTACGTGCGCGACACCGGCCTGATGACCGTCGAGGAGGCCGTACACAACCTGACCGGCAAGCTCGCGGGCTTCTTCGGCCTGAACGACCGGGGTGTGATCGCCCCGGGCCGAGCCGGCGACCTGGTGGTGTTCGCGCTCGACGAGATCGAGGTGCGGCCCGAGGAGAAGCGGTACGACAACCCCGACGGCTCGTGGCGCTTCACCCGCGGCCCGGCCGGCGTCCGGGCCACCATCGTGCGCGGCGTACCCACGGTGCTGGACACCGAGCCCACCGGGGAGCGGCCGGGCACCATGGTGGGACTTGTTTCGTCGCAGAACTGACGGAACGTCACATAAGCGCGTTTACCCTTGGGGTACGGCGGTGGGTCGACCGACCTACCGCCGTGTCACGTTTTTGTGACGATCCACCATAGGCACCGTCAAGGGACGCGAGTCGAAGGGACGCTACCGCCAACGTGATCGATGCCACGGACCGCGTACGGGGAGCGGGACCTGCGGCCTCTTCACAGCAGGCATGCGCGGAGGGCAACCTTGTGGATACGGGCAACCGGTTCCACAGCCGAAATAGACTCGAACGGCGTCCGAATTACGCCGATTCGAACAGGACCGGCTCGCCGTGAGTGATCACCGCCGGAAGCGCGATGGCCCTCCGTCTAGGTAGCATCCGCCGAGTGCCGCCCGTTACCGACGGGCACGCCCCCCGACAAAGGTTCTCGATGAGTGACGATTCCCCCTCGCCGGCTTCGGCGGGGTTCGCGCCGAGGCAACAGCCGCGCTTGGCCAAGGGAGCTTCTCCCTGGCTCGTGCCGACGGCTGTGACCGGCGCGTTGACCGGCCTGGCCGCACTGCGCAACCGGCGCTGGGCCTTCGCGGCTGTGCCGACGCTGGCGCTGACCGGTGGCATGTTGTGGTTCTTCCGTGACCCGGAGCGCACCATTCCCGCCGACGGCGTAATCGCCTCGGCCGATGGTGTGGTCCAGAGCATCGACGCCTGGCCCGACGGCCGCACCCGGATCGCGACCTTCATGAGCCCGTTGAACGTGCACGTGAACCGTGCGCCGCTCGACGGCGTCGTGAAGTCCGTGGAGCACAAGGCCGGCGGATTCGTCCCGGCGTTCAACAAGGAAAGCGAGCACAACGAACGCGTTGTGTGGATCTTCGACACCGCGATCGGCGACGTGGAGCTGGTGCAGATCGCCGGCACGGTGGCGCGGCGCATCGTGCCGTATCTGGAGCCGGGTACCGAGGTCGCCTGTGGCGACCGGATCGGGCTGATCCGGTTCGGTTCGCGCGTGGACGTGTACCTGCCGCCGGGCGTCGAGCCCGCGGTGACCGTGGGACAACGGACAACGGCGGGAGAGACACGTCTTGACCGGGACTGATTACGACGATACGACCGACCTGGACGCCTCCGAGCTCAACATTTTGGGCACTCCCGTCGAGGACGATCCGCAGGCGTGCCTGTCCGCGCGGATCTCGGTCGCGGACGTGCTCACGCTGGGCAACGCGGCGAGCGGCTTCATGGCGATCTACTTCCTCGCCTGCTCGGTCATGGCCGCGCGTGGCGGCGACGTCGGGGTCTCGGCCGAGCGCAGCCTGGCCGCGGCCGTGGTGCTGATGCTGGTCGGCGCCCTGTGCGACCTGTGCGACGGCATGGTGGCGCGCAAGCTGCGGATGTCCTCGCTGGGCGCGCAGCTGGACAACCTCGCGGACGTGATCACCTTCGGCGTCGCCCCGGCGTTCTTCGTGGTCACCTGGGCGGCGGTGCCGCTGAACACCGGGCAGGCGCCCGCCGCCGTCCTGGTGGCGCTGTCGGTGCTGATCGGCGGCGTGCTGCGGTTGGCCAGATTCGCGACCACTCCGGGACGCCCCGGGGTGTTCCAGGGCATGCCCATTCCGATGGCCGCGATGACGGTCGTCTCGATCGTGCTGCTCGACCTGCCGTTCACTCCCGCGGCGGTACTGATCGTGGCCGTCTCCGGACTGATGGTGAGCCGGATCGAATACCCGAAGCCGCAGGGCAACATGGCGATCGTGGTGATGGCCGGCATCGGCCTGAGCATGAGCTGCCTGATCGCCTGGGCCGCCGACGCGCCGGGCAGCGAGTGGATGCTCAACATGGGCGCCACCACCCAGGTCACCCTGGCGCTGCTCGTGCCCGCGATGGCGATGGCCCGCAAGGGTGTCGAGCGCATCGGCCTGCGGATGATCCGCTAGCCGAGGCACACCCCGCGCGACCGAAACGCCGTCACCCACCGGGTGGCGGCGTTTCGCTTCGTCCGGGCGGGCCGACCGGCCACGGATGTGTTGCCCGGGCGGCCGACCCCGAACGTGTATTACCGCAGCCGGTGGGCCAGCCCGGTGAACCGCCTGCCCGCCGAGACGGTGCGCACCGCCTGGCTCAGCGCGCGCCGCGAGCCGACCAGCACCACCAGGCGCTTCGCGCGCGTGATCGCCGTGTAGAGCAGGTTGCGCTGGAGCATCATCCAGGCACCGGTGGTGACCGGGACCACCACCGCCGGATACTCGCTGCCCTGCGAGCGGTGGATGGTCACCGCGTACGCGTGCGAGAGCTCGTCGAGTTCGGCGAAGTCGTAGTCGACCTCCTCGTCCTCCTCGGTGCGCACGACCAGCTTCTGGTCCTCGGGAGAGAGCGCGATCACCACCCCGCCGGTGCCGTTGAAGACGCCGTTCGCGCCCTTGTCGTAGTTGTTGCGGATCTGGGTGACCTTGTCGCCGACCCGGAAGGTGCGCCCGCCGAAGCGCTTCTCCGGCAGGCCCTCGCGGCCGGGTGTGAGCGCCTGCTGGAGCAGCAGGTTGAGCGCGCCGGCGCCGGCCGGACCGCGGTGCATCGGGGCGAGCACCTGGATGTCGCGGCGCGGGTCCAGGCCGAACTTGCGCGGGATGCGGCGGGCGACCACGTCGACGGTGAGCGTGGCCGCGTCCTCGGTCTCCTCGGCGGGGAAGAAGAAGAAGTCGGCCAGGCCGTCGGTGATCGGCGGGCGGCCCGCGTTGATCCGGTGCGCGTTGGTGACCACGCCGGACTGTTGCGCCTGGCGGAAGATCTGCGTGAGCCGCACCCGGGGCACCCGCTCGGCCGCGAGCAGGTCGCGCAGCACCTCGCCGGCGCCCACGCTGGGCAACTGGTCCACATCGCCGACGAACAGCACGTGGGCGCCGGCGGGTATCGCCTTGATCAGCTTGTTGGCCAGCAGCAGGTCGAGCATCGACGCCTCGTCGACGACCACGAGGTCCGCGTCCAGCGGCTTGTCCTGGTCGTAGGCCGCGTTGCCGCCGGGCTGGAGCTGGAGCAGGCGGTGCACGGTGGCCGCCTCGCATCCGGTCAGCTCGGCCAGCCGCTTGGCCGCTCGGCCGGTGGGTGCGGCCAGGATCACCTTCGCCTCGCGCGCCCGGGCCAGTTCGACCACGGAGCGCACGGTGAAGCTCTTGCCGCAGCCGGGGCCGCCGGTGAGCACCGCGACCTTGGCGGTCAGCGCCAGTCGTACGGCCTGTTCCTGTTCGGGGGCCAGCGCGGTGCCGGTGCGGGCGCGCAGCCAGGCCAGGGCTCGGGTCCAGTCCAGTTCGGCGAACGCGGCCAGACGGTCCTCCCGGGCCCCCAGCAGGGCGCGCACCCGGCCGGCCAGGGAGAGCTCGGCACGGTGGAAGGGCACCAGGTAGACGGCCTGCACGGGATCACCCTGGGTGCCGGAGACGGTCACCGGGCCGGGCAGTTCCTCGCACACCACCCCCTCCTCGCCGACCAGCTCGTTCAGGCAGCGCACTACGTGATCGGAGGGCACGTCCAGGATCTTGACCGCCTCGGCGACCAGGACGTCCGCGGGCAGGTAGCAGTGGCCGCTGTCGCTGCCCTCGGACAGCGTGTACTGCAGTCCGGCCTTGATCCGCTGTGGCGCGTCGTGCGGTATCCCCACGGCCTTGGCGATCGCGTCGGCGGTCTTGAAGCCGATCCCCCACACGTCGGCGGCCAGTCGATACGGCTCGGTGCGCACCACGGTGATCGAGGCGTCGCCGTACTCCTTGAAGATGCGCACCGCGGGCGACGTGGAGATGCCGATGCCCTGGAGGAAGACCATCACCTCCTTGATCGCCTTCTGTTCCTCCCACGCGGCGGCGATCAGCTTGGTGCGCTTGGGGCCCAGGCCCGGGACCTGGATGAGTTGCGTGGCGTCCTCGTCGATCACGTCCAGCGAGCGCGTGCCGAAGTGCTCGACGATGCGATCGGCGGTCTTGGGGCCGATGCCCTTGATCAGCCCCGAGCCGAGGTAGCGCCGGATGCCCTGCACGGTGGCCGGCAGCACGGTGCTGAACGAGTCGACCTGGAACTGTTTGCCGAACTGCGGGTGGCTGCCCCAGCGGCCGCGCATCCGGATCGACTCGCCGGGTTGGGCGCCCAGCAGCGCGCCGACCACGGTGAGCAGTTCGCTGCCGTGCCCGCCGGTGTCCACGCGGGCGACGGTCCAGCCGTTCTCGTCGTTCTGGTAGGTGATGCGCTCCAGGACGGCTTCGAGAACGGCGCCTGCCCCGCCCCCGGTTTCGGCGCCGGGCGGCATCCCCGGCAGCGTGCCTCTCATGCCGCCCGAGACTAGCCAACCGGAGTGACAGCAGAACTAGAACACGTTCTCTTTTCGCTCGTCGACACCATTGACTGTGTCACATATCGGCGGTACGTTCCGGGGACTCCATGCTCCGAGCCGCAGGTTCACCGCAGCTCAAAAACCGTGAGGACACACGCATGCCCGTCAT
The DNA here is from genome assembly GCF_000372745.1 of Embleya scabrispora DSM 41855. Lineage (GTDB taxonomy): Bacteria > Actinomycetota > Actinomycetes > Streptomycetales > Streptomycetaceae > Embleya > Embleya scabrispora. The sequence continues at coordinate 3,477 of NZ_KB889721.1, read as the reverse complement.
CAACGAGCAGGTCGAGATCGCTGCCGCCCCCGAGGCCGTGTGGGCCAAGCTGACCGACTACAGCGTCTTCGGCGAGTGGATGGTCCCGCACGTCGAGTTCCCGGCCGGCGCGCCGGAGAAGCTCGAGGCCGGCGTGACCTACGACGAGAAGATGAAGCTCATGGGCTTCCCGGCGGACATCAAGTGGACCATCAAGGACGTCGAGGCGGGCAAGTCGCTGGCGCTCGACGGCAAGGGTCCGATGGGCGTCATCATGACCGAGGTCTTCATCGTCGAGGCGTCCGGCGACGGTTCGGTGTTGCGGATCGAGTCCGAGGTCAAGGGCGGCGCGGTGCAGATGATGGCCGGCAAGGTCACCAAGGCCACCCAGGAGGCGCTGATCGAGTCGCTGGCCAAGTTCGCCGCGCTCGTCAAGTAGGCCGCCTCGGCACCCGCATACCCGTCGCCGCCCACCCGGCGACACCCACACGACGACCACCCACCCGGTGCACCCGCCCGGCTCGGTGGTCGTCGTGCGTACGGGGTCCGCCCACTCGTCGCGCCCGCCTGGAACAATGGCGATCCATCGTCGAGCGCCGCGACCCCCCGGAGGGACCTGACGTGCCGTCAACTTCCGCCCACTTCCCGTGGGCCCTGCACCGGACCAGGCTCGACAACGGTCTGCGTGTGGTGGTCTGCCCCGATGCCACGGTGCCGCTCGCCGCGGTCAACCTCTGGTACGACGTGGGATCACGGCACGAGGTCGAGGGCAAGCACGGCTTCGCCCACCTCTTCGAGCACCTGATGTTCGAGGGCTCCGCGCACGTGGACAAGGGCGGCCACTTCGCCGCGATCGAAGGCTGCGGCGGCGACGGCATCAACGCCTCGACCAGCCCGGACCGCACCAACTACTACCAGACGGTGCCCTCCGGACAGCTGGACCTCGCGCTGTGGCTGGAGGCCGACCGGATGGGCTCGCTCGCGCTGACCCAGGAAACCCTGGACAACCAGCGCGAGGTGGTCAAGAACGAGCGCCGGCAGCGCTACGACAACGTGCCCTACGGGACCTGGAGCGAGGAGATGATGGTCCTCGCCTACCCCGCGGGCCACCCCTACGCGACCTCCACGATCGGCTCGATGGCCGAGTTGGACAGCGCCGAACTCGCCGACTTCACCGCGTTCCACGAGACCTACTACGCGCCGGACAACGCGGTGCTCACCGTGGTCGGCGACGTGCGGCCGGAAGAGGTGGTGACGCTGGCCGAGAAGTACTTCGGCGGCATCGCCCCGCGCGGCTCCTTCCCGCAGCCCGCCCCCGCGCCGCTGCCGCCCCGCTTCGGGGCCGGCCGGCATGTGACGGTGTACCGGGACGTGCCCGCGCCGCGCCTGTTCCTGTGCCACCGCGCGCCGCGCTTCGGCGCCCCGGGAGCGGCCGCCGCGAGCGTGCTGGCGACCGTCGTCGGCCGCGGTCGGGGCAGCCGGCTGTACCGGGAGTTGGTCACCGCGCGCAATCTGGCCCAGGCGTCCGGCGCTTTCCTGTCCGCGTGGAACCACCTGCACTTCGAATCGGTGCTGATGGGCTCGTGCGCGCCCAGCGAGGGCGTCGAACCGGACGAACTGCTCGACGCCTACGTCGGGGTCTGCGACGAGGTCGCGCGCGAGGGGGTGACCGAGGCCGAACTCGACCGGGTCCGGGCGGTGTTGTCCGGCGAATGGCTGCGCGAGGTGGCCACCGCCGCCGGCCGGGCCGACGCGATCGGTCGATTCACCACCCGCTTCGGCGACGCGGAGTCGATCCGCGGCCACCTCGACGAGTTGCTCGCGGTCACCGCCGAGGACGTGCGCCGGGTCGCCCGCGACCTGCTGCACCCGGACAACCGGATCGTGCTGGAGTTCTCCCCGCAAGCCGCCGAGGCCGGCGCCGACATCGAGACCACCGAGCCGGAGGCCGCCGCATGAGCGAGCAGATCGCGACCCGCCACACCCTGGTCGCCGAGCGACCCACCGGCGCGGCGCCGCGCCCGTACCGCTTCCCCGAGGTCCGCCGGGTCACCGTGGGCGGCGGCGAGGTGATCGGCGCGCACGTGCCCGGACGCAGCCTGGCCTGGGCCAAGGTGGTGATGGAAAGCGGCGCGCTGCACGAGCCGGTCGGCCTGGACGGCCTGGCCCGGATCACCTGCTCGCTGCTCGACGAGGGCAGCCTGGACCGCGACGCGGACGCCTTCGGACTCGCCATCGAGGCACTGGGCGCGAACTGGCGGCTCGCCTGCGGGTGGGAGACCCAGGAGGTGGGCCTGGACCTGCCCGCCGATCGACTCGGCGCGGGCCTGGACCTGGTCGCCGAGGCGGTCCGCCGGCCGGCCTTCGCCGACGCCGACGTCGAGCGCTTCCTCGCCGACCACGTGCGCTCGCTGAAGACCTCGTGGGCCCAGCCCGGCACCCGCGCCGGACTCGCCTTCCGACGTGCCCTGTTCGGCCCGGACAGCCGGCTCGGCGGGCTGCTCGGCGGCACCCCCGACACGGCGGCCGCGCTGGACGCCGACGCGATCCGGCGCTTCCACGCCGACCGGATGACCGCGCCCGGCACTCTCGCGGTGGTCGGCGACCTGGACACCATCGACCTCGCCGCGCTGGGCCGAACCGTCTTCGCCGGCGCGACGGGCACCGCGACGCGGGCCGAGCTCACCGGATCCGCCGGCACCCCCTCGACCGAACGCGCGATCGTGGTGGACCGCCCCGGCGCCGTGCAATCGGTGCTGCGCATCGGCCACACCGCACCGCCGCGCTCGACCCCGGACCTGATCCCCATCGAATTGTTCGCCGACGTGCTCGGCGGCGCCTTCGGCTCCCGGCTCAACCACCTGCTGCGCGAGGTCAAGGGCTACACCTACGGTGCCCACGCAAGCTTCGGCCACGGCCGCCGCTCCGGCTCGTTCACCGTCTCCGCGTCCGTGCACACCGAGGTGACCGCCGCCGCGGTCCTGGACACGATCGGCGAGATCCGCCGGATGCACGCCGACGGCGTCACGCCGAACGAACTCGCCGCCACCCGCGCCCACTCGCTCGGCAGCATGCCGATCAACCTGCAAACCCCCGGCGGCATCGGCGGCCGACTCGTCGAAGCGATCGTGCACGGCCTCCCCGACGACCACGTCACCGCCGAATACGCGGAGATCCTGGCCACCGACCCGGATTCGGTCGACCGAGCCGCACACACGCACCTGCGCCCCGACGAACTCGCCGTGGTCGTGGAGGGCGACGCCACCCGGATCATCCCCGAACTACGCGCGGCAGGCTTCGAGGTGACGACATCCGAGACCTGACCACCCACTCCCCCGCAGCCTCCGACACGCAAGGCCGGCGCCCTCAAAAGCCCCAAGCCAACCCACCCCACCCCCACCCCCGACATACCCGACCGCACTCAGGCAAATCAACGCCACCGCGGCCAGGAGCGCGGTGCCGTACGTGCGCTCATCCTCGGCCGGCCCGCTGCCCCCC
>NZ_KB889720.1 GCF_000372745.1 Embleya scabrispora DSM 41855 | reverse complement strand
GGGGTGCTTACGGGGTGGGTGTGGGTGTCGGTTGTTCAGGGCTGGGTGCGGCGTGGTACGCCCAGGGGGTTGGCGTTGCGTAGTTCCGGGGGCAGGAGTGCGTCGGGGCAGTCCTGGTAGGCGGTCGGCACCAACCAGCGCTCCAGGGCGGTGCCGCCGACGGAGGTGTGGCCCGGGGTGGTGGTGGCGGGCCAGGGGCCGCCGTGGTGCATCGCCCAGCAGACCGCGACGCCGGTGGGCCAGCCGTTGTGGATCAGCCGACCGACGCGCGGACGCAGGGCGGCGCCGACCCGGGCGGCGAGCGGGTGGTCGGCCTCGACCGCGTGCACCGAGCCGGTGAGGCTGCCCGGGAGTCGGTCGAGCGCGGCGAGCAGGGCGTCCTCGTCGGCGTAGGTGACCACCAGGCCGGCCGGGCCGAAGGTCTCCTCGGCCAGCTCGGCCGCGTGCGCGACGAATTCGGCGAGATCGACATGCCACACCACCGGCGCCACCGCCCAGGCACCCTCGGCGGCGGCGCCGCGGGCGAGTTCGCGTCCCGCGCGCGCCGACGTGCCGTCCTCGTACGCGTCGCGGATGCGTTCGGACAACATCGGGCCGCCGGTCGCGGTGCGCGCCTGTGTGGCGATGGCGTCCAGGAGCTTGGTGCCCTCGGGCACGAACAGCAGCCCCGGGTTGGTACAGAACTGGCCGGTGCCCAGGGTGAGCGAGCCGAGGTAGCCGGCGGCCAGTTCCTCGGCGCGTTCGGCCGCCGCGCCGGGCAACACCACGACCGGGTTGACGCTGCCCAGTTCGCCGAAGAACGGGATCGGGTCGGGGCGGCCGGCAGCCAGGTCGAACAGGGCTCGTCCGCCCGCGAGCGAGCCGGTGAAGCCGACGGCGGCGATGCCGGGGTGGGTGACCAGTGGGCCGCCCGCGGCGCGACCGGCGACCAGGCCGAGCAGGTCCTCGGGCGCGCCGGCGGCGGACAACGCGGCATGCACCACGCGGGCCACCGCGAGCGAGGTGGCCGGGTGCGCCTCGTGCGCCTTGACCACCACCGGACACCCGGCTGCCCACGCGGACGCGGTGTCGCCGCCGGCGACGGAGAACGCGAAGGGGAAGTTGCTCGCGGCGAACACCGCGACCACGCCGATCGGGTGCAACATCCGCCGTACGTCGGGCCGGCCGAGCGCCGGATCGGCCGGGCTGAGCACCGCGCCCACGTGCGCGCCGTCTCGGAGCAGGCCGGCGAACATCCGCAGTTGGCCGGACGTACGGCCGACCTCGCCGGCGAGCCGGGGCTCGCCCAGCGCGGTCTCCGCGTCCGCGACGGCGACCAACTCGGCCCGCGCGGCGTCGAGCGCGTCGGCGACGGCCTCCAGCACCTCGGCCCGCTCGGGACCGGAACGCGCGGCCCACGCCGGCGCGGCGGCTCGGGCGGCGGCGACGACACGGTCGAGATCGGCCTCGGTGCTGCCGGCCATGGGATCACCGACCGGCGCTCCGGTGCGGGGGCTGCGGCCCTGTACGGCGTCCGGCTGTGCGGCGTCCGGCTGTACGACGGCCGGCTGTGCGACGGTCGGCTTGGTGGCGGGAGTCGGGGTCGACTCGGTCACGGCGATTCCTCCGGGTCGGACGAACGAGGGCCTGGGGGTGGTCAGGCGTGGTGCGGGGGGGATGGTGCGGGGTTGGTGGTCCGGAAGCCATCGAACACGCTCCGTCAAGCGGTTCGACAGCCGTCCGTCACGTGCATCGCAGTACGGTGATGAAGAGGCCGAGGAGGTGAGGAAGCATGTCATCACTACCCGCTTGGATGTATCCGCCGAACGGCACGCACTGGACTGCCGACGACATGGACAGGTTGCCGCCGGAGGCGCCGCGTCATGTGGAACTCATCGATGACGCCCTGATCTTCAGGATGTCGCCGCAGCGGGTCTCTTCCATTCCCGGGTCAAGCGCAACCTGACGTGGGTATCGGCCGCGCAAGCGCCGGATGACACCGGTGTCGACGAGGAGATGACCGTTCGTCTCGACGACCTCACGCGACCCGAACCGGACATCGCTTATCTGAGCACGAGTGACTTCGGCCGGACCTGGTTCGACGCATCCGAGGTGCGCCTGGCCGTCGAGATCGTCTCGGTGGAGTCCGAGCGGCGCGATCGTAAGCTCAAGCCCGTTCGATACGCCGAGGCGGGGATTCCGCACTTCTGGCGGGTCGAAGAGGAGGACGGCTTCCGGTCGTCTACGTCTTCGAACTCGAACCGGCCACCGGTAGCCATGTCCCGACCGGGATCCACCGGACCCGGTTGAAGCTCGCCGTGCCCTTCCCGATCGAGATCGATCTCGCGGCTCTGCTCGGGTGAATCGGGTCGCCGCCGGGCGGTAGTGCTCGGCTCGGACCGGGCTTGAGTCCGGGCTCGGATCAGGGTCGGGTTCCGATCCGATCGCCCCGGGAGCGTTGGGTCAGCCGTCCCGGCGTGAGGTGCCTCGGATCTCCAGGTGGGTCGGGACGATGCGGCCGGTGGGGGTGGGGTCGCCGGACTCCAATGCCTTGAGCAGCAACTCGACTCCCACGGACGCGATTTCGGCAGGATTCAGGCTCAGCGTGGTGATCGGCGGGTCGGTCTGGGTGGCCGTGGGGTCGTCGCTGACGCACACGATCAGCAGGTCCTCCGGGACGTTCAGGCCGTGGGCGCGGACGGTTTCCAGGATCAGCGGCGGACTCGCCTCGGTGAGCACGAAGAGCGCGTCCGGGCGGTCGGGGCGCGCCAGCATGTGGTCGATCGCGGCGCGTGTGGTCTGGTTGCCGGGACGTGTGGTCGCCTCCACGAGGGGAGCGAACTCCCGTTCCAGACACCATGCGTGATACGTGGTCAGGGCTTCCTCGTAGAACAGCGAGCTGGAGTGCGCGGCCACCAGACCGATTCGCCGCGCGCCGCCCGCGGTCAGGTGATCGAGTACGCCGCGCACGGCGGCCACATGGTCGATGTCCACCCAGTGCGCGCCGGTCATGCCCTCGAGCCGCCGGTCGGAGACGACCGGGATGCGGGCCGCCAGGAAGTCCTCCACCAACGGGTCGTCCGCGAGCGGGTCGGCGACCACGGCCGCGTCCAGCGGCAGGTCCGCCCACTCGTCCCGGGCCGAGTGGGTGGGCAGCAGGACCAGCGCGTATCCGTGAGTGAGCGCGGCCTGCGCGGTGGCGCTGGTGAGTTGTGCGAAATAGGGCGATTCCATGTACGACCACGGTGTCTCCACGTACTCGCGCACCGCGTATCCGATCAGCCGGGCATGCCCCGCCCGCAGCAGTCGCGCGGTCGCGTTCGGCCGGTAGCCGAGGCGGCGCGCGGTCTCCTGCGCGTGCAGCCGGACCGCGTCGGACAGCCGGCCGGTGCCGTTCAGGGCGGCCGAGACGGTGGTCTTGGACAGCCCCGCCTCGCGGGCCACGTCGACGAGTCGGACCCGGGGCACGGGCGCGGGACGCTGGCCGCCGCCGCGGGGTGAGGTGGTCATGGCATCACATGCTGCCGGCTGTCGAGCCCCGAGTCACGCGCGTACCACGGTGCGATGACCTTCGGAAAACCGTTCCCGCAGGTGCTTGTGCGGGAACGTTCCCGCGTCAATACTCCACACAGCTTCGGCGGGCGGTGTGCTTGGGCCGGTGATTGCTTTCGTCTTCGAGTGGGCGGGGGTGGGCGGGGGTGGGCCGGCGCGTGCCTTCGTGCCGCGTGGGTTGGAGGGTCGGTGGCGCGTTGCTGTGGTGGCTTGGTGGCCGGGTGGCTCGTTGCCTGGGTCTCGCGCTGCGTGGGCGGTTTGGTGGCCCCTGCGGCCTCGGTGTTCGCGCTGCGTGGGCGTTTGGTCGTTGCCGCGGCGCCCGGGCTGCGTCGGCGTCCGGTGGGTCACCGCTTTGGTGGTTCGTTGCCCGGGTGTCGCGCCACCTCGGCGTCTTCGTGCCTCGGTGCCTCGGTGTCCCGATGGCTCGGTTGCCTCGGTGCCGTGCTGTGCGGGCGTCATTGGTGGGTCGCTGCCTTGGTGCCCGCGCTGCGTCGGGGTCCTGGTGGGTTACCGCCCTGGTGACTCGTTGCCTCGGTGTCGCGATGCCTCGGCGTCTCCGTACGTCGGGGGCCTGCTGTCTCGGTGCCCGCGTTGCGTGGGGGCCTTGGCGCTGCGGTGCCCGCGCCGCCTCGGTGCCGGGCCGCCGCGTCGCGTCTTCCGTGGCTCCGGGCCTTGCGGGCCTGCCGGCCTGCGTCGGCTTCCTTCGGGGTGCCCTCCCTCCGGTTGCCCGCTTCCCGACGCGTTCCTTTCCGCCGCCCCTGTCCGTTGCTTCCCTTCCCGTCGTCTGCGCAAGGAGTCTCATGTCCACCCCTGCCGATGTCGTCTTCCGAGGCGGGCCGGTCCATACGATCGACGCCGCTCGTCGCCGGGCCACGGCCGTGGCCGTGCGCGACGGACGAATCGTGGTCGTCGGGCACGACCCGGACGTACGCGACCTGATCGGCCCGCGTACCGACGTGATCGACCTGGCCGGACGGGCGTTGGTGCCCGGCTTCCAGGACTCGCATGTCCACCCCGCCCTCGCGGGGATGACGTTGATCCGCTGCGACCTCTCCGAAGCACGGGACGCCGAGGCGACGTTCGCGCTGATCCGCGCGTACGCGGCCGACCGGCCCGAGGAGGCGTGGATCAGCGGCGGCGGCTGGAGCATGGAGGCGTTCGCGGGCGGTACGCCGAGCCGGCACCAACTCGACGCGATCGTGCCGGACCGCCCGGCGTTCCTGATCAACGCGGACGGCCACGGCGCGTGGGTCAACACGCGTGCGCTCGAACTCGCCGGCGTCACCCGGGACACCCCCGACCCGGCCGACGGGCGGATCGAACGCGAGGCCGACGGCACCCCGCAGGGCACGCTGCACGAGGGCGCGACCGCCCTGGTCGGCGACCTCGTACCGGGCCTGGACGCGGCGGACGCCCTGCGTGCGCTGCTCGCCGGCCAGGCCCGCATGCACTCGGTCGGCGTGACGTCCTGGCAGGACGCGATGGTCGGCTCGGCCCACCCGGGCCTGGACCCGCTGGACTCCTACCTCGCGGCGGCCCGTTCGGGGCAACTGACCGCCCGGGTCGTGGGCGCGCTGTGGTGGGAACGCGACTGCGGCGCCGAGCAGTTGGAGCGACTGCTCGACCTGCGGGCGTCCTCGTCGGTCGGTCGCTTCGCGGCGACCAGCGTGAAGATCATGCAGGACGGCGTCGCGGAGAACTTCACCGCCGCCCTGAACGAGCCCTACTTCGACGGCTGCGGCTGCCACACCGGCAACAGCGGCCTGAGCTTCGTCGACCCGGTCGCGCTGCGCGAGCACGTCACGCTGCTGGACGCGCACGACTTCCAGGTACATGTACACGCGGTCGGCGACCGGGCGACCCGCGAGGCGCTGAACGGCTTCGCCCAGGCACTCGCGACCAATGGTCGCGGCGATCACCGGCACCACATCGCGCATCTCCAGGTGATCCACCCCGACGACATACCGCGCTTCGCCGCGCTGGGGGTGACCGCCAACCTGCAACCCCTGTGGGCCGCCCACGAGGCCCAGATGGACGAGCTCACCATCCCGTTCCTGGGCGACGAACGCGCCGCGTGGCAGTACCCGTTCGGCGATCTGCTCCGCTCCGGCGCCACGCTCGCGGCGGGCAGCGACTGGCCGGTCAGCGCACCGGATCCGATGTGGGGTATCCATACGGCGGTCAACCGCGTACTGCCGTCCTTCGCGGACCCGTCCGACACCGTCTTCCTCCCCGAGCAGCGCATCGACCTCACGGCGGCCCTGGCCGCCTACACGGTGGGCACGGCGTACGTGAACCACCGCGACCACGACACCGGCACGATCGAACCCGGCAAGCTCGCCGACGTCGTGGTGCTCGACCGCGACCCGTACGCGGGCCCGGCGACGGAGATCGGCGAGACGGGAGTGCTGGGGACGTACGTGGAGGGCGCGGCCGTATACGCGGCGCAGGGGCTGTAAGGCCCGCCGGGTAGACCCGGCCGGCTCCCGAATCGTGGGGTGGGCGCCCTCTGCTGAGGAGAGGACGTCCACCCCACACCCATGAGGGCATGATCCTTGTGGAGACAATCTGTGTACAGATAATCTACGCGGGGCGAGATTTGATCGGACCCCGTACGAAGCAAACCGTACTGAACCTAATGGAACCGGATCGGATCGAGCCGATCGGCACCGGATCGGTCCGGGCCGGATCGGATCGGCCGGATCGGATCGGCCGGATCGATCCGGAGCAGCCGACGAACGCGTCCCGCAGGTCGCAGGTCGCAGGCCGTCGGACGCGGATCATCCTGGACGGCGTCTACCTCGACCATCCCCTCTCGTCCCTCTGCTCCTTCCGATTCCTCTAGTCCCTACGCCCCGTCGTCCCTGCGCCCTCTCCATCTCCTACGCACGTCGAAGGCGGCGCCCGAAATGCCCCTGAGCCCTGAAGACAGCCCCGGCTTCCTGCTCTGGCACACCACCCTGCGCTGGCAACGTGCCATGGCCGCGACCCTGACCCCCCTCGACCTGACCCACCCTCAATTCGTACTTCTGGCGAGCCTGCACTGGCTCGACACCCAGGGCGCCCACCCCAACCAACTCGCCCTGGCCACCCACGCCGGCATGGATGTCAAAACCGTCAGCCAAGTCCTGCGCCGCCTCGAAGCCAAGGGCCACCTGACCCGGGAGACCGACCCGACCGACACCAGGGCCAAGCTCCTTCGCATCACCGAACCCGGCAGCACACTCGCGAAGCGAGCCATGCACGACGTCGAGGCGGCCGACGCAACCTTCTTCGCCGAGGTCCCCGAATACGCAAGCCTCCTGAGCTCCCTGCGCCACCTCTCCGGTACTCCCGACAAGTAGGAGAACAGCATTTCCGGCACCGGGACGTGCGGCCCGGGAACTTGCGGTTTGATGGAAGTCATGCCGGTACCACCACCGTTCACCGAACAGGACCTCCTCGACGCCGCCGGAGACAAGTCGTACGGCCGTGGAGAGGGTTACCTCGACGCAGTCGCGAACCTCACCGAGGAGGATCCGGGCTACGTCACGGCCGTCGTATACGGAAACGACACCTACGCGGTGGTCCTTGAATACGGAGCGGACGGCCTCACCGGCGACTGCGATTGCCCGTACGGCGAGCAGGGCTACTTCTGCAAGCACTGCGTTGCCGTCGGCCTCGTCTTCCTCCGCTCCGCCACGGCTCACCCGGTCGAGGCGGCGCAGGCCACCACGTTCGACCTCCGCGCCTACCTGGCCTCGCTCGATCCCCACGAACTCGTCGACCTCCTCGACGAGGCGGCCCGCAGCGACCCCGACCTGCGCCGGCGGCTCGCCCTGCGCGCGGCCCGCACCGACGGCGGCGCCGGCCCGGACATCACGTCGATCCGCGAGCACCTGGGCCGCGCGCTCCGCACCTACGGCTACCTGGACCGGCGCGGCGCCCACGCCTACGCCGAGGCGGTCGCCGACATCGCCGAGACGCTGCGGGAGTTGTACGAGGGCGGCCACCACGTCGCAGTCATCGACCTCTCCGCCCGCGCCCTGAGTCTGATCGGCAGGGCCCTCGACGGGATCGACGACTCCGACGGTGGCATCACCGAGGAGGGCGAAGCCCTGGCGGAACTGCACGCCGAAGCGTGCGCCGCCGCCTCGCCCGACCCGGCCGAACTCGCCGACTGGCTCCTCACCTTCCAACTCGCGAACCACAATTGGCCGGAATTGGCGATCCGGGACTACACCGAGCCACTCGGGGAAACCGGGATCACGCACTACGCCGCCCGACTGCGCGCCGTACAGGAAGACCGCGCTGGCAGCCACGACGAGCACAGGTGGTTGATCCAGCACCTCCGTGAGGACCTGGCCAAAATACGAAAAGACACGGACGCGCAGGTCGAGGCACTCGCCGACGACCTCACCCACGGCTACGCCTACCTCCGCATAGCCCAGGTCCTCACCGCCGCCGACCGCGACGCCGAGGCCCTCGACTGGGCCGAACGCGGCTTCACCGAACACCCGAACGAATCCAGACTCGCCGACTACCTGACGCAGCGATACGGCGCCACAGGCCGGGACGCGGACACCCTCAGGATCCGCTGGCAGCAATTCCGCAACCAGCCGAGCATCGCATTCCACACCCAAGTCCTGAAAGCCGCCCGGGCGATCGGCGAACACGACCACTACCACGCCGAGACCCTGCGACTACTGCGCGACGCAGCCGGCCAGAGGCCCACCGGCACTTGGGCGGCCCGAGTCCTGATCGACGTCCTGCTCGCCGAGGAGCACTTCGACCAGGCATGGGAGGCAGCCGAAACCTTCGGCGCCAACCGCGACCACTGGCTGCGCCTCGCCGATGCCTGCCAAACCACCCGCCCCGCCGAAGCACTGGCCATCTACCTACGAGAAGCCGCAGCCCTCATCGAGAAAACGGGCAACGACGCCTACACCCGCGCCGCCGACCTCCTCGCCCGCGCCCGCGACGTCTCCCGAGCCTCCAACCGCGAGCCCGAATGGCAGGAGCACTTCACCAACCTCCGCACCGAACACCACCGCAAACGAAACCTCACGGCCGAACTCACCCGGCGTGGCCTCATCTGAGAGTGACCGGATGGCGCTGGAGGGCGTTATGAGCGACCCTGAGTGCCATGCGGGCCCCTTGCAGCGGGTTGATCACCTTTGTACGCTCGGTAGCGACGAAAGCCTGATTGCCGGCGTGTGGAGGCAGACACATGGCTCGTGTGTGGGAGGCCGATCCGTCCGCGTCGTTCACGCGCCGGTTGGGGAAGTCGGCCGAGGAACTGGGCACCACCGAGGACAAGGATGGTTGCCCGGATATCTGGGAACTGGACAACGGCGATATCGCCGTGATTGGTCGAGACCTCACAGTGGAGTACGAGTCACGTCTCCCGGACGGTGCGTCGATTTCCCGGGGAGAACGACTGGTCGTCATTCCCGGAAGCACGCTCCGCGCGGCCAAGCAGGACATCTCCGATGCTTGATCTCGATGCACTCGTTCTCGAACCCGCCTGCGGCGAACGACTTGCCTTGACCGACTACCGGCGCGACTTCCGGCGGCACGATGACGAGATCATCGGCCGACCGGGGTGGAAGTTCGAGCGACGGCAGTGCTTCGAGGAGCAGAACTCGCCCAGCTGGGAAGCATTTCGTCGAGGCGACCGGCGCGAGTCGCTGAGCCTGCTCGGTACTAGGCACGGCCACTGGACGAAGATTGCCCGCGAGGACAAGGAACGGGGCAGCGTCTTCCATCGAGTGCGTGTCGTCGAGGAGCCGCTGACGCCGTACGTACGGTGGGAGTTGCACGCCCTTCGGGTGCAGAGCGAGTGCGGAATGCCGATCCGGGTCATCGGTGCCGACCGGGTGAGACCTTTGGAGAGGTCCGGCCCGCTGCCGGAGATCGTCTCCCTGGGAGGCCGAGTTCTCTATGAGGTGCTCTACACCGACGAGGGGCTGCTGGACGGGGCGGTTCGCTTTGTCGATCCCGCTCTCGTCCAGGCATGGGAGTCGTTCATCGCCGGGCTCTACGAAATCGGCGAGGACGCCGTCGCCTACTTCGATCGGTACGTGGCGAACCTGACCGATCCCCAACAGCAGAGAGGTTAGGCGATCAACCCCGGCGACAACGTCGACAACCCCGGCGGGACGCACTCCGACCTGTCGGGGTCGTCGCGTGATGTGGTGCAGGCCGGTCACGTCAGCGGCGGTGTCCACTTCCACGGCCACAGTGCTCAGGTATCGAGTGAACGGTCACCGATACCGCGTCAACTGCCCGGAGACGGCCGGGGTTTCATCAACCGGGTGGAAGACCTACGGCGTCTCGACGCGATCTTGTCCGGTGACGACGATTCCGCTCCGGCCTCCTTGTGTGTGATCGCCGGGACCGCCGGGGTGGGCAAGACCTCGCTGGCCCTGCGCTGGGCTCATCAGGCAAAGCGGCACTTTCCCGACGGGCAGCTGTACGTCAACCTCCGTGGCTACGATTCGGGGGAACCGGTCAGCGCGGCGGACCTTTTGCCCCGTTTCCTGGCCTCTCTCGGGTTACCCGCCGCTGCTGTGCCCACCGAGGTGGAAGCCGCCGCCGCGCTGTACCGGTCCCTGTTGGCCCAGCGCAGGATGCTCATCGTCTTGGACAACGCCGCCACCATTGCCCAGGTGCGGCCGTTGTTGCCGGGTACCGCCCACTGTTTGACCCTGGTCACCACTCGCGGGCGGCTGTCCGGACTCGCCATTCGTGACGGCGCGTACCGCCTGACCCTCGACACTCTGGCCGAGCCGGAAGCCGTCGCCCTGCTCCGCGGCGTGACTGCCGGCCGCCGGACCGACGACGCAGTCGAACTCGCCGAGTTGGCCCGACTATGCGCGCACTTGCCGCTCGCGCTGCGGATCGCCGCGGAACGCGCCGCCGACCGTCCGCACATGCGGTTGGACGAATTGATCGCCGATCTGCGTGACGAATCGGTGCTGTGGGACGCTCTGAGCACGGGGGACGAGGAGGAAGCGGAGGCTGTGCGTGCGGTATTCACTTGGTCCTACCAAGCGCTTTCTCCTGATGCCGCGCGTATGTTTCGGTTGTTGGGACTGCACCCGGGGTGCGACTTCGGTATCGGCGTGGTCGCCGCCCTCTCGGGAGCTAGTGTTCGACGGTCACGCCAATTGCTCGATGCGCTGGTCGGTGCGCATCTGTTGGAGCAAACGGCGCCGGACCGATTCGAGTTTCACGATCTTTTGCGTGCCTACGCCCACGACCAGGCGCAGCGGGAAGAGACCCCCGAGGCTTGCTCGGCGGTGCTTCGGCGCATGCTCGACTGGTACCTGCACACCGCCGATGCCGCACAGAGTTGGCTCAGGCCTGCCGAGGACCACATCCCGATGGACCCGCTGGACGGAGACGTCGAGCCGTTATCCTTCTTGGACTACGACCAGGCCGTGGACTGGGCCGAGCGCGAGCAGGCCAACTTCGTCCCGGTGGTTCGGGCCGCCGAGAAGGCCGGACTCGATCGGTACGCGTGGCAGTTGCCCGCCGTTCTGTGGTACGCCAAGGCGCCATCGTCGCTCACTGCGGACTGGCTGACAGCGGGACGGATCGGGTTGGAGGCCGCCCGTCGGCTCGGTGATCGCCGCGCGGAGGCGAGCCTCCTGGAGAACCTCGGGTTCGGCTGCACCAAGATCAATCGATTGGCCGAGGGCCTGGACCGCCACCGGGACGCGCTGGCGATCCGACGAGAACTGCGTGACCGGGAGGGCGAGGCCACGTCGCTCAACGCGCTTGGCCTGGTGCATCTGCGGAACAGGGACTTCGATCTCGCCGAGGCGCGGCTGGAGCGGGCAGCGGAAGTCTTCGCGGAGTTGGGCGAGGACCATTGGCAGAACGTTGCCATCACCAATCGCGCCTTGGTGCGCTACCAGGCCGGTCGACTGACGGAAGCCGCAGCCGACCTCGACCGGGTCCTACCGGCGCACCGGCGACGAGGAGACCAGCGCAGCATCGGCAACGCGCTCTGGCTGCTCAGCGCGGTTCGGCTCGATCGTGGAGAGCCGGATGGCGCGCTGTGTGCCGCCCAGGAGGCGGTGAAGCTGGCCCTGGACCTTCGGAGCCACGTTCTGGAGGGCTGCTGGCTCCTTGCCCTGGGCAACGCGCAACTCGCTCTCGGTCGGTTCGGTGACGCGCTCGTCTCGTATCATCGATCTGCGAATCTGCACCGTCGATTGGGTGATCACAGCCGTGAGGCACTCGGCTGGCAGGGTGCGGGAGACACCTATCGGCGACTCGATCGTGCCGCGGAGGCAGCCGACTTCCATCGTCGAGCCGCAGCGGCTCATCGGGCACTCGCAGACGCATGGAACGAGGCTTTGGCTCTCGATGGTCTCGGCGTCGCCCTGCGTGAGGAAGACCCTGACCAGTCGCTTCGATACTGGGCCGAGTCTGTGCGCCTTCTTGCCCCCTATGACGATCTCCGCGCCCGCGAGAAGTGCCGGGACATCGAGAGACGGCTTGCGAATCCGGCACACGACGACTGATGCGAGGTCGGGTTGGGTTGTGCGGACAGATCGAGTTCTGCCCAGACCGTCTTGCCTGTGGGATGCCGGCGTTCGATGCCTCGGTTGGTTGCCAGTGCGTCGATGAGGGACATGCCTTGCTCCGACTCGGCAGTGGCGGGGGGAAGGGTTGGGTGGGTGATCGGCATCCCGTGCTGCCGGTCCAAGACCTCGATGCCCGGGTGACCGGCGTCGCCCGAGACGGCTTGATCGTCAGGCGGAGTTCGAATTCGTGATCAGGTCGCCGTCCGTGGGTGACGGCGTTCGCGGCCAGTTCGGCCACGAGCAAAGCCGCGGTTCGGGATGGTTCGGTGTCCTGGGACCAGCCCCACTCGGCGAGTTTGTTCCATCGCGACCAGTCGGGCGACGCGGGCACCGAATGGGGTCGAGGCGAATCGACGAACGAACTCCTCGGTGGGTGGGGCAAATCGAGTGGGGGAGATTTCGGGTTTTCATGTCGTAGAGCGTTCCTTCACGGACGTACGGTGACCAGGGGCACAGTCGGTACGAGGCGTATGCGTACGGGCAGGCACGGTCGGCCGTAACCGCCCGCGTACACGCGTAGGTGAGGCGGTGAACGCTGTGGTCGGTGTCGGCGCGAAAGGCGAGGACGGGTGAGCCGGGAGCGAAGGCCCAAGCCACCGGAGGAGAGGGACGGCACGGCGGATTTCTTCCGGGCCATCGGCAGACAGATGAAGCTTCTGCGCGAGTGGGGGGCTGACCCAGAAGGAGCTGGGGGATCGGCTCGGGTACAGCGAGGAGCAGATCTCCTCGGTGGAGTGCGGACGGTGCACACCCCAGCCGGCGTTCGGCGGACCGGTGCCGGAACAGGATCGCCAGCCCGCCCTGGTGCTCACGGAAGTCCACGGCCTGTGCGATCCCGCGGTGACTGATGCCCTGCAACACCTGGTACTCACGCGGCGCCGCCCGATCAGTGCACTGCCGACCGCCACACCTTCCACTGCGGATCCCACACGCCGCACGTCCTGTCGACCACTCCGAGAAAGTCCTTGACGTGGAGCGGGGGTCCGACAGAACGGTTTGACCACCAAGAACTCAAAAGGCCGCTCAACGCAGTGCGTCGAACGGCTTCGAGTCTCTATGTGCCCCTGGCAGGATTCGAACCTGTGCACACGGCTCCGGAGCGGGTGTAAGCGCATTCCCGAAACCGGCCTCTGACCAGCACATGAACCGCGCCGGGGCCCACCCAATTCCAAGATCATTACACGCATGCTGCACAACCAGCCGGCTGCCCCCAAAACCCAACCCACGCACCCGGTCCACGGCATGCCGGGGACCGGGTGGCATGCCGTGGTTTATGCGCGCGGGTCACGCAACCCGACCAACAACCCAGCCGCTCGGCAACCGCGGCCCGACCCCTAAAGCCCAGCACCAACGGGTGTCCTACGCAACGAGCGCGCCCCGGTCGCGGCCAAAGGTCGCGTCGCCGGCCCCAGCCGGCTCGCAGCGCGGCTGTGAACGCATTGGGATTTATTCAGTGGAAATCTGCCATAGACGTAGCTTGGAAGGCAAGCCAGCAGTCCTAATCGCGGTCACGACTGCATTAGATTGTCAATTGCAAGCTGCTGGCATAGCGCAGACAGAGGCTCAGTTCTCAGTGGTACCAGCGCTGGTATCTGTTGCTCGGCTCGTACGGATGGTCAGCCTTCTCGGCGTTGCATGATTCGCAGAGCAGTTGAAGGTTGGTGACATCATTGAGACCACCACGGGCGAGTGGAACCACATGGTCGTAGTTGGAGTTAGGAAACGTCCCCAAGAGTCCGGAAAGATCCCTGGCGCAGTACACGCATTTTCCGCGATCTCGAAAGAAAACAGCGTTCTTGGCCCATTTTGGAGGGGCTTTGCGTTTCAATTGCCCAAAGGATTCAAACAGGCTTTCGTCATCTTCGCCATCATGGGCATCCCAGTCGAAATCCATGTCGCCGACGTAGGTGGCAGCGAATCTATTCAAGGCTGCGAGCGCAGATCGATTCATGAAGACGATGAAGAATACTTCATCCGCAATGGTATTAAGTAAATTGTCATAGATTGCAGAGGGAAGGAGATTCTGCACGAAGTAATCATAGTACGCATCGGCTTCGTAGTGTTCGGCGGCATCGGCGGGATAGGGCTTACTGGGCCCCATGAATACTTTATCGGAGATCCCGTAGGAAATCAGTGCCAAGTCGACAGGGAGGATCCATTCTGGCGGGTATTTGCGCGGATCTTTCACTGTGAGCGTCGGGCCATTAAGATCATTGTAGAATGTCATGTCGGCGATGAATCGAGCAAATTTATGTAAGATGCTTTCTTTCTGCCAGGGTAGAATCCAATCGACGGGAAGCCCTTCTGGAACTAGATTCTGGAGAAAGTCAGAAATGTAGCTCATCGGATTCTTGGCCACATCTTCAACGTGGTTCGAGATCCGATAGGTGCGAAAGTAATTGTGGCGGAACCACTCTGAAGCCTTCGTCATTTTAGGGTCTCACCTCGTGATCGTTCCCCGCTGACGGCCTGTGTGAGGTTGTGATCAGGCGGCGTCCTTGGAGGGTATTGCATGCGCATGCGAAGTCTGTCTGGTTGTGCAAGACCAGCTTCCTCATTATCTCGTCGCCGCTCCGGCGCGGGCTGCGGTGGGACCGGCGTCCGCGCCGCACGCCTGCCGCAGCCCGCGCCGGAGCGGCGGCTAGGGCGCGCTCTTGATCTAGTAGGGCTAAATTCGGCAACCTGCGCGTTGAAGGATTATTGTGCGTTGGAGCCTATGAATAATTTTCTTGTGGACCAATATATTTCGCTTCGAGGCCGGTCATATGACCGTTGCTAACAAATACTGACTGAGTGCATACGACGATTGTGCCACGTACAGTCAATGAAAGTTGATCCGGCTTTTCGATTAATGTCCAACTTTCATCAATTTCCATGGGAATGGCACTATCAGGTAGATGTGAAACTGTGAAGGATTTCCCATTCAAGTAGTCGACTAAACCGCGACATTCATCCGGCTGAAATTTACCAATCCAAACTTCCTGTTCAACCATATAGACCAGCTCATAGAGATGGACAGGCCGCAGAGCCTTTTTCTCTTGATTATCTAGGACAATTGCCTTAAGTGGCTCATTTCCCCGTATGTGATGAAGGACACCTACTGTCCGATTGGCATCTGGGTCTTTCCAGAAGCGTTCGAAAGTTGCAGATGGGTCGATTCTGGTTCTGCCTTCATCGGCGGTTACCGGAATGCCATAAGGGTCCTGCGACGGAATAGAGTCGCCGGCTTCAAAATGACAATGGGCGATAGCTTGTACGACGGGTGTCAGACGCATCCACATGATTGGAATTTTTAACTCAAGAGACCAATTCACTGACTTGGCATCGTGTACGTTGAACAAAGAAATTCCGCAACTTTTTGCATATGCGTGAATGGACTTGGCAAATCCGCCGCTGCACGCCAGTGCGCCATAATTGGCCTGAACGTCCAACATGACACCAGTCAGCGCGTCAATCCTCTCGATTGTCGCTGGCCTTTTGTAATCTTTCGCGTCAACGATGCCCAAAAATTCTGGGTTCGCGCGTCGAATAGATACGTCAATTTGACGCTTGAGCCCGGATCGCTTCCCTATGATGTGATCGTCCCAGGTGACCGTGGCGGTGGGCTCCAATTCGGCAATGATTCGAGCGACGAGCTGCTCAAATTCTACCGACTTTTTCATCCGTACCTTCTCCAACGTAGATTATTAATTACCAGCTCATTTCCCGGCATGATATTTTCGTGACCCTCTGCTATTTTAGGAGATTGGATCTTCTCCTGTGACCACGCCAGGCGTTGTAAGGTAATCCAAATGTTGCGTCTTGGGCTCTTTGGTGATTATTCTTTCATTGGGCCCGACGGTGTCAATGCTGTTGCCGGATCGACGATGTCACGGAATGTCCTTATCTGATCCCAGGGCGGTTAGTAATGAGGCGATGGCGTGAGAGTTTGTTCATCTGCTCGTTATTTCAGTTGAATCGAAAGACGTCCGTGCTTTGTCCGAGTGCAGCACCATGCGGCTGCTGCACTCGGACAGAGCAGGACCTTATTTCGCAAGTTAGCAGCCCGCTCACTCATCTGTGGACCGGTACCGTCAGTGCGTGGCTACTGACGATGACGCTTCCTCGGCCTGGGTCGTTCATGGCGAACGGATCATCTATGACAGCGAGTGGATGCGCGTCTCCCTGACGGACGTCGAATTGCCTGATGGGGAGCGGTTCGAGCATCACGTGGTCAAGCTGCATGCTGCGGCGATGACGGTGCTGGTCGACGATCGGGATCGGGTGCTGTTGATGTGGCGGCATCGGTTCGTGTCGGACCGGTGGGGGTGGGAGATCCCGGGCGGGCTCGTGGATCCGGGGGAGGACCCGGAGGAGACGGCGCTTCGGGAACTGTTGGAGGAGACGGGCTACCGGCCGGCGACGTTCCGGCATGTGGCGCGGTTTCAGCCCATGGTCGGGATGGTCGACTCATGGCATGACGTGTTCGTGGGGGAGGGAGCCATCCAGGTTGCGGAGCCGACCGAGACGAGCGAGATGGCGCGTATGGAGTGGGTGCCGCTTGCGGATGTTCCGGACCTGATCGCCAAGGGGTTGATCTGGAGTTCGGGGGGTCTGGTCGGGCTCTTGCATGTCCTGGCGTCTCGCGGCGGCGGCGTCCGACTGTAGGGATCGATAGGTCCGGGTCTTGGGGATGGTTCGGAGGACGGCGCGGGCTTACGTCCTCGTGTGCCAGATGAGTGGCGTGTCCGAGTCAGGGGTGGTCGCGATCAAAGCGGCTCGGAAGGCCGGCAACTCGGGCTGGGGGATTTCCAGGGCTTCGGCTAGGCGGCGGAACGTGACGTAATCACTGCCGCGGTTGGCTGCTTCTGTGAGGAACGCTTCCAGGCGGGCCGAGCGGTCATCCTTGCTGCCGTCCGTCGGCGGCCTGGTGCTGAGCCAGGTTGCCTTGTTGCGTTCGTGGTCGAGTTCGCTGAAGCCGCAGACGTTGCGGGTGATTTGCTCGGCTTGGTCCAGGGACGTGGTGGCGATGAGGCGCCGGGCCAGGAGGTTGATGGCCAACGCGTCGTCCAGGTCGAGGCGGTGGACGCCGGCGCTGGCTTCGGTGAGCACGACCGGTAGGCCGGCGTCGCGGATCTCGCAGACTCCTCGGGTGCCGCGGGCGGCTGCTGACAACAGGGCTGTGGCTTCCGAGGGGTGCCAGGTGAAGACCGGGAGGAAGGCGGTCGTCTGGTCGCGGGTCAGGGTGAAGGCCGGATCGCCGAGTCGGGACAGGACTTCGGCTTCGGGGAGTTCGCCGTCCAGGCCGGGGCCGGCGACTGTGACGACCGTGGGTACGTGGGCGTTCGCGCATGCGGCCAAGGTGAGGGCGTCCGCCAACGGGCTACGTAGGCCGGGCTCGTTGCCCTGGGCGATGACGTCGCCTCCGACGTCGATGATCTCGATGCTGTCCGCGCCGGTGTGGGTGATGGCCGCAGTGATCTGCTCGGTCAAGCCGTCGGCACCCTGGTACGGGTCCAAGAGCGCGATCGCGGGCCTGATTTCACCCGAAAGCCGGGGCAGGGTCGACGAGCCGGCCGGGTCGACGAGAGCCGACGTCGGGCGGATCGCGAGGACGCCGGGGGCCAACGTCTCCAGGCCGGCGAAGTCGGCCGCGCTGCGCGGTCCTGGGCGTGGGTCGATGAGGAGCCGATCCCACGAGTACGTGAGGATCAGGGCTTCTTGGTCGGTGCCGTGTTCGGCTGCGTGGATCATGGCGGCGGCTACGGCGTCGCCACCTCCTCCAGCAGCCACTAAGAGCCGCGTCACATGGTCACCCTATGCGGGTGGCAACAGGCCCAGCCCTATAGTGGCCAGTGGTCATAGCCACTTTAGGAGGAGCAGTGCCCGAGATCGAGGAGAGCTTGCCGAAGTACCTTCAGATCGCCAACTTCCTGCGGGATCAGANCCTGCGCGGTGACCTTCGCCCCGGCGATGAGGTGTCTTCCGAGCGGGCCTTGGTGACGCAATGGGGCGTCTCTCGGCCGACCGCGGCCCGAGCACTCGACGCGCTTCGGCAACAGGGCCTGGTCGAGAAGCGGCAGGGCTCCGGTACATATGTTCAGGAAGTGCAGATCCACCGACGGGCCCGCGAACGGTACGGGCGTGCTCGTCAGTTGGGCAAGATCTATGCGCCCGGCGAGTACGCGGTGATCAAGTCGACGGGCTTGGTCGATGCCCCGGACTACGTCGTGCGGGGCCTCGGGCTCCCGGCCGGAACGACGCAAGCGATCCACCGCCGGCGGGTGACGAACAACGAGGGTGGGCCGGTCGAAGTCTCGACGTCGTGGTTCGCTCCGATGCTTGCCGAGGTCGCGCCGCTGTTGCTGATCCCGGAGCGCATCCGACAAGGCACTCTCGCCTATGTCGAGGACGTGACCGGACGGCACGGCCGTTACGGCGAAGACAGGGTCTGCGCACGACTCGCGGAAGGCGACGAGGCTGCTGAGCTGGGGATGAGCGAACCCGCGGCGGTCATGGTCGTTCGGCACACGGTGTACGACGATGGCGATCGTCCGTTGGAGTTCGCGGAGGCGGTCTACCCGCAGGGTCGATGGGCCTTCGAACGCGAGTACCCGCTGGGCTGATACCACACCGGAAGACGATCTGTGCAGAACCGCTTGCGCTCCGAAGTGGCCAATGCCACCATCCAGTAAGTGGCTAAGGCCACTTGGAGAAAGGGGGCGGCGGGATGGGCTCGTCAGGGAAGCCGGGGGACTCGCCGTCTCGGAGGTGCCCGCGCTGCCGCGGTCGCGGCTGGAAGCACGTGGGTGGTCGGGCGAGCGCGGCGCTGAGCGTCTCGAACGACCGAAAGAGGGTCACTCAGAAGCGGCGCTGCCTCGACTGCGACGGCAGCGGTAAGGAGCGCAAGTGACGATGTCCATCCCCAGCAGTCCCATCGCACCAAGCCCCACGGCTCGACTCGTGGGCGGCCTTGTGCTTCGTCCCGTACCGGAAGCGGTCGGCGCCGGACGAGCCGAACTGTCGGTGCTGCTGGCCACACTCCACCCCGAATTCGACTCCGCTGACTGCGTGTTGATGCTCTCGGAGCTGGTCACCAACGCGGTCGAGCACGTCAAGATCGCGCGTGAGTGGTTCATCAACGTGCTGTGTTGGCTGGACGGGGACGTCCTGCGGATCGAAGTTCACGACCCCGGTCACGGGATTCCTTCCTTGCGTGATCCCGGACCGGAAGACTGCGACGGGCGAGGGCTCTACCTCGTCGGCGCGTTCTCCGAGGACTGCGGAAGTGAACGCGGACCGGACGGTGGGACCGTCGCGTGGTTCGCAGTTCGCTTGCCCTGACCAACTACTTTCGCCGGTGATGTGTGGCCTGCTTGAACGACTGAGCTGCATGGATGAGCTTGAAAGTGGCTACATCTACTGCGAATGTAGACGGGTCAACCGTTTGACAGGTCAAGTGAGAACCGGGTGCAGCATGGCGTATGAGGTGGCTCCACCGAAGTACGTGCGCCTGGTGCAGACGCTTCAGTCGCGCATCGAAGACGGCACCTATCCGGCCGGCTCGCTCCTGCCGAGTGAGCACCAACTCGTGCAGGCATTCGGGATGTCGCGGCCCACCGTGGTGCGGGCGCTTCAGATCCTGCGACAGGACGGCTGGATCGAGTCGCAGCAGGGTCGGGGCACCTTCGTTCGAGGGCGGCCCGAGTCGTCTCGCGCGACGCCGGCTCGCCGTGGCCTGGAGGTCATGGAGCGCGACGAGGACTCCAGTCCCGGTGAGTTGATAGCGGCCGCGACGGTCGACCTTCCTCGACGAGCCGCATCCGCACTGGGCCTGCCTCCCGGTGCCAAGGCCCTACTTCGCCGGTGGCTGGTGCGCGATGAGGACGGACCCTCGGAACTGGTCTCGTCCTACTTCCCGCTGGAACTCGCGGAGCGCACGGACCTGGCCTCGGATCAGGCGCTGCCCGGCGGGCTGAGGGCGCATCTCGAGAGCCGAGGCAAGGTCCGCATCGACCACATCACCGAGCGCATCTGCGCACGGCTCGCCGACAGCCAGGAAGCCGAACTGCTGGAGCTGCCGGCGGGGGAGCCGGTCCTCGGTCTACTGGTGATCGGCCACGACTCGACCGGTCGGGGCTGGTACGTCGCGGACGTGGTGTTGGCGGGCGACCGCCACGAGCTGGAAGACGTCTACTCGGTCCAGTGAGGATCCCGCCGCGTGTGGCGGGTTTCCTCCGCAAAGCAACTTGACAAGTCAACCTGTCATGTCTAACTTCGAGAGTGCTTGATAAGTCAACTGGACAAGGAGTGGGTTCGTGGCAATCAAGGGTGCGATCCCGGTGTCCTTCGCGGCGGTGTTCCCGTTCGGGGCGTTCGCGAAGTCGGTGGTGCCGATGGCCGACTTCGAGGCGTCCAAGGGCGGCGTGAAGGTCCAGGCGCGCGACAAGACGACCGGGCTGCCGGTCTGGGCGGTATCCGTGGTCGACGGTGACCCGGACGCCAACGAGGCGACCGTGAAGGTCAAGGTCGCCTCCGACTCCGAGCCGGTCCTTCCGGACGCGTTGCCCGGACTGCCGTTCCGGCCGGTGGAGTTCGAGGGCCTGACGGTGACGGCGTACGTCAACCAGTCCAACAACCGCGTGGCGTTCTCCTACCGCGCGTCCGGCCTGCGTGCGCCGGGCGGACCGCTCAAGAGCGCGATCAAGACGGCGGGCTGACGGCTCGTCGTGCACGGAGTACGACGCGGCCCCGGTGCGAACTGACTTTGGCGGGTCTCACGCACCGGGGCCGCCCCATCCGAACGACCTGGTGATCTTCGAAGGGGTGTCTCCCATCATGCATGTCCTCAACCGGCCCTGGGTGAAGCTCGGGGCCTTACTACTCGCGGCCCTGTATGTCGTCTACGAGGCGGTGCGGGCGAAAGCCGGCCTGACTGCCTCGTATCTGGTCGTCTCCATCTACCTGACCTCGGCGGTGGCCTGCGTCGGGTGGTGGCTGTTCTCTTTCGCGGCACGAGTGCGAAGGGGCTGGCCCGCGTTGTCCAAGGCGCTCGGCCTATGGCAGCAGGAACCGGTGTCCCGGATCGATGAGACATTCGAGTACCGGTATCCGAAGATCCTGCGTATCCGGCGCCACCAACTGGGTTTCGACGTCGTTGTGTCCCTCCTGCCGGGGCAGATCCCGAAGAACCTCGGTGACCACGTCGAAGGCATCGCACACACCTGGAAGGTCTTCCGGGTCGAAGTGTCTTCACCTGCTCGCGGGGTCGTCGTACTGCGGGCCTGGTTTACGGACCCCTTGGCCCAATCCTTCGAAGCTCCTCCATTGCCCGGATTGGGCGATGTCACCAAACGGGCTGCCGGCCTTGCGTCCATCCGGTTCGGGCGGCCGGCGGAGGAGCGCGAGGATCCGTGGACGCCGGACTTCGCGTCTGCGGAGATCGGGCGGTGTGACGACGGGTCGCCGTGGCGGCTGCGACTTCACGGAACGCACGTCTTGGTGGCCGGGGTGACCGGTGCGGGGAAGGGCTCGGTCCTTTGGGGCGTCATCCGCGCACTCCTTCCGGCTACCTGCTCGGGCATCGTGCAGCTCTGGGCATGCGACCCGAAACGCATGGAGCTGTCCTACGGCCGGTCGCTCTTTCACCGGTATGCCTGTGAGCCGGCGGCCATGGTCGAACTCCTGGAAGACGCCGCAGGCGAGATGAACACGCGGGCCCAGACGTTCGCGGGCAAGGTGCGCAAGCACGAGGCTTCCCCCGCTTGCCCGTTCGTCGTGTTGATCGTCGATGAGCTGGCGTTCCTGACGGCGTATCAACCGGACCGCGATCTACGAAAGCGCGCGGATGCCGCGATAGCCACGCTCACGTCCCAGGGGCGGTCCGTCGGGTTCTGCGTCATCGGGGCCTTGCAGGATCCGCGCAAAGAGGTCATGAACATTCGCAACCTGTTCCCGGACCGGATCGCGCTTCGGCTGGACGAGCCGAACCAGGTGGACATGGTGCTCGGCAACGGCGCTCGGGAGCGGGGCGCCGCAGCGGACCTGATCTCGCCTCAACCCGAGATCGGTGCGGGCGTCGGCTACGTCAAGCACGAGACACAGCCGGAACCGGTGCGTGTTCGAGCGGCGTTCGTCTCCGATCACGCGATCGACGCGATGGTTCACGATTACGGCCGACGTGGTGGATTGGCGGCAGCGGCATGAGGTTCATTCCGACCCTGGCAGACCTCGGGGACGTGCTCGCGGGCCTGGCCGCGCTGATCGAAGCCCGCCCGGCGCTGCCCGACCTGGTCTCTGTCCACACGGTGTGGAGCGCTGAATCGGACGAGTGGAACGTGACGGCGCGCGTGTTCGTCGACACCGACTCGGCCTTCGCCGCGGAGGCCGTTGCGATGTGGGCCGGTGAGATCGCCAAGGGCGTGACGACCTCGGCCAACGTGACCACGTCGGGGGCGTCGTACGTGCACTACCAGGCGGTGGGCAGCATCGCAGGCGCCTCGATCACTGTGTGGTCGCGTGGACGTCTGAGCGGTGAAGCGACTGGTGAGGAGTCGCGCCATGGCTGAGCGGAGCATGAGCGAGCGCATGGCCGCGGCGCGCAACCTGCTGGCACTCGCGGGCAAAGCGGTTGCCATCTGGACGGGGGAGACGGACGGGCCCACCTTGGCGGAACGACGTGAGGCGGCAAACTCCGCTGTCCAGGGCATCGACACGGCCCTGACGGCGCTCTATCGGGTGCGCGCAGACCTGGTCGGCCAGATGCGGCGGAGCGACGACGCGTTCATGGCTGAACTTCAACGGAAATACGGTCCGCTTCCCCCGGCTGGTGATCGATGACTACCCGGGCGGAACGTGCGCGGATGCCACTTGCGCGCGAGGTCGTGCGGGCGGTGGCTCAAGAGCACGGGGTCTGTGTCCGGCCGATTGCCTTGCGGCGCACGGATGTCGAGACCGGTGAGACGACCGTGGTCGACGTGCCTTGCGGGGCGACGTTGGCGAGCGTGTGCCCGACCTGTGCCGAGCGGAAGCGGCGGCTGAGGATGGCGCAGTGCCGTGAGGGGTGGCATCTGACCGAGGAACCGATTCAGGAAGCCGACGAGCCGACCGACGAACAGCGCCTGCTGGCCGAGCTGCGGGCGGACTGGACGAAGAAGCACGACCTGGCGCGCGATGACGACCGGGATGAACTCGGCGAGGATCTTGCCGCGGTGGATGCGGAGTTGGCCGACTCGGGGGTCCGCGGGAACATCGACCCCGATCCGGTCTCGCGGCGGGTGCGGTCCACGCGGCGGCGGCAGGATGCTTCGGATCTGCCTCGGCGTGAGGTCGATGCGCGGACGGTCGGCAGGGCGTACACCACACCGGACGGCAAGGTGTTCCGGCCGTCGCTGTTCGTCACCCTCACGCTGCCGTCGTACGGGCGTGTACGCCGCGACGGGACACCCGTGGACGCCTCGGCGTACGACTACCGGGCGGCTGCCCGGGACGCGTTGCACTTCTCGAAGTTGGTCGATCGGTTCGTGCAGAACCTGCGGCGCCTGGTCGGCTTCGACGTGCAGTACTTCGGTGCGGTGGAGTATCAGCGGCGGCTGGCTCCGCATATCCACCTGGCGATCCGGGGCACGGTCTCGCGGGCCGAACTCCGCCAGGTGGCGGCGGCCACCTATCACCAGGTGTGGTGGCCGGCGTGCGATGAGCCGGTCTACTCGACCGACCTTCCGCCGGTCTGGGACACGGAGGCCGGCGCCTATCTCGACCCGGTGAGTGGTGTCGAACTGCCCACCTGGGACAAGGCGTTGGACATCCTGGCCGACGACGCGGAGCCGATCCACGTCGCCCGGTTCGGGACTCAGGTCGACGCGAAGGGCGTCTTGGTCGGCTCGCAGGACGCGCGGCGCTGCATCGGCTACCTGACCAAGTACCTCAACAAGTCCGCCCACGAGTCCCACGAGGCCCAGAGCGGGGCCCAGCACGCGCACGTGGATCGACTCGTGGAAGCCCTGCGTTACGAGCCCTGCTCGCCAACGTGCGCGAACTGGCTGCTGTACGGGGTCCAGCCGAAGAACGCTCGCGCGGGCCTGCGTCCCGGCTGCTGCAAGTCGACGGCACACCGCCGGACCCACCTCGGCTACGGCGGCCGGCGTGTCCTGGTCTCGCGCAAGTGGTCCGGCAAGACCATGGCCGACCACAAGACGGAGCGCCGGACCTGGGTCCTCGACCTGATCGGCCAAGCCGCCGACGTACCCGACCCCAATCGCTTCATCTGGCAACCGGTGGGCCGTGACGAGCCGGACGTCGAGCCGCTGTCCCATCGGCTCCTTCGGGCGGTGGCTGAGCGGGTGCGGTGGCGCAAGGCCATGGATGACGCGAAAGCGCGCGCTGACGGGACGCTCGACAATTCGGCAACTGCCCGGGGGAGGGCGGCATGACCAGGAAGACCAAGATCCCCGATATCGAACTCCTGACCGTTCCGGAAGTCCTCGAAGCGCTCGGTGGCCTGTCCCGCCGGACCTTCTACCGCTGGCGTGAACTCGGCCTCGCTCCGGCCTGCCACAAGCTCCCCAACGGCGAACTCCGCATCACACGCAAGGCGTTCGCGGAATGGCTCGACACCCGGGCGGAGGAAGCGGCGTGACGGACAAGACGTACAAGGTCCGGATCTGGGCCGTGTCCCGCAATCAGAGCAGCAAGAAGCCCTCCTACGTCCTGCGGTGGCTCGTCGGGACCGAGCGGCAGTCGGCGACGTTCGGGACCAAGGGGCTGGCCGACCGATTCCGGTCGCGTCTGATTCGTGCGGCGGAAGACGGCGAACCGTTCGACCTGGTGAGTGGCCTTCCCGAGTCGATGGTCAAGGCCAAGGAAGCCACCTCGGTGCTGGCGTTCGCTCTCGCCTACATGGAGATGAAGTGGCCTAATGCCGCCGCGAAGTCGCGCGACAGCATGACGGATGCCCTCGCTACCGCACTCCCGGCGCTCGTGGCCGACGCCAAGGGGCGACCCGACGTCAAGACGCTCCGTCGCGCGCTGCGGCTCTTTCTGCTGCCTCCGACGCGACGTGAGATCGATCGGCCCCGTGAGATCACGAAGGCGGTCGCGTGGATCGAGAAGGCGTCGCTGCCCATCACCGCACTCGAAGACGCCAAGCGCGTGCATGGGGTGCTGGATGCTCTCGGGCTCAAGCTCGATGGCACCGCAGCCGGCGCCGAGACGCTGCGGCGTAAGCGCTCGGTCCTCTACAACGTCCTGGACTACGCGGTGGAACTCGAACACCTCACCGTGAATCCGATCGACAAGGTCAAACGCAAGCGGATCAAGGTTGCCGCCTCGGTGGACCGGCGGGCGGTCGCCAACCCGACGCAGGCTCGTGAGCTGCTGACCGCGGTCACCTACGTGGGTGGCCACAAGCGGGCCGGCGGCCGTCGACTGCGAGCGTTCTTCGCGGTCCTCTACTACGCCGGGACGCGCCCGGCCGAAGCGGTCAACCTCCGGCGGGCCGACTGTGTTCTACCGGAATCGGGCTGGGGCTCGCTGACCCTGCACACGACTCGGCCAGCCGCCGGCAAGACCTGGACCGACAACGGCCACGCGCACGACGAGCGCGGCCTGAAGCAGCGGGCGGACAAGGACACGCGTCCGGTGCCCATCCCTCCGCAACTCGTCGCGATGCTTCGCGCGCACATCGAAGAGTTCGGGACGGCACCTGACGGCCGACTCTTCCCAAGTGAGCGAGGCGGCGTGCTGGCCTCTTCCTCGTACTCCCGGGTGTGGAAGGAGGCACGCCGGATCGCGCTGACCGACGAGCAGGTCACGTCACCCTTGGCGGCCCGGCCGTACGACCTTCGGCACGCCTGCGCGTCGCTCTGGTTGAACGCGGGAGTGCCGGCCACCGAAGTCGCTGAACGGCTCGGGCACTCGGTGGATGTGCTCCTGAAGATCTACGCCAAGTGCATCGACGGGCAGCGCGACCTGATCAACAAGCGCATCTCGGATGGTCTCGGTGACGACGACTGATCAGCCGTCAGGTGACAGGAAGCTCCGGAGGGGTCCGGGGCTTTCGTCGTCTCCGGGCCACGCCGCAGATACGCCGGAAACGCACTGTGACCTGCGGAAACGCCCTCAAGATCATTGCACGTATATTGCACAGCGGCCGTCCTACGCCTGCTGTCGCCTGCACCGCGTGACACACATCGTGACGGCGAAAAAGAGGCCGGAAACAAAAACAGCAGCTCACGTGGCTTCGTGGCTGCTGATCCTGGTGACGCTGTGTGCCCCTGGCAGGATTCGAACCTGCGCACACGGCTCCGGAGGCCGTTGCTCTATCCCCTGAGCTACAGGGGCTCGGGTGATGTGAACATTACCAGCTCTGGGGAGTGGGTTGCGAAGGGGTTGATGGGTGGGGTGGGGAGGGGGCGTGGGGGAGGTGTGGATGAGATGTGCGGATCGGGCCCCCAGGTGGGTGTGGGGGGCCTAACCTCACTGGCGTGGGCGGGATTGGTGGTGAGGCGGCGCGGGTGCTTGTCGTGGATGACGACGAGGTGATTCGGCAGCTGATCGCGGTCAATCTGCGGCTGGAGGGGTTCGTGGTCAGTACCGCGTGTGATGGTGAGGAGTGTTTGCGGCTCGTGCACGAGGTGCGGCCGGACTTGGTCACGCTTGATGTGGTGATGCCGCATCTGGATGGGATCGGGACCGCTGCTCGGTTGCGGGCGGATCCGCGGACCAGTGAGTTGAAGATATTGATGATCAGTGCCTGTGCGCAGGATGAGGACTTCTCCCGGGCGCGGGCGGTCGGGGTCGACGGGTATTTGACCAAGCCGTTTCATCCGGAGCAGCTCATTCGGCTCGTGCGCGCGTTGTCGCCGGAGCCGTTGTCGGCCGATCCCCTGCCGGATCCCTCGACGGATTCGGCGCTGGACCTCTCGGCCGAGCTCGCGGCCGACCCCGCGCCGGATCCCTCGGCCGAGCCCGCGTCGGATGGTTAGGCCGACCCCGCGCCGGATGGCTGGGCCGACCCCGCGACCGATCCCTGCGCCGGATCTCTCAGCCGATTCCGCGCCGGTGATCCTTCGGTCGACCCCTGCCTGATCCTTCGACCGATCCCGCGCCGGACATCGCGGCCGCGGCCCGCGGCCCACCCCGCGCCGGACCCGTCGGCCCACCCCGCGACCGACGCACCGGGTCCTCGTGCCCGGACCCTCCTCGGGAGTCTCACTCGAATGGCCCACCCCGCCCGCCGGGTAGGTTGGGCGGCGGGTCGCCTACGCTTGTCCCCGTGACCCCCGCAGAGCTTTCGCAGTCAGTGTTGTCCGCGGTTCGTGCCGCCGTCGAGGCGGGCGAGCTCGCCGTTGCCGTGCCCGAGAGCACGACGGTGGAGCGACCCAAGAACCGTGAGCACGGGGACTACGCGACGAACATCGCGTTGCAGCTCGCGAAGCCGGCCAAGCGACCGCCGCGGGAGATCGCCGAGTTGCTGGCCGCGCGGATCGCGCAGGCGCCCGGTGTGGCCAAGGTGGACATCGCCGGCCCGGGCTTCCTGAACATCACGTTCGACACGGCCACCCAGGGCGAGCTGGCCCGCACCATCGTCGCCTCCGGCGCCGAGTACGGCAGCAACAGCGCGTTCGACGGGCTCAAGATCAACCTGGAGTTCGTCTCGGCGAATCCGACCGGGCCGATCCACATCGGCGGCGTGCGCTGGGCCGCCGTCGGTGACTCGCTGGGGCGGATCCTGCGCGCGTCCGGCGCGGATGTGACCACCGAGTACTACATCAACGACGCCGGCGTGCAGATCGACAAGTTCGGCAAGTCGCTGATGGCGGCGGCGAACGGTCGGCCCGTCCCCGAGGACGGCTACGTCGGGGCGTACATCAACGACATCGCCGCCGACATCGTCGCCGAGCGGCCCGACGTGCCGAGCCTGGCCGAGGCCGAGCAGGAGAAGGTCTTCCGGGCCACCGGGCTCAAGTTGATGGTCGCCGAGATCCAGCGCTCGATGGAGAACTTCGGCGCGCACTTCGACGTGTGGTTCTCCGAGACCACGCTGCACGAGTCCGGCGCGGTGGAGAAGGCGATCGAGCGGCTGCGCGAGCAGGGGCACGTCTACGACGACAACGGCGCGATCTGGCTGCGCACCACGGACTACGGGGACGACAAGGACCGGGTCCTGATCAAGTCCGACGGCGAGAAGACCTACTTCGCCTCGGACGCCGCGTACTACCTGAACAAGCGCGACCGCGGCAACGAGGTCGCCGTCTACATGCTCGGCGCCGACCACCACGGCTACGTCGGGCGGCTCAAGGCGATCGCGGCCTGTGCGGGCGACGACCCCGAGCGCAACATCGAGATCATCGTCGGCCAGTTCGTGAAGATGATGCGCGCCGGCGAAGAGGTCCGGATGTCCAAGCGCGCGGGCAACATCATCACCATCGACGACGTCGTCGAGTGGATCGGCGTCGACGCCGCGCGGTACTCGCTGGCGCGCTCGTCCACCGACTCCACCATCACGCTGGACATCGACATCCTCACGTCGCACAAGAACGAGAACCCCGTGTTCTACGTTCAGTACGCGCACGCGCGGATGTCCGCCGTCGAGCGCAAGGCGGCCGAACGCGGCATCGTCAAGGGCGAGTTCAAGCCCGAGCTGCTGTCCACCGAGTGGGAGTCCGATCTGCTCGGCATGCTCGGCGAGTTCCCGCGTGTGGTTGCCAAGGCCGGCGAGATGCGCGAGCCGCACCACGTCGCGCGCTACCTGGAGCAGTTGGCCGGCACGTACCACCGCTTCTACGACCACTGTCAGATTCTGCCCAAGGGCGAGGAAGAGGTCACCGACCTGACGCACGCCCGAATGTGGCTGGCCGAAGCCACGAAAACCGTGGTGGCCAACGGCCTCGCCCTTCTCGGGGTGTCCGCCCCCGAGCGCATGTGACGGTTCGTCACAACGCTGGCGACAGGCCGAAGGCCGGGCACATGCCCGGCCTTCGGCCGTTCCGGGCCACCGGCCACCGGCCGCAACCCACCCCACACCGACGCCCTCACCCCACGGGGAGCACCACGACATGAGCCGCTCCGCCCACCCCGCCGGTCCCCGCCACGCGGACGTCCTGCCCGACGGCGCGCCGCCGATCGCGCCCGAGGACCTGACCCTGCTCGATCCCAAGATCTGGCCCGCGGGCGCCGAGCGCGGCGCCGACGGTGTGGTCACCATCGCCGGCCTGGACGTGCGCGAGCTCGCGCGCGAGTTCGGCACCCCCGCCTACATCCTCGACGAGGCGGACTTCCGGGCCCGCTGCCGCGCCTGGCGCGAGGCGTTCGAGGGCGCCGACGTGTTCTACGCGGGCAAGGCATTCCTGTGTCGCGCGCTGGTGCGCTGGATCGCCGAAGAGGGCCTGAACCTTGACGTGTGCACCGCCGGCGAGCTGGCGGTCGCGCTGTCCGCGGGCATGGACCCGGCCCGGATCGCCTTCCACGGCAACAACAAGTCCGCTGCCGAGCTGGAGCGCGCGCTGGAGGTCGGCGTAGGCCGGATCGTGGTCGACTCGTTCGAGGAGATCAGCCGGCTGGCCTTCCTGGCCGACCGGCGCGGTGTCACGCAGAAGGTGCTGGTGCGGATCACCGTCGGGGTCGAGGCGCACACCCACGAGTTCATCGCCACCGCGCACGAGGACCAGAAGTTCGGATTCTCGCTGGCCGACGGCCTGGCGGCCGAGGCGGTCCGCCGGATCCGCAAGCTCGAGTCGCTCGAACTGGTCGGCCTGCACTCGCACATCGGCTCGCAGATCTTCGACACGGCCGGCTTCGAGGTCGCCGCGCGTCGGGTGGTCGGCCTACTGGTCGCGGTCCGCGACGAGCACGGCGTCGAACTGCCCGAGATCGACCTCGGCGGCGGTCTGGGCATCGCCTACACCTCCGCCGACGACCCGCAGTCGCCCGCGGTGATCGCCGCCTCGCTGCTGGACATCGTGCGCCGCGAATGCGCCGCCGCCGGCCTGGCCGCTCCCCGCCTGTCGGTCGAACCCGGCCGCGCGATCGCCGGACCCGGCACCTTCACGCTGTACGAGGTGGGCACGATCAAGCCGCTGGAGGGTCTGCGCACCTACGTCAGCGTCGACGGCGGCATGTCGGACAACATCCGCACCTCGCTCTACGACGCCGAGTACAGCGTGACACTCGTCTCACGCGCGAGCGACGCGGCGCCGATGCTCTCGCGCGTGGTGGGCCGACACTGCGAGTCCGGCGACATCATCGTCAAGGACGCCTACCTGCCCGCCGACCTGGCCCCCGGCGACCTGCTCGCGGTGCCCGCCACCGGCGCCTACTGTCGCTCGATGGCGAGCAACTACAACCACGTGACCCGCCCGCCGGTGATCGCGGTCCACGACGGCAGCGCACGCGTGATCGTGCGGCGCGAAACCGAAGAGGACCTGCTCCGCCTCGACATCGGCTGAATCGGCCCGGCGACGGCAAAAAAGAGAACAACGAAACAAGAACAATGCAACGATCGGGGGTCGCCGCGTGGCGGCCCCCGGGCTCGGGAGAAAATCCCGTCGCCCGCATGCGAGGCCGCAATATTTGTCGTCTCGGATCCTGGACCGGCCTCCGGTTCGGGCAATGATCCGAGCGACACTTGTCGGCACTGCCTGTCTCCGAAATCCCCCGGACGGCAGACTCGGACAACCTTTGTCTTCGAGAAGTGAGGTCGGATGATGCGTACGCAGCCGCTGAAGGTGGCGCTGCTCGGTTGTGGTGTGGTCGGCTCCGAAGTGGCCCGCATCATGACGACGCACGCGACCGACCTCGCCGCCCGAATCGGGGCCCCGATCGAGCTCGCCGGGGTGGCTGTGCGCCGCGCCGGGCGCGAGCGCGCGGGCATCGACCCCGCGCTGATTACCACCGACGCGGTGGAACTGGTCAAACGCGACGACATCGACGTGGTGATCGAGGTGATCGGCGGCATCGAGCCCGCCCGCGGCCTGATCCTGTCCGCGATGGAGCACGGCGCCTCGGTGGTCTCCGCCAACAAGGCGCTGCTGGCCGAGGACGGCTCCACGCTGCATGCCGCCGCCGCGAAACACGGCGTGGACCTGTACTACGAGGCCGCCGTCGCCGGCGCGATCCCGCTGTTGCGCCCGCTTCGCGAGTCGCTCGCCGGGGACAAGGTGGAGCGGGTCCTGGGCATCGTCAACGGCACCACCAACTTCATCCTGGACCGGATGGACACCACCGGTGCCGGCTTCGCCGAGGCGCTCGACGAGGCCACCGCGCTGGGTTACGCCGAGGCCGACCCCACCGCCGACATCGAGGGCTTCGACGCCGCGGCCAAGGCCGCGATCCTGGCCGGTCTGGCCTTCCACACCCGGGTGACCGCCGCCGACGTGTACCGCGAGGGCATCACCGAGGTCAGCGCCGCCGACGTGGCCAGTGCCAAGGCGATGGACTGCGTGGTCAAGCTGCTGGCGATCTGCGAGCGCGGCGCCGACGGGCAGAGCGTGAGCGCCCGCGTGCACCCGGCGATGATCCCGCGTACGCACCCGCTCGCGTCGGTGCGCGAGGCGTACAACGCGGTCTTCGTCGAGTCCGAGGCGGCCGGGCAGCTGATGTTCTACGGCCCCGGAGCGGGCGGCGCGCCGACCGCGAGCGCGGTGCTCGGCGACCTGGTCGCGGTCTGCCGCAACAAGCTCTCCAGCGCGACCGGGCCCGGCGAGTCGGCCTACGCCCGGCTCACCCCGCAGCCGGTGGGCATCGCCCGTACCCGCTACCACCTCAGCCTGGACGTGGCCGACCGGGCCGGCGTGCTGGCCCAGGTGGCCGCGGTGTTCGCCCAGCACGACGTGTCCATCGACACGGTGCGTCAGCAGGGTCGGGACGGGGATGCCACACTCGTGATCGTCACCCATACCGCCACCGACGCCGCGCTCGCGGCGACCGTCGCCGATCTGCGCGGTATGGACATCGTCCGTGACATCGCCGGCATCATGCGGGTCGAAGGGGAGTAGAGGGACCGTGAGCGCGCTCAAGGAAGGCGTCCGCACCACTCAGTGGCGCGGGGTCATCGAGGAATACCGCGACCGTCTGCCGGTCTCGGCGAACACACCCGTGGTCACCCTGCGTGAGGGTGGTACGCCGTTGGTCCCGGCCCAGGTGCTCTCCGAGCGCACGGGATGTGAGGTTCACCTCAAGGTCGAGGGCGCCAACCCGACCGGGTCCTTCAAGGACCGCGGCATGACGATGGCGATCTCCAAGGCCAAGGAGGAGGGCGCCCGGGCGGTCATCTGCGCGTCCACCGGCAACACCTCGGCCTCCGCCGCCGCATACGCCGTGCGCGCCGGGATGGTCTGCGCCGTACTGGTGCCGCAGGGCAAGATCGCGCTGGGCAAGATGGGCCAGGCCCTCGTGCACGGCGCGCGCATCCTCCAGGTCGACGGCAACTTCGACGACTGCCTCACGCTCGCCCGCGACCTGGCCGAAAAGTATCCGGTCGCGCTGGTGAACTCGGTCAACCCGGTCCGCATCGAGGGCCAGAAGACCGCCGCCTTCGAGATCGTCGACATGCTCGGCGACGCGCCCGACATCCACGTGCTTCCGGTGGGCAACGCGGGCAACATCACCGCGTACTGGAAGGGCTACAGCGAGTACGCGGCCGACGGTTCGGCCGGCCGCCGACCGCGCATGTGGGGCTACCAGGCGGCCGGTTCGGCGCCGCTGGTCAACGGCGCGCCGGTGCTCTCGCCGCAGACGATCGCCACCGCGATCCGGATCGGCAACCCCGCCTCGTGGGACTTCGCGATCGCCGCGCGGGACGAATCGGGTGGCCACATCGAGTCGGTGACCGATCGTCAGATCCTGTCGGCATACCGCCTTCTGGCCGCGCAGGAGGGTGTCTTCGTGGAGCCGGCGTCCGCCGCGAGTGTGGCCGGATTGCTCCAGGCGGCCGAACAGGGCCGAGTCGACCCGGGCCAGCGGATCGTCTGCACGGTGACCGGCAACGGCCTCAAGGACCCCGACTGGGCGGTGGCCGGCGCACCCAAGCCGGTCGTCGTGCCGATCGACGCGTCCGCCGCCGCCGCCCAACTGGGCCTCGGCTGACCCGTACCACGCGTCGGCGGCCCGGACCACCGCTCCCGACACCCGTCGGAAAGCGATCCGCGCCGCCGACCCGAAATGCCACGTCGCGGCGCGGGTGGAAAAAGTCGGGCCGGGTCCCCGAAAGCCGACCCCGCTCGGGAAAGTCGGTCCCACCCGGAAAGCCGACCCGGCAAGCGGTGCGAAATGTGGTCGGAACACACCAGGGCGGGTCGACGGTCACCCGTCGCCCGCCACCGGTCCTTTTCGATCCCATTTCCGGTACCAATCCCACGACGCGGTGGTTACGGTGTCCCGCGAGGGAACGCACCTTCGGTAGGCTGATCACCGGACGCGACCTTGCACTCGTTCCGCGGCGCATGCCGCCCGAGTCTCGCGTCTGTTCCTGCCGTTCCGCAGCACCCGCGATTTCCCGAATGCGCCACCGGTTCGGACCGTCCCGCGAAGGTGCCCGGAACTCCACGAGGAGGAGTGTCCACGCGTATGGCCGGCCCCGCATTCCGTGCCGCCCCCGTCCGGGTTCGCATCCCGGCCACGAGCGCCAACCTGGGTCCCGGGTTCGACGCGTTCGGACTCGCGCTCGGACTGTACGACGACGTCGCCGTCCGGGTCGCGGACGAGGGCTTGTCGATCGATATCGCAGGTGAGGGCGCCGACAACCTGTCTCGGGACGAGAACCACCTGGTCGTGCGCGCGGCCTACGCCGCGTTCGAGGCGATGGGTGGCCGCCCGCCCGGCCTGGACGTGGTGTGCGCCAATCGCATCCCGCACGGGCGCGGACTGGGCTCGTCCGCCGCGGCCATCTGCGCCGGCG
This sequence comes from Embleya scabrispora DSM 41855, assembly GCF_000372745.1. Lineage (GTDB taxonomy): Bacteria > Actinomycetota > Actinomycetes > Streptomycetales > Streptomycetaceae > Embleya > Embleya scabrispora. The sequence continues at coordinate 3,312 of NZ_KB889720.1, read as the reverse complement.
TGATCGCGGCCCGGGCGCTGACGATAGGCGGCGCCGAGCGGCTCGACGACGAGGCCACCCTGGCCCTGGCGACCGAGCTCGAAGGCCACCCGGACAACGTCGCGGCGTGCCTGCTCGGCGGCTTCACCATCGCCTGGACCGACGAGGACGGCCCCCGGGCGGTGCGATCGACCCCCGACCGGGGTATATCTCCCGTTGTGTTCGTACCCGCCACTCCGCTGTCCACCGAGGTCGCGCGCGGTCTGCTGCCGGCCAAGGTGACGCATCGCGACGCCTCGGCGAACGCGGGGCGCGCCGGCCTGCTGGTCACCGCGCTGACCTCGCGTCCGGACCTGCTGTTCGCCGCGACCGAGGACCGGCTGCATCAGACCTACCGAGCGCCCGCGATGCCCGCGAGCGCCCAATTGATCGACAAGCTGCGCGCACAGGGGATGGCCGCGGTCGTCTCCGGCGCGGGGCCGACCGTGCTCGCCCTGGTCACGCACGACCGCGTGGACGAGGCGATCGGCAGCGCCGGGCCCGATTGGGTGGTTCGGCAACTGGACGTGGACGGGGCCGGAGCAAGCGTCATGCCACTGGCGTGACCTGCGTACCAGCTGTTCGTTGGCAGTACGCCCGGTAGGCAAAACCGGCCCGTCGGCAGGCCCGCGCGACCGGGCCGGCGGTCGGCGACGGTGGTGGATCCGTTCACTCCACTGCACTACCGCAGGAAAAAAAGGGCTGCGCCGGGGGAGCGATGGGGTGGGGGAATGTCTCTTGGGTCCGGTAGTGTTAGCGTCATCACCGCACCAGATCCCCCGCCCGCATAGGGTTGGGCGCGTTCGGTGCTCTGTGGCCACGATCCTTTGGGAGTCTCCCCTCCTGCCTGTCCTTCGTGACGAACGTGGCTCCCCGATACAGACCGGCGGAACCACCGCGCCGCGTCGAGCTCATCCCGGGGACCCGAGGGCACTTCCCCTACAGGAATACGAGCCCCCACAGGCATACATGAGCCCGATCCTCGCAGTACCGGGCACATTTTCGACGATTCCCGCCATCCGGCGGACCACCGCACCGGACCGCACTGGAAGCGGGACGGACAGCACAACCGGTCGCCGAGCCCCCTCAAGGCCGACGCCCGCTCCAGGGAAGGACCCTTCGTGAGCGACACCACCGAACTCATGGACGCAACGCCGCAGGCCGCGTCCGCCTCGGGTGACGCGGTTGCCACCGCGGACGCCCCCGCTCCCGCCACGCGGCGCCGCCGCTCGACGGGCACCGGCCTCAACGGCATGGTGCTGGCGGAGCTGCAGCAGGTCGCCACCGGTCTGGGCATCAGCGGCACCGGTCGCATGCGCAAGAGCCAGCTGATCGAGGCCATCCAGGCCAAGCAGGGTGGTTCGGACGCCGCTCCCGCTGCCGCCGCGAAGCCGGCCCGGGCGACCCGGGCCAAGGCCGCCGCCGCCGCGGACAACGGCGCGGCGCCCGCCGAGGCCGCCGCGGAGGCGCCCGCCGAGGCTCCGGTCGCGGAGGCGCCCACCCGGGCCCGCCGGACCGCCCGTACGCGGGTCGCGGTCGAGGCACCGCAGATCGAGATCCCGGTCCAGGCCGCCGCCGAGGCGCCCACCAACGGCCGCACCCGGCGCGAGCAGGGCGAGCCGGCGGCCGAGGCCGTCGAGGCCCCCACGCGCCGTCGTGGCGAGCGCACCGAGCGCACCGGCGACGACCAGGGCGAGCAGCGCGAGGGCGGCGAGCGGGAAGGCCGTCGTGAGCGTCGCGAGCGCGGCCAGAACCGGCGCGACCGCGGCGAGCGCGGCGGCGAGCGCGGCGGCGAGCGCACCGAGCGCGCCGAGCGCCCGGAGCGCGGCGAGCGGGCCGAACGCGGCGACCGCAACAACGAGCGCGCCGAGCGCGGCGGTGACCGCGCCGAGCGGGCCGACCGCGGCGGCGAGCGCGGCGAGCGCGGCAAGCAGCAGCAGCAGCAACAGCAGCAGCAGGACAACGACCCGATGGGTCCGGACGACGACTTCGAGGGCGGCGGCCGTCGGCGTCGTGGCCGCTACCGCGACCGCAACCGTCGCCGCGGCGGCCGCGAGGGCTTCGAGACCAACGAGCCCGTGCTGGCCGACGACGACGTCCTGGTGCCCGTCGCGGGCATCCTGGACATCCTCGACAACTACGCCTTCGTGCGGACCTCGGGCTACCTGCCCGGCTCCAACGACGTGTACGTCTCGCTCGCCCAGGTCCGCAAGAACGGCCTGCGCAAGGGTGACGCGATCGTCGGCGCGGTGCGCCAGCCGCGCGACGGCGAGCGTCGGGAGAAGTTCAACGCGCTCGTGCGCCTGGACACGGTCAACGGCATGGAGCCGGAACAGGCGCGGCAGCGCTCCGACTTCAACAAGCTCACCCCGCTGTACCCGCAGGACCGGCTCCGTCTGGAGACCGACTCCGGCGCGCTGACCACGCGGATCATCGACCTCGTGTCGCCGATCGGCAAGGGCCAGCGCGGCCTGATCGTCGCGCCGCCCAAGGCGGGCAAGACGATGGTGCTCCAGGCGATCGCCAACGCGATCACCGTGAACAACCCCGAGTGCCACCTGATGGTCGTGCTCGTGGACGAGCGCCCCGAAGAGGTCACCGACATGCAGCGCTCGGTCAAGGGCGAGGTCATCTCCTCGACCTTCGACCGGCCTGCCGAGGACCACACGATCGTCGCCGAGCTGGCCATCGAGCGGGCCAAGCGCCTGGTCGAGCTGGGTCACGACGTGGTCGTGCTGCTCGACTCGATCACCCGCCTGGGCCGCGCGTACAACCTCGCGGCGCCCGCCTCCGGCCGAATCCTGTCCGGTGGTGTCGACTCGACCGCGCTGTACCCGCCGAAGAAGTTCTTCGGCGCGGCGCGCAACATCGAGAACGGCGGCTCGCTGACCATCCTCGCCACCGCGCTCGTCGAGACCGGCTCGCGGATGGACGAGGTGATCTTCGAGGAGTTCAAGGGCACCGGCAACATGGAGCTCAAGCTCGACCGCAAGCTCGCCGACAAGCGGATCTTCCCAGCGGTGGACGTGGACGCGTCCAGCACCCGCAAGGAAGAGATCCTGATGGCCTCGGACGAGCTGGCGGTCGTCTGGAAGCTGCGCCGGGTGCTGCACGCGCTCGACCAGCAGCAGGCCATCGAGCTGCTTCTGGACAAGATGAAGAAGACCAAGAGCAACGGCGAGTTCCTCATGCAGATTCAGAAGACGACGCCGATGCCGAACGACTAGTCGGGCCCAGGCGTGGGGTCCGGGGGTCGCTCCCGGGTCGGCACAGTCGGAAGACGACGCCGATGCC
>NZ_KB889719.1 GCF_000372745.1 Embleya scabrispora DSM 41855 | reverse complement strand
GCCTCGCGAGCCGGCGACGAAGTCGCCCAACAAGAAGCACCGCCACGCCCACGACTCCGGCCGCCCACACTCGCCACACCCCCGACCCCGACCAACCACACTCCCCCGCTCACAACCCCGGCCGTCCCGCCCCGCCCCACCCCCGGCGCGTCAGCGCCCCCGACCCACCCCGCCCCCAGTGATCGACGCGCGAAGCGCGGAGAGCGGCGGAGCCGCAAAACGTGGACGGTGTGCCCCGGAGCGAAGCGGAGGGACACACCGTCCCGAGCGAGGCGCCGCTTTTTTGCTCCTCCGCTTCGCTCCTCCGCAAAAAAGCGGCGCCTCGCGAGCCGGCGACGAAGTCGCCCAACAACCAGCCTGCGAGACTGATCCCCATGCGCATCGTTGTACTTGCCGGCGGCATCGGTGGGGCCCGGTTCTTGCGGGGTCTCAAGGCGGCCGTTCCGGAAGCGGAGATCACCGTCGTCGGCAACACCGGGGACGACATCCACCTGTTCGGGCTCAAGGTGTGCCCGGACCTCGACACCGTCATGTACACGCTCGGCGACGGCATCAACGAGGAGCAGGGCTGGGGCCGCCGCGAGGAGTCCTGGAGCATTCGCGAGGAAATGGCCGCGTACGGTGTCGAACCGACCTGGTTCGGGCTGGGCGACCGGGACTACGCGACGCACATCGTGCGAACCCAGATGCTCGGCGCCGGTTACCCGTTGTCGGCGGTCACCGAGGCGCTGTGCGCGCGGTGGCGGCCCGGCGTTCGACTCGTCCCGATGAGCGACGACCGGGTCGAGACGCACGTGGTGATCGACGACCCCGACAAGCCCGGGACACGCAAGGCGATCCATTTCCAGGAGTACTGGGTGCGACTTCGCGCCGCGCCGACCGCGCACGCGATCGTGCCGGTGGGCATCGAGACGGCCAAGCCCGCGCCCGGCGTCCTGGAGGCGATCGCCGAGGCCGACCTGATCCTGTTCCCGCCGTCCAACCCTGTGGTCAGCATCGGCACGATCCTCGGCGTGCCCGGGATCCGCGAGGCCCTGGTGGCCGCGGAGGCGCCGGTGATCGGGTTGTCGCCGATCGTCGGCGGTGCGCCCGTACGCGGGATGGCCGACCGGGTCCTGGAGGCCGTCGGCGTCGAGACGAGCGCCGCGGCCGTCGCCCAGCACTACGGGCCGGGGCTGCTGGACGGCTGGCTGGTGGACACCGCGGACGCGGACACGGTGCTCGCCGTCGAGGCGTCCGGCATCCCGTGCCGGGCGATTCCGTTGCTGATGACCGACGTCGAGGCCACCGCCGAGATGGCCCGCGCCGCGCTCGCACTCGCGGACGAGGTGCGCTGATGGGCGCCCCACCGCGCGGCTACTCGGTGTTCGGGGTGAACGGGCTGCCCGAGATCGGCGAGGGGGCCGATCTGGGCCGACTGATCGCGGACGCGGCGGCGGGGCCGGACGGGCCCGGCCTGCTCGACGGCGACGTGCTCGTGGTGACCTCGAAGATCCTCAGCAAGGCCGAGGGGCGGTTGTTGCGCGGAGTCGATCGGGAGAAGGTGATCGACGCCGAGGCGGTACGCCTGGTCGCGCGCAAGGGCCGCACCCGGATCGTCGAGACCCGGCACGGATTCGTGATGGCGGCGGCGGGCGTGGACGCGTCCAATACCCAACCCGGGACCCTGCTGCTGCTCCCGGAGGACTCGGACGCCTCCGCCCGCCGGTTGCGCGCGGCGCTGGCCGAGCGGGCCGGCGTCCGGGTGGGCGTCGTGGTGTCGGACACCTTCGGCCGGCCCTGGCGTACCGGGGTCACCGACGTGGCGATCGGCGTGGCGGGGTTGGACGCGGTGGACGACCACCGGGGTCGGACCGACACGCACGGCAACGAACTCGCGGTCACCATCACCGCGGTGGTGGACGAACTCGCGAGCGCGGCCGAGCTGGTCAAGGGCAAGGCGGGCGCGGTCCCGGTGGCGATCGTGCGCGGACTGGGGCACCTGGTCACCGACGCGGACGGGGCCGGGGTGCGTCCGCTGGTGCGCGGCGCCGAGGACGACATGTTCCGGCTCGGCACCCAGGAGGCGGTCGGCGAGGGCGCCCGAAACGCGATCGGCGCGCGTCGGACGGTGCGCGCGTTCACCGACGAGCCGGTGGATCCGGACGCGGTGCGCCGCGCGGTGGCCGCCGCGATCACCGCGCCGGCCCCGCACCACACCGTGCCGTGGCGGTTCGTGCTCCTGGAGAGCGCGCCGGCCCGGACCGCGCTGCTGGATGCGATGCGCGACGCCTGGGTGGCGGACCTGCGGGCGGACGGGCTGGGCGAGGAGCGGATCACGCGCCGGGTCAAGCGCGGCGACGTGTTGCGCGGTGCGCCGTATCTGGTGGTGCCGTGTCTGGTCACCGAGGGCGCGCACACCTACCCGGATCCGGTGCGCGCGCGGGCCGAACGGGAGATGTTCACCGTTGCGGCGGGCGCCGCCGTACAGAACCTGCTGATCGCGCTGACCGCGGAGGGTCTGGGGTCCGCGTGGGTGTCGTCGACGATGTTCTGTCCCGACGTGGTGCGCGCCACGCTCGCGCTGCCCGCCGGCTGGGACCCGATGGGTGCCGTCGCGGTGGGCCGACCGGCCGAGCCGCCTCGGGAGCGCCCGGCCCGCTCGGCGGACGACGTGATCGTGGTGCGCTAGCTTTCCGGGCCCTGTCCGGCGGGGTTTGGCGGGTCCGCCGGGCAGGACCCAGGGCGTACGACAAGGGGTGGGCGCGCCATCGTGATCACGATGGCGCGCCCACCCCTTTGTGCAGGGTCTCTGCCGCCTGGCGCTGCCGGCCCGGATTCGGCGGGCCCACATCGCTGCCGACGTCGGGTCGAAAGCGATGTCCGGCCGATGTCCGGGGGCGTCACGCCGCGTCAGTGGCCACCCACCGAGGACCCGCCGACGCTCGGCGGTGCCTGCGGGCGCGGCGGCGGAACGTGCCCGCCGCCGGGGGCTCCGGTACGCCCGGGGGTCGGCGACATGCCGGGGCTGTCGTAGGGCGGAGGCGGCGTCTGCGGCAGGTCGGCCGAGCCGAGGCTGCCGGGCGGCTCGACCTCGCCGCGCCAGGCGCCGGTCTCGTGGCCTCGCTCCTCCACGAACACCTTGAAGTGTTCGAGGTCGCCCTTGGTGCGGCCACGCACGAAGCCGAGCTTGTCCCCGACCGTCTCGACCAGGCCGTCCGGGTCGAACTCCATCTGGAGCATCACCCTGGTGTGCACGTCGTCGAGCCGGTGGAAAGTGACCACGCCCGCCTGGTGCGGGCCGTCCACGGTCTTCCACGCGACCCGCTCGTCGGGGCGCTGTTCGGTGATCTCGGCGTCGAACTCCCGGGTCACTCCGGCGATTCGGGTGACCCAGTGGGTCCGCGTCGAATCGAGTTGATCGATCCGCTCGACCCCGCTCATGAACTGCGGGAACTCCCGGAACTGGGTCCACTGGTTGTACGCGGTGCGGACCGGCACGTCCACGTCGATCGAGTGCTGGACGGTCGTCACGAGCACTTCCTCCTCGTTCTCGGTGTCGGTTCCGTGCTGCGATGCTGCACAGCCGGGTCCTTCACCCGAACGGCTGCCCGAGCCCCCGGACGACAAACGTCCCCGAGTGTGCTCTCGGCTCGACAGCCACCCTCGCCCTCACCCCGCCGGCACCCGCCTCACCCGCGACAATCCCCGATCCCCGATCCCCGCCCCACACTCACAACGCCCCGCCCACAAAATGCCGACGCGGCCCGTACCGCGGCGCGCGGCGCGGGACCTTCACGCCCGACATGCGGATCAACAACGCGGCCCGGTGTCGGTGTCCCGGGTAGCCGGCGAGCAGTTCGAGCATCCCGGCGTCGTCGACCGCGTGTCCGGCCAACGCGAAGCCGATCGTCTTGGGCAGATGCAGGTCGCCCACCGACAGCGCGTCCGCGTCGCCGTGCGAGCGCTGCATGGTCTCGGCGGCGGTCCATATCCCGATCCCGGGCACCAGTTGCAGCAGCCGGGCCGCCTCGGGGTGCGCCACGGCCGTGGTCGCCTCCAGCCGGGCGGCCACCCGGACCGCCTCCATCACGGTGCGCGAGCGGCGCCCGTCGACGCCGGCGCGGACCCAGTCCCAGGACGGGATCAACGCCCAGGTACGCGCGTCGGGCACCACCCGCAGGCCCGTCGGCGCAGGCCCCGGCGGCGCCTCGCCGTACTTGCCCAGCAGCAGCCGAAAGGCCCGGCGCGCCTCGATCGTGGTGACCTTCTGCTCCAGGATCGAGGGCACCAGCGCGGCCAGGACCAGCGTCGTGCGCGGTATCCGCAGGCCCGCGAACCGGCGTTCGGCGTCCCGGACGATCGTATGCAGCGCGACGAAGGCGTCCGGGTCGTCCTCGGCGCCGAGCAGGGCCGGCAGGGCATCGAGTTGCCAGCCGGCGCCCGGTCCCCACGCGCTCGCCTCGACCTCGCCGGTCGCGGGCCGGTCGATCAACCGCAGCGTGCACGGCCCCTCCGGCGTGCGCGAGGTCCGCCACACCGAGCCGTCGGTGCCCGCGTGGTAGGTGGGGTCGCTGTGACCGCGACGCAGTTGGCCCATGGTCAGCCGCAGGTCGAGCGCGAAGCCCGGACGCCACACGCGGTGGCGGGCACTCGGGTACAACGGGCTCTCCTCGCGATCCGGGTTCGGACCGCCACGGTACCTTCCCGGTTTTGCCCCGATGTGCGCAGAGCAGACTTCACCTATGCGGGTGATGGCGTTCGGCACCTATGACACGACCGTCCACCCCCGGGTGGGAATCCTCATCGAGGGCTTGCGGCGCCACGGTATCGAGGTGGTGACCTGCAACGTTCCCCTCGGGCACATGGACGCCGGGCCGATGGTCCCACCGCCCTCGGCCCATCCGGGGATCCCCCGCCAGCGGATACGGCACGCGCGGTGCATCGCGGAGCTGGTCGCCAAGGCCCGCCGCGTGCCGCGTCCGGACGTGGTGATCGTCGGCTATCAGGGCCGACTCGACATCCAGATCGCCCGCCGGCTGTTTCCGGGCATCCCGCTGGTACTCGACCACTTGGAGAGCGTGGACGACGTGGCCGATCGGCTCGGCCAGGCGGCGCAGGCCGAGTTGCGCAAGGTGGACCGGATCGAGCAGGCCGCGATCGCGGCGGCCCGGCTGGTGCTCGTGGACACCGAAGAGCATCGCCGGGTCCTCACGCCCGGGCAGCGCGACCGGGCGGTGGTCGTGCCGATCGGGGCGGCGCCGGTGTGGTTCGACGCGGGCCGCGCGAGCGCCGATCCGGATCCGGCGACGGGCGGTGCCGACGCGCCCGGCTCCGGCGCGGACCCGGCCCACGCTGCTCCACCGGGCGATACCGGGGCGGGCCTCCCGGCGGATTTCGCGCCGGACTTTCGGCCGGGTGAGGACCTGCGGGTGATCTCGTTCGGGTTGTACTCGCCGGTGCAGGGCGCGCCGGTGATCGGTGCCGCGCTGAGTCGGTTGGACGGCTATCCGATCGCGGTGACGATGATCGGTCGGGGGTTACAGGCGCAGCGGACCCGGGATCTGGTCGGCCCGGAGGCACCGCGGGTGACTTGGCGGACCTGGGTTCCGGAGGCCGAACTGCCGCGTCTGGTCGCGGCGCACGACGTGTGCCTGGGTGTGTTCGGCACCGGGGCCAAGGCGTTGCGGCTGGTGCCGAACAAGGTCTTCCAGGGGGCCGCGGCGGGGTGCGCGGTGCTCACCTCGGACACCGCGCCGCAGCGCCGACTGTTCGGACCGGCCGGGTTGTTCGTGCCGGCGGGCGATTCGGACGCGCTGGCCGACGCGCTGCGTCGGTTGGCCCAGCACCCGGCCGAGGTGGACCGGTTGCGCGCCGCGGCGGTCACGCTCGCGCGCGAGCGTTTCGTGCCCGAGGCGGTGGTGGCGCCGCTGGTGGAACGGCTTCGGGAGATCGTCGACAAGCGAGCCTGAACCGACAAGCGGGCCCGAGTGGTCGAGCGAACCCGAACCGACAAGCGGGCCCGGACAACCAAGCGGACCGAACCGACAAGCGCGCCTCGGAGAACCAGGCGGACCCGAACCGACAAGCGCGCCTGCGACCGTAGAGCCGCCCGACCGGCCGCGCGCGAGCACGCGTTCAGCCCACCCGCAGGGCCACGTCGTTGCGGATCGCGGGCAGTTGGCCGTAGAGCGCTTGGCCGGGACACTCGGTGTTGAACGCGTCCCGGTGGCCGGAGATCACGTCGAACGCATGGGTCGTGCCCTTGGCGTAGCGGCTGCCGCTGTCCGACGAGGTCAGTGTGGCCTTGCCCTTGGGGTCGCGGTCGTCGAGGCCGAGTTTCCACGCGATCACGCGGGACATGGCGATCAGCATCGGTCCGAGCGGCGCGGCGGTGGTGTAGGTGCCCATCGCGGCGACGCCCATGGTGTCGGTGTTGAAGCCGAGGGTGTGTGCGCCCAGGACCGGCTTGTCGGTGCCGCCGGCCCGGCCCTCGAAGATCGTGCCGCACTTGTCCACCAGGAAGTTGTAGCCCACGTCGGCCCAGCCGTTGGTCTTGACGTGGTAGCGGTAGATCGACCGGAGCACCTTGGCCGAGTCGCTGCACGGGAAGTCGTTGCCGTCGGCGGTGTGGTGCACGAACGCGGCCCGCACGGTGTTCGTGTACTTGAACTTGGCGTTCCGCAGCGATTCGTCGGCGCCCCAGTCCTTGCGGGCCACGATCGGCGGCCTGTCGGCGTGGCCCTTGATCGCGCGGCCGCCGGCGTGGGTGGGCCGGCTCGGACGAGGCGGCGTGCGGTCCAGGATCGACTCGCCGGGATCGACCAGTTCGGCGCGCAGGTCCTGCGGCAGCACACCGTCCGGAACGCCCACGCGGACCTGGATGCCGTCGGACCGACCCGCCCAGAACGGCTCGGTACCACCCCGGAGGCCGCCGTCCACTCCGCCGGTTCCCTCGCCGCCGGCGTGCAGTTCGTGCCACGGACTCCACACTCCGCCGGTGCGGGTGCGCACGTGTACCACCACCCGCGCGCCCGCGCCCGCGTCGACCCAGGTGACCCCGACCAACGAGTAGGCGGGAGTGCCGCGTTCCGCCGTCAGCACCTCGGTCCGGCCCGCGCGCGGCGCGGCGGCGTCCGACTGCTGTTCCGCGCCGGTCAACGGGAGGGTCACCGTCGAACCGGGGGTGCTCGGCCGGTCCTCGGCCTGCGCGGGCGGTCCGGCGAGCACGACGGGTACGGCGAGGGCGGCGATCGACAACGCGATTCTGGTGTACACGGGCAGGCCCCTCCATCGTGGGCGGTCGAGCTCTTCCGGTTCCCGCACCTCGGTGAATCCCGTGCAAAATATGACAATTACACCCATTTGCGCCACGGATTCGCGGGCTCGATAGGCTGAGTCGCATGCCCAGCACCCCGGTCGATCAGTTGCGCATCGCGCTCGCCGCCGACTCCGCGCGGCCCTTCACCACCTTCTACGACGACGCCACCGGCGAGCGCGTCGAGCTCTCCGTCGCGACGTTCGACAACTGGGTCGCCAAGACCGCGAACCTGCTGCGCGACGATCTCGCGGTGGAGCCCGGCGCACGCGTCTCGCTGCTGTTGCCCGCGCACTGGCAGAGCCAGGTCTGGCTGCTCGCGGCCTGGTCGCTGGGCCTGGTGGTGAGCTTCGACGGGGACCCCGCCGACGCCGATGTGGTGGTGTCCGGCCCGGACACCCTCGAACGCGCGGCGACCTGCCCGGGCGAGCGGGTCGCCCTGGCGCTGCGGCCGATGGGCGGGCGGTTTCCCGCGCCTCCGACCGGTTTCCTGGACTACGCGGCGGAAGTGGCCGGGCACGGCGACCGGTTCGTGCCCGAGGCTCCGGTACGCGCGGACGCCGCGGCGCTTTCCGAGTCCGGGCGCGAGTGGACGGCCGGCGAGCTGGCCGAAGCGGGCGAGACCACCGCGCGCGAGTGGGAGCTGGGCCCCGGCGATCGCCTGCTCACCTCTTTGAGCTTCGCCCGAACGGGTGGACTGCGGGCGGGTGTGCTCGCACCGCTTGCCGCGTCCGTACCCGTCGTCGTATGCCGTCACCTGGATGAATCCCTGCTGGAGCGGCGAATCGAGGCGGAGCGGGTCACGCGTGCCGTCACCCGTTCCGCCGACTAGGCCATGACAAGACGGGTCGGGCTGCGCTTTCGTGGCCCCGACCGCCCGTAGTGCCGTGCCCGGCGGTCCCTCAGCAGGCGGGGAGGCGTGGGGTTCATGGATACGTGGGATCACCTGTACCGGACCAAGGACGCGGGCCGGCCCGCCGCCGCGCCCGCCGAGCCGCCCGCGGCCCACGAAGGCAAGTCGGCCGCGCCGATCGAATTCGGTCCCGGCCGGGCCGCCGCGCGTCGGGCGCGCAAGAAGCGCAATCGGCGACGCAAGGTGTTCCTGCCGATCGGGGTCGGCATCTCGCTGATCCTGCTCACCGGCGTCTCGGCCGCCTACGTCGCCTACCAGCGGCTCAACGGCAACCTCGAGACCGACGCGGTGAACGGCAAGCTCAACGCCGATCGCCCCCAAGTGGGCGGCAACGGCAAGGGCAAGCCGATGAATCTGCTCATCATCGGCTCGGACTCGCGGGCCGGCGAGAACCGCGCGCTGGGCGGCGGCGGGGACAACGGCGAACGCTCGGACACCACGCTGTTCGTCCACCTGTCCTCGGACCGCGAGCACGCGGTGGTCATGAGCATGCCGCGCGACCTGCTGGTCACCATGCCCTCGTGTGTGACCAGGGACGGCGCGCACTCCGCCGAGCAGCGCGGGGTGATGTTCAATTCGGCGTTCGAACTCGGCGGCGCCGCGTGCACGCGCAACACCGTCGAAAAGGTCACCGACATGCGCGTGGACCATCACATCATCGTGGACTTCTCCGGCTTCAAGGGCATGGTCGACGCGGTGGGCGGCGTGGAGATCTGCCTGCCCAGGACCGTGCAGGACCGCAAGGGCAACATCTCGCTGTCGGCGGGCCGACGCAAGGTGCACGGCAGGGAGGCCCTGGACTACGTGCGGCTGCGGCACGACATCGGGCTCGGCGGCGACGGCAGCGATCTGGGTCGGATCAAGCGGCAACAGGCGTTCGTGGCCTCGCTCGCCAAGCAGATTCGCAGCAGCGACACGCTCTCCAGCCCGTCCCGGCTCTTCGCCCTGGCCGACGCGCTGACCAAGTCGATCCGGGCCGACGAGGGACTGGCCTCGGTCTCGGCGCTGGTCGACCTCGCGCGCGGGATGCAGGATCTGGAGACCAAGGACATCACCTTCGCGCATGTGCCGGTGTACAACCCACCGGAGGACAACAACCGGGTCGCGCTGATCCAGCCCGACGCCCGGCGCCTGTTCCACGCGATCAACCACGACGAGCCCCTGGACGGTCGGCTCGAACCGGACGCGACGACGGCTGCGCCGAGCGCGGCACCCCTGGTCGACGTCACACCCGGCGCGAAAGCCGCGCCCACCCGCCTTCCCGGCCGGCCCGCCGGAAAGGCGGGTGTCGTGGTCGCCACCGGCACCACTGCCGCCGCCGCACCGTCCGAATCGGCGAAGGCGCCGGTCCAGGCGGACATCCGGGACGCGGATCAGGACATCTGCAAGGCGAACTGACGCCCCATCACCCCATTCGTCCGCAGACGTCCCACCTTCGCGACGACGGATACGGGGGCGCACGGTAGCGTGCTCGCCGATACGCGGGCCGCTCCGGCGTTGACGTGTCGCGCCTTCATGCGGTGACCTGCGTCACAGGCGGAAGGGCGCACGCAACTCGGGGAAGTGGCAGCACGTCTATCACTGATAACGGCCGCTCTACGCGCGGTTCGTCGCTCTTGATCGGCGTTGGGCGCCCTGGGGAAAGAAGCAGACACGACGTGAGTGACAGCGAACGGGCCGGCAAGCAGGCCGAGCCCGGTCGGGACGCGAGCCCGGAAACGGCGCCCGAGGCTCCGACCGAACCCGAGATATCGGCTCCGCGAACCGCGGCGGCCGAGACGGATGCGCCGGTGGCCGCCGAACCGGATCCGCAGGCCGAGCCCGAACAGGATGTCCAGGCACCCGAGTCGGCGCCGGCCGTACCGCCCCCGCCCGTCGCGGCGGGCCCCGAGGAGCCGCTCGCCGCCGCCGTGGCCGCGATGGCCGCCGGCGGCGAGGCCGCGGCTCCGGATCGGCTCTCCCGGCGGGACCGACGCCGGCGGGTGTACAAGCGGGTCCTGATCGGCGTCACGGTCACCGTGGCGCTGTGCCTGGTGGCGGGCAGCATCGCGGTCTACGCGATCTACCGCAAGCTGGACGGCAACATCACCACCGAGGACCTGACCGCGAAGCTGGGTCCCGAGCAGGAACGTCCGCCGATCGTCGCGCACGACGCGGCGAACATCCTGCTGATGGGATCGGACGACCGCAGCGGCGACAACAAGCAGTACGGCGACATCGGCGAGGGCACCAAGCGCTCGGACACCACGATCCTGTTGCACCTGGCCGCCGACCGGAAGAGCTCGGTGGCGATCAGCATCCCGCGCGACCTGATGGTCGACATCCCCTCGTGCGTGCGTCAGGACGGCAGCAAGTCGCGGGCGTATCGCGACCAGTTCAACCACGCGTTCGAGATCGGCGGTGCGGCCTGCACGATCAAGACCATCGAGCAGATGACCAAGATCCGCGTCGATCACCACATCGTGATCGACTTCTCCGGCTTCAAGGAGATGGTCAACGCCGTGGACGGCGTCGACGTGTGCCTGAGTCAGCCGATGCGGGACACCGCCGCCAAGCTCGATCTGCCCGCCGGCAAGCATCGGCTCGACGGTGAGCAGGCGCTCGGCTACGTCCGCGCCCGCAAGAACGTCGACGACGGCAGCGACACCCAGCGAATGACTCGCCAGCAGCGTTTTCTGGCCGCGCTCGTTAAGAAGGTCAAGGTCGGCGACATGCTGACCCAGCCGTGGAAGTTGTACAACCTCCTCGACGCCGGCACCCGGTCGATCACCGCCGACCCGGGCCTGAGCTCGCTTAGGGAACTGATGGACCTGTCCGACAGCATCAAGGGGATCCCCAATGACAAGGTCGCGTTCCTGACCGTGCCGCGGCAGCCGTACCGACTCGACATCAACCGGGACGAACTGATCCAGCCCCAGGCCGATCGGCTGTTCGAGGCGATCCGCCAGGACCGGGTCGCGGTCGGCGCGGCGGTGACCGGCAAGGACGAGAACGGCTTCGAGAACAACGGCGAGGTGCGGATCGAGCAGGCGGCGACGCCGACGCCGTCCACGCGCACCACGATCGACGAGGACGGCAACCGGGTGACGGTCACGCCGACCGCACCGGGTTCGAGCGGCACCGGCAAGGGGGCCGGCACCCGGTCGCCCGCGGACACCAAGGCGCCGGGCTCGTCGGCTTCCACGACCGACCCCACATCAACCAGCGGCGGTACCCCGTCGGCCAAGCCGACCTCGGCCGCGGACACGGGCCCGATCGTCACCGTTTCGGGACGAACGGCGGAACAGGACGTGTGCGCGGGCTGATTGCATCGATCGCACAGGGAGGGCCGGGTCGCCGCGGATCGGCGGTGACCCGGCACGTTGCCGGAGGAGATTCGACACATGGGCACGGACGCGGATACGGAGGTCGGGGAGCCTGCGGCACCCGACCGGCGGGGCATACGCAGAAAGAGCACCATGAAGAAGCGCCTCAAATGGATCGCGATCTCCGTGGTCGGCATCCTGGTGATCCTGGCCGGCAGCGCGTACGGGTACATCCGGTACCTGAACGGGAAGCTGCACCACACCCAGATCACCGCCGACAAGAGCAACCGACCACCGGCCGCGGCGAAGGACGAGCAGGGCCGAAGTCCGATGAACATCCTCCTGATCGGCAACGACAGCCGGATCGGCGAGGGGCGGCGCTACGGCGCCGAGGGACACGAGGGGCTCGCCGACGTGGCGATCCTGATGCACCTGTCCGCCGACCGCTCGAACGCCACGCTCGTCAACATCCCGCGCGACACCATGGTCGACATCCCGCGCTGCGAGATCGGCAAGGGCAAGGACAAGAAGGTCACCGAAGCCCGGTTCGGCCAGTTCAACGACAGCTTCCGCAGCATCGGCGCGTCCTGCACGGTCGCCACCGTGGACCGCATGCTCCAGGTCCGGATCGACCACTACATCGAGGTCGATTTCAAGGGTGTCCGTGACCTGACCGACGCGGTCGGCGGCGTGCCGATCTGCCTCGACGCGCCGATCCACGACCCGGTCCTGTCCAACCAGCGCGGCGGTACCGGACTGGAGCTCCCGGCCGGCCCGAACACCCTGAGCGGCAATGACGCGCTGCAATTCCTGCGCGCCCGGCACGCGTTCGGGGACGGGAGCGACCTGGCTCGGATCGAGGCGCAGAAGGTCTTCCTGATGTCGCTGGCGCGCGAGCTCAAGAGCAACGCGAAGCTGTCCAACGTCGACGGCATGTTCAGGATCGCGAACAGTGCGGTCGGTGCGCTCACCGTCGACAACGACCTGGCGGGCGTGGACAAGCTGATCGACCTGGCCGACGAGATCAAGAAGGTGCCGGAGAAGCGGATGGCGTTCACCACCCTGCCGACCGAGACCTATCGTCCGGCCCCGGACCAGGTCCAGCCCAGGCGACCGGCCGCGGACAACCTGTGGGCCGCGATCCGGGCCGACCGGCCGTTGACCAAGGCTGACGCGACGATCGATCCGCCGCCCGCGCCGGTGACCACGACACCGTCCCCACCGCCGGCGACGATCGCGCCGGGCGAGGCGGCCCGGATCAAGGTGACGGTGGACACCGGCACCGAGAAGAGGCGGATCACCCCGGTGGTGGAAACCCTCAAGCGGCAGGGCTTCAAGGCCACTCCCGGTACGACCATGCCGGACGGGCGAGAACACGCCAACAGCCGGATCACCCACCCCGACGGCAGTCGGGATCAGGCGAAGGCGATCGCGATCGCGCTGGGCGTGCCGGAGACCGCCCTGGAGGTGGCCCGCCCCGGCGACACCACGATCAAACTGCTGATCGGGGCGGATCTCCCGGACGCGGGCGCCGGCGACGGCACCCCGACCGGCTCGACCTCCGCCGACCCCGGCCGGGCTCCGGAACCGCCCAAGGCCGCCGACCTGAACCTGGAGACGGCCGACAACACCAAGTGCGCCTCGCCGCGCAAGAAGCAGTAGTGCTCGCGGACAGGCTCGAGGGGGGTCGCGGTGGGATACGCGCGAAAGCGCCCGTCCGTGACCCCCATCGATCGATTAAGGATCGACCGACAGCGGATCCGGAACCTTCGGTGAAGGGTTTCGTACCTTTTCCACCGATCCGAGTGTCGGGACTTCGCAGTCTCGGTGACCATGGCGAGATCTCGCCGGTTATGGTGGCTGCTTCCAAACCGACCATCACGTATCACCGTCGGGTTCCGTGCGGATGCCTCCGGAACCCCGGCGTCGCCCATGAGGACCGAGCACAGCCCGGGGGGACCGTGCGGCGGATACAGCCGGAGGGAATCTCGGCGTGAACAGAGGGAACGGGCCGCACCGTGGTGCCCCCGGGGACAACGATCCCCTGGGCGGTATGGACGACGCGGACGTCGCGGACATGTGGGTGATGAACCCGGACACCGGCAGCTTCGAGCTGCGGGCGCCGGGCGCCCCCGGTGCCGGGCCCGCCGGCGGGTCCGGCGGTGGTTCCGGTGCCGGTCCCGGCACGGAACGCTCCGGGGTGCCCCGGCCGCGCTCGCGTGCCGCGAACCCCGAGGGCCGGCGTCCGTCCGCGGTGGCCGCGGCCTCCGGCCGGGAAGCCGACGACGATCCACCCCGGCGCCGAGAGCGCGCGGGCAGCGCTCCCGCGGGACGCGCGGCGGCCCGCAACGGCGCGCGGAGCGAGGGGCCGCCGAAGAGCAAGGTCAAGAAGCGGCTCAAGTGGATCGCCATCTCCGTGGTCGGCCTGCTGGTGGTGCTGGCCGGCAGCGCGTACGGGTACCTCAAGTACCTCGACAGCAAAATAACCACCACCGCGAAGAACGCGGGCAGCGAAGGTGTTCCCAAGGCCGAGGAGGACGCGTTCGGGCGCAAGCCGCTGAACATCGTCCTGATCGGCAACGACAGCCGTAAGGGCCTCGGCAAGAAGTACGGCGCGTCCGAGCACACCGAGGGCCTCGCCGACGTCACGATCCTGATGCACGTCTCGGCGGACCGCAGCAACGCGACCCTGGTCAGCATCCCCCGCGACACCATGGTGCAGATACCCAAGTGCGTCGTGGAGGGCAAGACCTACCCGGCGTCCAACGGGCCCCAGTCGTTCAACGAGAGCCTGGCCAACGGCGGTCCGCCGTGCACGGTGTCCACGGTCGACAAGATGCTCGGGGTCCAGGTGGACCACTACATCATGATCGACTTCACCGGCGTGAAGAAGATGACCGACGCCGTCGACGGCGTGGACATGTGCATCTCGGAGCCGATCAACGACCCGGTACTGCCCAACCAGCAGGGCGGCACCGACCTCAAGCTCGACGCCGGCGACCAGAACCTCAGCGGCGAGACCGCGCTGAAGTTCCTGCGCGCGCGGCACGCCTTCGGCGACGGCAGCGACCTGGCCCGGATCAAGGCGCAGAAGGCGTTCCTGATGGCGCTGACCCGCAAGTTGAAGAACAGCGCGTCGCTGACCAACGTCGAAGGCATGTTCAAGATCGCCAACATCGCGGTCGAGTCGCTGACGGTGGACAACGGCCTCGGCGGCGTGGACAAGCTGATCTCGCTGGGCAACCAGTTGAAGAAGGTCCCCGAGAAGCGGATGGCGTTCACGACGCTGCCGATCGAGGAATACCCGCCGATGGCCAAGTCCAAGGTGCAGCCGAAGCAGCCCGAGGCGAACAACCTGATGGCGATGCTGCGCAGCGACACGCCTCTCACCAAGGACGACAAGCCCGCGACCGAGCAGCCGGCGGCCTCGCCGACCCCCGAGGCGCCGAAGGTCGATCCGGCCACGGTCAAGGTCGACGTACGCAACGGCGGCGGCGTCAACAAGCGCGCCAACGAGGTCGCGGCGGACCTGGTCGGGCGCAAGTTCGTCGCGGTCGCGTCGGGCAACGCCAGGGACGGCAAGATCCACCCGACGAGCACGATCACCTATCCCAAGGGCCGTCTGGACGCCGCGAAGGCACTGGCCGCCGCGACCGGCCTCGGGGACGGCGCACTGGTCGAGAGCACCTCCACCACGCTCACCCGCTTCGAGGTCCTGATCGGCAAGGACTTCCCCGCCACGCCACCACCGGCCGCGGGGGCTCCACCGAGCGAACCACCGAAGAACATCGACCTGGAGACGGCGGACAAGAACGTCTGCGCCCCGAAGAAGAACAAGTAACCGCGCCCCACAACCGCCGACGGCCGCCCGCCACCTCCCGAACGGGGAGGGAACGGGCGGCCGTCGGCGGTGGGGGGCGCGGTCGGCGGCGCCGGCCGTCGGGGGCGTGGCCGCCGGCCGGGCGCCGCGCCGCGCCGCAATGGGTTTGACGGCGGTCGCCGGGGCGGACAGGCTCCGGGGGTGGACAACGCACGGGTGCGACTGCGCCGCTTGGACGAAGACTCGCAGGCCGCCCTCCTGGACGCCGCGGTGGCCGACGCCGACCCGGCGGAGGTGATGCCGGCCGTACCCGGCCCACCCGGCTGGACCGCCGACCGTCGAGCCGCCTTCCTGGCCTTCCATCACGAATGGGCCGCCACCCCCACCACCTACGCGATCCTGGTCGCCGACCGCGTGGTCGGCGCGGCCCGGCTCCAGCCCGTCCCGGAAGGCCCCGACGACGCCCTGGAAGCCGGTCTGTGGATCGGCCGCTCCCACCGCGGCCAAGGCGTCGGCCGCGCCGTCGTCGCCCTCCTGCGCGCCGAGGCCAAAGCCCAGGGCGCAAGCCGCATCGTGGCAAGCACCACCGACGCGAACACCGCCGCCCAACGCCTCCTCACCACCGCCGGCGCCGAGCTCCACCACCGCCCCGCCCCCGACCCCAACGGCGACACCATCGAGGCCACCCTCCCCGTCGACTGACCCGGCGATGGCGACGAACGCGAACATGCTCCGATTACCCGGCACCCGCGCTCACGCACCGCGAAGGTCATGCGGATGCGAAGGTCATACGGATGCGCGAAGGTCAAGCGGATGTACGAGGTCCGACCGCGGCCCGCGCATCGCGATCGGCACGGCACCCGCCCCGCCGACCCCACCGGCCCGACACCACCAGCCGCCCGGCACACCCGTGACCGGACCACGCGGGGTGAGCGAGTCCATTCGGCGAGCCGTCTCCGGCGGTCTTCGGCGCGGTGGTCGAGGAGAGCGGCCGGCCGGCGTGGGCGAGATCTCGCGACGGCTACTCGTGCGACGGGGGCGTCAGGGTCAGTCGGCCGTCGTGTTCCGTGTAGAGCTCGCCGGTTTCCGGGCAGTGCCATCGGGTGTCGCCTGCCGGGGTCAGGGGGACGCCCGCGCGGCCGACCCACTTGATGCGGCGGGCCGGGACGCCGGCCATCAGGGCGTGGTCGGGAACGTCGCGGTGGACCACGGCGCCGGCTGCGATCAGCGCCCAGCGGCCGATCGTGACGCCCGCGACGATCACGCTGCGGGCGCCCACCGCCGCTCCCTGACGGACCGTCACGCCCTGGGCGCGCCAGTCCTGTTCGCCCTTGAGCAGGCCGTCGGGAGTGACCGCGCGCGGATACATGTCGTTGGTCAGCACGACGGCCGGGCCGATGAAGACGCCGTCCTCCAGGACGGCCGGTTCATAGACCAGGGCGTGGTTTTGCACCTTGACGTTGGCGCCGATCCGGACCGCGGGACCGATGTAGGCGCCGCGGCCGATCACGCAGTTCGCGCCGAGGACCGCATCCTCCCGGATCTGGGCGAGGTGCCACACCCGGGTGCCCTCGCCGATGATCGCCGACTCGTCCACATCCGCGCTCGGGTCGATAGCCACCCCCGAACGCTAGTGCTCACTCGGCCGCCACGCCCAGGAAATCGGCCAGGACGCGGGCCGAGCGGCGACCGTCGTGGTGCTCGGCGACGTACGCCGGGCCGCGCGCGGCCATCTCCCGGGCCGCCTCCGGTTCGGCGATCACCTCCTCCAGGACCTCGGCCAGCGAGTTCGGATCGGCGCCGCGGATCGGCAGGTCGGCCGGCAGGTGCTCGGTCGCCGACTCGTGCAGGTAACAGATCGTCAGCCGACCCGCCGCCAGCGCCTGACACGACGTCATGCCGTAGGTGCCACACGCGAACTGGTCGAGCACGATGTCGGCATCGGCGAACAGCGCCGGGAGTTCGGCAACCGGTCGGCTCAGGATGCGGCGGTACTCGATCAGGCCGATCTCGTGCAACCGGCGCAGGGTCGGTTCGATCCGCGCGGTGCCGCGCAGGAACGGACTGGTCATCACGTGCACCACGACCGGGCGTTCGCGGGCCAGTACCGGCTTTTGGGTCCGCCATACCGAAGGGTCGAGCGCGGCCGGCAACCACACCGCGTCCGGCACGTCCGCGAGCAGGTCGGGCGTGGCCACGAAGGTCGGCACGTCCAGGCCCCGCAGGATCGGCAGCAGCCGGTCCACCTTGCCCTGCAACGCGTGGGTCAGCTCGTAGCGCGGGTCGAACGGCGAGAACTCCACCCGGGCCCGGTGCGCCGCCGGATCGCGTGCCTCCGAGCCGTACAGCACCAGCCCGAGCGCGATCCCGGCCGCCCGCAGTTCGGCCACGTCGGTGTCCACCCACGAACCGCCCAGTCGGCCGAACGCGGGCATCCCGCCCTCCGCCAGCACGTGGGTGTAGCGGTCCAGCACCTGGGCCAGCCGACCCAACTGCCAGCGGGTGGACAGCCAGTCGTCGGTGGCGATCGCCTGGTCGCTGGGGTGACCGAGGGTGTTCGCCGAGCTGAGCGCGGACGCCTCGGCGCGCACCCCCGGCAGATGGCGCTCGACGGCGCGGGCCCACGCGTGCCCCTGTCCGCCGGTATTGGTCGGCCCGATCCCCAGCACCGGCGCGGACGCGGGCACCGGCTCCGCGTCGGCCGCGAACGCGCGCACATACGGCTCGTAGGCCTGCTCGCAGCGCCGCGCCCACGCCTCGGCGTCCCGCTCGGCCTCCGCGCGATGGGTGCGCCGGACCGCCTCCAGATCGCGCTGGGCCATGATCCGCCGCAGCCCCTTGAGCACCCCGCTACCGTCGAGTGCCTCGACCGCGGCCCGCGCGGCGGCCAATCGGGCGGTGCGCACCGGGTCGACCGGCACCCGCAGGGAGCGCACCACGCCGGTCTCGGTCACCTCGACCGAGGTGGTCACCGCGACCGTCTCGGCGGGCGCGACCCGAAGCACGTAGGCACCCTCGACCGGATCGTTCGGGTAGTCCCCGCCCACCTCCGTGTGGGTGACGACGAGCCGCCGCAGCCGCTCGGGCGGGGTGAAGCCGCGATCCTCCGCGGCCTGCCGGGCGTCCGGAATCGCCACTTCCGCGGCCACAGCCGAGTCCCTGTCGCTCATCGCCGTCGTCTCCCAAGGCCGTGCCGACTGTTCACAGACTGTCACCGGGGACGAGCGGTGACCAGGGCGGCCACGTTACTTGGCTTTACCGAAAGGACCCGGTTTCCGACCGGGAAGACGGCGCGTCGGGCCGAGCGGGCGGCGAATACCGCCTTCGGACGCGCGTCGGCCCGAGTCGCACACACTGGCGACTCGGGCCGACACGACACTTCCCGGAGCGGACTACCCGGGCTCTTCCTCGGCCTGCGCGGTCCCCGCCTCGACCCGATCGGCCAGGCTCTTGGGGCTGGTCAAAAAGCCCGCGCCCCAGGATCCGTGCATCGTGGCGAGCACACCCGGGAGCCGGACCAGCGCGCCCGGGCTCAGGTCGCGCCCCTCCCACGCGGCGCCGGCCAGGATGCCCGCCGCGTACCCGCCGGGCACCAGCCAGCCCACCTTGCGCCCGGACAGGCCCACCACCGTGCCGGCGGCCACCGCCGCGAGCGCGGCCGGCGGGGCCAGGTAGCGCAGGTTCACCGAGCCCTGGTGGTGTCGGGAGACGACCCGGCGCCACCGGCCGTAGTTGAAGTACTGCTTGGCCAGCGCCTTCGTGGTCGGCCGCGGGCGGTAGGAGACCTCCAGCTCGGGCGAGAACCAGATCAGGTAACCGGCCTCACGGATCCGGTAGTTCAGCTCCCAGTCCTGGGCTCGCTCGAACTCCTCGTTGTAGCCGCCCAGCTCCTCCAACACCTCGCGCCGGAACACGCCGAGGTAGACGGTGTCGGAGGGCCCCGCGCCGCCGCCGGTGTGGAAGCGCGCGTTGCCGACGCCCAGCTTGGAGGTCATCGCGCGGGCGACGGCCTCCTCGTAGGGGGTGGTGCCCTCGGCGTGCATCAGCCCGCCGACGTTGGCCGCACCGGTCTCCGCGAGCAGCCGGACGGCGGTGGAGATGTATCGGGCGGGCAGGATGCCGTGGCCGTCCACGCGCACGATCACGGGGTGCCGCGATGCGCGGATCGCCGCGTTGAGCGCGCTGGGGGTGCGGCCGGTGGGATTGGGAACGGTGCGTACCCGGGGATCGTTCGCGACCAGCCGGGCGGCGATCTCGTCGGTGTCGTCCGTGGACGGTCCGAGCGCGATCACCACTTCGATCTCGCCGGGGTAGTCCTGCGCGAGCACACGACCGACGGCCTCTTCGAGGTGTCGGGACTCGTTGAGCACCGGCATGATCACGGAGACGGGTGGTTTTTCGGGAAGCGGCTCCGCTCGGCGAACCGGAGGTTCGAGGGTGGCGGGCTCGTCGGCAGTGGGATTCATCGCCTTGGAGCGTACTGCGAACGGGCCCGTCGGCCGACATCGACCGAACAGCCTGCCCGAGCGGGCGCGCGCGTGGAGTCGTCGGCGTGCCGCGGCCGTTCCCCCCCGCTCCCGCTTTACGGTGGTTCGACGCGCAGCACTGCAACCGTGATCGGCCACACGGGCGTCCTTCGGGTGTACGCGGGTACGGATGGACATCCGCACGGCGCGCCGGGAGGGTGCGCGGCGAACGGCGGCACGACATCGGTCCGCGAGGAGGGACACCGCACCCATGGCGACGACTGGCGGACGGCCCTCGGCGAGAACCGCGAACGGCAACCGGAACGAGCGCGCCGCCGGCCGCAATTGGCTCCTGTTGATCACCGGTGTACTCGCGGCGGCCATCCTGGCGACCAGCGGCATAGGCTGGGCCTGGGTCAAGCACTTCGACGGCAAGATCCAGCGGATAGACGCGTTCAAGGGCTTGGACAACCGCCCGGACACCGGATCCGACAAAGACCTCAACTTCCTCATAGTCGGCTCGGACAACCGTGCCGGCATCTCCAAGGACACGCTCGAGAGACTGCACGCCGGCGGCGAGTCCTGCGACTGCACCGACACGGTGATGATCGTGCACCTCAACGGCAAGCGGGATCGCGCGACCATCACCAGCCTGCCGCGAGACAGCTACGTGGACTTCCCCGCGCACAAGGACAAGACCACCGGCGAGCAGCGCGGCCCGTCCAAGGGCAAGATAAACGCGGCGTACACACTCGGTGGCCCACCGCTGACGGTGGCCACCGTGGAGAAGGCGACCGGGATCCGGATCGACCACTACATCGAGGTCAACTTCGTCTCGTTCGTCAGTGTCGTGGACACCCTCGGCGGCATCGAGATGTGTACGCCCAAGCCACTGCGCGACCCCAAGTCCGGCCTCGACCTGCCCGCCGGCACCAGCAGGCTGGACGGGGTCAAGGCCCTGCAGTTCGTCCGCGCCCGGTACATCGCCAGCGACCCGAGCGGTGACATCGGCCGCACCCAGCGCCAGCAGAAGTTCATGACGCAGGTGCTCGCGAAGGCGACGTCGACCGGCACGCTGACCGATCCGCTCAAGCTCAAGAACGTGCTGGACGCGGTACTCGGCTCGATAAAGGTGGACCAGGGCATGAGCCCGCAGTCCTTCCTGGAGTTGGGCGGCAAGCTCAGGAACCTCTCCAACTCCGGCGTCACCTACGCTCAGGTACCGCTCAAGAGCATCGACCACCAGGTCCCGGAGTGGGGCTCGACGGTGTTGTGGGACAACACCAAGGCGGCGGCCCTGTTCCAGGCGATCCGCGAGGACAAGGACCTGATCGCGCCGTCGCCGGAGAAGAAGGCCGACACCCCGGGCCCGACCGGCGCCCCCGCGCCCTCCCCGGTGTCGGTGGAGGTGGCGCCCAGCGAGATCTCGGTGCAGGTGTACAACGGCGCGTCCGCCACAGCCTCGGGCACGCGCGCGCACGAGGACCTCAAGGGCCTCGGCTTCGAGATGGCCGGCCCGCCGCGTACCTCGGCCTCGACCGACGGCGTGCGCACGATCATCCGGTACGACCCCAGGTGGGACCGCTCGGTCAAGACGGTGCAGGCCGCGCTGCCGGGCGCGACCTCGGAGCCGGTCACCGGGCTGGGTCGCACGATCGAGGTGACCGCGGGTTCGTCGTACGCGGGGGTGTCCCCCGTGCGAGTCGGTGGCGCGCCCGCCGAGCAGCCGTCCGTCGCCGTGACACCGAATCCGGCATACTCTGCCAAATCCGGTGACGAGGTCTCGTGTAAGAAGTGAGCATCAACTGTGGAACAGATGGTCGATGAAGGTGGCATTCGGTTGCCTCGGGGCTGATCGAGTGAAAGCTTCGATGTCATGAACAATTGGCCGCCGGGGTGGGCGGATGGCGACCAACAGCCGCAGCAGCCCCCTCCGGGAACGATTCCGAGCCGCCCCGGCGGCTACCCGCAGCAGGCACCCGGCGGGCATCCGCCACAGGCGCCGAACGCGTACCCACCGCAGCAGCCGGGTGGGTATCCGCCCGCGCCCGCGGTGCACTCACCGCAGGCCGGCGTGCCGCCCGTACAGCGGGCGCCCGGTTCGGACGCCTATCCGCCGCAGCCGCCGATCGCCGACGCGCACGGCGCGCCGCCCGCCCCGGCGGGCACGCAGCAGGGCGGGCCCAGCGCGCCCGAGGGGCCCGGTGCTCCCGACGGCCCGGGTGGCCCCGGCGGCCCGCCGCGGCGTCCGCGCGGCCCGGTCAACTGGAAGAAGCGCATCCTGATCGGGCTCGGCGTCTTCGTCGCGCTCGTGGTGGTCTTTTGCACCGTGACCTACTTCTGGGCCGACTCGAAGATCCAACACGAGGACGTCCTGGACAACTACAAGGGCCGACCGGCCGCGTCCGAGGGCACCACGTGGCTGATCGTCGGCTCGGACAGCCGCGAGGGCCTGGACGCCACCGATCGCGAGAAGCTGCACACCGGCAAGGCCCCGGGCAAGCGCACCGACTCGATGATGCTGCTGCACAAGGGCAAGGGCGGCACCACGCTGATCAGCCTGCCGCGCGACTCGTACGTGGACATCCCGGCGTTCAGCAAGAACGGCAAGACGGTCAAGGCGCAGAAGAACAAGCTGAACGCGGCCTTCGAGAAGGGCGGCGCGCCGCTGCTCGCCCGAACCGTGGAGATGGCCACGGGCATTCGGCTCGACCACTACGCGGAGATCGGGTTCGGCGGGTTCAACAACATCGTCAACGCGATGGACGGCGTGGACATCTGCCTCAAGGGTCCGATCAAGGACAAGAAGTCCGGCGCGGACCTGGAAGCCGGCTGCCAGACGCTGGACGGGGCGCAGGCGCTCGCCTTCGTGCGGTCCCGCTACTACGACCAGCGCTCGGACCTGGCCCGGATGGAGAATCAGCAGCAGTTCCTCAGCGCGTTGGCGAAGAAGGCCAAGTCGGCCGGCGTACTGCTCAATCCGTTCAGTGCGTTCCCGGTGGCCGACGCCTCGCTCGGCGCGGTGACCGTGGACGACGACACCGGGCTGTTCGACCTGTACGGCCTGTTCAAGGACATGGGCAGCCTGTCCGGCGGTGACGGTGTCACCACCACGGTGCCGATCAAGAACGCCGGATACGAAGTCAAGGACGTCGGCTCCACCGTGCTGTGGGACGACAAGGGCGCGAAGGCGCTGTTCCAGGCGCTGCGCGACGGGCGGACCGTGGACGCGCCCAAGCGCTGAGCCCGGATCGGCGGGGACCGGCGGCCGCACACGTGATTCGCCGCCTGTCCCCGTCGTTTCGTACCATCGGCACTCGGCCGGGATGTCGGCCGGCGATCCTGCCCCGAGGTGACGAAGTCCGCATGAACGACTCCGCGATAACCGCCGCAGACCACACCTTCCAGGTCGATCTGCGCGGTCTGGTCGACCTGTTGTCGCACCACCTCTACTCCAGCCCCCGGGTATACCTGCGCGAGCTGCTGCAGAACGGCGTCGACGCGGTCACCGCGCGGCGGGCCCCGGACGCACAGGCCCCCGCGGCGATCACCATCACGGTGGAGGACGGCGGCCTTCGGGTCACCGACACCGGCATCGGACTGACCGAGGCCGACGTGCACCGCTTCCTGGCCACCATCGGGCGCAGTTCCAAGCGGGACGAGCTGGAGAGCGCCCGACGCGACTACATCGGCCAGTTCGGCATCGGCCTGCTCGCGTGCTTCGTGGTCGCCGACGAGATCACCGTGGTCACCCGCTCGGCCCAGGCGGCGGACGCGCCGCCGGTGGAGTGGAAGGCCGGCGCGGACGGTCGCTACACGGTGCGCGCCCTGGCCCGCGAGGAGCGCGAAGAGCCGGGTACCACGGTGTTCCTGACGCCGCGTCGGGGCAGCGAGTCGTGGTTCGCCGCCGACCGGGTGATCGAACTCGCCCGTGACTTCGGCGCGTTGCTGCCGTACCCGGTCACCGTCGTGGCCGGCGGCGAGCACACACCGATCACCGACACGCCCGCGGCCTGGGATCGCCCGTACCCGACACCGGAGCGCCGCCGGGCCGCGCTCGCCGCGTACTGCGAGAGCCGACTGGGCTTCACCCCGCTGGACGTGATCGACCTGGACGTGCCGCTCGCGGGGGTGCGCGGCGCGGCGTTCGTGCTGCCGGAGGCGGTCAGCCCGGCGATGCGCGGCAAGCACCGGGTGCACCTCAAGGGCATGTTGCTCACCGAGAACGCCGATGGACTGCTGCCCGACTGGGCGTTCTTCGTGCGCTGCGTCGTGGACACCGACACACTGCGACCCACCGCGTCGCGAGAGAGCCTGTACGACGACGAATCGCTCGCCGGGGTGCGGGACGCGCTCGGCGGGCACATCCGGGACTGGCTGGCCGAATTGGCCGCGCACGACCAGCAGCGGCTGGCCCGCTTCCTGAGTGTGCATCACCTGGGTGTGAAGGCACTCGCCCGGCATGACGACGAGTTGTTGCGACTGGTGTTGCCGTGGCTGCCGTTCGAGACCACCGACGGACGGATCGCGCTCGACGAGTTCGCCCGCCGGCATCCGGTCGTACATGTGACGCCGACCGTGGAGGAGTACCGGCAGGTCGCGCCGATCGCGGCGGCGGCCGGGCTGGGCGTGGTCAACGGCGGCTACACGTACGACTTGGACCTGGTACACCGGCTGGCCGAGATCCGCCCGGGCACCACCGTCACCGAACTCGACCCGGACACCGTCACCGCGCACCTGGACTCGGTCGACCCGAGCGCCGAACTGGCCGCGGCAAGCTTCCTCGCGCACGCGCGGGCCGCGCTGGAGCCGCTCTCCTGCGACGTGTCGCTGCGCACCTTCCAGCCGGTCACCGTGCCCGTGCTGCTGCTCGACGGGCGGGACGCGCGCGGCGAGCGTGGTCGGGCCGAGGCCGAGCAGGACGCGGCCGGCCGCGGCGACGACCTGTGGTCGGGAATCCTGGGCTCGCTGCGTGGCCAGGGCCCGCGCGCGCAGCTCGTGCTCAACCACCTCAACCCGCTGGTCCGCCGGATCGCCGGCCTCGACGATCTCGAACTGGCCCGGGCCGCGGTCGAAGGACTGTACGGCCAGGCTCTGTTGCTCAGCCATCGCCCGCTCACGTCGGCCGAGACCGGCCTGCTCGGCCGATCCTTCCTCGGCCTCCTGGAGCGGGCCGTCCACCAGCCGAACCCCGCCGAATAGGAACCTTGATGGACATCCGTGACGACGCCGGGTTCTTCGCTGCCCTGGACGCGAACGAGGAACTGCCGTACGGAAAGGCGCGCACCGCCCGCGCCGAGGAGCTGGTGGTGGTCGCTGAGCGGATGGGCAGCGACGAGAACCTCGCGTGGGCACTGCTGCGGCTGATCACCGCCTACAACTACGGCGGCGAGTCGCCGCGTACGCCGGTTCCGCTGTCCCGTCTGCTCAAGCTGTGGGACGAGCACCCGGAGGGCTTCGACGAGCAGTTGACCCACCACCTGTTCTGGGATCTCAAGTGGATCACCAGTTCGCTGCTCGCGGTGCCCGAGGTGGCGCTGCCCGCGATCCGCGGCTACCTCGCCGACATGGAACGCCGCTATCGCACCGCCGGACACAGCCTGCGACCGGTTCATCAGAGTCGGTTCTATCTGGCCCGACACATCGGCGCCGACGCGGAGAGCGCCGAGGCGTTCGACGCGTGGCTGGCGGCCGATCGCGATCGGCTCGCCGACTGCGACGCGTGCGAACGGCGCGAGCAGGCCCGCTGGTTGATCGCCCAGGGCCGGGACGCGGACGCGCTGGAACTGCTCGCGCCCACCCTGGACGGCGCGTTGACCTGCGCCGAGGAGCCGCAGGTCTCGCTGGCCGCGTCGATGTTGCCGCTCGTGCGCGAGGGCGACCCGGATCGGGCGCGGGCGCACCACCTGCGCGGCTACCGGTCCGTGCGCGGCAAGGTGAGCACCTACGCGGCGGTCGCCGAGCACGTCGAGTTCTGTGCGCTGACCGGCAACGAGGGCCGCGGGATCGAAATCCTCGCCGAGCACCGCGCCTGGCTGGAACGCCCGCAGAGCGACCCGTCCGACCACTGCGACTTCCTCGCCGGCGTGGGGGTGCTGCTGCGCCGGCTGGTCGAGATCGGCGGGCCCGAGTTGGTGGTCTTCGAGGACACCTCGGCCGGCGCGCTGCGCGACACTGTCGAGCGCGAACTGTTCGAGATCGCCGCGCGCTTCGATGTGCGCAACGAGAACGACGCGGTGAGCGCCCGGGTGCGACGTCGGTTGGCGGCGGCTCCGGTGGCGAAGTCGCTGCCGCTGGGCCTGCGATCGGCACGGGTGGCCGCGCCGGAGCCGGTGCCGCCGCCGACCGCGACGGCTTCGGCCGCTCGCGACGTTTCGGAACTGCTGTCCTACGCACGTGCGTTGGACGAGCGGGGACATCCTCGGTCGGATGACGCGTGGCGCGACTACGCAGCGGCGGTGCGCGATTCGGGACAGGACGTGGACGCCTTCGCGCTCGCCGCGATCACCGAGGCGGAGGGCGTCGACCTGGTCGACGAGGGCGAGTTCGCGGCCGGCATCGCGGCGCTGATCCGGGCCGCGGCCGGCTATCTGGCGGCGGACGCGCCGGGGCGGGCGGTGGGCGCCGAGGTGCGCACCGCGATGGCCCGGTTCCGGGCCGAGGAGGCCGACCCGGTCGGACTGTTCGACGCGACTCGGGCCAAGGCCGAGGAGTTCCTGCCGGACGACGCCGCGCCGCTGGCGCTGGTGTTGCACCACCGCGCGATCGTGGCCCTGACGACCGGGGCGGACGACATGGACGACATCCTCACCGAACTGCACGACCTGGGCCGGGACCACGGGCTGGGACACCGTCAGGCGGCGGCGCTGCACCTGCGCGCCGAGCAGGCGCTGCAGGAGGACCGTACGACGGATGCCGAGGCGGATCTCAGCGCCGCCATCACGCTCTGCCGGGAGGCGGAACGGCCCTGGCTCGCCTGCCGACCGCTGTTCCTGCGCAGCCAGGTACGGATGCAGGCGGGCGACCCGGCGGCGGCCGAGGCGGACATGCGCGGTGCGCTGGAGACGGCGGCGTTCTTCGCCGAGCCGCAGTTCCCGGTCGGCCACGCGCTGACCATGCTGGCCAACACCCTCGGCGCGCAGGACCGGCCCGAGGACGCGCTGCCGTTCGCGCTGGAGGCCGCGCACGTCTTCGACGACGAGGGCGACGCGGAGATGGCGGCGGCCTGCCGCAGGGGTGCCGTGGGCATGCTGTTCGGCCTGGGCCGGGACGCGGAGGCCGCGGCGATCCTGGAGGAGTTGCTGCCGGAGATCGAGGCGCACCACGGCCCCGAGCACGCGATGCACGAACGTTGGGCGCTGGGCATGTGCCTGCGCCGGCTGGGCGATGCCCGGGACGCGGCCAGGCACCTGTCGATGGCCGCCGAGGCCGCGACGAAGGTCGCCGACCGGGCGACCCAGGCGGAGATCGCGGTTGCGGCGGCACACGCGCTGGACGACGCGGGCATGGCCCCCCAGGCGCAGGCCGCATTCGGCCGCGCGATCGAACTCCTGCGCGCCGAAGGCGACGTACGCGAGACGGTCCGCGCACTGCGCGCGAAGGCGTGGAACATCGCCGGCAACACGGACCGGGACGACCCGTCCGGGGTGGATCGGGCACTGGCGCTGTTCGGGGAGGCGCTGCGGGAGTTGACGCAGGCCGATCCCGGGGCGGGGGCCGGGGCCGGATCGGGCTCGGCGGTGGACTCGGGTAACGGCGCGGCGGGTTCGGGCTCGGGTTCGGGTTCGGGTTCGGGCGCCGACGACGATGTGGCCGCGATGATCGCGGTCGAGACGGCCGGTACGCATCACCAGCTCGCTCACCTCCTGGCGCGCGCCGACCGGCTGCATCCCGCGCTGACCGCGGCCGACCGGGCCGCGGCGGCGTATGTGCCGCTGTTGCCAAAGGATGGCGACGGGTATCTGGACGCGGTGCAACTGGCGGCCCGAATAGAGGCGTTCGGCCTGGATCAGCGGCAGGCGGCGGTGAACCGGTTGAGCGAGGCGCTCACGGTGTGTCGGACGGCCGGTTTCCAGTCCGTCGATGACCTCAGGGAACTGCGGAACGAATTGGCGAAGAACTGAGCGACCGCGCTCGCCTGGCGGGGCCGAGCATCGACCGGTCCCGCCGCCCGGAGTGACGCGGCTCCGGGCGGCGGGACGCGCCGAGTGCGGGGTCAGGGCCGCCGGATCACCACGTCGTGCGCGTCGTGGGCCAGGAGGTGCGGCAGCGCGGGGATCAGGTTGTCGTCGTGCCGGAGTTCGAGCAGGGTGGCATCGCCGCTCGCGGCCCCGGGGACGAAGCCGATGTGCGGCGGCGCGGTGTTGCGCCAGGTGTGCGTCCGGCCGTCGCAGGTGGCCACGCTGCCACCGATCACGGCGTGATGGCCGGCCTGGCTGACGCTGCCACCGACCAACACGGCTCCGGCGTGGACGGCGGAGCACCGGTACGTACCCGAGAGGGTGAACGCACCGTCGGCCGCCACCCACACGGTCCAATCGAGCGAGACCTGGTCACCCCCGGCGCGCACATCCCCGCGCGGCGGCGTATGCGCCTGCGCGGCAACGGGCGCGAACGCGAGCACGAGACCGGCGAATCCGGCGGACAGGGCCATGGCCGTACGGCCGACAGTGATCATCATGCCGTCGCCAACGATCCCGAACCCGAAAGGTTTCGCCCACACATACGAACGAGGGATCGCCGGCACTGTCGCCCATCGGCACCGGAGCAACCGAACGACGCGGGTCGAGACGGTGGGCGGCGGTGGCGGCCGCACGCGAGGCGGCGCGTCGACCCTCCGCGCGACCGTCCGAGCGCCGCCGCTTCGGGGGCGCGCGGCCTGACGGCGGTAAACGTACCTTTCCATACAGTAGTGTACGTATGTGGCGAAGACGCAGGTGACGCGGGCGGAGTGGGTCGACGCTGCCGTCGGGGCGCTCGTCGACGGGGGCGTGGCGGCGGTGCGCGTGGACGTGCTGGCCAAGCGGTTGGGCATCTCGCGCGGCAGCTTCTACTGGTACTTCAAGGACCGTGACGCGTTGCTGACCGCGGCATTGGAAAGCTGGGAGGAGAGCGCCACCACCATGGTCATCGCCGAGCTGCGCGAAGTCCCGGATCCCGGTGAACGATTGCGCCTGCTCTTCACCCGGGCGCTGAGTCCGGACAGCTATTCGCGCCTGGAGCCCGCGCTGGCCGCGGACACCGACCACCCGCTGGTCGGCCCGGTGCTGCACCGGGTGACCGCGCGGCGCGTGGAGTTCGTCTCCGAGGTCTATCGGGCCAAGGGGTACGACCCAACCGCCGCGCGACGGCAGGCGGTTGTCGCCTACGCCGCGTACACCGGCTGGCTCCAGCTGCGCCGCACCGCAGCCGGCGTGGTCACCGAACTGGCCGACGACGACGCCGAGGCGGCTGTCACGCTGACCCATCTCGCCACGGTTCTGGGTATCGACGCGGCGGACTGACCCGGGCCCGTCGCGGCCTCATGTCCGCGACCCGGGCGAGGCTACGAAGGCCATCGCGGCCACCGGCCAGAACAACCAGAAGCCGCTGTCCGGCAGGAAGACGACCGTGGCCGCCAGCAGCGCGATGTACCACGCGAGGATGCGCGGAAGCCGTCCGGCGCGGAGGAATTCATGGCGGGCCCAGGCACCGGCCAGGAGCATCGCCGGGCCACCGAGCATGAACCAGAAGAAGCGCTCGTGCTCGACGTCGCCACTCGCCCCACCGAAACCGCCGCCGGCAATGGCGGTGGCGTCCGACCAGTAGGTCACGAGCCCATACGCCAGATGCAGCAGGCCGATGCCGATGAGCAGCCGACCGCACCAGCGCGCGGCCGCCATTGTCCGTGGGTTGATGCCCGTGTCCGGCAACATGCCGCATCACCTCGCTCGAATCGTCGTCCATACAGTGCTGCATGGATTCGTCCATACACTACTGTCTGGATCGAACTCGCAAGCCAGAGGGTCGAAGACACGCACCGACCGGGCGCGGCCGACCGAGTCGACGCGCGGGGGCCGGGTGGCGCTCGTCTTCTCGGTCACCACGACAGTGGCGCGATCGCCATGGTTCGGGCGGATGTGATGACCGGACCGCAGGTGCCGACTGGAAGCCGAGTTTTGGGACTTCCTGCCGTCACCCGTCGGCGAGGCGTTGGATGGTGGCGCCCAGCCAGGCCTGGAGATCGGCGGGGTCGCCGAGTTCGGAACGCAGGACCCGGCGGCGGGTCGAGACGCCGAGCACGAAGGCGTCGATCGCTTCGGCTCGACTGCGGGCGTCCGCGTCGTCCAGGCCGCCGGCGCGCAGGTAACGGTGCAGCGGTTCCAGCGAGTTCGTATCGAGGAAGGCGGCCAGCGCCTCCGCCGCCTCCCGGCGTTCGCCGGACGCGCGTTGCAGCACGAGCAGCGGATCCTCCCCGGGCGTACCGAACCAGCGCTGGACAATGCTTGCCGCCAGCCGCGAACCCAGTGTGGAACGGTCGCCGTCGAAGGAGTCGGAGACGGGGATCTCCACCTGGGTTGCCGCCAGGAAAAGGCCGTCCTTGCCGCCGAAGTAACGCGTGATGAGGTTCGGAGACACACCGGCCGCGTCGGCCACGCCTTTGACCGTGATCGCCGCGTACCCACGCTGGGCGAACTGGCGTTGTGCGTGCTCCAGGATCCGCTGCCTGGTCGCGGCCGCATTGCGCAAAGTCATGTGTACGAGCATACACATCATGTGTACGCTGATACACATGAACGACGAGATGCGGGACCGACTCCGGCGGACACGGCGTGTCACGACCCCGTGGAGTGCCGACGGGACGCGCGGCATCGGCGGCACGCGCCTCGACGAACTGCTCGAACGCTGGACGAACGGGTACGACTGGGACGTGCACGAGCGCCGCATCGGCGAGTACCCCTGGGTGACCGTACGGGCAGGCGACACCGACCTGCGGGTGATCCACCAGCGGTCCGCGGATCCCGGCGCCCCGGTTGTCGTACTGCTGCACGGCTGGCCGGACTCGGTGTTGCGGTTCGAGCGCGTCCTGCCTTTGCTCGCGGACACGCACGTGGTGGTACCCGCGCTGCCGGGCTTCCCGTTCGCGGCCCCGCTCACCGTTTCCGGTATGTCGGCCAACCGGATCGCCGGCATCGTGGCGGCTGCTCTGGAGGAGCTCGGCTACTCGCGGTACACGGTGTCCGGGGGCGACGTGGGTGGCACCGTCGCGGAACTCCTCGCGGCCGAACACCCGGGCCGGGTGGCCGCCCTGCACCTCACGAACGTCGCCCCGCAGCGTGCGCTCACGGCGGACCCGGCGAAGCTCGCGCCCGACGCGGCGGCCTACCTCGGCCGGGCGGCGCAGTGGTTCCGGGCCGAGGGCGGGTACATCGCGGAGCAGTCGACGCGGCCGAACACGCTCGCCGTCGCCCTCGGCGACTCACCCGCCGGCCTCGCGGCATGGATCGTCGAGAAACTGGAGTCCTGGTCCGACGAGTCGGCCTTCACCCCGGACGAGCTCCTCACCTGGGTCACCGCCTACTGGGTCACCGGCACGATCGGCACCTCTTTCACCACCTATGTCGAACCGGTCGCCCTCCCCGGCCGGATCGACACGCCGACCGTGCTCTCCGTGTTCCCGCGCGACATCAAGCCGGAGCCTCGAAGCTACGCCGAGGCGTTCCTGAACGTTTGCGCCTACGTGGAGCACGGTGCCGGCGGTCATTTCGCGGCCTGGGAACAGCCCGAGGCCTATGCCGAGGACGTACACCGCGCGATCGAGCTGGGCGACTGAACCATGTAGTGGCCGAAGTGGGCACGATGTCGGGATCGGCGTCGCCGGTGGGACCGGTACGGGACGTGCGTGAACGGCGAGGGTCGCCGATGGACGAGGCGGGCGATCGGTCGGCGGATCTCGGGCAGGCCCGGCCGGGCCAGTCGTCCGTCATCGCCGGTGAAACCCCTTTTGGGAATTGTTACTTGCGGAGCACTGTCAGGTGGGCGTGGGCATGGACGGCCAAGGCAGGGGTGACGTGTCGATACCGGGCGTGACCGCCGGGAACCGCCAAGGTGTCGGTCCCGCGTGTCGGTCCGGGTGCGGCGGTCCGGAGGAGACACGTGTGATGGGGACTGGGTATCGCTGCGCCGACCATGGGAGCGGCGAGGGCACCGCGGGTCGGCGGGACTCCTGTAACACTGTCCATCGAGCTCCGCCGCGATGGGTGTGACCAGGGCAAACGTGTCGTTGCCAGGGCGCCGAACAGTGCGCACCGGGCCGACCCGCGTTCCTTCGCGTGACCATGTCACCGGTCTGCGACAGCGGTGTCGTGGAACGGCGATGCCCGTATCTTCTCGGCGCACAGCCGTTCCATAGTGATCAGGCAAGCACCGAGGAGCCGAACCGCCTCGGCCTCAACCACCGGCTACCAGGGGATCTTTCATGTCCGGCAACCGTCGCAAGGCCCTTCTCGTCTCCGCAGCCCTCGTCGGCGCCATGCTGATGACGGCGTGCCAGGACACGGACTCGGGCAACGCCGCGAAGGGCTCTTCACCCGCTCCCCCGGCCGCCGGCGCGGCCACCCCGCCCGGCTCGGCGAGCAACGGCGCGGGCACGGGCACGAGTACGGGCGGCAATCAGAGCGGCGGGGGGAACTCCACCGGGAAGGACTCCGCCGGCAAGAGCAGCAGCGGACAGACCACGACCGCCGGGACCGGCGCCGGCGACAACGGCTCGATCGGCAAGTGCCGCACCGACGACCTGAAGATCACGGCCATGGACAGCACCATCGGCGGCGACGCCAACGGCACCGTCGCGGTCACGTTCAAGAACATCGGCCACAACTGCACGATGTCCGGATTCGCCGGCGTCGACCTGGAGACCAGCCAGGGACCGCTGTCCGCGAAGCGCACCGGCCAGCCGGCGGACGCGTTCACCCTCAAGAGCGACAAGTCGGTGTCCTTCGGCATCAACTACCCGACCAACGACAGCGGCGGCTCCGGCGTCCGCATCACCGGCCTGAAGGTGACCCCGCCCGGAGAGACCAAGTCGGTCACCCTGCGCTGGCCCGGCGCCGCCACGCTGGCCGTCACGGACGGCTCCGGCTCCCCGATCAACGTCGGCCCGATCGGCAGCGCCGGCCAGGGCGGCTGACCCACACACATCGAAAAACCGACGACAAGCTCGGGTTCGGGCCCCGCCGCGCATGCGGTGGGGCCCTCGGGCGTGCAGGGGTCGGTCGATACAGACACCCACACGCGGTGACGCCGCCGGCGCCGAAAGAGCCTCATGGGCCCGTCTGCCCTGGCCCATACTCCGGCGGAAGTCCCCTCCAAGGGGCGCCGGTTCATGTACACCCCTTGAGGAACGCAGCAGTGAGCGCTGTTTGCCCCACGTGCCCCGCGGCGCGCTGATGACGTACTGTTCGCCCGCCCGTTCGGACCCGCCACGGCTTGTCGGTGGAGCAGCCGATCATGGCTGCTCGTGTCGGCGACAGAAGAGGACAGCGGCGTGACTCCCCCTGATACGACGGCCGAACCGACCTCCGAGGACTGGGACGCCTGGTGTGGCTATGCCCAAAGCCTGGTCGAGAAGGGTGACCCCCGCGGCGCGGCGATCCTTTTGGAGTACCGCCATCGGAAGGAGCAGGCGGACGTTGCGGAACTGGCCGATGCCTACCGGACGGTGGAGCGCTGGTGGGGGCTGGACGGTCTGCGTGCGGACGGCTCGTGGCAGTTCACGTGGTCACGGGGCTTCCTCGACAAAGCCCGCTTCCGGGCGGCTCCGCTCACCCGGCCGCAGCGGCGGGCCCTGGTCGAGCGCGTCCTGGCGGAACGCCTGCCCGCCGCGGACGTCGACGGCGTCACCCCCGAGCAGTGGGAAGGTGTGCTGATCGACGCCCTGTTGTCGCATCCGGCCGCCGGTCGACTGCGGGGACTGCGGCTGCACCTCACGGACTACCACCACTCCGCGCGGAGCGCGGCCGTATCACTGGCCGGCCGGCGGCGTGACCGGCTCATCAGCATGTACTTCGGCTACGACTTCCAGCACCTGTACGAGTCGGGCCCGACCTCGACCGGCGGCTGGATCGACCCGATGGACCACTACGACGAGGGATTCGTCGGCGCAGCGACCGCTGCCGTGTGGCAGTCGCTCCCGTCGCTGCGGTCATTGACCATCGAGGGCGCGCTGCTGTTCCACTGGGTGGGCGTGGATGCGCTCACCGATCTGCGGCTTCGGGGCGCCGTCATATCCGACGGCTCGGTGTTGCCCGGCTCGGAGCCGGATTTCGTCACGCTGCCGGGTCTGGTGAGTTTGGAGCTGGAAATCCTGCCGGACGTCCACGGCGCCGAATGCCCGATCGAGCAGCTCGACGGGTTGGAGGCCGCCGGTTATCCGCGCCTGAGGAATCTGGACCTGGGCCGGGCGCGGTTCGACGCAGGGGACCATGGCGTGCTGGCCGCGCTGAAGAAGTCGTCAATCCTGCCCCAGCTCGAATCCCTGCGGATCAGGGGACTGGACATCTCACGCTACGAGGTCGACGGCGAGCCGCTGGCCGCACTGGCGGAACTGGCTCCATACTTCGCTCATCTCGACCTGTCGGTGGCCGGCGACATCGCGGTCGAGGGAGCCGATCGCTCCGACGTCGACCGGGTGTTCCCGACCGTGCCCTGGCGCCGCCCGCAAAGTGGCCGGTAGTCCCGATCGGGTGCGTGGCCCGGTGGGCCGACCGCGCACCCGACCCGACGCGGTGGCCGCCGGCACTTCGTACAGGTCCTAGTCCCGGATGGCGCGCAGCAGTTCATCCCATGCGGCTGGGCCGATCTCCAGGTGACCGCGCTCCCGGTCCTTGGTGTCACGTATGCCTGTGGACGCCGGGAGGGGGGCTACCTCAACGCACGACTCGCTACCCGATGAATGACTGGCCTTACGCCATGCGTACGTGTCAATGGTGGTCAAAGCGCTTCCAATCTGCTCTGCATCAAGCGCTGCGACTGATCTTCCGAAAGCGCCGCCGCGCGCTGGTAGTCCAGGTTCCTCCGGTGCCGACGAACAGTCCGCACGTCCCTGATCATCGCCGATCCGCTCTCCCACTCGGCATACGCAACGGGCGCATCGAGAGCCGGCAGGTCGAGCACTGTCACCGCACCGAGAAACGGATGAACCTCGGCGTCGGATGGCAGGATTCTGAGACACACGTTCTCTAGGCGACTCAAGTCGAGCAGGTATTGCAACTGCTCTTGCAAGGCTATCCGTCCGCAGAAGCCGGCGGAGAGTACGGCCTCAGGCAGAGTGGCAGAAACTGGAACACCGCGCTCGGTGATGATCTCCGCCCGTTGCAGTCGAACCTCCAGGAGCATTTCCGCGTCGTCAGGATCGGGCACGAACGGCGACTGCAAGAGCGTTGCCCGCGCATAGCCCTGAGCTTGCATCGGACCAGGGATGATGGTCGACGCAACATCCATCGAAGTTGCCTGCGCCTCGATGAGGATCAATTCTTCGTAGTTCCGGCTCAGTACTTCCCCGTACTTCACCCACCATGGATCCGCCGGGCGTTCCACGCCCAGGGCCCGATCCAGGCGCATCCGGGTAACGGGACTCAGCCGCAAAATGTCGGCCAGTACAGCCACTTGGCCCGGCTTGATCGGCGTCACCCCGGTCTCAAGTCGGGACTGTGTGCCCTCGGCCCATCCCGCTCGCTCTGCCACCCGCGCCATGGGCAGACCCGCCTCCCGGCGGAGTCGTCGCAGCTCAGCGCCTACATGCGCGGGATTGCGCAACATCCCCGACATCGTGTGGGTCGGGGGCGAGCGGATCGACCGCCGCACCGACCCCGAAGGCTGGACACGGGCCGTCCGTGCCGACATCCCACTCGTCACGCAGATGGACGATGGCGACGAGGGCGGCGACCTGATTCCCACCTCGTCGGCGTCGATGCCCTCCCTGGTCCGGTACATGCTCGAACAACTCGACGCGCGCCGGGATCACGACGTCCTCGAACTCGGCACCGGCACCGGGTGGACCACCGCACTGCTGGCCACCGC
Organism: Embleya scabrispora DSM 41855; assembly: GCF_000372745.1. GTDB lineage: Bacteria > Actinomycetota > Actinomycetes > Streptomycetales > Streptomycetaceae > Embleya > Embleya scabrispora. The sequence continues at coordinate 234,386 of NZ_KB889719.1, read as the reverse complement.
CCTGACCGGGGGCATCGTGACCTCGGTCGAGGTGGACACCTCGGTGGCAATCGCCGCTCGCAAGGCGCTGACCGGTCGCAGCTACCCCGTCCCGACCACGGTCATCGGCGACGGGCTCGAAGGATACGAACCCGGCGCGCCGTACGATCTCGTCCTGTCCACCATGGCGGTGCGGCACGTCCCCTACGCGTGGGTCGAACAGTCGGTTCCCGGCGCAGTCATCCTCACGCCCTGGGGAACGGCCTACAACAACTCCGGCCTACTGCGCCTGGTCGTCGACCACGACGGCACGGCCTCGGGCCGATTCGTCGGCAACGCCGCCTTCATGTACGCCCGTTCGCAACGCCGGGCGTTCGACGGACGCCGGTTCGTCGGTGACGTGATCACCGACCCGGACAAGGGTCGACTCCGCCACACCACCACGGACCCGCGCCGACTCCGCGAGGAACACCCTGACTTCGCCATCGGCTTGGCCGTGCCCGACATCGAGCAGCGGGTGTTCTTCGGATCCGGCCCATCGGCCGGCGAGTCCACCACCTGGTACGTCGACGGCCGGTCGTGGGCATCCGTCGACCACGTACCCGGCGCCGATTCGTTCCGGGTGACCGAAGGCGGCCCACGCGACCTGTGGGACGAGATCGAAAGCGCCTACACGGCGTGGCGGGGCCGCGGCGAACCTCCTCGCGAACAGCACGGAATCACCGTGACGCCGGACGGCCAGTGGGCCTGGCACGACGGCCCGCACGGCCGAATGGCCTGCGGACCGATGTCCGGGTAGCCCCGAGCCGGCGACGTACGAAGTCTTCACCACTCGACGGGTGGGCGGGCGCTCGATTCCAGGCGATGCCCACCCACCCGCGAGACCACCGATCCCGAAGGGCGGCAATGCGATACCGAGCACGCCCCCGCAACCCGCTGTCCGCCGCACTGCTCAAACTCGGCTCGGCAGCCCGGCGGTTGACCGCATCGATCCCACGGCCGGCGGAATCCGCAGGACCCTGGGTCGACTTCCCGCACGACGACCCCTCCACGCGGCCATCCGCACCGCAGGGCCCCTCGTTCGACTGGCGATCCCGCCTGCCGAACCCGGCCGACCGAGTGGAATCCGGCTTGGCCCACGACTGACCGCCGTACGCCCACGGGCCACGACCGCAAACCGCGCAGTCCCTCCGACCGAAGCATCCGGCCGGAGGGACTGTCGGTGACATCAGAGCCGGCCACCGTCGGCGCTTGAGCGGGCCCGCTCTACTTCGGCAGGTTCCTTGCCATCACGATGCGCTGGACCTGGTTCGTGCCCTCGTAGATCTGGGTGATCTTCGCGTCCCGCATCATCCGCTCCAGCGGATAGTCACGGGTGTAGCCGTAGCCGCCCAACAGCTGGACCGCGTCGACCGTGATCTCCATCGCCGCGTCGGACGCGAAGCACTTGGCCGCCGCGCCGTGGAAGGTCAGGTCCGCGTCGCCGCGCTCGGACTTGGCCGCCGCCGCGTAGGTCAACTGCCGGGCCGCCTCCAGCTTCATCGCCATGTCCGCGAGCATGAACTGGATGCCCTGGAAGTCCGCGATCGGCTTGCCGAACTGCTTGCGCTCCCGCACGTAGCCCTTCGCGTAGTCGAGCGCCCCCTGCGCGATGCCCAGCGCCTGCGCCGCGATCGTCACGCGCGTGTGGTCGAGGGTCTTCATCGCGGTGGCGAAGCCGGTGCCCTCGGCGCCGACGATCCGGTCGGCCGGGATCCGAACGTTGTCGAGGTAGACCTCGCGCGTCGGCGAACCCTTGATGCCGAGCTTCTTCTCCGGCGCGCCGAACGAGACGCCCTCGTCCGACTTCTCCACCACGAAGGCCGATATGCCCTTGCTGCGCTTGTCCGGGTCGGTCACCGCCATCACCGTGTAGAACTCGGACACGCCCGCGTTGGTGATCCAGCGCTTGACGCCGTTGAGCACCCACGAGTCGCCGTCGCGCACCGCGCGGGTCTTCATCGCGGCGGCGTCCGAGCCCGCCTCGGGCTCGGACAGGCAGTACGAGAACATCCCGTCACCGCGGGCGACGGCGCCCAGGTAGCGCCGCTTGAGGTCCTCGGAGCCGGACAGCATCAGCGGCATGGTGCCGAGCTTGTTGACCGCCGGGATCAGCGACGAGGACGCGCACACACGGGCGACCTCCTCGATCACGATCACGGTGGCCAGCGCGTCGGCGCCGGCGCCGCCGTACTCCTCCGGTATGTGCACCGCATGGAGGTCGTTGGCGCTGAGCGCGTCCAGCGCCTCCTGCGGGAATCGGGACTGCTCGTCGACCTCGGCGGCGAACGGGGCGATCTTCGCCTCCGCGAGGGCGCGGACCGACTCGCGGAGCATGTCGTGCTCCTCGGAAACGCGGAAGAAGTCGAAGTCTTTTCGTCCGGCCACGGGTGCCTACCTCTCAACAGAAGAAGAGTGTGCAGCAGCTGAGTATGCAGTGTTTTATTACCGCTCAGTAAACAACACTGGCGTCCACAATTATTCAGCCGCACCCCGTTCGGGCTCGCACCGGCTCGGCCACGGTTCGGCGACGGCGCCCCGACCCCGGCCGATACGATCCAGGTCACGCCCCATTCCCACGACGAAGAAGTCAGGTGACGTACGTGGCACCCCGCATCACGGTCATCGGTACCGGCTACCTGGGCGCCACGCACGCGGCGTGCATGGCCGAGCTGGGCTTCGAGGTCCTCGGGATGGACGTGGATCCCGACAAGGTGGCCACCCTCGCGAGCGGTCGGACGCCGTTCTGGGAGCCCGAGCTCGAAGAGCTGATGGCCCCGCACGTGGCATCGGGGCGGCTGCGCTTCACCACCGACATCGCCGAGATCGCCGAGTTCGGCGACGTGCACTTCGTGTGCGTGAACACGCCGCAGCGCAAGGGCGAGTTCGCCGCCGACGTGTCCTACGTCGACGCCGCCGTGGACGCGCTCGCCCCGCTGCTGCACCGCCCGTGCCTGGTCGTGGGCAAGTCCACCGTCCCGGTCGGCACCGCCGAGCGGCTGACCACCCGGATCGCCGAGCTGGCGCCGGTGGGCGCCGAGGCCGAGCTGGCCTGGAACCCCGAGTTCCTGCGCGAGGGCTACGCCGTCCAGGACACCCTGCACCCGGACCGGCTGGTGATCGGCGTGCGCTCGCAGCGGGCCGAGGACACACTGCGCGAGGTGTATGCCGGCCTGCTCGACGAGGGTGTCCCGCTCGTGGTGACCGACTTCGCCACCTCCGAGCTGGTCAAGACCGCCGCCAACTCGTTCCTGGCCACCAAGATCTCGTTCATCAACGCGATGGCCGAGGTCTGCGAGGCGGCCGGCGCCGATGTCGAGCAGTTGTCCCAGGCGCTCGCCTTCGACCCGCGGATCAACGGCCGCTTCCTCAAGGCCGGGCTCGGCTTCGGCGGCGGCTGCCTGCCCAAGGACATCCGCGCGTTCATGGCCCGAGCGGGTGAACTGGGCGCCGACCAGGCGCTCACCTTCCTGCGCGAGGTGGACGCGATCAACATGCGCCGCCGGTTCCGGATGGTCGATCTCGCCCGCGAACAGTGCGACGGCAGCTTCCTGGGCCGCCGGGTCGCCGTCTTCGGCGCCGCCTTCAAGCCAAACTCGGACGACATCCGCGACTCGCCCGCGCTCAACGTCGCCGCCCAGGTGCAGCTCCAGGGCGGCGAGGTGACCGTGTACGACCCCAAGGCGATGGACAACGCCCGGAAGATGTACCCGGGCCTGACCTACGCCGACACCGCCTTCGACGCCGCCCGCGGCGCGCACGTGGTGCTGCACCTGACCGAGTGGTCGGAGTTTCGCGAGATGGATCCGGCCGTGCTGGGCGAGATCGTTGCCGAGCGGCGGGTACTCGACGGGCGCAACGCCCTCGACCCGGTGCGCTGGCGCGGCGCAGGATGGACGTACCGGGCACTCGGTCGTCCCTGAGTAGCCGGCCCGCCTCGGGGGCACACTCACCCGGCTGACGGCGCCGCGCCGTCCGTCTGTCGGGGGGCACCGCGAGCAGCGAGACAAGGACTGCGAGGTCATCAGCATGCCGTACGGCAACGAGGCCACGATCCGACGGATCCTCGACACGCACACGTGGGCCGTTGTGGGGCTCAGCACCAACTCCCACCGCGCCGCATATGGAGTAGCCGCGTTCCTCCGCCAGTGGGGAAAGCGCGTCGTGCCCGTGCATCCGAAGGCGGAGACCGTGCACGGCGAACACGGGTATGCCACGCTCGCCGAGATCCCGTTCCCGGTGGACGTGGTAGACGTGTTCGTCAACTCGGAACAAGCCGGCGACATCGCCGACCAGGCCGTGAAGATCGGCGCGAAGGCGGTCTGGTTCCAGTTGGACGTGATCGACGAGAGCGCCTACCAACGAGTCCGCGACGCGGGCCTGGACATGGTGATGGACCGGTGCTCCGCGGTGGAACTCCAGCGGATCACCATGACGGGCGCGGGCCAAGCCTGACCCCGGGAGCCGGGGCCCGAGCAATCCGTCGGGCCCCGCCCATGACCTCGGGTCCTAGGACCCGATCCGCTCGCGCAGCTTGCGCCCCTTCTCGGTCGCCTGCGCCTTCAGCTCGGCCTGGAACGCGGTCATCCGCGCGAGCAGCGCCGGATCGTGCGCCGCCAGCATCCGCACCGCGAGCAGCCCGGCGTTGCGCGCGCCGCCGATCGAGACGGTGGCGACCGGCACCCCGGCTGGCATCTGCACGATCGACAGCAGCGAGTCCATGCCGTCCAGGTACTTCAGCGGCACCGGTACCCCGATCACCGGCAGCGGGGTGACCGACGCGAGCATCCCGGGCAGGTGCGCGGCGCCGCCCGCGCCCGCGATGATCACCTTGAGACCACGTTCGGCAGCGGTCGTGCCGTACTCGATCATCTCCTGCGGCATCCGGTGCGCGGAGACCACGTCGGCCTCGTACCCGATCCCGAATTCGTCCATGACCTGCGCGGCGAGCTCCATCACCGGCCAGTCCGAGTCGGACCCCATGACGATGCCGACGACGGGCTGCGTACTCATTCGGTGATGTCCCCTCGGAGGTAGTCGGCGGCGTGCCGGGCGCGCTCGCGCACCTCGTCCAGATCGTCGCCGCACACGGTGACGTGGCCGACCTTGCGGCCGGGCTTCACATCCTTGCCGTACATGTGCACCTTGACCCCGGGATCGCGGGCCATCACGTGCAGGTACGGACGGTACATGTCCGGATAGTCGCCGCCGAGCACGTTGACCATCACGGTCCACGGCGCCCGGGCGCGCGGGTCGCCCAGCGGCAGGTCGAGCACCGCGCGCAGGTGGTTCTCGAACTGCGAGGTGATCGCGCCGTCGATGCTCCAGTGCCCGCTGTTGTGCGGGCGCATGGCCAGCTCGTTGACCAGGATCCGCCCGTCGACGGTCTCGAACAGTTCGACCGCGAGGTGTCCGGTCACGCCCAGCTCGCCCGCGATCGACAGCGCGATCCGCTGCGCCCGGACCGCGAGCTCCTCGGCCAGGTTCGGCGCGGGCGCGATCACCTCGCGGCACACGCCGTCCACCTGGATCGACTCGACCACGGGATAGGCCACCGCCTGCCCGTGCGGCGAGCGCACCACGCACGCCGCCAGCTCGCGGGTGAAGTCCACCTTCTCCTCGGCGAGCACCGGCACGCCCGCCGCGAACGGCACCGCGGCCTCCTGCTCGCCGCGCACGATCCACACGCCCTTGCCGTCGTAGCCGCCGCGCGTGGTCTTGAGCACCACCGGCCAGCCGCCCACCTCGGCCGCGAACGCCGCCACGTCCGCCGGATCGGCCACGATCCGGTTGCGCGGGCACGGGACACCGATCTCGGCCAGCCTGGCCCGCATCACGCCCTTGTCCTGGGCGTGCACGAGGGCCTGCGGGCTCGGCCGAACGGCGACGCCGTCGGCCTCCAGAGCCTCCAGGAGCGCGGTGGGGACCTGCTCGTGGTCGAAGGTGACCACGTCACAGCCCTGCGCGAAGCGGCGCAGGTCGGCGAGGTCGTCCTCACTGCCGAGCACGACGTCGCCCACGACCTGGGCCGCGGATTCGGACGGGGATGCGGCGAGTACGCGAAAGCGGGCGCCGAGCGGGATTGCGGCCTGGTGCGTCATGCGGGCGAGCTGGCCGCCGCCGACCATGCCGACGACTGGGAACGTCACGGGGGAAGGGTACCGACCCGACGCGCGCGGCTGTGGCGGTGGGCATCGCGGGCGGCTCCCGGGCGAGCCGGGACCGCCGGAACGACATGTGCCACACGTGATGGGAGATGTTCCGGTAAAGAGTCTGCAACAGGAGGGAGACCGCGCGCCGATGCCGAGCGGCCGCGGCGGCTACCCTCGTCGAGTGAGTCGTCTTGCCCGTAGCCCCAGTGGTGCCAGAGGAGCGTCCGTGTCTTCGCCTGTCGGCGCCCCCACCGACCCCACCGTCGGATCGCCGACCGGCCGGGTCGCCCGCTTCCGCTCCGAGGTCACCCAATTCCTGGTCGCGGGCGGGCTCGCCTACGCGGTGGACGTCCTGGTCTTCAACCTCGGCCTCTCACTCGGCATGGGCGGAGTCGCGGCGAAGATCGTCTCCTCGATCCCCGCGACCATCGTGGCCTACGTCGGTAACCGATACTGGACCTATCGGCATCGGGACCGCACCGGCGTCGGGCGTGAGTACACGCTCTTCTTCGTCTTCAGCGCGATCGCCGCGGGCATCCAGGCGTCGAGCGTGTTCGTCTCGCACACCCTGATGGGTTACGAGAGCAAGCTCGCCGACAACATCTCGGCGAACATCGTCGGTATGGCTCTCGGCACGCTGTTCCGCTTCTGGGCGTTCCGCACGTGGGTGTTCAAGCACAAACGACCCGCGGGCGCGCCGGTCGTCGAAGGTGGCATGTCGTGAAGGCGCTCCGAAATTGGCACGACCGAGTCGGACACCTGCTGCACGAGACGCTGAAGTTCGGCGCCGTCGGCGGATTCGGCGTGATCGTCAACGTGATCGTGTTCAACATCTGCCGTAACCACCTGGGCCTGGCCTCGGTGCGCTCGTCGGTGATCTCGACCGCGCTCGCGATCATGGTGAACTACCTCGGCAACCGCTACTGGGCCTTCCGGCACCGTACGTCCGAGGACAGTCGACGCGAGTTCGTGCTGTTCATGGCGTTCAGCGGGGTCGGCATGGCGATCGAGGCCGGCACCGTGGCCATCTCGCACTACTGGCTCGGCTACCCCTCGCTGCTCGCCGACAACGTCGCGAAGTACGCCGTCGGCCTGCCGCTGGGCACCCTGTTCCGCTTCTGGTCCTACCGCACGTGGGTCTTCACCGGTACACACCACGTCGACCGCAAGTCGGTGCGGGTCGTCGCGCCGCCGAGCACCGAAGACAACACCGAGCCCGACCGACCGGCGCCCTCCGGCAGGGCCCGCCTGGACACCGAGGCCGCCCGCCTGGTCGAGGACGAGAGCGAGACCTCCCGGGCCTGATCCACCCGCGGGGCCCCGGCCCCGCGCCCCTCACCCGGGCGGCTCCTCCGGGTGCGCCGCCAGGAACACCGCGAACACCGGTGGGCGCTGTTGGAGCAGCTCCAGCCGGCCGCCGTCCGCCTCGGCCAGGTCCCGGGCGACCGCGAGTCCCAGGCCGGTCGAGTTGTGGCCGCTGACCGCCCGTTCGAACACCCGCGCACCCAGCTCGTCCGGCACTCCCGTGCCCTCGTCCTCGACCTCGACCACCACCGAGGTGCCGGTGGTACGCGTGCGGATGTTCACCCCGCCCGCACCGTGCATGAGCGTGTTCTCGACCAGCGTCGCCAGCACCTGGGACAGCGCCCCGGGGGTGGCCACGGCGGTCAGCCCGCGCTCCCCCTCGACCCGGATGCTGCGTCCGGCCTCGCGGAAGTTGGGTCGCCACTCGTCGATCTGCTGTTGGATCACATCGTCCACCCGGACGGTGACCGCGGACATGTTGCGCGGGTCGCGCCCGCCGCTGCCGCGCCGACTGCTGGTCAGCAGCCGCTGCACCACGTCGGTCAGCCGCTCGACCTGGGACAACGCAATCGCGGCCTCCTCCTTGACGATCTCCGGGTCCTCGGTCGCGATGATCTCCTCCAGCCGCATGGACAGCGCCGTGAGCGGCGTGCGCAGTTGGTGGGAGGCGTCCGCGGCGAGCCGGCGCTCGGCGGTGAGCATCCTCGCGACCCGCTCGGCGCTCTGGTCCAGCACCTCGGCGACGCGATCCAGCTCGGGCACGCCGTACCGGCGGTGTCGGGGCCGGGGGTCACCGGAGCCGAGCCGTTCGGCGGTCTCGGCCAGGTCGGTCAGCGGGCGGGCGAGCCGGCGGGCCTGCCACACCGCGAGGGCGGCGGCCGCGGCGACGGCGAGCAGCGCCACCCCCAGGATGAGCAGGAGGGATTCGCGGATCTTGCCGGTGACCCGACCGCGCGGTTCGCCGACGGTGACCGAGTCGCCCATCTCGCCGTGCATGTCCTTCTCGAATACCCGGCCGCTCGGCTTGTCGCCGATCACCAGCGGGGGCTCCCCCGACAGTCGCACGATCGCGTAGCGATGCGGTTCGATCTGCCGATGCAGCAGTTCCGCGTCCGAACGTTCGCCGGAGGCCATGCGCAGCTCGACGACCTCCAGGATGCGCGCGGCCTCGGCCTTGAGGCTGTCACCCGCGCTGTTCTCGATCGCGTGGGTCTCCACGAACGCCAACGGCACGCCGAGCACGGCCACCACGACCAGAACCACGCCGAGCGTGGTGTTGATGAGCCTGCGACGCAAGGTTGGTCCCGTCAGCTTTCCGAGGTCGGCTCTGAGGTCGGCTCCGAGATCGGCACCCGCGAAGTCGGCCCGGCCGCCCGAGGTCAGCTCTTCTCGAAGCGAAAGCCCACGCCGCGCACGGTGGTGATGTAACGGGGGTTGCCCGCGTCGTCACCGAGCTTCTTGCGCAGCCACGAGATGTGCATGTCCAGCGTCTTGGTGGAACTCCACCACGTGGTGTCCCACACCTCGCGCATCAGTTGGTCGCGGGTGACCACCCGGCCGGCGTCGCGCACCAGCACCCGGAGCAGGTCGAACTCCTTGGCGGTGAGCTGAAGCTCCTCCTCGCCGATCCAGGCGCGATGCGAGTCGACGTCGATCCGCACGCCGTGCACCCCCTGACCGACGTCGGCCGCGCCGCGCCGGAGCAGCGCGCGCACCCGGGCGAGCAGCTCGGCGAGCCGGAAGGGTTTGGTGACGTAGTCGTCGGCGCCGGCGTCGAGGCCGACCACTGTGTCCACTTCGTCGGCGCGCGCGGTCAGGACCAGAACCGGGAAGCCGTGCCCTTCGGCACGCAGCCGCCGGCACACCTCCAGGCCGTCCATCCCGGGCAGACCGAGGTCCAGGACGAGCAGGTCCACCCCGCTCTGCGCGGCGCATTCGAGAGCGCTTGGACCGTCCTCGCGCACCTCGACCTCGTAGCCCTCTCGGCGCAACGCACGCGCGAGCGGTTCGGAGATGGATGCGTCGTCCTCGGCGAGCAGTACGCGGGTCATGACCTTGATGTTACTGAGCCGTGGGCGCGAGGTTGACGAGCTCTACCCGACAGACCTGCGAGGGCCGGGAATCGAGGGGAATTTTTCCTTCGTCGAGGGACTCCGAGCGACCGGGACACGCGGAGCGATCGGGGGATCGTGGCCCGGTCGAGGTATCGACGCGCGATCACCATTCGTCGTCCTCGTGTCGACGCCACGAGTACAACATCGTGGCCGCCGCCATCACCAGGATCAGTACGCCGACCACGATCAGCACGATCGTCCCGCCGGAGACGTCTCCGTCGTCCTCGCCGCGGCTCGCCGTCCCGATGTCGACCCCGCTCGCCTTGGCCCCCTCCCCGGCGGCACCGCCCGGGCTCGCGGCCGGGCTCTCCGCACGCTGTGGCGCGGTCTGTACGGACGCCTCGCCCGATGCCGGAGGTTGCCCGGCACCCGGACCCGTCGAAGTGCCCTGCGGCCCCTCCGGGGCCCTTCCCGCCACGTCGACCTTGAGGGTCGTCGCGGGCGGCGCGGGAGCGGTCGGGAAGCACGTGGTGATCTGGTCGCCGAAGATCGCGGTACTGGTGACCATCTTGCCCGGCGCGATCCTGATGTCGCCCCTGGCATCGAGCGGCACGGTGATCTCGCCCTCGTAGGGCGGCACCACGATCTGCGTGGGCGTACCCGGGATGTCGACACGCATCTTCGGCCCCTGGAGCGTGAGTTCACCGCTCGCGCCACCGGACAGGATGAGCTGGATCGACGGAGTCAACGGGGTCCCCGGGAAGGGCAGCGGGCTGGTCGCGGGGCTGCCGCCGAGGGTGACCTTGATCTTCACCTTGTCGCCGGGCCGGACCGGATCGGTCGGCGCGTCCAGCGAGATCTGCTGCGGACCGTCCACGGCGGGCTGGTCCAGCGGGATGACGCAGTGCACCTGCACGATCAGCGGTTCCGCCGCACCGGCGGGCGGAGCGAGCACGAGCGCCGAGCCGACCGTGCAGCCCAGGGCGAGGACGGCGCTCGCCATGCGTGGAGCCCAGAGAGCCATCGGAGTCGCGTTCCTTCTCGTGGGTGGCGGAATCGGTGAGGGAGGGACGAGGTGAGGTCGGGTGAGGAAGTGGGGTGCGGCGGCTTCGGTTGTGTCCCGCGGCGGAACATAGCCGAAGGGTCCCCCGGCCGGGTGAGGACCGGCAAGGGGACCCTTCGCATTCGGATCAACTGGGTTCAGCCATCACAGCCGCTACGACGCCGAGTTGGCGCCGCGCGCGGGCCGGATGTCAGACCTGGTTGCGGATCCGCCGCCGGTAGGGCACGAACAACATCAGCGCGATCGCACCGAGCACGGCGGTGCCGGCCGCCATCGCGAACGCGGTCATGCCGCCGCCGGAGGCGCCGGTGTGCGCGAGGTCGCCGGTGGCGCCGCCGTTGGTGGTGGTGCTGCCGCCGTCACTGCCGACGTTGCCCGTGGGGGTCTGGGTGACGTTCCCGGACGAGGTGCCACCATCGCCCTTCGCCTTGAGGGTGGCCGAGACATCGGTCTTGGTGGCCTTGCACTTGAGATCGACCTTGATCACCTGCTCGCCCGGGATCTCCAGACCCAGGTTGAACGCGCCCGGGCTGAACGTGTAGTCGCCCGCCGCGCCGACCGTGAACTCACCTGTGAGCGGTCCGGCCGCCTTGATCTGGTCACCCGGCTTGATGCTGACCTTCTTGGCCGGCAGCGCGACGTTGAACGGCTTCTTGTCGCCGCCCGTGGTGTCGATGGTGAGGGTCGGGGTAACGGTCGCCTCGACCCCGTTCGCCGGCGTGATCGAGGGGGCGGTCCCCAGGATGTCGTCCTTGAACTTCGCCTGGACCGCCACCTTTTCGTTCGGCTTGGCGGCACTGGGCACGATCACCTTGATGGTCGACTTCAGCGGCAGCGGATCGCCGAACTTGTCGCTGCCCAGGTAGATGTCACAGGTGTAGTCGACCGTGACGTCCTTGCCGTTCGGGGCGCCGGCGGGCGGGTCGCCGCCGCCGTCCTCGCTGATCTTGAGCGTGCCGAGGTCAGGTGCCGTCCCGGTCGGCTTGCACACCGTCACCTGATCGCCGAGGATCTTGACGACCGTCGTCCATTCCTTCGGCTTGAGCGTGATGTCGCTCTTGAGGTCGGCGGGGATCGTGATCTTGCCGTCGAACTGCGGGAGCGCGACATCCCCCCCGCTCTCGGCGACGAGCTTCCCACCGCCTTCGAGCTTCACCTCCTTGGTGGTGCCGCCGCCCCCGCCGACCTCGAAGGTCATGGAGAAGGTGAAGTCGTTGTTGAGCTTGGCCGGCGCCTTCTGCCCGGTCGGGCCCATCTTGACCCCGACCGTCGCGACGTTGCCGGGCTTGACCGCACCCGTCGGCATCACAAGTTCGATCTTCTGGTCGTTCGTGACGTCCTGGCCGCCGGCGAGGGGCGGCAGCTTGCAGGTGTCGGGCACGACCACCTCGGCGGCGACCGCCGTTCCGGACAGGCCGAGCAGGCCGCCGGACGCAATGGCCAGGGCCGCAGCCCCCGCCATCGCGGTACGCGTGATATGGCGCTTCATCAGGTTGTGCTCCCTTCGTCGGGGCGGGACTCACCCCGTCGTGTTGGTCAGCTGAGCGTGAGCGTCAACGTCGCCGAGTAGCTCTCGGCGGTTGTGTTCCGGTCGGGCAGCCGCAGGGTCAGCTCCGCGCCGACGTCGAATTCACCCCCCGTGACGCTCGGTGATGACGATGTCGAGCACAGGGTCGCCGTACGGCTCGACTGCGCCCGGTTCCCGGGCTTCGCCGAGCTGGGATAGGGGCCGCGTCCCGGGTGCGGTGTGCAGTACGGATCCCAGACGAGGTTGTGCGCCTCGATCCGGGTTCCGTCCTCCGCCCGGAAGTCGGACATCGCGCCGGTGAGGGTCCACCCGTTGCGCGACCCGCGAAAGTCCTGGACCAGCATCGGATTCAGCACACCCTTGGCGGTGCCGCCGGCCCGGTCCACGGTGAGCCGGCTGTGTCCGGCGTTCGGTGTACTGACCGCCAGAACACCCGGGTTGACGTTGCCGTCCACCCGGGCCGGAGAGCTGGGTTGCTCGATCTTCGTGTCCCAGTCGAGGTCTCCCGCGCCGGGGGCCGATCCGCCGCCGTCGCTCCCGCCGGACCCGGACGTGTTCGGGCCGGCTGAAGCGTCGTTCGGCGGAGCGGAGTTCGTGTCGTCACCGGCGGTGGTCGGAGTCGGCCGGAAGGTGCCGCCGCCGCTGGGGCCCGCCTGATCGGTGACGTTGGTGTGCGACGGGCCGAACTCGCCGCCGCCCGGCCCGTAATAGAACACGAGCACGGTGCCGACGACGGCGGTCGTCGCGATCAGGGCGCCGAGCCCCCTGCCGGGTCGCGCGCTCATCGTTCGGGCCCCCCTGACTCGCCGGCGCGGGGGTGGTCGTCCTCGCCGGGCTCGGAACCCGCGTACAGCGGACCGCCGATCACCATCGTCTCGACCATCGAGCGGACCGGGCGCTTGCTCAGGTCCACCGGTGCGGCCGAGGAATCGGTCGGGCGTCTGTTCGCGGTCCTGGAATCCGACTCACCGTCATCCGCCCTGTCCTCGGCGGACCTTCGGTTCTTGTCGTCCCGGGTCAGCCGGGACGGCGCCTCGGCCAGCCCGACTTCGCGCTCGCGCTCGCTCGTACGGCGGGCCCGCTGCTCGCCGATCAGTTCGACGACCCGCAGGAACAGCCGCCAGGCCGCCACCGGGACCACGATCACCAGGAGCGCGCCGAAGATGTAGACGCCCCACGGACGGCCGACCTCCAGGGCCTGTTCGTCCACGACCTGGTTGTCGTAGGTCACCCGCCAACTGAAGGTGCCGTGCTGACGGGGTTTCAGTTCCACCGGGAGCGAGATGGTGGTGCGCTTGCCCGGCGGGATGGTGACGTGCGACTCGTAGTCTTCCCAGGTCGGGGCGTAGACCCCTTCGTAGAAGCCGATCCGGAAGGTGGGGTTGACGATGGGCGATTGCCCCATGTTGCCCACCTCGATCCGGAACCGGCGCTGCACGGGCGAGCCGAACCAGGTGAAGATCGAGTCCTCGCCGGCCATGGCACTGTCGATGAAGACGAGCCGACCGGGCGTCTTGACCGTCGCCGGCAGCGGAGCGTACGGCGCGCCGTCGATCTCCAGCGGCACGCTCGCGTCCTTCGGCGGCCCGTTCATGATCACCGCGATCCGCACCACGCACGGGCACGGGGACGGCGGGACGGCGGCGGTCAGGGTGATCGAGACGTTGCCGCCGGCGTCCACGGTCCCACTCGCGGCACTGGCCGCGGCACAGTTGACCGTGCCGCGCAGACCGTTCTCCCCGCAGATGCTCGCCTGGACGAGGGAGCCGGGGGTCCAGTCACCACCGACGACCGAGACCTTGTCCCCGGCCGCGACCTTGCCCGGGTCGATCGACGCGCTCGGGCCCGCGGCCGGTGCCGGGTCCGCCGCACGCGCGGGCGCCGTGCCGCCCAGGGCGACCAGCCCCGAGAGCAGCACGGCGATCAGCGCGAGGGCGGCACCGCGGGCGCGGCCGGCCCGAGCCGCGTGACGAACCCGGTCGACCACGATCAACGGCCGACCCCCGCGGAATCGGCGGAGTCCTCGGCTGCCGGGGCGTCCGCGCGCGGGCGGGCCGGGGGCTGCTTGCCCTTCGGGCGCTTGGCGGCCTTCTTCGCGGGCGCGGCGGCGGGCTCGACGGCCGGCTCGGCCTCGGCCTCGGCCGGCGACTCAGTGGGGGCAGGCTCAGTGGGAGCGGACTCGGCCTCGGCCACCGGCTCGGTGACGGCCGACTGCTCGGCAACCGGTGCGGCGGATGCAGCGTCGGCCTCGGCCTCGGCAGCCGTATCCGGGGCCGCCTCCGCATCGGTGGAAGCCTCCCCGGCGGGCTTGTCCACAGCGGGAGTTACCTCGGCATCGGTGCTCACCACAGCCGCACCATCGGCCGACTCGGCCTCGTCGGCCTTGCCGTCGGCTGCGGCGTCCTCGGTCGCCGGCGCCGCGTTCGCCTCGGCATCGACCTGCTTGTCGTCGGCTTGTTCGGCCACAGCCGACTCGTTTTCACCCACCACGACGTCGGCCGGCTTCTCCTCGGCCTGCTCCGCCTTCGCATCCTTCGCGATCACGACCGGCCCGCTGTCGACCGGCGCCTCGTCGGCCTCCGCCGCGGACTTCTCGCCCGCCACTTCGGCGTCCGCGGCCTCACCGGAAGTCTCCGCCGACGCCGCCGCCTTCGCGGGTTCGGCCGGCACCTGCTCCGCCGCCGGCGCGGACGCGGGCTGTGCGTGCTCGGCAACGGCCTCGCCGGTCGGTGCGGACGCGGCCGGGATCGGCGGCAGCACGGTCGTGTCGTCGGTCGGCCCCACCGGGCCGCCGGGCTCGGCCGGGTCTCCGCCGTTGCCCTTGCCCTTGCGTCCGTTGCGCCACAGGCCCCACCCGACGCCCGCCACCAGCAGGATGGCGGCCAGGGTGAGCAGGCTGGGCCACGGCACGGCCGTGTACGAAGCGCTCGCGTCGTCCTTGAGGTTCTGGTCCGCGACGACGCCGTCGACCTTGACGGTGACGTGGTCCAGCCGCGGCGCGTCCTTCCACTCGACGACCTTCTCCACGGTCGACCCGGGGAGGATCTCGGCGCCTTCGTCGGCCTTGCTCATCAGCTCGCGGCCGAACAGGCCCTCGGCCTTGAGCCGGAACTTGGGGCGCAGGATCACGTTGCCCCGGTTGATGATCCGGTAGGTGATCTTCGCCTTGCTCGAACCGAAGAACTCGTGGAAGCCCGCGTCCCGCTTGACCTCGACCTTTTGGATGTCCATCGCCGGCAGCGCGTCGCCCTGCACCCGCAGGTACACCCGGGCGCCGATCTGGCGCTGGATGTTGACCTTTATCTGGCCCTGCTGCTGGGTGCCCTCGATCGCGGTGTTGAGCGCGACGATGGCGCCGGGGTGGTCACCGGGCGTCGCGTTGGGCGGGATGACGATGTTGAACGGGACCTGACGCTTCTCCCCCGGCTGCAGGGTCAGCGTCTGGTTCTCCGGCGCCACCTGGATCCAGGTACCGACGTCCTTCTGCTTGTCGGTGACCGTGCGCAGCGCGAAGCCGCCGTCGCGCGGCGTGTTGTACGCGTCCGCGCCGAACAGCTTCATGGTGAGCGGCGCCTGGCTCGTGTTGTGCAGGGTCACCACGTCGGGGACGGTGGTGCCGGCGGCGCCTTCGAGGAAGAAGTAGCGACGGGCGTTCTGGCTCGTGCCGTCGGGCACGTACGGGTCGACCGACCATTCGCCGTTGCCCGCGGCGGACGCGGGGGTCGGCGCGACCAGCGTCAGGGACGCGAACAGCGTGGCCAGCACCGCGAACAGAGTGGCCAGGGATCGGATTCGTCCGCCTTGCCGGCGGCTCGGGGGGGCCGGGGTGCCCGTCATCGGTGTCTCCAGCTGGTCTGTGTGCTGCGGATCGAAAGGGCCGGCTTCGGGAGCGGATCCGAAGGGCCCGCGCTGTGTGCCTGGGTGGTGCGTGCGCGGATCGCGCGAGTGCGGTGTGGGCGGGACGGGCCGGCTGCCCGCCCCACCCTCCGCTCTGCGTCGATCCGCAGCGGCCCGCTCCGGCGGACCGTGCGCCACGGATGGTTTTCCGTGGCGCACGGGCCCCTGGTGTCGAGGCCGTTCGAGGTCTCCGCGCCGGACGGGTCCGGTCGGGAGATTTCGATCAGGAGATGGAGAGAGTGAGCGTCCCGCTGTAGTTGCCGGGCGCCTGGTAGGCCGGGACCGCCAGGGCCAGACCCGCGTCGGCCTTGAACGTGCCGCCGGTGACGTCCGCGTTGGGCGCGGAGGCCAGGGTGGCGCCGGTCTTGCCGATCGGGCCCGCGCTACCGGCGACGGCCTGGCTCGGCGAACCCTCGCCCGGAGTGATCTTCGGGACCCAGGAGAACTTCTCCGCCGGGATGGTGCCGCCCGCGCCGTTGCTGAAGTCGGTCACCGCACCGGTCAGCGTCCAACCGGTGGCGCCACCGCGGTAGTCCTTGACCGTCACCGTGTTGAGCGCGCCGGTCATGTTCTGCTCGGTGCCGTTCAGGGTCACGTCGGAGAGCTTGATCCCGCCGTTCTCCTGAGAGATCGTCAGGGCGCCGCCGGCGATCGTGCCGGTGAGGTCCTGCTTGAGCGAGCCGGCCGGGGGGTTGCCGTCGACCGTGAACGGCGCACCGGCGGACAGCGTGCCGGTGGTGTCCTCGGACGCCGCGATCAGCGTGGTGTCGGCCTTGTTGACCTTCACCTTGGCGGTGAACTTGCCGTCGGTGCCCGCCTTCGCCATCACCAGACCGGGAACGTCCGGCTGCTGAGCGGCGTTGGTCGGGATCACGTACACATCCGCGCCGGGCGTGTAGCCCTCGCCGGCGACGGTGACCTCGGTACCGACCGGCCCGTGGGTCGGGTTCAGCACGAGCTTGCGCGGGTTGCTCGGCACATCGGCCTTGACCGAGACGTTCGACGTCTTGGACTTGTCGCCGACGGTGACCTTGAGCTGGTACGAGCCGTCCGCGACGGTCGCGCCGATCGTCGCGGTACCGGCGAGCGCGCCATCCGTGACCGTGAGCGCGCCGGTGACCTTGGTCGCGTCGCAGGCGTTGCCGCTCGCGTCGCACAGTTCGACCGTGGGCGTACCGGCCGGCCAGTTCGTCCCGGCGACGGTGAGGGCACCGCCGGGCTTGACCTGTCCGGGCGTGGTGGTCAGGGTCGGGTCCTGCGGCGGGGCCTCGGCGACCTTGTAGGAGGCGATAACGCCGTTGCTGCCGGTGACCTCACACGTGGCCGTGGTGGTGGGGGCCGGCAGACCGGGCACGTTGACGTCCAGTGCGAACGTCTTGAGCGTGAGATCGATCTGCGTCCCGGGCGCGGCCTGCGGGATCGCCAGGTCGGCCGTGAACTCCGGCGGGTTGATGCCGGTGTTGGGGCCGATCTTCGCCTTGAACTCCGGGGCGACCACGGTTACTTCGCCGCCGGTACTCAAGGTGAAGGTGTACTTGCCGACGAATCCGATGTTCTCGAAGTCACTGTCGGGACGCAGCGGGTTCTCCCCCGCGTCGATCTTGATCTTCACCGTGCCCGGCGCGTTGCCGGTGGCCGGCGTCAGGGTCGCGTCGAACGTCTGCTTGCCGGTCTTGTTCCAATGCAAGATCGGCTCGGTGCAGCGCAGGTCCGGGTTGACCGACCCGGCGAACGCCGCCGGCGCTCCCGCGACCAAGCCGGCGGTACCTGCGATCATCGCGACGCCGAACGTCGCAACGACCTTCTTGCTGGGTTTGAACATGTGGTGCTGCTCCCTTCAGGGGTTACCACCGGCCGCCGGGGGCGGAGTGGTCGAACACCACACCGGAGCGGGTGCCGAGGAGCGTGGCGCTGCCGTGGGCCCGGCGCTCCGGTGCCGTACCTGGGGCGGACGCCTCACTCGAGATTCGTTGCACGCGACCGAGGCGGCCGTCTCACTGTCCGTCGATCCCCTGCGGGACACGGATCGTGTGCTGCGAATTGAAACCTGTTACAGATTCTGGCGTGCCATTCACGCGCGATCCCGCCGCATAGTCAATAGCCGCCGGCAAGCGCCGCGGTCGGCCTCCCGAAGCCGGAAGGCCGACCGTCCGCGAGCTTTGGTCAGGCGTTGCGCGAGGACCGCACCCGTCGGGTCGCGAGCAACACCCCGCCGACGCCGAGCAGCCCGACGGTCCCACCGAGCAGACCCATCGACAGCGCGTCGTCCAGCGGTCCGGTCTTGGGCAGCGTGCCCGAGCCGGTGGTGGTGCCGGCCGTCGTGCCCGAGCTCGTGCCACTCGTGGTCCCTGTGGTGGTACCACTCGTGGTACCCGAGGTCGTGCCGCTCGTCGTGCCCGAGGTCGTGCCGCTCGTGGTGCCCGAGGTCGTGCCGCTCGTGGTGCCCGAGGTGGAGCCGCTCGTGGTGCCCGAGGTGGAGCCGCTGCTCGTCGAGGCGCCCGGGGTGGTGACCGAGTAGGCAACCGCCGTCGAGGTCATGTTGCACGGCACCGTGAACTCCAGCGGCGGGTCGATGACCTCGATCTTCAGCGAGAACTTCTTGGGGCTCAGCTCGACCTTGCCCTTGGCATTGCTCGGCAACTGCACGTTGGCGTTGAACTTCGGAACGTCGATCCCGACCTTCGCCTCCACCGTGATGGTGCTGGTCGCGCCCACCGCCGTCAGCGTCGCGGTCCCACCGTCGGACTTCGCGTCGAAGACGACCGTGGGGGTGATCTTGATGGGGGCCTTGAGCGGGGAGGACGCGGGGCTGACACCCGGGTCGATGGCGAGTTGAATCGACTTGCCGGCCGTCGCGTCGGCGGGGCCGGTGATCGTGAAGGGCTGCGCGCCGGAGACCGACGTCTTGTTGTCCATCGCCTTGATGACCAGATCGTCGGTGAAGTCACACTTCACCTGCGTGGTGACCGGCGCGGCGCCGGCCTGCGGCGCGAACGCCAGCATGCCGCCCGCCATGACGGCGAACGCCGCCAAGCCGCCCGCGGTTCGCTTATAGGGCCTGACCATACGGTGGTTCTCCCTTCGGGGGGATTTCTTGCTCGTCGAGAAGTCCTGATCGAAACGGCCGGAGCGACGCGCGCTCAGCAGGGCCGTTCCGGCGTGTCGGCCTGCACCGACCCGGCACGCGCCCCGACGCATCGGGTACACGCGGTCGCCACACCCGACTTCCCCCTTTCGAGGCGCGGACCGGGCGGGAAACCGGACCACGCAAGCACCGGTGGGACACGCCTCGCGTTCCCTGGAGGGGGCTTCCCTTGGCGCATCCGGGAGACATCGAGACTGTTCCAGTACTTGATGTCACGTCAGATCTTCGGGTGACGGTACGACAAGTGGCATGAGCGGACAACAGCGAAAAGCAGAAAACCTGCATCCGTCGGACACGGTTCCATATCGCGCGGACCAGCGAAATCACTGTGTCGACAAGACGGTTGACGGGCCCCCACAAACTCGACACGTGTCGCGTACAAGTACGGCGCGAAAGGCCCCCAAACCACGAAGCTCCGGGCAAAAATCGCCCGGAGCTCCACCGCGCGTACGGTTCGGCGTCGCCCAGGGGATGACCACCGCGGCCGTGACGGCCGACGGAACTCGAGCCGCCCCGCCTGGAATACGGAACGCGGGTGACCAAGGGCCCCGAGCGTGACACTCGGCCGCGTCGACGGCGACGCTCCGTGCCGGCGCTTCTCGAACCCGTCACAGCCGGCCGAGATCCCTTGACACCACGTCAGGCAAGCGGAATCAATGGGCATTTGGTCCATTTATGGAACACGTTTCAGGCCATCCCCGAGGCTGAACGATCCGGGGTCCGGCCGGACCCCGAGAACAAAGAACAGGGAAGGGAGCGTCCCGCGCATGGTTCCACCCCGCAGGAGGCTGTTCGCGATGCTGGGGGCGGGCGTGCTCGCCGCCGGCGCGGCAGGTCTCACGGCGGTCGCACCCGGGGCCCAGGCGGCGCCCGTGGAGCACGAGGTGAGTTGCCGACCGCCGATCGCGGCCGGTCCCGACTTCACCTGGAAGCCCAGGATCGAGTTGTCCGTGTCGGCACCCAAGCAGGGCACGTACAAGGTCGGCGAGGAGGTGACCGTCACCTGGCACTGGGCCACGCCGCCACGCAACCCCTGGGCGTGGATCGACGTACCCGCCAACGCCGAGACGCCGGATGCCATGGTCAAGCTCTCCAACGCCCAGGTCGGCGACATCGTGCTCACCGGCCCCGCGAAGCACCCGAGCGTCGGCGGCTCACAACCGCTCCCGGTCGCGGACATGACCGGCCGGTTCACCATCGCCGCCGAGGGTCGCATCGACCTCGCCCCCGGCGCGTACGTGCTCAAGCAGCTCGCGGTCCGGGACTCCCCATGCACCCCGGTCCATCCGGACCGGCTGCCGGTGTCGGCGAGCATCCAGGTCGGCATGACCCAGACCCCGGGCCAGAGCGCGGGCGGTGGCTCCGCCAACGGCGGCTCCTCCGGCAACGGCACCACCCCGGGCACGCCCACCGCCCCACCCTCCGGCGGCGCCACGATCGACCCGACCGCCGGCACCGTGGGCGCCACCGGCGATCCCACCCTCGGCGGAACCGGCGCCACTCCCGGCCCATCCACCGGGGCGACCGCGCCTCCCCCGAGCACACCGCCGCTTCCGCCGCCGCCCGCAGGCCAGGTGCCGCAGACCCCCGTGGACACCGTGGCCGGACCGCTGTTCATGCGCCAGAACTCGGCCGGCGTGACCATGCCGCAGTTCCAACCCAGCGGCGACGCGCAGCAGTTGGAGGGGCGGCTCAATCCGGTGTCCATCCTGGACCGGCGCGGCAGCACACTCGGCTGGACGCTGACCGCGCAGGCCAGTGACTTCGTCGGCCAGGGCGGCGAGATCGTCCCGGCCCAGCGGCTCACCTGGATCCCCGCCTGCACCACCGTCGAGGGCCCGCCCGCCACCGTCGGCACCGGAGTGCCCGGCACGGTCGGCGGCAGCGCCGAAGTGCTGTGTCGGCAGAACCCGAGCACCGGCGCGGTCACCGGTGGGGCGTTCGAGGCGAACGCCCTGCTGAACCTGTCGCTCCCCGGCGGCTCGCGCTCCGACGCCTACACCGGGAACCTGACGCTCAGTCTGAGCTGAGTCACCGTCAGAGACCGGGACGCCCTCCTCGCATCGTGCGAGGAGGGCGTCCTTTTCGTTTCCACGGGTGAAGCCCTTGACTTTGCGATCTACGTGAAGCGGAATGATCACGCACGATTTCTGTAACACGTTCCACCCGCTCGGCAGGGCCGCACCTCACGGCGGCACCCGCCCGGCCATGCACGAGGCACCGAGGCCCCGCACGGCATGTCCATGCCCGGCGGCGCGCCCGGTCGCTCGAAGTGATGTTTCGGCTGCCCCGCCCTCCCCGGCGCCGGCAGAGCGGTATCCGAGAAAAGGAACGCACCATATGTTCAAGGCAAACAGGCAACTCGCCGCGTCGCTCGGCGTCGTGACGATCGCCGGCACCGTCGGCATGGTGGCCCTCGCGCCCACCGCGAACGCGGCCGATGTGAACTACACCTCGCACTGCGTCAACCAGATCGTCCCGAACCTGGTCATCCCGGATGGCGACCTCAAGATCGACCTGTCGGTGGCGCCCGCCAAGGCGCGCTACGACATCGGCGAAGAGGTCACCGTCACCTGGACCTGGAAGTCGTACCCGAAGGCGCCGCCGGAGATCCCCGTGGTCGGCAAGGTGGACAAGGACTCCACCCTGCCCAAGGGCAGCGTCACCCTGGGCGGCGCGGCCACCGGCGCGGTCGCGGTCGAGGGCCAGCGGATCAACCCGGAAACCCTGCCGGGCCAGGAGCTCGTGCTCACCAACATGACCGGCAAGGTCAAGCTGACCCAGGCCGGCGACGTGACGCTGACCCCGGGCCTGTACTCGACCTTCACCAAGGCGTTCGGCCTGGACGCCGAGACCAAGTGCAACCCGGTCACCGCGGTCGCCCCCTCGGCCACGCTCAAGGTCGGCGCGGCCGACAAGCCGGTGCTGAACGCGCCCTCCACCGCGGTCGAGCCCGGCAGTGAAGTGGCCCTGACCGGGAGCAAGTTCGCGCCCGGTGCGGTCACCGCGACGCTGGACGGCGACGCCGCCAAAATCGCCGCCTCCACGCTCGCCGTGGACGCGTCCGGCAACCTGACCGGCAACGTCAAGCTGGCCGACAACGTCGCCAACGGCATCCACACCCTCGCCGTGGCCGACGCCGAAGGCAACAGCGGCCAGGCGCAGTTGCTCGTGCGCAAGAAGGTCGACCCGACCGAGCCCGGCGACCTGACCCAGAAGCTGGACGGCACGATCACCGCGGGCGCGCTGTCCATCAGCCAGCAGTCCGGCGGCATCCGGCTGTCCGAGGTCGGCGTGAGCGCGCAGGACCAGACCATGACCGGCAAGCTCAACACGGTCACCGTGACCGACCTGCGCGGCGGCAACGCCGGCTGGACGCTGACCGGTTCGATCACCGAGTTCGCCACCCAGGCCGGCGAGACCATCCCCGCCGACAACTTCTCCTGGAAGCCCAAGGCGGCAAAGGCCGACGAGAAGTCCAAGGGCACCCCGGTCGCGGGCAGCGCGGGCACCATCGGCTCGGGCGCGACCCTGGCCTCGGTCGCCCAGGGCACGACCAACACCGGTGGCACCTTCTCCGCCGACGCCGACATCGACCTGAAGGTTCCGGCCTACCAGGGCGCCGGCGACTACAGCGCGACGCTGACCCTGTCGGTTTCCTGACAGTAGGCATCGGTTCATCGGCACGGGGCGTCCGCCGCATTCCCTCACTGCGCGGTGGGCGTCCCGTCGCCCATTCCCACCCGTCGAACGCCCGGCGAGTGCGCACACAAATCGTTGTCGTCGGATCGCGTTCCGCTGTTGACTTCGCAAACGCCCCCGGGCTCAATGGGAGGCGCTGTTTTCTGGAACAGGTTTCAGGAGAGGGCATCAGCAGAACGACCGGGTGACAACGGTGGGGTCGGGTGTCACCCCGCCGACGTCGAATCGGCGCACGGCACCGAATCGACCGCCCCGCGCCGCGCGGGTCACCGACGGCGGCGGACCGGTCCCGGTGTGGTGTTCGACTGCCCGCTCCCCCGGCGGGCCAGGCAGGCATCCCGAGGAGGGACAGCACCACATGCTCAGACCAAGAACCAGGGAAAGCACTGGGTCCAGACTCCGCAACAAGCGTGTGGCCGGCGTGCTCGGTACCGCCCTCGTGGCCGGTGCCCTGGGCGTGGGCGCGGGGGCACAGTCCGCGAGCGCGGCTCCTGTGACGTACAACGTGCACTGCATACCGCCGAGCGTCGGTGGCGGTCCGTTCGACTTCGACGCCCAGGTCGACCTCACGGTCGATCCGGTCAAGCCCAAGTACAACGTGGGCGACGAGGTCACCGTCACCTGGACCTGGAAGGACGCGGCGAAGAACCCTTCCTCCGTGACCGTCAACGCCGACGCGGTCAAGCCGCGGGGCAAGGTCCTGGTCTCCGGCGCGCAGGGTGGCGAGATCGCCATGGAGGGTCCGCAGAAGAACGCGCAGACCCCCGGCGGCGAGAAGTTGTGGCTGTCGACCATGACGGGCAAGTTGAAGATCGCCAAGCCGGGCGAACTGAAGCTCTCCCCCGGCGGCTACACGAGCACCGCGAACATGTTCGGCAGTTGGGACACGCCGTGCACGCCCAACGGCACCCCGGGTGTGGGCGCGACACTCGCGGTGGACGGCACGGTCAAGCCGGCGACCGTGGCATTGGGCTGGAACGTGGTCCGGCCGGGCGCGGCCGTCGACGCGACCGGGGAGAACTGGCCGGTCGGCGCGAGCGGTGTCAACGTCGAATTGTGCGACCTGAACGGCAAAGCCTGTGCGGCGGAAGGGGCGTCGGGCTCCACCCTCACCGTCGACGCCTCCGGAAAGTTGTCGGGCCAGGTCCGAGTGGCCGCCGGGTTGTCGGACGCGGTACGCCAGCTCCGGATCACCTCGGGTACCGCGTCGGTCCTGGTGCCGATCTCGGTCACCAAGGACGCGCTGCGACACTCCGAGCCGGTCACGTACGGCGTGCGCTACACCCCGGCGTGGGGCAACGGCCCCGTCTTCGCCTGGGAACCCCAGGTCGCGCTCTCGGTGTCCCCGGCGAAGCCGTGGTACGAGATCGGCGACGAGGTCACCGTCGACTGGAAGTGGATCGGCTACCCGCGCAACCCCTCCAGCTGGGTGGTCGCGCTCAAGGACACGGTGACGCCCAGCGGCACCGTGAAGCTCTCCGGCGCGCAGACCGGCGACGTGTCGGTCAGCGGGCCCAAGGGCAACCCGGCCACTCCGGGCGGCGAGGTGCTCAAGGTCGGCGACATGAAGGGCACCTTCAAGATCACCAAGGCGGGCCGCATCGATCTGGCTCCCGCCGGATACGGCTTGAAGGTCATCACCATCTCGTCGAGCGGCGTACCCACCGGAACTCCGGAGGTCTCGCACTCGATCGCGGTCGGCCGACCCGACCAGGCAAATCTGATCGTGGATCAGAGCCTGCTCGAGCCGGGTGACGTCGTGAAGCTGTCCGGGGCGAACTGGCCGACCGGCCAGGGCAATCCGCAGGTCCAGCTGTGTGCGGAGGACGGTTCGGACTGCTCCGGCTCGGCGTTCGTCGCCGGGTCCGGCTCGGTGGCACAGGGCGGCGCGCTCACCGCGCAGGCCACGCTCGGCGCGCAGGTGACGCCGGGCAAGTACCTGGTCAAGGTCACCGTCGGAGTCACCTCGTTGACGGCGCCGGTCACGATCACCTCGGCGGTCGTACTGCCGCGCGAGATCGCCGCCACGCCGAACCGGGGCCCCTCGGGTACGAAGGCACATGTGACGGGGAAGAACTTCACCCCCGGCGCGGCCGTCGTGCTGGAGACCCTGGACGCGGCCCTCGGTGCCACCGGCGACACGGTGGAGGCCACCGCGACCGCGGACGGTACGTTCGCCGTCGATCTGACGGTGACCAAGCCCGGCACGACGCAGATCCGGGCATCCGAGAAGAGCGACCGCAACAAGATGGCACTCGCCGCGTTCACCTTCGAAGGTGGCGGCGGTCCCGGTGAGGAGCCGGGGACGCTGTCGATGACCCAGGCCGGCAACGGCGTCGTGCTCGCGGACGTCCCGTTCGCGAACCGTGAGCAGTCGATGACGGGCGCGCTGAACGCGGTCACCGTCACCGATGCCCGCAAGGGCACCCTCGGTTGGCAACTCACCGGTTCCGTCTCGGACTTCAAGGCGGAGGGCGGCAACTCGCTGCCCGCCTCCGCGTTGTCCTGGACGCCCCGGTGCGTGGCCGAGCCGAACTCGGCGAGCCAGGTCGTGACCGGCTCGGCGGGTACCGTCAACGGCGGGCTGCTGTGCAGCTCGGCGGCGTCGACGGACCCGGCGCACAAGACCGGTGGCGTATTCACCGCGAACGCGGGCCTGTCCCTCGCGATCCCGGCGTACCAGGCGGCCGGCACCTACACGGGAACCCTGACGCTCACCGTCTCCTGACGGCGCATCAGCCCTGTCCGGGGCGCCCACCGACACCTTCCCAAGGTGTCGGTGGGCGCCCCGTTCGCATTGCCACGGCACCCGCGTGCACCAAGAAGTGGAACTTGTTCCACCATTTCGGAACGACACGTGTCACTGCAGGTCAGCAGCCCGGCGAAGGCATACCCGCCGGTCACATGTGCCCTTGGCGCCTCTTGACTTCACCGGATGAAAGCGCATCAATGTGACCCGCCCCACTTCTGTAACACGTTCCACTTAGCACGCGCGTATCCGCCCCATGCCGCCGACGCGACGCCAACGCCCGTCGCCGGCAAGGAACGCAGGACAGGGAGCAGCACCTCATGAAGCAACGCACCATGCGCCTGGCCGCCGGACTCGGCGTCGGCACACTGGCGATCACCGGATTCCTCGCCGCCGCGCCGGCCGCCGTCGCCGGCACCGCGACGCCCACCGTCACCTGTTCGCTGCCGCTGGGTCAGGGTGAGAAGACCGGGCCGATGTCGGTGACCGTGGACGGCCCGACCACCGCCAAGCCCGGCGAGACGATCGACCTCAAGATCACCCTCGGCGCGAGCCCGGCGACCAGCCCCGCCGCACTCAACGGCATCAAGATGACGCCGTCGATCGACTTCGCCCTGTCCGGCGGAGCCACCGGCTCGGTCACCCTCGCCGGAGCCGAGACCACGATCGACATCCCGGCGAACACGCCGATCCAGAGCCCGCCGTTCACGGTCAAGCTGCAGGTCCCGGCCACCGCGACCGGCACGGTCGACCTGACGCCGACCAAGACCACCACCGCCACGGTGACGCCGTACGGCAACTTCACCACGCCGTGCGCGGTCACCGGCGGCTCGGGCGTCGTGCAGAGCATCACCGTGCAGAGCACGCCGGAGACGGCCACCCTGAGCGCGTCCCCGGGCACCGTGGAGGCCGGCAAGGAGACCGCGCTCTCCGGTACCAACTGGACCAAGGGCGGCACCGCCACGCCGTCCCTGTGCGCCGCGGACGGCAGCGCGTGCAACCCGGCCGGCATCTCCGCCAACAGCCTGCGGATCGGCGCCGACGGCGTGCTCTCCGGCGGCGTGACGGTCGCCCCCGGCACCGCCGACGGCGCGTACAGCGTCAAGGTCACCGACGGCAGCCGCACCGCGTCCACGCCGCTGACGGTCAAGAAGGCCGACGTCCCGGTCGTGCAGCGCAAGGTGACGCTGAGCAAGAGCACGGTCCGCCCGTGGACGTTCGTGAAGGTGTCCGGCGAGAACTTCACCCCGAACACGCTGATCGCCCTCGCGGGCGTGGAGGGCGCGAACCCGACCTTCAACTTCGGCCTCGCCTGGACCGACCGCAACGGCAAGTTCAGCTCGTGGATCCTGGTGACGAGCAAGAAGACCACCGGCATCACGGCGGTCGAGATCGACACGAGCTTCAAGTTCGACAAGCTCGGCATGGCCGGCATCACGGTGAAGTAGACGGCGCCCACAAGGGCGCCTGGGGCACCGGAAGGGGCGGGAACCATCGATCGATGGTTCCCGCCCCTTCGCGTGCTCCGGCCGGGGAATCCGGCGTCCCTCAGCCCTCCCGGATTTCGACCTTTGGTCGATTGACGACTTCCGTTCCTCGCGCCGACGGCACGACAGAGACAGCGGCGAGAAATAAAACCGACCGTCCGATAATCGTCGGGACCACTCGACACGCGTCGTGATCTTGGTGACTCGTGACAATCGGGCCGGGGTATCGATATCCACCGCACGAATTGCTGCGGCCGGTTTCCCATGGGTCCCGGAAAGCAATCCCGACACACGCGTCGGCAACGAACGCCCCACATTCCTCAACCGTTTCCGTCGATCACCTGGAGCGATCGTTCGACAACTCGTGGTTGCCCTGGATCCGACTCGACCGCATGTCACACGACCGGGCTCGACCCGGCCGTATTCGTCACAGCCGACCCGGAGCACGGCAAAGCCCGCCCCACCGGCACGGTGGGGCGGGCTTGTCGAACGGATCGCTACTGCCCGGCGGGTCAGTAGGCGAGCGACACCTGCGAACCGGCGAGCACACACGCGATGTTGTGGTTCGGGATGCCGGACACGGCGGTGACGTTGATCTGCACGCTCCAGTTGGTCGCGCTCGGGACGGTCGGCGTGGCACCGGTGCCGAGCGGGGTGGTGAGCGTGCCCGAGGTGATCGTGCCGCTGGTCTTGGGCAGCGCGCCCAGGCCGACGGTCGAGGGGCTGCCCGCGGCGATCGGGTCGTTGAACTGGCCCGCGAACTGGGTCGCACCGCTGGTCGAGTCGAGCTTGGCGGTGGTGATCAGCTGGTTCGCGGCGACCGCGGTGGGCATGTTGAGCGCCGTGACGAACCGCAGCTTGTGCGTCGCGGTGGTGGACAGGGTGCCGGTCACGCCCGTGTAGGTGGTCCCGAGCGTCAGGTCCTGGCAGTTGTAGGTCGTCGAGACCGGGCCACCGGCGAACGCTGTGCCACCGAGGCCCAGAGTGGCGGCGACAGCGCCGGCAACGCAGACCGAACCGAGGGTAAGAATCTTGGACTTCGACATTTCGGTTGTGCTCCTTCGATCGGTTGGGGACTGACACGTCTCTCGCTGCACCCCCGAGGGCAAGCCCATAAGGGGTGTTCGAACCGAACAGGCGACAAGTCGCCGATAAAGAAGCAGTCGGGGCGTAACGCCCTCGCCGCAGCCAGAGTGAATCAAGCCTTCCGGTAACAGTCAATGCCCATCTAGGGACTTTTCTTCTTGTCGACAGACTGACACGTGACGCATCGGAAGCGCAGTCGATCATGAAATCCAAACCCTTCGAAAGATCCCTGTTCCGACATGATCTTGGTGACACGTGTCGACCTTTCCGGGGCCCGGATTTCCATTGACTTCTTTGAATAGCCATAGCTAAATAACGCGCGAAGACATAAGAGGATCCGACCCGGATGCCCGGCCCGCGGCTTCGGCCGCGCGGGACCCGCCAGGGGCCTCGTCGAACCCCGGAGCGCGCCCTCCCGAACGGGAACGCGACCCACGCAACTTCGAAAGGAGTCCGGTGCCCTCCAGATTCGCTCCAGGAAAGATCACCGTCGCTCTCGGCGCCGCGATCGTCCTCGGCACCACCGGCCTGGTGGTGCTCGCGCCGTCGGCGCTGGCCGCCGAGGTCGACTACAACGCACGATGCGTGAACCGGACGCTCCCCTCGCTGGAAATTCCGGACACGAACCTGAAGCTGGACCTGGTCGTCACGCCCGCCAAGGCGACCTACCAGGTGGGCGACGTCGTCAACGTCGAGTGGCAGTGGAAGACCCACGCCAAGGTTCCGAAGAACCCGTACACCCCGGGCGTCGACAAGGACTCCACCCTGCCGACCACCAACGTCCAGCTCGGCGGGGCGATGACCAACAAGGTCGAGCTGAAGGGCCAGCGGATCAACCCCGCCGCGCTCGCCGGCGAGGACCTGATCCTGACCAACCCCGTGGGCCAGTTCACCCTGACCACGGCCGGCCAGGTCACGCTCACCCCGGCCGCGTACAACACCAGCACCATCGCGTTCGGCACGGTGGAGTCGTTCACCGACTGCACCCCGCTCAACTCGGTGGCCGCCGCACAGACGCTCACCGTGGAAGGCGCCACGCAGACCCCGACCCTGGCGGCCAACCCCGCCACCGTCGCCGCCGGCGCCGCCACCGCGCTCTCCGGCGCCAACTGGTCCTCCGGCCAGGTGACACCGTCGCTGTGCAAAGCCGACGGCACCGCATGCGACCCGGCCGGGATCAAGGCCAACTCGCTCGCCGTGTCGCACGGTGCGCTCACCGGCAACGTGAGCATCGCGGACGCGGTCGCACCCGGCGACTACGTGATCAAGGTCAGCAACGGCGGCGCCTCGGCGAGCACGCCGATCAAGGTCACCCCCGCCGCCGTGCGGACGGTCACGATCAGCCCCGACCACGGTCCGGTCGGCACCTCGGTCACGATCACCGGTACGGGCTTCGCACCCAACGGCGGAGTCCAGTTCGCCTGGTCCGACGCCTCCGACGTACCGGACGAGACCTCATACGTCACCGCGGACGCCTCGGGTTCGTTCACCGCCACCACGGAGATGTACTTCGAGGGCTTCACGCAGCTCATGGTGACCGAGACGGGCGCGTGGGGCTCGAACCCCATCAAGCACCTCCCGTTCCGGGTCACCGAGCCGCCCACCGGCGGCCTCGAGCAGACGATCACCGGCGCCGTGACCCCCGGCGCCCTGACCATCACGCAGCAGGCCTCGGCCATCAAGCTGTCCGACATCACCCTCAACGGCCAGGCGCAGAACATGACCGGCGCGCTGAACCCGGTCACCGTCAAGGACTTCCGCGGCGGCGCGACCGGCTGGACGCTCACCGGTGCGGTCACCCCGTTCACCAACGGTGACGGTGGCACCATCGCCGCCGACAAGTTCTCCTGGACTCCGAAGGTCGCGGCCGGGCCGGGCTCCCCGAGCGTCGCCGTGGCCGGCGCCGCCGGTCCGATCGGCTCCGGCGCCACCCTGGCCTCCGCGCCCAACGCGGCGGTCACCGGCGGCACCTTCACCGCCGACGCCGACCTCTCGCTCGCCGTTCCGGCGTACCAGAAGATCGGCACCTACAGCGCCACGCTGACGCTCTCCATCAGCTGACGCCGCACCAACCCGCCCACCCGGTCCGGCCCCGGAACGAAGAAATTCGTTCCGGGGCCGGACCGCTTTATCGAGGCGTATTCAAATCTCGGATTCCGCCGCCTAAAGAAATGATCTTGGTGACACGTGTCAAACAAGAAACCCATTGTTCACTATTGACTTCTCATCCATTAGGAGATGAATTCTCTCCTGAACTCTCGACTTGCGTGACCCATGCCGCCACGGTCCTTTATGGCGGTTTTCTTCCGCGCCGCGACCGACCTTCCCCGGGCGATCGCACCCCCGACCATGGAGGAACCACATGCGCGTAGCGCGCAGATCCACCACCGCGACGAGAACCGGACGCCGGCTGACCGCCGCATTCGCCGGGACGGCATTGGCAATCACCGGCCTGGCGGCACTCGCTCCCTCCGCCTCGGCCACACAGATCAATCCCACGGTGAAGTGCAGTCTGCCCGCCGGTCAGGGCACAGCCACCGGTGTGCAGGCAATGGACGTCGCCTTCACCCCGGCCGTCGCCGCTCCCGGCGCCACCGTGACCGCGAAGGTGACCCTGGGACCGAGCCCGGCGACCAGCCCGCTCTCCCTGACGGTGCCGACCACGCCCACCATCGACCTGGCGATGTCGGGTGGCGCCACCGGCACGGTGACGATCGTCGGGCCGCTGCTGCAAATCCCGGTGCAGGCGAACACGCCGATCCAGACTCCGCCGTACTCGGGCACGTTCGTGGTGCCCACGAACGCGGCCGGCCCGGTCACCTTCAGCCCGATCCGCACGCTGACGTACACGAAGGTGCTCGGTTCCAACTACGAGACACCCTGTGACATCACCTCCGGCGGCGGCGCCGTCGGCAGCATCACCGTGACCGGTGGCCCCGGTACGCCGGCCACGCTGGACGCGCCGACCACCGACGTGCGCCCGGGCACCGCCGTACCGCTGTCGGGCGCCGTCTGGACGCCCAACGCGACGGCCAACGTACAGTTGTGCGACTCCTCCGGTGGCGGTTGCAACCCCGGCGGCTTCACGGCCAAGTCCCTGGTCATCGACGCGGCCGGCAACCTGAGCGGCACCGCGACCCTCGCGGGCACGACCGCCGACGGCAGCTACCGAATCAAGGTGTTGGACGGTACGAAGGAGGCGACCGCCCCGATCACCGTCAAGAAGTACGTCCCCAGCGGCCCGTTGCAGATCTCGATCACCCCGAACCGTGGCCCGGTCGGCACCGAGGTCACCGTGTCGGGCAAGAACTTCCCCGCCAACGCGACCGTTTCCTACGCGCTCACCGACACCGGCGGCGTTCCGGACGAGTCGTACTACGCCACCAGCACCCCGGACGGCACCTTCACCGGCACCATCCCGATCTACTTCGACACGGCTTCCGCTGTGCTTGCCTGGACGGGCTCCTGGTCCGGCAGCACCCCCTTCGCCTCGGCGCCGTTCACCGTCGCCACCGACCCGCCGACGGTGTCCGCCTCGCCGACCACCAGCCACCCCGGTGGCAGCGTCACGGTGACCGGCGCGAACTGGACGCCGAACGCGACCGTCACCGCCCAGCTGTGCACCCCGAACGGCGCCACCTGCTCCTCGGCGCAGATCGCCCAGGGCCCGGGTGCGGCCGACGCGAACGGGAACCTCAACGGCACCGTCAAGCTGGCCTCCTCGGGCATCGCGGACGGCCAGTACGTCCTCAAGCTGACCGACGGCACCGGCACCGCGTCCACCCCGCTCTCGGTCCAGCGCCGCTGGATCGAGCTGGACAAGACCTCGGGCTCGGCGGGCTCGTGGGTCAAGGTCTCGGGCCACGGCTTCGGCTCCTCGGTCTGGATCAACGTGAACGGCCTCAACGCCTCGGGCGGCAAGACGAGCGACTGGGCCGGCGCGTGGGCGCTGCCGAACGGTGACTTCTGCATCTGGATCTGGATGACGCGCGGCGACAACACCGGCATCGTCGCGTCGGAGACCTTCCACCCCGACCGCAAGGCGTCGACCGCGTGGACCGTCACCCCCTGACCTGATCCGGGGCAATCCGAACCACCGCTGACGAACCGACAAGGCGGGGCCGCATATCCCCTCGGATATGCGGCCCCACTTTTCTTTTCCCGACGCATCGACGGTATCGGCGATTACCGGCCGAATAAGGCGCCGAACGAACGCATTGTCGACTCCATCCCAGCGAGGAGAACAGTGTCCCGAATGCGAAGAATCTCGTCCCGCAGGCTGATCGCCTCGACAGCCGTGGCCGCCGTCGCGGCGACCGGCGGTCTCGTGGTCCTCACCCCGTCCGCACAGGCGGCACCGGTGGATTACTCGACCCACTGCACCAACCCGTTCTCGAATCCGCCGGACGGCCACATCCAGGTGGATACGGTGGTCACTCCCGAGAAGGCCACGTACGCCGTGGGCGAAGAAGTCTCGGTCACCTGGAAGTGGGTCGTCCACCCGCTGGCTCCGGCCGAGATCCCGGTCGTCGGGAAGGTGCCCGCGAATTCGACCTACCTGAAGGGCGCGATCAACCTGAGCGGCGCCCAGACCGGCACCGTCCCGGTCCAGGGTGCCGCCGACAACCCGGAGACCCTGCCGAGCCAACCGCTGATCCTCGGCAACGGCGAGGGCAGGTTCACCCTGAGCACCGCCGGCGACGTAAAGCTGACGCCGGGCGACTACTCGACGTGGACCCACGCACTGGGCTTCGACGTCGAGACCAAGTGCACGCCCGTGACCCCGGTTCCCGTCTCGCGCACCATCAAGGTTGAAGGCACCTCGCAGGAACCCGCCACGCTGACCGCGCCGGCCGAGGCCGACGCCGGCGCGCCGATCGCGCTGACCGGTGCGCACTGGCCGGCCGGCAGCCCCACTGTCGAACTGTGCGACGCCTCCGGCGCAGCGTGCGACGCGGCCAGGATCGCTCCCGGCAACACCCTCGCGGTGGCCGACGGCGCGCTCACCGGCAACGTCGCCACGGTCGCCACCGTGCCTGCGGGCAACTACAGGATCAAGGTCAAGGTCGGCGCCGCGGAGGCGCTCGCCCCGATCAGGATCAACGCCACGGCGCGCCTGCTCACCCTCGATCCGACCAGTGGTCCCGTGGGCACCACGGTCAAGGTCACCGGGAAGAACTTCACCCCGAACCTCACGGTCATCGCGCGCGGCCAAACCGCGACGGGCTACGTGTTGGATGAGACCATGGCGTACGCCGACTCCGGACCCGACGGCACGGTGGTCATCCCCGACTTCGTCGCGAGCGACCCGTCCATCGCGGCGATCCGCGTGACCGAGGGCACGGACGAAACGACCGCGACCATCGCCCCGTTCCGCATCACCGTCCCGGGCAGCGGCCTGGACCAGACGGCGACCGGCAACGTGGTGGCCGGCGGGCTGACCATCTCGCAGGAAGCCGGCGCCATCAAGCTGTCGGACATCACGATCAACGGCCAGGCGCAGAACATGACCGGCGCGCTGAACACCGTCACCGTGAAGGACTTCCGCAGCGGCGACACCGGGTGGACCCTCACCGGCTCGGTGTCCGACTTCACCAACGGCACCGGCGGCAGGATCGACGCCGACAAGTTCACCTGGACGCCGAAGGTCACCGCGGGCCCGGGTTCGCCCAGCGTCGCGGTGCCCGGTAGCGCCGGCCCGATCGGCACCGGCGCCACCCTGGCATCCGCTCCGAACGCCGCCACCACCGGCGGCACCTTCGCCGCCGGCGCGGACCTCTCGCTCGCCGTTCCGGCGTACCAGACGGTCGGCACCTACAACGCCACGCTGACCCTCTCGATCAGCTGACGTAGCGGCACGCACGGCACGGACGGTACGAGCTCCCGGGGCGGCCCCCGCGACGACAGTCGCGGGGGCCGCCCTCTTTGCGCACGAAGATCCGAAACCAGGTCGGCGCACCGCCGACAGCGCTGCTCCAACCACGAATCGGCGTCCGAATCCGCGTGCGTTCAAGGCTGCGGTCCGGAATCATTGATCCTGCCAAGCATCGCGACGGTGTCCATCCACTCGGGTTGCTCGCCCGACACCCGTCGCGAGCTATAGGTGGCTATCAACTCCGAACCCCGGCAAGGAGATTCGTGCGCCGAATCAAGCACATCACCCGTCGCGTCACGGCGGGTTGCGCAACGACGATCATCGCCGCGACCACCGGCCTCGTGGCCGCGTCCGCCCCGGCGACGGCGGCGGAAGTGGCGTTCCCGGAGAGTTGTCGCCTCGTCGGTGCGCCCTCTCCGATATGGGCAGCCGACGAAATCAAGGTCGACCTGACCGTCTTCCCGGAGAAAGCCGTCTACAGTGCCGGCGAACAGGTCACCGTGACGTGGCATTGGCGGACTCGCCCGTCGATCCCCGTCCCACCGCGTGCCGCCACGTTGCGCGCCATCGCCGATATCCGGGTCGGGGGAACCCAGTCGAACACGTTCACCGCGTACGGCCAACCGCGTTCTCAGCCCGCCGGACCGGAAGCGACCGTCGATCTGTGGGACCTCCAGGGCACGCTCCGGCTCCCCGCGAGCGGACCGATCACCCTGACTCCCGGCGCCTACTCGCTGACCGAGGGCCTCTCTCCCGTGCCCGTGGTCCAGTGCGCCCCCACCACACCGCCGGCCGTCTCTCGCACCCTGGAGATCGGACCCGGACCGACCCTGAGCGCCACCCCGACCCGCGTGGTCCCGGGTGATCGCATCGAATTCACCGGCGAGGGCTGGCCGGAGGGCGACGCGAGGGTCCAGGTGTGCGGATCACCTACCGGCGGCTGCCCTCCCGAGTGGGCGAGCTCAGCCACCGGCAGTGCCCGAGCGGGACATCTGACAGGCTCCGTGACGCTCTCCGAGAACCCCCGTTCCCTCCCCCTGCCGCCGCCGGGCGACACCGTGTTCCTGCTCGTCTCCGTGGGCTCGTCCGGCGCGAGTCGCGAACTCACCCTGGTGCGCAAGGGTTCGCCGGGAACGAGCAGCACGGACATCACCGGCTCGGTGACCCCCGGCAGCCTGACCCTCCATCAACAAGCAAGCGCGATAAAGCTTTCCGACGTCACCCTCGACGGCACCCCGCAGTCCATGACCGGCGCCCTCAACCCCGTCACCGTCACCGACGTGCGCGGCGGCTCGCTCGGTTGGGCGCTGACCGCGGACATCTCCGACTTCACCTCGCCCGAGGGCGGCCGGATTCCGGCCGACCGATTCACCTGGAAGCCCTCGGTCCAGGCCGATCCGGCTTCCCCGAGCACCGCCGTTCCGGGCGCTCCCGGCTCCATAGCCGGCGGCTCGACGCTCGCCTCCGCCCCGCCCGCGCCACACACGGGCGGCACCTTCACCGCCGGCGCCGCGATCGCGGTGGCGTTGCCCGCCTATCAAAAGCCCGGCACCTACAACGCCACGCTGACCCTCTCGATCAGCTGAAGCGGCACCCGGCAACACGGCGGGCCCGCACACCGATTGCGGTGTGCGGGCGCGTCTCGTTCGGGTCCGTCTCGTTGTTCGGGCCCTCGCGTTCGAATCCGGCGGCTACTGCGCCGTCGTCAGCCGCTCCAGTGCCGCGTCGACGCGGGCCAGCACCCGGTCGCGGCCGAGCACCTGGAGCGACTCGAACAGGGGCAGGCCGATCGTGCGGCCGGTCACCGCGACCCGCACCGGGGCCTGCGACTTGGACAACTTCAGGCCGTGCGCGGCGCCCGCGGCCTCGACCGCGGCCTTGAGCGCGTCCACGTTCCACTCTGCACCCGCGAGCTCCGTGCGGGCACTGGCCAGTACGTCCGCGGCGCCCGGCTTCATCGCCTTGGCCCAGGCCGCCTCGTCCTCGGCGGGCGTGTCCAGGAACAGGAAGTCCACGTACATCGGGACCTCGTCGAGCACCGTGATCCGGGTCTGCACCAGCGGCGCGACCTCGGCGAACACGGCCGGGTCGTACGCCTCCTTCGCCCACGGCGCCTTCGATCCGAGCACCCACGGTTCACAGGCCCGCACGAACGCCTCCGCGTCGAGGGCGCGAATGTAGTCCGCGTTGAACGAGGAGAGCTTCTTGACGTCGAAGAACGCCGACGACTTGTTCACGTCCCGCAGATCGAAGAGCTGCTCCAGCTCCGCGTACGGCCGGATCTCGATGTCGTCCTTCGGGCCCCAGCCGAGCAGGAAGAGGTAGTTCACCAGCGCCTCGGGCAGGTAGCCCTCGTCCAGGTAGGACTCCAGGGCCACCTTGTCCCGGCGCTTGGACAACTTCTGCCGCTTCTCGTTCACGATCACCGGCAGGTGCGCCCACTGCGGCGGGGTCGCGCCGAGCGCCTCCCACAACAACTGCTGCTTGGCCGCGTTGGACAGGTGCTCCTCGCCGCGGATCACGATGGTGATCCTCTGGTCGACGTCGTCGACCACGTTCGCCAGCAGGAACACCGCCGAGCCGTTGCCCCGGGCCACCACGAAGTCCTCCAGCGAGGCGTTCGGGAACTCGGTGTCGCCGCGCACCAGGTCGGCCACGACCGTGACGCCCTCGTCCGGCGTACGAAAGCGCAGCGCGCGCCCCTCGCCCGCGGCCAGGCCGCGGTCCCGGCAGAAGCCGTCGTAGCCCAGGTGCTTGGAGCCGGTGCGGGCCTCCAGGTCCTCACGGGTGCAGTCGCAGTAGTACGCACGGCCCGCGTCGAAGAGCTTGACCGCCGACTCGCGGTGCAGCGTGGTGTTCTGCGACTGGAAGTACGGGCCCTCGAAGGCCGGGGCGGACGCGTTGATGCCGATCGCCGCGAGCGCGCTGATGATGCCCTCGGTCCACTCCGGCCGGTTCCGCGCCTCGTCGGTGTCCTCGACCCGCAGCACGAACGTGCCGCCGGCCTTGTGCGCGACGGCCCAGTTGTACAGCGCGGAACGAGCGCCACCGACGTGGAACATGCCGGTGGGAGAGGGAGCGAAGCGAACACGAACCGAAGAGGCAGACATGTGCTCCAGGGTATCCGCCGAGCGGGCCGGGTTCGGGCCGGCACCCGACTCGACGCACGACCCTTGTACCCCGCCTTTGCCTACACCCCCCGAGGCTCCCGGCTCAGCGCATGACCTCCGGGACGGGCATGTCCACCCACACCGTCTTGCCGTCGCCCTGGTGCACGACCACGCCCCAGTCCAGCGTCAAGCGCCGAATGATGTGCAGTCCGTGTCCGCCCGGTCGTGTTCCCGAGTGCGGCGCTCGCGCCTGCGGGGACTCCTCGCTGCGGTCGTCCACCTCGATCCGGATCAGATCGCTCGTCCGCACGACGCGCAGCTCGACCGGACCGCCCGCGTGCAGGCACGCGTTGGTGACCAATTCGACCGCGACAAGCAGGACATCGTCGGACGTCAGCATCACCTGTTCGTCGTCGGACCCCGACCATCCGTACGCGTGGAGCGTGTTGCGGATGAACGTCCTGGACCGCGCCACCGCCCCCGTCGCGCCCTCGAACGGCAATCTCCGCACCTGACGAAGCGGTGGGGTGGAGAAACAGGCACCCCCGTCGCCGGACGCCTGCGATCGCATGGCGCACATCTACTGGCTCACCTCGCTCACGCTGCTACGCGGTGATAGTTGCCCGCATCCCGCTGGAGGACACCAGAAGTCACGAGCTACTCTCCGACCGCCTCTGCCAGGGTCTCGTGGAAAGTGAACCCCTGTACCGCACCGGTGATCTCAAATACCCGCGCAACGGCAGGTTGAACGCCCACGAGGTGGACCGCTCCTCCTGCGGCCTGCGCGCGCAGGCGGGCACCGAGGAACGCGTTCAGTCCGGTCGAATCGCAAAAATCGAGCTCCGAGCAGTCGATCACCAGGCGCGTACTGCCCTGCTCGACGCACTCGAACAGACGATCCCGCACCGCGTCGGCGCTGTCCACGTCGATCTCACCGGCGACCGTAACGATCGCAGAGGTGCCATTGGTGCTCACCGACACCGTCAAGCCGCCCTGCATGCCAGCCTCCTGCTGCCCTTTGCCCACCGAGTAATCCGGCCCGGGCACACGATAGACGACCGCCCCCCGACGTTGGGGATCGGCCGGCGCACACAAACTTTTTCGAGTGGATCGTGTTTGCCCTTCCCCATCCGGGTTAGGCGCAGGGGGGAGACCTCACAACGCGTCACGAGGGGGAGGCATGGCGGTACAGCTCGAAGCCGAGATGCAGGTCCGGGGGTCGCAGCGGCCACCGGTAATGGACACCGGGGCAGAAGAGCTGAACCTGTACGGGCTCCACCACGAGTTCGACGAGGACGAGATCGGGTCGATGGGCGCCACGGATGCCCGCGCCCTGTCCAGGACGCTGTTTCGGCGCCTGAGCCGACTGGAGGAGGGCACGCACGAGTACCAGTACGTGCGCAATACCCTCATAGAACTCAACCTGCCCCTGGTGCGTTTCGCCGCGGGGCGGTTTCGCGCCCGCAGCGAACCGTTGGAGGACATCGTCCAGGTCGGCACGATCGGCCTGATCAAGGCGATCGATCGTTTCGACACCGAGCGCGAGGTCGAGTTCCCGACCTTTGCGATGCCGACCATCCTGGGCGAGATCAAGCGCTTCTTCCGGGACACCACATGGTCGGTCCGGGTACCGCGACGGCTCCAGGAACTGCGACTGCGGTTGGCCAAGGCGAGCGAGGAGCTGGGGCAGCGGCTGGACCGGGCGCCCACCGTCGCCGAACTCGCGGCCTTCCTGGACGTCTCCCGCGAAGAGGTCGTCGAGGGCATGATCGCCTCCAACGGCTACAGCGCGTCCTCGCTGGACGCGCCCGCCGGCGGTGCCGGCGGCGACGACGCGGCGGCCCCGATGGACCGGCTCGGCGCGGACGACGACGCGATCGAACTCGTGGAGAATCGCGAGTCGCTCAAGCCGCTGATCGCCGCGCTCCCGCCGCGCGAGAAGCACATCCTGCTGCTGCGTTTCTTCGGCGGCAAGACGCAGGCCGAGATCGGCGAGCAACTGGGCATCTCCCAGATGCACGTCTCCCGACTGCTCTCGCGCACGCTCGGCACGCTGCGCGCGGGCCTGCTCACCGAGAGCTGAGCCGGGCCCACACCCAGCCGCGGGGAAACGCCGAGGGGCGGGAGGCGATCGCCTCCCGCCCCTCGGCGTTTCCCCGGTCCGGGGCCCGGACCGGGGAGGTGCCGCCTCAGCCCTTGGGGGCCTCGAACTTCTGGGTCCGCTGCATGCCCGCGGCGCGACCCTTGGCCGAGATCACCAGGGCCATCTTGCGCGACGCCTCGTCGATCATCTCGTCGCCGAGCATCGCGGCGCCCTTCATCCCGCCCTCGGCCGAGGTGCACCAGTCGTACGCGTCGAGAATCATCTCGGCGTGGTCGTAGTCGGCCTGGGTCGGCGAGTACAGCTCGTTCGCGGCGTCGATCTGGCCGGGGTGCAGCACCCACTTGCCGTCGAAGCCCAGCGCGGCCGAGCGGCCGGCCACCCGACGGAACCCGTCCACGTCCTTGATTTGCAGGTAGGGGCCGTCGATCGCCTGCAGGTCGTTGGCTCGCGCGGCCATCAAAATGCGCATCAGGATGTAGTGGTA
The DNA here is from genome assembly GCF_000372745.1 of Embleya scabrispora DSM 41855. Lineage (GTDB taxonomy): Bacteria > Actinomycetota > Actinomycetes > Streptomycetales > Streptomycetaceae > Embleya > Embleya scabrispora. The sequence continues at coordinate 194,627 of NZ_KB889719.1, read as the reverse complement.
CGCGTCGCCGGTGTCGTAGCCCGGGGGCTGCTCGCCGACCACGAGCGACTTCATGTTGATCGACGCCATGAAGTCGGCCGGGCCGAAGATGATCGTCTCCACGCGCGGCGACGCGGCGGCGATCTCGTCCACGTTCACCAGGCCGCGGGCGTTCTCGATCTGCGCCTCGATGCCGATCCGGCCGACCTCCAGGCCGACCGTCTTCTCGATCTGGGTGAGCAGCAGATCCAGGGCCTTGACCTGGCCGGCGTCCTGGACCTTCGGCAGCATGATGGCGTCGAGGTTGGCCCCCGCGCCCTCCACGACGGTGACCACGTCGCGGTAGGTCCAGTGCGTGGTCCAGTCGTTGACCCGCACGACGCGGATCCGATTCCCCCAGTCGCCGGTGTTCAGCGCGTCGACGATCGTGTGTCGCGCGCCCTCCTTCGCGAGCGGGGCGCAGGCGTCCTCGAGGTCGAGGAACACCTGGTCGACCGGAAGCCCCTGCGCCTTCTCGATGAAGCGCGGGTTGCTGCCGGGCACAGCCATACAGGAACGGCGGGAACGCAAGCTACGCGATGTGGCGGCCATGTGTCTGGTCCTCCCAGTGCTGCGGATCGTGCGGTCAGGTTACCGACGGGTCACCCCACCCGGGCTATGAGGTGGCGCACGTTCCGCGCCCGCCCGTTGTGGGACGCTGTGGCGCATGACGGACACCGACGCACTCTCGGGAGCGGACGCGCCGCGCGAGCGGGGCGCGGAAGGCGCACAGCCCGGGGAAGGCACGCTGCGTGAAGAAGGCGCGCTGCTTGAGGAAAGCGCGCTGCTCGAAGAAGGCGCGAAGAAGTCCGGCCTGCTCTGGCTCACCGTCGGCACCGCGCCGCCCCGCCCGGTCTGGCACGTGTGGCTGGACGGCTCGTCGTGGCTGATGACCGCCCGCGAGGACGGTGCCGTCGAGCAGTTCGTGCCCGGCCTGGCCGAGGCCGGGCGGGCGCTCGTGGACATGCGCAGCAAGGACAAGGGCGGCCGGCTGCCCGGGTGGACCGCCGAGGTCACCGTGGTCACGCCGGACGACCCAACGTACGAGCCGGCCGTCCTGGCCCTGCACGCGGCCCGGTTGAATGCGCCGGACGGCGAGGAGCAGCCGGCCCGCTGGGCGCGCGAGTGCGACCTGATCCGGCTCACCCCGACCGGCTCGGCCCGGTCGGTACCCCGGGACGCGGGCCGCACGGTGCCGATCGGCTCACCCGCGGTGACGCGCGGGGCGTCGCCGTTCAACCTGTCGATCGGCCGCCTGCGCCGACGCGACTGAGACCGGGTCGCCACTTCGGTCCGTCCGCGGCGGGCACCAGGGTGCGTCAGGAGAACAACAGCGGGTCGTTCCTGAGGCCGCCGGGCACCGGCGGCTTGCTCATCCGGCCGATGTCGGAACGGCGCGTGGTGGAGGTGGAGGGCGTGCCGCCGTTGGTGGGCCGCGTCGAGGCGCCGCCGGGGCCGGACGAGGAACCGTTGCTGCCGGTCGGACGACCCTGGGGGGTCAGTCCCTTGTCCACCACCTCCCTGGGATCCGGCGCGTGCACGTCGACCCGCTCGCCGTAGCCGAGGAAGTCGAACGCGCCGGCCTGCCTGGCGTCCGGGGCCGACTCCATCCGCAACAGGTACGGAGCGCCCTCGGTGGCCACCCAGATGGTGCCGCCCGCGCCCGGTGTCCGGTTCTCCAGCGCGATCGCCTTGTGCCCGTTGACCTGCTTGACCGGGCCCTTCTCCAGCTTGCCCGGCTTGCCCATCAGCTTGTTGGTCAGCCGCTCGACATAGGTGTTCTCCACGATGCCGTCGTACTTCTTGTCACCGGAGGGGACCTGTACGTACTTCTCGTGGTTGGCCACCTCGGTGCTGGTGCCCTCGACCTTGGACCAGAACTTCGCGTCGCCCCGGAACCAGACCTGGTTCTGCACCCGGGTGACGTAGGCGGTCGTGCTGTCCTCGACGATCTGGCCCTCGCTGCCGGTGCTGGTGAAGCGCATGTCCACACTGAACGGCTTGGCCGGCTTGCCGGCCGTGCCCGGGACCGCCAACTCGCCCTTGACGTGCACCGATTTCGCCCCGGCCGTCGCGGCCTGGGCACGCTGCAGGATGGCCGCCGGGTCCAGGCCGTCCACCTGGTTGCCCAGCGGCGCACCGGCCATCGGTTCGTCCACCGGGGCCTGCCACGAGCGGTGTGCGGGTCGTCCCGCACTGCACCCGGCGGCCAGCACCGTGACCGATACAGCCGTAGCCACCACGAAGCCGCGCCGCACGTGATCCACCGTTGGGTTCCCTCGTCGTTCGATGTCTCGTTGGTTCGCTGACCTGAATCGACGCCCGCCCGGTCGCCGTCCTGCCGGAAACGGTATCCCGGAGCCGGAATCGCCCGCCTCAGTCGGTGCCGGGTACCGGCCCGCCGGGCTTGTCCGACGGCTTGCCCGACGGTTCCTTGCCGTCGGTCAGCGTGCCGTAGTCGACCACGTCCTCGGGCTTGGGCAGCACCAGCGGGAAGTCCTGGTTGTATTCGAAGAGTTCGAGCGCTCCGCCGTTCGGCGACGGAATGTACTTGAGCGGGAACGGGATCCCGTGCAGGGCCACCCGCAGTTCGCCGCCGCGACCTCGATCCGCCACCACCTTGAGCGACTCGGCGCCGCGCACGTTCTCCCGGCCGTCCTTCTTGAGCTTGCCGTTGAGACGGATCAGATCGGTGATCATGTCCTGCATCCGGGTAAACCCGGACAGTCGGGCATAACTGGGATCGGCGGGCGGAACCTTGACGAACTTGTCCCGCAGCGCTTGGGCCGACTGTTCCACATCGGCGCCGCCACGCCCGTCCCGACCCTGGTAGAGCCGGGCGTCGCCGCGCACGAACAGGTCCTCGCCGATCCGCAGCAGTTCGATGGTGCTGTCCGCGGTGACCACGGTGCCCACCCCGCCCTCGCGCTTGAGCCGCAGGTCGATCCGGAACTGCTGGCTCTGGATCTTCCACACGCCCTGCACGTGTACGGCGCCGGCTCCGGCGGCCGCGGTCTTGGACTTGCCGGCTATGGAGTCCGCGGACTCCGCACCGAGCCCGGTCTCCGCCTTCGAACACGCCGTGCCGGTGAGGACGCAGGCGGCCAGGAGGGCGATCGTGGTCTTCGTCTGAGGCAAGCGCACGGGCGGCACTGTACTGAGCCCGGCACCGGGTGTCGTGATCATGCCCACCTTCACCGGTAGCCTGACCGTCCGGGGCACCCGCGGCGAGACCGCGCGGATCGGCCAACGCGGACGTACACATCGGCGACGGAGGGACCACGGCATGAGTGCGTCATCCGGGCGGGTGTTCATCTCGCACCTCGCGGGCGTGGCCGTGTTCGACCCCAACGGCGACCACGTCGGCCGGCTGCGCGACGTGGTGGTGATGCTGCGCACCGCCCAGCTCCCCCCGCGCGTGCTCGGCCTGGTCGTCGAGGTGGCCACCCGCCGGCGGATCTTCGTCCCGATGACCCGGGTGACCAGCGTGGAGACCGGCGAGGTGATCACCACGGGGCTGGTCAACATGCGCCGCTTCGAGCAGCGGCCGAGCGAGACGCTGGTGCTCGCCGAGATGCTGGACCGCCGGGTGACCCTCGCCGAGACCGACGAGGCGGTGACCGTCCTGGACGTCGCGATGGCGCTCGGGCGCGGTCGCGACTGGCTGATCTCCAAGTTGTTCGTGCAAAAGGGCGGCACCTCCGGGCTGCGCCGGCGGCGCGGCGAGACGATCACCGTCGACTGGAACGCGGTGATCGGCTTCGAACGCCCGGAGGACCAGCAGGGCGCGGCCAACCTGCTCGCCACCTTCGAGCAGTTGCGGCCCGCCGACCTGGCCAACGTGCTGCACAACCTGTCCGCCAAGCGCCGCGCCGAGGTGGCCGCGGCACTGGACGACGACCGGCTCGCGGACGTGCTGGAGGAACTGCCCGAGGACGACCAGGTCGAGATCCTGGGCCAGCTCCAGGAGGAGCGCGCGGCCGACGTGCTGGAGGCGATGGACCCGGACGACGCGGCCGACCTGATCTCCGAGTTGCCCGAGGAGACCGCGGAACGCCTGCTCGGCCTGATGGAGCCCGAGGAGGCGGAGGACGTGCGCCGCCTGCTGACCTACGTCGAGGACACCGCCGGCGGCATGATGACCACCGAGCCGATCGTGCTGGAGCCGGGCGCCACGATCGCCGAGGCGCTCGCGCACGTACGCAACTCCGACCTGTCGCCCGCCCTGGCCAGTCAGGTCTACGTCTGCCGGCCGCCGACCGAGACGCCGACCGGCAAGTACCTGGGCACGGTGCACTTCCAGCGGCTGCTGCGCGATCCGCCGTTCACCCTGGTCGGCGCGGTCCTGGACACCGACCTGATGCCGCTGCGGCCGGACACCCCGCTGGCCGAGGTGACCAGTTTCCTGGCCGCGTACAACATGGTCGCCGCGCCCGTGGTGGACGAGGACGACCACCTGCTCGGCGCGGTCACCGTCGACGACGTGCTCGACCACCTGCTGCCCGAGGACTGGCGCGAGGGCGCCATACACGGAGACGGGGGAGTCCGTCGTGGCACGTGAGAGCACGAGCACCGAAAAGCGCCGCCGCCCGCGCCTGGATCAACCGCGCGACCCGGGGCGTCGTCCGCTGCTGCCCGCGTACGACCCGGAGGCGTTCGGTCGGTTCTCCGAGCGGATCGCCCGTTTCCTGGGCACCGGCCGGTTCCTGGTCTACATGACCGCCACGGTGATCGTGTGGATCGGCTGGAACATCTTCGTGCCGCCGGCGCTGCGCTTCGACGAGTATCCGTTCATCTTCCTGACCCTGGTGCTGTCCCTGCAGGCGTCCTACGCGGCACCGCTGATCCTGCTCGCGCAAAACCGGCAGGACGACCGGGATCGGGTCAACCTGGAACAGGACCGGGCCCGCAACGAGCGCAACATCGCGGACACCGAGTATCTGACCCGCGAGGTCGCGGCGCTGCGGATCGCCTTGGGCGAGGTCGCCACCCGGGACTTCCTGCGCTCGGAACTCCAGTCCATGCTCAAGGAGTTGGACGAACGCCGGGAAACCGACGGGTGGCTGATGGGCCGCAACGTGACCGACGCGCACCTGACCCGGCAGCAGCACCCGCCGGACCCGGAGCACTCCTGAGGTCGGAGCCGGGCGAGGGTTCGACGGACCCTTTTTATACAGACGTATGAGTCGTTCGTATAAGACATTTGTCTAATGCGGGGTTACGATCGCCTCATGGGACACCGCGAAGACCTGCTGGCCGGAGCCAAACGTTGTCTGTACGAGAAGGGCTACATGCGCACCACCGCGCGCGACATCGTCGCCGCGTCGGGAACCAACCTCGGATCGATCGGCTATCACTACGGGTCCAAGGACGCACTGATGCAGCAGGCGCTGCTGGAGTCGATCGAGGGGTGGGGCACGGAACTGAGCAACGCGCTGGCCGACGCGGTCGGCAGTGAGACCGCGCCGCTGGAGCGCTTCGAGGCGATCTGGACGCGGGTGATCGACCTGATGGAGTCGCACCGGATGATGTGGGCGGCCAACTTCGAGATCCTGGCCCATCTCGACGAGCTGCCGGAGATCCACAAGGTGCTCGCCGCAGCGCAGAACGACGGCCGCTCCGGACTGGCCTCGATCTTCCTGGGTGTGCCCGAGGAGGGCAACGAGCACCTCACCGGCACGGTGGGAGCGCTGTGTCAGGCGCTCCTGGTGGGCGTGGTCAGCCAGTGGATGTTCGCTCCGGAGAACGCCCCCACGGGCCGCGATCTCGCCGAGGGCATGCGCGTGCTCATGACCGCGCACCCGACCGGCTGAACCGGCCGCCGGACAGCACCAGGTGGGCCAGGACGCCCGCGATCAGCCCCCAGAACGCGGACCCGATGCCGCCGATGGTGACCCCGGACGCGGTGGCCAGGAAGGTGATCAGCGCCGCCTCGCGGTGTTCGTCGTCGGCCATCGCGCCGGTGAGGCCGCTCGCCAGCGCGCCGAACAGCGCCACGCCCGCGACCGCGGCGACCAGCTCCTTGGGCAGGCCCGCGAACAGGGCCACCAGCGTCGACCCGAACATGCCCACGACCAGGTAGAAGGCCCCGCACGAGACCCCCGCGACGTAGCGCCTGCGGGGGTCGCGGTGCGCCTCGGGGCCGGTGCAGATCGCGGCGGTGATCGCGGCCAGGTTGATCGCGTGCGACCCGAACGGCGCCAGCAACGTGGAGACCGCCCCGGTCGAACCGATCAGCACCCGGTCGTTCGGCGCGTAGCCGGACGCGGCCAGCACCCCCATTCCGGGGGCGTTCTGCGACGCGAGGGTGGCCACCAGGAGCGGCACCGCGATCCCGATCAGGGCCGGCACCGACAGGTGCGGCGTGGTCCACTCCGGGCGGGCGATCTCGAACGCGTCGATGCGCACGTGCAGCCGTGAGGTCGCCGCCGCGCAGACCACCCCGACCACGAGCGCGGCCAGAACCGCGTAGCGCGGGAGGAACCGCTTGCCGACCAGATAGGCGAGCAGCACGCCGCCGGCGATCCAGGGCGCGGTCTTGACCGACGTGAACACCCCGGTACCGAACGAGAACAGGATCCCGGCCAGCATCGCGGACACCACCGCGGCGGGCACCCGGCGAATCAGCCGGCCGAACACGCCGGTCACCCCGATCACGGTGATCAGCACGCCGGTGACCACGAACGCGCCGATCGCCTCGGGATACGAGTACGAGCCCAGGCTGGTCACCAGCAGCGCGGCGCCCGGCGTGGACCACGCGGTGACGATCGGCATCCGGGTGTACAGGCTCAGGCCCAGGCAGGTCAGCCCGCTGCCGATGGACAGCGCCCAGACCCACGAGCCGGTCTGCTCCCGGGTCAGTCCGCCGGCGGACGCCGCGGTCAGCACGATCACCAGCGGCCCCGAGTAGGAGACCAGCACCGCGATCAGGCCGGCGAGCACGGCCGACAAGGACGCGTCCCGCCACAGGTTCGGCGCGGTCGCGGGCGGCGCCGGCTCGGTGTTCGTCGTGATCCCCGTACTCACCCGGCGCCTCGCCTCGTGGTCAATCGTGGTCGTAGACGGTGACCTGGACACCGCACGCGCTCAACCGTTCGAGGACGAGCGGCTCCACCCTGCCCCAGTTGCCCCCCGCCAGACCACAGCCAATTCGCGGCATGTGGACCGAGGCATCGAGTTCGAGCGCCCGGTGCCCGAGTTCGGTCAGCGCCCGATCGATCGCCTCATAGCGCACCGGCGGCCCCTTGCTGCCGGTCCGCATGCCGTGCTGGCCGATCATGTTGGCCACCCACAGGTAGGTGTCGACGCGGACCAGCCGCACCGCGCCGAGCCCGAAATCGTTGTGCGCCCGCTCGCGATGCCACCGCCGATAGTCGGCCTCCGGCTCGGGCCATCGCCGAGACAGCGCGAGCACGAAGCCCTTGCCCCAGCCGCCCTGGTCGTTGCACACGTGGGCGATCACCTTGACACCCTTGCCCAGCGGCGTGGTGGCGTCTCCCCTGACATACGTGACGGTCGCCATGCGCGGCACGGTAACCGGCCGCCGTTTCGCACCGACACTCGTTTACCCCGGGTCGGCGACCCTCACGGCCGGCCGAACAGGCGGGCCGCGTTGTCGTGGCAGACCGCCCGCAGCCAGTCGTCGCCCAGGTCGAGCCGGGTCAACGCGTCCAGCGCGTGTATGTAGCCGTAGGGGATGTTCGGGAAGTCGCTGCCCCACAGGATGCGATCCGCGACGTCCCGCAGCCGGGCGCGGTCGGCGGGCGGGAAGGGGGTGAACTCCTCGACGAAGTCGGTGAAGGCCATCGTGGTGTCCAGGTGCACGCCCTCGTGGCGGTCCGCGAGGTCCAGGAACTCGCCGTACTCCGGCATCCCCATGTGCGCGACGATCAGTCGCAGCCGCGGGTGTCGGGCCAGCACCCGGGCGATGGGGCCGGGCCCGGTGTGCGCCCCCGGCACCGGCCCCGAACCGCAGTGCGCGACCACCGGCACCCCCGCGTCCGCGAGTGTGCCCCACACGTCCTCCAGGAGCGGATCGGTCGGGTCGTACCCACCGACCTGGACGTGCGCCTTGAACACGACCGCACCCGACTCGATCGCCTCGCGCACGTACTTGCCCGCCCCCGGTTCCGCGAAGAAGGTCGCCGTGTGCAGGCAGTCCGGGGTACGCGCGGCGAACTCGCGCGCCCACGCGTTCAGCCACGCGGCCATCTCGGGCTTGTGCGGATACAGCATCGACGTGAACGCCGAGACGCCGAACGCGCGCAGCGCGGCGACCCCTTCGTCCTCGTCGAGCCGGTAGGTGATCGGCCAGGGCCGGCCGAGCAGCGGACCCGCCGCGTCGAAGTAGGCCCACACCTTGTCCAGCACCCGCTTGGGCATGAAGTGGGTGTGCACGTCGATCAGCGACACCAGGCCCAGCTCCCGACGGAACCGGGCCACCAGCGCCTCTTCGGCCACTGTGGTCACGTGGCCACCTCCCCATCCGGCTCGGAGATCGATGCTCTCGAAGTCTTTTTCCGTGAGCGTCGTAAGCTCACGGTATGGCTTCTGCAACCCTGCCCTCGGCGGACGACATCCAGGATGCGCTGGCGACCGTCCAGGACCCCGAGATCAACCGGCCCATCACCGAATTGGGCATGGTCAAATCCGTCGAGATCCAAGCCGACGGGCGGGTCGAGGTCGGGGTCTTCCTGACCGTCAGCGGCTGTCCGATGCGCGAGACGATCATCAGCCGGGTCGAGAAGGCGGTCGGCGCGCTGCCTGGCGTGACCTCGGTCCGCGTCGACCTCGACGTGATGAGCGACACGCAACGCAAGGAACTCGCGAGCCGGCTGCGCGGCGGCCAGGCCGAGCGCGAGGTGCCGTTCGCCCAGCCCGGCTCGCTCACCCGCGTGTACGCCGTGGCCTCCGGCAAGGGCGGCGTCGGCAAGTCGTCGGTGACCGTGAACCTGGCCGCCTCGATGGCCGCCCAGGGGCTCAAGGTCGGCATCGTGGACGCGGACATCTACGGCCACTCGGTGCCGCGCATGCTGGGCGTGGAGGGCAAGCCCACCCAGGTCGAGAACATGATCATGCCGCCGTCGGCGCAGGGCGTGAAGGTGATCTCGATCGGCATGTTCACCCCGGGCAACGCCCCGGTGGTGTGGCGCGGCCCGATGTTGCACCGCGCGCTCCAGCAGTTCCTCGCCGACGTCTACTGGGGCGACCTGGACGTGCTGCTGCTCGACCTCCCGCCGGGCACCGGCGACATCGCCATCTCGGTCGCCCAGTTGGTCCCCAACGCGGAGATCCTGGTGGTGACCACGCCGCAGCAGGCGGCGGCCGAGGTCGCCGAGCGGGCGGGCACCATCGCGGTGGAGACGCGCCAGACCATCGCCGGCGTGATCGAGAACATGGCCGGGCTGCCGTGCCCGCACTGCGGCGAGATGGTCGACGTGTTCGGCTCCGGCGGCGGGCAGCGAGTCGCCGACGGCCTGTCCGTGGCCACCGGCACCAAGGTCCCGCTGCTCGGCTCGATCCCGATCGACACCCGGCTGCGCGAGGGCGGCGACACCGGCAAGCCGGTCGTGCTGGATGCCCCGGAATCGCTCGCCGCCATCGCCCTGGGCGAGATCGCGGCCAAGCTCGGCGGACGCGAGCGCGGCCTCGCCGGCCTCCAGCTCGGGCTGACCCCGCTGCGCAACTTCTGAGGTCGCCTCGGTGCGGGCCGGCCGGACCGCGCCACCGCGGACACCGGCCCCATCACGATGATCCCGGAGGCACGCGCGCCCGTTCGACGGTCGCGTCCGTGCCGCCGGGGTCATCGACCAGGGGTCACGAATCCGGCGTCGCGTACATGCGCAGGTCCACCCCGCGGGACAGGCCCAGGCCGTACGCGCTCGCACCGCGCCCGTACACCCCAAGGTAAACGCCCGCGCTCTCGCCCGCGAGCACCCAGCCGTAGGCCGACTCCCGATAGCGGAAGCGCGCGGGCACCCCGTTCACCGGGATGGCCAGGTCCGTCCACCCGGGTCCGGTCAGGTTGTCGGACAGGTCCCACGCGATGTTGGTCTGCTGATCCAGCCACTCCGCCCGGGTCGCCCGGTCGAGCTGCCAGGGCCAACTCTCCGCGAGCAATGCCACCCCTGCGAGTGACGCCGCGCTCGCCTTGGAGGTGGCCTCCATCTGTCCCGTACCGTCCCCGGCCGGCCGCTTGGGCCGCCGCGGGACGGTCACCACGGACACGAACCGGCGCGGTGTCGGATCACCGGGTCGCCGGCTCGGCAGATCGCCGTGGCCGAGCGTGCCGTACTCGATCGTGCCCCGGCCCCTGCACACCGACGACAACCAACGCCGCCCGTTCCAGCCCTCGTCCAGGCCGTACCAGGGGAACTCCGCACCCAGATATGCCGCCAGCAGGCCGGGCTTGCCGGCCTCTTCGGAGGGCAACGCCTCGCCCGCGTGGCTGATTGTGTCCATACTCCGCCTCAGGTCCTCTCGCGCGGCGCGACGGCGCCGTCGGCTGCCTCGGTCTGCCATGTCCGGAGCCGTCTCCCCCGACGACTTCCGGGCGGACCGTCCGTCCGATACATGTATCCGCCGCGTCACCGACCACACACCGCCCGTGCATCTCGGCTCCATAGTGCCCGAATGCGCACGCGGCCTCGCACGTGATCGGCGGCCGGCGGCCGGGAGTCGACGGCGCCCGGGAGCGGTCCTCGAACCCGCGTCGGAAAGGACCCTCGACGCGGGACCGCCGACGCTCAGGTCGCGTCGGCGTCGTACGGCGGGCGCTCACCGGGCTCGACCCGGGGGCCGGCAGCCTTCTTCTGCAGCGACGGCGGGCTGTACGAGGTGTCCGGCACGTCCGGGTCGTACGGGCTGCCGCCGGCCAGGCCCTTGATCTCCTCGAAGTCCTTGCCGAGCGAGTCGCGCAGCTCGCGGATGCCCAGGTCGTCGTCCCCGTCACCCATCAGGTTCTTGCGGACGAACGTCTTGGGGTTGAGGTCCTCCAAGTGCATGTTCTCGAACTCCGGACCGAGTTCCTTCTTCAGATCGGCCCGGGCCCCGGAGGAGAACTCGCGAAACTTACGAATGGTGCGGGCCACGTCGCCGATCATCTTCGGCAGCTTCTCCGGGCCGAAGATCACGATCGCGAGAATGACGAGCGCGACCATCTCGGGTGCACCGACGTCGAACACCTGGACTCCACGAGATTGCGCCGAGGGGGTTCGATCGGGCGACCGAACCCCCTCAGAGTAGTCGTCGGCACCTGAAGCGGAAGGCCGCGGCCGGCATCGAACGCTCCGTTTGGTGCCTATCGTCGGAAGATGTGACCGTCCGGACATGTGTACGTCATGTCCGGGTCATCCGGCTTCGAGGGTCATGTCGACCGTGCGCTCGGTCCCGTCCCGCTCGATGGTCAACTTGATCACCGCACCGGGCGCCTTGGAGCGAATCGCCACGATCAACTCGTTGGCGTCGTGCACCTTGCGACCGTCGATCGCCTTGATCACGTCGCCGGGCTTGAGCCCGGCCCGCTCGGCCGGTCCCCCGGCCCGGATCGGCGGTGTGCCCTTGACGTCCGAAGACGCGATCCGCGCGCCGTCGCCCTGGTACGCGACGTCCAACGAGACGCCGATCACCGGGTGCGACGCCTTGCCGGTCTCGATCAGCTGCTGCGCCACGCGGCGCGCCTGGTTGATCGGGATGGCGAAGCCGAGACCGATGCTGCCCGCCTCCTGCTGCGTTCCGAACGGATTGCCCTGCCCGCCACCGCCGGCCGAGCGGATCGCCGAGTTGATCCCGATCACCGAGCCCGCCGCGTCGATCAGCGGACCACCGGAGTTGCCGGGGTTGATCGGCGCATCGGTCTGCAACGCGCTGATGTAGGACACGTCGCTGCCGGAACCGCCCGCGCTCACGGCGCGGTCCTTGGCGCTGATGATCCCGGAGGTGACGGTGCCCTCCAGGTTGAACGGCGCGCCGATGGCGATCACCGGGTCGCCGACCTGGACGCTGTCGGAGTTGCCCAACGGCAGCGGGTGCAGCCCCCGCACGCCCGACACGCGGATCACCGCGAGGTCGTAGCCGGTGTCCCGGCCGACCAGGGTCGCCGAGGTCTGCTGGCCGTCGTTGAAGGTCACCGTGATCGTGCCGCCGGACGAGGCCGACTCGACCACGTGGTTGTTGGTCAGGATGTCGCCGGCGGTGTCCAGCACGAAGCCGGTGCCGGTGGCCTCGCCGCGGCCGGTCTTGGCGTGGATGTAGACCACGCCGGGCAGCGTGCTGCCCGCGAGCCCGGCGATGGTGTCCTTGCCCCGAACCGGACCGGCGGGCGGCGGATCGCCGAGCCGGACCTTGGTGTCCTGCCGGTCGGCGACCCAGGCTCCGATGCCGCCGCCGATCAAACCGGCCACCAGCGCGATGGCCGCGGCCCACACCACCAGCCGGCGGCCGTAACGCCTGCCGAGGTCCTCGGTGGGCCCGCCGGCGCCGGTCATGTCTCCCGGTACCGGATACCCGTACGGCACGGCCTGATAGGGCGCGTAGGCCGCCTGCGGGGCATACGAGGGGTACGGCCCGTACGGCCCGTAGCCGGTCTGCCCCGCGCCGGGCTGCGTGCCGTAGGCACCGGTCCCTCCCGGCCACGGCTGCGGCGGCGGCCCGGCGGGCGGGGGCGGCTGTGGGGGTGGCGCGAAGGGGTCGTACGCGGGATCGTCCGCGCTCGGGAGTTCGGCGGTGCCGTGCACCACCGGCACCTCGGCGGTGACCGCTTCCCGTACATCCGGGACCGGGGGTCCGAACGCGGCCGGCTCGATGGCGGGATCGCCCTGCCCGGGCTCGCCGGCCGCCGCGTCCCGGGCACCGGCGTCCTCGCCCGCCGCGTCCCGCGCCGGGCCTTCGGCCTTTGCGAACGGCGGCCGGCCCGGGAACGCGGCGGGTTCGTCGTCGGGGCCGGGCTCGGCCGGCCGCTCGAACGGTGCCTCGGTCGATGCTCCGAATGGTGTCTCGGCCGGCGTGAGGGGCCCGGCCCCGGCCGGTTCGGCGGATCGGGAATCGGGCTCGCCCTCCCGCCGGGCGCCTGCCGTCGAGGGCGGCGCTCCGGGCGGGAAGGCCGCCCGCTCCGCGTCGTGATCGGGTCCCGGCCCGGCCGGCGCGTCGTCGCCTCGCGGCGGCTCCGCTCCCCCGCGGCCGTATGCGTCGCTCATCGTGTGCCTTCCTACCGCTCCCGGTGTGCCGAGCACCTGCTGCTCCCCGGCACGGCCACAGTCTTGCGCGTGCCGATCGGTGCCGTCCCGGCGGCAGCGGATACCCGCCTCGCCACGCCGCACGCGCGGCCGACCGAAAGTGCCCCACTCGCGGCCGACCGAAAGCGCCCACTCGCGGCCCCGCACACTCGGGCCGACCGACGACGAACCGTTTCCGCCCATTCCCGCGGCGGCCGGGCCGGTCCCCGCGCCGACCCATCGGCCGGCGCGAGGGTGAACCGGCGGCGCTACTGCCGGGCGGCGCCCTCCGACGGGACCGGCACCGTCAGCGGCGTCCCGGCCAGCACCAACGCGGGGCGTCGGGGCGCCGAGCCCTCGGGCAGCGCGGTCGTGGTGGCGGCCTGCTCCACGAGGTAGCGCTCCACGGCCGGCGCCGCGGGACGTCCTTCGGTGCCGCCGCTGGTCCCGCCCGGCACGAACGCGCTGCTCAGCGCGACGGCCATCATCGAAAACGCGCCCGCGGCGGCGAACGTCAGCCGACGCCGGCTCACCGGCGGGCGCACCCGCTCGGGCATGTTGCCGGGCCGACCGGCCCGCGGACCGGTCGAGCGCGAGCGCGCACGTGCCGTCGGCCGCCCGGCGGCCGGAAAGGTGAAGCGGTCCCCCGACGCGGGCGGCGGAGGCGGCTCCTGGGCGGACTCGCCCAGGCCCAACAACCGTGCCATCAACTCGTCCGACGGACCGGGCTGCCGCACCTTGCCGAGCAGTTGTTTGACTTGGCGCTGCTCCTCCGCCTCCACGCGACAGTCCGCGCATTCGGCGAGGTGCGCCAGCACCTTCTCGCGGGCCTCATGGCCCAGCTCGCCGTCCACATAGGCGGCGAGCTTGTCGTCGAGGTGGCTCATGTCCCCACCTCGCATGCCCCACGTCGGGTCGCGGCGCGCCCCACCCGTGTGGCACTCACTACCCCCCTGCCCAAGCGGTCGCCGGGCTCACTGGTCACGGTCCCTCATCTCCGCACCGTGGTCCGGACCTCCGCAGCCGTCTCCTGGCCTGCCTTGTTCCGGGGAGCACGATGCCGCAGCGCCGCACGGAGCTGGGACCGGCCGCGGTGAATGCGGCTGCGCACGGTCCCGAGTTTCACTCCGAGCGTGGTGGCGATCTCCTCGTACGACAGGCCCTCGATGTCACACAGCACGACCGCGGCGCGGAACTCCGGGGCGAGGGCATCCAGCGCCTGCTGGACGTCCGCGTCCAGGTGGGCGTCGTCGTATGCCTGCGCGGGTGAGAGCTCACGACCGGCGAGGCGTTCGCCCGCGTCGTCGCCCAGACCCTCGAAGCGGATGCGCTGACGGCGCCGAACCATGTCGAGGAAAAGGTTCGTGGTGATGCGGTGCAGCCAACCCTCGAACGTGCCGGGCGTGTAGCTCGACAACGATCGGAACACTCGGACGAACACCTCTTGGGTGATGTCGTCCGCGTCGTGCGGGTTGCCGCTGAGGCGGTAGGCGAGCCGATAGACCCGAGCGGAGTGGGTGCGGACGATGTCCTCCCACGACGGCGGGACCCATTCGGCCTGGGCTGGGCTGCTGATTGCGTTTGCGGCTTCGGCCACGTGATCCGGCATCGGCGACGCGTCGCGGGTACAGGATTGTTCCCCGCGGTGGTCGACCACTGCCACACCTCCTCTTCCGAGTAGCGCAACCACCATAAGCGCCCTGCCTGTTAAGCCCGGATAAGGGCGCCGAGCCCGGATCCGACCCACCTGCGGTGCCGCGAGACCACGAGCCTCGTGTTCACCTGTCTTCCGAGGGGGTCAACGAACCGCGTCCGGACGGGGTTCCCCGAATTCGGCCCGGTCGCCGAGGGCGGTCGGCTCCGGCGCCCCGGGCGCACTCGTGCGGCGCTCCCCGGCCGGGCGGATGACCCCTCGGTAATACCCTTGCGCTCAGGTGGCCGACCCGTCGAGACGCGTACGGGCGGCCGGGACAGAGGAGGAAGCCATTTCCGGCAATCGCCAGGCGAGCTGGGCGTTCGCGGAAGAGTACGTCGGCGAGGACGCCGTCCTCGCGGGCGCCCGCGCCCGCGCCCGGGAAGTCGGCGTGGTCCCGATAGGTCCGGGCGGCGGCGCCACGCTGCGCTTCCTCGCGGCCGCGGTGGAGGCCAAGGCGGTCGCCGAGATCGGGACCGGGACCGGGGTCTCCGGCCTCTACCTGCTGCGCGGCATGCGCCCCGACGGCGTGCTCACCACGGTCGACTCCGACCCGGAGAACCAGCGCCTCGCGAAGGAGACCTTCACCGAGGCGGGCTTCCCCAGCGGCCGCGCCCGCTTCATCCCGGGCCGCGCCCTGGAGGTGCTGCCGCGGCTCGCCGACGGCGGCTACGACCTGGTGTTCTGCGACGGTGACAGGCTGGAGTACCTGGACTACCTGGCCGAGGCGCTGCGCCTGCTGCGGCCCGGCGGCGTGGTGTGCTTCGACAACGCGCTCCTGCGCGACCGGGTGGCCGATCCGGCGCACCGGGACGCGGAGACCGCGGCCGTGCGCGACGTGCTGCGGGTGATCCGCGAGCACGAGTCGCTCGTGCCCGCCCTGCTCCCGGTCGGCGACGGCCTGCTCTGCGCGGCCCGCCGGGGCTGATCACCGCCGGGCACCGCCGTCACGCGCGGTCGCCGGGAGCCGCCCGGACATGCCGACGGCCCCGATCCGGACATGAGTCTCCATGTCCGAATCGAGGCCGTCGCATCACGACTTTCGTCGAGGGCGTCGCCCCTGGGGGTCAGCCCACGGCGTTCTTCAGCGCCTCGCTCAGGGCACCGGCCTCATCGGCCGACAACTCGACTACGAGCCGTCCACCGCCCTCAAGCGGAACGCGCATGACGATGCCCCGCCCTTCCTTGGTCACCTCGAGCGGGCCGTCGCCCGTCCGCGGCTTCATGGCCGCCATGCTCGTTCCCCTTCCTGCATATCGACGCACCGGTGCTCAAACCGGCCACCGGTCTTCGAGAGCATTGATCAGGGACCATTATCCCGCATCGAACGGTGGGGTGAGCAACATCGGGTCCCGTCGACCTCCGGAACCCCGTCCGTACGGCGACGGAATGAGATGGTCCGTCCCGGCTCGGCCTCGGCTCGGGAATGAGCTGACGGTCCGTCAGGGCCGGGCTGGGGCACGGCGCGGCGGTCCGGCATGCTGTGCACATCCCACCTGCGGTGATGTACGTGATGCGGAGGCAGGCAAATGGCCGACAAGACCGACAATGTGCTCTACGAACTCGCCGACGGAGTCGCGACCGTCACGCTGAACCGTCCCGACGCGATGAACTCGCTGGACGAGCCGACCAAGATCGCATTGCGCGACGCGGTGCTCCGCGCGGCCGAGGACGCCGACGTGCGAGCGGTTCTGCTGACCGGCAGCGGTCGGGCGTTTTGTGTCGGTCAGGATCTCAAGGCGCACATTCGGCAGCTGGAGACCGGCCCCGAGGCCACCTTCGCGACCGTGCGCGAGCACTACAACCCGCTGGTGACCGCGCTCGCCACGATGGCCAAGCCGGTGATCGCCGCGGTCAACGGCGTCGCGGCGGGGGCGGGCGCGGCGATCGCGTGGGCCTGCGACTTCCGGATCATGGCGGACACGGCCGGGTTCAACACCGCGTTCGCGGGGGTCGCGCTGACCGCCGACTCCGGCGCGTCCTGGACGCTGCCGCGGCTGGTCGGTCAGGCCCGGGCGGTCGAGCTGTTGATGCTGCCGCGCACGGTCAAGGCGGCCGAGGCGCTCGAACTGGGCCTGGCCAACCAGGTGGTACCGGCCGATCAGGTGCTCGACACGGCCCGCGAACTGGCCCGCCGGCTCGCCGAGGGGCCGACCGTGGCGCTGGCCGCGCTCAAGGAGTCGGTCGCCTACGGCGCGTCCCACTCGCTGATCGACACCCTGGTCAAGGAGGAGGAACTGCAACTGCGCGCGGGCGGCTCCGAGGACCACCGGATCGCGGTCGCGGCGTTCGTCGCCAAGGAGAAGCCGACCTTCGTCGGCCGCTGAGCCGGGCTCGGCGCACCGCCGCGCGAGGTCGATCCCGCGGCGGTGCCCGATGCTCGGGACGCGCGGCCCGCCGGGCGGTCGTCGGGCGACTCAGCGGGACGCGCAGCCCGCGAGGTGGTCGTTGACCAACCCGCATGCCTGCATCAGCGCGTAGGCGGTGGTGGGGCCGACGAACCGGAAACCCTTGCGCTTGAGCTCCTTGGCCAGCGCGGTGGACTCGTCGGTGACCGCCGGTACGTCCGACAGGGCCGCGGGAGCCTTCCGGCGCCCGGAGGGTACGAACGACCATACGAGCGCGTCCAGACCGCCCTGGAGGGCCTGCGCCGCGTGTGCGTTGGCTATCGCGGCGTCGATCTTGGCCCGATTGCGGATGATGCCCTCGTCGGTGAGCAGCCGGGCCCGGTCCGCGTCGTCGAACCGAGCCACCCGGGCGATCGAGAAGTCGGCGAAGGCCGCCCGGAAGCCGGCCCGTCGGCGCAGGATGGTCAGCCAGGACAAGCCGGACTGGAACGCCTCCAGGCACAGGCGTTCGTACAGCGCGTCCTCGCCGTGCACGGGGACGCCCCACTCGGTGTCGTGGTAGATCCGGTAGTCCTCCGGTCCGGTCGCGCCCCACGGGCAGCGCAGCAGTCCGTCCGGTCCCGCGACCGGACCGCCGATGACGGTCACGGCTTGGGGTCGCCCTTCGACTCGGCGGTGGGCGCGACGTCGTCGTCCGCGGCGGCAGTCGGCTCGGCAGTCGGCTCGGCGGTCGGCTCGGCGGTCGGCTCGGCGGACGCCGCGTCGGTGGCCGGGGTATCGGTGGCCGGGGTGTCGGTGGCCGGGGTGTCGGTGGCCGGGGTGTCGGTGGCCGGGGTGTCGGCCTCGCTCACGACCGACTCGCGCGTCTCGTCCGCATCCGCATCCACATTCGCACCCGCACCCGCACCCGCACCCGCACCCGCACCCGCGACGACGCTCGCGGGCCGGGTCTCGTCCGGGTCGGACCCGGTCGAGACGGCCCGGTCCGGCTTCTCCAGGGACAGCGTGTTGCCCACGGCACGCGGCGGCGGGGCGAGCCGGCCGGCGCCGAGCGCGCTCGCACCCGCGGCGGCGGCGCCCGGGACCGACACGGTGACGCCGGCCGGGGTGGTGCCGCTGAGCTTGTACTCGAGTTCCAGGATGCGCGCGTCGCGCGCCGCGAGTTCGCCGGTGAGCCGGTCCAGGACGACGTCGACCTCGCTCATCCGGTAGCCGCGAAAGACCACCGGGAAGCGGATGTCGTCGACGTCCGCGCTCGTCAGCGGGCGGTCGCCGGGCATCCGCAGCTCGGGCTGTTCGCGGTGGGCGTCGGGAAGGGAGCCACCCGCCCCGAGCACGACCGCGGCGATCACGAGGATCACCCCGGTCACCACGACAAGCTGGATCCAGAACACGGACGGCTCCCCTTCGACGGTGGTGCAGGTGCTGGGACGGGCGTCCGCTCCGGGCCGCTTCGGGAAGCCCCCGGGTCGTCGCACGGGACGATCGTGCCACGATCAGGGGGTCAGGTGGCACGTGCTGGGTGTGGTGGGCGGAGGTCGACGGGGTGACGACGCTGAGGCTGGGGCGACAAGAGTTCGGTGGCGACGAGTTGGTGATCATGGCGATCATCAACCGGACACCGGACTCGTTTTTCGACAAGGGTGCGACCTTCGACGATCGACCCGCCCTGGACGCGGTCGAACGCGCGGTCGCCGAGGGCGCGGGGATCGTGGACATCGGGGGGGTCAAGGCCGGTCCGGGGGCCGAGGTGGACGTCGCGGAGGAGATCCGCCGCACGGCGTCGTTCGTGGCCGAGGTCCGCCGTCGCCACCCCGACGTGGTGATCAGCGTCGACACCTGGCGGCACGAGGTGGCCGAAGCGGTCTGCGAGGCGGGCGCGGACCTGATGAACGACGCGTGGGGCGGGGTGGACCCCAAGCTCGCCGAGGTGGCCGCCAAGTACGACGTGGGCATCGTGTGCACGCACGCCGGTCGCGCGCAGCCGCGCACACGGCCGCACCGGATCGGCTACGTGGACGTGATGGCCGACATCCTGGACGTGACGATCGGCCTGGCCGAGCGCGCCGCGCGGCTGGGCGTGCGCCGGGACGCGATCCTGATCGACCCCGGGCACGACTTCGGCAAGAACACCCGACACTCGCTGGAGGCGACCCGCCGACTCGGCGAGATGGTCGACACCGGCTGGCCGGTGCTGGTGTCGCTGTCCAACAAGGACTTCGTCGGCGAGACGCTGGACAAGCCGGTGAACGAGCGCCTGCTCGGCACGCTCGCCACCACCGCGGTCAGCGCGTGGCTGGGTGCCCGGGTGTACCGCGCGCACCAGGTCGGCGAGACCCGTCAGGTGCTGGACATGGTGTCCTCGATCCACGGCACCCGACAGCCCGCGGTGGCCCGGCGCGCCCTGGCCTGACGGCCCCGCGGGGCCGCCGTGCGGTCCCCGGGGAACGTCTTTCGGCGCCTGCGCCCACCGAGGAGGTGGGCGCAGGCGCCGAAAAGTGGGCTCCGACCGCGGCCGGCGGGTCAGCCGATCAGCAGCGCTTCCAGGGGCCCTGGATCGCGTACATCGTGCCCGGGGTCTGCACGTTCGCGAACAGCGTGCGGCCGTCCTCGGAGAAGACCGGGCCGGTCAGCTCACTGCCGCCGGGAACGTCGTTGCGGGCGATCGGGTAGGTCTTGCCGTCCTCGGTCGCGCCGAGCAGGTGCTGCACGCCCTCGCCGTCCTCGGCGATGATCACGCCGCCGTGCGGCGAGACGCTGATGTTGTCCGGGCCGTCGTAGGGACCGTCCACGTCCGGCGTGGTGTTGACGCCGAAGCGCAGCTTCAGGGTCAGCCGGGCGCGACGCGGGTCGTAGAACCAGATCTGGCCGTCGTGCGGCGTGCCCGGGCTCTCCTTGCGGGCGAAGCTGGTGACGACGTACGCGCCGCCGTCGCCCCACCAGATGCCCTCGATCTTGCGACCGCGGGTGATGTCGGTGTTCTGGAACTGCTTGCGGATGGACGCCGTGCGGGCGTCGCGCTCCTGCACCGTCACCCAGTTCACCGCGTAGGTGGTGCCGATCTCGGTGGCGCGGGAGAGGTCGTCCACGTGCTTGCCGCTCGCGTCCACGCAGCGCATCGCCGCGAGGGTGCCCGCGTCGTCGGCCAGCTTGCGCAGTCGGCCGCGACCGCCGTCCCAGTGGCGCGGGGGCTCCCAGCGGTAGAACAGCCCGTTCGGGTTGCTCGCGTCCTCGGTCAGGTACAGGTGACCGCGACGCGGGTCGACCGCGACCGCCTCGTGGGCGAACCGGCCGAGCGCCTTGATCGGCTTGGGGTCGCGGTTGGCGCGGCGGTCGTAGGGGTCGACCTCGAAGACGTAGCCGTGGTCCTTGGTCGCGCTGCCCTGACCGGCGAGCTGCTCGGTCTCCTCGCAGGTCAGCCAGGTGTCCCACGGGGTCACCCCGCCCGCGCAGTTGGTCGCGGTGCCGGCCACGCCGACGTACTCGCGGATGCGCCTGCCGTAACGGTTCACCTCGACCACCGTGCAGCCGCCGGCGAGACCCTCGTCGTAGACCAGACCCGACAGGTGCGGGACCGGGAGCGGGGTGTCCTTGAGCGAACCGCCGAGCTCGTGGTTGTTGACCAGGACGGTGCCGCCGCCACGCAGCTTGAAGGCACCGGTGCCGTCGTGGTTGCTCGGGGTCACCTCGCCGGACTCCAGCTTGGTGACACCGGCCTCGGTGACTATCTGGTACGAGAAACCCTTGGGCAGCGCCAGCCGCCCGGCGGGGTCGTTGATCAGCGCACCGTAGCCCGGCTGGGCCGGCGGCCGGCCCTGCCCGTTGGGCCGGGACGAGGCCGAGGCGTTCGGGGCCAGCAGCATGCCGGTGCTGCCGATGAGGGCGACACCGGCACCGGTGGTGGCGGTGCGACCGAGGAAGCCCCTGCGGGACAGCGACATGTGGTTTCTCCAGTGAAAGGCAGGAAAAATCGGGACGCCCCTACGCTTTCGCCCGCCGGTGTCCCCCAAGTGAACGTGACGGGGCGCCCGAATGCCCGTCAGGTGGCAATTGCTCCGCCACCGGCGCGGCGTTCCGCCGCGGCCTTGTCCGCACGCGACTCGGCCTCGATCTTCGAGCACTCCAGGTCGGCATCGCGAATGATCCGCACGGCCTCGTCCACGTCGTCGGTGATCCGGATCAGGTCCAGGTCGGCCGGTGATGCCTTGCCCTGGGCGATCACCACGTCGCGGACCCAGTCGATCAGGCCGGTCCAGTAGTGGCGGCCGATCAGCACCACGGGGAAGTGGGTGACCTTGCCGGTCTGGACCAGGGTCAGCGCCTCGAACAACTCGTCCAGCGTGCCGATCCCGCCGGGCAGCACGATGAAGCCCTGCGCGTACTTGACGAACATCGTCTTGCGCGCGAAGAAGTACCGGAAGGTGATGCCCCGGTCCACGTACGGGTTGAGCCCGGACTCGAACGGGAGCTTGATGCCCACGCCCACGGACTGCCCGCCCGCGGCCCGGGCACCCTTGTTCGCCGCCTCCATCGCGCCCGGGCCGCCGCCGGTGATCACCGCGTAGCCGGCCTCGGCCAGCGCCCGGCCGACCCGCTCGCCGATCCGGTACTCGGCCGACCCCGGTTCGGTCCGGGCGGAGCCGAACACGCTCACCGCCCGGCCGAGGTCGGCGAGCATGCCGAACCCGTCCACGAACTCGGTCTGGATCCGCAGCACGCGCCACGCCTCGGTGCCGAGGTGCCCCATGCCGGGATGCTGCTCCTCGACCTCACTGGGCGAGGCGAACTCGGGTGGCTCCTCCGGAGCGAATCGCGCATCCATCCGGCCACCCTGTCACGCCGGAGCGACGGTTGATCGGATTTATCGGGAACCACCGCGATCGGTCCGCCCACCCGCTACCGAAGCCAGCGCAGGAGCCGCTCCTCGCTGTCCCCGATCAGTGCGATCTCCACGTGCTCGTCCCGCTTGTGCGCCAAGTTGGGGTCGCCGGGCCCGTAGTTGACCGCAGGGATGCCCAGCGTGGAGAACCGCGCCACGTCGGTCCAGCCGAACTTGGCCCGCGGCGGGGTCCCGATCGCCGCCACGAACGCCGCCGCGGCCGGGCGCTCCAGACCGGGCAGCGCACCCGCGGCCGCGTCGGTGAGCACCACGTCGAAACCGGCGAACACCTCCTGCACATGCGCGAACGCCTGCTCGACGCTGCGGTTGGGCGCGAACCGGAAGTTCACCGTCACCGTGCACACGTCCGGGATCACGTTGCCCGCCACGCCGCCCTCGATCCCGACCGCGCTGAGGCCCTCGCGATACTCGAGCCCGTCGATCACCACCTTGGCCGCCTCGTAGCCCCGCAGCCGGGTCAGGATCGGCGCCGCGGCGTGGATCGCGTTGTCGCCCAACCACGAGCGGGCCGAGTGCGCGCGGGTGCCGAGCGTGGTGATCCGCACCCGCAGGGTGCCCTGGCAACCACCCTCGACCGCGCCGCCGGTCGGCTCCATCAGCACCGCGAAGTCGGCGACGAGCCACTCCGGATGGGTGTTCGCCAACCGCAGCAGCCCGTTGCGGGACGCCTCGATCTCCTCGCAGTCGTAGAACACGTAGGTGACGTCGCGATTGGGCTCGGTCAATTGTGCGGCGAGGCGCAGTTGGACCGCGACGCCGCTCTTCATGTCCGACGTGCCGCAGCCGTACATCAGCGGGCCCTCGATCCGGGACGGCAGGTTGTCCGCGATCGGGACGGTGTCCAGGTGACCCGCGATCAGGATGCGTTCGGACCGCCCGAGGTCGGTGCGCGCGACCACCGAATCGCCGTCCCGGAAGACGGTCAGGTGCGGATGGGCGCGCAGCGCCTGCTCCACCGCGTCGGCGAGCACCCGCTCGTCGCCACTGACGGACGGAATGTCGACGAGTTGCGCGGTGAGCGACGCCGCGTCCTGGGACAGATCAAGCCTCACGGTCATACCGGCAGCCTATCCCGGTCCCGGGACGCGTTATCTGACGATTCGTCAGGTCAATCGGGCCTCGTCACTCGACCGTTCCACTGCTCATCCGTTCTTGAGGCGCTCCACGCCGGCCGCCACCCGCTCGTCGGTCGCGGTGAACGCGATCCGTACGTGCCGGTCGCCCAGCGGGCCGTAGAAGTCGCCCGGCGCGACCAGGATGCCGCGCTCGGCGAACCACGCCGCAGTGTCCCAGCAGTCCTCGTCGCGCGTGGTCCACAGGTACAGGCTCGCCTCGGAGTGCTCGATCCGGAAGCCGGCCGACTCCAGCGCGCCGCGCAGCGCCGCACGCCGGGCCGCATATCGGGCCTTTTGCACCGCGACGTGCTCGTCGTCGGCGAAGGCGACGGTCATCGCCGCCTGCACCGGGCCCGGCACGATGTGCCCCGCGTGCTTGCGCACCGCGAGCAGTTCGCGGATCACCGCGAGGTCGCCGGTGACCAAGCCCGCACGGTAGCCGGCCAGGTTGCTGCGCTTGGACAACGAGTGCAGGGCCAACAGCCCCTCGTGCGAGCCGCCGCACACGTCCGGGTGCAGCACCGAGACCGCCCGGGCGTCCCAGCACAGCTCGATGTAGCACTCGTCGGACACCACCAGGATGTCGTGTGCGCGGGCCCACTCGACCACCGCGCGCAGTTCCTCGACCGAGCGCACCGCGCCGTGCGGGTTGCCCGGCGAGTTCAGCCAGATCATCCGCACGCCGGCGGGGTCCGGCAGGGTGCCGTCCACCACCGGGAGCGGGGTGGCCCCGGCCAGCCGCGCGCCCACGTCGTAGGTGGGGTAGGCCAGTGCCGGGTGTGCGACCGTGTCGCCCGGACCGAGCCCGAGCTGATGGGGCAGCGCCGCGACCAGTTCCTTGGTCCCTATCACCGGCAGCACCGCGTCCGGGTTCGCGCCGGTGATCCCGAGGCGGCGGACCAGCCACGCGGCGATCGACTCGCGCAGTTCGGGCCGGCCGTACACGGTCGGGTACCCGGGCGAGTCGGCGGCCGCGCTCAGCGCGTCCCGGATCAGCTCCGGGGTGGGGTCCACGGGCGTACCCACGGACAGGTCGACCACGCCGCCCGGGTGGGCCCGCGCCCGCACACCGAACGGTTCGAGGCGGTCCCAGGGGAAGACGGGGAGCAGATCGGTGACGCGACGCGCCCGCCGACCCCGCGCTGCTGCGGGGTCGGTAGGCGTTTCCGCACCGTTGTGCGAAGCGGTCACGTCGCTCTACTCGCCGGTCGCCTGCGGCGGCAGCGCGGCGATGAGCGGGTGGTCCTTGGCGATCAGGCCCATCTTCGAGGCGCCACCCGGGGAGCCGAGGTCGTCGAAGAACTCCACATTCGCCTTGTAGTAGTCCTTCCACTGCTCCGGGGTGTCGTCCTCGTAGAAGATTGCCTCGACCGGGCAGACGGGCTCGCAGGCTCCACAGTCGACGCACTCGTCGGGGTGGATGTACAGCGCACGTTCACCCTCGTAGATGCAGTCGACGGGGCACTCCTCGATGCATGCCTTGTCCTTCAGGTCGACGCAGGGCTGCGCGATGACGTAGGTCACGTCGGGTTCCTCCTCATGCGGGCGGTACAGGGTGCGCGGGAGCGCGGCAACGTCGGTGCCCGCAACTAGTATCGCGGTGGGCCGGGGCCTACTCCTAGCAGGTGGCCCTTACCTGTGTGCCGGGAACATGTCAGCAGACGTGGGCGGACGAGGTCAGCACGGATCGGGGAAGCCGGACAGGTGAAGAGGATCACACCACGGGATGTGGGCAGGCGCGTGTCGGTGCGCCGCGAGCTGCCGCCCGAGGACTCCGGAGCGAGCTATACGGACGTCGTGGGCGACCTCGTGGACTGGCGCGACGGTGTGCTGACAATCACCCGCAAGGACGGCAGTATCGCCCGGGTGGCCGAAGCGAGCATCGTGGCCGCCAAGGTGGTCCCGCCGCCCGTGCAGCGGCTGACCCCGGCCCGGTTGCAGGACGTGGCCAGCCGGTCCTGGCCCGCGCCGGAGGTCGCCACGTTCGGCGAATGGCTGCTGCGGGCGGCGGACGGGTTCACCCGGCGGGCCAACTCGGTGCTGGTTTTGGGCGAGCCCGGGGTCCCGTTCCAGGAGGCACTCGATCGGGTGAACCGCTGGTATGAGAAACGCCGGTTGCCGACGCTGTTCCAGGTCGCGCACCACGACCCCTTCGACCGCTTCCTCGACGCGGCCGGCTGGCTCGCGGAGGGCGATGCCCTGATGCGCACCGGGCGGCTGGTGCGCGCGGCGGACGTGCTGCACGACGTGGACGCGAGTGCGGTCCGGGTGCAGGACACCCTCACCGACGCGTGGCTCTCCCTCTATCACCACGTCGCGGGACGCCCGGGCGGCGACGCCGAGCGACACGTGCTCCAGGGCCCACCGGGCACCCTGTTCGCGACCGTGAGCGATCCCGTCTCGGGTGCGCCGATCGCGATCGGGCGCGTGTGCGTGCTCGGTCGGTACGCGGGCTTCGCCGCATTGGAGGTCGACCCGACCCATCGTCGGCAGGGCCACGCCCGGGCGATCGTCCGGGCGCTGACCGATCGGGCGCTGGCGAGCGGCGCGGTCACCGGGTGGCTCCAAGTGGAATCGGACAACCGGCCTGCCCGCGAGCTCTACGACGCGCTCGGCTTCACCGACCACCACGGTTACCACTACCGCCGATCGCCGGTCGCCCGCCCGTGAGCGCCCCCGGGAACCCGCGCGACCGGTTCGCCTCGGTGGTCCGGGCGGACGAGGTGGATCTGGCCGAGGCCGCGTTGCTGATGGGCGTCGAGGTCGATCCGACCTTCGACCCGGCCGCGGGCATCGCCGAGCTGGACCGACTCGCGGCGGCCGTGCGGGCCGAGGCCGGTGCCGGGTACGACCCGGCGCGGGCCGCCGCGGCGCTCGCGCTCGTGCTCGGCGGCCGGGCCCGCTTCTTCGGGCAGCAGTCGGACTACGCCGATCTGCGCTCGTCGCTGCTGCACGAGGTGCTGCGCCGTCGACGCGGGCTGCCGATCCTGCTGTCGGTGGTCTGGATCGAGGTGGGCCGACGGG
Organism: Embleya scabrispora DSM 41855; assembly: GCF_000372745.1. Taxonomy (GTDB): domain Bacteria; phylum Actinomycetota; class Actinomycetes; order Streptomycetales; family Streptomycetaceae; genus Embleya; species Embleya scabrispora. Next base: position 168,318 of record NZ_KB889719.1, on the reverse strand, counting down.
CCGGCCTGCCGGTGTACGGCGTCGCGTTGCCGGGACATTTCGTGGTCGGGATCGGTGATCCGGACGGCGCGTTCGAGCTGGCCGACCCGTTCCACGGCGGGGTGCCCCTGTCAGTGTCGCGGGCCCGTCGCCTGGCCGCGGAGGCGGGCGGCCAGGCGGGCGATCCGGCGCTTTTGCAGCCGGCCCGGCCGACCGCGATCCTGCTCCGGGTGCTCAACAACATCCGCGCGTGGGCCGCCCAGCCCGAGCGCGGCATCGAGGGCGCCTGGACCCGGCTGTGGGCGGTCGAGCTGTCCCTGCTGCTGCCGCGCCACCCGGCGGCGCTGCGCCACGAGCGCGGCTCGCTGCTCGCCAAGACCGGCCAGTTCGCAGCCGGGGCTCGGCAGCTGCAGGAGTACGCCGAACTCGTCGAGCGGATCGATCCGAAGGTCGCCGAGGGTGTGCTGGCCGAGGCCAAGGCCGCCCGGGCCCGGCTGAACTGAGCCCGGGACACCGAGCCCCGGGCACGGTGGGCGACCGCGCTCCCGGCCGGCTCGGCCGCCGGGACTCAGCCGCTCAGGATGCGCAGGAACGCGTCGGCGTCCTGGGCGATCCCGCTGCACGTGGGGTCGGCGCCCGCCTCGGCGCCGGCGCCGTCGGGACACGGCCGGTCCCGCGCGACGGACCACCACGCGACCCGACCCAGGTGCACCGTCCGGGCGAACTCGGCGAACCTGCGCGCGTCGTCGAGAGTGAACACCTCGCCCGCGACGTCGTTGCGGCCGATCATCACCGTCACGGACACCCGCCGCCAGGCCTGCTCCTCGGACAGGTGCGGCCACACCTCGCGGATCTGCCCCTGCACGGCGTGCGCGGCGTCGCTCGCGAACTGGCCCATCCGGCCCTGTGGTCGCGGGGCCACCGCGGCGCCGTAGTTCAGCGCCTTGACGTTGACGTAGGAAACCTCGACCCGCTGCGCGACGGCGTCCCGAAGCAGCGCCTTGGCCTCCTCGCCCAATCCCTGGAGCGGGTCCACCGGCAGCGAGTACCCGATGTCCACGGCCCGGCCGGCCACCCGGGCACCCTCCTGGAGCAGGTACAGCGCCGCGTTGCGCCGCTGGACCACGTCGGGACGCACCAGCGAGCGGCCCTCGATGTCCAAGTCCATCCCGGTCGCCCCAGTCGCGGTCAAAACCTGCCGGTAGACGGCCGCCAGTTCCTCGGGCGTGCCGCAGGACGCGGCGAGATCGGTGCCGCCGGCGCCGCCGAAGGCGACCCGGATCGTCCCGCCGGCGTCACGCAGCGCGGCGATCCGGCCGGTGATCGCCGGGTCGTCGAGTCGGGTCACCCCGCCCCACATCGGCCGGCAGCCGCCACCGTCCACGACGTAGGCCAGTGTGCGCTCGCGCACCCCGCCGGCCGAGCCCGCCCGGGTGGGGTCGAGCGGACCGGCGAGCGTCATGTCCAGGTAGGGCGCGATGTGTTCGACCGTGCCCGAGCGCGGCGCGGAGCCGCCGCCGGACCCGCTCGCGGTCGGGGCCGGCGAGGTGGTCACCGGGGCGCCGACCCGGCCGGTGCCGGCGGGGGTGGGCGTGGCGGTGTGCCGGTCGGTGCCGTCGCGCGGACCGGTCGGCGGCACCGGCCCGGCCGTGGCCGAGCGGTCACCGGACGCGTTCGGGGCGGGCACGTTGCACGGCTTGTCGTTGATCGTGCACGCGATCGGTCCGTCGGAGCGGGCCGGTTCGCTCGCGGTCGGCGCGCCGGCGCCGTCCCGGCGCACCTCGAAGCCGACCACGATGCTCTCGCCCGGCCGCAGCGCCTTGTTCCAATTCTCGTTGCGCACCGTGTACTTGCCCTCAGCCGGCGCCAGGCGGCCGTTCCACACGTTCGCGATCCGGGTGCCCGACGGCAGGTCGAAGCGCAGCGTCCAGCCCTTGACCGTGTCGGAGCCCAGATTGCGCAGGACGTACTGGCCGCTGTATCCGGTGGGCCACGAGCCGGTGCGGACGTAGTCGGCGCTGAGCACGTGGTCGTGCCCGGGCGAGTCCCCGGACAGGGCCACGACCAGCGCGGCGGGCAACGCGGCGAGCGCGGCACTGGCGGCGGCCCAGCGGATCCGCTCCCGACGGGGACGACCGGCACCCGGCTCGGGACCGCTTGCCCGGTGCGACCCCATGCCCATTTCCTCCGACATCCTCTCCGGCGGCACTCGGGCCGCCGGGCACGAGGACTCTACCGGCCTTCGGCCGCGTGTCCCATCGGCCCGGTCCGGGCGACCGAAGCGAAGATCCTTCGTCTCGGCACTGGAGATACGGGTATCGAACGCCGGCTACGAGCCGTGGATTCCCGGGCATGGCGTGGCACGCCAACCCGGCCGGCGGGCCGGCGCGTCCCCACCGCGCTTCGGCATGGTCACCCTGGGAATCGGGCGGCATCGGGGGTCCGGGCGTCGCGGCGCGAGCCGCCGCTCACAACCAGCCGTTCTCGTGCGCGATGCGCACCGCGTCCGCCCGGTTGCGGGCGTGCGTCTTGCCGATGCACGAGGACAGGTGGTTGCGCACGGTGCCCTCGGACAGGTGCAGCCGCGAAGCGATCTCGGACACCGTCGAGCCGTCGGCCGCCGCCCGCAACACGTCGCGCTCGCGCTCGGTCAGCGGATCGGCGCCCACCGAGAGCGCGGTCGCCGCGAGCGTGGGGTCGATCACCCGCTCACCGCGCAGCACCCGCCGGACGGCGTCGGCCAGTTGGGCCGCGGGCGCGTCCTTGACCAGGAACGCGTCCGCGCCCAGCTCCATCGCCCGACGCAGATAGCCGGGCCGGCCGAACGTGGTCAGCATGACGATCCGGCACCCGGGTACGGCCCGGCGCAGCTCGGCGGCGGCGGCGAGGCCGTCCTGGCCGGGCATCTCGATGTCCAGCAGCGCCACGTCGGCGCCGCTGGTGCGAATCGCCTCCAGCACCTCGTCCCCGCGCGCGACCTGGGCGACGACACGAATGTCCTCCTCCAGGCCGAGCAACGCGGCCAGCGCCTCGCGCACCATGGCCTGGTCCTCGGCGAGCAGCACGTTGATCACGGCCCGAACGTTAGCGGTTCACCCCGGGATCGATCTGCCCCACCTCGTCCTTACCGGGAAGCACCGGGACCGAAGCGGTCAATATGAACCCGCGGCCCCCGTCGGGAGCACCCACTCGAATGTCGCCGCCGGCCGACGCGAACCGCTCGCGCAGCCCGGTCAACCCGTTTCCCTCGCACCGCGCCGCACCGCGCCCGTCGTCCGCGATGTCCAGGCTCCACACCTGTCCCGTGCCCAGCGTGACCGTGCAGCGCCGCGCGCCGCTGTGTCGCATCGTGTTGGTGACCGCCTCGCGCAGCGCCCACGCGAGCACCGCCTCGGCCTCCGGATCGGGGCACACCGGCCACTGTTCGGGCACCAGGGCAAGCTCGATGCCCACCGCCCGGGAGGCGATCCGGGCGCCCGCCAGTTCGACCGCGAAGGTCGGGCGCCGATAGCCGCCGACCGCCTCGCGTACGTCCACGAGCGCCTGCCGGCTGACCCGCTCGATGTCCGCGACCTGTTCCGCCGCGCGCTCGACGTGCCCGGGCAGGAATCGGCCGGCGAGTTCGCTCTTGAGCGTGATCAGCGACAACGAGTGGCCGAGCACGTCGTGCAGGTCGCGGGCCATCCGCAGGCGCTCCTCGTTCGCGGAGAGCTGGGCCACGATCTCCCGGGCCTCGCGCAGCTCGGCCAGCGTCTCCAGGAGTCGGCGCACCCCGATCATCAGCCCGCCGGTGAGCACCGTGACGAACGCGAGCACCAGGATGTCGTTCCCGGCCGCGTCCAGCAGCGTGCCCAGGGCCAGCCCGGTCAGCACGCAGCCCAGGATCGCCCACATCGACTGCGGGAAGCGCAGCCCGGACCCCAGCGACACCGACACGTAGACCATCAGACCCAGCCACGCGTCGTCGAAGGCCAGGATCAGCCCGACCGAGGTAGCCCACAGCAGCAGACAGGTCAGTCGCAGGGTGCGATCGGTGTCCAGCACCCGGCGCAGTGCGCCCTCCACCCGGCCGAACAGGCCGAACCAGCCGATCCCACCGAACACCAGCGAGACGTAGCAGATCACCACCACCAGCAGCCCGAACGAGCCCAGTGCCAGCCGCGCCGGGCCGTAGCCCCCGGTCGCCAGGTCGTGCACGACCGGAGTGAGGAAGAACAGCCACAACAACGACCACGACATCCGGATCGCCCGCCCTCGCGCGCTGTCCTGCCGCGTCGGGTCCGACCAGTTCATGCCGTGTGCTCCTCCGTGGACGGGATCCGGTGCCGCGAGCCTTCCCGGCTCAGGCCGCGACCTTTTGTTCGTCGCGACGGTAGCGCCACGCCGCCAACGCGGTGAACGCGACCAGATACAGCGCCAGGATCGCGATGTCCGACATCCGGGGATGCCGGCCGGCCAGCACCTCCCACCCGAGTTGGCCGAACCGGTAGGTCGGCATCACATGCCCGATGTCCTGGAGCAGTCGCGGGAACCCGGTCAACGGGACCCACATCCCGCCGAGCACCGCCATGCCCAGGTAGACCAGCATGAACACCGGCTGGGCGGAGTCGGGCGCGACCAGATAGCCCAGCCCGATCCCCAGTACCGCGAACACGAACGAGCCGAACCACAGCGCGATCACGAGCACGCCCCACTGCCACGGGTCCAGCCGCACCCCGCGCAGGAAACCGGTGAACAGCACCAGCACGATCGCGGGCAGGCCGACCACCGCCGCCGACGCGAGCTTGGAGATCACGTACTGCCGCCCGGTCAGCGTGGTCAGCCGGAGCTGGCGGGTCCAGCCGCTCTGCCGCTCCGCCGCGATCCGCTGCACGCCCGCGCTGAGCGTCGCGCCGACCGCGCCGAACGAGGCCATCGACACCATGACGTAGGCGGCGACGTCCGTGCCGTCGACATCACCCGACTGGCTGCCGAAGATCAGGTACATCGCGACCGGGTAGGCGAGCGTGAAGATCAGGTACCGGCGGTTGCGCAGCATCCGCAGGATCTCCAGCCTCATCAGGGTCCTCATGACGCGATCTCCATGCCTTCCGCCTCGTCCGCCTGCTGGGTGATCGCCAGGAACGCCTGCTCCAGGCCGAGTCCGGCCACTTCCAGGCCGCGCGGCCGAAGGCCCGCGGCGTAGATCGCGGCGACCGTCTCGTCGGCGTCGTCGCTGCGTATGCGCACGGTGTTGCCGCCGAGTTCGAGCTGTACGACGCCGGGCAGCGCGCGCAGGGTGGGCTCGTACCGCTCGACCGTCTCGGTCAGGTCGAAGGCGATCCGGCGCAGTCCGGCGCGGGCCTTGATCTGCGCGGCGCTCGCGTCGGCGAGCAGTCTGCCGCGGTGCAGCACGAGCACCCGGTCGGCGACGTTGTCCGCCTCTTCCAGGTAGTGCGTCGCGAACAGCACGGTGCGGCCCAACTCGGCCTGCTCGCGCATGCTCCCCCAGAACCGCTGCTGGCTGTCCACGTCCATGCCGGTGGTGGGTTCGTCCAGGACGATCAGGTCCACCTCGCCGGCGATGGCGACCGCGAAGCGCACCCGCTGGGCCTGCCCGCCGGAGAGCTTGGCGACGTTCTTGCCGACCAGGTCCTCGATGCCCGCCCGACGCAGCACCTGCGCCTGCGGCAACGGGCGCGGGTGCAGGTCGCGGGCCAGCTTGACCATCTCGCCGACGGTCACGTCCGGCATCAGGCCGCCGCTCTGCAACATCGCGCCGACCCGGCCCAGGCGGATCGCGTCGCGCGGGTCGCCGCCGAACAGCGCGACGGTGCCCTCGGTGGGCCGGCTCAGGCCCAGCAGCAGGTCCAGCGTGGTGGACTTGCCGGCACCGTTGGGGCCCAGCAGTGCGACCGTCTCGCCCTGGCGCAGCTCCAGATCGAGCCCGTCCACGGCACGCAGGTCGCCGAAGCTCTTGCGCACCCCGCTGAGCGCGACGGCCGGCGCGGTCGTCTGTTTTCCAGCCGTGATCGTCATGGATCCACAGTGGCGGCGCGCGCGCAACCGGCGAAGTGGGAAACCTCCTGATCGCGCCATGACAGATGTCATGGATGTCATGGGCGTGTCATGGATGTCATGGGCGCCTACCGTGGGCGCATGGTGCGACTGACCGACTCCCAGACCGGCAAGTCCGAGCCCGTGATCACCTCGATCGGCAGACGGGTGCGCGTCGCGTATCCGAGCCGCTCGTTGCGCGCGGCGATCCTCGCCGACACCTTCCGCCGCGTCGCGGGTCGGCATCGACTGACCGTGACCATCCATCAGCTGCCGTACCGCGCCCAGGTGGCGAACGCGGCGGGCTACGGACGGTACAACATGCCGGTGCCCACCACCGGGCAGCCGGACGGCGCGATCGACCTGTACATCGGCGAGAGCGGCGATCAGGGCCCGAGGGCCCGGGTGCACGTGCTGCATCCGGCGGCGCTGATCGAGGCGGCCCCGCGGCGCCCGGTCCCGCACCCCGAGGACCCCCTCGCGCTGCGTCTGCTCCTGCTCTCACTGGCCGCGGACGAGCCGCTGCGGGCGGACCCGAAGGGCTATCACGGTGCCGGCGAGGCCGAGCGCACGCTCGCCGAACTGCGTGCCCGGACGGCGCAGTGCGCCGAGTCCCCGTCCCGGGCGCTGCCGAGCGAGGCGGTGGAGCCGATCCACGCCGCGCTCGACGACGGCCTGGACACCCGCACCGCGCTTCGGCTGATGGTCGAGCTGGCCCGCGATCAGGGACTGGCGCCCGGCGCCCGGTTCGAGGCGCTGGCCCACCTGGACCGCTTCCTGGCCCTGGACCTGTCCCGTGACGTGGGCCGCCCCACGGACTGACCCGCCCCCGGGCCGGGCCCGAACGCACGACGCCGGACGGGCATGGCGCCCGTCCGGCGTTCGAGCGAGTGCGCCCTAGTCGTCCGAGACGCGCATCGGCATCGCGCCCGGCGGTGGTGAGTCCGCCGTGCGTCCCTGCCCCTCGCCCTCCGCGCCGCCGGTGCGATCACAGGTGATCTTGTCCGCCGGGTCGTACTTGGTGTGGAACTTCTCCCGCGCGGTCTCCTTGCCGCCCTGGATGAACACCCGCGTCACGTCGATCTTGAACCCGTCGGAGGCGGCCTGCTCCACGCAGCCGGCCGACTTGTCCACCACCGACTTGGGCTTGACCACGTCGTACTTGCTGCCCGGCTCGGCCTTGATGTCGTCGAACCGGCGCGTGCCGAGCAGGGTCACGGTCACCGTGGAATCGGTGTACTTGGACTCCAGAAAGACGTTCTTCCCGGAGTCGTTCTGGAACTTCAGGTCCAGCGAGGGCCAGGCCACGGTGGCCTCGCGGCCGGGCGGGTAGCGGTCGATCCAGAAGCTGTGCGGGCGGTGCATGACGTCCTTGAGCCCGGCGAAGAACACCGCGTTGAAGGTTGTCGTGGCCACCTGCGACACGCCGCCGCCGAAGTCGGTCTGGAAGCGCCCGTTGTTGATGATCGTGCCCTTGGCGAAGCCGTTCTCGGCGGTGCGCTCGCCGACCGTCTTGTTCAGGCTCCAGGTGTCGCCGGGCTTGATCACCGAGCCGTTGATCAGATCGGCGGCCCGGTGGATGTTGGTCAACCGGTATGCGGCGTACGGGTAGTTCGTCGTGTACGTCGACATCACCTCGGTGATGCCGAGCTTGTTCGCCGCCTCGGTGGTCAGTTCCGGCTCGATCGGGCCGAGGTTGACCTTCGCGGTGCGCGCCGAGCCGGTCTTGGCCAGCACCGTCAGCAGCGCGTCCGCCGCGGTCGCGCCGGAGACGCCCTTGCCCGCCACGGACGGTACGACGGACACCTTGGCGCCGGCCGCCAATTTGCCCTCGACCTTGAACGACGCGTTCTTCGGCTTGTCGCCGACCGAGGAGAAGGTCTGGCCCAGTTCGTCCTGCAGGCCGTTCACGTCGATCTTGGGCTGTAGCCTGCCGCTGCCGTCCGCGACCATGGTGAGGTACTTCGAAAGCACGGCCGGGGTCAGCTTGAGGCTCTTGTTGCCGGCCGTCAGGGTGACCGGTCCGGACATCGCGGGCACCGCGAACTCGCGCATCGCGCGGTCCACTTCGGCCTGCGTGACCTTGGGGTCGGCGGTTTTGGTGGGCAGTTCGACCGGACCGTTGCCGCGCAGGAAGGCCGCCTGGACCAACTTGACCGCGGCGGGGGTGTCCAACACCTTGCCCTTGTTCGGCGCGACCGCGGCGGCCTGACCACCCGCGAACGAGATGCCGCCGTCCGATTGCGCGCCGCCGGCCTCGGCGGCCAGCGCCTCCAGCTCGGCCCCCAGCTTGACCGGGTCCACTACCGTACGCGGCGCCGTCTCCCGGGTCTTGCCGAGCATCGCCGGCACCGAGGTGAGCGGGTTCATCCCGCCCTTCGACGCCTCGCTGACCGTCGCCCGGGCGTCGAGCAGCAGTCCGGCCACGGCCGGGTCGAGTTGGAGCTGCTTGCCCGCCAGGGTGAGTCGGATCGGCTTCGTGGTGCGGTCGCCGAGCTTTTGCTCGAGCGTACGAACGGCCTCGTCCCGGGACTGGCCGCCGATGTTGACGCCGAGCACGGACGTGCCGCGCGGCACCCCGCCGCCGGCATAGGCCAGCGACGCGCCGTACACCCCGCCCAGCACCGCGAGCCCGGCCGCGCACGCGATCAGCGCCTTCGGCTTGCGCCGCCGCGGTCGGGCGGGCGCGGGCCGCGGATCGTCGGCGTGGTCCTCGGTGTCGTCGGGGTGCGCCGCGCCGGTCTCCGCCGCGTGCGCGTCCGTCGTGCCGTACTGCGGGAACCCGTGGTCGGCGGCGTCCTGTTCCTGCCGCGTCTGGTACTCGTACGGCCCGTCGGCCTCGCCGTCGCGCGTCCAGCGGGGCGGGTCCTGCGAGGGCAGCGGGGCCTGGCCGCGCAGCACCACCGGCGGGATCGGCCGGGACCCGGGGATCTTGATGCTGACCCGGGTGGTCATGGTCTGGTCACCGGACTCGGCGTCCGACTCGGCGACCGCCTCCTCGGTGGGCGGCGCCGGCACCGGGCCGGCCTCGGGCGTGCCGAAGCCGGCGATCAGCCGACGCCGACCCACCCGGGTCGGCAGTCCGCCGCTCTCCGCGGGTGGCTGGCCCGGCACCGGATCGACCGGCCCGGTCGGGTGGCCGAACGGCTCTCCCCCGGTCGTCGGCCCGTAGCCGGCGTCGTCCAGGCCCGCACCGGGCACCCCCGCGCCGCGCTCGCCCGAGTGCGCGGCGGGCGCGACGGAGTGCGGTTGCCCGTGCGGCGGTTGCCGGTGGGCCGGCGGCTGCCCGGACTGCGCCGGTACGAAGGCCGACGGCGGCGCGTCCGAGAACGGCACCGGACCGGGCGCGCCCGTACCGTCGGCCGTCAGACTCCGGGCTCCCGAGGCGCCGGGAACGCGCTGCGGCAACCCGTTGGGCCCCACCGGCGGGGCCTCCTGTCGAGGCGGTTCCGCGACGGGTGACACATCGTCGTCCGCGCTGGGCCACGACGAGCCACCCGGCGGCCCCGCGACGGGCGCGGGTCGGGGCGGTTCGTCGTCGAACCACGACGCGAACTCGTCGTCGTCCCCGAACGGATCGGGGGATGGATGCGGAGACGACGCGGGCGCGGCGGATCGCTCACGGGCAGCGGGCGCAGCCGGCGACGGGCGGCCGACCCGTCCGAAGAACGGATGCGGATCACCGCCGACATCGTCGCGGCGCGGCTGCGCGCCCGGGTCGTCGGGCGTGGGGGGCTGGTCGTTACTCACGAAGAACGAGCTCTCCGACAGCTGAAGGTTGCGTGGCGGCGCACGGCCGCCCCCGCCCGGGGTCGGACGGTATCCAGGAAAGTGCGACGACGGTGCGTTGACACACGCCGTGTGCGGGTCGTGACACCGCCTCCGAGGGTTTTCCTGCTCCCCATCGAAAGCGAGTGGACGAACTCGGCCACCGAGGTTGCCCGGTACGACGGGCTAGAGGAGTCGGTCGCGACGGCCCCATGGACAGGACATGACACGCACCGCACCTCGGCAACCACAATACTGCGCTCCTGCCACACCGTTACCCCACACTGTCGCCTGCCTCGGAGCACGCGCCGTCGGCAAGCATGGCGGGGCAAGGGACTCACCTCGTACGCGTCTTCACCGATTCACCCGAAAGAAGGACGGGTTTGATGCCGCCCCAAGGGTAGGTGGCCGCGGCGACACCGAAGATCGTGCCGCCGAGCAGGAAGATGTAGGACAGGAACCCGCTGACGAAGATCCAGTCGCCCTCGGGCTTGGTCCAACTCGCCAGCCACAGCACGGTCAGCATCCAGCCGGCCACCGGTACGGCGGCGCCCGCCTTCGTCTTGAGCAACGAACCGCCCGCGACGAACAGGCCGCCACTGCCCGCGAGCGCGACGATCAGCCCCGCGGGCGGGTAGGCGGCCTGGGTGAACGCCCCGATGAAGGCGATCACCACGCCGAGCAGGAACAGCACGACATATGCCGCGATGCGGCCGGCTTTGTCTGGCACGAGGGCTACCTTACGGGCGCAGTCCGGCGAACAGGTCGTCCTCGCGGCCGTCCGGGCCGGTGGGCCCGAGTTCGCCGCGGATCAGTCGATAGTGCTCGACCGACATGATGCTCTGGCCGATGTTGTTGGACAGCGCGAAGAAGCCGTCCTCCACCGAGACCTGGGTGGGATATGCCCGCAGCGCGTCGAACTTCGCGCCCACGTAGTCGCCCGCGTCCACGGCGGTGGTGACCTGGTCGTCGTCCACCGCGAACGGCAACTCGTCCACCTCGACCACGGTGAACGGCACCTCCTGGCCCGCCTCGATCATCCGCTCGATGCCGGCCTTGAGAACCGACCGGGGCATCACGTTGTAGTAGATCTTCGCGATCGTCCAGGACTCGCCCTCGCCCTCGGCGTAGGTGGGGTCGGCCGCCGACTCGGCGGCGCGCAGCGCCACCCGGTGCGCCTGGATGTGGTCCGGGTGGCCGTAGCCGCCGCGCTCGTCGTAGGTGGCGAGCACCTGCGGGCGCACCTCGCGGATCACCCGCACCAGGTGCGCGGCGGCCTCGTCGACATCGGCCTGCCAGAAGCAGTCGGGCCGCTCGTTGCTCGGCACGCCCATCATCCCGGAGTCGCGGTAGCGGCCCGGGCCGCCCAGAAAGCGCTGGTCCGAGATGCCGAGCACCTTCATCGAGTCGGCGATCTCGGTCATCCGGTGCGGCCCGAGCGCATCCTCGCGATCGGCCGCCAGGTGGGCCAGCTCGGGGACCAGGATCTCGCCCTCCTCGCCGAGCGTGCAGGTGACGAGCGTGACGTGCACACCCTCGGCCGCGTAGCGCGCCATCGACGCGCCGTTGTTGATCACTTCGTCGTCCGGGTGGGCGTGGACGAGCAACAGGCGCAGCGGGCTCTCGGCAGTGCGTTCGGTCATGTTCGACAGCCTACGCAGCCGATCCGGGTGGCCTGCGCGCCGACCCCGCACTCGCGGACTCAGCCGGCCGGCCTCGCGTGCACGGCCACCAGGTAGTCGCCGCCGTCGATCCAGGGCTCACGCGCCCAGCCGGCGTACCGGGTGCGGCGGGTCAGGCCGGCCGCCGCGCACGCGGCGTCGTACTGTTCGACGTCGATCGTGGCCCCCACCCCGCCGGGACCGCCCGCGAGGCTGAACCCGGCGACCAGGATCCCGCCCGGCTTCAGCATCCTGGCCAGCGTGCGCACGACCTCGGCCTCGCTGCCCGGCGTCAGGAAGATCATCACGTTGCCGGCGGCCACCACCAGGTCGAAGCTGCCGCGCCCGCCCAGCGGCAGCGGGTCCAGGTCGGCGAGGTCGTCGAGCACCCAGGTCAGTCCGGGCGCCGCGGCCTCGGCCTCGGCCAGCATCGAGGAGTCCAGGTCGACGCCGACCACCTCGTGACCCTGCCGGGCCAGCTCGATCGCCACCCGTCCCGTCCCGCAGCCCGCGTCCAGCACGCGCGCGGGCTCGGACAGCAGCGCGTCGCAGAACCGCGCCTCGCCGTGCATGTCCCGCCCTTCGGCGGCGAGTCGGCGAAACCGCTCGGCGTACTCGGGCCCGCGGGTGCCACCGGTATTGGCCAGCCATCGATTGGTCATGGCAGACGAGCCTACAAAGCCCACCCGCCAACCGGGTCGGGAGCGACCCCCGGACCCCACGCCGACGGAACCGCTCAGACCTGGATGTCGCTCGGCGCACCCGCACCGCACCACCCCGGGAGCGCCCCCCGAACCCACGCCAACCGAACCCGCTCAGAAATGAATGTCGTTCAGCACACCGGCGAAGCTCGTGCCCGCGTCGCGGATCGAGGGGGCCATCGACGTCGTCGACAGATAGAAGCCGAGCATCGTGCAGATGATCGCGTGGAAGGGCCTGAGCGCGGACTTCCGGACGAAGAAGACGACGGTGACACCGAGCAGCAGCACGGCGGAGACGGACACCACCACGGTCACGCACCTCCTGTGCGCAGGGGGTCCGAGGCTTGCTCGGGGAAGCCGGCCACCGGACCCAAAGGGACATGTCTATACACAGACTGTAAGCCGGCGATCACGAACAGCGTTCACTCGTTCAGCGGGCGCGAGGTGGTCTTCGTACTGGCGTCCGCACTCTCCCTCGGTCTCCCCTTCCCTCGACGCCCCCGCCACGTACGCTGTGGCGCATGAGCTCGGAGATCACATTTCCCCGGCAATACGCCCGCACGCAGCGCTTCACCCAAGGCGCTCCGCGCAGCTTCGGCATCGCCGACGGCCGGATCACTTTCCTGCGGTCCAAGGCCGCCGACGACCCCACCACGTGCCTGTGGACGCTCGATCCCGAGACCGGCGTCGAGCGCCTGGTGGCCGATCCCGCGGTGCTGCTCGGCGGCGCGGCCGAGGACCTCTCCGCCGAGGAGCGGGCCCGGCGCGAACGCAGTCGCGAGGGGGCGGCCGGCATCGTCGGTTACGCGCTCGACAGCGCGGGCGATCTGGCGGCTTTCACCCTTTCGGGCCGGCTGTTCGCCGTGTCCCTCGCCGACGGGGAGGCCCCGCGCGAGCTGGCCGTGCCCGGCCCGGTGATCGATCCGCGTCCCTCCCCGACCGGCACGCACATCGCCTACGCGGCGGCCGGCGCACTGCGGGTGGTCGCCGCCGACGGCTCCGGGGACACCGCGCTCGCCGAGCCCGACGGCGACGAAGTCGTCTGGGGCCTGGCCGAGTTCATCGCCGCCGAGGAGATGTCCCGCTACCGGGGCTACTGGTGGGCGCCCGACGGCTCCGCGCTGATCGTCGCGCGCGTGGACGACGCGCCGGTGGACCGCTGGTGGATCAGCGACCCGGCCAACCCGGCCAGTGCGCCCACCCGGGTCGCCTATCCCGCGGCCGGCACCCCCAATGCCGAGGTCACCGCGTGGCTGATCGGCCTCGACGGCTCCCGTACCGAGCTGACCTGGGATCGCGCGGCGTACCCCTACCTGGCGAGCGTGCACTGGTCGGCCGGCGGCGACCCGCTGCTGAGCGTGCAGCCGCGCGACCAGAAGCACCTGCTCACCCTCGCCGTCGACATCGCCGCCGGAACCACCCGCGAGCTGCACGACGAGAGCGACGACGTGTGGATCGACCTGGTCCCGGGCGTGCCCGCGTGGACACCGGACGGCCGGCTGGTCCGGCTGGTCGACGCCGACGGCGCCCGCCGCGTGGTGGTCGCGGACAAGGAGCTGACCGACCGGCGCCTGTTCGTGCGCTCGATCCTGGACGTCGCCGACGAGGACGTGCTGATCACCGCGTCGGCGGGCACCGATGCGAGCGACCCCGAGATCGGCGAGATCCACGTGTACCGGGTCGCCGCCGACGGGGTAACCCGGGTCAGTGCCGAACCCGGCGTGCACAACGCGGTGCGCTCCGGCGACACCACGGTGCTGCTGTCCTCCTCGCTCGACCGCTTCGGCGCCCGGGTCACCGTGCACCGCGCCGGTGCCGAGCTCGCCGAGATCACCTCGCACGCGGCCACTCCCGTGCTCACCGCGCGGGTCGAGCTGCTCCGCGCCGGTGCCCGCGACATCCCGTGCGCCCTGCTGCTGCCGACCGGGTTCGACCCCGCCTCCGGCGAACGGCTGCCGATCCTGCTGGACCCGTACGGCGGCCCGCACGGCCCGCGTGTGCTCGCCGCGCGCAACCCGCACCTGACCTCGCAGTGGTTCGCCGACCAGGGCTTCGCGGTGCTGGTCGCGGACGGCCGGGGCACGCCCGGGCACTCCCCCGAGTGGGAGAAGTCGGTCCACCTCGACCTCGGCTCGGTCACCCTCCAGGACCAGGTGGACGCGCTGGCGGCGGTCGCCGCCGAGCGGCCCTGGCTGGACACCACGCGGGTGGGCATCCGGGGCTGGTCCTACGGCGGCTACCTGTCGGCGCTGGCCGTGCTGCGCCGCCCGGACGTCTTCCACGCGGCGGTCGCCGGCGCCCCGGTCACCGCCTGGGAGCTGTACGACACGCACTACACCGAGCGCTACCTCGGCCTGCCGGCCGAGCAGCCGGACGCCTACCGTCGGAACTCGCTGGTCGTCGGCGCCGGGCCGGGCGAGCAGGCGCCGACCCACCGGCCGCTGATGCTGGTGCACGGTCTCGCCGACGACAACGTGGTCGCGGCGCACACGCTGCGCCTGAGCAGCAGCCTGCTCGCGGCGGGCTACCCGCACGAGGTGCTACCGCTGTCCGGTGTCACCCACATGACGCCGCAGGAGCAGGTCGCGGAGAATCTCCTGCTCCTTCAGGTCGACTTCCTGCGCCGCGCATTGGCGCGCCCGGCGACCGGCTGACCCACCGGCAGCCGACACCCGGCCCGCCCGGCGTCGAGCGAGCCGGCCCGCACGAGCCGCCACATGCCACAGCGCCCGCCGTTCCCGATCGGGAACGGCGGGCGCTGTCGGTCGGACATGAATCAGGCCGCGCCGACTATGTCCTTCTCCTCGGCGAAGTGGCACGCGCTGTCGTGCGCGCCCAGGCCGGAGAGGCCCTTGCGGATCTCCAGCAGCGGCTCCTGCTCGGCGCAGATGTCCTGCGCCTTCCAGCACCGGGTGCGGAATCGGCAGCCCGAGGGCGGGTTCGCCGGCGACGGCACGTCACCGGTGAGGATGATCCGCTCGCGGTGCTCACGGCCGTCCGGGTCCGGCACCGGCACCGCGGACAGCAGCGCCTGGGTGTACGGGTGCGTCGGGTGGTCGTAGATCTGCGCGTCCGTGCCGATCTCGGCGATCCGCCCGAGGTACATCACCGCGACGCGGTCCGAGATGTGCCGCACCACGGAGAGGTCGTGCGCGATGAACAGGTACGACAGACCCAGTTCGTTCTGCAGCTTCTCCAGCAGGTTGACCACCTGGGCCTGCACCGACACGTCCAGTGCGGAGACCGGCTCGTCCGCGATGATGATCTCCGGGTTCAGCGCGAGGCCCCGGGCGATCCCGATGCGCTGGCGCTGACCGCCGGAGAACTGGTGCGGATACCGGTTGATGTGCTCCGGGTTCAGGCCGACCAGTTCGAGCAGTTCCTGCACACGCCGCTTGCGGTCGCCCCTGGGCGCGACCTCCGGGTGGATGTCGTACGGCTCGCCGATGATGTCGGCGACCGTCATCCGCGGGTTCAGCGAGGTGTACGGGTCCTGGAAGACCATCTGGATGTTGCGACGCACGGCCTTGAGCGCGCGACCGGACAACTTGGCCAGGTCGTCGCCCTTGTACAGCACGCTGCCCGCGGTGATCGACTCCAGGTTCATCAGCAACCGGGCGACCGTGGACTTGCCGCAACCCGACTCGCCGACGAGGCCGAGGGTCTCGCCCTTCATCAGGTCGAAGGTGACGCCGTCGACGGCCTTGACGGCACCGATCTTCTTCTGGAAGAGGATGCCCTGGGTGATCGGGAAGTGCTTGACCAGCCCCCGCACCTGAAGGATCGGCTCGCCCTGCGCCACCGGCTTGACGATCTTGCGCGGATCGGCGCTGGTCGCGCCGTTCGGGGACTCAGCCACGGACTTCTCCCTCCATCACGGTCTCCCAGAAGTGGCATGCGCTGCCACGCCCGACCGAGATCTCGTGCAGCGGCGGAATCTCGCTGCGACACACGTCCTGCGCATACGGGCAGCGTGGGTTGAACGCGCAGCCGGACGGGATGCGCATCAGGTTCGGCGGCAGACCCTTGATCGCGTACAGCTCGCGACCCTTGTGGTCCAGCCGCGGGATCGACTCGAGCAGACCCTTGGTGTACGGGTGGGTCGGCTGCCGGTACAGCTCGCGCACCGGCGCCTGCTCGACGATCCGGCCCGCGTACATGACCGCGATCTTGTCCGCGACGTCGGCGACCACGCCGAGGTCGTGGGTGATCAGGATCAGACCCATGTTGCGCTCGCGCTGGAGTTCCGCGAGCAGATCCATCACCTGCGCCTGCACGGTCACGTCGAGCGCCGTGGTCGGCTCGTCCGCGATGATCAGCTCGGGGTCCAGCGCGAGCGCCATCGCGATCATGATGCGCTGGCGCATGCCGCCGGAGAACTGGTGCGGGTAGTCGTTCACCCGGTCCTTGGCGGCCGGGATGCGCACCTGGTCCATCAGCTCGATGGACTTGAGCTTGGCGTCCTTCTTGGACATCCCACGGTGCACGGTGAACATCTCGGCGAGCTGGAAGCCGACCGAGTACACCGGGTTGAGCGCGGAGAGCGCGTCCTGGAAGATCATCGAGATCTTCTGGCCGCGGATCTTCCGGCGCTCCTCCTTGGACATCTTGAGCATGTCCTTGCCGTGGAAGCGGATCTCGCCACCGGTGATGTGCCCCGGCGGCATGTCCAGGATGCCCATGATCGTCTGCGCGGTCACCGACTTGCCGGACCCGGACTCGCCGAGCACCGCGAGCGTCTCGCCGGCGCTGACGTCGTACGAGACACCGTTGATCGCCTTGGCCACGCCGTCGCGGGTGCGGAACTCGACGTGGAGGTTGTCCACTTCGAGCAGCGGCGCGGCGGCGGCCGGGCCCGAGCCCTCGGGCTTGTTCTTCGTGTCGATCGTCGTCACTTGTCTGTCCCCTCCCTCAGCGGAGCTTCGGGTCGAGGGCGTCGCGCACCGCGTCGCCGAGCAGGATGAAGCTGAACACCGTGACCGAGAGGAAGATCGACGGGAAGATCAGCTGATACGGCGAGTCGCGCAGCGCGGTGGTCGCGGAGCTGATGTCCGCGCCCCACGAGATCTCGGTGGGCGGCAGCCCGATGCCCAGGAAGGACAGCGTCGCCTCGGTGGCGATGAAGGTGCCGAGCGAGATGGTCGCGACCACGATCACCGGGGCGATCGCGTTGGGCAGCACGTGCCGACCCAGGATGCGCGGGGTGCCGGCGCCGAGTGCCCTGGCGGCCACCACGTAGTCGGACTTCTTCACCGTGATCACCGAGCCGCGCATGATGCGCGCGATCTGCATCCAACCGAAGACGCCGAGCGCGGCCACCACGGTCCACACGGTGCGGTCCTTGACCGAGCTCATGAACACCAGCGCCGCCAGCAGCAGCGGGATACCGAAGAAGATGTCCGTGATGCGGGCCAGGATGGTGTCCAGCCAGCCGCCGAAGTAGCCGGAAAGCGCACCGATGAGGCCACCGATGACCACGATCAGCGCGGTCGTGGCCACGCCGACGATGATCGAGGCACGGGCGCCGTAGACGGTGCGCGCGTACACGTCGCAACCCTGGACGTTGGTACCGAACCAGTGGTCGCCGGACGGGTCCTGGTTGGTGTCCAGGATCGGACAGTGCCGCGGGTCGATGTTCGTGAACACGCCCGGGAAGATCGCCATGAACACCAGGAAGAGCAGCAGCACGCCCGACACGTAGAAGCTCGGGCTGTTGCGCAGCTCGCGCCACGCCTCGGCCCAGGCTCCGCGAGGCTTGTCCTGCGGTCCCCGCGCATCCGGCGCGGAGTACGCGCCGCGCTTCTCCAGCGTCGTACCCTCTTCGTCCGCGAGCAGCATGCCGGGAAGCTCGATGGCGGATTGGGGCTGCTCGTCGCTGCGGGTCGGCAGCTGTTCGCGCTGCTGCTTGTTCATGTCAGGCATACCGGATCCTCGGGTCCAGGACGGCGTACAGCAGGTCGACGATCAGGTTCATGACCAGGTAGATCATCACCAACGCCGCCACCGCGCCGACCACTGTCGAGCTCTCGTGCTTGGTGACCGCGAGGTAGATCAGGCGGCCGACACCGTCGACGTTGAAGATGCCCTCGGTCACGATCGCGCCGGCCATCAAGGCGCCGAGATCCGCACCGAGGAACGTCACCACGGGGATGAGCGAGTTGCGCAGGAGGTGGCGGGTGACCACCCGGCGGCGCGGAAGACCCTTGGCGGTCGCGGTCCGGACGTAGTCGGCGCGCATGTTTTCCGCGACGCTGGTCCGGGTGAGTCGGGCGACGAAGGCCAAGGAAAGTGAGCCGAGCACGATGCCCGGCAGCAGGAGCTGACTCCAGGTCGCGTCGCCCACGGTGGCGGTGGCCTCGAAGATGCCCCACTCCGAACCCAGCCAGAACTGGGCGACGGTGCCGAGCACGAAGACCGGGATCGAGATGACCACCAGCGTGCCGGCGAGTACGAGCGTGTCGACGAACTTGCCGCGGCGCAGGCCGGACAGCAGGCCCAAGCCGACGCCGACGACGACCTCGATCGCAAACGCGATCATCGCGAGCCGGATCGACACCGGGAAGGCTCGCTTGAGTTCGTCGGCGACGGGACGGCCGTTGAAGCTCGTCCCGAAATCACCATGGAGCAGGTCGGTGATGTAGTACCAGTACTGCACGATCAGCGGGTCGTTCAGGTGGAACTCTTCCCGCATCTGGCGCACGAAGACAGGGTCGGCACCCTTGTCGCCGAACATGGCCGAGATGGGGTCGCCACCCAGCTGATACACCATGTAATAGATCAAGAACGTGGTCCCGATGAACACCGGGATCATCTGGAGCAGTCGCCGTACGACATATCGCCCCATACCAGCCTCCTGCTGTCGTCGTCGGCCCGAGGCGGGGGATCGGACCAGTGGCCGGCGTCATGGATCGCACGACGCCGGCCCGGCCCGCCACCGCCAAGATCCGGCCGCACCGTTGGGGTGCGGCCGGACCGTGGTCAGCGCCGGGTCATATCCGGATCACTACTTGACGGTGACCTCGGTGAAGACCGGGTTGCCGTACGGGTCGAACTGGACGTTGGAGACCTTGGTCGAGGAGCCGGCCTTGGTCACGTAGTACCACAGCGGGATGGACGGAACGTCCTTCGCCATCTGCTGCTCGGCCTGCTGCCAGAGCTTGACACCCTCGGTCTGGTCCGGGGCGGCCATCGCACGCTTGGCCAGGTCGTCGAACACCGGGCTGGAGTAGCCCGAGTCGTTGGAGGCGGCACCGGTCAGGTAGACGTCCGCGAGGAAGTTGTCCGGGAACGGGTAGTCCGCACGCCAGCCGGTGCGGTACGCGCCGGTCATCTTCTTGTCGGTGATGTCCTTGCGCGCCACGCTGAACTCGGGGTACAGCTTCGGCTCGCAGGCGCCCGGCTGCTTCAGCGCCTCGTTGATGCTGTTGCAGACCGCGGTGACCCATTCCTTGTGCGGGCCGTCCGCGTTCGTGGCGATGGTGAGCTTGCCACCGGGGATGCCACCGCCGGCCGTGACCAGCTCACGGGCCTTGGCCGGGTCGTACTTGGTCAGCTCGCCGGTGATGTCCTTGCTGTAACCCGGGATGTTCGGGGCCAGCCAGTCGGTCGCCGGCTGCTCGGCGCCCTTGTAGATCGCCTTGACGATGCTCGCCCGGTCGATCGCCATGGACAGGCCCTGGCGGACCTTCTCCTTGCCCGGCGCGCCCCAGCCGGCGTCGTACAGCGGGAAGCCGATCTTCTGGATCGAGAACTGCGGGGCCTCGATCGCGCGGTCGCCCAGGTCCTTCTTGAAGCTGCCCACGGCGGCCGTCGGGATCTGGTCGATCACGTCGAGCTTGTTGTCGCGCAGCGCCGTGTAGGCGGCGTCGTACGTGGTGTACATATCCAGACGCACACCGTTGGACTTCGGCTTGTCGTCACCGACGTACTTGTCGTACTTCTTCACGGTGATCGACTTCTTGTGGTTCCAGCCGCCGTTGGCGGTGTCCAGCTGGAACGGACCGTTGCCGATCGGCGCCTCGCCGTACTTCTTGGGGTCCTTGAAGAACTCCTGCGGCAGCGGCGCGTAGACCACGTAGCCGAGGCTCGCCTTGAAGGACGAGACGGCCTGCGTGAGCTTGATGGTGAACGTGTTGTCGTCCACCACCTTGAGGCCGGACATCTCCTTGGTCGTCGGCGCACCGTTCTCCGGGTGCACCGCGTCGTAGCCCTCGATCTTGGCGAACCAGCTCGAGTTGATCTGCTTGTTCTCGGAGTTGGCGCCCCAGTTCCACGCGTCGACGTAGGACTTCGCCGTGACCGGCTCGCCGTTGTGGAAGGTCCACCCGGGCTTGAGCTTCACGGTGTAGTTCGTCGAGTCCGGGCTCTCCACCGACTGCGCCATGGCCGGCACGGGCTGGCCGGTCTTGGAGTCGTAGGTGTACAGACCGCGGAACATGAGCTGCAGCGGGTAGAACCCACCGGTCTCGTTCGAGTTCGCCGGCTGAATCAGGTTCTGCGGCTCGGTGCTGCTGGCGGAGTAGTAGCCGGCGGGAAGCCCGCCGCCACTGCCCTTGCTGCCCTTGTCGTCATCGCTGCTGCCACACGCAGTCGCCGCCAGGCCGAGAACGGCCATGCCGACGACCCACTTCACGCGCGTTGTTCCGCGCATGGGTTGCCTCCTCATGGAATCACTACCGAAGTGAAGTGCAACGGGGCTCCCAAGCGGGAAGCTTCCGTTGCAGCTGCTCGTAGAGTCGGCGCCCCCGAGCGCGTGACCAGGTTCCGAGCACAAGCGGATCCACTATCCGTCACCGATTGGCTGCGACCAATCCCCTGCAGGTTTCAGTTTGATCACGTAAATCTATGATCAATCTCGAAACCCAGACATATGAGACCAGTAATGAAGCCGTATCAAACGGACACCATGTACCGCTGACCGGAGCATACAGTCCGATGAGCGAACGCCCATAGGACGCCCCTACCTCGTCTCGATAGGCGAGAAACGCTACCGAGCGTGACGACACGCGGCCGGTCGAGACGGCGCGGATCGCCTGCCGATACCGGTTCAACGCGCGTAGCTGACCTGCAAGGAAAGCACGAAGAACGGGATGCCACCAAATCGGTGGCATCCCGTTCCTGACTGCGATATAACAACCGGCCGTTACTCCGGGTCGGAAATGATCCCCGCTTCCAGGGCCGCTTCGATTCGCTCCTCGGGCATGATCTCCTCGGCCTTCGCGGTGGCCTCCAGTGGTCCCGGGAAGTGGCACGCGACGCGATGGCCCTGGAGCAGGGTCTCGATCCCGATCAGCGGCGGCTCCTCGTTCGCGCACACGTCCTGCGCCTTGGGGCAGCGGGTGCGGAACCGGCAACCCGACGGCGGGTTGATCGGACTGGGCATGTCGCCGAAGGCGTGCACCCGTGTCCGGTTCGCGCCCTTGTCCGGGTCCGCTTCCGGCACCGCGGCCAGCAGCGTGTGCGTGTACGGGTGGTGCGGGTTGGAGTACAGCGAGGTGCGGTCGGCGATCTCCACGATCTTGCCGAGGTACATCACCGCGACCCGCTGGGAGAAGTGCCGGACCACCGCGAGGTCGTGCGCGATGAACACGAAGGCGATGCCCAGGTCCCGTTGCAGGCCCTGGAGCAGGTTGATCACCTGGGCCTGGATCGACACGTCGAGCGCGGAGACCGGCTCGTCGGCCACGATCAGCCTCGGTTGCAGCGCCAGCGCGCGGGCGATGCCGATCCGCTGTCGCTGCCCGCCGGAGAACTCGTGCGGGAAGCGGTTGTAGTGCTCGGGGTTCAGGCCCACACGCTCCAGGAGCTCCTGGACCCGCTTTTTTCGGCCACCCTCGGGATCGATCCCGTTGACCTCCATCGGCGACGCGATGATCGCGCCCACCGTCTGTCGCGGGTTCAGCGACGAGTACGGGTCCTGGAAGATCATCTGGATCTCGGTGCGGATGGGCGCGATCTGCCGCCGGGTGGCGTGCGTGATGTCCTTGCCGTCGTAGCGAATCGTGCCGCCCGAGGGTTCGAGCAGCCGGCTGATCAGCCGGCCGGTCGTGGACTTGCCGCAACCGGACTCGCCGACCAGACCCACGCTCTCCCCCGCCGCGACCGACAGGTCGATCCCGTCCACCGCGCGCACGTGGAGCATCTTGCGGCGGACCAGGCCGCCCCCCTTGACGGGGAAGTACTTGGTCAGGCCCCGCACGTCGAGCAGCGGCTCGCCGGGCGACTCGGGCGCAGGGTCCGGGGTCGGCGCCGGGGACTCGCTGATCGTCTCGGTCATCGTCGTTACTCCTGCTTTCTACCGTCGTCGGCCGGGCTGGGGCGATCAGCCCAGCAGCGGACGGACGTCGTCGATGAAGATCCGCTGCTTGTCCTCGGCGCTCAGGTGGCACGCGGCACCTCGGCCGTCCACCAGGGCGAGCGGCGGGCGCTCGGTCGAACACCGATCGCCGCCCACCGTGTCGACGTAGTCGCACCGCGGGTGGAACGGGCAGCCCGAAGGCGGCGCCAGCAGGCTCGGCGGGGTGCCGCGCACCGGCCGCAGCGGGATGTCGACGTCGCCCGACAGGTTGGGCATCGAGGACAACAACCCCCACGTGTACGGGTGCCGGGGGTTCTTCAGCACCTCGCGCACGGTGCCCTTCTCCACGCTGCGCCCGGCGTACATCACCAGCACGTCGTGCGCCATCGACGCGATCACGCCGAGGTCGTGCGTGATGAACAGGATCGCGGTGCCGAACTCGTCCTGGAGGTCCCGCAACAGATCGAGGATCTGTGCCTGGACCGTCACGTCGAGCGCGGTCGTGGGCTCGTCGGCGATCAGCAGGTCGGGGTCGCAGACCAGCGACATCGCGATCATCGCGCGCTGGCGCATACCGCCGGAGAAGTGGTGCGGATAGTCGTTCACGCGGGTCTTGGGGTTGGGGATCCCCACCCGGTCCAGCATCTCGATGGCCCGCGCGTGCGCGTCGTGCCGGTTGGCGCCCGTGTGCCGACGGTAGGACTCGGCGATCTGCTCGCCGACCGTGTAGAACGGCGACAGCGCGGTCAGCGGGTCCTGGAAGATCATCGAGATCCGTCGCCCGCGCAGATCGCGCAGCTTGCGCTCGGGCATCTTGACCAACTCGTGGCCGTCGAACCGGATCTCGCCCTCGATCCTGGTCCGTTCGCGGTTGTGCAGCCCCAGGATGGTCAGCGAGGAGACCGACTTGCCCGATCCGGACTCGCCGACGATGCCGAGCGTGCGACCCTTCTCGACGTCGAAGGTCAACCCGTCGACGGCCTTGACCACGCCGTCCTCGGTGCTGAAGTGGACCTGTAGGTCGCGGACCGACAAGAACGCGTCGGGCCGGTCGCCGGACGGGCTCGAATCCCGCTGCTTGACCAGACTCGGGGTGCCGTCGGTGGTGTCGGTGCCGGCGGCCATGTCCTGCTCCCGGGCCTGTTCGTCGGAGACCGTGGCATCCGTGGATGTCGCGGCCGTGGTGGGCTTTGTGGACGCTTCGGATGGGGCGGGGCTCGTGGCCGCGCCGCGGCGCAGTCTCATCGCGGGCCGCCCGTCATGACAGCCGCACCCGGGGGTCGATGGCCGCGTAGGCCATGTCCACCGCGAGGTTCGCGAGCATCGTGAAGGTGGCCGCGACCATCACCACGCCCATCATCATCGGCAGGTCCGAGTCGACCACCGAGGTCACCGCGAGCATCCCGATGCCATGCAGGCTGAAGGTGGACTCGGTGATGATCGTGCCGCTCATCAGGACGCCGATGTCCACGCCCAGGACGGTGACGATCGGGCTGAGCGCGCCGCGGAACGCGTGTTTGAGGTAGACGCTGCGTCCGGACAGGCCCTTGGCCTTGAGTGTTCGGACGTAGTCCTCGGACAGCACGTCGACCATGGTGGATCTGGTGAGGCGGCAGTACATCGCCATATGGATCGTCATCAGACAGATCCACGGCAACAGCAACGCGGACGCCCATCCTCCGGGATCACCGAAGAACGATGGGGGGTCCGTCGGTCGGTCGAGCCATCCGAGTTGCTGTACGAAGACGTAGATGAACAGCGGGCCCAGGACGTAGATCGGGGCGGAACCACTGAGCAGCGCGACGCCGGTGGTCACCTTGTCCGTGGTCTTGCCGCGCTTGAGCGCGGCCAACACGCCCATCCCGATGCCGATCGTGGTGCACAGCAGGATCGCGCCGATCGCGAGCGACAGGGTCACCGGGAAACGGTCGGCCAGCTTGTCGAAGACGTTCTCGTTGTTGGCGAACGAGTAGCCCAGGCACGGCGCGTCGCACGCCTTGTCGCCGATGGTGCGTCCCGTGAAGATCCCCGAGATGAAGATCCAGAACTGTTCGATGAGGGATTTGTCCAAGCCGAGGTTCTGCCGGACGACTTCGCGCATCTCCGGGGTGCAGTTGCGACCGCACGAAAGTCGTACGACGTCGTCGGCACCGGAGGCCGCGAAGAACAGATAGAAGGTGATGCCGCTGACGACGAGCAGGATCGCCACTACGCCGATCAGCCGACGGACCAGGAATCGAAGCATGAGGCCGGGCTTCCTCCGCGATGTGCCCAGAGGGTGGATCCGTCCCGTCGCGTTCGGTCCGGGACCCCGATCTCGGGGTCCCGGACCGAACGCTTCACCGTCGGATCAACCGGAAGAGGGGCTGACGGCTACTACTTGACGAAGACGTTGTGCAGGTCGATCGCACCGTGGATGTTCAGCCCGGCCCCACCGATCTGCGGGCCGTAGACGAGACGGTGCCGCTGGTACAGGTACGGGATCGTCGGCACGTCTTCCATGATCTTCTGGTCCAGCTTCATCCACTCGACGGCCTGCTGGTTCACGTCCGTGATCTTGAGGATCCGGTCGATCTCCGTGTTCACGCTCGGGTTGTTGTACTGCGAGTAGTTCTCACCGTCGTCGACGATCTTGCGACCGTCGAAGACCGGGGTGTAGACGGTGGCGCCGGTCGGCCAGTCCGCGCCCCAGCCGGCCCAGTACAGGTCGCAGGGGGTGTCCAGCTTGCCGATGACGTCGTAGTACTCCTTGTCGGAGATCTCCTTGCGCTCCATCTGGAAGCCCGCCTTGTTCAGCGAGTCGATGATGGGCAGCGCGCGCTCCTGCTGGGTCTTGGACGTGGTGAAGCAGAAGACGACCTTCTGGCCGACCTTGCCCGCCGCTTCCAGCATCTGCTTGGCCTTGGCCTGGTCACCGTCCGGCGGCAGACCGTCGAACAGGCTCTTGTACGGCGCGAAGCCGAGCTGCGTCACCGACGCGAGCGAGTTGGCGAAGTCGCCGGCGGTCGGGCCGCCTTCGGCCAGTCGGGCCGAGTTGCGCGGGAACGCGGTCAGCATCGCCTTGCGGACGTTGACGTCGGTGATCCGCTTGTTGTTGATGTCCCAGCGGTTCGTGTACGGACCCACGGCGTCGGTGACCCGGTTCTTGAGCGCCGGGTCGGTCGCGATCTGCTGCGCGAAGTTGGCGTCGGGGCGCTCGTTGAGGGTGAACGCGGCGGCGTCACTGCCGGCCGCGGCGGTCAGCCGCTGGAACTGCTGCGGAGCCGCGACACCGAGCTCGAACTTGAACTGGTCCACGTACTGGTGGCGGATCGCGTCGGTGGCCGGGTCCCAGTTCGGGTTCTTGTCCAGCACCAGAGCCTTGTCCGGCTCGTGCGAGGTGACCTTGTACGGACCGCTGGCGAACGGCTTGCGGTCGTTGTCGTCCTTGGTCTCCTTGGCCTTGGGCATCGGCGACGAGGTACCCATGGCGACCGCGAAGGGGAAGTCGGGGTGCGCCTCGGTCAACTTGAAGATGATCGTCTTCGCGTCGGGCACCTCGATCTTGTCCGGGCCCAACTCCTTGCCGTTGAACGGACCTTCGTAGGCCTCGAAGTAGTTCTCGGTGCCGGTGAGCCACTGCTGCACCCACTTGGGGCCCTGGTTGTAGGGCTTGTGGAAGGAACGTTCCACTCCGTACTTGACGTCCGCCGCGACGATCGGCGAGCCGTCCTCGTACTTGAGGTTGTCCTTCAGGGTGAACTTCCAGGTCTTGCCACCGTCGGTGGTGCTGCCCGGGTCCGTGGCCAGGTCGCCGACGAGCGTGGTCTTGTCGCCCTCCTTCTTGTAGAAGGTCAGGCGCCGGGAGACCAGTTCGGAGATGGTCATCAGGTTGCTGACGTACGCGCGCTGCGGGTCGAGGTGGGAGAAGCCGCTGCGGTTGAGGACGCCGGCGACGCCGCCCTTCTTGGCCCCGGGGATCTCGGCAGCGGGCCCCTTCGAGTCCGCGGCCGTACCCACGGAGACCGCCGCGGTCTTGGCCTGCGGCTTGCCCTGCTCTTCCTTCTCGTCCCCGCCACCGCTGCTGCACGCGGACGCCGAAGCCGCGAGGGCCCCCACTGCGAGCAACGCGGCGAACCGGTGCTTCCCCGTCGTTTTCATGTAATCCCCTCATCAGAAAATCCGGGTTCACCCGGCTGTGCTTTACGGCGTGCAGGAAGTGCCAGAAGCAGACTTGAAGGCCGCGACAGGATGCGGTTGATGCGCGTCGACCCGGGGACGACCGCTGCCCGTTACCGGTTGGCCTTGGGGTCCAGCGCGTCGCGAACCGAGTCGCCGAAGAGGTTGAAGGCGAGCACGAAGATCACCATCGCGGCGGCCGGGAAGGCCATGTACGTGACGTCGCTCTGCATGTTCTCGAAGCCCTTGTGGATCATCCGGCCCCAGTCGGGGGTCGGCTCCGTCATGCCGACGCCGAGGAAGGAGAGTGCGGCCTCGGTGGTGACGTAGGTCGGCACCTCGATCGTCGCGACGATCAGGATCGGGGTCCACAGGTTGGGCAGGAGCTCGCGAAAGATGATCCGCCTGGAACTCGCGCCGCTGATCTTGGCGGCTTCGATGAACTCGCGCTCACGCATCGACAACACCTGCCCACGCAGGATGCGGGCGATCCGGCACCAGCCGAAGAGCGACAGCACGATGATCAGCGCCATGGCCCTGAGCCAGGTCGGCGTGGTCTCGCGGTCGCTCACGAACAGTGCCAGGGCGATCGGCGTGAAGGCGATGAAGAACAGCTGTGAGGGCATCGCCAGGAGGGTGTCGATGACCCGACTGATCACGTAGTCGGTCCGGCCGCCGAGGTAGCCGGCCGTGATCCCCAGGATGGTGCCCGTGATCGTGACGATCAGGACCACGATGATCGCGAGCAGCAGGGAGGTCCGGATGCCGTAGACGAGCTGGGTCAGCACGTCCCGACCCAGCGTCGGCTCGATGCCGAACCAGTAGTCCCCGGACATGCCGCCGTTGGGCGCGATCGGGAAGCCGCGGGAGTTGAGCAGCCCGGGCTCGGTCTGGCCGTAACGCGTGTAAGGGTTCTTGCCGTACAGCTTCGAGATCAAGGGCGCGGCGAAAGCGACCACGAAAAAGAAAACCACTATGGCCGTCGAGACCATACCGATACGATCCTTGCGAAAGCGCCGCCAGGCCAGTTGGCTCGGCGAACGCCCCACGATCTCTTTCGGTACGGCGCCGACGCCCGTCTTGTCGAGCATCGCGCCGGGTTCCCCTGAAGCCGAGGGTCCGCCCGCTTCCGGGACCAGCTGGGGTTGCATGGTCATTGCCGCAAATACCCCCGAGGTGAGGTCGGGTTCGACCGGGTGCCGTTTGGTTTGGTGGCCGCACGGACTCTCGCAACCCAATTACCCGGACGTCAAGAGGCAGTCAGAGTAAACCTTGAAACGAAAAGTAATTAACATTTGCGTTTCTTTGGAACTTCGAAGTTGATCGATTATTGATCGATTATTTCGCGCACATAGCCAACATAACGAATATAACCGGGCAAAGATATCGACTTGGTCTCAGCATGCGAAAAGCCGGTGACCTGCGGGTTCGACCGCAGGTCACCGGCTCGTTTCGGGTCGCGCGAAGGCGACCGTCAACCGATCAGCGCTTGGCGCGCGAGGCCGAGCGGCCACGCTCCTTCTGATCGAGAACGACCTTGCGGATGCGCACGGTCTCCGGGGTCACCTCGATGCACTCGTCCTCACGGCAGAACTCCAGCGCCTGCTCCAGCGAGAGCTTGCGCGGCGGGATCAGCTTCTCGGTCTCGTCGGAGGTCGACGAGCGCATGTTGGTGAGCTTCTTCTCCTTGGTGATGTTGACGTCCATGTCGTCGGCGCGCGAGTTCTCGCCGACGATCATGCCCTCGTACACCTCGGTGGTCGGCTCGACGAACATCTGGCCGCGCTCCTGCAGGTTCATCATCGCGAACGGCGTCGCGACACCCGCGCGGTCGGCGACCAGCGAGCCGTTGTTGCGGGTCCGAATCTCGCCGAACCACGGCTCGTAGCCCTCGTGCACGCTGTGCGCGATGCCGGTGCCCCGAGTGTCCGTGAGGAACTCGGTGCGGAAGCCGATCAGGCCGCGCGCGGGCACCACGAACTCCATCCGGATCCAGCCGGTGCCGTGGTTGGTCATGGTCTCCATACGGCCCTTGCGGGACGCCAGGAGCTGGGTGATCGCGCCGAGGTACTCCTCGGGCGAGTCGATGGTCAGCCGCTCGACCGGCTCGTGGATCTTGCCGTTCACCTCGCGGGTGACCACCTGCGGCTTGCCCACGGTGAGCTCGAAGCCCTCCCGGCGCATGGTCTCCACCAGGATCGCCAGCGCGAGCTCGCCGCGGCCCTGGACCTCCCACGTGTCGGGACGCTCGGTGGGCAGCACACGCAGCGACACGTTGCCGACCAGTTCGCGCTCCAGGCGGTCCTTCACCAGGCGGGCGGTGACCTTGTGGCCCTTGCCGCCCTTGCCCACCAGCGGCGAGGAGTTGGTACCGATGGTCATCGAGATCGCGGGCTCGTCCACGGTGATCAGCGGCAGCGGACGCGGGTCCTCGGGGTCGGCGATGGTGTCGCCGATCATGATCTCCGGGATGCCGGCGATGGCGATGATGTCGCCGGGGCCGGCCTCCTCGGCGGGCTTGCGCTCGAGCTGGTCGGTCATCAGCAGCTCGGTGATCTTGACCCGCTCGATGGTGCCGTCGTGCCGGCACCACGCGGCCTGCTGGCCCTTGCGGATGGTGCCCTGGTGCACACGGCACAGCGCGATCCGGCCGAGGAAGTTGGACGCGTCCAGGTTGGTCACGTGCGCCTGGAGCGGCGCGCCCTCGTCGTACTCCGGGGCCGGGATGGAGTCCAGGATGGCCTGGAAGAACGGCTCCAGGCTGTCGCTGTCGGTCGGCACGGTGCCGTCCGCGGGACGCACGAGGGTGGCCACACCGTCCCGCGCGCACGCGTAGACGATGGGGAACTCGATCTGCTCCTCGGTCGCGTCCAGGTCCATGAACAGCTCGTAGGTCTCGTCGACGACCTCGGAGATGCGCGAGTCGGGACGGTCGACCTTGTTGATGCACAGGATGACCGGCATCTTCGCCGCGAGCGCCTTGCGGAGCACGAAACGCGTCTGCGGGAGCGGGCCTTCCGAAGCGTCGACGAGCAGCACGACACCGTCCACCATCGACAGGCCGCGCTCCACCTCTCCGCCGAAGTCGGCGTGGCCGGGCGTGTCGATGATGTTGATGGTGACCGTGGGGCCACCGTCCTTGGGGTGATAGGCGACGGCGGTGTTCTTCGCGAGAATGGTGATGCCCTTCTCGCGCTCCAGGTCGTTGGAGTCCATCACCCGGTCGTCCATCTGATGGTGGGCACTGAACGTGCCCGCCTGCTTCAGCATGGCGTCGACGAGGGTGGTCTTGCCGTGGTCGACGTGGGCGACGATGGCGACGTTGCGGATGTCATGGCGCGTGGGCACGGCTGCGTGTCTCTCGGCTTCAGTCGGGGATGCTACGGACGGGCTGGCGATCCGTGGGCCTCCTCCGCCGCGCGATGGGCATCGCACGAACCGGCCTGCCTCCTCGGCGCCAAGGTCAATCGTACGGGGAGGAGCGTCCTCCGCTCGGTCCCGGCGCCCGCCGGCCGCCGTTCGAGCGGCCCACAGGGCAGAATCCGTAGGTGTGAGCGAGTCTGGCGAGTCCTTCAACGAGCGAATCCGCAAGCGGTGGTCCAGGCGGGCCGCCGACCGGCCGGACGGGACCTTTGGCCCCGTTCCATCCGATATGGGGGCCGACGCGACGCCCGCGCCGTCCGATCAGGGCACTCCGGCGGGGCGGGCCCGGCTGCTCTACGAGCGGGCCACCGAGGCGTATCGCGACGGGGATGTGGCAATGGTCGAACAATTGGCCGATCTGATCCCCGAGGGGCCCGAAAGTGAGCCCTATCGCACTTTCGCGCGGGTCCAGTCGCTGGAGGCACACGCCGACGACGCGGCCGCGGCCGCGGTCGCCCGGGCCTACCTGGACCGGATCGGCCCGAGCCACCCCGCCTGGGACACCGCCCGCGCGCTGTTCGGCGAGGTGATGGTGCAGGCGCTGATCATGGGCACGGTGCCGCTCGCGGACAACCTGGCCGCCGCCGAAGAGGCGCTGCGCAAACCCGACGATTCCTACCGGCACCCGTCGGGTGCCACCATCCGCTTCGAGGCCGAGGACGACGAGCCGCTGCTGATGGTGTTGCACGGAAACGCGACGAAGGCGGTACGGGCCGCCAAACGCCTTGTCGCGGTCGAAAAGCGGTCGTCTCGCGCCGGGCACGCCGACGCCTTGTGCACTTTCGCGCTGTGTGTCTGTGCCGCGGGCGATATCAGCGCCGCCCGCACGGCGCTCGTCGAAGCCGAGGGAATTCTTCCGGGCCGCCCCCGCATCATCGCAACCCGCGCCCGGGTGGAATCCAGCCCGGCCGCCACATTGCGCTCGGAAGATCATTAAACCTCGATTTTTTCAAGCCCTGCCGCGACCCTCGAACCCCGTTGGCCCTGATCACCGGAATTCGATCTTGCTCCCTGAAGATCGAATTCCGGTGATCTTTGTATCGGTGATCATGTTTTCCCGATCTGTGACCCATCAGATCCGCGAAACACTTTCCATCGATTGATCGTTCGCGCCAGACTGCCGACGTTCCCACCTCGGGAATCAATGGCAAGTCCGCAACACCATCCCCATCCCCCGGCCCCCGACGACGTGGCGCCGGAAAAGCAGGAGGTGAGCGCGATCTTGACGACTCGGGCGCACGAGGACCTGGCCCAGGCCAGGCGCAGGCTCGACGATCTGACACGCGCGGTGCGCGCTTTGCGCCGCACGCTCGGCGACACGTACGGCGTCCGCAGACTCAGCGACGACGTGGAACGGGCACGGACCAGTCTCGGCTTCCTGGCCGAGACGGTCGCCGAGAACGAACCGGCGGTCGCTCCCGTCCCGACGCCGACCGAAGTGATGTCCGACCTGCCTTACGACCCGATCCTCTTCGCGGACGCGGACGACGAAGGCGTGGGCGGCATGCGCCCGTCCCGCCGGACAGGAAGGTGACGTCTTGGCTACAGGGACGACGGGACCCGCCGGCGGTACCGGCACCAACGCGCCCGGCCGGGCCCGGATCCAGGCCCGACATCTGCGCACGGACCGCTGGTGGCTCTCGCCGGCGGTGACGGTGGCCATCCTGTCCGCGTTCATCGTCTACTCGACCTGGCGCGCGTTCGCGAACGACGACTACTTCGCCGAGCCGTACGTGTCGCCGTTCTACTCGCCGTGTCTGGCGTCCAAGTGCGACAGCATGCCGATGAGCGCGAACGCGCCGCTGTTCGGCGACTGGTGGGGGATGTCCCCGGCGCTGCTGATCCTGATCTTCCCGCTGGGCTTTCGGCTGACCTGCTACTACTACCGCAAGGCGTACTACCGGGGCTTCTGGGCATCGCCGTCGGCGTGCGCGGTCCCCGAGCCGCGCGGCAAGTACACAGGCGAGACCCGGTTCCCGCTGATCATGCAGAACATCCACCGCTACTTCTTCTACTTCGCCGCCGTGGTGGCGGTGATCCTGTCCTGGGACGTGCTGATCGCGTTCCGCGACGAGCACGGGGCCTGGGGACACATGGGGCTCGGCACCCTGGTGCTGCTCGCGAACGTGCTGCTGATCTGGGCGTACACGCTCTCCTGCCACTCGTGCCGGCACATCGTCGGCGGCAAGCTCAAGCACTTCTCCGAGCACCCGGTGCGCTACCGCTTCTGGGGCTTCGTCAGCAGGCTCAACGGCCGGCACATGGAACTGGCCTGGGCCTCGCTGTTCAGCGTCGCGCTGGCCGATCTGTACGTGTACCTGGTCGCGAGCAACGCCTTCGACGACCCCCGCTTCTTCTGAGCACCGGCTCGCCCCCGGCCCCACCTGCCCGACCCGTACACATGCCCAGCCCAGTACAGGAGTTGCCCTCGTGTCCGAAGTGGAACGTCATTCGTACGACGTGGTCGTGATCGGCGCGGGCGGCGCCGGGTTGCGAGCCGCGATCGAGGCCCGCACGCGCGGCCTGCGCACCGCCGTCGTCTGCAAGTCGCTGTTCGGCAAGGCCCACACGGTGATGGCCGAGGGCGGGATCGCCGCCTCGATGGGCAACGTGAACTCGCAGGACAGCTGGAAGGTGCACTTCCGCGACACGATGCGTGGCGGAAAGTTTCTCAACCACTGGCGGATGGCCGAACTGCACGCCAAGGAAGCCCCGGACCGGGTCTGGGAGTTGGAGTCCTGGGGCGCGCTGTTCGATCGCACCGCGGACGGTCGGATCAGCCAGCGCAACTTCGGTGGCCACGAGTACCCGCGGCTGGCGCACGTCGGCGACCGCACCGGGCTGGAACTGATCCGCACCCTCCAGCAGCAGATCGTCGCCCTGCAACAGCAGGACGAGCGCGAGTTCGGCGATCCCGAGGCGCGGCTCAAGGTCTTCCAGGAGTGCACCATCACCCGCCTGTTGACCGTCCCGGACGCCGGTTCCGACACCGGCAACCGGATCACCGGCGCGTTCGGCTACTGGCGCGAGTCGGGCCGCTTCACCGTCTTCGACGCACCGGCCGTCGTGCTCGCCACGGGCGGGATCGGCAAGGGCTTCAAGGTGACCTCGAACTCGTGGGAGTACACCGGCGACGGGCAGGCCCTCGCGCTGCTCGCGGGGGCACCGCTGATCAACATGGAGTTCGTCCAGTTCCACCCCACCGGCATGGTCTGGCCGCCGTCGGTGAAGGGCATCCTGGTCACCGAGTCGGTGCGCGGCGACGGCGGGGTGCTGCTCAACTCCGAGGGCAAGCGCTTCATGTTCGACTACATCCCGGACGTGTTCAAGGAGAAGTACGCCAAGTCCGAGGCCGAGGGCGATCGTTGGTACACCGACCAGGAGAACAACAAGCGCCCGCCCGAACTGCTGCCCAGGGACGAGGTGGCGCGCGCGATCAACTCCGAGGTCAAGGCGGGCCGCGGCTCCCCGCACGGCGGGGTGTTCCTGACCGTGGTCGGCCGGATGGCGGGCGGCACCGAGGAGATCCGTCGCAAACTGCCGTCGATGTACCACCAGTTCAAGGAACTGGCGGACGTGGACATCACCGCCGAGGCGATGGAGGTCGGACCCACCTGCCACTACGTGATGGGCGGGATCGCGGTGGACCCGGACACCGCCGCGACGCCGGGCGTGCTCGGCCTGTACGCGGCCGGCGAGGTCGCCGGTGGCATGCACGGAAGCAATCGGCTCGGCGGCAACTCGCTGTCCGACCTGCTGGTGTTCGGCCGACGCGCGGGCGAGCACGCGGCACGCTACGCCGAGGCGCTCGGCGAGGAGCGGCGCGAGGCGGCCCCGGAGCAGATCGACGCGGCCGCGGCGGAGGCGTTGGCACCGTTCGCCACGGAGAGCGCGGAGAACCCGTACACGGTCCACCAGGAGCTCCAGCAGACCATGAACGACCTGGTCGGCATCATCCGCCGGGAGGGCGAGATGGCCGAGGCGCTGACCCGCCTCGAGGAGCTCAAGGCCCGCGCGGCCAAGGCCGGCGTGGAGGGCCATCGGCAGTACAACCCGGGCTGGCACCTGGCCCTGGACCTGCGGAACATGCTGCTGGTCTGCGAGTGCGTGGCGCGCTCGGCGCTGGAGCGCCAGGAGAGCCGCGGCGGACACACCCGGGACGACTTCCCGGCGATGTCGCCCCAGTGGCGTCGGGTGGTACTCGCGTGCTCGATCGCCGACCCCGACGCGGAACACCTGTCCGTGACCCTGACCCGGAGCGAGGCCGTGCCGATGCGCGCCGACCTGCTCGAACTCTTCGAGCGCGACGAGCTGAAGAAGTACCTGACCGACGCAGAACTTCCCGGGGAGGACGGCTGATGTCCTACAAGGCGGACTTTCGCATCTGGCGCGGCGATGTCGACGGCGGCGAGCTGCGCGACTTCAAGGTCGAGGTGAACGAGGGCGAGGTCGTCCTCGACATCATCCACCGCCTCCAGGCCACCCAGGCCCCGGATCTGGCGGTGCGCTGGAACTGCAAGGCGGGCAAGTGTGGTTCGTGCAGCGCCGAGATCAACGGCCGCCCCCGGCTGCTGTGTATGACGCGGATGAGCACGTTCGCGCCGGAGGAGGTGGTCACGGTCACCCCGATGCGCACGTTCCCGGTGATCCGCGACCTGGTCACCGACGTGTCGTTCAACTACGCCAAGGCCCGGCAGGTGCCCTCCTTCACGCCGCCGGCGGACCTGAAGCCGGGCGAGTACCGGATGCAGCAGGTCGACGTGGAACGTTCGCAGGAGTTCCGCAAGTGCATCGAGTGCTTCCTGTGCCAGAACACCTGCCACGTCATCCGTGACTTCGAGGACAACAAGGCGGCCTTCTCCGGCCCCCGCTTCCTGATGCGGATCGCCGAGTTGGACATGCACCCCCTGGACGTCGCGGACCGGCAGAAGGCCGCCCAGGAGGAACACGGCCTGGGTCTGTGCAACATCACCAAGTGTTGTACCGACGTGTGTCCGGAGAACATCCACATCACCGACAACGCACTGATTCCGATGAAGGAGCGGGTGGCGGACCGCAAGTACGACCCGCTGGTGTGGCTGGGGAACAAGATCCGGCGGCGGGGATCGGGGGACTGAGAGGGAGACGGCTCGGTCACGCGGGCCGGCCGGAAACCGCCGGTCGGCCCGGGTCCGCGCCCAGGACGGCACGCAGGGCGTCGGCCGACGCGTCCATGCGCTCGGCCGTGACCCGCTCGCCCTCCGGGCGCCCGAGCATCGCGAACGCGCCCGGCCCACGCAGCTCCGCCGCCAGGTCGGGCGGTCGCGGCACGATGTGAAAGTGCACGTGCGCGAACCCCTCGCGCTCGGCGAACTGTGCCACGTAGGTCTTCGTACACCCGGTCACCTCGCGCAACGCCCGCGCCAGCGCGACCTGCCAGGTCCCGAGCGTGCCCGCCTCGTCCCCGGTCAACTCCGCGATCGACACGACGTGCCGCCGCGGAACCAGCACCAGCCACCCCGGCAACGCAGTATCGAAGGCATGCGCCACCCGCCACCACGCATCGAACGCAACCCGCTCCCGCGACGGCAACTCGCCGAACCGCGCCTCCTGCTCACAGGAGTGGCACCCGGTCTCGCTCGGCTCCATGGGCCGACCTCCTGGCTCGGCCGTGATCGAACCGGTCGGTCGATCGCCGGCAACGGTTATTCCGGCAACGTCAGTTCGAACCAGACCGTCTTGCCATGGCCGGACTTTCGGCTGCCCCAGCGTTCGGCGAGCTGGTTGACCAGTTGGAGGCCGCGGCCGCCCTCGTCGGTGTCCTCGGCCTCGCGCATCCGCGGGAGCGTGGTGCCCGCGTCGGCGACCTCGCACAGGAGTGCCCGGCCGCGCAGCAGGCGGAGTCGGATCGGGCCGGCGCCGTACCGGAGCGCGTTCGTGACCAGTTCGCTGACCAGCAGCTCGGTGATGTCGATCAGGGCGTCCAGGCCCCACTCGGTGAGCGTCTTGCGGCTCAGTTCGCGGGCGCGGGAGACCACGGCGGGCTCGGCCGGCAGCCACCAGGACGCCACCGAGTCCTCGGCGAGCGCGTCCAGGCGGGCCACGAGCAGGGCCACGTCGTCGAAGCCCGGCTCCTCGTGGACGTCGGCGAGGATCTTGTCGGCGAGCTGCCCGAGCGTTCCCGGCGGCCCCGCCACGGCATCGCACAGCAGGTCGATGCCCACGTCGAGGGAGCGGTCCCGGGTCTCCACCAGGCCGTCGGTGTACAGCACCAGCGTGCTGCCCGACTCGACCGTGAAGTCGCCCTGCTCGAAGCCGAGACCGCCCACGCCAAGGACCGTGCCGGGCGGGTTGTCGATCACCCGCGGTCGCCCGCCCGCCGGGACCAGCACCGGCGGCATGTGGCCCGCGCTGGCGAACTCGCAGGCGCGGGCCACCGGGTCGTAGACGACATAGACACACGTCGCGTAGTGGAGTTCGCCGAGCCCCACCACGATGTCGTCCAAGTGCCCGAGCACCTCGGCCGGCGGCAGTTCCAGGCCCGCGAGCGTGCGCACCGCGGTGCGCAGTTGGCCCATCACCGCCGCCGCGTGCACGCCGTGTCCCATCACGTCGCCGACCACGAGCCCGATCCGCCCGCCCGACAGCGGGATCACGTCGTACCAGTCGCCACCCACCTCGGTCACCGAGCTGCCCGGCAGGTATCGGTGCGCGACCGAGATGCCCGGCAACTCCGGCAGGTTCTGCGGCAACAGGCTGCGCTGGAGCATCACCGCGGTCTCCCGCTGGTGGTGGTACAGCCGCGCGTTGTCCACCGACACGGCCGCCCGCGCGCCCAGTTCGGTGGCGAGCGTGAGGTCGTCCGGGTCGAACGCGGGCCGGCCCTCGCCGCGCCCGAGCAGCATCGTGCCGAGCACCACCCCGCGGGCGCTGAGCGGGACCACGATCATCGTGTGCAGACCCAGCGCCCGGGCGGCCTCGGCCCGGCCGGAGTCGCGGATCAGCTCGTCGTACATGTCGTCCTGCACGTTGCGCATCAGGTACGAGCCGCCCGTGCGCAGACAGCGGCCGAACGTCGAATCGGCCGCGTAGACCAGGGTGCTGCCCTCGTGGAGCAGTTCGTCGGTGTATCGCCCCGGGCGCGCGCCGCGTGAGGCGACCCGTTCCAGGCGGGCCTTCTCGGCGTGCGCGCCGGGTGGGATCTCCTCGCCCCGGACGATCGCCTCCAGCAGGTCCACGGCGGCCAGGTCGGCGAAGCCGGGCACCACCGACGCGGTCAGCTCCTCGGCGATCCGGGGAATGTCCAAGGTGGCGCCGAGCCGGGTGCCGGCCTCGTTCAGCAGCGCGAGCCGCTTGCGCGCGGCGTCCACCTTGACCATCGCGTAGTGCCGCTCGGTCACGTCGATCAGCGAGCAACTGATGCCCAGGATCCGACCGCCGGGCGCCTCCAGGCGGTTGTACGACATCGACCACACGGTGCGCGGGCTGCCGTCGGTGGGGATCGGACCGAAGATCCGCGAGTCGACCACGGGCTCGCCGGTCTCCAGGACGCGCTGTTGGATCGTGCGCACCCGCTCGGTGTCCATCCCGGGACGGACCTCCTCGAGCCGGCGTCCGATGTGTTCCTCGACGGGCATCCGGTTGATCGCGGCGAGCGCGTCGTTGACCGCGACGTAGCGCAGGTCGGCGTCGAAGATGCCCACCCCGATCGGCGACTGGTCGAACAGCGCCTCGCGGATCGCCAGGTCGGCCTCGACCTTGCGCACCACCGTCGAGTCCATCGAGGTGATCAGCACGAAGCGGTTCCCGGCCAGGTCCTCGGCGAAGGCCGCGCGCGATTCGACCGTGCACAGCGTGCCGTCGCCGCGGCGCATCGTGTACGAGCCGGCGAAGACGTCCGCACCCGCGACCGCGTGCTGGGTGGCCGCCTCCTGCGCGGCGGTGAACGGCGGATGCACCAGGTCGACCGCGCGGGCGCCGAGGATGTCCTCGCGCCGGTAGCCGAAGAGCTGCTCGGCGGCGGCGCTCCACATCACGATCCGGCCGTCGGCGTCGAGCACCCACGTGGCCGACGGGACAAGGTCGAACAGGGAACCGGGCGCCGAGGATCGCCGGGCCGCGTCCCCCGGATTCCGGTCGGCTTCTCGGCGCTGCTCCATCGACGGCGGATCCCTTTTTCGCTGCTACTCCGGACCGTTTTCCCGGTTGATCACGTTCTCAAGCCCGGCCCCCGGGTGCGGCCGAGCCGCCCCCCGGTGCACCGCCGGCTGCCGTGCGTTTCGTGCGTCGTGCCCGCCCAACTCGATCGCGACCAGTTCCGCCGCCGGGCGATCCGGTGCCAGCCACGCGAGCCCGAGCACCTCGTCCGGGACCAGCCAGCGCAGCGCCGAGTGGTCCTGGAGCGCCCGGGGTTCGCCCGCGACCAAGTCGGCCAGCCACACGTGCAGTACATACCCCCGGGCGAGCGGCCACGCCCCGGGCAGTCGGCGCACCGGTCGCACGGTCGCGCCGAGTTCCTCGTGGCACTCGCGCACCAGCGCGGCGGACTCGCTCTCGCCGGGTTCGACCTTGCCGCCGGGGAACTCCCAACCACCCGCCAACTCGGCCGGCGCGCTGCGGCACGCGGCCAGTACGCGCCCTCGATGGAGGATCGCGGCGCCGACGACGATGCGGGTCCCGGTCATGGCGGACAACTCTACGTGCCGAGCGGTCGCCGCATGAGGCAACCTTTCACGGTTCGCGAACGTCGGAGTTCGAGGGCACGTTTGCGAAATGAACGGATCCGGACCCGGATCGCCGAACGAGGTGGGGTGGCTGTGGCGGGATTCCGTGGCGCGGGCGTGCGGGCGGGCCGGATGCTCGCGGTGTGCGCCGCGGTCGCCGCGGTGCTCGCGGTGTTCGCGTCGGCCCGACTGACCGCCCGCGAGGCCGGTCCGCCGGCCACCGCCGGGGCCGCCGCCGCGGACACCGGGTGCGATGGGCGGGACCGGCAGGGATGGGTGACCGTCCCGGTGTCCTTCTCCGGTGAGACCTACCGGGTCCGGGCGTACCTCCCGCGGAGCTACGACGGCGTGGCGCCGCGGCCGCTGGTGCTCAACCTGCACGGCAGCGACAGCACCGGCACGGCACAGATGGCGATCACCGGTATGGGTGCGTCCGCCGAGCGGCACGGCTTCGTCGTCGCGGTCCCGGAAGGCGGCCTGAGCCATCCCGGCTCGTCCGGCGGCCGTACCTGGAACATCCCCGGCGTGCCGCTGTACGGCGGACATCCGGCCGCGGCCGGCGGCCGTGACGAGGTCGGCTTCGTCGAGGCCGCGCTGGACGCGCTGGACCGTTCGTTGTGCCTGGACGATCGGCGCGTATACGCGACCGGGTTCTCCGGCGGCGCCCGGATGACCTCGCTGCTCGGCTGCGCACTCAGTCGGCGGATAGCGGCCATCGCCCCGGTCGCGGGTCTGCGTGCGGACGGCACCGACGGCGCCCGGCCGGCGCCGTGCCGACCGATCCGACCGATCCCGGTGCTGACCTTCCACGGCCTGGCCGACCAGGCCAACCCCTACGAGGGCGGGATCGCGTCGCGCTGGACCTACCCGGTGACCGATGCGGTGCGGCGCTGGGCCGCGATCGACGAATGCCCGAGCGCACCGGTGCGCACGCGCGTGTCCCGGCACGTCGAGCGCACCGCGTACACCGGCTGCGCGGGCGGCACGGCGGTGATCCTGTACACCCAGTCCGACGCGGGGCACACCTGGCCGGGCGCGGCGGGTACCGAGGTGCGCGGGTTCGGCCGGATCAACCAGGAGGTCTCGGCCAATGAGCTGATGTGGGCGTTCTTCTCCGAGTACGCGCTCTGACTGCCGGTACACGCCCGCCGCTCAGGGCGTCGGCCGCGACCGGTCGAAGCCGCGCGCGATCGCGCGATGCGCGGGGTGTGCCACCGGGACCGTACGCAGCCGGCCGAGCGGCACCCCCGGCGCACCCGACGCGAGCAGCGCGCGCTTTGCCGCCCGGAGCCGGGTGGATCACCCGGGGCCGCCCTTACGATGGACCCATGTCGTCAACCAGCCGCGTCCTGCTCGCCGCCCCCCGGGGGTACTGCGCGGGCGTCGACCGAGCCGTCGAGACCGTCGAGAAGGCCCTCGATCTGTACGGTGCGCCGGTGTACGTGCGCAAGCAGATCGTGCACAACAAATACGTCGTCGAGACGCTGGAGAAGCGCGGCGCGATCTTCGTGGACGAGACGGCGGAGGTGCCCGAGGGCGCCACGGTCGTCTTCTCCGCCCACGGTGTGGCTCCCGTGGTGCACCAGGAGGCGGCGGCCCGGTCGCTGCGCACGATCGACGCCACATGCCCGCTCGTGACCAAGGTGCACAAGGAGGCCGTGCGCTTCGCCGAGGAGGGCTACGACATCCTGCTGATCGGCCACGAGGGGCACGAGGAGGTGATCGGCACCGCCGGTGAGGCGCCCGATCACATCCACTTGGTGGACGGCCCCGAAGGCGTCGCGAACGTCGAGGTGCGCGACCCCTCGAAGGTGGCCTGGCTCTCCCAGACCACGCTGTCCGTGGACGAGACCGTCGCCACCGTCAAGGAGCTGCGCAAGAGGCTCCCGCTGCTGATCGACCCGCCGAGTGACGACATCTGCTACGCGACGCAGAACCGCCAGGTCGCGGTGAAGCAGATCGCCGCCGAGTCGGACCTGGTGATCGTGGTCGGCTCGACCAACTCGTCCAACTCGGTGCGTCTGGTCGAGGTCGCGCTGGAGGCGGGCGCCCGGGCGTCGTACCTGGTCGACTACGCGGAAGAGCTGAAGGACGAGTGGCTGGAGGGGGTCGGCACGGTCGGCGTCACCTCCGGCGCTTCGGTGCCCGAGGTGCTCGTGGACGGCGTGCTCGCGTGGCTGGCCGAGCGCGGCTTCGGCGACGTACACATCCACCGATCGGTCGAGGAACGGCTGCAGTTCGCGCTGCCGCAGGAGCTGCGCCGGGATCTGCGCAACACCTGAGCGGTGGACCCGGGGTTGTCCGGGCGGGGTTGTCCGGGCCGGGGCGGCGGAAGACGCCGGCCGGAGGGTTCGGGAGTTGTCGTGAGGGGCCTGTCCGAGGGATCGGACAGGCCCCGTCGGCTTTCGGCTCGCCGATGCGCCGGCTCGGTCTAGAGGTGGTCGGCCGCTCGGCGCTTGATCAGGACGACGACGGCCGCCAGAGCCGTACCGCCCCACAGCAGGCCCGCCTTGAAGGACAGCGCGGTGATCAGGTCCAGGCCCACCCGGGTGAGGAAGCTCTCCTGGGTGTCGGCGCCCAGGAACGTACTCACGAGCACGACGGTCGTGGCGAACGCGATCGGGGGCGTGATGATCGCGGCGATCCAGTA
This sequence comes from Embleya scabrispora DSM 41855, assembly GCF_000372745.1. GTDB lineage: Bacteria > Actinomycetota > Actinomycetes > Streptomycetales > Streptomycetaceae > Embleya > Embleya scabrispora. The sequence continues at coordinate 126,943 of NZ_KB889719.1, read as the reverse complement.
CCGGGCGCGCACCTTCCAGGCCACGAACACCGAGCTGATCAGGAACGCGAACCCGAACAGGAAGCCCAGTTCGTCGGTCGCCAAGTGGTCGACGAGGCCGCCGAGCAGCGTGCCGCCCAAGCCGAACACGGCAGCGCCCGCGGCGGTGAGGCCGCTGCCGGACATCCGGAATCCGCCCGCGGCGCCGTTCGCCCGCCGCGACGAGACCGGCCGACGTGGTCGCGCCTGTACTCGGGCCGCGGAACTCCCGGTCCGCTCCCGGGCCTGCTCGCGGCCTGCCCCCGGTGTCGCGGGCGGCGGGGCGGAAGAGTCGGGTCGACGGCGCACTGCCTCACCTCGTCCCGGCGCCGGCACGGCAGGCCGTTTCGGTGGGTTCCGGGTCGGTACGGGACGCGCTCCCGTTCGGCTGCGCTGTTCCATTGACCCAAGGTATTGCCGCATCGCGGTCAAACCCGTCCAAGAACACGAAAAACCTCACCTCGTCCGTGTCGAACCGTCCGCCCGGTCGCCACTCACCTCGTCCTCGACCGATCCGTTCCTGCCCCGATTTCTCGGGGTTCACCAGGGAGGACGCTCGTTCGGGCGGGATTGGTGGCGGTTGCGGGCGAGCAATTCGGACCGACCGGTGCCCGGGGGCGCCGCCGACGCGGTGGTCGGGGCGGCCGGGCGGCCGTGACGAGGTCCGAGTCGAGTTCCGGGTCGAGTCCGGATCGGGCCCGGGGTCGGGGGTCACACCTGGGCGCCGCTTTCCACCATGTCCACCGTGCGGACCACCTCGTCGGTGCTCAGCACCTGGACCGGGATGCCACGCAACGCGGCGTATCGACGCAGGTCCACGGCCAGATAGGGCAACATCTGCTTGTCCAGGAAGTTGATCGTGTGCTGCTTCCGGCCGCCGGCGCGCATCGCACAGCGCACGATCGCGTAGGACGGGCTCTCCCCGCTGTTGACCTTGAGTTTGGCCTCAACCGAGGAGATCTCTTCCCAGCGCAGGCCCCGAGTGCGGAACAGGCCGTGGAAAACCAGACCATTGGGCCCGATCGACAACTTTCGATACTGGTAGAGCGCGAAGCCGAGGAGGACGAAGAGGCTGAGCCCGCCGTAGAGCGCGAAGGCCACGACGGTCGGCAGACCGAGGTCGGCCACGTCGAACAGGCCGAGCGCGATCGGGACGAACGCGGTGAGCAACAGGATGCGCATGGGCTTGGACTCCCACAGGACGCCGTCCACCAGCTGCCTGCGGTTGTGGTTGGTGTTCGAGGTGCGGCTCATCGATGTCCCCGTCGTTGAGTGGCCGACGTACGAAACCAGGGATGCTACTGGCCACAGGCCACCACCTACACTTTCCACAGGCGCTTGTATGTCCGCAGCGCGCCACATCGATCGCCGAGAAGCCAGGGAATCCAGTTGTCGCTCACCATCGGAATCGTCGGCCTGCCCAACGTCGGCAAGTCGACGCTCTTCAACGCCCTGACCAAGAACGACGTGCTCGCGGCGAACTACCCGTTCGCGACCATCGAGCCGAACGTGGGCGTGGTGGGCGTACCGGACCCGCGTCTGGACACGCTGGCCGAGATCTTCGGCTCGGCCAAGAAGATCCCGGCGACGGTCGACTTCGTGGACATCGCCGGCATCGTGCGCGGCGCCTCCGAGGGTGAGGGCCTGGGCAACAAGTTCCTCGCCAACATCCGCGAGTCGGACGCCATCTGCCAGGTCATCCGGGTCTTCACCGACCCGGACGTGGTGCACGTCGACGGCAAGATCTCGCCGGCCGACGACAAGGAGATCATCGAGACCGAGCTGATCCTGGCCGACCTGCAGACGATCGAGAAGGTCCTGCCGCGACTCCAGAAGGACTCGCGCCTGCAGAAGGACAAGATCGCGGTGGCCGCCGCCGTGGAGAAGGCCAAGGAGGTGCTGGAGGCGGGCACCACGGTCTTCGCCGCCGGCCTCGACCCGGAGCCGCTGCGCGAGCTGCACCTGCTCACCGCCAAGCCGTTCCTGTACGTCTTCAACGTCGACGAGGACGAGCTGGTCAACGAGGAGCTCAAGGCCGAACTGCGCGAGCTGGTCGCCCCGGCCGAGGCGATCTTCCTGGACGCCAAGATCGAGTCCGAGCTGATCGAACTGGACGAGGCCGAGGCGCTGGAACTGCTGCAGAGCCTGGGCCAGGAGGAATCCGGCCTGTCGATCCTGGCCCGAGTCGGCTTCGACACGCTGGGCCTGCAGACCTACCTCACGGCCGGCCCCAAGGAGGCTCGCGCCTGGACGGTCGCCAAGGGCGCCACCGCCCCCGAGGCCGCCGGCGTGATCCACACCGACTTCCAGCGCGGCTTCATCAAGGCCGAGGTGATCGGCTTCGACGACCTGGTCGAAACCGGCAGCCGCGCCGAGGCCCGCACCAAGGGCAAGGCCCGCATGGAGGGCAAGGACTACATCATGCAGGACGGCGACGTGGTGGAGTTCCGCTTCAACGTCTGAGCGATGAGTCGACGCCACCTCGTGGGCGTGGCAAAGCAGGTCAGAAGGGGTCGACTCGTCCGAGAGTCGACCCCTTCGCTCGTTCCCGTGTCGGGATCGCGCCGGGATGGTGCCGGAATATCCGAGCACCCATCAGCCGCTCGACCCGGCCGAATGACACAGGAGTGGTACGTTATCAGGTACCACTTGATGGAAGGGTCGGGTCATGTCGATAACCGCGAGCGAAGCCCGTAAGGCACTCTTTCCGCTGATCAAGAAAGTCAACGACGACCACGAGGCCATCGAGATCGTCTCCAAGCACGGCAACGCCGTGCTCGTCTCGGCCGAGGACTATGCCGCGCTGCGCGAGGGCTCGTACCTGCTGCGCTCTCCGGTTAACGCTCGCCGGCTGCTCAAGGCTTACGAGAACGCCCTGGCCCACGTCGACGTCTCGGAGCGTGAGCTGATCGATCCGGACTCGGCGGGCGCGGATGCGGGCGCCCCGTGAGGCTTGTCTTCGAGGATGGGGGCTGGGAGGACTACACGTCCTGGCTCGGGAACGACCGCAAGATGCTCGCTCGGATCAACAAGCTCATCGAGGACGTCAAGCGTGACCCGTTCTCGGGAATCGGTAAGCCCGAGCCGCTGAAGTACCACTTGCCGGGGGCTTGGTCGCGCCGGATCGACGATGAGCACCGATTGGTCTATCTGGTCACGGACAAGGAGATCGTCATCCTCGCCGCACGCTACCACTACTGACCGCCGAACCCGGCGGTGCGCCGAAATATCCTTCCGGTGCCGGGTCGCGCCGGGACGGATCCCTCCGGCCGGCCGCGGCCCCTCATCGGGCGGGAGGCCGGGCGGGTGGACGTCGATCCGCGTCGGACCGGCATCCGACAGGAACGGGTCCGGTGTCGGGGCCGGCCGTAGGTGGCGGCCGGTTAGCCTCTGGGGATGGCTCTCACGACTTCTGCCGATGCGCCCCTGCCCGTGGCGGAGATTTCCCGGTTGATCGGGGGGTGGATCGATCGGCTCGGGGATGTGTGGGTCGAGGGGCAGATCACCCAGCTCAGTCGGCGGCCGGGGGCCGGGGTGGTGTTCATGACGCTGCGCGATGCCGAGCAGGACGTGTCGATCTCGGTGACCTGCTATCGGAAGGTGTTCGACGCGGTCGGGGACATCGTGACCGAGGGTTCGCGGGTGGTCGTGCACGCGAAGGCGGACTGGTACCGGGCGCGTGGGACGTTGTCGTTGCGGGCCGCGGAGATTCGGCCGGTGGGGATCGGCGAGTTGTTGGCGCGGTTGGAGCAGCTCAAGCGGGCGCTCACCGCCGAGGGGTTGTTCGATCCGCGGCACAAGCAGCCGCTGCCGTTTCTGCCGCACCGGGTCGGGTTGGTCTGTGGGCGCGCCTCGGCCGCCGAGCGGGACGTGTTGGAGAACGCCAAGCGGCGCTGGCCGGCCGTGCGGTTCGCGGTGCGCAACGTCGCGGTGCAGGGGGTGAGCGCGGTCTCCCAGGTGGTCGCGGCGATCCGCGAGTTGGATGCCGACCCGAACGTCGACCTGATCGTGGTGGCCCGGGGCGGCGGCAGCGTGGAGGATCTGTTGCCGTTCTCCAGTGAGGAGTTGGTGCGGGTCGTCTTCGCGTGCACGACGCCGGTGGTGAGTGCGATCGGGCACGAGCCGGACTCGCCGCTGCTGGACCTGGTGGCCGACTATCGGGCGTCCACGCCCACCGACGCCGCGAAGCGGATCGTGCCGGACATCCGCGAGGAGTTGCATCGGGTGCACCAGGTGCGCGATCGCGGGCGGCTCGCGCTGCGGGCCCGGCTCGATCGGGAGTACCAGGGCCTGCGGGCCGCCCGTTCGCGGCCGGTGCTGGCCGATCCGCAGCGCATGGTGGACCTGCGCGCGGAGGAGGTGGCCGGGCTCGTGGATCGTTCCCGGCGCACCCTGCGGCACCTGCTGGAGCGCGCCGCGAGCGACCTCACGCACACCCGCGCGCGGGTCGTCGCGCTCTCCCCCGCGGCCACCCTGGAGCGCGGCTACGCGGTGTTGCAGCGAGCGGACGGGCACGCGGTCCGCGATCCCGCGGAGGTGGCGGCCGGCGACCGACTGACCGCCCGCGTGGCGGCCGGACGCTTCGAGGTGGTCGTCCCGAAGGACTGACCGACACCGGGAGCGGACCGCCCGCTCCGCCGTCACCCCACACACCCTGATTTTTGACCCGTTCGTATGACAAGCAGTGACATCTCACCCGATCGGCCGTGAAAACGGCTTAGTTTGCGCGTGTGTTGCGTCATCTGCTCGCCGCGTCCGCGTTGTTGCTCACCGGTGTCGCCACGTCCTCCGTGGCCGCCACCGACGACTCGCCCGCGCGGTGGAATCCGTCAGCCGCCGACTCCTACGTCAACTACGTCGCGCCCAGGGACCCGTTGCCGCCCGACGGGCCGGCGGGCGCGTCGCCCGAGGTGCGTGAGCACGCGCTCGCGGCCGAGCAGCGGGCCCGGCAATTTGATCGCAAGTTCGCCGAGGGCAACCCGGCTCCCGCCCGCCGGCTCGCCCGCGCCGAGGCGATCGCGGCCCGGACCGGCAAGAGCCCGCGCGCGCAGACCGAAGCGGCCCGGCAGGACGCACGACTGCTGACCGTCCTGGTCGAGTTCGACGACAGAGCCGACGACGACTTCTCCGGCTTCTCGCGCCCGACCAGTATCGCCGACCCGACCTGCGTGACCGAGCCGCCGGGCACGGTCAAGAACGGCCCCCGGCACAACCTGCTGCCCGATCCGGCGATCGGCGGGCAGGACAACAACACGCTGTGGGTCAAGGACTTCGACCGCCACCACTACGAGCGCATGCTCTACTCCGAGGGGGGCGTCACCGAGCGGGTCCGGCCCGACCTGACCGGCCCGGACGGCCGGCCCGGCGTCGACCTCGCGGGCCTGACCATGCGCAACATGTACCGGGAGATGTCGCACGGCGCGTACTCGGTCGGCGGCGAGGCGGCCGGCTGGGTGAGCGTCCCGCACTCCGAGGCGTGGTACGCCGCGGGCCACTGCGGCGCCATCCGCCAGGACAACAGCGGTGGCCGGGACAACCCGCGCGGCGTACGGCAGTTCGTCACCGACGCGGTGGACGCGCTGGCCGCCGCCCGGCCCGACTTCCCGTGGTTCGACTACGACCGGGAGGACCCGGGCGACGCCGACAACGACGGCAACACCCGCGAGCCGGACGGCGTGGTCGACCACCTCGTGCTGGTGCACGCGGGCAAGGACAAGTCGGCCGGCGGCGGCGCCGAGGGCACCTACGCGATCTGGGCGCACGCGAGCACCGTGTTGCGCGGGCATCCCGTCCCGGGCACCGACCTCAAGGTGGCGAACTACATCGTCCAGCCCGAGGACGCCGGAGTGGGCGTGTTCGCCCACGAGTTCGGCCACGACCTAGGGCTGCCCGACCTGTACGACAACTTCAGCGGCGGCGACACCGACATCGAATTCTGGGACCTGATGTCCTCCGGCTCGCACGCCGGGCCGCTGTTCCAGACCATGCCCACCCACATGGGCGCGTGGTCGAAGTACGTCCTGGGCTGGATCGATCCGCCCGTGGTCCCGGTCGGCGGCAGCGCGCGCGCCGTGCTCCTCGGCGCCGCCGCCGAGCCGCGGGCCGGCACCGCCGACGCGGTTCGGGTGAACCTGCCGAGTGAGAGAGTCCGGATCGGCACCCCGCACAGCGGCACGAAGATGTGGTACTCGGAGCGGGACCAGGAATGGTCGGACGGCCGGATCGTCCGCGACCTCGCGGTGCCCGCCGGCGGACCCGCGACCTTCTCGATGTGGAACGACTACACCATCGAACAGGACTGGGACTTCGGCTTCGTCGAGGTGTCCGTCGACGAGGGTGCGACCTGGACCCAGCTCGCCGTGCACGACGACACGGGCGCACTGGTCAGCACCCCGCCCGACTACCCCGACCCCAACCGCAACCTCGGCGAACTGCGCAAGGTCAACGGCCTCACCGGCGGCACCAAAGGGTGGCGGCACGACAACGTGGACCTGACCCCGTACGCGGGTCGCACGGTCAAGCTGCGGCTGGACCTGAACACCGACGCCGCGTTCATGGAGAAGGGTTGGTTCGCCGACGACTTCGCACTCACCGGCGGCGCCGACGGCGGCACGGTGTGGTCGGACGACGTGGAGGGCGGCGACAACGGCTGGGCCCCGGTCAAGGGCACCAGCACGGTGACACGCGGGGCCGGCTGGGGCCGGACCTCCGGCGAGGTCGAGCGCGAGCAGTACTACCTGATGGAGTGGCGCGCCCCGGTCGGCTTCGACCGGGGCCTGAACTTCGCGTACACCGCCGAGCGCAGCGACAAGCGCGGCGTGCGGGTGCGCCGGTTGGGTTACGACGTGCCCGGCATGCTGGTGTGGCTGCGCGACGCCGAATACCAGAACAACGGTGTGAACTTCAATCTGAGCGCGCCGCCCAGCTACGGCGCCAAGGGTCAGACGCTGCTCGTGGACGCGCATCCGGATCCGCGTCGGTGGACCGGCGAGGCGGGCGAGCACTACCGGATCAGGAGCAACCCCCGGAAGAATCTGGAGAGTCGGGCGCAGTCCGCGGACGCCGCGTTCGGCTTCCTGCCCACGCCGGCGTTCGGCGCGTGCCACAGCAACGGCGCGTGGTGTCAGGACTTCGCGGCCCGCGAACCGGTCCGCGCGTTCCGCGACGACCGCGGCTGGGCCCCGGGCGTCGAGTACGTCGACGGCGCGCCGGTGGACCGCTTCACCGACGGGTCCACCGTGCTGCCCGCGCGCGGTCCGTACAGCACCCGGGTGGTCACGCCGGACGGCGCGCCCGATCCGGCGCACCACGGCGTGCCGTACCAGGGCTCCGTGCTCGGCACCGGCGATCCCGGCCCGGGCCTCGCCTACGGCGCCTCGGCCACGCTGGTCGGGCCGCTGTCGCGGGGGCGCCCGGAGCGCGGGGCCGCCGTGTGGATCGCCTCGGCCCGGCCGTGAGCCGCACCGGGGTCCCGGTCGAGGGACCTAAGCTGGCGGCATGAGTGAGCAGACCGCATCCGTGCCGGACGAGGCACCGGCCTACGAGCAGGCCCGTGACGAGCTGATCGAGGTCGTGCGCCGCCTGGAGACCGGCGGCATCACCCTGGAGGAGTCGTTGGCCCTGTGGGAGCGCGGCGAGCAGCTCGCCGTGGTGTGCGAGCAGTGGCTCGACGGCGCCCGGGCCAGGCTGGACGCGGCGGTCCGCGCCGAGCGCGCGGGAGCCGGAGCGGACGAGTCCGACGAGGACGACTGATCCGACGGCGACGGTCGACGAACGACAGAAGGGGCGCTCCCGAATTCGGGAGCGCCCCTTCCGGTTCACCCGACCACCGGCCACGCCGTCAGCGGGTGATCAGGGGTGGAGCACTTACTTCTGGGCCGGCAGGATCCAGACCACCGCACCGGAGTTGCCCGGCAGCGGGAGCACCGGCAGCACGGTCACGCCGTAGCCCTTGTCGAAGCCGGGGTTGCCCGTGCCCAGTTCGGAACCGTGGAAGAGCTTGCCGAAGCTGTCCCGGTCGAGCGAACCGTCCGCCTTGGTGACCTTGGTCGTGTACGGTCCCTTCGCCGGGACCACGGTCGAGCCGTAGCGGTCCTTCGGCACGACCCGGCCCTTGTAGAGCTCGGTGCCCGGTGCCCAGCCGAGCGTGTCGGTGAACATCGTCACCGGCGCCTGCGCCGCGATGGAGGTGCAGTAGGCGGTGCCGGGGATGCAGTCCGTGAACGGCGACGTCTTGACGAAGCCGAACGCCGCGTTCGCGGCCTGCGGCCGGCTCGGGAGGTTGGCGAACACATTGCGCTTCTCGATGTTCGCGGTGTTCGGGTCGGGCTGCGGGAACTGCGCCTTGGCATCGCCGGTGTAGCGCAGCGGGTCCGGGTGCGAGTCGACGATCAACAGCTCGCCCTTGGGGCCCCACGAGGGCCCGTTGTCGATGTTGAAGTTGACGCCGTTGTTCTGGTACTGGTTGTCGCGCAGCCAGACCAGCATGCCCGGGGCGTTGTACGGGACCCGGTTGGTCTTGCCGTTCACGCCGGACGTGTACGCGTACTTCAGGCCCTCGTCGAAGCCGGACAGGTTGCGCCACTCCAGCAGGTAGTACTGCTCCCGCTCGAAGGTGCCGCTGGTACGGCCCCAGCCGTTGCCACTGGTGATCGCGTTGGTGCCCTTGATCGCGGTCCAGCCGTTGTCGCCGCTCTCCACGTCGTCCGACCACACCGTGGTGGTGCCGTTGGTGAGCGAGAAGTCGTCGGCGAACCAACCCTTCTCCATGAACGCGGCGTCGGTGTTCAGGTCCAGCCGCAGCTTGATGTTCTGGCCCGCGTACGGGGTCAGGTCGACGTTGTCGTGCCGCCACCCGCCACTGTCGCCGGTCAGGCCGCTGGTCTTGCGGAACGTGGCCAGGTTCTTCGTCGGGTCCGGGTAGTCCGACGGCGTGCTGACCAGCTTGCCGGACTCGTCCTTGACCGCGAGCTGCTTCCAGGTGGCACCGTTGTCGGTGGACACCTCGACGAAGCCGAAGTCCCAGTCCTGCTCGATGACGTAGTCGTTCCACATCCAGAACTTCACGTCCGTGCCCGCGGGCACCGCGATGTTCCGCTCGATCCGGACGTCGGACCAAGCCTGGTCCTGGCCGGAGTACCACATGTTCTGACCGCCGTGCGGAGCGCCGACCTTGACCTGCTTGTTCGGCAGGTTCACCCGGATGCCGCGGGAGGTGCCCTTGGGCGTCTTGGCGGCCTGGCCCAGCGTGGCGACCTTGGCTCGGTCACCGACCTTGACCAGGTCCGGGGTCAGCCAGCCGAGCGCGTACTTGTCCCAGATGCCCATGTGCGCGGGCTGCGACTGGAACAGCGCACCGGTGTGCGAACCGGCCGACATCAGGTCCCAGAAGTTCAGGTCCGTCTCGCCTGCGCTGAAGTTGTCGTACAGGTCGGGCAGGCCCAGGTCGTGGCCGAACTCGTGGGCGAACACGCCCACTCCGGAGTCCTCGGGCTGCACGATGTAGTTCGCGATCTTGATGTTGCTGCCGGGCACCTGGTGGCCGAAGAGCACGGTGCTCGCGTGCGCCCAGATCGAGTAGGTGCCCTCGGCACCGCCGCCGGCCGACTTGTCCTTGCCCGCGTGCACCAGGACCAGGTGGTCCACCACGCCGTCGGACTCCTGGGTGTTGCCGTCGTGGTCGGCGTCGCCCGGGTCTTCCTTGTCGTAGTCGGCCCACGGGAAGTTCGGCTGCTGCTTGGCCAGCTCGTCGACCGCGTCGATCGCCAGCTTCTGCGCGCCGAGCGGGTTGTCCGGGCTGCCGCTGTTGTCCTGCCGCGCGTTGCCGCAGGCGCCCGCGCCGTACCAGGCTTCGGAGTGCGGTGCCTTGACCCAAGGCGTCGCCTCGCCGGAAACCGAGTACTTTCCGGCCGACATCTCCTCGTACATGTTGCGCATGGTCTGGCCCGCGAGGCTGATGCCCGGCTTGCCGTCCGGCCCCGTGAGGTCGGTGCGCATGCGCTCGGTGATGCCCTCCTTGGAGTAGAGCATCTTGTTGAAGTGGGTCTGGTCGAAGTTCGGCACCCACTGCGAGTTGTTGTCGTTCGGGTTCAGCGCCGGGTTCGGGATCCGGTTGTGCAGCGGCCCGTTCTTGATGGTGCCGGGGGGCTCGGTGACACAGGTCGGGTCCGAAACGCTGGTCGGTCGCTTGAAGCCCGAGAAGTCGTCGTTGGCCTGGTCGTTGAACTCGACCAGGACGGTCAGCAGCTTCGCGGTCTGCTTGGCGTCGACGGGCTTGCCGCTGCGCTCGGCCTTGATCTCGGCCGGGCTCTTGCCGGTACGCCCGGCCTCGGCCTCCAGCGCCTTGATCTGCGCGGCGGCACGGGGGTTGCCGTCGGAGTTCTTGCGGTCGGCCGCGGCGTTCTGCGCCTTCAGCGAAGCGGCCTGGGCCGGGTCGCCGGGCAGCGCACTGGTGTCGACCGCCGCGTCGACGGAGTTGACGTAGTGGTCCTCGGGGCCCGGATTCCACACCGCGCGTGTCGTGTCGACGCGCGTAGGCGCGGCCGAGGTCGAAGGGGCCGTCGTGGCGGCAAGTCCGGTGATCGCAAGTGCGGATACGGACAGCAATGCCACACGGCGTTTGACCCGCCGGACGCCGGCAGGCGTCGGACCCCTCCCGGGTATCGCTGGACTCAACGTGCTCCCCTTTCCGACCGGGGAGCGATCCCCGGACGCAAAGCGACGTCGCGTGGGATCTGATCAAGCGCACACGACGTCGGGCCGACTCGGAAAGCCCGGCGGACACATGGCGGCAACCATCGGGTCACGACGATGCCGACACACGTTCGACCGGGCTTCCGGACCCTAGGGGCGGGAGTAACGCGCGGGGCAGAGGAAGGCGTGTGGTCTTTACGGAACCTTTACAAGCCGCTGTACATCCTGCGCAGCCGGCTGCCCGAGTCACCCCGATACGTCCGGCGGATCCGCCGACTTTCGGCTCAGCTGGCGGCAGTTCGCAGGGATGCGGCGAGAACGGTCAAATCCTCGAAAGTCGCATTGCCGGTGACCATCGTGGTCACGCCGTCGCGCACCCGAACCAACGAACGATATTTGGGGCCGTCGTACGCCTTCCACTGCTCGCCGGCCACGTCCCGGTTGCCGATCGGTTGCCCGCGCTTGCCCTTGTCCCGGACCAGTTCGTCGGTGAAGCCGTTGGTCTGCTCGACCGCGGCGTACTTGTCGTTGGGGTTGATGAAGCCGATGTGCCACGTGGTCTGGTTGCGGTCGAACCCCGTGAAGTTCACCGACGTCGCCCGCCACCGCTCGCTCAGTCCCCGCGGGGCGAGCAGTGGATACGGCGAGACCCGGGCCGCCTGCAGGAAGGAAGGTTCGTAGGGCACCCGCTTCACCGGATCCGCGCCGCTGTGCGGCGCCACCAGGAACAGCGCGCCGACCACCAGGCCGCACGCTCCCAAGGAAAGAACCATGTCCCGAACGGTCTCTCGACCCGACTTCCTCGCCACCCGAACATGGTCGCATTCCGCACCGTCTCGTTTTGCACGGGCTACCTGCACCGATACCACCGCTCACCGATAACATCGGGGCAATCCCGTTGGAACCAGTCCGGACTCGGGGCCGCGCGATCGCCGTGCCACCCGCAGCGATGACACACGGCCCCGGGGGATCAGGGCACCCCTCGTGGTTACGGACCGGTTCCCCTACAGGAAGGCCCGCCAGATGACGGACCAATCTGTACCTCCGCAGCTCGAAGTCGCACCGGAAGCCCCGGACCGCAACCTCGCACTCGAACTCGTCCGCGTCACCGAGGCCGCCGCGATGGCGGCCGGCCGCTGGGTCGGTCGAGGTGACAAGAACGGCGCGGACGGCGCCGCCGTCAAGGCGATGCGCAGCCTGATCCACACCGTGTCGATGAACGGTGTCGTGGTGATCGGCGAGGGCGAGAAGGACGACGCCCCGATGCTGTTCAACGGCGAACGGGTCGGCGACGGCTCCGGACCCGAGTGCGACGTCGCGGTCGACCCGGTGGACGGCACCACGCTGACCGCCAAGGGGATGAACAACGCGGTCGCGGTGATGGCCGTGTCCGAGCGGGGCAGCATGTACGACCCCTCGGCCGTGTTCTACATGGAGAAGCTGGTCACCGGCCCGGAAGCGGCCGACGTGGTGGACCTGACCGCGCCGATCGCGGAGAACATCCGCCGGGTGGCCAAGGCCAAGCACAGCGCCGTGGAGGACGTCACGGTCTGCATCCTGGACCGACCCCGGCACGACTCGATGGTCAAGGAGATCCGCGAGGCCGGCGCCCGGATCAAGTTCATCACCGACGGCGACGTGGCCGGCGCGATCATGGCGGCCAAGGACGGCACCGGCGTCGACCTGCTGCTCGGCATCGGCGGCACGCCGGAGGGCATCATCGCCGCCGCCGCGATCAAGTGCATGGGCGGCGTGATCCAGGGCCGGCTGTGGCCCAAGGACGAGGCCGAGCGGGCGAAGGCGATCGACGCCGGGCACGACCTGTCGCGCGTGCTGCTGACCGACGACCTGGTCCGCGGCGACAACGTCTTCTTCGTCGCGACCGGCATCACCGACGGCGAACTGCTGCGCGGGGTGCGCTACCGCTCCAGCACGGCGCTCACCTCCTCGCTGGTGATGCGCTCCAAGAGCGGCACGATCAGGCAGATCGACAGCCAGCACCGGCTCGCGAAGCTGCGGGCGTACAGCGCGATCGACTTCGACCACGCGCGTTAGGACCGTTCGGCCGGGGATGTGAGACCCGGCCCTTCGGCCGAGGTGGCCTCGAACGCCGGCCGGGCCGATTTCGGCTCGGTCGGCGTTCGACGCCGAGGCTCGGGTGAAAGCGGGGCTCGGAGATCTCGACGCTCGGCCCGCGCCTCCCGTCCCACTAATAGGTGCGGATTTTGTACCTTTCAGCGGGGATCCTCCTTGAGCATCGATCAAGGAGGCCCCCGGATGAGCGCGCCGCGTGGCAGACATGCCCGGACCGCCCGAGGCAACGGCAGCAACCGGGCGAAGACCGAGGCGGCGCCGCGGCTCGGGCTGATCCTGACCGGGCTGATGCTCGGGATGTTGGTGGCCGCGCTCGATCAGACCATCGTCTCCACCGCGTTGCCGACCATCGTCGGCGACCTCGGCGGGCTCAACCACCTGTCGTGGGTGGTCACCGCGTACCTGCTCGCGTCGACCGTGAGCACGCCGCTGTGGGGCAAGCTCGGCGACCTGTTCGGGCGCAAGAAGCTCTACCAGGCGTCGATCGTGATCTTTTTGATCGGCTCGGTCCTGTGCGGCATCGCCCAGAGCATGTTCGAGCTGATCGCGTTCCGGGCGATCCAGGGACTCGGCGGCGGCGGCCTGATGGTGTTGTCCCAGGCGATCATCGGCGACGTGGTGCCGCCGCGTGAGCGCGGGCGCTACCAGGGCCTGTTCGGCGCGGTGTTCGGGGTCACCTCGGTGGCCGGCCCGCTGCTCGGTGGGTTCTTCGTGGACCACCTCAGTTGGCGCTGGGTGTTCTACATCAACCTGCCGATCGGCATGATCGCCCTGGTGGTGATCGCCGCCGCGCTGCACACCAGGGAAATGCACACCCGGCCGAGCATCGACTATCTCGGCATCACGCTGCTGGCCGGCGGCACCACCTGTCTGGTCCTGCTCAGCACCTTCGGCGGCACCACCTACCCGTGGGCCTCCGCACAGATCGTCGGACTGGGCGTCGCCGCGGTGCTGTTGCTGGCCGGGTTCGTCGCGGTCGAGCGGCGCGCGCGGGAACCGGTGTTGCCGCTGAAGCTGTTCCACAACCGGATCTTCTCGGTGACCGCGGGCATCGGCTTCATCGTCGGCTTCGCGATGATGGGCGGATTGAGCTTCCTGCCGCTGTTCATGCAGGTCGTCAACGGCGCCACACCCACCCAATCGGGCCTGCGGCTGCTGCCGATGATGGGCGGCCTGCTGATCACCTCGATCCTCAGCGGGCAACTGATCAGCCATACCGGCAGATACAAGATCTACCCGATCCTGGGCACCGCCGTGATGGCGGTCGGCATGTTCCTGATGTCCAGGATGGACGAGTTCACCACCACCGCCGCGTCCTCGCTGTACATGCTGGTCTTCGGCATCGGTCTGGGTCTGGTCATCCAGGTGATCGTGCTCGCCGTGCAGAACTCGGTGCCCTACGCGGATCTCGGCGTGGCCACCGCCGGTGCGACCTTCTTCCGGTCCATCGGCGGCTCGTTCGGCGCGGCGATCTTCGGCACCATCTTCAACAACCGGCTCACCGTGCACCTGCGGGAAGCCGCGGCACGCGGCGAGGGCATGCCGCCGGGAGCCGGCACCGGATCGGCGTCCGCGATCAACCCGGCCGACCTGAACAAGCTGCCGCCCGCGTCCAAGACCGGCTTCATCCACGCCTACGCCCAGTCGTTGCAGACCGTGTTCCTGGTCGCCTCCTGCGTCGTGCTGGTCGCGTTCGTGTTGTCCTTCCTGCTCGAGGAGGTCCCGCTGCGCGAGGCCACCCGCGAGACCGAGCGCACACCGCTGATGTCGCCGACCTCGCGCAGTTCGGTGGAAGAGATCGAACGCGCGATGGCGCAGATGGTGCGCCGGGAGAACGGCTGGTCCCGCTACGAACGCATGATCCGGCGCTCGGGCGTGGACCTGTCGGTGCCGTGCGCGTACGGCCTGGTGCAACTCGACCAGCTGGGCCCGATCTCGATCCCCGACCTCGCGAGCCGGCTCCACGAGGCCCCGGACCGGGTCCGTCGATACGCCGACGAACTGACCTTCGCCGGCTACATCGAGCGGCTCGGCGAGGGCACGATGACGCTCACCGCCAAGGGCCACGAGGCGCTGGAGGCGCTGGTCGAGGCCCGCCGACAGATCCTCACCGAGGTGATGGCGGACTGGTCACCGGAGCAATCCGAGGAACTGAGCGCGCTGTTGCGCAAGCTGGCCCGGCTGACCACGGACACCCCGCGCGACCACATCGTCGGCGAGGCGGACCGGCACGCGAGTTGACGCGGGATCAGTGATGGGCGCGGCGTCGACGCACGGCGCCGCGCTCGTTCGCGGTCAGGCCGCCGCGGACACCGACCGGAGTCGTTTCGGCCAGCGCGCTCGCACGGCATTCGAGCAGGACGGAACAGCGCGCGCAGACGCGCTTGGCGTCCTCCTCGCGGGCGAGACGGGCGACGACGGGTTCACCGGGGTAACCGAGAAACAACTGTCGATCCGCGGTCGCACACGCGCCGGCCACCGGGGGCGTCCAGGTCGCGGTGCGAACTCCGCGCACTATCTCGATCCGTTCCGTCACGCTGCTCTCCTCGGGTCGGGTGTGTCAGTCGCCTACCCGAGTCGAACCGACCCATGCGCACCGGCACGACAAGGCGACGACACGTAACCGTAAGGAAACGCCGAGGACATCCGGCGCGCCCCGGACCCGAACGCCCGGCCTTTTCACGACGCCGCGCCCGCTGCGCCGACACTCGGTCGCTTTCCGCTCGGGACCGGGATAATCGCCCAATGATCTTCGGCATCCTGGGACCGGTTGACGTTCGACTGCCCGACGGGAGTCCGGTCGCCGTCGGTGGGCCCGGAGCGCGGGCGCTGCTCGCGTTGTTGCTGCTGGACGCGGGCCACATCGTGCCCATCGAGCGACTGATCGACGGGCTGTACGGCGAGGATCCGCCGGCCGGGGCCGCGAACGCGTTGCAGTCGCACGTGTCCCGGCTGCGCCGCGGGCTCCGATCGCATGTCGGCGATGCCGAGTCGATCGAGTTCCACACGACCGGATACCGGCTGGCGGTGGATCCGGAGGCGGTGGACGCGCATCGGTTCGAGCGGCTGGTCCGGGCCGGTCGGCAGGCGCTCGCGGCGGGCGAACACGCCTCCTCCGCCGCGCTGCTGGGCGAAGCGGTCGCCCTGTGGCGCGGGCCGGCGCTGGCGGACGTGCCGTACGCGGGGGCGCGGGCCACCCGGCTGGAGGAGCTGCGGGTGACCGCAGCCGAGGACCGGATCGAGGCCGAGATCGTGCTCGGCGGGCTGCGCGGGGCGATCCCGGAACTGCGCGTCCTGGTCGACGCGCACCCGCTGCGCGAGCGTCCGCGCGGGCTGCTGATGCGGGCGCTGAGCGGCAGCGGCCGGCAGGCCGAGGCACTGGAGGTGTACGAGGACCTGCGCCGGGTGCTCGCCGAGGAGCTCGGCGCCGACCCCTCCCCCGAACTGGCCGCCGTGCAGCTCGCGGTGCTGCGCGGCGAACTCGGCGGGCCGCCCGCGCCGGTACTGCCGACGCCGCGTACGCCGCTGGTCGAACCGGCGCTGCCGGTCCCCGAGTTCGCCGCGCCGCCCGGCCGGCTCACCGGCTTCGTCGGCCGCGAACACGAACTGGCCCGGCTGACCGCGACGGCCGGCGAGCGGCTGGTCACCCTGACCGGGCCCGGCGGCACCGGGAAGACCCGGCTCGCCGTGGAGACCGCCGCGCGCACCGTCGAGCAGGTGTGCTTCGTCGACCTCACCCGGGCCGCCGACGACGCGGCGCTGCCGCATGTGGTGGCGGCGGCGCTGGGCATCCGCGAGGCGGGCGGCGTGAGCGCGCGGACCGCCGAGAGCGACCCCGGTGCGCGGATCGTCGCGGTGCTCGCCGAACATCGGCTGCTGCTGATCCTGGACAACTGCGAGCACGTGGTGGACGGCGCGGCCACGCTGGCGCACCGGGTGCTGGACGGCTGCCCGGGGGTGCGGATCCTGGCCACGAGCCGCGAACCGCTGGGCATCACCGGCGAGGTGTTGTGCCCGGTACCACAACTGGCGCTGCCCGCCGCCGGCGCCGACCTGGACACGCTGCGCGCGGCACCCGCGGTCGAGCTGTTCGCCGCGCGCGCCGCGGCGGTGCGGCCCGGCTTCGTGGTCACCGCCGACAACGCGCCGGACGTGACGCGGATCTGCGCCGCGCTCGACGGATTGCCGCTGGCCATAGAACTCGCCGCCGCCCGGCTGCGCACGCTGCCGTTGGCCGAGGTCGCCGCACGACTGGACGACCGGTTCCGACTGCTCTCGCGCGGGAGTCGGACCGCGGCACCTCGGCATCGCACGCTGCACGCGGTCGTCGAGTGGAGTTGGGACCTGCTCGATCCCGACGAACGCGCGCTCGCCCGCCGGCTCACCGTGTTCGCCGGCGGCGCGACGTTGGCCGCGATCGCCACGGTATGCGGTGTCCCCGCGGACGAGGCCGACGACCTGCTCGCCGGGCTGGCCGAGAAGTCACTGGTCACCGTGGCGGACGGGGACGGTGGCCGGTTCCGGATGCTGGAGACGATCCGCGCCTTCGGCGTGGCCCGGCTCGCCGAGGCCGGTGAGGAGGAGCGGGTACGGCGCGCGCACGCCGAATACTTCCTGGCCCTGGCCGACGAGGCGGACGCGGGTCTGCGCGGCCCGGATCAGCTCGCCCTGCTGCGCCGGCTCACCGCCGAACAGGGCAACACCGACGCCGCGTTGCGCTGGGCCATCGGCGCGGATCCCGAGCTCGCGCTGCGCCTGCACGCCGTCCTCACCTGGTCGTGGTGGCTCGGCGGCACACGTGGCGCCAACTCGTCCCGCTCGGCCGAACTCTTCGCGGCGGTGACGAACGGGATCGGGACGAGCTCGGACGTCGAGGCGGGCGGCGAACTCGCCGAGGAGTACGTGCTGTGTGTGGTGAACGCGGCGGCGGCCCCCGAGGCGGGCGGGGGCCTCGTGCTCGACGCGGCGCTGGATCGGGCCGCGGCGATCATGAGCGGTATCCGCCGTCCGCTGCGCCACCCCGCGCTGATGGTGCAGTGGGCCCTGGTCGGCGGACCCGACCGGTCGGACCCGCAGGCACACGTCGCACAGGCCGCCGACGACCCGTGGGCGCGCGCGGTCGGGCTGCTGGGCAGCGGGTATCTCGCGCTGTTCACCGGCGACACCGAGGCGGCGGCCGGTCCGCTCTCGGCGGCGGCCGACGGGTTCCGGGCGTTGGGCGACCGGTGGGGACTGGCCAACGTCCTGGAACCGCTCGCGCAACTCGCCGACTGGCGCGGTGACTCGGCCGGCTCGGCCGAGCTGATCGACGAGGCGATCGCGCTGGCCTCGGAGCTCGGCTCGATCGAGGATTTGATCGACTTCCTGAACTGCCGAGCCGACTTGGATCTGCGGGCCGGTCGCACCGCGCCCGCCCGACTCGGGTTCGCCCGGGCCGAGGAACTCGCACGCCGCACCGGTGCGCCGGTGAAGGTCCGCATGGCGCTGCGCGGTCTGGGCGACGTGGCCCGGCTGACGGGTGACCCGACGACGGCGACCGCGCTGTACCGCCAGGCACTGCACGGCGACGCGGAGGCGGCGATGTGGTACCTGGATACGCGCTCGCTCGCCTGGGTCGGTCTGGGCCGGATCGCCGCCGCCGAGGGCGACCGGGCGACCGCGCACGAGCACTACGGCGCGGCCCTGGACGCCGCGCTCACCCCGCCGGCCAGCGCGGTGGGCGCCGCGGCGGCCGTACTGGGCCTGGCCGAGTCGGCCGCACACGCCGGGGACGAACGGCGGGCCGCGCTGCTGCTCGGCGCCGCCGCGGTACTGCGCGGGGGCAACCGGGTCGACACGGACGTCTTCGCGACCGAGGCCGCGATCCGGGCGGTGGCCGGGCCCGAGTTCACCACGCACTACCTCCGAGGCGCGGCACTGACCCGCGACGAAGCGATCCGGGCGGCCCGCGCGAGCGAGTAACGCGCCGGACACCGACCACCCTCGGCACGGGGCGAACCCGCCCCGCGCCGAGGGCTTGGCGCCGTTCCCCGATAATAGTAGCCATGTACTTAGTAGCCATGTATTGTATTCGCCATGAGCATGACAACCGAGGGCGCAACACCCGGCTTCCTGGTCTGGCGCCTGTCGATGAAGTGGCGGGTGGCGGTCGATCGGGCCATCGGACCACTGGGCCTGACCCACGCGCAGTACTCGCTGCTGGGTTCGCTGTACGGCATGGAGCGCTCCGGACGGCGCCCCAGCCAACGCGAACTCGCCGACCACACCGGCCTGGAGGCGCTCTACGTCTCCAAGCTGGCCCGGGCCCTGGAAAGCGCGGGCGTGATCGAGCGCACCCGGGACGCCACCGACAGCCGGGCGATCCGGCTGGCGCTCACCGAGCACGGGCGCGAGGTCACCGGCCGCGCGATCGCCATCGTCCGAGACCTGCACGAACAATTCCTGGCCCCGCTGGGCGGCCCGGGAAGCCCGCGCTCCAGGGCCTTCGCCGCCGAGTTGGCGGCCCTGCTCGACGCACCGCTCGGCACCGACATCGACACCAAGGAGCAGTCATGACCACCACCGCCGCCCCCGTCCTGAACCCGCAGGTGCTCGGCCGGGCCGAGAACGCGCACCGGGCCGTCCTGGACGGCATCCTGGCCGGCACGGGCGCCGACTACCGCCAGTGGGTGACGCTCAAGCTCACCGCCGTCGGCGGTGGCACGGTCGAGCGCGGCGACCTCGCCCGCACGGCATCGGGAGCGCTGAAGATCGACGCCGACGCCGCCCACACCACGATCACCGACCTGATCGAGGTCGGCCTGCTGGAAGCACCCGCCGACGCCCCGACCCGGATCGGCTTCACCGCTGCCGGCCGGGCCCGCCACGCCGAGATCGCCGGCGCGATCGGGGAGGTCCTGGGCCGGGTGTACGCCGACATCCCGCCCGACGACCTGGCCACCGCCGGCCGCGTACTGACCCTGGTCACCGCCCGCGTCAACGCCGAACTCGCCGGCGCCTGAGCCCTCGGGCCACCGCCTGCCCGAACCACACGACCGGCACCACGAACATCACGAAGCTCGGGGAACCATCATGAGCGCCTCCACCGCCATCCACCCGTTCCGCGTCGACATCCCGCAGGCCGAGTTGCACGACATCACCCTGGCGATCCGCGCGTTCGCCGAGCAGTCGTACCGGATCGTGCGCTGGTCCGAGTTCGACCGGGGGGGTCACTTCGCCGCGATGGAGGTACCCGAGTTGTTCGTCGAAGACGTCAGGTCGTTCTTCCGCGACCTGACGTGACCCGAGCCGGGGTGCCGCGCCGGGTGCCGGCCCGGGGAGGGATCCCCCGGGCCGGCCGAGCTCACGCGCGCCGGTTGATCTGGAAGGTCGGTACGGTCACGTCGGCGAAGAAGTCCTGGCCCTTGTCGTCGACCACGATGAAGGCCGGGAAGTCCTCGACCTCGATCTTCCAGACCGCCTCCATGCCCAGTTCCGGGTACTCCAGCACCTCGACCTTCTTGATGCAGTCCTGTGCCAGCCGCGCCGCCGGGCCGCCGATCGAGCCGAGGTAGAAGCCGCCGTGCGTCTTGCACGCGTCGGTGACCTGCTTGCTGCGGTTGCCCTTGGCCAGCATCACGAACGAGCCGCCCGCGGCCTGGAACTGCTCCACGTAGGAGTCCATCCGGCCGGCCGTGGTCGGGCCGAACGAACCCGACGCGTAGCCCTCGGGGGTCTTGGCCGGACCCGCGTAGTAGACCGCGTGGTCGCGCAGGTACTGCGGCATCGGCTTGCCCGCGTCGAGCAGTTCCTTGATCTTCGCGTGCGCGATGTCGCGCGCGACCACGACCGGTCCGGTCAGCGACAGCCGGGTCTTGACCGGGTACTTGGACAGCTCGGCGCGGATCTCACTCATCGGCCGGTTGAGGTCGATCTGCACGACGGTGTCGTCCAGGTCCTCGTGGGTGGTGTCCGGGAGGTACTTGGCCGGGTCGGTCTCCAGTTCCTCCAGGAACACGCCCTCGGCGGTGATCTTGGCCAGCGCCTGACGGTCGGCCGAGCAGGACACCGCGATCGCCACCGGGCAGGACGCGCCGTGCCGGGGCAGTCGGATCACCCGCACGTCGTGGCAGAAGTACTTGCCGCCGAACTGCGCGCCGATGCCCATCTGCTGGGTCAGCGCCAGCACCTCGGCCTCGAACTCGACGTCGCGGAAGCCGTGGCCCAGCGGCGAACCCTGGCCGGGAAGCGTGTCCAGGTAACGGGTGGAGGCGTACTTCGCGGTCTTGAGCGCGTGCTCGGCGCTGGTGCCGCCGACCACGATGGCCAGGTGGTACGGCGGACAGGCCGCGGTGCCCAGCGAGCGGATCTTCTCGTCCAGGAAGCGCAGCATGCTCTGCGGGTTCAGGACGGCCTTGGTCTCCTGGTACAGGTACGACTTGTTGGCGCTGCCGCCGCCCTTGGCCATGAACAGGAATTTGTACGCCTCGCCGGGGGTCGCGTACAGCTCGATCTGGGCGGGCAGGTTGTTGCCGGTGTTCTTCTCGTCCCACATGGTCAGCGGGGCCATCTGCGAGTAGCGCAGGTTCAGCTCGGTGTACGCGTTGGAGATGCCGCGGGACAGGTGCTCCTCGTCCCGCCCGTCGGTGAGCACGTGCTGGCCGCGCTTGCCCATCACGATCGCGGTGCCGGTGTCCTGGCACATCGGCAACACGCCGCCGGCCGCGATGTTGGCGTTCTTGAGCAGGTCGAGCGCGACGAAGCGGTCGTTGGCCGACGCCTCGGGGTCCTCCAGGATCCGCGCGACCTGGGCCAGGTGGCCGGGCCGCAGCAGGTGCGAGATGTCGCGCATCGCGGTTCGCGCGAGCAGCGTCATCGCCGCCGGCTCGACATTGAGGAATCGACGCCCACCCGCCTCGAACGTGGACACGCCGTCGGCGGTCAGCAGCCGGTACGGCGTGGCGTCCTCCCCCAGCGGCAGCAGATCCGTGTAGGCGCTGAAGGTGTTCTCAGGGGCGGGCATCGTGATCCTCACTCATGCGGTAACGGGGCCTGGTCCAGGGTAGAGCGGCCCGAACCGATCACGGCGCCGAGGTCGCCGGCGGGGTCGGGGGGTAGTACGGGGCGGGCACGAAGGGGCTGTCGTACTTCTTTGTCGGGGGCGGGCGATAGCCGGGCTTGGGTTCGAGCTCGCAGGGCGCCACCGGGCCGGAGGCCAGGGCGTACGAACCGATCGATCCGCCCCTTTCCCCGTCGCCGATCACCCCTTCGGTGAGCACCAGCGTGGTGCCCGGCGGAATCAGCGCGGGGACCAGTTCGTGCCAGCCCTGGACGAGGTGGGCGATCTCGGCGTCGTCGAGCCGGTCGCCGTTCTTCGGCCGGGCCTCCTCCCAGTGGTAGATCGCGGTGAGGTCGTCACCCGACATCGCGTACTCGCGAAAGCGCGGCTCCCGGCACTGCTTGTCCACCGGCACGTAGTCCACGACCACCGAGACGCCCATGTCCCGGAGTCGTTGTTCGAGCGCCTTGGCGTTGCGGAATTCGATCACCCGGAAAAGGGCGTCGATGTTTCTCCGATAGAACGCCTCCAGCAGGGCCGGGTCGCGCGCGATCCCGGTCACCTCCCGGGTGGTGGGGCCGTCCAAGTCGCACTCCTCGGTCCGATGAAGGCTTTCATCGGTTTGTGGGCGGCGGGCCCACGGATGTTGCGGGCCGCGCGGAGATTTCCTCGGCCGGCTCCCCGAATGCGTGCGTTTCCGGTGCCGCCGCTGCCACCGGCACCACCGGCACCACCGGCACCACCGCCTCCGGTGCCATCGGTTTCCCCCGGTCGCCGCGCTCGGACCGCATGCCCAGGACCACGCCCACCCCGACCAGGAGCGCGCCGCCGAACTGCCCCACGGTCGGCGCGCCGGTGCCCAGGACCAGACCGGACATCGCCGCGGTCACCGGCACCAGGCCCATGAACAGCCCGGCCCGCTCCGGCTCGATCCGGGCCAGCGCCGAGTACCACAGCAGGAACGCCCCGGCGGTGAGCGGCAGCGCCAGGTAGAGCAGCGCGGCGAGCTCGGTCCCGGACGGCATCCGGATCAGCTCGGTGCCGTCGGTGAACGCCCCGACCACCAGCATCTGCGGAATCGCCGTCGCGGTCGCGTACGCGGCGATCCGCCAGGCCCCCAACCGCGGCAGCAGCGGCACCGCGATCAGCGTGAAGCCCACCTCGCACAGCGCCACCCCGCACGCGAACAGCAACCCCACCGCCGTGCCCGCGCCGAGCCCCTGCACCACCGCCGCCCCCGCGACCACCACGAGCGAGGCGAGCAGCACCGACCGGCTCGGTCGCCGCCCGCCCAGCACCGGCGCGGCCAGCACCAGCAGCAGCGGCGTGGCGCCCAGGATGCTGCCCACCGTGGCCGGATCCGCCCGGTCCAGCGCGGCGAACAGGAACAGGTTGAACAGCGTCTGGCCGCACAGCGCGAGCAGCCCCAGTCGGACCATCTCCCGCCGGGTCGGCCGCAGCAACGGGATCCGGCGCAGCCGCAACACCCCGAACAGCACGAGCGCGGCCACCGCGTACCGGAGCATCTGGCCGCCGGTCACCGGATAGTCGGACAACACCGCGGAGACCCCGGCGGCGGCACCGATCAGCCCCTGTGCGGACGCCGCGCACACCAGGCCGATCGAGCGGGGGGACATCGAGGAGGACTTCATGTGACGTAACGTTAGGAAGCCGGTGGATTCCCCGGCAGAGCCACTTCCGTGCCGAAAAACCGGACCAATTCCGGACCGATTCCGGATCGCCGGTGGTTCGCCGACAGGTCGGCGACGAACCGCCGTCGAACCACCCGGCTCCGGCGAACCCCGAGGGCAGGTGTCCCGAGTGCGTGAACTCCTCGTCCACCTCGACCGATCCGCGGGCCGGCTCGGCGCCCAGGTGCAGGCCGGCCTGCGTGCGGCGATCCGCTCCGGCCGACTCCCGGCCGACTTTCGCATGCCCTCCACCCGGGCGCTCGCGGAGAGCCTGGGCGTCTCCCGCGGCATGGTCGTCGACGCGTACGAGCAGTTGGTCGCCGAGGGCTATCTGACCTCGCGGCACGGCTCCGGCACCCGGGTCACCGCGGCATGCGTGGCGCCGCAGCCGGCCGACCCGACAGGCTGCGATCCGGTGATCCCGATCACCCACGACCTCAAGCCCGGCGTGCCCGACCTGTCCGCGTTCCCGCGCGCCGCGTGGTCGGCCGCGACCCGGCACGTGCTGCACACCGCCCCGCACGCCGCGTTCGACTACCCCGGCCCGTCCGGCACGAGCGAACTGCGCGTCGCGCTGAGCGACTACCTGGGCCGGGTCCGCGCCGCGCAGGCCCGTCCCGAACACATCGTGGTGGTCAACGGCGTGGCCCAGGGCCTGTCCCTGGTCTCCCAGGCGCTGCGCCGGCTCGGCCTGGACGTACTCGCGGTGGAGGACCCCTCCAGCGATCGCCAGCGCGGCATCTTCAGCACCCACGGTCTCACCGTCGCGTACGCCCCCACCGACGCCGAGGGCATCGACGTCGACGCGCTTGCCAGCACCGGCGCCCGCGCGGTGCTGGTCACCCCGGCCCACCAGTACCCCACCGGGGTGGTCCTGTCGCCCCGCCGCCGTGCGGCCCTGGTCGACTGGGCCCGCACGCACGACGGGCTGATCGTGGAGGACGACTACGACGCCGAGTTCCGCTACGACCGCGACCCGGTCGGCTGCCTCCAGGGCCTGGCGCCGGATCGGGTGGTGCACCTGGGTTCGACCAGCAAGGCGCTGGCGCCCGGGATGCGGCTGGGCTGGGCGGTGCTGCCCGCCCCACTGATCGAGCGGATCCACGACCTCAAGACCAACGCCGACCTCGGCTCGGCCACCCTCCCCCAGCTGACCCTGGTCCGGATGCTGGCCACCGGAGCGTACGAGCGCCACCTGCGCACGATGCGCGCGCACTACCGAATCCGCCGCGACGCGGTGACCGAGGCGCTCGCCGAGCACCTGCCGGCGGCACGCGTGCACGGCGTCGCCGCGGGCATCCACCTCTACGTCGAACTCCCGCCCGGCTCCGACGAATCGGCCACCGTGCGGCGGGCCCGGGAGCGCGGTGTGCGGGTGGAGCCGATGGCCGCGATGCGCGCCCTCGCCGGTGGCCCGCCCGCGGTGATCATCGGTTACGCCGGACTCTCGCCCGACCGCCTGCGCGAGGCGGTCCGCCTGCTCGCCCGGTCCGTACTCCCCGCCGTCGCGCCCCCGAGTTAGATTTACCTCGTGGACAACAGCCCAGAGCGTCGCGCCCAGCCGCCCACTCCCGAGTTGCGGGCCTCCGACGCCGACCGCGACCGCTACGTGAACGTGTTGCGGGACGCGCTCGCCGAGGGCCGCCTGACCACCGACGAACACGCGGAGCGGGTGGACGCGGCGTTGGCCGCCAGGACACTGCGCCAACTCGAACCGCTGATCGCCGATCTCCCGACGCCCGGTCCGATCGGCTACGAGCCCGCGGCGGCCAATACGGTGCCGCCCCACCCGGCCCGATCGAACATGTTCGCGTTCTGGAGCAGTTCCACCCGCAAGGGCCGCTGGCGCGCGGGTTCGAAGTTGAACGCGGTCGCGGTGATGGGTGGCGTGGACATCGACCTCACCGACGCGGTGTTCGACGAACCCGAGTTGGTGATCAACGTGTTCGCGTTCTGGGGCGGCATCGACATCCGGATCCCGGAGGGGGTGACCGTCCGCGATCACGGGTTCGGCTTCATGGGTGGCTTCGACGTGCACGAGCAGTACACGGACGATCCGCACGCACCCGTCGTGGTGGTCAAGGGCCTGGCCATCATGGGTGGTGTGATGGTCAAGGCGAAGCGGCGCAAGGAACAGCGCCGGCGCGCGTTGGACGGCGAGCCCCGACCCGGCGACACGGGCGACCGCTTCCGCGAATACCCGGAGGAGCCGGCGCCCGACCGCTTCCGCAAGGACTCGGACTGACCCGCTCCGAAGCGAGCGGCGCACCGCGGCCCCCGCCCGTACTCGGGGCGGGGGCGCGGCTTCGACGCCCGGTCAGTAGGCGTCGTACGGGATCACCGAGTACGGCAGCGACACCGACGCGCCCGCCGTCCACTGCTGCGTGGCCGAGGCACCGGCCGGCTGCTGGGTGATCGCGCCGTTGCCCGCGGTCGGCGCGGCCGCGACCAGCCCGGAGACCCGGCTGATCAGTCGGCCGTCCGCGCCCACGTCGAAGCGCAGGTTGTTCAGGTACGCGCCGTGCGCGTCGTCACAGCGCCAGATACCCACCCCGGAGCCCGCCGCCGTGGCCCCGCGATTGTCGAGGCAGAACGCCGGGTCCTTGAGGCTGTGCAGCTGACCCGTGGCGGGGTTGCGCCACCACTTCTGGTTGCTGTTGCCGGTGCAGTCCCAGGCCAGCACGCCGCGCCCGGAGGACATCGTGCCGCCGTCCACGTCGAGGCACTTGGCGGTACCCCCCGACTTCAGCTCGGCGAACCGCACCGACTGCCCGGGCTCCTTCACCCAGCGCTGCGCCGCCGAACCGTCGCACCCGGCCAGCACGAGCCTGGCACCCAACGTCGAATCCGCCGCCGGCGGTGCGACACACAGGGACTGCGTGTCGGCCGGTCGCAGTGTGCCCGCGACCTCGACGAAGCGCTGATTGCCGCCGCCGTTGCAGTTCCACAACACCAGCGCCGTGCCCGAACTGCGCCCGCCACCCTGCGGATCCACACACCGGTCGTGGCTCAGCTCGGTGTGCAGCGACTGGTTCGCCGCGTCGTACCAGAAACCCTGGTTGCGTCCGCCGTGACAGGGCCACAGGTCCACCGGGGTGTAGTTGCGCGAGGAGAAGCCGTACGCGTCGGCGCACAACCCGGTGCCCTCGTTGCGCAGTTGCCGGAAGTCGGCACTCAGCACGCCCTGGTACAGCGTGGCCGCCCCCGTACTGGCCGGGTCCGCGCAACTCGCCTGACTCCAGCCGGAGTTGTACAGCTGGGTCAAGCAGGACGCGAAGGCCAGGTGGCCGCGGCCGTTGGGGTGGAAGCTCTGCCGGGTGGTGTTCGGGTCGAGGATGTCCGGCCCGGCGAACCACAACCCGCGGGCCCAGGTGTTGTCGGTGCAGACCTCGTGACCGTGGAACAGCCTCGAGTTGTCCAGGTAGATCGCTCCGGTGTTCGCCGCGGCCTGCCGCTCGGCCCGCTCGAAGATCGGCACCGCCTCGTTGCGCCCCCACGCCGCGTCGCGCAGGTAGCCCAGGCAACCGCCGCTGTACCAACCGGGGAAGTCGGGGTTGTCCTCGACGTCCGGGGCGATCGGCGACGGGTAGCCCATCACCACGAGCTTGTAGTCGCCGCTCTGGTAACCCGCGTCCGCCATCGTGGTCTTCAGATCGCGGACGGTCTGCTCGACCTTGGGCCGCATCGCGTCCGCGCGCGCCTGCCAGCCGGGCTGGTAGCTGCCGTAGCACTCGCCTTGGAAGAGCACCCGCCTGGTCACACAGTCGGTCATGGTCGGGCCGAACTGGATGTCGTCATTGGCGCCCGCCACCAGCAGGATCAGTTGCACGCGGGTATTGCGCGCCTTGATCGCCAGGTTGTCCGACTGCACGAGTTCGTCGGCGTACTGCTTGGTACCGCCGATTCGGATGTTCCCGGTGTACGCCCCGGAGCACGCGACGTTGTACGTCACGTCCGCCGGGATCCCGGTCCGGTGGATGGCCGCGTCGGGCGACCGGTGACACCAGTTGTCCGGGCCGTCCGTGCCGGGTTCGTACACGCCGACGCCCTCGCCCGCGATCTCGCTGTCGCCGAGCGAGATCAGCGAGGTCTTGCGCTCGGCCAATGGTTTGACCCCGGTACTCCCGTACAGCGCCTGGGCCTCGCTCTGCCGGATCGCCTCCAGCTGGGGGGACAGCGCGGTGGCCGCGGGGCCGGCCGCGGTCGCGCCCGCCGCCTGCCCCGGCAGGCCGCCGGTGAGGCCGATCAGGGTCGCCATCAGCGCCACCGGTAGGACCTTGTTGCGCACACGCTCGAATGTGGACATGCACCCTCGCCTTCGTGGCATGGAAGGAACACGCACGAGCCGCCCAAAGGGGACTTGGGCACTGTGGAGCGAGTGAAAGCTACCGGTGAGTAGACGGGAAATGAAGGCATACGCCTGACAACCCTGCCGGTGCCGGGCCGGCCGCGGGTGCGCTTCCCGGCCGGGCGAACCGGTTGCCCTATCGTGGAAGAACAGTGGCATCAACCGTCCACACCCATTCGACAGGTGATGTACATCAGCACTCGCACACCGACGTTGTCGCAGCTCAGGGCCTTTTCCGCAGTCGCCGACCACCTGCACTTCCGCGATGCCGCCGCTGCGGTGGGCACCAGCCAGCCCGCGCTCTCGGGAGCGATCGCCGCGCTGGAGGAGGCGCTGGGCACCCAGTTGGTGGAGCGCACCACGCGCCGGGTTCTGCTCACCCCCGCCGGCGAGCGGGTCGCCCGGCACACCCGCCGCGTGCTCGACGCGCTGGCCGATCTGGTCGACGAGGCGGAATCCGCACGCCGCCCGTTCACCGGCCCGCTGCACCTGGGGGTGATTCCCACGGTCGCCCCGTACGTGCTGCCGGCGCTGCTGCGGCTGGTCCGCGAGGAATACCCGGAGCTGCGGCTGTACGTGCACGAGGAGCAGACCGGCTCGCTTCTGGACGGCCTCACCAGTGGTCGACTGGACCTGCTGCTGCTCGCGCTGCCGTCCGGCATCTCGGGCGTCGAGGAAATCCCGCTCTACGAGGAGGACTTCACCCTGGTCGTGCCCGAGGGACACGAGCTGGCGAGCCGGTCCGACGTGCCGCGCTCCGCGTTGCGCGGCCTGGACGTGCTGCTCCTGGACGAGGGCCACTGCCTGCGCGACCAGGCCCTGGACGTATGCCGCGAGGTGGGTGCGGGCGAGGCCGGCGCGACCCGCGCGGCGAGCCTGCCCACCCTGGTCCAGCTGGTCGCGGGCGGCCTGGGCGTCACCCTGCTGCCGCAGACCGCGATCGACGTGGAGACCCGCCCGGGCTCACACCTGGCGGTGTCCCGGTTCGCCGCACCCGCCCCGTACCGGCGCATCGGTCTGGTGATGCGCTCCAGCACGGGACGGAGCGAGGAGTTCGCGAACCTGGCGGTCGCCCTGCGACGCGCGGTCGGCGGCTTGCCGGTGCGGGTGGTGGAGTAGGTCCCGGTCCGCCCGAACCCGGCTCGCCGACGATGACCACCGACGCGCCCGCCCCCTCAGGACACGATGTCCTTGCGGCCGAAATGACGGAAGGCCAGGGCCAGGAAGATCACCGCGTAGGCGACCGAGACCGCGGCGCCCTTGATCATGCCGTCCCATTGCGGGTCGGTCTGGAGCACGTCGACCCACGCGAACTGCCAGTGCGTGGGCAGGTAGTCCCGCCACGAACCGAGCGCCGTCACCGCGTCCACGATGTTGGAGACCACCACCAGGCCGACCGCGCCGCCCACCGCGCCCAGTGGCGCGTCGGTGACCGTGGACAGCCAGAACGCGATGCCCATCACCACCAGTTGCGCCACCACGCCGTAGACGACCACGACCGACATGCGTCCGAGCGCCTCGCCGGTGGGCAGCGACGCCCCCACCGGCAGATCCAACGGCCCCCAGCCGAACGCGATCGTGCCCGCGATCAGCGCCATCAGCGGCAGCAGCACCAGGGCCAGCACGCTGTAGCCGAGCGCGACCACCAGCTTGACCCGCAGCAGCCGCGCCCGCGGCACCGGCGCGGCCAGCAGATACCGCAACGAGGACCAACTCGCCTCGCCGGCGACGGTGTCGCCGCAGAACAGCGCCACCGCCACGACCAGCAGGAAGCCAGTCGAGACGAACAGCGTGAACGCGGTGAAGTTGAGCGCGCTCCTGGTCGCCACGTCCACCAGGGTGGGCACCGCGTCCGCCGACGGATCGCCGCCGATCTTGAACGCGGCGACCAGGATCCACGGCAGCGCGAGCAGCAGGCCGATCATGAACAGGGTGCGCCGGCGCCGGAATTGGCGCACGGTCTCGACCCAGACCGGCAGCGTGTGTCGGGGCCGGTAGCCGTGCGCGTGCGCCGCCCCCGGGATCGGGTGCGCGCCCTCGTCGGTCGGCAGGTCGGGGAGCGTGCGGGTCATCAGGACTCCCCAATGAGCGTCAGGAACGCGTCTTCCAGGCGGCGGCGCGCGGTCACCCGGTCCACCGCGACGCCCGCGCCGACGAGTTCGGCCACCAGGACGGAGGTTTGCGCACCCGCGAGATGCACGAGCACGCCGCCCTCCTCGGGTTCCACCGAGCCCACGCCCGGCAGATCCTTCAGGGTTGCGATCGCCAGGTCCGGGAGGGGAGTTCCGATCACCAGCGTGTTGCCGTTGCCGACGATCTCGGCGACCGGACCGGAGGCGATCAGCCGGCCCCGGTGCATCACCACAACGTGCGTACAGGTCTGTTCGACCTCGGCCAACAGGTGGCTGGAGACCACCACGGTGCGGCCGGTGGCCGCGTAGCCGATCAACACGTCGCGCATCGCCCGGATCTGCGGCGGGTCGAGCCCGTTGGTCGGTTCGTCCAGCACGAGCAGGTCCGGCAGGCCGAGCATCGCCTGCGCGATGGCGAGCCGTTGTCGCATGCCCTGCGAGTAGGTGCGCACGTTGCGATCCAGCGCCTCGCCCAGCCCGGCGATCTCCAGCGCCTCGTCGAAGTGCGCGTCCGCGTGCGGACGGCCGGTGGCGCGCCAGTACAGCGACAGGTTCTCCCGCCCGGACAGGTGCGGCAGGAAGCCGGGACCCTCGACGAACGAGCCGAGCCGGGACAACACCGGCGCACCCGGCCCCACCACCCGGCCGAAGATCCTTATCCCGCCGCCGTCCGGGTGGATCAGCCCCATCAGCATCCGCAGCGTCGTGGTCTTGCCCGCGCCGTTGGGACCGAGCAGGCCGAGCACCTGACCCGCCTCCACCTGGAAGGACAGGTCGTCGACGGCGAGCTTGCCGCCCTTGTAGCGCTTGGTCAGGTTGCGGATCTGGAGTGGCACCTCGGCGAGGGCCGGATCCGGTGCCGCCGCCGCCGCGCGGCGCCGCCCGGTGAGCAGCAGCGCGAGCGCGACGAGCACCGCGATCAGCGGCAGACCCCACGTCCACCACGGGTAGCCGGTCGAGGCCACGTGCAACCGCGGCACCGACGGCACGGTCAACGGACCGGCGAGCGCGACCCGGTAGCTCGCGGGCACGTTCGGCGACGCGAAGCCCAGGTCGGTCGCGGTGAGCACGAGCCGCAGCCGGTGGCCCGAGTCGACCTGATGGTCGATCGCCGGCAACCGGATCTCCACGTCCCGCCCGGCCGCCGCACCGGTCACCCGGATCGGCGCCGCGAGCTGGTGCGGCAACACGGTGCCGCCTCCGGGCGCGACGTCGTACAGCTTCGCGAACAGCACGATGTCGTCGGCGCCGGACACCCGCACCCGCGCCGTCGGCGAGCCGGTGATCCAGGTGCTCTGGTCGAACCGCTCGCTCTGGAAGAAGGCACTCTGACCCGGCAGGTCGAACGCGATCCCGCCCAGGTCGCCCGCCCCCGACGCGAGCGCGCCCAGGCTGCCGGCACCGGACAGCAGGCCGAGCCCGGGCAACCCGGACACCGAGGTCGGCGCACCACCCGGCGGATTGGCGAGCGTCTGCTCCGGCCCGGCCAGCGCGAGCGCCCGCTGCCGGGTGCCGCCCAGACCGGGGTAGTGGTCGGTGTCGGCGATCCGCAGCCGCTGCTCGCGCGTGGAACTGTCCACCCCGCCCGAGCGGGTCACCCGAAACTCCCCGGCGACGGTCGGCGCACCGGCCTTCGGCGCGGCCTGGACCGGCTTCAGCCACCGGTCGAACCACCCGGTGACGCGATCACGCACCATCGCGCTCTGCGGCCGGCCGCCGTCGTGCCCGCCGGCCGTCCACGACACCTCCACCGGCGCGCCGTTGTGCGCGATCGCGGCGGCATTGCGGTCGGCCTGGTCGAGTGGGAACAGCGAGTCGTTCTGGCCCTGGATCAGCAGCGTGGGCACCGCGATGCGGTCCGCCACCGACGCCGGACTGGCCCGCCGGAGCAGGTCGATCGCCTGCGGCGTGGCCCGGCCCCCGACGGCCACCTCGCGGTAGATCGCGCACACCCGCTCGGCGAACCGGCCGCAGCCGGTGTTCGCGTCTATCGGAGCGAGCGCGCCCAGCGGGCTGGTCCCGGAGGAGAAGAACAGTCCGGCCCACATCTTCTTGAACACCCCGTCGACCGGCCCGCCGCCCGCCGCGTTCGGCAGCAGCGCGTCGGCGAGGTCGTGCCAGGTGATCTGCGGCGCGATCGCGTCCACCCGCGGATCGTAGGCCGCGGTCAGCAGCGCGAGCGCACCGCCGTAGGAGGCGCCCGCGACGCCCACCCGCGGGTCGCCCGGCGCGTCCAGACGCACCTCGGGCCGGGCCGCCAGCCAGTCGATCAGCGCCCGCGCGTCGGCCACCTCGTAGTCCGGCTGGTTCAGCATGATCTGCCCGGCCGAGCCGCCGAAGCCGCGCGCCGAGTAGGTCAGCACCACGTACCCCGAACGGGCCAACGCCTCCGCGTCCCGGCGCAACTCGGCCTTGCTGCCGCCGAATCCGTGCGCGAGCAGCACGGCGGGCGCCCGCTCGCGCGCTCCCGGCGGCAGGAACAGCGTGGTGTCGATGCCGATCCTGGCCGGATCGCCCGGCCCGGCGGCGACGTCGACGCGCTGCTCGGCGGCGGCCACGGACGCCGCCGGGTCGTCCCGGACCAGGGTGCCGACCCCCAGGGCCGCGATGATCACCACCACGAGGGCCAGGGCACCGGCCAGGACACGTGATCGACGCGTGGTCAACCGCGAACGCGCAACGGCGAAGGGGCGGCCGAGTGCCGTCCGGAGGCTCATGCGCCGACCCTACGTGGTGCGACCCCACGGGTCCGGCACGAGGGCGGGCCTGAGCTCCGCTCGCCGAGGTCCGCGATCCCCATCACCTCCGCGTCACACGACCGGACGCGTGCGGCAGGTTTGGCCGGGCGCCCGCGGAGGACATCCGTACAGTCGATCGCGGAGGTCAATTGTGCGCCTTGCCCTTTTCATCACGTGCTTCAACGACACGCTCTTCCCGGAGACCGGCAAGTCCGTGGTCCGGGTGCTGCGGCGCCTCGGACACGAGGTGGAGTTCCCGTACGACCAGGTGTGCTGCGGGCAGATGCACTTCAACTCCGGCTACCGCGAGGACGCGGTGCCGCTGGTGCGCTCCTTCGTGGACGCCTTCGAGGGCTACGACGCGGTGGTCGTGCCGTCCGGGTCGTGCACCGCGATGGTGCGCGAGTACCACGCGGTCGTGGCCCGACAGGCGGGCGGCACATTGCCGGCCGGCGTCGCGCGGGTCGCACCGAAGGTGTACGAGTTCAGCGAGTTCCTGGTCGACGTGCTCGGCGTGACCGATGTGGGCGCCTACTTCCCGCACAGCGTCGCCTATCACCCCACGTGCCACTCGTTGCGCCTGCTGCGGGTGGGTGATCGGCCGACCCGGCTGCTGCGCGCGGTGCGCGGCCTCACCCTGGTGGACCTGCCGCGCGCGGACGAATGTTGCGGATTCGGCGGCACGTTCGCGGTCAAGAACGTGGACACCTCGGTGGCGATGGGCGGCGACAAGGTGAGCGCCGCGCTGGAATCGGGCGCGCAGGTGTTGTGCGCGGGCGACAACTCGTGCCTGACCCACATCGGCGGACTGATCTCGCGCCAACACGCGGGCATCCGAGTGCTGCACCTCGCGGACATCCTGGCCTGCACCGAGGCGCTGCCGGACCTGCAGCCGTACGGACCCGGCCTGGACATCGCGTCCGGGTTCGCCGCCGAGCAGACCCCGGCACCGGAGGTGACGCGATGACCACATCCGTACGCAGGGAACCGACCTTCGTCGGGATGCCGCCGTTCCCGGAGGCCGCGCACGCGGAGTTGGCGAACGACGTCCAGCGGGCCAACCTGCGCGCGGCCACGCACACCATCCGGGCCAAGCGCGACGCGGTGGTCGCCGAGGTGCCCGACTGGGAACTGCTGCGCCGCGCCGGCGAGGCGATCAAGGACGACGTATTGGCCGGACTGCCCGGCTACCTCGAACGCCTGGAGGTCGCGGTCCGCGCGGCCGGCGGCGTCGTGCACTGGGCCAGGGACGCGGCCGAGGCGAACACGATCGTGGTCGCGATCGCCCGGGCCAAGGGCGTGGACGAGGTGGTCAAGGTCAAGTCGATGGCCACCGAGGAGATCGAGCTGAACAACGCGCTGGCCCGGGCGGGCATCCACGCCTGGGAGACCGACCTGGCGCAGCTGATCGTGCAGCTCGGCGAGGATCTGCCGTCGCACATCCTGGTGCCCGCGATCCACCGCAATCGTGCCGAGATCCGGGAGATCTTCGTCCGCGAGATGGGCAGGTTCGGCCGACCGGCGCCCGAGCGCCTGAGCGACGAGCCGGGCGCGCTGGCCGCCGCCGCGCGCCGGCATCTGCGGGAGAAGTTCCTGCGCGCCAAGGTCGCGGTCTCCGGCGGCAACTTCGCCATCGCCGACACCGGCACGGTGTGCGTGGTCGAGTCCGAGGGCAACGGGCGGATGTGCCTGACCCTGCCCGAGACGCTGATCACCGTGCTCGGCGTGGAGAAGCTGCTGCCCACGTGGAGCGACCTGGAGGTGTTCCTGCAACTGCTCCCGCGCAGTGCGACCGGCGAGCGGATGAACCCGTACACCTCGATGTGGACCGGCGTCACCCCGGGCGACGGCCCGCAGGAGTTCCACTTGATCCTGCTCGACAACGGCCGCTCCGACGTGCTGGCCGACCCGGTGGGCCGGCAGGCGCTGCGCTGCATCCGCTGCTCGGCCTGCCTGAACGTGTGCCCGGTGTACGAACGCACCGGCGGACACGCCTACGGATCGGTGTATCCCGGGCCGATCGGCGCGATCCTCACCCCGCAGCTGCGCGGCATCGCGGCACACCGGGTGGACGCGCAGACCGCGTCGCTACCGTTCGCGTCCTCGCTGTGCGGCGCGTGCTTCGACGCGTGTCCGGTGCGGATCGACATCCCCGAGGTGCTCGTGCACCTTCGCGCACAGCTTGTGGACGGCGAGCGAGGACCGCGGGACCGGGCCGAGGAGGTCGGCATGAAGGCCGTGCGGTGGGCCTTCGAGAAGCCGTGGCGGATCGGCTTCGCGCAGCACGTGGCCGGGGTCGGCGGGCGGTTCGCCCGGCACGGGGTGATCGGCCGGGTCCCGCTGCCGAAGCGGTTCACCGGTCCGGTCAGCGCGTGGTTCGCCGACCGGGACGCGCCCGCGCCGCCCGCCGAGTCGTTCCGTTCCTGGTACAAGCGCACCGACGGCGGTCAGGAGGAATGACGGTGGAGCGATACGAGGCGAACCGCGAGGCCCGTACGGTGATCCTGGACCGGTTGCGCACGGCCCTGGACGACCGGCCCAAGCCGCCGCCGGTGCGTCGGGCCTATCGGCGCGAGCGCCCGGCGGGCCTGGACGTGGTCGGCCGCTTCGCCGAACGGGTCGCCGACTACGAGGCCACCGTGCTGCGCGTGTACGACGCCCAGGATCTGTTGTCGGCCGCGAGCGACCTGCTGCGCGAGGCCGGCGTCAGCCGACTGGCGGTGCCCACCGGGAGCAGGCTCGCCTGGCTGACCCGGCTCGGTGTCGAACTGGTGGTGGACTCGCCCCCGCTGGACAACGACGCGCTCGGCGAGATCGACGCGGTGGCCACCGGATGTGCGCTGGCCATCGCCGAGACCGGCACGATCGTCCTGGACACCGGCCCGGACCAGGGTCGTCGGGCGTTGACCCTGCTGCCCGACTACCACCTGTGCGTGGTGCGCGCCGACCAGGTCGTGGGCACCGTGCCGGAGGCGGTCGCCCGGCTGAATCCGCGCCGCCCGCAGACCTGGATCTCCGGCCCGTCGGCGACCAGCGACATCGAACTGGAGCGGGTGGAGGGCGTACACGGGCCGCGCACGTTGCATGTCCTGCTGACCGGGTAGTGACACGCCCCGGGCTCTCGACAGGAACAGGTCGAGCCGGCGGGCCGTTGTGGCGTGGGAAGCTCATCCAGGAGGCGACAACGATGTCCGAGGCAGCACCGTCCGCAGATGCGACCGGCGAGTTCCGCATCGAGCACGACTCGATGGGCGAGGTGCGGGTGCCGGCCGCCGCCAAGTGGCGGGCGCAGACCCAGCGCGCCGTCGCCAACTTCCCGATCTCCGGGCAGCGCCTGGAGCCCGCACACGTGGAGGCGCTGGCCCGGATCAAGGGCGCCGCGGCACGGGTGAACGCCGAACTGGGCGTGCTGGACAAGGACACCGCGGAGGCGATCGAGCAGACCGCGGCCGAGGTGGTGACCGGTCGGTGGGCCGACCAGTTCCCGGTGGACGTGTTCCAGACCGGCTCGGGCACCTCCTCGAACATGAACATGAACGAGGTGCTGGCCACCCTGGCGACCGAACGCCTGGGTCGGGACGTGCATCCCAACGACCATGTCAACGCGTCCCAGTCGTCGAACGACGTGTTCCCGTCCTCGATCCACATCGCGGCGGCGCTCGCGGTCACCCATCGGCTGATCCCCTCGCTCGACCACCTCGCGTCCACCTTGGAATCCAAGGCGACCGAGTTCGCCGACGTGGTCAAGTCCGGGCGTACACACCTGATGGACGCCACGCCGGTGACCCTGGGTCAGGAGTTCGGCGGATACGCGGCGCAGGTGCGTTACGGCGTCGAACGGTTGCAGGCGAGTCTGCCGCGCGTGCTCGAACTGCCGCTGGGCGGCACCGCGGTGGGCACCGGCATCAATACCCCGCCGGGCTTCTCGGCGCGGGTGATCGCGGAGATCGCGGCCTCCACCGGGCTGGCCTTCACCGAGGCCCGCGACCACTTCGAGGCACAGGGCGCGCGGGACGGACTGGTCGAGCTGTCCGGCCAGTTGCGCACCATCGCGGTCGGCCTGAACAAGATCGTCAACGACCTGCGCTGGATGGGCTCGGGGCCGCGCACCGGGCTGGCCGAGATCCGGCTGCCGGATCTGCAACCGGGCAGCTCGATCATGCCGGGCAAGGTCAACCCGGTGATCCCGGAGGCGGTCGGCCAGGTGGTCGCGCAGGTCATCGGCAACGACGCGGCGGTGGCCTTCGGCGGTGCGGCGGGCAACTTCGAGCTCAACGTGATGCTTCCGGTGATTGCCCGCAACCTGCTCGAATCGATCCGCCTGCTCGGCAACGTGACGCGGGTGCTGGCCGATCGTACGGTCGCGGGCATCGAGGCGGACGTGGAACGGATGCGCGAATACGCCGAATCGTCCCCGTCGGTGGTCACTCCACTCAATCGTTTCCTCGGCTACGAGGAGGCGGCGAAGATCGCCAAGCAGTCACTGGCCGAGCGCAAGACGATCCGGCAGGTGGTGATCGAGCGCGGCCACGTGTCGGCGGGCCGGCTGACCGAGGCCGAACTCGACGCGGCGCTGGACGTACTCGGGATGACTCGTCCGTGACGCCCCGCGCCGGCGGTCGCACGCAGGGCGACGGGGGCGTACGCACACACCCGTGATGTTCTTCGCATGATGACCCACCCGTAACATGACTCACGGTCAGGTGTTACGGGCGCTGGGTAAATCAAGGTCATGTCTAACATCCTGCGCATGCACGAGCACTTCGAGGATCCCCGCTCCGCGCCCGGCACCTGGTCTCCCGGCGACCAGGTGTTGTGGCGCTATCTGCGCGGCGATCAGGTCCTGGACTGCCGTCCGGTGACCGTCGTTCGCGACGACCCGGACCAACTCGCGGTCTGGCTGGCCGGGGGCACGTCCCGGGTCAAGCCGATGTTGCCGGACGGATCGGACATCCGCACGGCGCCGATCGAACGCAGATTCCGACTCGGCCGGATCCCCTCGATCGTCGAGTGGACCGGAACCGGCGTACTGATGCTGGCCCGACCCGACGAGCCGTGGTCGGTCTGGCTGTTCTGGCAGGCCGATTGGCGCTTCTCCGGCTGGTACGTCAACCTCGAACGCCCACGCACCCGATGGTCCGGCGGGGTGGACACCGAGGACCACGTGCTGGACGTGTGGGTCACCCCGGACCGGCGATGGGAGTACAAGGACCAGGACGAACTGGCCGCCTCCCGGGAGGCGGGCCGGCTCACCGACGAGCAGGTCGAGGCGATCGAGGCCGAGGGGCGGGCCGCGGTCGAGGCGATCCGGGCCTGGGGCGCGCCGTTCGACCAGGGCTGGGAGAACTGGCGCCCGGACCCGGCCTGGCCGCTGCCGCAACTCCCGGACGACTGGGCGGACAACGCGCGCATCGCGTAGCCGCTTCCGCAGGACTCGGGCCCGACTTCGGTCGGGCCCGACGTGTTTTGTGATTCGCTCGATCCCGGGTGCAACCCATTTGCCTCTCGGTCGCTCTGAACGGGGTGACAACGATGGGGTCGATATGCCGACAACCGGCCGGCGAGATTTCGAGGAGTACGCGCGGGCGCGCCAACAGCAGCTCTATCGAACCGCGTATCTGCTGTGCGGGGACGCCGATCAGGCCCAGGACCTGGCCCAGACCACGCTGGCCAAGCTGTTCCGGCACTGGAAGCGGGCGAGTCGCGCGGAGAACCTGGACGCGTATGCCAAGACCGTGCTCAGCCGCACCTTCCTGAGCGAGCAGCGCGGCCGGCGACGCGAACACGCGGCGCACGAACTCGGGTCGGGGGCGCCGAAGTCGGGACAGCACCCGGACCTGCGGCTGACCCTGCTCGCGGCGCTGGACACGCTGCCGCCCAAGCCGCGCGTGATGGTCATCCTGCGCTACTGGGAGGACCTGAGCGTGGAAAGCGTCGCCACGCTGCTGCGCTGTAGCACCGGCAACGTCAAGAGCCAGTGCGCCCGTTCGATGGCCAAACTCCGGGCCGAACCCGGAGACCTCCACCTGTACTCGACGGAGAGCTGAGGGGTCGTCATGCTGCGCGAAGACAGTGGTGATCAGGAGTTTCGGATGGTGCTGGATCGAGCGATGGTCGAGCTTCCGCCGCTGCCGGACCTGGTACCCGGCGCGGTGCGCAGGGGCGCCGGCAGCGGCTTCGGTCCCGGGCGCTGATCGGTGTCGTGGGCGTCGCATCGGTCGCGGCGATCGCCGCGCCGACCCTGCTGCTCGCGCCATGGGCGGGCGACGACACGGGCCGGGACGGCAGTTCACAGCCCGGCGAGCTGCCGCTGCATCCGGCGAACTGGCCGACCGACCAGCCGCTCGCCGCGCCGACGACGGCGTATCCGACGGTGCACGTGACGCCGACGAAGACGGGCAAGGCCCGTCAGTTCACCCGGTCCGAGGTCGAACTGCGTTACGCCTTCAAGCAGAAGCTCGCCGACGTGCTCACGAAGCTGCTGCCCCCGGACGTGGGCCGGATCGTGATTCCGGACAACAGCGTGAACGCGTATCGCCTGGTTTCCGGTGACAAGAGCTACCAGATCACCGTACGGGTCGACCTGCCCGCCGTCCCTGCCGAGGTCCGCCCGGGGGGTACCTGGAGCATGCCCTGTGCCGAGCGGGTGTCGCAGACCCCGCCGCTTCCGTGTGTCGACGGGCGGCTTCCGGACGGAACACCGATCTCGGTCGGCAACATCGCGCCCGACAAGGGCAGCACGTCCCCGGCGATTCCGATCGCGAGTTTCGGCTACCACGGAGCGGAGGTGTTCTTCGGCATGATCTCGGACGTGCGAACCGACGCGGCGCCCCCCGTCACCAGCGAACAGGTGGCCCGGCTGGTCTCCGACCCGACCTTCCTGGAAGCCGTGGACTTCTGGCGCACGCAGCCGGTTGAGGACTGAGCGAGCGGGTCCCGTCCGGCCCTACCGGACAGGGCCTGACGTAACCGGAAAGTCGGCGAAGGAGCGGCTGCGGCGGACGGGGTGCGGCGGGCCGCCGCACGCGAAAGCAGGGTCGGAGCGGTTGCTCCGACCCTGCTTGTGGCTTGGCCTTCGTGGGGCAGCGATCGGGACGCTCGCCGCTGCGGCGCGCTGTCGGTGTCACCATCACCGCGCGTCGGCGGGCCGGCTGTTCGGCTGCATCCGGAAGGACACCTTCTCCATGAGCGGCTTGCGCAACGTGTTCTGGAACGCCGCGACGCGCCAGGCACCGCCCGGCTCGCGGACCACCGTGTACGTCTGAATCTTGGCGAGCTTGTCGGCGGACGGAACCTTGTCGCCCTTGTAGGTGTTGCCGCGCGTGACGACCACGGCCGCGTCGGCGCCGAGGAACCGGATCTGCTCGATGACACTCGCGATCCGCGTGCCCTTGAGGAAGCTGTCGAACAGGGCTTGGTGAGCGCGACCGATCTCGTCGGCGCCGCGGTAGAGGGTGCCGACGTAGGTGATGTACGTGGCGTCGGCGGTGAAGTCCGCGCCGTAGGCCGCCCCGTCGCCGCGCCCCCAGGCCGCGTCCACCCGCTGCAGGAGCCGCGCGATCGCTGCGGTGTCGGTGGCGGCGGTGGTGTGCGTAGCGGTCGTGTGCTTGGCGTTGAGAGTGTCGATGATCTCGGGCATGGTCGCGGACATGGTCGGGCCTCCAATGATAGCTTCCGGGAAGAAGATTCTGCCCAGAAGATTTCTCTTCTCTAAGGAAGAGATTAGGAAGGGAGTACACCCGTGTCAACGCCTGCCATGCGATCCGACGCCCAGGACGTCTACCGGCGCTACCTGAGTTCGGTGATGCTCCACGGCCTCGCGAGCGCCAAGGCGTGCGGTCTGGGTGCGTCCGACCTGTACGTGCTCAACATCCTCGAACTCGCGGGCGCCATGACCCCGGGCGAGATCGTCACCCGCACCGGGCTCACGACCGGGCCGACCACACGCCTGATCGACCGCCTGGAGGCGGCCGGCTACGTACGGCGCGTCCCCGCCCCCGACGACCGCCGCAAGGTCATCGTGGAACCGGTCGGCAAGCCGGCCGCCCTCGACGAGACCATGGCCCCGGCCCGACGCCGCGTCGGCGACCTGATGCGCGGCTACACCCCGGAGCAACTGGCCGTGCTGTTCGACTACTTCGAACGCGCGACGGACGCATACCAGGAGGCCAACGACGAACTACGCGCGGCGGAGGACTGACACCCGGGCTCCCGGTCCATGAGCAGCCTCACTCGTCGTACTTCGGGTCGCACGCTTCCTGTTCCGCCGGCGAGCAGTCGCACCATCCGACGCGGGCTTGCAGTCGGGGTCACCCACTCGGCAAGAGCCAAATGCAGGGCAATCGGATCACCGGTCATCTCGACCTCCGCATTCGGTGATGCACTCGTGGAACCACGTGCACGAACCCGAGCATTGATTCCGGTGCGTGATCGAGTGCACACTGTATGTACGAGTTCGGCTGCAAGGAGGCGCGCCCCACATGGGCAACGGCACCGACGAACCGCAGGGTCAAGACCCCGATGTACCTGACGATCAGGGCGGGAAGCTGTTCCGCACGGTCGTCGACGGGCGATGGGTGACCGTGCCGGCCACGATTGCCGGCATTCGTGAGGCTCTGCCCGAAGAACGGCGCGAGGCGTTCACGAAGACGATCGAGGAGACTCCCGCACGGGATCTGTTCGCGACCATGGCACGGTGGGCGAGTACACCGGAAATGGACGCGGCCTTGGAGCGGGAGCACGACAGGATTCAACGGCTCGGCGAAGAAGCCGACGCACGCGTGATCATGGGGGAAGACCCTGATGTCGTACGCAGTGAGCTACAGTCCCGACTCCGAAACGGCACGTAGGCAGCTCAGTTCGTCTCAGCGTCGGGATTTGGACAACGGCATGCGCCGTATCGCCGACGACCCATACGGGTCCGGGTCGAGCCCGACTTACGCGAAGGAGCGACGCGAAGCGACGTGCGGAAGTGTGTTCGTCGTCTACCAGATCACCGCTTCGCACTTGCTGATCACGGTGGTTCGGATCATCTGAGCGCGTGTCGCACGAACGAGGGCACGGAGGCATATGCGTACGGGCGATGTCACCGATCAACCGCCGGACGGGCCGAAGAGGACAGGACGGGGCGGGCCACCCGGCCGGAAATCGACGAGGTCATCCATCGCGGGCACGACCGGGCGGAGGCCCTCGCTCTCGTCGCCGAAGCGCGCATCGTCATGGGGGGAGAATCCGGAAGTGCGCGAGAGGGCACATAGGGATCACGGGAGTACTCGTGGGCGGCAGCTACTTGGTGGCTTCCAAGAAGGTCGCCCAAGACGCGACAGTGATCGTGACGTGGCCACGTTCACGACTCTTGGTGTCGCGGACCCCCATGGCTGCAAGCGTCAACGGTGCAACCTCGACACAGTCGCTGCTGGCAGAGCCTCCCGAGTAGGAGGACTTGCGCCAAGTCGCCGATGACTGCTGAGCGTTCACAGATCTTCCAATCTCGTAGCGATGCATTTTCTGGTGTCCTCGGGTGACAGCGCGCTGGTCCGCAGGTGATCCAGGAGACGCCTGAACCGGCGGACGTCGAGCTCTGAGTCCTTCGCGTCCATTCCAGCTTCATACTCGGTGTACACAACGCTTGGGTCGATACCGTCAGAGAAATCGAACAAGACGATTCCGCTGGTCAGAACCGCCCGTCGAGCATTGAACGGGATCACCCGAATCTCGACGTTGGGCCGATCCATGACAGCGATCAGATGCCGTAGTTGCTCGCGCAAGACATCAGGGCCACCGACCTCCGCATACAGCAATCCGGCGCCGATCGTGGCCACTATCTCGACGTCTTCCTCGTCCAAAATCTTCTGACGTCGGACGCGAAGTTCGACAAGAGCGTCGGCAACGTCCGGATCCGGTACATGGGGACCGGCGTCGAACACTGAACGGGCGTACTTCGGCGCTTGCAAGAGGCCTGGGAAAACGCCACTGCTCGCCGTGTGGATCCTGGCCGCCTGGGACTCCAGTGCGATGAACTCTTCGAGCGTGGGCGTCATCACGTGGTTGTACGCCTGCCACCACCTGAAGCTGTTCGCCTCCCCCAACCATCCCTCTACACGTCGGACTTCGTCCTGGCCGGCGCCATACAGGTGGCACAGCTTCAGCAGGTCGTGGCGGGTCAGCGAGACCTTCGCCGACTCGATGCGGATCAGCTTGGTCCGGCTCCATTCGAGGCCTTGTACGACTTGATCCACCGTCAAGGCAGCTTCCGTACGCAGCCGTCGCAACTCGACGCCGAGCCGCCGTCGCGCATGACTCGGCTGGACAGCCATCGTCACCCCCTCCGGGTCCTAGTTTGCGCCGGCATTCTCCCTCACGGCATGCCCCTCGGCGAGGCCTTCACGATCACTCGAAACCTTCGAGTGATTTCACGAGATCCAGTAGCGCGCACTGGTGCGCGCCATTTATCGTCACGAACAACAGCCACCTACGCACCGCGGGGCATATCACCCGCGGTCAGGACCGGCTGTACCTCCTCCCGCTTGGAGTGACGTATGGCCTCATCACCACCAGCCCCCGAATCTTCCGGTGCCCTACTCGACTTGGACGCCGAACCCGAA
Source organism: Embleya scabrispora DSM 41855 (assembly GCF_000372745.1). Lineage (GTDB taxonomy): Bacteria > Actinomycetota > Actinomycetes > Streptomycetales > Streptomycetaceae > Embleya > Embleya scabrispora. The sequence continues at coordinate 83,589 of NZ_KB889719.1, read as the reverse complement.
CCCGATGCCGAGCTGATCGCCAACGTGACCGCGCACATCGATGCCGAGTCGCTGCGGGTGCTCGTGGACGGTGCCGTGAGGTTCGTCGGAGGCGACGGCGACACCGCGTTCGCGCTTCGGCTGTGCCTTGCCGAACTGCACAGCAACGCGGTTCGGCACGCTGGTGGGGCAACTCGGGTGCGGGTTTGGAGCCTTCCGGTCACGAATCGGCTGCTGGTGGCCGTCGGGGACAAGTGCCGGTCAGCTCCGCCGCGTTGCGCCGAGCCTTCGCCCGATGCCGAAGAAGGGCGTGGGCTGATGCTCGTGGAGGCGCACTCCGCTGCCAACGGTCATGTGGTGCACGCGGCCGGAAAGGATGTCTGGTTCGCTGTCGTGATCGCGCGCCCACCACAAACCAGGCCGCCATTCACAGCCATCGCCGGCGCGCACGACCGCTGAGAGTCGCCTCGGTGCGTACGTCACACTTCCCCCGCGCATCGGGGTCCCTTACCGCCTGGGCCAACAACCCGATACGAGCGTAGGGGGCGGGGCGACCTGGAGAGCTGACCCCACCCCCGCATGCCTACAGAAAGGACACAGCTCAACGATGACAGACGATTTCGCAGCCATCGACCGCAAAGCGGCGGTGCCGTCGGCGCTCGAACGGATTCCGGACGAGCGGATGCGGCTGCCGATTCCGGAGCCGGGTGGGGTTGGGGCCGAGTCGCCCGGTGCCGTGGGCACTTGGCGGGTCATGGGCACCTCGGGTGCGCTGGTGCGGCTCGTTCCGCCCGTCCGGCGTGCTGCGCGACCGGGTTTGGTGGCCTCGGCGCGAGACGTGAACCTGCCGCAGCGGGTGCCCGGTTGGGTCAGTGGTGAGGAGATCGACAAGGCCGCCGTGTTCGCCGAGCGCTACCGCGACGCCTGGTGTCGGGACGGGCGGACCGGGCGGGAGGGGATGCTCACGGCCGTGAACGGGCGGAGTGTGTACCTGCGCGCGACGAACGGGGTCGAGTTCACGTGTCGGCTACCGACACTGGTCGTCGTCCGGCTCCCGCCTCCGCGCCTGTACCGACGCGTTCGCTACGTCGGCAAGGACGACGCGGCCCGCCGTCCGCCAGGGGACGTGACCGAGATGTGGGCGGTCTCCAACGGCACGCTCGCCACCGTGCAACCGGCCGACGGCCCCGCCTGGTTCGCCCTGTCGGCCGACCTCAAACGCGACCTGCCCACCGGACCCGTGGCCGAGTGGGACGACCCTCCGTTCGTCCCTGACGAGTAGACGAGTAGACGTAGGCGTACGCGTGACCGAGGAGTCGCGAGGCCGGCAAACCACAGGGCCGTGGGACCACCGGACCGCCGAACCATTGGGACACCGAGCCCAAGCACCAGGGCCACCGGACCACTTGGGCCCCGAACCCAGGCGCCCGGGCCGCCGGCCCACCAAGCCGCGTGAGCATTCCCGGCGCAGAAAGCGCCACGTGTGCCGTCGAACAGCCAGGCCCGCCCGCGCGCCCGCAACGGGATCACGGTGGGTAATTTCCGCAGCCACCCGTTCGGCGCACAGGACGCCGGTCCGTCCGGGGCGGTCGGGCCGATTGCAAGATCATCGCAATGTCCCGATTCGGCGTTCGGCCGGACGGCGCGTAGGCTCCTCCTCCGCCCCTCCCGTCGACCCCGATCGACGGTCGAACGTACGAGCGTGCACGCTGAGCTGGGATTTTCCCCCCAAAAGCCACTGATAAGTGATCACGATCAATGGTTGGGCCATTGCTTATTTCATCTATCAATTTCACTGTGGCATCGTGATCAACGTACGTCCGACCGGGATGGTGAACCTGCCTTCCCGGACCCTTCGCGGAGGAGACCCAGTGCTTACTGTCGGTAACCAGTTCCCCGAGTACGACCTCACCGGCGTTGTGTCGCTGGAGGCGGACAAGGCCTTCGAGCAGATCACCAACAAGTCCTACGACGGCAAGTGGCGCGTCGTGTTCTTCTGGCCGAAGGACTTCACCTTCGTGTGTCCGACCGAGATCGCCGCGTTCGGCCGACTCGACGAGGACTTCCAGGACCGTGACGCGCAGCTGCTCGGCGTGTCCGTGGACTCCGAGTTCGTGCACCTGGCCTGGCGCAAGGACCACCCGGACCTGACCGACCTGCCGTTCCCGATGCTGTCCGACCTCAAGCGCGAGCTGTCCTCGGCCGCCGGCGTGCTCAACGCCGACGGTGTCGCGGACCGCGCGGTCTTCATCATCGACCCGAACAACGAGATCCAGTTCGTCATGGTCACCGCCGGCTCGGTGGGCCGCAACCCCGACGAGGTCCTGCGGGTTCTCGACGCGCTGCAGACCGACGAGCTGTGCCCGTGCAACTGGCAGAAGGGCGGCGAGACCCTCGACGCCGCCAAGCTGATGGACGCCTGATCCATGGGTCTCGACGTCCTGAAGGCCGCACTGCCCGAGTACGCCAAGGACCTCAAGCTCAACCTGGGCTCGGTCGTGGGCAACTCGAAACTCGCCGAACAAACGCTCTGGGGCACGGTGCTCGCCTGCGCGATCGCCACGCGTAGCCCCAAGGTGCTCGCCGAACTCGAACCGGAGGCCAAGAGCCGGCTGTCCGACGAGGCGTTCACCGCTGCCAAGGCCGCTGCCGCGATCATGGCGATGAACAACATCTACTACCGCTCGATGCACCTCATCGGCGACCCGGAGTACGGCAACCTCCGGGCCGGTCTGCGGATGAACGTGATGGCCAACCCGGGTGCCCCGAAGGCCGACTTCGAGCTGTGGTCGCTGGCCGTCTCGGCGATCAACGGCTGCGGCCGGTGCCTGGAGTCGCACGAGCAGGTCCTGCGCAAGGAGGGCGTGCCGCGCGAGACGATCCAGGAGGCGATCAAGATCGCCGCCGTGATCCACGCGGTCGGCGTGACGCTGGAGACCGACCAGGGCTGAGCACGCCCTGATCGCCCACCGGCGAACACACCGCGACACCCGCGACACCCGTGGCGAACACGAGAGCCCGTCCCCACCCGGGGACGGGCTCTCGCGCGTTTCCGGAACCGGCCGAAGCCGCGTACATCATCGCCGTGTGCGCGAACGCACCACCGGACGAGAGCGAATCGCCCATCGCGAGCGGGTCACCCACAGCGCACACGTCGCCCACCACAGTCGGGTCAGAGCCTGCAGCCGGGTCACCCGCCGAAGCCGAACCGGTCTCGACCGGCTGCCGTCCGCCCACCCGCCGCGCCGCGGACTCACCGTGCCCTCATCCCGACCAACGCGGCCTCCCGGTACAGCCCCACCGCGTCCCGCACACCCATCCCGCGATAGATCCGGCTCCCGGTCGAGATCGCCGTGCGCAGCACCCGCTGGGTGAACACCGGGTCCAGGTCCGGGTGGAAGTCGCCGGAGCGGATGCCGGCGACCAGTGCCCCGGTCCAGGTGTCGGAGACCTTGGCGCGCTGCGCGGTCAGCCGGCTCGCCGGGAGTTCGTCGCCGCGTACCTCGTTTATCGCCAGGACCGTGGACACCCCGTGGTAGGCGTGCGCCTCCACCGTCCGCCCGATCAGGCCGGCCAGCCGCTCCACCGGCGCCGGTTGCGCGGCGGCGTCCTTGTCGAAGGCGGTGCGCAGGTCGCCGAGGAACTCGCCGAGCAGTTCGGCGAGCAACTGCTCCTTGGAACCGATGTGATGCGCGAGGCTGCCGACCGGCACACCGGCCAGATCGGCGATCCGACGCACCGTGGTGCTCGCGTACCCGTCCTGCTCGAACAGCAGGTTGGAGGCGATCCGGATCCGGGTGCGCGCGTCGGTCTGGCGCGGTACCCGGGCCATCCGCCGCTCGGCCTCGACCCTGGCGTCCTCGTTCGGGCCGACCCGGCGCAGGGTGGGCATCGCATGGCGCGCGGGCCCGAGCAGGTTGCAGATCCGCTGTGAGGCGTAACGCCCGGGCCGCACGATGCCGCGCACGAACACGTCCACCAGGCGCCCCGCGGCCGCGTCCGGGTCGTAGCGACCACTCGGCCGATACCACTGGGCCATCCCCCACACCGCCGATTGCAGCATGAGCGACAGCAGTACGGGGTGCAGATCCCGGCGCAGACTGCCGTCCTCGACTCCCCGGCGCAACACCCGGCCCCACAGTGTGGACGCCTCGGCGGTGCGGTCGGACAACCAGACGAAGCCCTCGCTGCGGGAGAGCCGGCGCGACTCGCCGACCACCACGATCGCCGCGTCGGGGTTGTTGCCGATCACTTCGAGACTGTCCCGCAGCAGGCCGCGCAGCGTGGCGATCGGCTCGTTGCCGAGCTCGACCGTGGCCCGCTGCCGGCTCATGATGTCCGCGAAGAAGGTGTCGAGTACCTCGAGCAACATCGCTTCCTTGGACGGGAAGTGGTGGTACAGGCTGCCCGAGAGCATGTCGGCGGACTCGGCGATCTGCCGGACCGTCGTCGCGCCGTAGCCCCGCTTGGCGAACAGCGCACAGGCGTGTCTGATGATCTCCGCGCGTCGATCTGCTCGCGGCCTGATGTGACGCTCCGCACCCGCTCGATCGCTCAACACGATCCAAGCGTAGTACGCCTGGGAATCCCATGCGGAATCTCACGTTCCGATAGTCCCTGCCCGCCCCACCAGCCACACCCGAAACATCCGACGGCGGCCCCCGTCGCAGTGCGAACGACCCCGGAGCGCGCGAGGTTCGGGTGAGGCGACAGCCGAGGCGGCACCCGAAGCCGCACCCCGGGCCGGACCGTCCCGCCCCCGGCCCGGCCCGAGACGTTCCACCCCGCGGCAGCATATCCTTGACTTAGTCATACACCTGGGGCAGGGTGAGATCAGGCTGGATCAATGCGTCGCCATCCGTGGCCCGGCCCCGAGGACCGGCCACTCAGGACTCGCTAGGAGCGACCCCATGGGCAACCCCGTCATCGTCGAAGCCGTGCGCACCCCCATCGGCAAGCGCAACGGCCGGCTCGCCGGCCTGCACCCGGTGCAGTTGTTGTCGGCCGTCCAGCGCGGGCTGATCGAGCGGGCCGGGATCGACCCCGAACTGGTCGACCAGGTGATCGGCGGCTGTGTCACCCAGGCGGGCGAGCAGTCCGGCGACATCGTCAAGCACGCATGGCTGTACGCCGGCCTGCCGCACCGCACCGGCGGCACCACGATCGACTGCCAGTGCGGATCCGCCCAGCAGTCGGTGCACCTGATCGCCGGACTGATCGCAACCGGCGCCATCGACGCGGGAGTTGCCTGCGGCATCGAGTCGATGAGCCGCAACCCGCTCGGCCACACCGCCAAGCCCGGCCAGAAGTCCAAGCCGGAGGACTGGGCGATCGACCTGCCCGACCAGTTCACCGCCGCCGAGCGGATCGCCCGCAACCGCGGCATCACCCGCGCCGACGTGGACGCCCTGGGCGTGCGCTCGCAGGCCAACGCCAAACGCGCGTGGGACGAGGGCCGGTTCACCTCGCAGGTGGTCCCGGTCGAGGCCCCGGTACTGGACGCCGAGGGCAAGCCGACCGGCGAGACCGTGCTGGTCGATCGCGACCAGGGCCTGCGCGACACCACGATCGAGAGCCTGACCAGGCTCAAGCCGGTCCTGCCCGACGGCATCCACACCGCCGGCAACTCGTCGCAGATCTCCGACGGCGCCGCGGCGCTGCTGATCATGGACGAGGACAAGGCGCGGGCGCTCGGCCTGCGTCCGCGCGCGCGGATCGTCGCCCAGGCGATGGTCGGCGCCGACCCGCACTACCACCTGGACGGCCCGAACGACGCGACCGAGCGGCTGTTCGCCCGCTCCGGCATGTCGATGTCCGACATCGACCTGTTCGAGGTCAACGAGGCGTTCGCGTCCGTCGTGCTCTCCTGGGCCCAGGTGCAAAAAGCCGACCTGGACAAGGTCAACGTCAACGGCGGCGCGATCGCCCTGGGCCACCCGGTCGGCTCCACCGGCGGCCGACTGCTGACCACCGCGCTCTATGAACTCGAGCGTACCGACAAGCAGTTCGCACTGGTGACCATGTGCGCGGGCGGCGCCAACGCGTCCGGCACGATCATCGAACGGATCTGACCCCGGGACGAAGAGCCCCGAACACGAAAGCCCCGAACACGATCGAGCCCCGTGCGCCGAACGGCGCACGGGGCTCGATCAGGTTCGAGGGGCGAGTCGCGGAACTCGCGGCCCACTCAGTACCAGTTGTGACCCTGCCAGAACGTCCACGCCTGGCACGGGCTGCCGTAGCGCCCGTTCATGTAGCTCAGGCCCCACTTGATCTGCGTCGCGGGGTTGGTCCGCCAGTCGGAGCCGGCCGTTTGGTACTTGCTCGCGGGCAGCGCCTGCATCAGGCCGTACGCGCCGGAGGAGCGGTTCGTCGCATCGACCCGCCAGCCGCTCTCCCGCTCCACGATGTTGCTGAAGCACGTGTACTGGGTCGAGCTCATCATCGACTTGGCGATCGCCTGGGCGTCGGCGGCGGACGCCGACACCTTCTCCACCGCACCGCGGTTGTCGGAGCGCGCGGCGCGCTCCTGGGCCGCCTTGCGGTCGGCCTCCGCCTTGTCCGCGGCTGCCTTCTCGGCTGCCGCCTTCTCGGCCGCGGCCTTCTCCGCGGCGGCCTTCTCGGCCGCGTCGCGCTCGGCCTTGACCCGGGCGGCCTCTTCGGCCTGAACACGCTGCGCCTCGTCGTAGGCGGCGGTCTGCGCGTCGGCCTGCTGGGTGATCCCGGTGCTCAGTTGCTGCGCCTGGGGGGCGGCAGGAACCTCGAGAAGCTTCGTGGTGCTCGCTTCGTCTACCGTCTGGGCGTCGGCGGACGCGGAAACGCCCGTTCCACTGAAACCGACCACGGCGCCAACGGCCGTGACAGCGGTGGCGGACGCCACGGCTATCCCCCGAACCGAGATCCGGCTCACACACGTTCCTTCCGACAGGCGCGCGCCGCGGTCGAAGCGGCGTACGAGTCCAACCCCCGGTCTTCCCACGCTCCCGGAGGGAGCGTTTCGGCCCGCGCGCCGAACGGTTGGTCCGGCGCGTGCGATGGGCGGCGTACAGCAGGTCATGTGTCGAGTCGTCGGGCAGCGCTGTACGCGAGGGTCTTACAAGTCCAGCAGCCTGCCTCAGCCAAACATTCGGAAGCAATTTTCGAAGACGTGGCGAACATCACAACTCCCGGAAAGGCGAAGCCTTTTCGTTTTCCTTGCTCGACCGTTTCCACCCGGAATATGCGGACACGGGAGGGCCCCGCCGTCGACGTCTCGAAGCAGTCGAGACGTCGCCGACGGGGCCGGCCGAACAACTCCCCCGCAGGGCCCCCACCAGGCATCCGTCAGCCCGGCAGGTCCTCCAACATCTCGGTCACCAGGGCCGCGATGGGCGACCGCTCGGACCGGGTGAGTGTCACGTGCGCGAACAGCGGATGCCCCTTGAGCTTTTCCACCACCGCGACCACTCCGTCGTGCCGACCGACCCGCAGGTTGTCCCGTTGCGCCACATCGTGGGTGAGCACCACCCGCGAATTGCTGCCGATCCGCGACAGCACGGTCAGCAACACATTGCGCTCCAGGGACTGCGCCTCGTCCACGATCACGAACGCGTCGTGCAACGAGCGGCCGCGGATGTGGGTGAGCGGCAGGACCTCCAACATCCCGCGGGCGACGACCTCCTCGATCACGTCGGACGTGGTGACCGCCGAGAGCGTGTCGAAGACCGCCTGCGCCCAGGGGCTCATCTTCTCGTTCTCGGTGCCGGGCAGGTAGCCGAGTTCCTGACCGCCGACCGCGTAGAGAGGACGGAAGACCATCACCTTGCGATGCTGATTGCGCTCCAGCACCGCCTCCAGCCCCGCGCACATCGCCAGCGCCGACTTGCCGGTGCCCGCCCGGCCGCCCATCGACACGATGCCGATGTCCGGATCGAGCAGCAGATCCAGCGCTATCCGCTGCTCGGCACTGCGCCCGTGCAGGCCGAACACGTCCCGATCGCCGCGCACCAGCCGGACCTGCTTGTCCGCGGTGACCCGGCCGAGCGCCTTGCCGCGCTCGGAGACCAGCACCAGTCCGGTGTGACAGGGCAGGTCGACGGCCTGCTCGATGTGCGTGCGATCGTGCTCGAACAGGGCGTCGATGTCGGCCGAGTCGACCGTGAGTTCGGCCATCCCGGTCCAGCCGGAGGTGTTCACCAGTTCGGCGCGGTACTCCTCCGCGCTCAGCCCCACCGCGGAAGCCTTGACCCGCATCGGCACGTCCTTGGACACCAGCGTCACATCGTGGCCCTCGGCCATGAGGTGCCTGGCCACCGCCAGGATGCGCGAGTCGTTGTCCCCCAGCCGAAATCCGGGCGGGAGCACGGTCGCGTCGATGTGATTGAGCTCCACCCGCAGCGTGCCGCCGGAATCCCCGATCGGCACCGGGGCGTCCAGCCGCCCGTACTGCGTGCGAAGTTCGTCCAGCATCCGCAGCGCGTGTCGGGCGAAGTAGCCCAATTCCGGGTGGTGCCGTTTGGCCTCCAACTCGGTGATCACGACGACGGGCAGAACCACCTCGTGCTCGTCGAACTTCAAGAGCGCCGACGGATCGGCAAGGAGCACGCTGGTGTCGAGGACATACGTCCGGTGCTGCGGAGCACGGCGTTGGATCGTGGCCACGGAGTGCCTCGCCCCCTCTCAGGGCACGCGCACCGTGCGCCCTGATCGCTCGGAGTCCGGGCCCCGGCCCGAAGGCCGGGTGCCCGGCCCTCCTGTCGCCGTGAACTGTGGAGCATGTAGTGCACGGAAGGGCCTCCCGGGCAGGTGACGGGGTGTCACCCACATATCGCACCGGCCCACAGGGATGTGCGCCGGCCCGACGGGGTTATTCCCGTCCAGGGCACCGCCAACACAAAACGGATGATCACATGCCGATGGAAACCCGGCCGTGAGCAGGAGCGGTGACGAGGTGTCAGGCGCCGTAGCGGCGATGCCGGGCGGAGTAGTCGCGCAGCGCCCGGAGGAAGTCGACCTTGCGGAAGTCCGGCCAGAAGGCCTCGCAGAAGTAGAACTCCGAATGCGCGCTCTGCCACAACAGGAAACCGGACAACCGCTGTTCACCCGATGTTCGGATGACCAGGTCCGGGTCGGGCTGACCGCGGGTGTACAGGTGCTCGGCGATGTGCTCGACGTCCAGCACCTCGGCCAGTTCCTCGATCGAGGTGCCCTTGCCGGCGTGCTCCACGAGCAGCGAGCGGACCGCGTCGGCGATCTCGTGCCGACCGCCGTAGCCGACCGCGACGTTGACGAACACGCCGGTCAGGTCAGCGGTCTCGTTCTCGGAGCGCTTGAGCACCTCGCGCGTGTGTTCGGGCAGGAGGTCCAGTGCGCCGACCGGGTGCACCCGCCAGCGGCGCGCGGCGGCCAGGTCGGTGACCGCGTTCTCGATGATCACCATCAGGTCGGCCAGCTCCTCCGGCGGCCGATTGAGGTTGTCGGTGGACAGCAGCCACAGCGTGACCACCTCGACGCCGACCTCTTCACACCAGGTGAGCAGTTCGTGGATCTTGTCGGCACCCTTGCGGTGGCCCTCGGCGACCTGCTCGCCGTACGCCTTCGCCCAGCGGCGGTTGCCGTCCAGGATGACGCCGACGTGACGCGGTATCACCGTACGGTCGAGCGACGCCTCGATGCGCTTGCCGTACGCGCCGTATGCGAGGTCCCGCAGGCCCATGTCCACCTGCTCCTCCGTCCGTGATCACCCGCGCCGAAAACCCTACTCCCGTCCGACACCCGCTCGACATCGCGCGGCGGAGGACGGGCGTGAAGATGCGGTGAAGGTCGGCTCGCGGACGGCGTGTCGCGCGCTCGTCCGAGGGCGGCTTTCCGAACGCCGAGGGCCCGGCGGGAGAGATCCCGCCGGGCCCGGAGCGTACCGGTATTTTGACGTCGAGTCAGCTTCAGCCGTCGAGTCGCGAGACCAGCTTGTTGTACTCGTCCCACAGCCCCTGCGGGGTGTGCGAGCCGAACTTCTCCAGGTGCTCGGGGACCAGTGCGGCCTCCTGCTTCCAGATCTCGCGGTCCACGGTCAGGAGCAGGTCCAGCTCCGCGTCGGTGAGGTCCAGACCCTTGAGATCCAGGGATTCACGCGTCGGCAGTACGCCGATCGGGGAGTCCACACCGTCGGCGAGCCCTTCCAGGCGCTCGACGATCCACTTGAGCACGCGGCTGTTCTCACCGAAGCCCGGCCAGACGAACTTGCCGTCCGCGTCCTTGCGGAACCAGTTCACGTAGTAGATCTTCGGCAGCTTGTCCGCCGACGTGGCCTGGCCGATGTCCAGCCAGTGCGCCATGTAGTCGCCCATGTTGTAACCGCAGAACGGCAGCATCGCGAACGGGTCGCGACGCAGCTCGCCGACCGTGCCCTCGGCGGCGGCGGTCTTCTCCGAGGCGACGTTCGCACCGAGGAAGACGCCGTGCTGCCAGTCGAAGGACTCGGTCACCAGCGGCACCGCACTGGCTCGCCGACCGCCGAAGAGGATGGCCGAGATCGGCACACCCTTCGGGTCCTCCCACTCGGGCGCGATCGTCGGGCACTGGGCGGCCGGAACGGTGAACCGCGCGTTGGGGTGGGCGGCGGGCGTCTCCGACTCGGGGGTCCAGTCGTTGCCCTTCCAGTCGACCAGGTGCGCGGGCGCGTCCTCGGTCATGCCCTCCCACCAGACGTCGTTGTCGTCGGTGAGCGCGACGTTGGTGAAGACCGAGTTGCCCCACATGGTCTTCATGGCATTGGCGTTGGTGTGCTCGCCGGTGCCCGGCGCGACACCGAAGAAGCCCGCCTCGGGGTTGATCGCGTACAGCCGGCCGTCCTCGCCGAACCGCATCCACGCGATGTCGTCGCCGACGGTCTCCACCTTCCAGCCCGGAATGGTCGGCTGGAGCATCGCGAGGTTGGTCTTGCCGCACGCGGAGGGGAAGGCGGCCGCGATGAACTTCGGCTCGGCGCCCGAGGGAGGCGTGAGCTTCAGGATCAGCATGTGCTCGGCCATCCAGCCCTCGTCGCGCGCCATGACCGACGCGATCCGGAGCGCGTAGCACTTCTTGCCGAGCAGGGCGTTGCCGCCGTAGCCCGAACCGTAGGACCAGATCTCCCGGTCCTCGGGGAAGTGCGTGATGTACTTCTCGCTGTTGCACGGCCACGGCACGTCCGCCTCGCCCTCGGCGAGTGGAGCCCCGACGGTGTGCACGGCCTTGACGAACTCGCCGTCGGTGCCCAGGAAGTCCAGCACCGCCTGGCCCATCCGGGTCATCGTGCGCATCGAGACCGCGACGTAGGCGGAGTCGGTGATCTCCACGCCGTAGGCGGCCAGCGACGAGCCGATCGGCCCCATGCAGAACGGCACCACGTACATCGTGCGGCCACGCATCGAGCCGGCGAACAGGCCGCCGAGCTTGGTGCGCATCTCGGCCGGGGCTATCCAGTTGTTGGTCGGACCCGCGTCCTCCTCCTTCTCGGAGCAGATGTAGGTCCGGTCCTCGACGCGCGCGACATCCCGAGGGTCGGAGGTCGCGTAGTAGCTGTTGGGGCGCTTGTTCTCGTCGAGCTTGCGGAAGGTGCCCTTCTCGACGAGGAGGTCGGCGAGGCGCTGGTACTCCTCGTCCGAACCGTCACACCATTCGATCCGGTCGGGCTGAGTCAGCTGGGCGATCTCGCTCACCCAGTCGAGCAGCTGCCTGTGTTTCGTCGGGACCTCGTTGGCCACGATCGCTCCATTTCGCGCCTGGGACGGCGAGTCCCCGGCGTCGGGGTTGAGGGTTGCCGGGATTTTATCCGGTCGGCCGGGCGCGGAACCGCCCGGGACAGGGCCCCACCTGGAAGTTGTGCCCCGTACCGGACCGAAAACCCCAAAGACGTGCGGTTTCGCGCCCCTCCGGGACAAGATCTCCCGTGATGCGTCTCACTTCATACTTGCCAGTAACCTACGTGGGCGTAAGTACACTCGGCGACATGAGTGTGGACGCACGCGCCTTGACGGCGCCCTTGACGCCCATGAAACCCAAGCTGCGCGGATGGATCCACGCGGGGACCTTTCCCCTCGCCGTGGCCTCCGGCATCGTCCTGGTCGCCCTGGCCGGTGATACCAAGTCCCGCATAGCGTGCGGCGTGTTCGCACTGACCGCGGCGATGCTCTTCGGCACGTCCGGGGTCTACCACCGAGGCAACTGGGGGCCGCGCGGCGAGGCGGTGCTGCGCCGGCTGGATCACGCCAACATCTTCCTGATCATCGCGGGCACCTACACCCCGTTGACCATCCTATTGTTGGGCAAAAGTGACCAAATCCTGCTGTGGGTGGTGTGGATCGGGGCACTCGCCGGGATCGGTTTCCGGGTCTTCTGGATCGGCGCACCACGCTGGCTCTACACCCCGATCTACGTCGCGCTGGGCTGGGCGGCGGTGTTCTATCTGCCCGAGTTCATGCGCGAGGGCGGCGTCGCGGTGGTGGTCCTGGTGATCGTCGGCGGCGTGCTCTACAGCCTCGGCGCGGTGGTCTACGGGATCAAGCGGCCCAACCCCTCGCCGCAGTGGTTCGGCTTCCACGAGGTCTTCCACGCCTTCACACTGCTCGCGTTCGCGAGCCACTTCGTCGCCGTCGCCCTGGTGGCCCTGGACTGATCACCGGCTCACTCATCGGCCCGAAGGCCCGCCGCTCCGTTCGGAGTTGCGGGCCTTCGGGCTTTTCCGGGTTTTCCCCCGAGCTTGGGCTGCTCTTTGCCGAAAAATTTGACCGTCACTCGATTTTGAGAGCTACTGTCATAAGCAAGAGACGCTCAATAGATGGGGACTGTCATGACAGTGGCGAAGACGGATCCGAATCGCCCGGACGAGGCCGACGGACCGGCGGACCCCAGGCGGTGGTGGGCGCTGGGCGCGCTGGTGGTCGGCCTCCTGGTGGTCGGCCTGGACACCACGATCATCAACGTGGCGATGCCGACGATGAGCGATCAACTGGGCGCGAGCACGGGCGACCTGCAATGGATCGCCGATTCCTACATCGTGGTGTTCGCGGCGCTGATGCTCCCGGCCGGATTGATCGGCGACCGCTACGGCCGGCGACTCTTCCTGCTGGTGGGGCTCGCGATCTTCGGCGTCGGCTCGGTGGTCGGCGCACTGGTCGGCTCGGTCGAGGGGGTGATCGCGGCACGCGCGCTGATGGGCATCGGCGGGGCGTTCATCATGCCGCTGTCGTTGTCCATCCTGCCCTCGCTCTTCCCGGCGGCCGAGCGCGGCAAGGCGATCTCGATCTGGGCCGCGAGCACGGCCCTGGGCATCCCGCTCGGGCCGATCCTGGGCGGGCTGCTGCTGGAGCACTTCTGGTGGGGTTCGGTGTTCCTGATCAACATCCCGATGGTCGCGCTGGCCCTGCTCGTGTGCGGGTTCCTGCTCCCGGTGTCGCGCTCGGCCGACGCCCCCAAGGTGGACGTCGCGGTCACCGTCCTGGTCGTCGCGGGGCTGACCACACTGATCTTCGCGCTGATCGAGGCGCCCGAGTGGGGCTGGAGCGACGCCCGCGTGCTCGCGCTGTTCGGCGCGGCGGCGTTGCTGATCACGAGCCTGGTGGTGCGCGAGACCAGGTCCCGGCGGCCGATGATCGACCTGGGCCTGTTCCGCGACCGCAACTTCCTGTGGGCCACGATCGCCGCCCTGGTGCCGTCCTTCGCGATAGCCGGCGTGTTGTTCCTGGTCCCGCAGCGGTTCCAGGCCGTGGACGGCCACAACGCGTTCGGCACCGGGCTGCGGCTGCTGCCGCTTCTGGCCGGACTGTTCGTGGCCTCGGTGGCGAGCGCCAGGCTCGCGGCGCGGTTCGGCTACAAGGTGGTCATCCCCAGCGGCCTGTTCGTGCTCGGCGGCGGGCTGCTGCTGGGCTCGACCGGCTCGGTGCACGACGGGTACGGGTGGATCGCCTGCTGGCTCACCGTGACCGGACTGGGCCTCGGCCTGTCGCTGGTGCCCGCGATGGACGCGTTCATGGCCACTCTGGCACCGGAGCGCACCGGGATGGGATCGGCCCTGGTGCAGACCCTGCGTCAGGTGGCGGGTGCCCTCGGGGTGGCGATCCTGGGCAGCGTGCTCGCGTCCGCCTACCTGGACCGGATCGACACCACCGGACGCCCGGGCCCGATCGCGGACGCCGCGCGCGACTCGATCGGCGGCGCCGCCAAGGTGTCCGGCCACGGCGCGGACCCGGCGCTGCTCGACTCGGCCCGCGAGGCGTTCGTGCACGGCATGAACCTGAGTCTGCTGATCTGCGGCGTCAGCGCGCTGGTGCTCTGCGTCGCGGTGGCGGTCTTTCTGCCCCGCCGCACCACCGACGGGGCGCCGCCGGCGCCGGGCTCGAACGAACCTGGAGAATCGAGGCATGACCGCGAAGGAGTCCTCCATTCCTGACCTGCCCGGCTCGCCTGTGGGGCTGCGCGAGCGCAAGAAGATCAAGACCCGCCAGGCGATCCGCCGGGAGGCCTACCGGCTCTTCCGCGAGCACGGCTACGACGCGACCACCGTCGACCAGATCGCCGAGGCCGCGGAGATCTCGCCCAGTACGTTCTTCCGCTACTTCCCCACCAAGGAAGACCTCGTACTCACCGACGAGTACGACCCCGTGCTGGTGGAGATCCTGCGGACCGCGCCCCAGGGCACGAGCCTGGTCCGGGTGGTGCGCACCGGTGTCCTGGACGCCCTGCGCGAGATCCTGCGCGTGGACGGCGAGGAACTGGCCACCCGAATGACGCTGGTGTTGAACGTTCCGGCGCTGCGCCGGCGCACCTATGAGCAGCAGATGCAGACCTGGGTCCTGATCACCGAGGCGTTCGCCGCCCGCACCGGGCGCTCGGCGAACGACATGGAACTGCGGGTCGCCGCCGCCTCGATCAACGCGGCGATGGGTGAGGCGATCATGGGCTGGGCCCGGAACGGCTGTACCGAGGACCTGGTCGAGCTGGTCGACCAGGCCCTGGCACTGCTGGAGACGGGGCTGCGGGACGGTCCGTGACCCCGGCGCCGCGACGCCGGGGTCGGGCCCGGGCACTGCCGGCGGGGCTGCGGGACGGCCCGCGACGCCGGGGTCAGGCCCGGGCCACCGCCTTGGCCAGCACCTGTTCGGCCAGTTGCTCCGGGTCGGTCACCGGGGCGTCGCAGGTGAAGTGCCGACACACGTACGCCGCCGGCCGGCCGGCCACCAGCGGCCGGTCGCGCAGCAGCGGTACCGGCGACTCCTCGGCCGGGTCGCCCATCGCGACCACCGCGCCGGGGGCGGTGGACATCAGCGCGGTCAGGTAGAGCGCCCAGGTCGCGTCGTCGTCGCGCGGGCCGACCACGGCGATCTCGCGCGGCCCGTCCAACCACGCCTCGGCGACCGCCAGGCCCCAGCCGATCGCGCGCGGGGCGCGGGCGGCCAGCACCCGGACCAGACCCAACGCGCGGCCGGCCGCTTCGCGGTGTTCGGGCGAGCCCAGGTGCGCCGCGTAGCCGAGCAGGGCACCGGCCGCGCCGGTCCAGCCCGACGGGGTGACCCCGTCGGTGGGGTCCTGCGGTCGGCGGAAGAGCTCCTCGGCGTCGTCCGCGGTGTCGTACAGCGCGCCGTCCTCGTCCACGAAGTGCCCCAACACCACGTCCACGAGCACGCCGGCGAAGGTCAGCCACGCATCGTCCGAGGTCACCGCGTACAGCGCGAGGAAGCCCTCGGCCACGTCCGCGTAGTCCTCGAGGACGCCCGCGTTCGGCCCCGGGCGACCGTCGCGCGAGGTGCGCACCAGCCGGTCGCCGAGCTCGTCGTCCTCGTCGCCGCCCAGATGCACCGCGAGCAGCAGGTCGGCCGCCGCGAGCGCGGCGTCGAGCAGGTCGGGGCGGGAGAACAGGGTGCCGGCCTCGGCCAGCGCCGCGATGGCCAACCCGTTCCACGCGGCCACCACCTTGTCGTCACGGCCCGGCCGGGTCCGCTCCGCGCGTGCGGCCAGCAACCTCGCCCGGACGTCGGTCAGTCGCTCGATGTCCTCGGGGTCGTCGAGCAGTTGCAGTACGGACATGCCGTGCTCGAAGGTGCCCTCCTCGGTCACCGCGAACACCTCGGCCGCCCACGCGCCGTCCTGTTCACCCAGCACCTCGATCAACCGGGCCGGGGTCCAGGCGTAGAACGCGCCCTCCACCGACCGGCCCTGCGCGTCCAGGCTGTCCGCGTCCAACGCGGAGGCGAACGCGCCTTCGGGAGTGCGCAGTTCGCGGACCACGAAGTCGGCCGTCTCAAGCGCGATCCGGCGGGCAAACTCGCTTCCGGTGACCCGCCACAGATGGGTGTACACCCGGATCAGCTGGGCGTTGTCGTACAGCATCTTCTCGAAGTGCGGCACCACCCAGGCGGCATCGACCGAGTAGCGCGCGAAGCCGCCGCCGAGCTGGTCGTAGATGCCGCCCCGGGCCATCGCCTCGCACGTCTCCTGGGCGATCTCCAGGGCGGCCTCGGACTCGGTCCGGGCGTGGTGGCGCAGCAGGAACTCCAGCACCATCGACGGCGGGAACTTGGGCGCGTCGCCGAAGCCGCCGTGCGCGGTGTCGTAGTCGCGCGCGAGCAGGGTCAGCGCCGCGTCCAGATCCTCGGCGGTCGGCACCTCGCCGCCGGTGTGCAGGTCGCGCGGGGCGGCCAGGGAGGCGGCGATCTGGAGGCCGGTGCGGCGTACCTCGTCGTTGCGGTCGACCCATGCCTTGTTGATCTCGTACATCACCTGCCGAAACGACGGCATCCCGCGGCGCGCCTCGCTCGGGTAGTAGGTGCCGCAGTAGAACGGCTCCCCGTCGGGCGTGGCGAACACGGTCATCGGCCAGCCGCCCTGGCCGCGGTTCATCTCGACCGTGGCCTCCATGTAGACCGCGTCCACGTCCGGGCGTTCCTCGCGGTCGACCTTGATCGCCACGAAGTTCGCGTTGACCATCGCGGCGGTGGCCTCGTCCTCGAAGGACTCGTGGGCCATCACGTGGCACCAGTGGCACGCGCTGTATCCGACGCTGAGCAGGATCGGGACATCACGGCGGCGGGCCTCCGCGAACGCCTCCTCCCCCCAAGGCCACCAGTCGACGGGGTTGTCGGCGTGTTGGAGGAGGTACGGCGATGTGGATCCAGCGAGACGATTCGGCATGGAGCCATCCTCGCGTGCCGGCTCCGGAAATCACGGGAGGCCCCTCCCGGGGGTCGACCGGACGCGGCGGGGTGCTCGACGAGCGTTCGTTCGCGGTTGCCGGGTCCGGTCGATCAACGCGGTTGTCAGGGGCGCTCGTCAGGGTCGCGGGCTTGATCCGTCAGCCATCGAAACCATCAGCCGGCAGAACACAGGACCGGGGCCTCTTCGTGGGCGACGACGACGTGCGGCAGTTCGGCATCCGTATCCATGACCGGTGGACGGCCATGTGGAACGGCGACCTCGACCTCGCCGAGCGGATCATGGCCCCGGAGTTCACACTGCGCTATGCCCAGCCGGGCACGGAAGCGTTCGACGATGCCCGTACTCCGCGGCAACTCGCCGACATCATCGCGGCCTGGCGTCGAAGCCGCCCCGGCCTGCGCTTCGAGGCCGAGGGCTCGCCGGTCGTGGACCTGCGATCCGCCGCTGGCGGCGCCCCGATCGGCCTGGTCGCCCGACCGTACCGCGCCGCCTACCCGGACGCGGAGGGTCGGCCCGTGGCAAGGAGCGGAACCGACACCCTCAGAGTCACGGACGGCTTGATCAGCGAGGTCTGGTCCGTGTCCTCCGGCGTCGGGGGACGGACCTTCTACCGCTAGGGCGTGTCCGGCCGGAGGTCTCGGGGGGCCGCGTCGGGGCCGCGTCGGCCGATCTCACGAGGTGGGTGCGCGGCCGGCCGAGCCGATGCCCGGGCCGACGGCCGATCCGGTCGAGGGTGCGGGCGAGCGGGTTTGGTCCCGGTGTTGTGGCCCACCGTCCACGGCCGGAGCTTCTCGGGGTTGCGTACGGCCCAGATGTGCGTGACCCGGTCGTTTGCGACGTCGAACGCGTACACGGTCACGATGACGCCGTCCTGCTGGGCGACCAGGCCGGGCCGACCGTTGACGGTGCGCTCCAGGATCGTCAGGTCGGCCCGCCTGCCGGCGAGATCGACGAGGCCGCGCGCGAGCTGCTCGGCGCCTTCGAACGGGCGGCGCACGGTGGTGGCGAGGCCACCACCGTCGCCGGTTGCCGTGACATCCGGGTCGAGGAGGCCGATGAGGGCGTCGATGTCCTTGGCCTCCCAGGCTTGCCTGAACCTTCTGACGATGGCGGCCTGCCGGGCGGTCGGGGGCGCGGGTGTGTGCGAGGTGCGGATGCGCCGGCGGGCCGATGAGGCCAGTTTGCGGCAGGCCGCCGGCGTGCGGCCGACGATGTCGGCGACTTCGGCGAAGGGGTAGCGGAAGACGTCGTGCAGGATGAAGGCGACGCGTTCGGCCGGGGTCATCGATTCGAGTACGACGAGGAAGGCCATGTTGATCGACTCGTCGAGGGTGACGCGGTCGGCCGGGTCGATGGTGGTGCCGCCCGCCCGACCGCACGACCACTCCGCGGGTTCCGGGAGGGGCTCGGGGATCCAGTCGCCGACGTACTTCTCCCGTCGGGCTCGCGCCGAGCCGAGCACGTTGAGGCAGATGCGGGCGGCGACCTTGGTCAGCCAGGCGCCGGGGGATTCGATGGCTTGCCGCTGCTGTGCGGACAGTGTGTACCAGCGCGCGTAGGTTTCCTGCACGGCATCCTCGGCTTCGGCGAGGGAGCCGAGCAGCCGGTAGGCGAGGTTGATCAGCTGCCGCCGCTCGCTCATGATCGCGCTCAGGCTCGGGTCGGGTCGGCCGGCTCCCGGCTCGGACGGGGTGGTCATGGTGTCGCCGGCTCCCTCGGTCGGGTCTGTCCTCACCGGTTCGACAAGACAGCACCCCTGAACGTGACGTCGGCGGCCCACCGGTCGTCGACGATCGCCAGGCACGGCGGGGGCTTCTCGGCCACGTGGGGAGCCGGGAGCGATGGACGTCGCCGGCGGTCGCCGCGGGTCAGAACGGGGCGATGCCGGTGCCGGTGATGTGGGCGTGCCGGTCCAGGACGCGGTCGACGATGAACGACGCGGCGCGTTGGTCCACGCGCAGGAGGCGGGTCGCGGCGGAAGCGATGCGGTTCATGTCGACGGTCGGGTCGTCGGTCCACACGCGCCCGCCCCAGGTGCCGCCGGTCTCCAGGCGCAGGTGGGCCTCGACCGGGACGCTCGCGCCGTCGACCGCCACGACGGCGGGCCCGTCGTAGCGGTCCCGGGCACGGGAGGCCCCGGTCACGTCTGGCGTCCGCGGATCTGTGCGACGTGGTCCCCGCTCGCGATGACGACGAACGGATGACCGATTCCGGGAGGCTCGGTATCCAGGCGCAGGAAGCCCTCGGTGCCGGTCTCCAGGATGGGGCCGGCGTCGATGACCGCGGTCCAGACGCGGGGAAGAGTCTCGCCGTCGATCGGCCAGTCGAACAGGTCGATGGTGACCTCCGTGTCGTCGTGGCCGGGGATCGTGACGTAGCCGTGTGCCGCAGTGATCTCCATGATCCGAGTCTGCGTCGGCCCGCTCGATCGCGCCGGCGCCGTCGAAGCCGGCCGGGGTGGCCGGCAGGGGTGGCCGCCGGCGCCGCGCAAAAGCACTCGGGCAGCCAACCGGCCTGCGCAGGACGGATTTGGACTTGCCGGTCCAATTTTGGCGACCTACCGTTCCGGCATTCCCAACCGATGCGCCCGCTCACCCAGAGAGGTGTCACCCATGCACGCGATCCGCATCCAGGAGCACGGCGGCCCCGAGGTCATGCGCTGGACCGAGTTGCCGGACCCGTCACCCGGTCCCGGCGAGGCACTGGTACGGCTGGGCGCCGCCGGAGTGAACTACATGGACATCGGTGCCCGCAGAGAGGGCGGCCCGGGCTGGGCGGCTCCCTTGATCCTCGGCGCCGAGGGGATGGGCTACGTCACCGCCCTGGGCGAAGGGGTTCGGGGTCTCGCCGTCGGCGACCGGGTGGCCTGGTTCTACCACCCGGGCAGCTACGCCGAGTTGCTCGCCGTACCGGCGGACTCGCTCGTCAAGGTGCCCGACGGCATCGGCGACGAGACGGCCGCCGCCGTGATGCTCCAAGGCTTGACCGCGAGCCACCTGAGCACCGAGACCTACCCGATCGGCCCGGGCGACACGGCCGTGATCCACGCGGCGGCGGGCGGAGTGGGCCTGCTGCTCACCCGGATGATCAAAGCCCGCGGCGGCCGGGTGATCGGCCTGGTCTCCCGCGAGGAGAAGGCCCTCGTCGCGAAGGAGGCCGGCGCCGACCACGTCCTGGTCCACTCCGGCGGCGGCTTCGACGAGCGGATCAGGGAACTGACCGACGGACGCGGAGCCGACGTCGTCTACGACGGCGGCGGCACCGACACCTTCCACTCCTCCCAACTCGCCCTGCGCCCGCACGGGGTGCACGCCTACTACGGTCCGTTCATGGGCGTCCCGACGCTGCGCCCCACCGACCTGCCCAACAGCATCCTGCTGACCTACCCCGTGGTGCACCACCACGTCGCCACCCGTGAGGCCCTGGTGCGGCGGACCGGCGAGGTGTTCGACCTGCTCCTGGACGGGCGGCTCACCCCGCGCGTCACGGGCCGCTACGCCCTCGCGGACGCGGCCCGGGCCCACGCGGACCTCGAGTCGCGCCGGACCACCGGCAAGCTGCTGCTCCTGCCCTGACCCGGCCGGACCGGGTCAGGGCCCGCCCCGGCTCCACGCGCTTCAATGGGACACGACAGCTCGCACCGGGAGGACATGTGCCGTTGACCCGCAAGGGCGCCGCGACCAGACAGCGCATCGTCGAGGGTGCCGCCGAACAGATTCGCGAACAGGGTGTGTTCTCGTTGCGGCTCGAGGACGTCATGGGCCGCACCGCGACCAGCAAGAGCCAGCTTTTCCACTACTTCCCCGGTGGGAAGGACGAACTGCTCCTCGCCGTCGCCCGGCTGGAGGCGGCCCGGGTGATCGACGACCAGCAGCCGGAGCTGGGCTCCCTCACCTCCCGGGCGGCCTGGCACCGGTGGCGCGACAAGGTCGTCGCCCGCTACCGCGAACAGGGCGTGGACTGCCCACTGCACGTGGCTCTCTCCGGGATGGGGGCGGCCACCGACGCCGCGCGAACCGTGGCCGGCGAACTGCTCCAGCAGTGGCAGCAGCAGCTCGCCGCGGGCATCCGCCATATGCAGGACAGCGGCGAGATCGCCTCCGGACTGGATGCCGACCGCGAGGCCGCGGCCCTGTTGGCCGGTATCCAGGGCGGCGTACTGATCCTGCTGACCACGGGCCACACCACCCACCTGGAGGCCGCCCTCGACCTGGGCATCGCCCACTTGGGCATCTCCGACCGGCGCCGGGAGCCGGATCGTGCTCACGATCGCGCGCAGGGAGCGCAGAGTTGACGGCCGTAGCCCGGTAACCGGCACGCCGGATGCCGCGCCCCGCGGCCTGCGCCCTTCTTCGACGCGTGCGGATCGTCGTCGCCGACGCCCGCCACTCTGCGCTCGGGGGGTTGGGTGGCGGGGGTCGTTCCAGCGTCGGGTCGGACCGGACGAAGCGTGGCCGGCAGCGCCCACCGGACGGCCCGCCGTCGTGGCGCGACCCGCTCAGGCCACCGGTGCCCCGTTGCCTTCCTTGCGCTTGGCGGCGTCGGCGTCGGCGTCGGCGTCGATTTCGGCCTCGGCGGCGGCATCGGCCTTGGCCGCCGGGTCGGCCGGCTTGCCGCTCTCGTCGAAGTCCACCCGCTTGAGCTGCTTGTTCATCGACTTGAGCAGGAGCCAGGTGGCGACCGCGATCGCGGCGACCACCACGAACCCGAGCAGGCCGGGCGTGACCTTGCTCTCCTCGACCGCGAGCTGGAGCGCGAGCGGTGTCATGACGAACTACCTCCTGGATCGGAACCCCTTGTGAACAAGAGTGACATCCGATCGGCGGGACGTGTGCACCGAGGGCCCGGAGAGATGCTCTCCGGGCCCTCGTTCGGGTCATACCAGGATCGTCGAACGGCTAGTGCCGTACGCCGACCCGGACACCCGCGAACAGGTCGTCCTCCGGCAGGTCGGTGTCCACCAGCGAGCGAACCAGTTCGTAGTCCTCGGTCGGCCACACCTCGCGCTGCACCGAGATCGGCACCCGGAACCAGAAGCCGTCCGGGTCCACCTGGGTGGCGTGCGCGATCAGCGCCCGGTCGCGGGTCTCGAACCAGTCGGCGCACGGGATGCGGGTGGTGATGTCCCGCTCGTCGCGGTCGCCCCAGCGCTCCAGCCACTCGCCGTAGGGCGATTCCAGGCCGCGGCTGATCATGCCCTCGTGCAGCGCCTCGATCCGGGCCCGGGAGATGCCCTGGTTGTAGTACAGCTTGAGCGGCTGCCACGGCTCGCCGGAGTCCGGGTACGCGTCCGGGTCCCCCGCGGCGTCGAAGGCCACCATGGTGATCTTGTGCGTCTGGATGTGGTCGGGGTGCGGGTAGCCGCCGTTCTCGTCGTACGTGGTGATCACGTGCGGGCGGAACTCACGGATCAGCCGGACCAGCGGCTCGGCCGCCTTGTCCACGTCGAGCACCGCGAAGCAGCCGTCCGGGAGCGGCGGCAGCGGGTCGCCCTCGGGCAGTCCCGAGTCCTCCCAGCCCAGCCACGCCTGCTGCACGCCCAGGATCTCGCGCGCCGCGTCCATCTCCTTGCGGCGCACCTCGTGGATGTTGGCCTCGATCTCCGGATTGCCCTGGAGAGCGGGGTTGAGCACCGAGCCGCGTTCGCCGCCGGTACAGGTCGCGACGAGGACCTCGGCCCCCTCGGCGACATAGCGCGCCATGGTGGCCGCGCCCTTGCTCGACTCGTCGTCGGGGTGCGCGTGCACCGCCATCAGCCTCAGCCGATCGTCACTCACCGGAACGTCGCTCCTCATCCGTGCCCCGTGTCCCAGCCGCCGGGTCGTACCGCCGGGACCTGTCGAGGGCCGCTCTTGCACCGGACATATAGTGGCCGATAGATCTCGCTCGGGCACAAACCCGGGCCCGTCCCGCAGGAGACCCGGTGAGCGCAACGCCCGTCACCCGTTACGGCAAGGGCGCCACCCGAAACGATCGCAAGCTGCGGATCGCCTTCGCGGTCTTCATGGTCGTGCTCGTGGCCGGGACGGTGTGGATCGGCCTCGATGTGGCGAACCCCGGCGTGCGCGGGTCTATTCCGAGCTTCGAGGTCACCTCGGATTCCTCGGTCGAGGTCCGGGTGGAGATCCGCAAGGACGCCGACAAGGAAGCCGTCTGCGTACTGCGCTCACGCGATCGGGACGGCGCCGAGGTGGGGCGCCGCGAACTGCGCTTCGCCAAGGGCGCCAAGCACATCGAGCGCACCGAGACGCTCCAGACGGCGGGCCGACCCAACACCGCCGAACTGGAGGATTGTCACACCGTCGGCTGACCGGCGGGTCGGTGCCGATCGCGGATCGGCCTCCCGAGTCGCCCGGGTGCGCGTGACTGCCCGAGACGTCGGGAGATTGTTACTCTCGAAGCTTCGTCCCCTCACGACCCGAGGTGTTCACACCGCGGACGGTGAGGGGGCGCTGGTATATGTGACACCTCTCCGGCCGCCCGGGCCCGCCCCGACGGCCGGTCGGGTCGCGTGTACCTCTTTCGTACGCACCGTGTACGCAACCCTGTCGCAGACCTACGAGGAGCACCCCGTGACCCAGACCAGCGAAAGCGTCACCTGGCTCACCCAGGAGGCGTACGACCGGCTCAAGGCCGAGCTGGAACACCTGTCGGGTCCCGCCCGTGCCGAAATCGCCGTGAAGATCGAAGAGGCCCGCCAGGAAGGCGACCTCAAGGAGAACGCGGGCTACCACGCGGCCAAGGAGGAGCAGGGCAAGCAGGAGCTGCGGATCCGCCAGCTCATCGGCCTGCTTCAGAACGCCAAGGTGGGCGAGGCCCCCGCGGACGACGGCGTGGTCGAGCCCGGCATGGTCGTCACCGTCGTCTTCAACGGCGACCACGACGACCCCACGACCTTCCTGCTCGGCTCGCGCGAGGACGCCGTGAGCGACGTGGACGTCTACTCGCCGCAGTCGCCGCTGGGCAAGGCGATCAACGGCAAGTCGGTCGGCCACAAGGCCACCTTCGCGCTGCCCAACGGCAAGAGCACCAGTGTCGAGGTCCTGGCGGCCAAGCCCTACAAGGGCTGAGCAACGACCCGAAGCGGCCCGCGCTCCCCGCATCCGGGAGCCGGGCCGCTTGCGCTCTTTTCGAGCCGGGCAGTCGTACGGTCGGGCGATCGGTCAGGAGACCGCGGAGCGATACTTGCGCACCGACCAGGTGCGGAAGACCGCGATGATCACCAGGGACCACAGCAGCGACGCCCACACCGGGTGCTGCATGGGCCAGGCGTCCGACACCGCGTCCGCCCCCGGCGTGCCGAACAGCACCCGGGCGGCCTGCACCGTCGCGCTGAACGGGTTCCAGTAGGCGATGTGCTGGAGGAACGTGGGCAGCGTGGTCGGCGGCGCGAACGCGATGGACAGGAACGACAGCGGGAACAGCCAGATCAGGCCGCCGGACGTGGCCGCCTCCGGAGTGCGCACGGACAGCCCGATCAGCGCACCGATCCAGGAGAAGGCGTAGCCCAACAGCAGCAACAGCGCGAGCCCGCCGAGGCCCTTGAGCAACCCGTCGTGCATCCGCCAGCCGACGATCAGCGCACACATCACCATGACCACCATGGTGAGCGCTGTCTGCACGGCGTCGGCGATGGTACGGCCCGTGAGCACCGCGCCGCGCGACATCGGCAGCGAGCGGAACCGGTCCATCAGGCCCTTGTGCATGTCCTCGGCGATGCCCGCACCCGCACCGGCGGTGGCGAAGGTGACGGTCTGCGCGAAGATGCCCGCCATCACGTAGTCGCGGTAGGCGGTCTTGTCCTCGACGCCGGGGATGCCGATCGCGCCGCCGAAGACGTAGGCGAACATCAGCACGAACATGACCGGCTGGATCATCCCGAAGATGATCATCTCCGGGATCCGCATCATCCGGATCAGGTTGCGCCGAGTCATCACGATCGAGTCGCGCACCGACTGGGCCAGGCCGCCACGCACCACAGGTTCGCTCACGGGAGTTTCGGTCAGTACGGCCATCACGCCTTCACCGCCTTGACACGGCCACGCTGCGGGCCGTCCTCGCTGAGGTTCTCGTCGCCGCCGCCGTCGTCGTCGCCGCCGTCGCCGTTGTTGCCGTTCTCCGACTCCGCGGCATGGCCGGTGAGCGAGATGAACACGTCGTCCAGGGTGGGCCGGCGCAGCCCGATGTCGTCGATCTCGATGCCACGCGCGTCGAGTTCGCGGATGATCTCGGCGAGCAGCTTGGCGCCGCCGGTGACCGGCACGGTGATCCGCCGCTGGAGCTTGACCACGCCCAACTCGCCCTTGCCGAACGAGGCGAGCATCTCGCTCGCGTCGGCCAGCCGTGCCGCGTCGTGCACGACCACCTCGACCCGCTCGCCGCCGACCTTGGCCTTGAGCTGGTCGGCGGTGCCGCGCGCGATCACCTTGCCGTGGTCGACCACCGCGATGTCGTGCGCGAGGTGGTCGGCCTCCTCCAGGTATTGCGTGGTGAGCAGCAACGTGGTGCCGCCCGCGACGAGTTCCTCGATCACCCGCCACAGCGCCATCCGGTTGCGCGGGTCGAGCCCGGTGGTCGGCTCGTCCATGAAC
The DNA here is from genome assembly GCF_000372745.1 of Embleya scabrispora DSM 41855. Classification (GTDB taxonomy): domain Bacteria; phylum Actinomycetota; class Actinomycetes; order Streptomycetales; family Streptomycetaceae; genus Embleya; species Embleya scabrispora. The sequence continues at coordinate 57,850 of NZ_KB889719.1, read as the reverse complement.
ATCACCGGCGGGCTCACCACGAGCGCCGCGGCCAGGTCGAGCCGGCGGCGCATGCCACCCGAATAGGTCTTGGCGGGCCGATCGCTCGCTTCGGACAGGTCGAACTGGGCGAGCAGTTCGTCGGCCCGGCGCTTGGCGTCGCGGCCGCTGAGCTGGTACAGCTCACCGACCATCCGCAGGTTCTCCCGGCCGGTCAGGTACTCGTCCACGGCGGCGAACTGGCCGGACAGGCCGATCGAGCGGCGGACGGCGTCGGGATTCCTGAGCACGTCGTGACCGGCCACGACGGCTCGCCCGGAATCGGGTTTGAGCAATGTGGTCAGCACGCGTACGCATGTCGTCTTGCCTGCGCCGTTCGGTCCGAGCAGGCCCAGGACGGTGCCGGTGGGCACGCTCACGTCCACGCCGTCGAGTGCTCGGACCGAGCCGAAGGTCTTGACCAGACCTTCGGCGACGATCGCTTCCTGCATATCGGTGGATCACTCCTCGTCCGGATGGGGCATGGGGGCGGGCCGATCGCTTGAGATCTCCACCATGCGCCCCGACGCACCGAGCATGCGACCGCTTTTCTCCGGAAGCGTAACTCTTCGTGTCCGGTCGACGGCGCTTCCGAGGTCGCCCGTTCGTGCGTCGACGAACCTCGTCTGCCTCTCGGCCGCGTCCTCCGTGGGCGGACATGGCTTGACTGCCCACCCAAGCACACGGCCCCGACAATCGGTCCGGCAGGCGGCCCCGGCGCGGCTCAGCTCTTGGTGACCGTGTACCCCGCGCCGTACAGCGCCTCGACCACGGCCGCGCAGTGGCTGCGGCCCTTGGTCTCCAACTGCAGGTCCACATCCGCCTCGCCGACCCGCAGCGTCGCGTCGGTACGCACGTGCGACACCGCCGCGATGTTGGCGTCGGTCTCCGCCAACCGACCCAACAGGGTGGCCAGCGCGCCGGGGCTGTCGGGGATGCGCACCCGCAGCGACAGGTAGCGCCCGGCGGAGGCCAGACCGTGCCGCAGCACCCGCAGCATCAGCAGCGGGTCCACGTTGCCGCCGGACAGCACCGCCACCACCGGGCCCTCGATCGGTTCGCCGGTCTCCAGAAGCGCCGCCACCGACGCGGCGCCGGCGGGCTCGACCACCAGCTTGGCCCGCTCCATGCACAGCAGCAGGGCCTGCGACAGCGACTCTTCGCCGACCGTGCGGATGCCGTCCGTGTGTTCGCGGATCAGCGCGAACGGGACCTCGCCGGGGCGGCCGACCGCGATTCCGTCGGCCATCGTGCCGAACGAGGGCAGCGACACCGGCGCGCCGGCGGCCAGCGAGGGCGGGTACGCGGCGGCGGACGCCGCCTGCACGCCGATCACCTTGACGTCGGGGCGAAGTGCCTTGACCGCGACCGCGATTCCGGCCAACAGGCCGCCACCGCCGGTGCCCACCAGGATGGTCTTGACCTCGGGGCACTGCTCCAGGATCTCCAGCCCGACGGTGCCCTGGCCCGCCACCACGTCGTGATGGTCGAACGGGTGGATGAACACCGCCCCGGTCTCGTCCGCGTACGCGCGCGCGGCGGTGAGCGCGTGCTCGACGTTGTCGCCGCCCAGGATCACCTCCGCACCGTACGAGCGGGTCGCGGCCACCTTGGGCAGCGGCGCGCCGGCGGGCATGAACACCGTGGACGCGACGCCCAGGGTGCGGGCCGCGAGCGCGACGCCCTGGGCGTGGTTGCCGGCGCTCGCCGCGACCACGCCCCGGGCGCGCTCGTCCTCGGACAGACCCGCGATCCGCACGTACGCGCCGCGGATCTTGAAGGACCCGGTGCGCTGGAGGTTCTCGCACTTGAGGTGAACCGGCGTACCGACACGGTCGGTCAGCGCCCGACACGACCTGATCGGCGTCTCGCGAACGACGCTCTCCAGCATCTTTCGCGCGATCCGGATGTCGTGCAGGGTCACCGTGGCCGGGGCTGGGCTGCTCATACGCCGAGTGTCGCACCAACCGCCCCTGCGGATGCGCCGGGACTCCTCGGCCCCGGTGGTGCCGAGAGTTCAGGAGCCGGCCGGGTTTCGGCTCTGTCGGCGCTCCATCGAGGCGTTGAAGCGGGTGAGCAGCTCGGTGAATCGCTCGCGATCGTCCAGGCTCCAACCGGCGCAGATCTCCGCCATCAGGCGCTGCCGGGCGTGCCGGACCTGGTGCAGCCGGTCCCGACCCTCGGCGGAGAGTTCGAGCAGCACGGCACGGCCGTCGTCGGGATTGGGCACTCGATCCACCAGACCCTGTTCCACCAACGGGGTGACCTGCCGGGTCACCGTGGACGAGTCGATGGTCATGGCCTGTGCGAGTGCCTTGACACCCATCGGCCCGCCCGTCTCGAGCCGGCCGAGCAGCAGGTAGGCCGCACGGTCCATCGAGTTGCGCAGTTCGCCGACGGCACCGAGCCGGGTCTGCTCGGCACGGCGCGCGAACAACGCCACCTCGTGTTGCAGGCGGTCGTAGAGCGGGTCGGCAGAGCCGGTGGGGTCGTCATGGGCCTGGTCCGGTGTCATCGCCGCTCGTTCGTCGATCGGATGTGGTGCTCCGAAGGATATTGCGCGGACCGGGATCAGCGGGCCCGACCGGTCGATTCCACCCCGCTTTGGTGTCGCGCGCTCTACCGTGGCGACAGCGGAGGGTTGTGGCGTCGTCGCTGGCCGGTGGGGGATCGTCGACGGCACCGAGTGGCGAGGGCGACATGTCGCGATACGCGACTACCCGAACGGGTGTGGGGCAGCAACACAGAGAGCGGCGACGGCAACGGGCCGGCCCGAGGGCACCCGCTCGGCGGATCTGCGGGAGGGACCGTGCACAGGCGCGACGCTCGCGAGTTCGATCTCTTCGTCAACACCGTAGGCGTCCAACTGTTGCAGGCCGCCGACCTGCTCACCGGCGACCGACAACGCGCCGAGCGTCGGGTCGAGCGGGCCTTGGCGCATACGTGCGTGTACTGGAGCAGGTTGCCCGACCGGGATCCGGTGCGCATCGCGTGGCGCGCGCTGATGGCCGGATACCTGGACCCGTGGCGACCGGGACCACGTGGTCATCGAGGCGACCTCCCCTACGGAGGCGAGCCGTTCGCCACCCTGGACCGACTCGGCCGCATCGAGCGGGCCACCGTGGTGCTGCGTCTGTACGCCCGCCTGGACGAGTACGACGCGGCCGAGGCGCTGGGGCTGCCGATCGAGACGGTGGCCGGCGCGTGGCGGCGCGGGATGGCCCAGATGCCGGTGGCCGGCACGCCGTCGCACGGGGAGCCGCAGCCGGTCGCGAGCGCGGAAGCGATCCGATGAGCGTGACGGCACCGACGCCGGGTGCGGCGGACCCGGAGGAGATACCCGAGCCGCCGGAGTTCCCGTATCGGCCGCTGCCCGCGAACCTGGCCCGGCGGGTGCGTCGGCGGGCGTCCCTGCGCCGACTGCGCCACCTGCTCGGGTCGGCGCTGCTGGCCGGCGCGGCGGTCGGCGGGTTGTGGCTGGCCGTTCCCGGGACCGGCGACGGAGGCGGATTGCCGCCGGCGCCGCCGAACCCGACTCCGCTGTGGCCGATCGAGAACGAGGAGCCGCCTCCGCTGCGCACCGATGTCGGGCTCGGCGGTTCGGTGTGGATCGGCGACGCGGGGCCCGAACGCGGTTCGTCGTGGTGTCTGGGCAGCGTGGCCGAGCCGAGCGCGCCGACCTGCCGCTTCCTGCCGACACCCGGCCGCCTGGACACGACGGCCCTGGATCCGGGCGTGTACGCGCCGACCGGGCAGCGCCTGGTGGTCGCGATCCTGGTCGGCCAGAGCATGCCCGCCCCGGCGGTACGCGGCGAACTGCGCGAGCCGACCGCTGCCCGACAGATGCGCCTGGACCGCCCGCCCGGACTGCCCGGCGTCGCCTACCTGTGGGCCTTCACCACCGAGACACCGATCTCGATCACCGTCTACGACGAGGCGGGCAACCTGGTGACCGCGTGCTCGGCGTGCACGGAGACGACGCGTTAGGCCCGGGCTCCGAAACGCGCGCCCCAGCGCCGGGCGAGCCGGTCCCGGCCCGTCCGGCGCTCCGGGACGCCGGGGCCTCGGGCCGGCCCCGTTCGTCCGGCGCGAGCCGCGAGTGCGTCAGCCCAGCGCCCGTTCCAGGTCCGCCAGCAGGTCGTCGGCGGACTCGATGCCCACGGACAGGCGGACCAGGTCGCCGGGCACCTCCAGCGGCGAACCGGCTGCCGATGCGTGGGTCATCCGGCCCGGGTGCTCGATCAGCGACTCGACGCCGCCGAGCGACTCGCCCAGGATGAACAACTCGGTCCGGTTGCACACCTGTACGGCGGCCTCCTCGCCACCGTTCACCCGGAACGACACCATGCCGCCGAACGCCTTCATCTGCTTGACCGCGACGTCGTGTCCCGAGTGCCCGGGCAGCCCGGGATACAGCACCTCGCTCACCCGGGGGTGACGCGACAGCAGGTCCACGACGCGCTCGGCGTTCGCGCAGTGCCGGTCCATCCGAACCCCGAGGGTCTTCAGACCGCGCAGTGTCAGCCACGCGTCGAACGGCGCGGGCACCGCGCCCATCGCGTTCTGGTGGAAGACCAACTCGGCGGCCAACTCCGCGTTGTTCACCACGAGCGCGCCGCCGATGACGTCGGAGTGCCCACCCATGTACTTCGTCGTCGAGTGCACCACGACGTCGGCGCCCAGGTTCAGCGGCTGCTGGAGGTAGGGCGAGGCGAACGTGTTGTCCACCACGAGGAGCGCGCCCGCGTCGTGCGCGACGGCCGCCAGCGCGGCGATGTCGGCGACGCCGAGCAGCGGGTTGCTCGGCGTCTCGCACCACACGAGGCGGGTCACGCCCGGCCGGATCGCGGCGCGCACCGCGTCGAGGTCGCCGGCGTGCGCGGGGGTGTACTCGATGCCCCACCGGGAGGCGACCTTCGCGAACAGTCGGAAGGTGCCGCCGTAGGCGTCGTCCGGGATCACCGCGTGGTCGCCGGGTGCGCACAGGGAGCGCAGCAGGCAGTCCTCGGCGGCCAGGCCGGACGCGAAGGTCAGTGCCCTGGTGCCGTCCTCCAGGGCCGCGATGCATTCCTCGAGCGCGGTACGGGTCGGGTTGCCGGAACGGCTGTACTCGTAGCCGCCGCGCAGCCCGCCGACGCCGTCCTGCTTGTATGTGGACACCTGGTAGATCGGCGGAACCACGGCCCCGGTCAGCGGGTCGGGTTCCTGCCCGGCATGGATCGCCAGGGTCTCAAAGCCGTGCGATTGGGTCATGGCCGAAACGTTAGTCGCCCGGGCGGGCGGGCGCTCACGCGTCATGCGGGCGCGAACGCCGCACCGGCCGGACACCGCCTCGAACGCGGCTACCGGCGCACCAGCCGGTCCAGCATCAGGCGGGCCGCCTGGTTGCCGCGGGTGCGCACGTCGGGCACGCGGTCGGCGGTGGGGGCACTGAAGTAGGACGACATCACGACGGTGTCCTTGCGCACCGTCAGCACGACGTACGGGTACGGTTCGCCGCCGCCCTTGGGGTGCATCAGGCCCTCCTCGGCGAACACCTCGTCCGCCTCGGCGAACGTGGGCTGCGCGGCACCGGGGGTGTCCTTGGCCCGGGTGCCGTCCGAGTAGGTGCGAGTCGGGCAGCGGTCCTTGACCTGGTGCGCGTTCTGCACCTGCTCGCGCGCGCCGCGCACGTCCTTGTGCACGATCACGGTGGTGCTGCCGCTGGAGAGCACCGACGCCTGTGCGGTCTCCGGCATTTGCACCTGGCGCACCCACTGGCCGAGGATGCTCGCCGGCAGCGGCACGCTCTGCTGTGTGCAGTCGGCGGCGTAGTCCGTCCAGGTCTCGCCGGCGAACTCGTACGTGCTCTGCCTGACGAAGCCGGTCCCCCAGTCCTCCGGGGTGAGGGCGAGCGACGCGGCCAGTGCCTGTGCCTGCTCCGGGGTCCGGCTCGGCGGTGCGGACGTGCCGGCCGGGCGGGTGGTGGTGGGGGTCGGGCCGGGGCCCTTGGCCACCGGGGCCGCGCCGGTGGGCGACGCGTTCGGGCCGACCGCGAACGGGTCGTCACCGTCGTCGGCGCAGCCCGCGAGCAGCAGGATGCCGAGAACCGGACCGATCGCGCGAACCACCGCTCTGCCTGTGCCGTACATGCCGATGTTCCCCCCGTGAGCGTGAAGCTCCATGGTAATCAGCGGGGTTGCGGCGGGATCAGCGCAGTTGTACCCGGGTTCGGGCGACCATCTTGGCCAGCGCGTCGATGGCCTGGTTCTTGGCCGACTCGAAGGTCTTGTCGCCCCGGTCCACGACCGCGGCGGTGAGCACCATCTGGCCCTGACGCGCGGTCACCCACACGTACTGGAACGGCGGCCCGCCACCCCGGCCGAACCACTGGGCCCGCGCCACGTGCACCTCGTCGATGCCCGGCACGGTCAGGTCGAAGACCTGGATGCCGTTCAGCTTCTCGTCCCCGGCGAGCACCTGGTTCGGGCAGCGCCGCCCGTCGGCGATGCCGATCCGCATGTCGGTCTGCGCCGCGGCGGTGTCGGCGTACACGGTCGCGGAGGACGTCGCGAGCGTCTTGCTGAGGTTGTCCACGCTCGGTTGGCCGTCCGGGATGTACACGTAGCGCGCCATGGTTGCGAGCGCGCCCGGCACGGTGCCCTGGACGACCTGCTTGCAGTCGGTGCCGGTGATCACCCGATCGAGGGCGCCGTACTCGTAGTTGCGCTCCTGGGGGACGTAGGTCGGACCCCAGTCCTTGGGTACCAGCGCGACCGTCGCGACCAGCGTCTTGGCCTGCGCGGTGGTGAGCGGGACGTCGGCCCGCTCGGTCGCGGTGGGCCGCGGCGGAGCGCTGGTCACCGGCGGCTCGGGGGTGGCCGGGTCCGGCGACGGCGGCGGAGGCGGCTCGGTTATCCCGTCCCGGCTCGCGCTCGCGGTGGGCGAGTCGGTCGCCCCCAGGCCGAACGGGCCACCCTTGGACGAGCCGCCCTGACACCCGACCAACAGCGCGCCGCTCACGATCAGAGCCGACCCCGCCGCCACCACCCGCATCATGGAATGCCCCCGATTTCCGCACACGTCGCCTCGACAACCATTGAAGCCGGTGGCGCGGCCCCCCGGGCGCGAACGCCCGTACTGCGGGGCCCCTTTCGGCTCCTTCCGCGGACTCGGCAGGGTCGCCGTTCCGGCTCCGGTCAGGGTCTACGCGGGTTCCATGTGAGTTGTATGGGAGTCGGTCCGGCGGGCGACATCAGGGGAGGACCGCAGACCGTCTTTGCGTGATTGGCGCTATTTGCCGTAGTGGTATCGGCAGGCGGCGATCCGGATGTGGTCGTCCGCGATCTTGTAGACGAGGCGGTGTTCTTCGGTGATCCGGCGCGACCAGTAGCCCTGGAAGCCGTGCTTGAGCGATTCGGGCTTGCCGATGCCCTCGTTGCCGTTCCGCCTGATGTCGTTGATCAGCTCGTTGATGCGCTTGAGCACCTTGCGGTCCTCGGTCTGCCACCAGAGGTAGTCGTCCCACGCATACTCGTCCCACGTGAGCTTCACTCGGCGAGCTCGTGCCGCTCTCCACCGCCGGATTCCAGTCGCTCCATCGCGGTGATCAGCCGCCGGGCGTTCTCCGGGCTGCGGAGCAGGTAGGCAGTCTCCTTCAGCGACTGATAGTCGTCGAGGGAGACGATCACGACGGGCTCGTGCCCGGCCCGGGTGATCACGACTTCTTCGCGGTCGTTCACCACGGAGTCGAGCGTCTCGGCGTACTTCGCCCGAGACTCGGAGTAGCTCATGGTCTTCATGGGAGACCTCCTATACGTACAGAATAATGTACGTACGAACGGTGAGACCGGCAAGCGAGGCCCCCAAGCCCTGATCCGACTTCCGAAATGACATGCTTTGGTCATATTCGGGAGGTGGGATCTTGTTCGGCGGCTCCAGCCGCTTCAGCGGCTCCGGTGAATCGAGTGCGCCCGCTCGGCGGGCCGAGCCCGTGCAGCGGCTGTTGTTCGGCGGCGTGTACGGAACGGTGTTGGGCAGCACGATGGCCGCTGCCCTGGCGAAGGACAGCGGGGTGCCCAATCCCGGCTACGACGCGTTGTGGGTGCTGCTCGCGGCACTGGCATCGGCAGCGGCGCACGGCTACGCGCATGCCATCGCACACCGCACCGCCGACCCGACGACGGTCGCCGTGAGCACCGCGCGGTCGGTGCTGACCGAGTGGCCGCTGGTGGTCGCGGTACTGCCGGCGGTGGCGGCGCTGCTCGGCGCGCAGGCGAGATGGTGGGGCGAGGAGTCCGCGATCGAGGTGGTCCTGTTCCTGAATACGGCGACCCTGTTCGGCTGGGGCCTGTCGGCGGCCCGAGTGGCCGGCCGGGGCTGGGCCGCGGCCTGCCGGGTCGGCGGGGTGGACATGCTGCTCGGCCTGTTCATCGTGGGAGCCAACACACTGAGCAAGTAGCCCCCGCAGGCCGCGCGGGCCGGACACGGTCGAGTGAACCGCTCGGCTTTCGACCGGCGCGTCAAACCCCGATTCGGGGCGGAGGATCATTTTCCCGACCGTCTTTCGCTTGTCGTGGGCCGGGTGCTGTGCCATATATGTCTAGACCAATTGCTCTCGGTGGAGAGAGGCATTGTGGCGCGACGGATGGCTTGGATCGGCTTGTCGGGGTTGGCCGTTGCGCTCGTGGTGGCGGGATGTTCCGAGGACGGGCGGGATACGACGGCGCCGGCGGTGCCCGGTGAGGTCAGTGCGCTCGCGTCGAGTTCGGTGTCGGTGCACGTGATGTGGCGCGCCGATCCGGACGTCGCGGTGTTCGAGGTGTATCGCGGGGACGCGAAGGTGCTGGATGTGACCGGCGGGCGGCACATGGTCGACGTCGGCGGACTGACCCCGGGGACCGCGTACTCGTTCTCCGTGCGGGCCCGGGACCGGGCCGGCAACGTGTCGCCGGCGAGCGCATCGGTCCCGGCCACGACGTTGTCCGTGGCCCGGGGCGAACGGGTGCCGCCGACCGCGCCGCGCAACGTGCGCGGGCAGGCCCGGGGGGCCGTCGGCGCGACACTGGCCTGGGAGGCCGCCACGGACGACGTCGGGGTGAGCGCATACGACATCTGGCAGGCCGGCGTGCGGGTGCACAGCGTGGCCGGGGGGCTGACCACGGCGGTGGTCACCGGCCTGCGACCGGGCACCGAATACAGCTTCACCGTCACCGCCCGCGACGCCGCGGACAACAAGTCACCGGAGAGCAACGCGGTGACCGTGGTCACCGAGCAGGGCGCCGGGGACGGACGCGACACCGCCCCGACCGAGCTGCGGGCGGTACCTCGGGTCGCGGTGGACGGCACCTACGTGGACCTGAGCTGGATGCCGCCGGATGTCGACGGGACGGTCGCGAGCTACGAGGTGTACCTGGACGGGAAGTTCCTGACCACGGTGATGTGGGGCGTGGCACCGCCGCCCGGGACGGCGCGGTACAGCCTTCCGCTGGGTGATCGGCCGGTGGCCGGGCACGTGCTGAAGATCCGCGGCCAGTTGCCGGACGGTAAATGGGGCGCCTTCTCCGCCGACCTGACCCTGTCGGACGCGCCCTCGGCTTGGGACCCGGCGACGACCACGACGGCGCCGGCCGGGCCGGGCGGCTCCTGAGGATCGACTCTCGGGAGCCGGCCCCGGGCGACCGGCAGAGCGTCAGCGCGAGCGTGCGGCGCGGGTCGCGCGGGCGGACCTGGTGGAGCCGGTCGGGTTCTCCGGGACGGTGGGCATCGCCGAGCGCGGGGCGCGGGCCGCGCGACCGCTCGGCTTGGCGACCGGGCCGATCTCCCGGGTCAGCCACAGGCAGATGACGTTGACGACGTAGTTGAGCTCGGCCTTGTCCAGCGGCCGGCCCTTGGGGATGGCGTGCAGTTCTTCGAGGCAGCCTCGGCAGCACGTGCCGGTGGCGTGCTGGGCGACGAACACCGGGTGGCCCCGATACGGGGTCTGCCGGCCTTCCTTGCTGGGCTTCGCGGGGCCCAGGCGACGCGCGACCAGGTCGTACGCGTACCAGCGCACGCCGGATTCGCCCAGCGTCAGGGCGACCGTACGCTCCCGGCCGGGCAGGTGGAACTTGGCGCGGGAGGGCAGCTTGCCGATCGCGTCCAGGCGGGCGTCGAGCGGCTCGGGCCTGGCGCCCTTGGAGGTCTTGGTTGTCATATCGCCTCCAACGGTAACCCGTCCGGCTCAGCCCAGGTACTTGTGGAAGAGCGTGCTGGACCGCAACACGCCCGACGGGTCCGCGGCATAGGCCGGGATGGCGCCCGACTCGATCCAGCCGGCGCTCTTGTACAGATGCTCCGCACCGCTGCCGGTCGGGGTGTCCAGGGTGAGCAGGCTGCGGCCCGCCGCCGCCGCGAACTGCTCTGCCGTGGACAGGAGTTCACGCCCCAGTCCGTTGCCCCGAGCGCGCCGGTGGACCAGCAGCTTGGACACCGAGGCGCGATGCCGGCTGTCCGGCATGCCGGCGAATCGGAGCTGGATGGTCCCGGTGACGCCTTCGTGGTCCGAGGTCACCCACACCACGGTGCGATTGCTGCGTATCTCGGTCCCCTGGGTCGCCCACCACTCGGCGGCCGCGTCGATCGGCAACGGCGTGAGGAAGCCGACCCCGGCCCCGTCCTCGACCGCGTCCACGAGCAGCGCGGCCAGACCGGGGGTGTACGTGACGAGATCGATCGCGGAAAGCCGGACGGGCGTTGTCATACAACCATTCTCGCGCGCATCCCTCGCTGCCCGGACCGGGGCGGTCAGGGGGCGCGGTCGTAGGTTTCGCGGTCGATGAGGGCCTCGGCGACGTGCGCCCCGGACCGGCCCTGGACGGCGCGATGGGCGTCGGACACGGGACACGGAGTCGGGGCTCGGATACGCGGTGCGCACGGGCGGGACGCCCGCACTCAGCCCCGCTCCAGAAATCGCAACACCGCGACGGCACACCGGTGACCAGGAAGACGACTCGCCGCCGAACACGCTCGGCCCGACACGGCACGGCGGACTGAAGGGTCATGTCCACGACGGTAGGGATCGCGGCGGCTGCCGAACCAGGGAGCCGGCATCCCGAACGAGGGTGAACCCAGTGCCACCACACTGCCCGACAGGTGAATCCGACTCCGGGAAGTGGTCGACCTCCGGGCCGAGTTTTGTTCCCGGCCCGCCGAGGCTTGGGTTCGGGTCGTCGAGGCTTGGGTTCGGGTCGTCGAAAACGCCGATCGGCGCGGGCCCCGGGGAGGGGTTCCGCGCCGATCGGCGGTGGGCTCGGCGGTCAGGCCAGGGACGGTTCGCGCGGCTCCGGTGCGGAGGCGGGCGAGGTGTCCGGCTCGGTGAACTGGTTCTCCCGGGCCCGCTTCGGCAGCAGGAAGCCCAGGGCGAAGGCCACCGCCGTCAGCCCGAGGGCGAGCAGCGTCGTGCGCTTGACCGCGTCGACCGAGGAGCGGGTGTGCGTTTCGGCGCCCGCCTTGGCGACCGCCGCGGCGGAGGCCGGGGTGACCGGGATGCTCGTGCAGCTCGCCGGGAGCCGGTCCGGGTCGGTGGCGTTCTCCCGGGCGTCCACACACGCCCGCAGCCCGGCCACGATCGCGTCCTGCGTACTCACCGGAACACCCGCCGCGGTCAGCTCCGTGCGCAGCTTCGGTGCCGCGTTCTCGTCGAAGTTGTGGGTGGCCTGAGCGCCGATCACCCCGAAGAACACCGTGCCCAGGATCGCGATGCCCAGCGAGGCGCCGAGCTGCTGGAGGGATTCGAGCGCCCCGGACGCCGAGCCGACCTCGTGGTCCTCGACCTCGCCCATGATGATGTCGAAGACCGGTACGAAGATCATCCCCATGCCGAGCCCGAACAGCCCCAGCGGAGCGAGCAGGTCGCCGGTGCCGACGCCCACCCCGGCGTCCGCGAAGACCAGGTACATCCAGGCGATGCCCACCGCCATCACGCCCAGCCCGATGTGCAGGATGCGCCGGCCCAGCTTGCCCATCACCACGCCGCTGAAGCCGGACCCGACGAACGCGCCGAGCGCCCACGCGCCCATCGTCAGGCTCGCTCGGGTCGGGCTGTAGCCCAGGCCGAGCTGGAGGAACAGGCCGACCGCCATCGAGATCCCGACGATCGCGCCGAAGAACACCATCACGAAGCCGACGCCCGAGGCGTACGACCGGCGTCGGAACACGCCGAGCCTGATCAGCGGCACCCGTCCCGCCGCCTCGCGCCGCAACTGGTGGACCGCGAACCCGGCCAGCACCGGCAGCGACGCCGCACACTCGACCAACGACCAGACCGGCCAGCCGAGTTCGCGTCCCTGGACGAGCGGGTGCACGAGCATGAAGGTACCGACCCCCGCGAGCACCATGCCCAGCACGTCGAGCCGGCCGCCCGCCTCGCTCGGCGGCGCCTTCGGCAACATCCGCCGTCCCATCAGCAGCGCGAACGCGCCCAGCGGAACGTTGATCAGGAAGATCATCCGCCACCCGGTGCCGAACAGGTCGACGTCAACGAGCACACCGGCGACGATCGGCCCCAGCACCGTGGACAACCCGATCGCCGGGCCGAACACCGCGAACGCCTTGCCGATCTCGGCCGGCGGGAACAGGTCCCGGATCAGGCCGAACGTCTGCGGAATCATCAGCGCGCCCAGCAACCCCTGGAGCACCCGCGCGACGATCAGCGTCTCCGGGGACCAGGCGACCGCACAGGCCACCGAGAGCACCACGAAGCCGACCACGCCGACCATCAGCATGAACTTGCGGCCGTACATGTCACCGAGCCGTGCACCGGTGAGCAGGCCCACCGCGAGCGCGAGCGTGTAGCCGGCCGCGATCCACTGGAGACTGGCGTAACTGCCGCCCAGGTCCTGGCGGATCGCGGGCGCCGCGACGCCCACCACGCTGGAGTCGAGCAGGTTCATCAAGGTGGCGGCCAGCACCGCCAGAAGTCCGAGCCAGCGCTGCTTGGGGCCTACGGAGGACTGGGAGATCGGGGTTGCGAGGGTTTTCTCGCCGCTGTTTTCCACGTCTCCGAATCTAAAGGTAGATCAGGCAAGGATCGTTCCTGTTTGCGCGACCCGGAGCCGGCAGACTTCGGCTCATGTTGGAAACCTCCGCGCGACTTTTGCGCATGCTCTCCCTCATGCAGACGCGGCCCGACTGGACCGGCCCCGAACTCGCCGACCGACTCGGCGTGAGCGGGCGCACGATCCGCTACGACATCGAGCGGCTGCGCAGCCTGGGCTACCCGGTGCACGCGCGACGCGGCGTGGTCGGCGGCTATCGGCTCGGCGCCGGCAAGGCGCTTCCGCCGCTGCTGCTGGACGACGAGGAGGCGGTCAGCGTCGTGGTCGGCCTGCGGATCGCCGCCGGCAGCGTCGTGGACGGCATGGACGAGGCGATGCTGCGCGCGCTCACCAAGCTCGACCAGGTGCTGCCGTCCCGGCTGCACCGCCGGGTCAAGGCGCTACAGAAGTACACCGTCCCGGTCCGCCAGACCGGTCCGGCCGTGGACATGGACGTGATGACCGTACTGGCCGGTGCCTGCCGCGACCACGAGCAACTGCGCTTCGGGTACAGCTCGCACGATGGCAAGGAGACCTCGCGGGTGGTCGAGCCCTATCGGCTCGTGCACCGGATGGGCCGCTGGTACCTGGTCGCGTGGGACGTCAAGCGCGAGGACTGGCGCACCTTCCGAATGGACCGGATCACCCCGCGCCCGCCGCACGGCCCCCGCTTCACGCCGCGCGAACTGCCCGCCGACGGCGACGTGGCGGCGTTCGTGAACCAGGGCGTGGAGAGCGTGCGCGGACAGGTCCGGGCCCGGGTGCTGGTGCGCGCGCCGATCGCCTCGGTGGCGGATCGGGTACCACCGGCCTTCGGCTCGTTCGCGGTGGTCGACGACGACACCTGCGTGTTCGAGACCGGTGCGTCCAGCATCGAGAACCTGGCCGTCTACATCAGCCTGCTGGACGCCGACTTCGAGGTCGAGGACCCGCCCGAACTGGTCGACCACATCCGCCGGTTGGCCCGCCGGTACACGGGCGCGACACCGAGCGCCGACGCGGCCGACGCGGACCGTCCCGAGGCTGCCGGGGCCGGCGGAGCCGCCGAGCGCACGGGCGACGACGCCGCGACCGTCCGCCCCGCGCGCTGAGACACGACGGCGCCCCCGACCCCTTCGGCACGAGGGGATCGGGGGCGCCGGTCGAGTGGGAACGTCAGACCGAGACCGGTTCGCGCTCCGCCGTCTTCTGGAGCGGAACGTGCGGCGTGGCCGGCTCGTCGGGCGCTTCCAGGTCACGCGGGTTGTTGTACTTCTCCAGGTCCAGCGTCTTCTCCCGAGCGGAAACCAGGATCGGCACCACGACCTGCCCGGCCACGTTCGTGGCGGTCCTCATCATGTCCAGGATCGGGTCGATCGCCAGGAGCAGCGCGACGCCGGCGAGCGGCAGGTTCACCGTGCTGAGCGTGAGGGTCAGCATGATGATCGCGCCGGTGAGACCGGCGGTGGCCGCCGAGCCGATCACCGAGACGAACGCGATCAACAGGTATTCCTTGATGCCCAGGTTCACGCCGTAGACCTCGGCCACGAAGATCGCGGCGATCGCCGGGTAGATCGCGGCGCAACCGTCCATCTTCGTGGTGGCGCCGAACGGCACCGCGAACGAGGCGTAGTCCTTGGGGACGCCGAGGCGCTCGGTGACCTTCTGGGTGACCGGCATGGTGCCGACCGAGGAGCGCGAGACGAACGCGAGCTGGATGGCCGGCCACGCGCCCTTGAAGTAGTTCAGCGGGTTGACCTTGCCGACCAGCGCGAGGAGCAGCGGGTAGACCACGAACATCACCAGTGCGCAACCGATGTAGATGTCGGCGGTGAACGTGCCCAGCGGCTTGATCAGGTCCCAGCCGTAGGTGGCGACCGAGGTGCCGATCAGACCCAGCGTGCCCAGCGGGGACAGCTTGATCACCCACCACAGCGCCTTCTGGATGATCTCCAGGACCAGTTCGGCGCCCTTGACCAGCGGTTCGGCCTTGGCGCCGACCGACAGGATCGCGGAGCCGAGCACGACCGCCAGGAAGACGATCTGCAGGACCTTGACCTCGGAGAACGCGGTGACGATGTTCGTCGGGATGATGCCGGTGAGGAAGTCGAGCCAGTCACCGTTGGTCTTGGGCGCCTTGCCCGGGTCGGCCGGCAGCTTGAAGCCGTCGCCCGGGTTGGTGACCAGGCCGATGGTGAGGCCGATCGCGACCGCGATCAGCGACGTGATCAGGAACCACAGCAGCGTACGCGCGGCCAGCCGCGCCGCGTTGTTGACGTTGCGCAGGTTGACGACGCTGACCAGGATCGCGGTGAACACCAGCGGCGGCACGGCCAGCTTGAGCAGCTGGACGAAGATCGTGCCGATCTGGTCGAGCGTCTCGGTCAGCCACGAGACGCTGTACTCCTTGGCGATGAAGCCGAAGACCACACCGAGCACGAGGCCGGCGGCTATCTGGGCCCAGAAGGGAGTTCTCTTCAGGGACTTGAGTGAATCCACAGCAGACAAGGCAGGGCTCCTGAACGGGCACCGTGGGGGACGGGGGTGGCGGTACGGAGCGGCCGCCGACCTGCGCATCAATAGGCACACGAGTGCCCGCAGGAGGAACTACGAAGAAGCGATACTTCGCGCAGAACGGCCGCAGATGGCCGACGTGCGGGCGGTCGGGGCGACGAGCGTGAAGGCGTCAGCCCGGCAGGGGCACGGCGGCGGTCAGCCGCAACACAGCGCGGTGGCGCAACGGCCCAGGTCGACATGACGACGGGACACGAGCGGGAAACCCACCGCCGTGTTCGTCATCTGCGTGTCGCCTGCACCAATCATGGAGCGAGGATAGCCACACTAAACCGATAAACGCAAAGAATTACGGAACGGACACCGGCGGACACCGCCGGCCACATCTCGCTTAAGACGCTTCTTCCCCGAAGCCCACGCGGCCGCGGAAACCCGCCGGACCCGCGAAGACCGTGAGACCCGCGAAGCACATGGGACCCGTGACGCGCCTGGGATTCCCGAAGCCGGCGAGTCCCCCGAAGCCCGAGTGACTCAGGAGGCTTCCTTGGCGATCCGGACCGGGGCCACCGTCTCGTCCTCGGCGTGGTTGTCCTCGGCGATCCGCTGCTTCGCCCGCTGCACCCGCTCGTACAGCGCCTCGGACATCGCGTCCCGCTCCGCGTTCAGGAACCGGTAGCTGATCAACGCCGACCCCGCCGCCGCGATGGCGGTCGCGATGAACGCGTACCCGCGGCCGTTCAGGTCGAAGAGCCAGAACACGGCCATGACCACGGCGAACAGCGCGGCGAAGATGCCGAGCCGATAGAGCGAGTAACGCAGCGTGGGATTCGACATGGTCACCTTCGGTTCCCCTAGCCAGAGCGGTACGAGTGGCGGCGGACGCGAGTCGAGCCGTCCCCTCCAGTCAAGCATCCCGCATTCGGATCGCGGAGCCGGGTCCCGCCTCGACGCCCGGTCGGCCCGGTCACCGGCCCGGTCACGGGCCGAGCCCGTTTATCCCGTCCAGGATCATGTTCTCCCAGTAGCTGCTCGGCTCGGCCCACGCGAGCGGATCGACCGAGGACAGCAGCTCGACCACGATCGACTCCCACACGTCGTGGATGCCGATTCCGAACCGCTCGCCCTGTCGGTGCATCCGCCCGATCACCCACATGGTGAAGGCGAGCGTGGACAGGTCGGTGTTGAGCGTGTCCATCCGCGGCTCGTCGTCACCGGTGTACCAGCGCCGGACCACACCGGTGCGGCCGTCCACGAGCAGGTCGCCGTCCTCGCTGACATAGCCGAGCACGACCAGGTGCTCCGCGTCCGCCGGCGGCTCCGGCTCGTCGTCCCAGTCCGCCCGGCGCTCGGCGATCAACTCGGCCAGGGTCGGCAGTGGCTTGCCGTCGCTGCGCATGTCCAGGTACGCCCACGCGTCGATCAGCCCGATGTCGAGCAGAAAGCGCCGGGTCGGCTCGTGCGTGATCGCGGCGGGCAACTGCCGTTGCTCGTAGCCGGAGAACTCGTTCTCGTACACCAGGTCGAGCATCGCCGAGGTGATCCGCACCGCCAGGCCCTCCCCCGGCACCGCCGCCCGCCGCAGTTGCCACAGCGCGAAGGAGGTGTGCCAGAACGAGTGCCCCGGATCCAGTTCGGGTTCGGTCTCGCCGAGCAGATCGAGCAGGTCCTCGCCGGTGCGCACCGGGCCGCGGCCGGTACGGATCGCCTCCACCAGGCCG
The DNA here is from genome assembly GCF_000372745.1 of Embleya scabrispora DSM 41855. Taxonomy (GTDB): domain Bacteria; phylum Actinomycetota; class Actinomycetes; order Streptomycetales; family Streptomycetaceae; genus Embleya; species Embleya scabrispora. The sequence goes on along the minus strand of NZ_KB889719.1, from coordinate 40,566 downwards.
GCGTTGCGCACCAGGGTGGACACGTCCATCGAGAGCGGCGCGGGGTCGCCGAACCGCTCCTCGCCGAAGACCCGACCGGTCGCGCCGTCGAGCAGCACCTCCCGGGCCGAGGTGCGCAGCGAGCCGTACGTGCCGAGCACGATCACCCCGTCCCGCTCGCCGCCCGGATGGAACCGGATCAGCGCGGCCTCGCGCGGCAGGCCCACCTCGGCCAGGAAGCGGCGGGTGGGCTCGTGCCCGATCCCGGGAAGGTCGTACCGGACCACCTCGCCGAACCACTCCTCGGCGTCCTGCGCGGTGATCGCGATCCGCAACGCGTCAGCCATACAGCAGACCTCCCGCCTCGTCGTCGAACACGTTCGGCCAGTACGCGGCCGGACCGCGGACCGCGAGCGGATCCACGATGCCGAGCACCGCGGTCATGATCGTGGCCAGGCCGTCGTAGTCGTCGGTGATCGCGAACTCGCGGTCGTAGGCCCGCACCCGCGCGGTCATCCACTGCGCGAGGGCGAGCGTGGACAGGTCGTTGTTCACCGGGCACCGCTCCGCCGGCTCGTCCGGGTAGTGGGCGTACACCCGGCCGGTGAGTCCGTCCACGACCAGGTCGGTGTTCGGGAGCTGCGGCAGGGCGCCGAGTCGCACCAGGCGCCACGTGTGCGGCGCGTGCGGGTACGGCTCGTCCTCGAACTCGTCCAGCGTCGCCACCCACAGCGGACGGTCCTCGTCCAACACCAGCGGGAGGGCGTCGATCAGCCCGACATCACGCAGGAAGCGCAGCGAAGGGGCATGTGAGCGGAGCACCTCGGGGATGTTCCCCTCGGGAATCCGCACCACCCGCTCCGCGCCATAATCCGCCGCCAATGCCTCGTGGGTGAACTCCAGGCGCAGCCCGGCCCGGCCCGGTTCGACCGCGTGCAGCAGCGGCCACACCAGCAGTGCGGCCCGCCAGAAGGCGCACACATCCGGGTCCGAGTGCAAAACCCTCGGCTCGTATCCGCGCACCCGGGCGAAGGCCGCGCGCGACGCCCGGACGGGATCGCACCGGCCGCCGGCCCGGGTCCCGGTCCGCAACGACTCGACCTCGCGCAGCAGTCGGCCGAACGTGTCCAGGCCGCCGGCGAGCAGTTCCTGGTCGACGTGATCCGAGTACACCCGTCCGGTGGCCGGTTCGAGCACGATCGCCCGGGGTGCGAACCACGCGAACTCGCCGAGCGTGAGCATCCCGTCGGGTCGCTCGCGCGGCTCGGGGTACAGGCGCAGCAGGGCCGCCTCGGCCGACGATTGCGCCTCCCGCAGGAACGCGACGACCTCATCGCGCGTGACGGCCCCCATCCGGCACCCCCCGTCACCGATCGACGTCGACCACGCCGGTGGTCAGAGCTTCATCGGCTGCGGCGTGTCGCGCCGGGCCGGGTCCGGGCCCTCGTACTCGCGCAGCGTCTCGTAGCGGGTGTTGCGCTCGACCGGGCGAAAGCCCGCGTCCCGGATGAGTTCGAGCAGGTCGTCGCGGGTCATCTTGTTCGGCGTGCCGAAGTCGTCCGCGTCGTGGGTGATCTTGTACTCCACGACCGAGCCGTCCAGGTCGTCCGCGCCGTGGTTGAGCGCGAGTTGCGCGGTGGCCAGGCCGTGCATGACCCAGAAGCACTTCACGTGCGGAACGTTGTCGAACATCAGCCGGGAGACCGCGAACACCTTGAGCGCCTCGGCGCCGGTGGCCATGTTGGTTCGGGCCTGGAGCCGGTTGCGGACGATGCCGTCCTTGCTGTCGTGGAAGTCGTGCTGGTAGCGCAGCGGGATGAAGACCTGGAAACCGCCGGTCTCGTCCTGGAGTTCACGCAGCCGGATGACGTGGTCGACCCGGTGCCGGGGCTCCTCGATGTGGCCGTAGAGCATCGTGCACGGGGTCTTGAGGCCCTTGGAGTGCGCGAGGCGGTGGATCCGCGACCAGTCCTCCCAGTGGGTGTCGTGGTCGACGATGTGCTGCCGGACCTCCCAGTCGAAGATCTCCGCGCCGCCGCCGGTGAGCGACTCCAGGCCCGCGTCCATCAGCTCGTCGAGGATGTCCGAGGCGGACAGGCCGGAGATCTTCTCGAACCAGTGGATCTCGGTCGCGGTGAACGCCTTGAGCGCGACGTTCGGCAGCACCTCCTTGAGCGCGCTGAGCGACCGCGGGTAATAGCGCCACGGGAGGGTCGGGTGCAGGCCGTTGACGATGTGCAGTTCGGTGATCCCGTCCGGCTGCATCTCCTTCGCGAGCCGCACGGCCTCCTCGATCCGCATCGTGTACGCGTCCTTCTCGCCCGGCTTGCGCTGGAACGAGCAATAGGCACACGACGCGTTGCACACGTTGGTCATGTTGAGGTGACGGTTGACGTTGAAGTGGACCTTGTCGCCGTTCTTCACCGTCCGCACGTGATGCGCGAGCCCGCCGAGCCACGCCAGGTCGTCGCTCGCGTAGAGCGCGATGCCGTCCTCACGGCTGAGTCGCTCCCCGGCGAAAACCTTGTCCTCGATCTCCCTGCGCAGGCCCGCGTCCATGTGTCGGCACTCCCTCTAGGTCTTCATGATTGCCGCTGCACGGCTGCTACGAGGTTACGCCCGGTATGCGGGACACTCGCTCAGGCCATCACCTCGGCGTACAAAGCCGGGTCGGCGTTGCCGCCGCTGACCACGGCGACGTGCTCGCGGCCGGCGGGCAACGCGTCCTTGCGGAAGAGGTAGGCCGCGGTGGCCACCGCACCGGCGGGCTCGGCGACCAGGCGGGCGCGCCGGGCCAGGAAGCGCATCGCCTCGCGAATCTGCTCCTCGGTCACGGTGACGATGTCGTCCACGTACGCCTGGATGTGCGCGAACGGCAGCACACCCACCGAGGTGGTGCGCAGCCCGTCGGCGATGGTGCGGTAGGTGTCGGCGGTGGACCACGTGGTGCGTACGCCGGTACGGAAGGACTCGGCCGCGTCGGCGGCCAGTTCCGGCTCGACGCCGATCACCTTGGTGCCCGGGTTGCTCAGCTTGACCGCGGCGGCGATACCGGAGATCAGGCCGCCGCCGCTGACCGGGACCAGCACGGTGTCCGCGGTGGGCAGGTCCTCGACGATCTCCAGGCCGGCGGTGCCCTGGCCGGCGATGACCCGTGCGTCGTCGTAGGGCGGCACGAACGCGTAGCCGTGCTCGGCGGCCAGTTCGCCGGCCGCGGTGTCGCGCCGGTCCGGCGTGACGATGACCACTTCGGCGCCGAGCGCGCGGGTCGCCTCTATCTTGACCCGCGGCGTGGTGTCCGGCATCACGATCACCGCCCGGGCGCCGAACAGGCGGGCCGCGTAGGCCACCGCCTGCGCGTGGTTGCCGCTGGAGTGGGCGACGACCCCGCGCGAGCGCTCGGCGTCGGTCAGGGCCGCGATCGCGTTGTACGCGCCGCGGATCTTGAACGCGCCGATCGGCTGGAGGTTCTCCGGCTTGAGCCACAGCGGCCGGTCGGCGTCACCGTGCAGGGACGGCAGCAACGGGGTGCGGACCGCCGTGCCCGCGATCCGCTTCCGTGCGGCCTCGAGGTCTTCGAGAGTCACCAGGTTCGTCATGCCTGTCACCCTACGAGGGGGTGCCGGCGGACCGGCGAACCCCTTCGGATCCGGCCGGTGCGGCTACTCGGTGGGTTCGGGCAGTTCGGCCGCGCGGTACTCCCACTTGGTCGAGAGCACCACGGTGGTGCGGGTGCGGGCCACACCGCGGGTGCCGGACAGGCGCCGGACCACGTTCTCCAAGCCCTCCATGTCCGAGACCCGGACCTTGAGCATGAACGAGTCGTCGCCGGCGATGAACCAACAGTCCTCGATCTCGTCGAGGTCGCGCAGCCGGCGGCTGACGTCGTCGTGGTCGGCCGCGTCGGAGAGCTGGATCCCGATCAGCGCGGTCACGCCCAGGCCGAGCGAGACCGGGTCTACGGAGGCCCGGTAACCGGTGATCACGCCGGCCTGTTCGAGCCGGTTGATGCGATCGGTGACGCTCGGACCGGACAAGCCGACGAGTCGGCCCAGTTCGGCGTACGAGGCCCGCCCGTTGCCGCGCAGCGCCTGGATCAGCTTGCGGTCGACGGCATCCATGTCCGTTTCCTCCAGGTAATCGATGGTGTCCATCGGGGGGCCACCAGGGGTCTGCGACATGACGAAGGCGCAAACCCACACGGGGCCTGTAATTCATTGGACGATTCTGATTCTAACCCTTAGAATCAAAGGCATCGGGAGCTACAAGCCTCCGATGACGACTCGTGGGGAGACAACACCGTGTACACCCTGGAGATGGCCCGCGCACACATGCAGGAACTGCATGCCATTGCGGAACGCTCACGCGCCACCCAGCCGTCGAACACGCTCAAGCGTGTGAAGCGTCTGGTCGGCCGCCGCAAGTCCGGGCGCTGATCGCCCGGCAGATCCGGCAAGACCGCCAAGGCTCCCGTCACCACGGGGGCCTTTTTGGTCTGTCCGGGCGGGCGCGGGCGCCCGGCCGGATGCGAGCGTCCGGGCGAGCGTGACCGTGGTCCGGATGGGCACGATCGTCCGGGTCGGGGCGCGGTGACCGGCGGTCTTCTCGGTCGCGACTCACCCGCCCGCCTCGCGTCGGGCGCCGCCCAGTTCGCCGTCCCAGCGGCGATACAGGGTGTGTGCGACGCCGAGCGCGTCCAGCGCCTTGCCCGCGACGAAGTCGACCAGGCGCTGCACGTCCTGGGCGCCCGCGTAGAAGGCCGGGGACGCCGGCAGGATCACCGCGCCGGCGTCGTCGAGCCGGACCAGGTGGCGCAGCGTGGTGCCGGTGAGCGGGGTCTCGCGCGGCACCAGCACGAGTGGGCGGCGCTCCTTGAGGGTGACGTCGGCGGTGCGCTGGAGCAGGTCCTTGGACAAACCGATCGCGATGCCCGCGACCGACGCCGTGCTGGCCGGCACCACGACCATGCCCTTGGCCGGATACGACCCACTCGCGGGTCCCGCGCCCAGATCGCCGGCCGCCCAGTAGCGGACCCGGTCCAGCGCGCCGTCGTCGAGCTTCGTCCACGCCGCGAGGTCGTCGCGCCAGTGCCCGTCGCGGAAGGCGATGCCGGTCTCGTCGAGCAGGGTCAACCGGGCGGCCCGACTGACCACCAGATCCACCTGCTCGCCCGCGTCGAGCAGCCCGCGCAGCACCGCCGCGGCGTAGGGCGTGCCGGATGCCCCCGATACGCCGACTATCCACGGGCGCCGTCCCGTACTGTCCCGCTCCTGGTCCATGCCTCCTATTGTGGCTTCGTAGCGGTACCGCCTACCGCAGGGGAGGGGTGTGCATGTCCCGCATATCCGTGTCGGGAGTCCGCGACGCGGCCCTGGTCACCGCGGTGCTGATCGGCGCGGTCTGGGCCGTCCAGCTGATCAACTACACGACCGACGACTCGCTGCTCACCCACGGCGTGACACCCCGGCGGGCGGACGAACTGCCGGACATCCTCAGCGCGCCCTTCCTGCACTTCGGCACCGGACACATCGTCGCCAACACCTTCCCGTTGATGCTGCTCGGTTTCCTGGCCGCGCTGCGCGGAATCACCCGTTTCCTCGCCGTATTGCTCACGATCACCGTGATCGGCGGTCTGGGCGTGTGGCTGACCGCGCCGACCGGAACGAACACGGCGGGCGCGAGCATCCTGGTCTTCGGGCTGTTCGGCTACCTGATCGTGCGCGGCTTCGCCGACCGCCGGGTGCTGGACGTGCTGATCGGCTTCGCCGTATTGGGCCTGTACGGCAGCTCGTTCGCGATGGGGATCACCCCGCTCGCGGAGGGAGTGTCCTGGCAGGGTCACCTGTTCGGGTTGATCGGCGGCGTGTCGGCGGCGCTGGCCTTCCGCCGTCGACGCGATGTGTCGCACCTCTCGCCCACGGACCTGCCCATCGGGTAATGCGGTCGACATCGCTGCATACGATTCGGGTAGGCATACCCCTGCTATTTCGTTCGTTCTTGCTTCTCGACCGGGAGTTTCCCTGTGCGCTTGCTCCGGATATCCGCCGCGGCCCTGACCGTACCGCTGGTCCTGCTCGCCGCCGGTTGTGGCGAGTCCTCTTCGGGAGATCCGTTCAAGCCCGCCGCCGCCGGTGGTGACGCGCTCGACCCCAAGGGACCCTCGAACGAGGCGCTGACCGTGGAGGCGCTGTCCAAGCAGGCCGAGACCGGCTTCAAGGAACTCACGAACCTGCACATCGAGGGCACCGGAAAGGTCTACGACCTCCCGCTCGGCGTGGACATCAAGGTCGGCACCGCCGAGCAGGCCGAGGGCAGGATCACCCTCCAGGACAAGGCCCTGGACCTGATCGCGGTCGACAAGACCACGTACGTCAAGATCGCGCCCGGCACCGTCCAGACCGTCCTGGACCTGAGCAAGCGGGCCGAGGCCGCGTCCTCGGCCGGCACGCCCGAGTCGGCCGAAGACAAGGAACTGGGTGAGCAGTTCACCAAGATGTTCGCCGAGGGCGCCAAGCTCGTCGAGGGCAAGTACATCAAGTTCGGCGGCGCGGAGACCGGCAAGCTCGGCCAGGACCTGCTCAAGGGCGGCAAGCCGTCGCTGGACGGGCTGTTCGGCTCGGACTCGGGCGACTCCGAGGACCCGGCGAATGACCGGCCGATGACCAAGGGCCCGACCACCGAGATCAACGGGACCAAGGTGATCCCGCTGATCTCCAAGGACGAGGACGGCACGACCGTCACGATGTATGTCGCGGCCAACGGCAAGCCCTTCCCGATCCGGCTCACCGCCGACGACAAGAGCGACGGCACCAACGAGGTCACCCTCGACCTCAAGTACTCCAAGCTCACCGGCGGCATCTCCCCCAAGGCCCCGGCGCCCGGCGACACGGTCGACCTCAACGGCCTCCTGAAGTCCTTCGGCGGCGGCTTGTTCGGCGAGGACAAGACGGCCTGAGCGAGGGTTTCGCGGTCGACGCGAACGCCCGGGGCACCCGAGACACGGACGGCCGGGTACCGCACGGCAGCGATGTCGGCCGGGCGCTGCGCCGAGTCTTCGACTTCGAGCGCAGCGCCCCACCCTCAGCGCGCCCCCCGCACCAGCCGCCCCGGTCGCGCGCCCGTGTCCACGCCGTCCCGCCTGGTCACCCGGCCCGCCACGATCGTGGCCACGTAGCCCGTTGCGTCCTGGAGCATGCGGCCGCCGCCGGCCGGGAGGTCGTGGACCATCCTGGGGCGGTGCAGCGTGAGGGCGTCCAGGTCGATCACGTTGAGGTCGGCGCGCTTGCCCTCGGCCACCACACCGCGGTCGGACAGGCCGTAGAGCGCGGCGGTGTCCATCGTCTGCTTGCGGATCAGGAACTCCAGCGGCAGACGCTCGCCGCGGGTGCGGTCCCGGGCCCAGTGGGTGAGCAGGAAGGTCGGCTGCGAGGCGTCGCAGATCATCGAGCAGTGCGCGCCGCCGTCGGCCAGGCCGAACACACTCGCCGGGTGGGTGAGCATCTCCCGGATCGCCTCGTGGTCGCCGTCCGAGTAGTTGAACATCGGGACCATCAGCGTGGTCCGCGCGTCGTCCGCCAGTTGCAGGTCGTACAGCGTCGACAGCGGCTCCTCGCCGCGGGCCCGCGCGATGGCGGTCACCGTCCGGTCCGGCAGCGGCTCGTAGTCCGGGACCGCGTCCATCGGGTACATCCGGTCCAGCATGAACTGCATGGCCAGGTTGACCGAGTCGCCGGGGATGTTCGGGTCGCTGGGCAGGTCCGACTCGGCCAGGATCGCCGCCTTGATCTCGGGCCGGGCCAACTCGGCGGCGAACGCCGCGTCGTCCAGCTCGCCCGCCAGGCGCCGGTCGTCGATCGCCCGGAACGTCGGTCGTTTGCTGAACGCGTTGCGGGTGCCGAAGCCGGTCAGCATGCCGAACGGACGCCCGGCGATCTGCGGATGCAGTTGCGCGCCCGCCTCGTTCGCGGCCTGTGACTCGGCCATCAGTTCGCGCCACAGTTCGGGGGCGGCGTTGACCTGGAGCAGCGCGAACGACACCGGCATGCCGATCTCGGCGGCCAGTCGGCGCATCCAGGCCACCTCGGAGGCGGGCTTGACGATGTCCTCGCCGGACGAGCCGGTCGGGGCCAGTTCGAACACGGCCCGCCCGCCCGCGGCCATCGCCCGGCCCAGGCCGAAGAGTTCGTCCTCGGTGGCGAACGTGCCGGGCACCGGCTCGCCGCCCATCGCCTTGTGCGCGACGGTACGCGACGTGGAGAAGCCCAGCGCGCCCGCCTCGATCGCCTCCTTGACGATCACCGCCATCGCCTCGATGTCCTCGGCGCCGGCCGGTTCGTTGCGCGCGCCGCGGTCGCCCATCGCGTAGGCCCGAACCGCGCCGTGGGCGACCTGGATGCCGATGTCGACGGCGAAGGTGCGCCGCTCCAGCACGTCCAGGTATTCCGGGAACGTCTCCCAGCCCCACGTCATGCCCTCGGCCAGGGCCGTCCCGGGGATGTCCTCGACGCCCTCCATCAACCGGATCAGCCAGTCCTCGCGGCCCGGTCGGACCGGCGCGAAGCCGACCCCGCAGTTCCCGGAGACCACCGTGGTCACGCCGTGCGACGTGGACGGGTCGAGCACCTCGTCCCAGGTGGCCTGGCCGTCGTAGTGGGTGTGGATGTCCACGAAGCCCGGCGTGACCAGGCGACCGGCCGCGTCGATCGTCTCGGCCGCGTCGCCCTCCAGCGCCGGGTCCGGGCCGTCGTGCCGGCGGACCGCGACGATCAGGCCGTCCCGGACCCCGATGTCCCCGACGAACCGGTCCGCGCCGGTGCCGTCCACGATCGTGGCGTTGATGATCTTGAGGTCGTACATGTGAGCCTCCCCGGTAACGTGGGGCAGACCGTACGGCTGCGCATTGTGCGAGTCAATATGCGCACTATGCGAAAAGATCCAGTAAGGTGGGGACCATGGCCCCCAGACCGTCACCGCAGACCGAGCGACTCGTCTCCCTGATCGACGCGATCGCCGAACGGCCGGCGGAGGGGCTGACCCTGTCCGAGATCGCCCGACACCTCGGGGTGACCCCCGCCACGTGCCATCCGATGCTGGCGAGCCTGACCTCGCTGGGCTGGTTGATCCGCCATCCCACCCGGCGCACCTACCGGCTCGGCCCGGCGCTGGTGGCGGTCGGCCGAGCAGCGGCGCGCGGGCTCGGCGTGCTCGACGTCGCACGCCCGATCATGGCCCGGCTGCGCGACGAAACCGGGCTGACCTGCTTCGCGATGACCCCCGGCGAACACCACGTCGCGATCGCCGAGGTGGTCCACGCGCCGGGGCCCGAACTGCACCGGCTACGCGTCGGCGCGCAGGCGCCGATCACCCCGCCGCTGGGCATCGGCTACGTGCCCTGGGCGGACGAGCAGACGGTGCGCCGCTGGCTCGACGAGGCGCACGATCCGGCCGCGCGCGGCCGGATGGCGCGCGCGATCGACAACGCGCGGCGCCGGGGCTTCGCGATCGAGCTGGTCACCGACGTGGAGACCCGACTGGGCGAGACGCTCGGCGAGTTGGACGAGCACTTGGAGGGGCTGGACACGCTGGGCGCGGGCGCGTCGGCGGCCCGGCTGCGCACGCTCCTGGAGGAGATCGCCGCCGAGATCGGCGGTTCCGACGGTGGACAGATCGACGAGTTGGAACCGGACCGGGACTACCGGGTGGGCGCGATCAGCGCACCGGTGCACGATCGCGACGGCGACCTGGTGCTGATCCTGAGCCTGCGCGGCTTCGCGCCGCGGACCGACGGGCAGACGCTGGAGAAGACCGGCCGGCTGCTCGCCGAGGCGGCGGCGGAGGTGGCCGCCGCGACCTGAGCGACGGGACACCGGACAACCGGACATCGGGCTCCGGAAGCCGGTCCGCGCATACGAGAGCCGGCCGGGTCGACGATGCGACCCGGCCGGCTGTGCGACCGATGCCCGACCCGAGAGTCGGGCTCAGTCCTTGTCCTTCGCGTCCTTGTCCTTCGCGCGCTCGTCCGGGTTGTCCCGGTCGGGGCTGCGCAGGTCGTCCTCGCGGTGCTTGAGGTCCTCTTCCCAGCGCTTGAGCATCTCCGCCTGGTCCTCGGCGGCGCTCGGTTCGCTCGGCCTGCGGTTGTCCTTGTTCAGCGAGGCGAGGAACTCGGGGTCGTCGTCCGGGGCCATCTGCCGCCCCTGGGAACGGCCGCCGAACCCGAACCCGCCGGCCCCGCCGGGCGCGTACTCGCGCTTGGGACGCCCGGCGACGAACCAGCCGATCGGGCCCAGGAAGACGGGGAAGAAGAGCAGGATGATGAAGACCCAGGCGATCTTGGGCAGGCTGCGGACCTTCTGCTCATCGGTGGTCAGGCAGTCGATGAACGCGTAGATCCCGACGGCCAAGGGCAGCAGGAACAGCAGGGCCCTGATCATGTGGCGGTCTCCCAGACGGTTACTCGGCGCTCGGTACTCGGATGCGTCTCCCATCCAGCGTAAACGGTCGGCTCCTTGAACACCGGATCGCTCACAGTCCGGTGACCTTGCCCGATGCGTGCAGCTCGTACACCAGCGTGATCCGCCGCCGCTCGCCCGCGGTCAATCGCACGTCGTAACGCACGATTCCCTGGTCGTCGACCGCGTCCGGCGCCGGTTCCGACAGGTCGCGGCGGACCTTGACCTCGACCGCCGACACCTCGGACACCGGCACCCGCTCGCGCAGCACGACCGTGCCGGGCGACTCGGCCCCCGGCGCGGCGACGTGCGAGAGGAAGACGGTCACCGTACGGGTGACCACCGTGCGGCCGGTGAGCGAGGCCGTGGTGCGCGACTCGGTCACCTCGCGCACCACGCGGAAGTCGTCCTCGCTGCCGAACGGCAGCCGCACCTCCTCGCCCGGCGCGGCGAAGTCGAGCTGTCCACGCCCGGCGTATCCGCTGCCGCGGACCAGCTCCACCGGGCCCGCGAGCAGCGCGTGTCCGGCGTCGTTGGCGAACCGCACGACCTGGCTCACGTACTGCGACAGCTCGGGCGAACAGGCGGCCTCCGGCTCGCACTTCGTGGTGAACGTGGTCAACCGGACCCGATGCGGCCGGCCGTCGGAGGGCACCTGGACCGGGGTCGGCGCGGCCAGCACCCGGACCTCGCCGCCGTCGTCCACGCCGGGCAACTCGGCAGAGCCGCCCGCGACCCGGCCGACCGTGGCGATGTCCTCCTCGCGCAGGTCCACCTCGACCTGCTTCTTCTCCACCTGGGTGCGCTCGCGCAGGGTGAGCCGGTCCTCGACCAGGCTCGGCGGCCGCGCGGCCAGGGTCGGCCGCGCGGTGGACAGGGAGAGCGTCACGCCGGACCAGTCCTCGCCGGTGCACTGCCACACCACCGCGTCGCATTCGACCTCGATCGACCGGCGATCCGGCGCCAGGGCGGCGCGGTAGGCGGGCCGCCACAGCGCGCACGGCACCAGGTGCACCACGCGCAGCTCGGCCGAACCGGTCCGCTCGGCCTCGATCACCACCTCGACGGTGGCGGTCAGCTCGACCGGCTCCTGCTCGGCCACGCTCAGCGCCGCCTGGGCGTCACGCAACCGGGTACGGAGCGTGGCCTGTTCGTCGGCGAGCGTATGCAGGTCCGTGTAGCGCTGCTCGGCCTCGGCCGACAGCCGGTCCGACTCGGCGGCCCAGCGCTCGGGCTCGGTCGTGCCGAAGCCGGTCTGCTCCGCGATGTCGCGGCGCAGATCGGCCCGGGCCTGATCGACCAGTGCCAATCCGGTGCGCAGGCGCCGCTCGCGCCGGGACAGCACGGTGGCACGCTCGCCCGACTCGTGCACGAGCCGGCGCAGCTCGGACGCGTCGGGCCCGGGCCCGGTCGCGGGCTTGGGCGTGTACACCCGCACCACACGCGCGTCGATCGCGGTCGCGGTGCCGTCGTCGGCGATCACCTCGGCGCGCAACGACCGATCAACCGCCAGCGGGGTCACCGGGCCGACCAGCACCCGCTGTACGCCCCTGCTCAATTCGATCCGGCCGGACCGGGTCACCTGGGCCCGGTCCTCCAGACACGTCACCGCCGTGATCGGCAGCGGTTCCGGCTTGGGTTCGGCCGGAGTGCTCTGTTCCAGCGTCGGCTGAGTCACCGTCAGACCCTCCTGTTGCCGCCGACCACGGCCTTCGCTGCCGGGATCCGGATCTCGTAGCCACCGGTCAGGTTCCTGCGCTCGCCGGGGGCGAGTTCGACATGCCACACGCGTGCACCCGCGACGTGCCGTCCGTCGCGCAGTTCGGTGTCCTCCACCCAGCGCGGCGCGCCGGCGTGCTCCTCGATCTTCACGTCCTTGTCGTCGGTGACCGGGATCCGCTCCAGGATGTCCAGCCGGATCGGCCGGGCGAGGTGGTTCACCGCCTCGATCTCGATCCGGTGGTCGAGCACCGCCGTCCCGCCGCGCAGCCCCGCCGTCGACTCGCGCATGTGCGCGTTCCGCGAGACCTGCACGCTCTCCACGACGCCCACGCCCACCCGTTCGCGCGCGCCCGGCGCCAGCGTCGGCAGCGGCACGGTCATCAGGAACTCGCCGGCCACCGAGACGTCCGCCGGCCCGGCGAGCAGCGCGTGCGGCGACGCGTTGGCGAGCACGACCGTGCCGAACACCGCTTCGTCCAACGCCGGTACGCAGACGAACTCCGGGTCGAGGCCGACCTCGATCTCGCACACCGGGATGGTGTGCCATACGCCGTCCGCGGACACCTCGGCCGGCGCCGCGGTGTCGAAGCGGTAGTCGTAGGACCCGGCCGCGTCACGCGGCGCGAGCGCGTGCTCAGGCAGCACCAGCCGGCTCACCTCGTCGGCACGCCGGCGGTACTCCGTCGCCGTGCCACCCGGGCCGTGCGGCGCCGGGCGCAACCGGCCCCGGGCCTCGGTGTCGTGCGCGCCGCGCAGCTCCAGCGCCGCGTAGTCCAGCAGGTCGGCGCCCGGCTCGGGCTGCTCGGGCGGCGCGGGTTTCGCGCTCGGCGCGATGGCGTCCTCGTCGGCCGGCGCGCCGTAGCCGGCGAGTTCCATGGCGCCGCCGGGCGCGGCAGGAGCAGCCGCGGCGCTCCGGGACCGGCGCATCATCGGGGCCGCCGGCCGCGGCGCGGGCGGTGGTGCGCCGAAGCCGCCGGCGGCCTGCATCGGCGGCGCGGAGGCGGTCACCGGTGCGGGTGACGCCTGGAGGAAGGCCGGCACGTCGGGCTCGATCTCGATCGCGCCGTAGGAGGGGGGCGGCACCGACGAGGCGCCCGCCCGCTGCTCGGCGAAGCCGCTCGCGCCGGGCCCGGCCCCCGCGTACGCCGGCCGGGACGGCGGGCGCTTGGCCACCCCCACGTCGTAGCCCGCGAACAACTCGGCCAGCCCGGCCGGTGGCTCCCGCCAGCCGGGGTGCGCGGGCACGCTCTGCCTGCGGCCCAGGCGCAACGACTTGAGCTCGGGCAGGTCGGTGCCGCGGGCCAGGTCCGCGGTGGACAGACCGAGCCGCACACCGGTCCAGTCCTCGCCGGTGCGCTGCGCGACGCAGGCCCGCATGACCAGCGTGCCGCCGGTCATCGCCTCGTCCAGGCGCAGCTGGTACATCGGCGCCCAGCGCGCGCCGGGCACGTGGTACTCCACGTCCAGCCCGATCGGGCCCGCGTCGCCGGTGTGCTCCAGCGTGATCACCACGGTGCCGGACACCTGGGCCCGCTCGGTGCGCTGCGCGCCGGAGGCGGCGTTGAGCCGGGCCCGGTACAGCTCGGTGTCGCGGATCGCCTCGCGCAGCTCGTCGTCACACGCGCCGATCCGCTCGTACAGTGCCTCGGCCCGCTCGTCGGCGAACGCGGCCAGATCCAAGAGCGCGGACACCGGCGCGGTGCGCGGCGGATCGCCGCGGCGCACGGTGGGCATGATCGCGGTCAGCCCGGCGATCTCCTCCAGCTCGGCGGCCAGTCGCGCGCCGCGCTCGTGCAGGGTGCGTACCCGGGACTCGGCCGCCTCCAGGTCCAGCAGCACGCTCGGCAGGTCCGCGTCCCGGACCACCTCGACGTCGACCACGGGCCGTACGTCGGTGACCCGCACACCCGTGCCGCCGGCCACGACCCGCGCCCGCAACCAGTCGCCGTACGCCGTCAACGGGAACCCGCTCACCCGTACCCGGACCGGCCCCGGGGGACCCGCCGGCAGTTCCACCTCGCAATTTCGCACACACACCGCCCCCACGGCATGAACGACCACCGAACGCAATTCCGAAGCGACCGTGAGCATGTACCCCTCCCTGCTCGGCACGAGGGTCCAAGGTAGCCCGGTCGGCCGGGTGCGCGTGCGGGCGCGGCCGGTCCGTGTCGGATACTGGCACGCATGGCATACGGGACCTTGCGCGCTTTCCTGAAGGCACTGGAGAAGCGCGGTGAACTGCGGCGCGTCCGCGCCGAGGTCGATCCGCATCTGGAGATCGGCGAGATCACCGATCGGGTGAACAAGGCCAAGGGCCCGGCGTTGTTGTTCGAGAACGTCAAGGGCAGCTCGATGCCGCTCGCGATGAACGTCTACGGCACCGACGAGCGCATGCTGATGGCACTCGGGCTGAGCAGTTACGACGAGTTGTCGGAGAAGATCGGCGGCCTGCTCAAGCCGGAACTGCCGCAGGGCTTCACCGGGATCCGCGAGGCGTTCGGCAAGCTCGGTTCGGTCGCGCACATCCCGCCGAAGAAGATCAAGGACGCACCCTGTCAGCAGGTCGTGCTCAAGGGCGACGACGTCGACCTGGACACCATCCCGGCGCTGTTCACCTGGCCCGAGGACGGTGGCTCGTTCTACAACCTGGGCCTGACCCACACCAAGGACCCCGACACGGGCGTGCGCAACCTGGGCCTGTACCGGCTCCAGCGGCACGACAAGCGCACCATCGGGATACACTGGCAGATCCACAAGGACAGCCGCAACCACTACCAGGTGGCCGCCAAGCGCGGTGAGCGGCTGCCGGTGGCGATCGCGTTCGGCGCGCCGCCGGCGGTGACGTACGCGTCCACCGCGCCGCTGCCCGGGGACATCGACGAATACCTCTTCGCCGGATTCATCGGGGGCCGGCGGATCGAGATGGTCGACTGCGTGAGTGTGCCGCTCCAGGTGCCGGCCGAGGCCGAGGTGGTGCTCGAAGGCTGGTTGACCCCGGGGGAGATGTTGCCCGAGGGCCCGTTCGGCGACCACACCGGCTTCTACACGCCGCAGGAGCCGTTCCCGGCGCTGACCATCGACTGCGTGACCATGCGCGAGAAGCCGCTGCTGCAGTCGATCGTGGTCGGCCGGCCGCCCACCGAGGACGGTCCGCTGGGCAAGGCGACCGAGCGGTTCTTCCTGCCGCTGCTCAAGATCATCGTGCCGGACATCGTGGACTACGACCTGCCCGAGGCGGGCGGCTTCCACAACTGCGCGATCGTCTCGATCGACAAGAAGTACCCCAAGCACGCGCAGAAGGTGATGAGCGCGATCTGGGGTGCGCACATGATGTCGCTGACCAAGCTGATCGTGGTGGTGGACGCCGACTGCGACGTGCACGACTACCACGAGGTGGCGTGGCGGGCGTTCGGCAACACCGACTACGCGCGCGACCTGCTGCTGACCGAGGGGCCCGTGGACCACCTCGACCACGCGTCGTACCAGCAGTTCTGGGGCGGCAAGGCGGGCATCGACGCGACCCGCAAGCTGCCCGAGGAGGGCTACACGCGCGACGGCGGTTGGCCGGAGATGGTCGTGTCGGACCCCGAGACCGCCGCCAAGGTGACCCGCCGATGGAAGGAATACGGACTGTGACGTCCGCCGCGCTACCCGCTCCCGGTGCACCGTCGGAGGTGGGCCGGGTCAAGGCGTTCCTGCGCCTGGTGCTGATCGAGCACTCGGTGTTCGCGTTGCCGTTCGCCTACATCGCGGCCTTCACCGCGATGTACGAGACCGACGAACGCCTGCACTACCGGGAGCTGTTCCTGGTCACCGTGGCGATGGTGGGCCTGCGCACCTTCGCGATGGCCTGCAACCGGATCATCGACCGCGAGATCGACGCGCGCAATCCGCGCACCGCGACGCGCGAGCTGGTCACCGGCGCGGTGTCGGTGCGGACCGCGTGGATCGGCGCGCTGGTCGCGCTGTTCTTCTACCTGGTCTCCGCCGCGCTGCTCAACCCGCTGTGCCTGGTGCTCGCGCCGGTCGCGGTGATTCCGATGGTGATCTATCCGTACGGCAAGCGGTTCACCGACATCCCGCACGCGATCCTGGGCATCGCGCAGGCGATCGGCCCGATCGGCGCGTGGCTGGCCGTCACCGGCGAGTGGTCGTGGCAGGCGGTCGTACTGGGCCTGGCGGTGGGCACCTGGATCGGCGGCTTCGACCTGATCTTCGGCTGCCAGGACGTCGCGGCCGACCGCGCGCACGGCGTCAAGAGCGTACCGGCCAGGTGGGGCATCGCCGCCGCGCTGAACGCCTCGAAGTTCACCCACGTGGTGACCACGCTGCTGTTCGTCTGGTTCGGCGCGCTCACCGGCGCGGGCTTCTTCTGGTGGCTGGGCCTGCTGATCGTCGCCGCGGCGTTCGTCTACGAACACTCGCTGCTGGCACCGGACGATCTGTCCAAGCTCAACCGGGCGTTCTTCACCACGAACGGCTTCATCGGCATAGCGCTGTTCGGGTGCGCGCTGCTGGACCTGGGCGTGCGGGGGCTGCGGCCGTAGGCCGGTCGGGCGAGTTCGCCCGGGTCCTCCGCACCACTCTGCTCATACGCGTGGACCACGCCCGTACACCAGCGCCGCACGCTCGTCGGCCCTGTCCACGGAGCGGGAGGAAGTGCCGCGTCGAGTACCGATCCGGCGCCGGCCAAGGCCGCGGCGCGGATCGCCGCATAAGATCCCGGCAGGGGATCGTGTCGACTCGGGGGGGTTGGTCATCGATGGCGCATGTCGTGTTGACGACGGGCGCGAACGCGCCGCTCGGCGACGAGGTCGTCGAGATCGTCGTGTCGTGGGAGGGGCGCGCGGGCGTCGATGTCTCGGCGCTGCTCCTCACCGCCGATCATCTGGTGCGCGGTGACGCGGACTTCGTTTTCTGGAACAACCCCACGAGCCCCGACGGTGCGGTTCGACTCGCCGACGGCGGGCGGATGAGCGTGGTCACGAGCGCGGTCGCCGCCGACGTGGCGAGCCTGGTCGTGGTGGTCGCGGCCGACGGCCGGACGGGCGCGGAAACCCTCGCGGACGTCCGCGGCCTACAGGCCGTCGTGGGCGAAATTCTCTACCGGCCCGACGACTTGACGCGCGGCCAGACCGCGGCCGTGCTGGTCGAGGTGTACCGGCGCGCGGACGCGTGGAAGGTACGCGCGGTCGGTCAGGGCTACGCGAGCGGTCTCGCGGGCATCGCCACGGACTTCGGGATCGAGGTTGCCGAGGAACCCGAGGAAGCGCCGACGGCCCCGGAGTTCGCGGTGGGCTTCGCGATCCCCGACGGGGTGGAAGCACCCTCGGACTTCGCCGCCCCTGCCGCGCAGCCGGCGCCCGTCGCCTTCGCTCCACCTGTCGCACAGCCACAACAGCAGGTCCCGGGGCCCGAGTTCGCCGCGCCCCCGGCCGCCGCTCCGGAGTACGCCACCGGCTTCGTGGCGCCCGCACCCGCACCGGCCTTCGTCGGCTTCACCCCGCCGCCGGCCATCGCACCGCCCACCGCCCCGGTACCCGCCCCGACACCCGCCTCCCCGGTGTCGCGGGCGCTGTCTCGGCTGCGCCGCCGCCCGGGCGCCCCTACCCAGCCGGCCCCCGAGCCGACCACCGCGTACGTACCCACGCCGTACCCGGCGGCGACCCCGTACGCTGGCGCGCCGTCGAACATGACCAAGCCGCCGCTCGGCGCGATGAAGCTGACCAAGGATCAGAGCGTGGCACTGCCGTGGGACGGCGACCCCGGCATGGTGATCACGGCGGCGCTCGAATGGGACGGCGGCACCGCGTACGACGACTTCGACGAGGCGGACCTCGACCTGTACGCGCTGTTCGTGCCGCGCATCGAGGCGGTTCCGCCGAGCGACAGGCGAATACCGACCAGGGGCGCGGTCTACTACCGCAACTTCGGCTCGACGACCGCCGAGCCGTACATCCACCTGGACGGCGACGCCCGCAGCCCGGGCCGCGAGGTCGTCCGGATCACCCGCCCCGACCTCCAGGGCCACGTGCTGATCTGCGCGTACAGCGCGCTCCTCAACGGCAGTGGCAGCTTCAAGTCCTACGGCGCCAAGGCCGTCGTCGACGACGGCCGGGGCTCGGTCGTGACGGTTCCGCTCCTCGACGACAACGACAACGGCTACTGGGTCGCGATCTCGCTGATCGACTTCACCCGGCCGGAGGGCCCGACGATCCGGCACGTCGAGCGATACTCCGAGGCCGGCGAGGAACGCCCGATGCTCTACGCCGACGGGCGCTTCGCGATGGGCATGGGACCCATCGAGTTCAAGGGCGACGACGACCCCATCCACGAGTTCGAATGGGAAACGATCCTGGCTCCGGCCCACCACCGAGACATCCACGAGGGGCACAACCTCCACCCCTGACCGGCCGGCCGCCGGGTGGGGGCCGCACCGTGGGCTCGTGGTGCGGCACACCGTTGCGAACGACGAAACGGGTCTGCCCCGTCGCCCCCTCACGAGGGTGACGGGGCAGACCCGTTCGGAAGGACCGCGGCTCAGACGCCCGCGTACGAGTGGAGCCCGTTCACGAAGATGTTGACGCCGTAGTAGTTGAACAGGAAGCAGGAGAAGGCGACCAGGGAGACCGCCGCGGCCTTGGTGCCCTTCCAGCCGGCCGTGGCACGGGCGTGCAGGTAGGCCGCGTAGGCCACCCACGTGATGAAGGACCAGACCTCCTTGGGGTCCCAGCCCCAGTAGCGGCCCCACGCGTTCTCCGCCCAGATCGCGCCGCACACGATGGCGAAGGTCCACAGCGGGAAGATGATCGCGTTGACCCGGTAGGCGGTCTTGTCCAGCGACGCCGAGCTGGGCAGCCGGGCCAGCTTGTCGTCGAAGCGGCCCGGCTTGGTCCGGGTCGGGTCGGCCTGCCGGCGCTCGTAGCCCTGGCGGAACAGGAACAGGATCGAGGCGAGCGCGCCGATGTGGAAGGCGCCGAACGAGACGATCGCGGACGCGACGTGGATCCACAACCAGTACGAGTCGAGCGCCGGGACCAGTTGCTCGGAGTCGGTGTACAGCACCGTGACCGCGACGCCGAGCGTGGTGAGCACCGGCAGCGTCACGAACAGGCCCAGCCAGCGCACCGGGTACTTCCACAGCAGCGCCAGGAAGGCCAGGACGACCATCAGCGCCACGGATGTGGAGAACTCGTACATGTTGCCCCACGGCGCCCGCTCGACCGAGATGCCGCGCGTGAGCACGGAGCCGGCGTGGAGCAGGAAGCCGAGCGCGGTCAGCGAGACCGCGACCCGGCCGATCCGGTCGGCACGGTCGTTGCCGCCCGCCACGTCGCCCCGGTCGTCGGCGTCGTCGCCGTCGTGCCCGCCCTCGCGCAGCACCACCACCGGCCGCTCGGCCAGGGCGACCCCGCCGCCCGCACCCGCGGCCGCCGGCTCCAGAACCTCGATCGACAGGTCGGCCGACCGTTTGGCCACCGCACCGCTGCTGCCGAAGGTCCATTCCATGCAATAGGCGAAGAACGCCATCAGGTAGACGGCGATCGCCGAATACATCAGCACATTGCTGAATTGGGCGAGATTCTCGTTGACGCCCACGCTCACTCCTTGACCTTGGTGCCGGGTGAGTTCGCCGGCGCGGCCTCGCGCAACGCGTCCACGAACTCCTGTACCTCATCGCCGAGGCCCCCACCCTCGGTGCGGGCGAGCCCGCCGACCTCGACGACCGTGTGGCCGTCGGGGCCCTCCACCGCGCGCACCCACATTCGGCGGCGGCGAACGAACAATGACAGCACGAGGCCGACGATCGCGGCCACCACGCTGAAGAGCGCGAGCCCCTTGCCGGGCTCGCTGGCCACCTGGAAGTTGGCCCAGGTCTTGACGCCGTCGAAGGTGATGCTGCCGGCGCCGTTGGGCAGGTCCGCGGTGTCGCCGACCTTGAGGGCCCTGCGCCACACGTCGGCACCGTCCATGAACTTGGACATCTTGTCGGCCTTGAGCGCGTAGATGTTCTGCGGGATGCCCGAGTCCATGCCCAGGTCGCCCTCGTAGCCGCTGATCATCAGCCGGGGGTTGAGCAGCGACGGGAACACCGAGATCGGACCGCGCTTGGGATCCACCAGCAGGTTGCCGTTCTGGTCCATCGGCGCGCTCGGCAGGAATTGCGCGTCGAAGCCCAACTGCTTGAGCCCGGCACTGACGTCGGGAACCTTGATCACGCCGGTCGAGGTCCGGTTGCCGTCCTGGGGCAGGAAGATGGTCGGGCCCTTGTAGGCGATCTTGCCCTTGGCGTCGCGCACGGTCACCTCCGGCGCGTAGCCGGTGGCGATCATGAACACCTTGGTGTCACCCACCTCCAGCGGGTGGTTGACCCTGATCGTCCCCGACTTGTCCTTGCCCTCGTGCCCGTACCAGGACTCGATGTGCGCGGTGAAGGACCTCGGCTCGCCGCGCTTGGCGCCGGTCGCCTGGAAGGTCTGCTCGACCGATTTCAGCCGGAACCCGAACGGCTCCAGGTTGTCCGCGTCCACGAGCGCGCCGAACTGGCGGTCGTCGTACTGGGTGAGCACGTTCGCGAAGCTGCCGCCCTCGACGACGATCTTGCCGCCCTTGACGCTGTACAGGCTGCCCAGCGCGAACGCGACCAGGATGCCGAACAGCGCTATGTGGAACAGCAGGTTGCCGCTCTCCCGGGCGTAGCCCTTCTCCGCCGCGATCGAGTCGGCGGTCGGGTTCAGCCGGAAACGGCGCTTCTTCAGCGCGCCGCGCGCGGCCGCCAGCACCGCGTCCGGGTCCGCCGAGGTCTCCCAGCGCGCGTACGCGGGCAACCGGGCGAAGTTGCGCGGCGCCTCCGGGGGCTTGGCCCGCAGCGTCTTGGCGTGTGCCCAGCAGCGCGGCACGATGCAGCCCGCGAGCGAGACGAACAGCAGGATGTAGATCGAGGCGAACCACCACGACGAGAACACGTCGAAGAGCTGGAACTTGTCCATGATCTTCGCGCGGTCGGGATGGTCGCGGAAGTACTGGCTGACCTTGATCGGGCTGACCGGACGCTGCGGGATCAGCGTCGGCGGCGTGGCCGCGACCGACAGCAGGAACAGCAGGATCAGCGCGACGCGCATCGAGGTCAGCTGCCGCCAGAGCCAGCGCAGCCAGCCGACCACGCCCAGTTGCGGTTGGCGGATCTCCTCGTCGCCCTCATCCTGCGCGGGCGCCGTGGACATCCCGGCGTCGGCTCTGGCCTCGGGCACCGCGATCCGGTCGAGATCGTCGTCCCGTGCGAGGTCTTCGTCGGTTCGGGTCTCGAGACTCATCAGAATCCGATCGTGTATTGCTGGCTCCAGGACTGCATCTCGCGCATCAACTGGTCCCACGCCCCGCTGAGCATGAGCACCCCGAGCAGCACGAGCATGCCGCCGCCCAGGCGCATCACCCAGACGTAGTGCTTCTTGACCCACCCGAACGCGCCCAGCGCCTTGCGAAAAGCAACCGCGGTGAGCAGGAACGGAACGCCCAGCCCCACGCAATACGCGACCGTGAGCAGCGCTCCCCGGTTGGCGCTGGCCTCGCTGGTGGACAGGGTCAGTACGGCCGACAGGGTCGGGCCGATGCACGGCGTCCAGCCCAGGCCGAACACCATGCCCAGGAGCGGCGCCCCGACCAGCCCTATGGCGGGCCGCTTGTGCATCCGGAACTCGCGCTGCAGGCCGGGTAGGACGCCCATGAAGGACAACCCGAGCACGATGGTGATCGCGCCGAAGACCTTGGTGATCGTCGACTGGTGTTTCGCCAGGGTCTGGCCGAAGTAGCCGAACGCGGCGCCGGTGGAGACGAAGACCACGGTGAA
Organism: Embleya scabrispora DSM 41855; assembly: GCF_000372745.1. Taxonomy (GTDB): domain Bacteria; phylum Actinomycetota; class Actinomycetes; order Streptomycetales; family Streptomycetaceae; genus Embleya; species Embleya scabrispora. The sequence goes on along the minus strand of NZ_KB889719.1, from coordinate 18,570 downwards.
ACCGAGCACGAACAGCAGCGCGCCGAGGAAGAGCCGACCGCGTCGGGCGTCCTTGAGATCCGCGCCGGAGATGCCGGTGACGTAGCTGAGATAGCCGGGCACCAGCGGCAACACGCACGGCGAGAAGAACGAGATCAGCCCGGCGAGCAGGGCGATCGGCAGGGCCGCCACGAGCGACCCGCTGTAGACCGTGTTGTTGACGCCCGCGGCTGCGACCAGCACCTGGATCAGGCCTTCTCGTTCGGCACGGGCTCGTTCAACACGGGGTCGATCATCGAGCGCAGTTCCTCGATGGTGACCGCACGCAGCACCCGGGCCGCGATCCGGCCCTCACGGTCGATGATCAGCGTGCTGGGGATGGCCTTCGGGTTCAGGTTGCCGGTGAACTTGAGGATCTCGTGCGCGTCCGGATCCCACAGGCTCGGGTAGGTGATGCCCTTGCTGTTGGTGAACGCGAGCGCGTTTTCCTGGGTGGCGTCGCGGGTGTTGATGCCCAGGAACTGCACACCCTTGTCCGCGGTCTCGGTGTGCGCCTGCTGGAAGTCGGCGGCCTCGGCCCGGCACGGCGGGCACCACGAGCCCCAGACGTTGAGGACCACGACCTTGCCCTTGAAGTCGGCGAGGCTGATGTCCTTGCCCTCCAGCGTCTTGCCGGAGACCTTCGGAGCGGCGGTACGGTCGCCCGTCTTGGCACGCACGATGCCGCTCTTGTCGCTGTCGACATAGCCCTTGCCGTCGCCGTTGCTCTTGTTGCCGGCGCTCATCCCACCGCAGCCGGAGAGTGCGAGCAGGGCCGCGGCGGTGAGCAGCGCGGCACGACGAGGCAGGCGGCGTGTGAGCATGTGAAAAGTTTCGCATGCCTTCACGACCGCTCCACGCGGGGTCCGTCGTGCCGCCGACACTGCTTCAGTTCATCCTGATTCGTCCCAAATAAATGGGTGCCATGCCCCGAATGCGTGGCTTTGCGTCATGCCCCGAAGCTCTTGTTTTGCGTCTTGCCCGCGAGCTTCGCCGGAAGCAGGTCCCGAGCCGGTTCGCTGTAGCCGACGGAGACGATCTTGTCCCCCTCGTAGGTGAACGTGGTGAGCGACGCGAGCGAGCACTGCCGGTTTCGCGGGTCGTGCCACAGCCGCCGCCGCTCGACGAAGGAGCGGGTCACCCAGATCGGCAACTGGTGGCTCACGCACACCGCCTCGTGCCCGCGCGCGGCGTCCCGGGCGGCGCCCAGCGCGCCCATCATCCGCACCACCTGCTCGATGTACGGCTCGCCCCACGAGGGCTTGAACGGGTTGGTGAGGTGCTTCCAGTGCGTCGGGTTCTTCAGCGAACCGTCGCCGACCCCGAAGGTCTTGCCCTGGAAGATGTTCTCCGCCTCGATCAGCCGATCGTCGGTGGCGATCTCCAGCCCGTGCCGGTCCGCGATCGGCGTGGCGGTCTCCTGGGCACGCTCCAGCGGTGAGGACACCACGTGGGTGATGTCCCGCCCGGCGAGGTGGTCGGCGACCCGCTCGGCCATCTTCAGGCCCAGCTCCGACAGGTGATAGTCGGGCAGGCGGCCGTACAGGATGCCGTGCGGATTGTGCACCTCGCCGTGGCGCATGAGGTGGACGATCGTCACATCGCGATTGGTCTGCGGCTTCTGAGCCATCGTCAGTTCTCCTGGGCACTCGCTGCGGCGCGGGCTGCGGCCGGCAGCGCGTCGAGGATACGGTTCACGGCCGCGTCGTCGTGGGCGGCGGACAGGAACCACGCCTCGAACGCGCTCGGCGGCAGGTACACGCCGGCGTCCAGCATCGCGTGGAAGAACGCGGAGAAGCGGAACGACTCCTGGGTGCGTGCCTGGTCGTAGTCGTGCACCGGGTGATCGGTGAAGAAGATCGAGAACATGTTCCCGGCGGTGGACACGGTGTGCGCCACGCCCTCCTTGGCCAGGGCGGCCGAGACCTCGGTGCGCAGCGCGAGCGAGACCCGGTCCAGGTCCTTGTACACCACGTCGGTGCAGTGCCTCAGCGTGGTGACGCCGGCCGCGGTGGCGACCGGGTTCCCGGACAGCGTGCCGGCCTGGTAGACCGGGCCGAGCGGGGCCAGCCGGGACATCACGTCGGAGCGCCCGCCGAAGGCCGCGGCCGGGAAGCCGCCGCCCATCACCTTGCCGAAGGTCAGCAGGTCGGGCACGACACCCTCGATACCGAACCAGCCCGACTTGGACACCCGGAAGCCGGTCATCACCTCGTCGGAGACGAACAGCGCGCCGTGCCGCTCGCACAGCGCCTTGAGTCCCGCGTTGAAGCCCGGACGCGGGGTGACCACGCCCATGTTGCCGGGGGCCGCCTCGGTGATCACGCAGGCGATGTCGGGGCCGTGCGCGGCGAACGCCGACTCGACGGCGGACAGGTCGTTGTACGGGAGCACGATGGTGTCGGCGGCCGAGGCGCCGGTCACTCCGGGCGTGTCGGGCAGCGCGAAGGTGGCCAGGCCGGAGCCGGCGGCGGCCAGCAGCGCGTCCACGTGACCGTGGTAACAGCCGGCGAACTTGATCACCTTGGCCCGGCCGGTGAAGCCGCGCGCGAGGCGGATGGCGGACATGGTGGCCTCGGTGCCGGAGCTGACCAGGCGGACCTGCTCGACCGGGGCGACCCGGGAGACGATCTCCTCGGCGAGTTCGACCTCGCCGGCGCCGGGTGTACCGAAGGAGGTGCCGCGCGCGACCGCCTCGCGGACGGCCTCCTGCACGGCGGGGTGTGCGTGGCCGAGGATCATCGGGCCCCACGAACACACCAGGTCCACGTATTCGCGGCCGTCCGCGTCGGTCAGGTACGGACCTCGGCCCGAGACCATGAAGCGGGGCGTGCCGCCGACCGCGCGAAAGGCGCGCACCGGCGAGTTGACCCCGCCGGGGGTGACGGCCCGCGCACGCGCGAACAGGGCGGCGGAGGCGGGTGCGGGGTTCTCGTTGACAGAGCTCACCCGGTCATGCTCTCAAACAAACCGGGCGCCCTCGTCGCCCCCGGCGGCGCGGCGCCGCGGGCGCCGGACGGCGAGCGCCGGGGCACCCGGACGGACCAACCACATGGGCGCCGGGGAGGGTGTGCACGGATTCGCGTTGGTTCCCGGGGATCCGGCAACCGAAACCGAGGGCCGGGAGCAGTATGATCGGGCCACCCGGACCCGTGCCCACGGGTGAGGCATGTCCGGCGGGGTGCAGCACGACGATCGGGGTGCGCGCGTGGCGGCGAGAACACGTCGGAGTGGGCGGTCCGGGCGACACCACCGGATAGCCGGCGGTCTCGGACCGGTGCTGGCGACGCTGCTGTTGCTGGCCGGGGCCGCCGCCTGCAGCGACGGGGATTCGGACGACGGCGGTACGACGGGGCTGCGCGGCGCCTTGGACGCGGTGCGCGACGAAGCCTCCACCCGGGGCTGGTTCGAGTACGGCGACACGGCCGCGATCACCAAGGCCAACGGCGGCACCACCCTCACCGGGCCCTACGGCACGTTGATCGGAATCGGCTCGCCCGATCTGGGCGGGCTGCGCGAACAGGTGGCACCGGCACTGGGTTTCGACCCGGCCAAGGCGCGCGAGTCCTGGTCGGCCGGTCGACCGCCGTATCAGGGCGGGGTGTTCGTCGGCGGTTTCGACAAGAAGACCGTGCTCGACCGGCTCAGGGCCCTGGGCGCCAAGCCGGATCCGACCGAGCCGAGTGCACAACGGCTGCGTGGAGACAACGAGTTGGCCCTGGACGACGCACTGGCGCAGAAACTGCCGCTGGGCAACAACCACTTCAACGTGATCCGGGTCGCCGACCGGCAGATCGGCTACGGCCCGACGCTGCAGGGCGCCGACCTGACTCGCGGCGGCAACAGGCTCGGCGCCGACCCGACCGTGCGCGCGCTGGCGGACTGCCTGGACAAGCCGCTGGCCGCGGTGATCACCGATCGGGCCGCCGGTGGCGAGAGCGCGAACGGGCCCAGGATCGCGGTCGGGGTGACCGGCAAGGCAGGCGCGCCGGGGACCGACGTGCTGTGTGTGGCGACCGGGTCGGAACAGGGCGCCCGGGCCGAGGCCGATCGACTGCGCACCCTGTTCACCGGCGGCGGCACCACCGCGGCGGGCGTGCCGTGGAGCGCGGTGCTGACCGACGTACGCTCCGCGGTGGTCGGCGCGAACGTGGTGAAGATCACCGCGCGTTCCGCCGGTTCGGTGCGAACGGGCGTATTCGTCAAGGCGTTGAACGACATGTCGCTCGGCCAAACCTTCTCGGGCGGGCCGCCTGGCCGGGAGTCCTGACGCATGCCGGGGCGGGACCGGTTCCGAGTGGTGCACACCTGTTACCCAACCGCGGTACGGAATGCCCGGATGACCTGCGACGATCTTCAACGAGTCCCCTCGATCACCGACCAGACCGAGACAAGCGAGCAGGGAGCGATGGCGTCGGGCGCCACGGGTGTGCGCACGTGTCACGGAGCCGACCTTGGTCGGGAGGTGCACACGTGGGCGTGACATATGAGTACTTCGGCGCACCCGATCGCGCGACCGCGGCGCGGGTGCCTCCGCTGATCGATCCGACCGACACGGTGGAACGCCCCAGTAATTCCTATGTGTCGTTCGTGAAACCGGAGACGGTCAGCGCCATGGTGCTGTCGCTGCTCGGGGACACCCCGCAGGACGCGACGCCGCCGCTGGAGCTGGTCGTGCTGCATCCCGCGCACGCGGTGATGCAGTTGCCGCCGATGTTGATGGACGTGCTGCGCAACGCGACCGAGGAGGAACTGGGCGCGGCGGCCTTCATCTGGTCGACGTTCCCGGACCGACGAGTGCCGCGCGACGCGTATCTGCTGTACCGGATGTTGCACGACTGGACCAAGTTCGCCCGCGAACTGCACCACGCCGGGCACCAGTTGTACTGCCTGATGCATTCGTGACGCTGATGCCCTCGTAGCGCGGCCCGGCTCGGAGTGGCGATGCCGGCCCCGCTCCGATTAACCCACTTGAGTTATTAACCCACACGGTTTAACGTGCGGCCATGACAGGGACGCACGACGCTCCGGCGTCGGACCGCGGTGCCGGCGCACGCCTTTTGATGATCGAGGCCGCGGAACGGCTGTTCGCCGAACGCGGCATCAACGGGGTGTCGCTACGCGAGATCGGCGCCCAGGCCGGACAGCGCAACACCGCCGCGGCGCGCTACCACTTCGGGTCGAAGGAGACCCTGGTGGACGCGGTCTTCCGGCATCGGATGGAGCCGGTGAACGCGCGGCGCCTGGCGATGCTGGACGAACTCGACCGGGCCGGGCACGGACACGACGCCCGGGGTCTGATCGAGGCGTTCCTGTATCCGCTCGCCGCCACCCTGGGCGAACCCGGCAAGCCCAGTTGGTACCTGCGCTTTTGCCTGCACGCCGCCTTCCTGAAGGGCACCGCGGTGCGCGACCTGGCCCGCGAGGAGTGGACACGCGGGATGTACACCGTGCGCGAGCGCATGCTCGGCCTGCTGGCCGAGTTGCCCGCGCGCGTCCGGGACGAGCGCTGGGTGCTGCTGTCGTCCTACCTCACGCACGCGCTCGCCGACCGCGAGATGGCGCTGCACCACCCCGGTCGGGGCACCCCCACCGATCGGGAGGTCTTCCTGGCGGGCCTGACCGACACCGCCGTCGCCCTCTTCCTGGCCCCGGTCTCCGCCCGGACCGAGGCCGCGATCGCACAATCCCCCTGAGTCCCGCCCGGTGCGGGACCTCGCTCGGCTCTGGAGGTTCGGCAATGACGAGCACCATCGACCAGCCCACCTACGAGGACCCCACTCCGGCCTCGGCCGCCGCGCTGGGCCTGGAGGTCCGGCCGATGGCCGGGCACATCGGCGCGGAGATCTTCGGCGTCGACCTGACCCGAGCGCTGACCGACGACGTGGTAGCCGAGATCCGCGCGATCTGGCTGAAGTGGAAGGTCGTGTTCTTCCGCGACCAGCACCTGACCCAGGAGCAGCACAAGGCGTTCGGCCTGCGGTTCGGCGAACTGGCGCCGGGACACCCGACGTTGCCGGCCGCGTTCCCCGAACACCCGGAGATCCTGCTGCTCGACAACGAGCAGTTGGGCATGGGCGGCGGCGGCAGCTTCGTGGAGAGCCGCTGGCACACCGACGTGACCTTCATTGCGAATCCGCCGACCGCATCCATCCTGCGCGGGGTGATCGTGCCGCCCTACGGCGGCGACACCCAATGGGCCAACCTGACGCTCGCCTACGAGCGGTTGTCCGACCCGCTCAAGGACCTGCTCGACGGGCTGCACGCGGTGCACCACAACTCGCTGCCGGTCAAGCGCGGCGAACTGCCGGGCAAGCTGGCGAAGCAGTTCCTCGGCGAGGGTCTGCGCGCGGTGCACCCGGTGGTGCGTGTGCACCCGGAGACCGGCGAGAAGGTGCTGTTCGTCAACCCGAACTTCACCAGCCACATCCTCGAACTGACCCGGCAGGAGGGCGCTCACATATTGGAGATGCTCTACGCGCACATCGCCGACGCGGAGTTCAGCGTGCGCTTTCGCTGGCAGCCGGGCAGCATCGCGTTCTGGGACAACCGCGCGACGGTGCACCTGGTACCCACGGACGTCCCGCCGGGCATGCGCCGTTCGATGCAGCGGGTGACCCTGCGGGGCGCCAATTCGGTCGGCCCGGACGGCGCCGAGTCCTACGTCCTGGAGGGCTGACCGACCCGGGGATCACCGATCGGCTTCGTCCGCCCGGATCCGACGCCCGCGCACCTGACGGGGCGTCGGATCTGCCGGTCGGACATCAGCGAGGGGGCTTGTCGGGTCGCCCGATTCGACGGGATGCTGTTCTCCGGGTGGCGTTTGTGCACCACCCGTTCTGCGCCCTCGCTAGATGCGAGATCGCTGCCGACAGCCTTTGGGGGGCGGCCGATGCCGACACGGGACCCGATGTTCCAGGGGCGCAGGCTCCGAGCCTTTCTGCGCCAGACGCGCGAGGCGTGCGGGTTCATCCAACGGGACGTCGCGGTGGAGATGGACTGGTCGCTCTCGAAGCTGATCCGGATCGAGACCGGCCAGGTGAACATCTCGACCACCGACCTCAAGGCACTGCTCCAGCACTACGGCGTGGTCGAGCCCGCCCGGGTCGCCGAGTACATCGACATGGCCCGAGCCTCGAAGCAGCGCAGTTGGTGGTACCAGTACCGGAACCACATCTCCAACGAGTTCAAGGTGCTGCTCGGCTACGAATCCTCGGCCACCGTCATCCGCAACTTCGAACCGCTCCTGGTCCCGGGCCTGTTGCAGACCGAGGAGTACGCGCGCGAGGTGCTTCGGATCATGGCCCCGCCGGAGACCCCCGGCCAGGAGGATCTGGTCGCACTGCGCATGGAGCGGCAGGAGCGGTTGATCCGGCCGGACGGCCCCGCCCTGCACTTCATCGTGGACGAGAGCGTGATGCACCGCACGGTGGGCAACGCCGCGATCATGCGCAACCAGATCCGGCGCATGCGCGACTTCGGTGAATGGCCGAACATCACGTTACGAGTGATCCCGTTCACCGCGGGCCTCTACTCCCGGGCCCGGATCGCCTACCAGCTCCTGGAGTTCCCGGAGATCGAGGACGAGGCCGTGCTGTTCATCGAGAACCCCTCGGGCGACATGATCATCCGTGAGGGCAACCAGGAGGACCCGCCGGCCGTCTCGCCGCTGTCCTATCTGGAAACGTTCTGGGGCATCGAGCAGTTGGCCTCGCGCGACCTGGCGCCGGCCCTGCTGGACAGCGCCCTCGAACGCTTCGGCCCCGGCTCGGGACATCCGCTCCCGGGCGCCGACACCGGCGAGTAGACGATGTGCGAACGGCGTAGTGGCAGCAGGCCGGCTGCGTGCACGCGCGGAGCCAGGATGCGAGTTGAATACATCCTAAGAGCCACTTGGCTGTTTGCGCGTTCCTGCGCATAATGGCAAGTGGTATCCGTTGCTCGATGTCGATGAGCAGCACGGTTTCGCGGCGGCCACCGCGAGGCGTCGAACGAGTTGTTCCGAAGTCGGATCTCATGACTTTTCGGGGCAACTCGTTCTTTTTTGCATGGTCCCTCGCATAGCCGACTCGGCTCACTCTGGCGGAAGCGGACATCCCCAGGCACAATCACTGATGAAGGCATTATCGCCTTCCATCCCACCCCTGCACGCCACACACCGTCGGCAAGAAAGGACGCTGGATTACGGAAAGGGGGTGAACTCGTGCAGGACGACTTCGAGAGGATGCTCCGCGTGATCTTTCTGCTGGTAGCCGTGGCCGCGGTGACAGCAGGAGCGCTTTATTACACGCTCCGGGCCGCCGGACTGCTCACTCTCATCGGGTAACGGATACCAACCCACCCGGGCCTCGCGCCCATGTCATTCGCGGCCTGCCGTCAGGCAGGCCGCCTCGCATGTCCGGGCCCGACGCGGCGAACGCGAAGAGGCGGCGGAGCCGGTCAGGCTCGCGGTCGGCCGGTCTCGGCCAGGAACGACCCCCACGATCGGGCCCCGAAGGCCAGCCGCGGCGCAGGTGCCTTCGAGTCCCTGACCTGGACCTCGTCGGCCAGCCTGGCCTCGACGCAGTTGCTCGTTGCGCTCGCGCTGCTCTTGCGCCACGCACGTCCCAGCGGATCGAACTCCGCCATGACTTGCCTCCGAAAAGGGCCGATGGAAATAGGGAAGCCGGCGACCGGATGATTCCGTGCAGGGTTCGACACCTCTGCGGGTTGACCGACTTCGAGGGCGCGCGCACAGCTTAGCGCCCGGGCTCGGTCGGGAGTGAAACCCCGCCGCACCCATCCGTATGAAATCGGGATGCGTCGCCTGGCGAATTGCCAGGTGGCGGATTGCGCTGTCGCTCACCCGTTCGCAGCATTCCCGACCCGCCCGGATATGACCGGTGAACGAGAGAAGGCGAAAGCCGTGAATTCGGATCATCAGGGTCCGGATCCGTTCTTTCCCAGTCGATCCCGGAGGCTGTCGACCAATCGGAGGAACCCGTCCGCGGGCGGGACCTTGGCCGGGTCGATGATCGTCTCCCGAACCACCGCCACCACCGGGCCGCTGCGCACGATGCCGAAGTCCACGTACTGGTCCAGGTTGCCGTTGATCACACCCTGGGTGCGCCACGCGTCGCCGGACCGGTCCAGCGCCTCGATCCGGGGCAGGCCATCCGCCGCCGGGTTGGGCTGATTGGTGGGACACCTGCCGGCCATGCCGCCGGTGAAGTCGGCGGCCGCCGCCTCGGCGGTGCGCTCGTCCGGGTAGCGGACCAGGACCACCAGTCCGCCGCCTTGTCGGTCGTGGTTGAACACGCGCTCCTGCGCCTCCACCGCGCCGAGCCCGGAAATGGTCTGCGTCGCGCACGGGCCCAGGCTCTCGGTCAGCGCCTGCCGGGTCTCCGTCACGTGCCAGTTCTCGTACACCCCGGCCACCACCGGAAACTCCTGCGCACTCGGGTAGAACGCATCGCTGAGCGCCGCGGCGGTGGTGGTCACCGGGCTCACCGGCGGCTGCGCCGCGGCGGCCTCCCGACGCGGCGGCGGCCCGTCGCCCTCGGACCCGACGCCCACCAGGGTCGCCCCGCCGGCGAGCACCACGAGCGAGGCGGCGCCGATCAGGACCCGGTTGCGCAGGCGCCGTCGACGGACCACCCGGTGGATGCCCGCGACGGGCGGCAGCGGAACCCGTGGGGCGAGGTGCACCACGAGGTCGCGAAAACGCTCGTCGAGTCGCTCCACGTCGTGGTCGTCGTCCGCGTGCTCAGGGCTGTGCCGCATGTCCGAACTCGCCATTCCCCACTCGACCGGGCATGTACCACCCGGCAGGCCGTTCCGCATTCGACAGGTGTTCAGTTTGACGTATGGGCCGCGCGCGATGGTTCCCGGCCGGTCGGGCGCTCATCCCGTCCTGCGGGTGAGCGTGCCGCGCGATGTCGAGGTGAACACGCTGCCCGGCGATACGTAGGACATGGTGGTCGAGGTCAACGACTTGAGCTCGACGTCACTGTCCGTGCAGCCCGAATTGCGGGTCAGATGGCTGGTCAGCCGGACGCCGGCGTCCGCCGAGACCGAGAGCAGTTCCAGATCGGCCTCGCAGTCGGCCTTCTCGCCGAGTTGCCCGGTGGCGGTGAGCAGGCTGGTGCCGACCTTCTCGTCGCCCACCTTCCCGCCGGTCAGCGTCACGGTGACCTGGGAAACGCTGCCCAGATCCGAGCGCGTGGTCCCGGACCAGCTTCCCAGGTAGGCCTGCGGCAGGGTGCCCGGGCCGGTCGGCGGCGGGGCGGCGGCCGAACCGGTGCTCGGCCCGCCGCTCGACCCTTTGGAGGCTTGCGGGCCCGCATCGGTCGACGGCATCTCGCGTCCCTCGCCGGAAGCGACGTGGTCCGGGTCGTACTTGTCGCCCAACCACGGCCGCAGCAGCGCGAGCACGACGGCGCCCGCGATCAGCGCGGCGGCGAGCGGGTACACCCACCGGCGGCGCCACCATGGGCGGTGCGCCGGCGTCGGCGCGGGCGGCGGCACAGGCGTCGTCGTCAGCGGCGGCACATACGTCTCGGGCGCCGCGTCCGCGGGTGGCGCGTCCGCGGGTGGCGGGGCGGCGGGGCCCGCCGGGGCCTGTAACGGGTGGGACGGCGCGGCAGTCGCGCGCGAGCGGTCGTCCCACGTGGGCGCGCCGGTGCCGTCGCCGAGTTCGAACGAGCCCGCGTCCGGCTCACCGTCCTCGTCGAGTTCGAGCAGTTCGATCGCGCGTCGCGACAGCGCGGTGGTCAGGTCCGGCGGCAGCCAGTTGCCCACCACCAGGTCGGTCGTACCGTCCGGCGCCAGCGCGGCGAGCAACTCGGCGGGGGTGGGCCGGGAAGCCGCGTGCTTGACCAGGCACGCGCCGACGATCTCGCGCAGGGCGGCCGGCAGCTCGTCCAGGCGCGGCTCCTGCGCGACGATCCGGTACATCAGCGCCTGTCCGCTGCCCTCGCCGAACGGTCCCGTCCCGCTCGCGGCGAACACCAGCACCGAACCGAGCGAGAACACGTCGCTGGGCGGCCCGACATCGCGCCCGTCGACCTGCTCGGGCGACATGAAGCCGGCCGACCCGACGGTGTGCCCGGTCCGGGTGAGCACCGAGGCATCCATCGCGCGCGAGATGCCGAAGTCGATCACGCGCGGCCCGTTGAGGGACAGCAGCACGTTCGACGGCTTGATGTCCCGGTGCACCAGACCGGCCTCGTGCACCGCGATCAGCGCCTCGGCCAGGCCCGCGCCGAGCGTGCGCACGGTCGCCTCGGGCAGCGGCCCGCGCCCGGCCACCGCCTCGTACACGTTGTGTCCGGCGACGTAGCCGGTGACCACCCACGGCGTGCGCGCCTCGGTGTCCGCGTCCAGCACCGGCGCGGTCCAGGCACCACCGACCCGCCGCGCGGCGTCCACCTCGCGGCGGAACCGCTCGCGGAAGCCGGGGTCGTCGGCCCACTCCGCGCGCACCACCTTGATCGCGACGATCCGACCACCCCGGTTGCGCCCGAGGTAGACCCGACCCATGCCGCCCGCCCCCAGCACCCGGAGCACCCGGTAGCCGCCGATCTGCCGCGGATCCTCGGGCTCCAGCGGTTTCACAGGACATCCCCTCGTCGTCCGGCAGTTGGCCAGAGAATACGCGGCTGTCCGCATTTGGGGGGTCCCGGACGGCCGGTCCGGACCGGATCCGAGGTGCTTCCCTCGGGCCGGGGCCGGGCCGGCCGGGGGTCGGTTCAGAACTCGACCGGCAGTGCGATCAGGCCGCGGATGAAGGACGACGGGCCGTGCGCGAGTTCGGCGCCGGGGGCCAGGCGCAGGTCGGGCAACCGGCGCAGGAGTTCCTCGAAGGCGACCCGAATCTCCAGTCGGGCCAGCGAGGAGCCGAGGCAGAAGTGCGGCCCGGTGCCGAACGCGATGTGCGGGTTGGGGGTTCGGAAGGCGTCGAAGCGCTCCGGTTCGGCGAACACCTCGGCGTCGCGATTGGCGGCCCCGTACAGCATCATCACGGTCGAGTCGGCCGGGATCACCGTGCCGTGCAGTTCCACGTCACGTGTCGTGTGCCGGGCCATGTTGACCACCGGCGACACCCAGCGCAGCGATTCCTCGACGGCCGACGGGATCAGCGCCGGGTCCTCGCGCAGCCGGGCCAGTTGCTCGGGATTGGCCAGGAGCGCGGCGATCCCGCCGGAGATCACGTTGCGCGTGGTCTCGTTGCCGCCCACGAGCAGCAGCAGGGATTCGCCGATCAGCTCGTCGAAGGACAACTTCTCGCCGTCGATCTCGGCCCCGACCAGGATTCCGATCAGGTCGTCGGAGGGGGTCTTGCGACGGTCCTCGATCACCTGCGTGGTGTAGGCGACGTACTCGGTGAACGCCTCGCCCGCCTTGTGGCTGAGCTCGCCGCCGTCGGAGAGCATCACCATCACGTCGGCCCAGTGCTGGAGCTGGTCGCGGTGCTCGGCGCCGACCCCGAGCAACTCGCCGATCAGCGTCATCGGCAGCGGCGCGGAGAACTGCCGGACCAGGTCGGCACCGCGACCGCCCGCGAGCATCGCGTCGATCAGCGAGGTCACGATGTCCCGGACGTGCTCCTCCATCGCGGCGATCTGCCGGGGTGTGAAGCCCTTGGAGACCAGCTTGCGGCGGCGGTAGTGGGTCGGGTCGTCGGAGTCGATCATCGAGGGTTGCGGGTAGCCGATCGGGCGCGAGCCCTTGGCCGAGGAGAACAGTTCGGGATTGCGCTCGGCCCAGGCCAGGTCGGCGTGCCGGCTCAGGCCCCAGACGCCGGCGCGCTCGCTGTGATAGACGGGCGCGTGTTCGCGCAGCCAGGCGTAGTCGGCGAAGGGGTCACCGGCGTACCAGTCCCGGTCGAGCAGGTGGATGTCGCGGGTCGTGGGAGCCGTCATGGCAAGCCTCCGGGATGATCACGTATCGAGCGGGACATCGAGCGGGACGAAGAGTCGGACGGCGGTACGCATCAGGTTCTGCACCTCGTCGAGCGCGCGGCCCCGTGCGGTGAGGCTGACCAGGCCGGAGAGCAGGACGTGGCCGAGCACCGTCTCGATGTCGCGCCGCCGCTCCGCATCGGCGCCGTCCTCGCGATCGGCGGTTTCGCCGAAGGCAAGGCCGGTGATCCGGTGAATGCTCTGGTGGAAGGTCTCCTGCGACTGGCCGGCGGACGGGTCCGGCGCGGTCGCGGCCTGTACCACGGCCTCGGTCAGCAGCCGGTTCTCCGCGCTGACCTCGACGATCCGGCACAGCAGCGCGGCCAGCCGACCGGCCGGATCCACGGGCAGCGGCCGGGCCGCGAGTTCGTCGGCGAGTTCGCCGATCCACAACGCGGACACCTCGCTCAGCAGGTGGTTCTTCGAGGTGAAGTAGCGGTACACGGTGGCCCTGGCCACCCCCGCGCGGTCCGCGACGTCGTGCATCGTCACCGCCGCGTAGCCGCCCTCCAGGGCGAGGTCGCACGCGGCGCGCACCAACCGCTCGCGCCGGGCCTGTTGGTCTCGGGTGAGTGATCTGGTGAGGGTGATCGTCGAGCTGGTGCGGGGTTCGGCCACGGGAGAGCCTGTCCTTGGGGGTCGCGCTTCGGGCTGGGTGCCGCGGGCTTGATGCGGGGCCGGGGCGGAGTCGGATGCTCGGGACGTCGGGGTCCCGGGCGGTGTGCCGACTCGTTCCGCGGTGATCTTGCCTACGGATGAGACGGAAGTCTAGTCTGACGTCTCGTCAGATTTAGTGAGAACGTGTTCCAGTAATTTCGGGGCCCGATCGATCGCCGGAGACGCCGTGACCACCAGAAAAGGACCCCTCGCGGGCATTCGCGTGGTGGAGTTCGTCGGCCTCGGGCCGGGCCCGTTCTGCGGGATGCTGCTCGCCGACCTGGGCGCCGAGGTGCTGCGCGTGGACCGCGCGGACGAGGCCCGCAAGGGCTTCGCGAAGCCGCCGCGCAATCCGATGAACCGGGGCAAACACTCGATCGCGGTCGACCTCAAGCACCCGGACGGAGTCGAACTCGCGCTGCGCCTGCTCGCCGACGCCGACGCGCTGATCGAGCCGTTCCGGCCCGGCGTGATGGAGCGCCTGGGCCTGGGCCCCGACGTGGTCGCCGAGCGCAACCCGCGGCTGGTGTACGGCCGGCTCACCGGCTGGGGCCAGACCGGGCCGCTCGCGTCGGCGGCCGGGCACGACATCGACTACATCGCGCTGGCCGGGATGCTGGAGCCGATCGGCCGGGCCGGCCAACCGCCCAGCATTCCGCTCAACCTGATCGGCGACTTCGGCGGCGGCGGCCTGCTGCTCGCCTTCGGCCTGGTCGCGGCGCTGCTGGAGGCGGGTCGCTCGGGACGGGGCCAGGTGGTGGACGCGGCGATGATCGACGGCGCCGCGACGCTGGGCGCGACCTGGTTCACCATGGGCGCCGCCGGGATGCTCGGCCCGCGCGGGACCAACATGCTCGACGGCGGCGCGCCGTTCTACGACGTATACGAGACCGAGGACGCCAAGTACGTCGCGGTCGGCTCGATCGAGCCGAGGTTCTGGGCCGAGCTGATCCACCGGCTCGGATTGGCTCGGGACCCGGTGTTCGCCGACTTCGCCAAGCAGCACGACCCGGCGCACTGGCCCGCGATGAAGGCCCGGCTCGCCGAGGTGTTCGCGGGCCGCACCCGGGACGCGTGGTGTGCGCTCCTGGAGGGCACCGAGACCTGCTTCGCGCCGGTGCTCTCCCCCGGCGAGGCGCCCGCGCACCCGCACCACGTCGAGCGCGGCACCTTCCTGCATGCCGACGGCCTGCCCGAACCGGCCCCCGCGCCGCGCTTCTCCCGTACGCCCGCCGCCGTGCCGGCCCGGCCGGTGCATCCGGGACCGGCCGCACAGGGTGGCGACACGGACGCCGCGCTGGCCGGGTGGGGCCTGGCGGCGGCCGAGATCGAACGGCTGCGGGAAGCGGGCGCGATCGTCTGACATCGCGTCACCGGCGGAAGCGGGAGCGATCGTCCGACTTCGCGCCACCGGCGGAAGCGGGCGTACGCGTCCGACTTCGCATCACACCAGTACGGGCAACAGGTAGGCAGGGGATCGCATGGAGCTTCACGAAGCGCTGTACACCACGCGCGCGATGCGCCGGGTCGGGCCGGATCCGATCACGCACGACGTGCAGGCCCGCATCCTGGACGCGGCGGTACGCGCGCCCAGCGGCGGCAACACCCAGGGCTGGCGCTTCCTGCTGGTGGACGACCCGGGCGTCAAGAGCCGGCTCGGCCCGCTGTACCGGGACGCGATGGACAGCCTGTGGAAGACCGTGTACGCGCCGCGCGTGGCCGCCGCCGAGGCGGATCCGGACAGCGCCGAGAGCCGGTCCTTCGACCGGGTGCGGCGCTCGTCGCAGTGGCTCGCGGACAACTTCGAGCAGATCCCGCTGTTCATGTTCGGCTTCACCCGGCACGATCCCTCCGGCGGCTCGATCTTCCCGGCGGTGTGGAGCGCGATGCTGGCCGCGCGCGCCGAGGGGGTGGGCACCGCGCTGACCGCGGTGCTGGGCATCTCGCATCGGGACGCGGTCCTGGAGGTGCTCGGGGTGCCGCCCGACCAGGGCTGGCACATGGCGTGCTGCGTGTCGTTCGGCTACCCGACCGGGACGTGGGGCGTGGCGCCCAGGACACCGGTGCACGAGGTGGCGTATCGCAACGCCTGGGGTGCCCCGATCGGGTTCGAGGTGCCGGCGCCGTTGTGGCCTGCCGACGGTGCGGCGTACGTGCCCACCACGTTCGAGGGAGATGCCCGGTGACACGTGCCGACCTGCCACTGCACGACACGGTGGCGCTGGTGACCGGAGGAGGCAGCGGGATCGGGCTGGGCTGCGCACAGCGGTTCGCCGCCGACGGCGCGCACGTGCTGATCGCCGGCCGCAGCGCGGACCGACTGCGCGGCGCGGTGGCCGAGTTGGAGAAGGTCGCGGCGCCCGACGTGCGCATCGCGTACGCGGTGACCGACGTGACCGACGAGGACCAGGTCCGGGCGGCGGTGGCGAGCGCGGCCGAACTCGGCCCACTGCGCTCGGTGGTCGCCTCTGCGGGCGGCAACTCCACGATGGGGCCGCTGACTTCGATCGACACCGCCAAATGGCGCGAGACTGTCGAATTGAACCTGACCGGCACGATGCTCGTGCTCAAGCACACGGCCCGGCTGATGGCGGCGGCCGGCGGCGGCTCGTTCGTCGCCATCTCCTCGATCGCCTCGGCCAGGACGCATCGTTGGTTCGGCGCGTATGGCGTGAGCAAAGCCGGCATCGACCACCTGGTCCGGCTCGCCGCCGACGAACTCGGCGCGAGCGGCGTCCGGGTGAACAGCATCCTGCCCGGCCTGGTGGCCACCGAGATGGTCGACGCGGTCACCCAGGGCGGCCCGGTCCTGGACGACTACCTGGCCTGCACACCGCTGGGACGGGTCGGACAGGCCGACGACATCGCCTCGCTCGCGGCCTTCCTGGTCGGCCCCGAATCGACCTGGATCACCGGCCAGAACATCAACGTGGACGGCGGCCACCACCTGCGCCGGGGTCCCGACTTCCGGGCCTTCCTGGAGCCGGTCTTCGGCGCGGACGGCCTGCGCGGCATCGTCGCGGAAGGGAACTGACAATGACCCAGCGGGTATTCAACCTGGCCGACCTGTTCGAGGTCGTGGTGGACGCCTGTCCGGATCGGCTCGCGCTGGTCGCGGGCGAGGTCCGGCTGACCTACCGCGAACTGGACGAGCGGGCCAACCGGGTCGCGCACGCGTTCATCTCGGCGGGGTTGGCGACCGGCGCGCACATCGGCATCTATTCGCGCAACCGGGCCGAGTGGCTGGAGGCGATGATCGGCGCGTTCAAGGCGCGCATGGTGCCGATCAACATCAACTACCGCTACGTCGAGGACGAGCTGCGCTACATCGTCGACAACGCGGACCTGGCCGGGCTGGTCGTCGAGCGCGGTTACCTGCCCAAGGTCGCGGCGGTGCGCGACGACGTGCCGAAGCTCGCGCACGTGTTCGTGCTGGCGGACGAGACTGCGGAGGCGTTGGGGAGCGAGTCTGCGGAGGGGGCTGCGGACGGGGCTGCGGACGGCGCTGCGGGAGAGTTCGCGGAGGGCGCTGCGGAGGCGATTGAGGACGCGTTCGGGGCCGGCGGCGTTTTCGACTACGAAGCGGCGCTGGCGGCCGAGAGCGGTGCTCGCGACTTCGGGCAGCGCTCTCCCGAGGACCGGTACATGGTCTACACCGGCGGAACCACCGGCTTTCCCAAGGGCGTCGAGTGGCGCTCGCACGACATCTTCTGTTCGGCGATGGGCGGCGGAAACTTCGGCGGCGAGCCGATCGCGGATCCCGAGCTGCTCGCCGCCAAGGCCGAGGGCGCTCCGCTGGTCCAGATGCTGACCACGCCGCTGATGCACGGCAACGGCCAGTGGGTCACCTGGATCACCCTGTTCAGCGCGGGCACCGCGGTGATGTGGACCGGCCTGCGCTACGACCCGGCCGAGATCCTGCGCATGGTCGAACGTGAGGGCTGCGTGACGATGATGCTGGTCGGCGACGCGATGGCCCGCCCGATCGCGGACGCGTTGGAGAGCGGCGAGCACCGCGTGGAGACGCTCAAGGTGATCGGCTCCGGCGGCGCGCTGCTCTCCCCGGCGGTCAAGGCGCAGCTCACCCGGCTGATCCCCGGGCTGTACATCGCCGACAGCTTCGGCGCCTCGGAGTTCGGGGCGGGCAGCTCGCAGACCCCCGGCGGCCGCTTCCCGCTCAAGCCGAAGACCGCGGTGCTCGGCGAGGACCTGCGTCCGGTGGGTGTGGGCGAGAGCGGCCGGATCGCCCGGACCGGGTACATCCCGATCGGCTACTACAAGGACCCGGTCAAGACCGCGGACACCTTCCACATCGACCCGGACGGTGTGCGCTGGGTCATCCCCGGCGACTTCGCCAGGGTCGAGGACGACGGCGACGTGACTTTGCTCGGCCGCGGCTCGGTGTGCATCAACACCGGCGGCGAGAAGGTCTTCCCGGAAGAGGTCGAGGGTGTACTCAAGGCGCACCCGGCGGTGTACGACGCGGTCGTGGTCGGCGTCCCGGACCCCCGCTTCGGCGAGCGGGTGGCCGCGGTCGTGTCGCTGCGCCCGAACCACACGCTGACCACGAAGGATCTGGCCGAGCACGCCCGGGAGCAGCTCGCCGGGTACAAGATCCCGCGCGACCTGGTCACGGTCGTCGAGGTACCACGCACGCCGGCGGGGAAGCCGGACTATCGGTGGGCGAAGGAGACGGCGGTGGGGGCGCTGGGAGGGTGAGGGGTGGGGTGGGGTTGGGGGGTTGTTGGGGTTGGGGGGGTTGGGCCTGGCTGGCCGGAGGCGCGAGCGCGGTGAGCCGTCCGGGGGCCGGGCGTGAACGCGGCGAGCCGTCCCGGGGCCGGGCGTGAACGCGGCGAGCGTGGGCGGGGTCGTGGGGGCGGCGGGTCGTGCGCGGCCGGAGTCGTGACGGGGGCGTTGCTGCTTGTTGGGCGCCTTCGGCGCCGGCTCGCGAGGC
>NZ_KB889718.1 GCF_000372745.1 Embleya scabrispora DSM 41855 | reverse complement strand
GGAGCGAAGCGGGGGAGAGAAAAAGGTGGTGCCTCGCGAGCCGGCGGCGAAGCCGCCCAACAAGCAGCAACGTCTCTCTCGCGACTCCGGCCCGGCAGCAACGTCTCTCTCGCGACTCCGGCCCGGCAGCAACGTCCCTCTCCCGACCCCGGCCCGGCAGTGCCGTCCCTCTCCCGACCCCCGCCCCCCAGCACTGCCCCCGCCCCCGCCCCGCACCCACTCCCGAGCGAAGCCCCCTAACCGGTCTAGACCAATATTGCACCCCCTTCCGCCCGGTCGATACCTTCAAGGCACCGCGCACCGCGCCGGATGTCGTTCCGGGGTGTTCGAGGCACGTCGGGTCCACCACTTCGTGCTCCGCTTCGTCGCAGCCGGAGGTATCACCCCATGCCCGCTTCCCCCGTGCCCGGGTCGGTGATGGCCGGCGAGATCGCGGCCCAGCCCGAAGGGCTGGCTCGGATCCTGACCGAGGGGCTCGACCCGATCCGTGCCGTCGCCGCGGAGATCCGGGCGCGCGACCCACGGTTCGTGCTGTTCACCGGGCGGGGGACATCCGACAATGCCGGGCTGTACGCGCGCTACCTCACCGAGGTGCTGCTCGGCCTGCCCGCCGGGCTCACCTCGATGTCCACCACGACCGCCTACCGCGCCCGGCAGCGCTTGGCCGACTGCCTGGTGGTGACGGTGAGTCAATCCGGCGGTTCACCGGATCTGATCGCCTCCGCCCGACAAGCCCGTGCGGACGGCGCACTCACCCTCGCGGTGACCAACAACGCCGATTCCGTGCTGGCCCGCGAGTCCGATCTGCACCTGGACGTGCTCGCCGGTCCCGAGCTCGCGCTGCCCGCGACCAAGACCTACACCGCCGAGCTGCTCACCCTGTTCCTGCTGGTCGACCACCTCCGGGGCGGTACCGGCGAGGCCGCCCGGGCGCTGCCCGAGGCGGCGCGCGCGATCCTGGATCGGCACGCCGAGATCGAGGCGTCCGCCGAGCGCTACCGGTTCGCCGACCGACTTGTGGTCACCGCGCGCGGCTACGGCTATCCGACCGCACGCGAGGCGGCGTTGAAGATCATGGAGACCAGCTACATCGGTGCCCAGGCGTTCTCCGGCGCGGACCTGATGCACGGCCCGCTCGCGATCGTCGACCGGGCCTGGCCGGTGCTCGCGGTGGCGCCGGACGGCGCGGGCGGGCAGGCGCTGCGGCCGGTGCTCGACCGGCTGCGCGAACGAGGCGCGGACCTGTACGTGATCGGGTCCGCCGAGTCGGTGGCCGAGTACGGCCGGGGCTTCGTGCTGCCGACCGGGCAGGCCGAGGAGGTCTCGCCGATCCTGGAGATCCTGCCGCTGCAACTGCTCGCACGCGAGGTCGCGTTGGGACGCGGCTGCGACCCGGACGCCCCTCGGGCACTCGCAAAGGTCACCGAGACGCGCTAGCGGTCGCCGGCGCCGCTCTACCCGCCCCACCCTCCCCACCCTCCCCAACCACGCACTCCGGCTCAAGCACTCCGGTTCAGCCCCCGGACGACTCGCGTGCGTCGAGGAGTTCGTCCCAGTTCGCCGCCGTCCATGCGCACGCGGCGTTCATCGGGACCAGCATGCCGCGGCCCAGCGGGGTGAGCGCGTAGGTCACCCGGCGTACCGGGGTGTCGAGTGCGGTGCGGCTGATCAGGCCGTCGCGTTCGAGCGTGCGCAGTGACCGGGTGAGCACCTTTGCGGTGACGCCGTGCATCGGCACACGCAGTTCGGAGAAGCGCCGCGGACCACCCTCCAGGCAACGGATGATCATCCCGGCCCACTTGTCGCCGAAATGGATCGGGGACAGGTTCGACGGGCAGACCGGATCGAACATGTCCGCCCGCAGGGGTTCTCCGATGGCCTCGCTCATGGGCCCACCGTAGCCGGTATCCGGAAGGTAACCACCGCCCTGGGTAGCGTGCGTGGCGGTGGTCGGGGCAAGGGCTCGGCCCGGACGAACGGGGTGGATCGATGAGCGGCATCATCGTTTTCGGCGCAGGTGGTCGGACCGGACGCACGGCCGTCGCGGAGGCGTTGCGCCGGGGGCATCGGGTCACCGCCGTGGTGCGCGACCCCGCGAAGTACTCGGATCTGGCCGGCCCGGACGTGCGGGTGTGCGCGGGTGACGTGACCGACGCGGATGCGGTGGCCGAACTCGCGGCGGGGCACGACGCGGCGATCGCGGCGGTATTCGACCCGGCCGCGCCGGTCGGCGACTTCTTCGTGCGCGCGGTGCGGGCGCTGCTGGACGGGCTCGCCCGGGCGGGCGTCGGACGGTTGGTGTGGGTGGGTCTGGCGTCGGTGCTGCCGGCCGAGTCCGGCGAGTTGTTGATGGATACGCCGGGCTATCCCCAGGAGTACCGGGCGTTCTTCCTCGCGCATGCCGAAGGCAACGCGACACTGCGGGCGGCCGGATCGGGCGCCGTCGACGACGCTCCTCATGTCGTACCGGAGCAGGTCGTACAGGACCAAGTCGTTCCAGAGCAGAGCACACCAGAGCAAGTCGCACCAGAGCGGATCGTGCAGAAGCGAGTCGTGCAGAAGCGAGTCGTAGCGAAGCGAGTCGTGCCGGAGTGGGTCGTGCTGAGCCCGTCCGGCGACTTCGATCATGAGGGCGTCCGTACCGGTTACTACCGCGCGGCCCCCGCCGACGCGGAAAGCCGGGTGTCCTACCCGGACTTCGCGATCGCGCTGCTGGACGAGGTCGACGCGCCGAAGCTGCGTGGGGTACATGTCGGGATCGAGGACGGTCGATGACCGAGCGGGTCTTGGACCCTTCCGATCCGTGGGTGGCCGCGCACATCGAGCGCTTCCCGGCCACGGACGGGCGGCCCCGGGAAGGCATCGACGACCTGCTGCCGACCACGCGCGGGCGGCGCCTGGTCGCCGAGCCGACCGCCACGGTCGACATCGGCGGCGAGGTCTTCACCGCGCGCACGCGCACCGCGACGGCGGCGGAGAAGCCGAGGTTGTGGGCGCTGATGGTGGCGGCGATGCCGGCGTACCGGGCCTATCAGGAGGGCACCACCCGGGACATCCCGGTGGTGATCACCGAGCGGGCATCAGCGGCGGCCGGATTCGCGTCCCGACCCGCGTCCCGATCCGCGTCCCGACCCGGGCGCGCGGAAAGGCCGCGCTACGCCCTGGCCGAGCCCGTGTGCTCGACCGCGAACAGGCGGTGTTCGACCCGGTCGAGGGCCACCCGTACGGCGCCGAGGGCCACGCCGTCCGCGCCCAGTGCGGACAGTTCGACGCGCGGCATCCGCAGGCACAACCGGCGCAGCTCGGTGGTCAGCGGCGGGACCGCGTCCGCGAGGCCGGCCGCCCAGCCGCCGATCACCACGATCTCCGGATCCAGCGCCAGCACCAGCGCGGTGACGTCGTGGATCAGCCGCTGGACGAACCGGTCCACCGCCTCGGTCGCGGTCCGGTCGCCCTCGGCCGCGTGCCGGAACACCTCGCCGACAGCCGCCTCGTCCAGCGGCGGCAGCGGCGTGCCGGTGGTGGACAGCAGATTCTCCGGAGTGACCTGGCGGCCCAGCAGGTGCAGCGCGCCGATCTCGCCCGCGGCGCCGCCGAAGCCGCGGTGCAGGCGGCCGTTGATGAACGACCCGGCGCCCGGGCTGAGGCCGGCCATCACGTAGACGATGTCGTCGGACCCGACCGCGATGCCCTTCCAGCGTTCGCCGATCGCGGCCAGGTTGGCGTCGTTCTCGACCTGGACCGGACAGCTGAACGAGCGGCCGAGTCGGCCGCCGAGGTCCAGGCCGGTCCAGCCCGGCATCGCCGAGGACAGGGTGACCACGCCCTCGGTGTCCACGATCCCGGGCGTTCCCACGCCCACGCCCCACAACGAACCCCGGGACACCTGGGCCCGGCGCAGGGTCTCGCTGACCAGGCCGCGCACCCGTTCGAGCCGGTCCTCGGCCTCGCAGTCCTCCTCCACGGTGCGTGCGGCCCGGCCGACGATCGTGCCGGCGAGGTCCGCGAGCACGACTCGGATGTGGTGCACGCCGACGTCGATACCGAGCAGGTGACCGGCCTCGGCGTGGAAGCGGAAGCGTCGAGCCGGCCGACCACGCGGACGACTGCCGTCCTCGCTCTCGGCGGTGGTGGTCTCCACGACCAGACCCTCGGCGAGCAGGCCGTCGACGACACCCTCGACGGTGGGGCGGGACAGACCGGTGGCCTCCATCAGCGCGGTCACGGTCAACACCTCGCCACCGCGCAACGCGCGCAGGGTCGCCGCTGAGTTGATCCGCCGGACCACGGAGGAATCTCCGCCGGTCGCCTGTGCCACAGCTCTTGTCCTCTCATCGCGCCGGCGCGCGGTACGTGCGTCCGGGCCGCCACGCCCGTCGTACACGTCGTCGCTCAGGCGCGGATGGTACCCAGATTTCGCGTCGAATCAGGACGCCGGCCGCAACGCGGTCGGCCCTGCCTCGGCGAACGCCAGCCGGCAGGTGTCGGCGCGATAGGTCGCCACGGTGACCGCGGCGGTCCGGCCGAGCGCGGTGTACGTCGTCGTCACGACCAGTACGGCGGTACCCGGCGGACGCTCCAGGTAGCGGGCCTCCTCGGCCTCGGCCACGCCCAGTTCGACCGCGCGGTGCCGGCCCTCCAGGCGGTGGCCGCGCAGTTGACGCAGCATCAGCGAGGCGCGCTCGAAGCCCGGGACTCGGGTGGACAACGAGGGCACGACGGCGCGGGAGACGTACAGGCATTCCAGCCCGACCACCTGGCGCATGGAGAACTGCCGGCGGCGCAGCCGGTGCACCAGGGCCGAGGGGCGGCCCTTGAGGGTATCCGCGAAGTCGTCGGTCACCGGCACCGTGGCGCAGTCGATCACCTCGCGGTCGCGCAGGTCCACGCCCGGCCAGCCCTCGCCGTCGGCGCTGAGCGAGACGTCCACGCGCGGTCCGGCGACAGTGGTGCCGGCGCCGCGCTTGCGGACCAGGCGGCCTTCGAGTTCGAGCTGTTCGAGGGCGTGCCGAAGGGTGGCCCGGGCGACGCCGAAGCGGGCCGCGAGGTCGCGCTCGTTGGGCAGGACGTCGCCGGAGCTGAAGTCCTCCTCGATCGCCTTCAGCAGCGAGGTGCGCAGTTGCCAGTACTTGGGCTCACCGAAGACCGCTTCGTCCGGCAATGTCGCCATGCTGCTCACGGACGCCCCCTCGGCTGGCCGACGCCTGCGCGGCGTGGACTTATTGCATGCTCGGTTTAGTAAAGACGGTTGAATATAACCGCGTCGGACCACGAAAGGTCCAGACCAAGTCGGTCCGAGTTGCCGGTGACCTGGCTCACATCGCCCCGTCCGGATCAGGGGCGCCTAAGCTGACCTGCGCGAATGGTTCACCGCCCCGGCCGGGGTGCGTGTCGCAAGAGGGAATCCGGTGCGAGTCCGGAACTGCCCCGCAGCGGTGAGTGGGAACGAGAGTCGTCATCACGCACTGGACGCCGAGCACGGTGTCCGGGAAGCGACGGCCGGTAGGTGTCGGTGCCCGAACGGGCCGACGTGCCCACGAGTCCGAAGACCTGCCCTTCGCCCGTGCGCGGCACGTCCGTGCGCGGCCCACCCGGAGCCTCGCGGGAGGGTCGGTCCGCGTCTTCGTGGCCGGCGCCGTCGCGTCGTCTCGGTCGGGACCCGGATCGAACTCGCGAAGGAGAGTTCCCATGACCCGCTCGACCCGCTCGACCCGCTCGACCCGCTCGGATGGCTCGGCCGGCTCGGCGGAGGGATCCGAGCCGGACCGCTCGGATCCCTCCCGCTCTGCCCGCTCTCCCCGCTCGCGCCGTGCCACTCGTCGTGATCGCGCGGCGCAGCCCGCCGCGTCGGCCGCCGGTTCGGCCGCGTGCACGATCACCGTGTGCCGGGGCTGCTGTTGCGGCACGGCCAAGATCGCGGGTGCGGATCACGCGGGCCAACCGGCCACGTTGAGCGCGGCCCTGACCGGTACTCGGGTCGCGGTCCGGCTCAGCGACTGTCTGGGCCCGTGCGAGCGCGGCAATGTGATCGTGGTGCAGCCCTCGTCGGCGGGCCGTGCGGCGGGCGGGCGGCCGACCTGGTTCGGGACGGTCAACGACCGGGACGCGACCGGCGAGATAGCGGCGTGGGCGGCGGCGGGCGGCCCGGGGATCGTGGACGCCCCGGGGCTGCTGGGCCTGTACGAATTCACACCGAACCGCAAGGCCCGGCAGGGGTTGGGCTCCTGACGAGGGCTCATGCCGGAAGCCTGCCCCACCCCGAGGACGACCCGACGAAATGGCTTCCCCGCCCGGGCAACGCCCGGGCGAACATCGCACGTTGCAGCTGCCGGCTCGGGCCTCGGACGACCTGCCGGACGACCGAGGCCGACGCGGCGCGCAGGGCGTCGCCCGCGCCGTGGCCACGGCTCCGCACGCGCGCGCGTCTGCGGAGCGCGTCGAAAATTGGTCCAGTCCAATGTATTGACGACCCGGAAGTGGAAGGCCCACCCTTTGGCCGTTGGTCTATACCAAATCCTCCGAGGGAGTCCCCCGTGGCACGTCGCTACGTCCCTGTCCTGGCCGCCGCCGCAGCGTCGGCCGGGTTGATCTCGCTGTTCGCGTTCACCGGCGGCGCGACCGCCGCCGGCCCCGCCGCGTCCCCGGCGACCACCGGTATCGGCAGCAACTGGTATGCCGCCGCCCCGTACCTGATGCCGCTCGACAACGACCCGCCGGACGCCGGCGCGGTGATGGACGCCACCGGCCTGAAGGCGTTCCAGCTCGCCTTCATCCTGGCACCCAACGGCGGTGGTTGTACGCCGACTTGGGACGGCACCAAGCCCACCTCCACGGATACCGCGGTGGCCGGTGTGATCGCTGCGATCCGAGCCAAGGGCGGTGACGTCTCGGCCTCCGCCGGCGGCTACGGCGGCACCAAGCTCGGCCAGACCTGCGGCACCCCCGAGGCAACCGCCGCCGCGTACCAGCAGGTGATCGACAAGTACTCGCTCAAGGCCCTGGACTTCGACCTGGAGGAGCCGGAGTACGAGAACGCCGCGGCCATCCACAACGAGATCGGCGCCGCCAAGATCATCCAGCAGCGCAACCCGGGCATCTACCTCTCGGTGACCACGGCCGCCACGGCGGACGGCACCGGCTGGTTCGGCAAGCAGATGCTGAACGAGGCCAAGGCGCAGGGCTTCGTCCCGGACAACTTCTCCATCATGCCCTTCGACGGCGGGTTCAACGGCGCCGCCGCGCAGACCTCGGC
This sequence comes from Embleya scabrispora DSM 41855, assembly GCF_000372745.1. GTDB lineage: Bacteria > Actinomycetota > Actinomycetes > Streptomycetales > Streptomycetaceae > Embleya > Embleya scabrispora. The sequence goes on along the minus strand of NZ_KB889718.1, from coordinate 30,467 downwards.
GCTGACCAACTTCAACACCGTCCTGCGCAACACGTTCGGCTGGGACACCGCCACCGCCTATGCCCACGAGGGCATTTCGCAGATGAACGGACGCAGCGACACCGGCGAGTACTTCTACCAGGCCGACTTCCAGACGGTCTACGACTACGCGATCAGCCACCACATGGCGCGCTTCACGAACTGGTCGGTCAACCGGGACCGCCAGTGCACACCGCCGGACAACAACGGCAAGACCTCGGGCGTGTGCAGCAGCGTGCCGCAGGGCGCCTACGACTTCACCAAGTTCTCCGTCCGGTTCGCGGGCGCCACACCGCCCACCACGACCCCGCCCACCACGACCCCGCCGACGACGACGCCGCCGACCACCGTCCCGCCGAGCACGTGCACCACGACGGCGTGGGACCGCGCCGCGATCTACGTCGCGAACAACACCGTGTCGCACAAGGGTCACTCGTGGAAGGCGAAGTGGTGGACCCAGGGCGAGGAGCCGGGTACGACCGGCCAATGGGGCGTCTGGCAGGACCTGGGCGCCTGCTGACCGGATGACCTCGGGTCCGGCGCCAGGCGACAGCGCCAGGCGACAGCGCCCGGTGACGCCGCCTGGTGACAGCTCCGGTGGCGCCGGACCCGGCGCGAATACTCGCTCGTGCCGATTCGGCGGCCTGCCTAGGATCGAGCGATGACGACTGCCGACCCTGCCTCCGTGACGGAGGCCGTGACGGAGGCCGTGACGGAGGCCGTGGCAGAGGCCGTGCGCCGGGGCGACGTGGGCTGGCTCTGCGCCTACTTCGACGAGACGACGCCCTGCCCGGTCGCGGTGCTGCGGCGGTTGATCCGGCACTCGGACCCGGTGCTGCGCCACCTCGGAGTCGTGTTGCTCCGGGAACGCGCGGGGCGACCCGATCAGGGCTTGCTCGCGGAGTCGGCGAGCCTGTTGTCCGGGGTGTCGCCCGGGTCGGCCGAGACGGCGGCGGTACTGGCACAGGTGTACGCGAGGCTGCGCGTTCCGGTGCCGGAATGGCGGTCGGCGGCATGGCCGGCCAAGGTTCGGATCGCCTGGTTGCGAGCCGAGATCATCGGCCGACCCGAGGCGAGCGTGCGGGCCGAACGGCCGGGCGAGGAGCTGTACCAGGCGGTCGGCGCGATCGACGCCGGCGATCCGGCCGACCTCGACGGCTACCTGCGCGGGCTGATCGCCCGGCCCGATCCGGTGCTGCGCGCGGCGGCACTGCGGGTGCTGCGCGAGGCGGTGTACGGCGCGCTGTTGGGGCCCGAGCAGGCGCGCGTCCGGTTGGTCGAGTTGTTGGACCCGGCCGGCGGGGCGCGGGTGGTCGCGGGAGCGCTGGCCGCGTTGGCCGAACCGTGGGCGGCCGGTGCGGCACCGCGCGGGATCGAGCCCGCGCTCCGACGGCTGGTGTCCGAGCATCCGCAGGCCGTGGAAGCGGCCGCGCGGTTCGGCCTGTCCGGGTTGCTGCGCGAGATCGCGGCGGATCCGCGATTGCCCGGAAACCGGCGCCGACGCGCCCTCGCGCTGGTCGGGGAGTTCGCCGAACGTGGCGACACGACCGCACTGTTGACGCTCGCGCGCACGGACCCGCTGCTGTTCGCCGAGCCGATGGCCGAGTGTCTGCGGGCGATGCATCGACGCGGGCACTTCGTCCGGGCCGACGACGTGCCGGCCGTGATCGAAGTGGCGCTCGCGGACCACCGGGTGTCCTCGGTGACCTACGCGATCGTGCTGTTCACCGTGCGCCACGAAGCGTTGCGGGTCCTGACGGCGGTGTCGGAGGACGATCCGCACTGGCCTCGATGCCTGGACCTGCTGCACTCGACGGCCGCTCAGGGAGCACCCGATCTACCGGTCGCCGAGGTGCTCACCGCACGACTGGCCGGCTCGGAGCGGCCCGAGCCGATCCTGTCCGTCCTGCGCGAACTGCGCCACCGGGACGCGGAGGACGCGGTGCTCGCCGCCCTGCCCAGGGCTCCCCGGGCGGTGCTGGGCACATTGGCGGCGATCGGTGGTCCGCGCACGGTCGCGGCCCTGCGCGCGGGGCTGGGCATGGACGATCCCGACGGCGTGGTCGTGCCACATCTGCGGGCGGCGGCGGACCGGGCCCTGGAACTGGTGTGGCACCTCACCGACGATCCGGACGCCCGCCGGGAGTTGCGGGCTCGGCTCGACCGCCGAGAGCTGCCGAAACGGATCGCGACCGACCTCGGTATCCCCGATTCGGACGAACTCGCCCTGCTCACCTCGGACCTCGACGTGCACCGGCCGGCCGACGCACTGTGCCGGCTCGCCCGCAACGGCGATGCGCGCAACGTTCCCGTGCTCGCGGACCTGCTGCTGCGGGTGGTCGGCGACCTCGTGGCGAACCGGGGCGAGGAGATCGCCGAACCGGTCGTGCCGGAAGAGGTGATCGAGGCCATCGGCGATCTCGGTGAACGGCTGCACCGACGCGGCGTGTTGCGCCCGGTGTGCCTGCCGGACGCCGCCCACCCGGAGGCGGCGCGCGGTGCGCTGCTCACCGACATCACCCTCGACCTGCTGGACCGCGCGGGAATCACCGCCGCCGAAACAGCCGTCCTGCTCGAACTCCTGACCCGGATCCGGACTCCGGGCGTCAAGCAGCGGATCCACCGGCTCGTGCGACACCGCGATCCACACGTCCGCAAGCACGCCATCGCGCTGTTGGCACGCGACGCGGACCCGGACGCGGCCCGGTCGTTGTCCGCAAGCCTCATCCCGCTCACCTCGGTCGCCGATCCACAGACGGTGCGTCAGGCCCTGCACGCGCTCGGCCGCGCACGGGCCCATTGGGCCGGCGAGGCGATCGCGGCGTGCCTGGAGCATCCGGTGATGAACATCCGCAAGACGGCGGCGCGGGCGCTGCTCGACGCGGGTACACCGGCCCAGGTCCCGGCGCTGCTCGGCCTGCTCGGCCGGCACGACAACCCGGGCCTGCGCGAGTCGCTGACGGCCGCGCTTCGAACCATCCTGGGCAAGGGCTACACCGCGTGTGTGTTGTCCGCGGCGGAGCGGGCGACGGACGCGCGCGAGTGCGGGCTGCTGCTGGACGCCCTGGACGGTGAACTGTCCGCGCGGGCCGTGGCAGCCCTGGCCCGACGCGACTCGCCGCTCACCCGGCCGCTGCTTGCCGCTCTAGCGTGCGGCGACCTGGACCTGGGCTTCGGCGTGCCGGCCGACCTGGTCGCGGAGTTCGCGGCGTACGACATCGCGCCGGCGCCGCCGGAGCCGGTGTCGGAGGAGGACGCCGAGGTACGGGGCGACCTGATCACGCTCGCCCGGCAGCGCCGCCCCGGTCACGACGCGCGGGCCGTGCTGCGCCTGGCCGGTCGGCCGCAACAGTCGAGCCCCGCGCAACGCAGGGTCCTGCGCGAGGCGTTGCCGCAACTGCTCGCGATCGCCCACGATCGGCCCGCGGACCGGGCGGCCGTACTGCGCCTGGTCGTGGACGTCTGTCCGGGGCCGTGGGCGAACGCCGAGCGTGCCGCGTTCGCCGATGCGTACCACGTGCTCGCGGCCGAACTCGGCACCGTGGAAGGGGTGGAGAAGATCCTCGAAGCGATCGCGGGTACGCTGTCCGAGGTCGCCGCCTTCGTCGTCGCGGCTCGGGTGCGCGCGCTGCCGGCACAGTCCTTCGCGGGCGTGCGGCCGTTGGCCGTGTTGCGGAGCTGCGGAGCCGTACTCACCCGCGCCGACGTGGACCGGGCCCTGCTCGGAGCGCGCTCGGGGCCGAACCCCTGGGACGCCGAAGTCACGTTGCTGCGGCAGGTGTTCGCCTCGAAGGGCGCAGCGGGGTCGACGACCGCGAAGGCCGCCCGGCCCACCGACGGGCCCGACGCGGCCGCGGCCCCCGGCTCGCCGCTCGACCCCACCGCCGCGGCCCGTACCGCCGCCGCCCTGGTCGCCTGGCGGTCCGCCCTCGGCGAGGCGGTGGGCTCGCCCCGCACGCTCACCGCCTTCCGCGCCGCGGCCGACAACCCCGTCGACGTCGACTCCCGATCCCGCGTCGCCGCGCTGATCGACGCCTTCCCGACCGCCGATCCACACACCCGGGAACTCCTGCTCGACTGGCTGACGGAACTTCAACCGATCGACGCACCGCCGTGGATCCTGGCCGAACAGGTCAACCGCGCCACGGCGCCCGTCCGCGTCCCGGAGCCCGCCGACCTGGACCAACCACGCTCGACCGCACAACGCGAGCGCCTGCTCGCACTGCTCACCGCGACCGAACCGGCCCGGCGCACCGCCGCCGCCCGGATGCTGAGCGGATGGGACGAGCCGGAGGTACGGCGGCTGGTCCTCGACGCCCACCTGCGCGGCACGCTCGCCCTGCCGCGCCGGGTGCGGCTTGCCCAAGACCTGCTCCGGATCACCGACTTCGACGGTTACGACGAGGCCGGTCGCGAACGCGCCGCGGGCCTTTGCGCGCTGCTGCCGGCGGAAGAACTGGAACGTATGGCGCCGCACCTGATCTCGTGGTGGGAGAACGGCGCACCGGCGACCAGGGCACAGGCGTTCGCCGCCACCCGAGGACTTTCCGGCGACGCCCTCGCCGAGGTGCTGCGGACCCGGCTGGAAGCGGGGCGCTGGGGCTGCCTCGACCTGCTGCTCGACCGGTCGATGCGGCGCACTCCGGAACTGACCGAGGCGGTGCGTCGGTTGCGCGTCGAGGGGCGCGGCGCCCTCGCCGACCGATTGACCCTGACCGACGGACTGCTTCTGCGCGCCGGTGCGATCGGCCGCAACGGCTCGGCGTTGATCGCACTGCGCAAGCGTTCGGTGCCCGTCGGCGCCGAACAGCCCACGCGCGACGAACTGATCGGCCTCGCCCGCGGCGATGCCCCCGAACAGGCCCGCCGAGCCCTGTCCCGACTCGCCGACGAGCATGCCGGCCACGACGAAGTGCGGGCCCTCGTCGTCGAGTTGCTGAGCCATTCGGCCCCGAGGGTGCGACTGCACGCCCATCGCATCTCGCGGCGCGTCCTGGCCCGTCCCGAGTATCTGCGGCACACCGAGAAGTTGCTCGACGACCCGCGTCGGGACGTCGTCCGAGGCGCCATCCGCACCCTGTCCCACGCCCGCTGGGAGCCCGCCGTCCCCACCCTGGTCGCCCTGTTCGGCGACACCGACCCCGTGCTTCGCGAGGCCGCCGCCGAGGGACTGGCCCGGATCGGCGCACCCGCGCTGCCCACACTGCGCAAGGCCGCCGCACACGCCCGCCCGGACCGCCGCGCCCGCTACACCGAACTGCGCGACCGGATCGAGGCCGCCCCGAAGTGAGCCTCGTGAAGACGAGGGACAGGAGCGGCGATCACGCAAGCCGCCGGTGCAGCCACATCTCCAGGGTGAACGGACTGCCGCGGCGGTCGCGGACGATCGTCGGCGCGTCGGTGCGGACGAACCCGGTGGCCCGGGCCACGCCGATGCTGGCGATGTTGTCCGACGGGATCCGCAGACCCACGGCGTGCACGCCCACCACCCGGTAGGCGTAGTCGGTCATCAGCCGGACCGACTTCGCGGCGAGCCCCCGACCGCGATGGGCGGCCCCGATCGTGTACGCCAACTCGGCCTGATCGCGACGCCCGTCGAGGCCGACGAACAACATGATCACGCCGCGGGGCTCGCCGCCGTCGAGGGTCACGGCCAATTGGATCGAGCGATGTTCGGCCCTGGCCTGCCGGGCCTTGGTGAGGAACTCGCGGGCGGCTTCGGCATCGAAGGGCGAAGCGAGCGGGGTCCATCGGGCCGTCTCGACCTCGTCGAAGAGGTCGACCAGGGACGGGAGGTCGGCGTCGGTCCATTCGCGTAGCCGGATTCCGGGCCCGGTCAGTTCGATGGCGGAGGTCAGTCGGTAGGTGGTCGGGGGTTCGGTGGACATGGGTCGAGTGTGCCTCGCGAGCTCCGGCAGGGGTCGCGAACCGGCCGGCCACGAGGTGGGTGTCCCGAGCCGGTGAGGGCGCGTGTGGTGGGGTTTCGAACCGGCCGCTGACGACGAACGGGGTCGGGTGGGTTTCGAACCGGCCGTGACGACGAACGGGGTCCCGCGCCAGGCGCGGGACCCCGTTCGTGGTGGGCCGGGTTCAGCGGCGGTGGGCCGTTTCGGTGCCGGCCGCGTCGCGTGGGTCCTGGACCTTGGTGCGGTACAGCCACAGGGCCACGCCGACGATGAGCACCCCGCAGGCGACCCCGAGTTCCTTGTAGCCGCCGTAGCCGGTGATGGAGAAGCCGGTCGCGCCGACCACCAGCACCACGATCAGGAACGCGGCGAGGAGCCAGGCCAACGGGACGAAGAAGTTCGGCAGCCGGATCGGGCGGGCCAGGTCGGGGCGGTCCCTGCGCAACATCGCGAAGCCGGAGATGGCCAGGATGTGGGTCAGGATGTAGCCCAGGTTGCCGGTCACGATGATCGCCAACGGCGTCTTGAGCGCGATCAGGATGACCACGTTGACCACGAGCGCGATCATCAGCGCCCGAGCCGGCACGCCGCGCTTGTCGAGCACGCCGACCTGCTTGATCGTGGTGCCCTCCTTGCCCATGTTGTAGAGCACCCGGGAACCGTCGGCCAGACCGGTGATCATGATCAGCAGCAGCGACGCGATCAGGAAGACCACCATCAGGTCGGCCGCGCCGCCCACCAGATCGTTGAACGCGCCGACGTAGAACGTGGTCGGGTCGAGCGCGATCGCACCCTCGCCGACGTACCCGGCCAGCGCCAGCGGCAGCAGGATGAACACGCCGAGCGAGAACAGCACGCCCGCGCGCAGCGCCCGGGAGGTGTCCTTGACGGTGTCCTTGTACTCCGGGGCGAAGGTCGCGCAGACCTCGACGCCGAACGACGTCCAGGCCATCACGTACAGCCACACCAGCGACTCGCGGATGCCCGCCGCACCGTGCAGGTTCCAGTGCAGGTTGCTCGCGCTCCAGTCGCCACTGGCGAACGGCAGCACGATGAACACCGCGAGCGGCACCAGGAGCATGCCGCCGGTGACGTAGACGACCCACATCGCGACGTGCAGGCCGAACATCGCCGCGCCGAACAGCAGCACGATCACCGCGAGGCCGACCACGATCGGGAAGGTCAGCTCGGCGATGCCCAGGTCCAGCGTCCAGTCCTGGCCCTTGAACCACTGAGCCTGGACCAGTGAGCCGATGATGCCCGCGTACACGGACAGCGCGGTGGTCCACGGGAACCAATAGCCGATGCTGGCCAGCGGGCCGACGAACGGTGCCCGCTTCTTCCAACCCTCGGTCGCATAGTGCGCGATGCCGCCGGACGATTCGGGGAACATCGCGGCGAGCTCGGTGTAGATCCAGTTGGCGATCGTGGCCAGGACCATCGAACCGGCCCACAGCGCGATCGCGCCCCACGCGCCGAGTCCGCCGATCGACGCACCCAGCGAGGCGATCAGGGCGGCGGGCATGGTCAGCGACATCGCGAAGCCGTCGTACCAGCGCATCTTCTTGGCGAGCGCGGGCGCATTCGCCGCAGCGCCGGCCGGTGTGGTGTCGGCCTGTGTGGGGCCGGTCGAGCCGGGGGCGGCCGGCTGAGTTGACGCGGTCATCTGTGTCCCCTTCGCGGGGTGGGAGCGGCCGGTGGGTGATCCCGGGGGACGGCCGCTTGGGGGAGGGGGTCGCGGGCTCGGGGGGCGCCGTTGTCGGCGGCGTCGTCGGCCCTGCTGATGGCCCTGTTATAGATGCGAGTTTTCGACCACGTCAAGGCTTCGTCTTTGTTCATTCGACAAATGAGACCTGTGGAAGTTGCTCATTGGGATCTATTGACAGGTCAAAGTTGCTGATGAAGTCTGAGCACACGCCGCCCGAGGACAGAGAGGGATCCCCCCGCATGAGCAGCAACGGCTCCGCCCGCCACCAGTTCTTCATCAACGGCGCCTACGTCGACGGCACCGGCGCGGAGGGCTACGACGTGGTCAGCCCGGTCACCGGCGAGTACGTCGCGACCATCCCGGTGCCCACCGCCGCCGACCTGGACAAGGCCGTGGCCGCCGCCAACACCGCACAGCGCGCGTGGGCCAAGGTCAACGTCTGGCAGCGCGCCGAGCTGTGTCACCGCATCGGCGACGAGATCACCAAGCGCGTCGAGGAACTGGCCCGCCTCCAGACCCTGGAGCAGGGCAAGCCGCTCGCCGAGTCGGTCGCCGACATCGAGGAGGCCGCGCAGCTCTTCCACCTGCACGCCGAGGACGCGGTCCGGCTGCACGGCGAGACGATGCCCTCCACCGACGGCACCAAGCGTATGTGGACCTTCTACGCGCCGGTCGGCACGTGGGGCATCATCACCCCCTGGAACTTCCCGCTGCTCATGCTCGCCGAGTTCGTCGCCCCGGGCCTGGCCACCGGCAACGCGCACGTGGTCAAGCCGCCGGCCAACACGCCGCTGACCGTGCTCAAGGCGATGGAGGCGTTCGTCGCCGCCGGCGTCCCCGAGGGCCTGATCAACATCCTCCCGGGCGAGGGCGCCACCGGTGACGCGCTGGTGCGCCACGACGGCATCGACGCGATCGGCTTCATCGGCTCCTCCGCCACCGGCGCCAAGATCCAGGCCAGCGCAGGTCTCAAGCGCTCGATCATGGAGTGCTCCGGCAACGGTCCGCTGGTCGTGCTGAAGGACGCCGACCTGGACGCCGCCGCCAAGGCCGCGGTCTACGGCGCGTACCTGTGCGCCGGCCAGGTCTGCTGCGCCACCGAGCGGGTGATCGTGGTGGACGAGGTGCACGACGCGTTCGTGGCCGCCGTACTGCGCGCCGCCGAGGACGTGGTGCTCGGCGACCCGTTCGACGCCGCGACCAACCTGGGCTCGCTCAACAACGAGGGCGTCGCCGCGAAGATGGACCGGCACATCGCCGACGCGCACGAGCGCGGCGCCAAGGTGCTGCTCGGCGGCAAGCGCCGCGAGGGCATGCCGACCGACCTGTACTACGAGTTCACCGTCGTGGACCAGGTCCCGGTCGACAGCCTGCTCTCGCGCGAGGAATCGTTCGGCCCGGTCGTGCCGATCATCACCGCCGCCGACGAGGACGACGCGCTGCGGCTGGCCAACGACGACAAGCTCGGCCTCCAGGGCGCGGTGTTCACGAGCAGCATGCGCGCGGCCTACCGCTTCGTCGAGGAGATGGCCGTCGGCCAGGTCGTGGTCAACGACAGCACATGCTTCTGGGACGTCAACATGCCGTTCGGCGGAGCCGGCAACCGGGGCACGGGCTGGGGCCGGATCGGCGGCAAGCACACGCTGTTGGACATGTCCGACCTGCGCACGGGCGTGATCAACCTTTAGGTCCCCAATCGCCGGACCGGCTTTGGCCTCAAGCGCCGGCCGGGCTGATCGACCTCGAACGCGGCCGGGCCGAGTCGAACCGGCCTTCGGCCCCGGTGCCCTCGAACGCCGGCCGGGCCGGCTTCGCGAATCGAGCCATGACAGCCCGGCCGGCGTTCGAGGGCCGGCTCAGTGCACATATCGGCCACAACCCGCAAGGGAACCGCATGACCCCCAGCCACCGCACCGCGTTGCGCCGCACCGCCCAGGAACCGTTCTGGCTGGATCGGCCCGAACACCCGGAGCCGCTGCCCCGCCAGGTCGGGGACACCCGGACCGATTTGGCCGTGGTCGGCGGCGGATACACGGGCCTGTGGACCGCCCTGATCGCCAAACAACGCGATCCCGGCCGCGACGTACTCGTGCTCGAACAGGGCACCTGTGGCCACGCCGCCAGTGGGCGCAACGGCGGTTTCTGCTCCCCCAGCCTCACCCACGGCCTGGCCAACGGCCTCCAGCGCTGGCCGGACGAGATCGACACGCTGCAACGCCTGGGCGCGCAGAACCTGGCCGCGTTCGAACGCGACCTGGACACGCACGGCATCGACTGCGGCTTCGCCCGCACCGGAAAGGTCGCGGTGGCCGCCACCCCGTGGCAGGCCCAGGCGCTGCGCGCGTCGGTACCGGTCGCCAACCGCCACGGCGAGAAGGCCGAATACCTCGAACACGACGCGCTGCGGGCCTACGTCGACTCGCCGCTGTGGTCGGCGGGCGTATGGCAGCCCGACTACGCGCTGTTGGACCCCGCCCGCCTGGTGTGGGGGCTGCGCCGGGCCTGCCTGGACGCCGGTGTGCGGATCGTGGAGCGCACCGAGGTCACCGCGATCGACACCAAGCCCACCGACCTGATCCGGCTCACCACCCCGTACGGGATCGTCGGCGCGCGCCGGGTCGCACTGGCCACCAACATCTTTCCACCGCTGCTGCGCCGGCTCGGGCTGAGCATGGTGCCGGTGTACGACTACGCGCTCACCACCGAGCCGCTGACGGACGATCAGCTGGCCGCGATCGGCTGGACCGGTGCGCACGGCGTCACCGACGCGGGCAACCAGTTCCACTATGTGCGCAAGACCGAGGACAACCGCATCCTGTGGGGCGGCTACGACGCCATCTACCACTTCGGCAGCAAGGTGGACGAGGCGCTGACCCAGCGGCCGCAGACGTTCGACGTGCTCGCCGAGCAGTTCGCCGCGACCTTCCCGCCGTTGGCCGACGTCGCCTTCTCGCACGCGTGGGGCGGGGTGATCGACTCGACCACCCGGTTCTGCATGTTCGCCGGCACCGCTGCGGCCGGCCGGGTCGGCTACGCGCTCGGCTTCACCGGACTGGGCGTGGGCGCCACCCGGTTCGGCGCGGAGGTCGTGCTCGACCTGCTCGCGGGCACCCGATCCGAGCGTACGGAAATCGAGATGATCAAGCGCAAGCCCATCCCGTTCCCGCCCGAGCCCGCGCGCTGGATCGGCATCCAGGCCACCCGCTGGTCGATGGCCCGCGAGGACGCGCACGGCGGCCGCAACATGTGGCTGCGCACGCTCGACCGGCTCGGTCTGGGCTTCGACTCGTGACCGACGTGAGCGGCCCCGGCGGGCCGGGTGTGCCGGGGAGGCGAGAAGAACAGGGCAAGATGACTGCCGAGGATCGAGAGGACGTGCCGAACTCGGCGCCACAGCACACCCGGAGCAGCCGCATGAACCCCGCAGGCCCGTTGGACGACATCGACCGGCGCATCATCGCCATCCTCCAGGCCGACGGCCGGCGTGCGTACAAGCAGATCGCCGAGGACCTGGGCATCCCGGCGTCCTCGGTGCGCTATCGGGTGCAACGCCTGGAGGAGAGCGGCACGCTCCAGATCGTCGGCATCGCCAACCCGCTGACGATCGGCTTCGATCGGCTCGCGATGATCGGCATGCGGGTGCGACCGGGCAGCGCCCGGGAGGTGTGCCGCGAACTGCGCGAACTGCCGGAGACCTCCTACGTGGTGATGGTCGCCGGGCAGTACGACGTGATGGTCGAGGTGATCTGCCGCGACACCGACCACTTCACCGATCTGCTCAATCGGCGGCTGCTGTTGATCGACGGGGTGCTCTCCACGGACTCCTTCTTCGTCCTGGAAGTGCACAAGCTCGCGTACGGCTGGGGCGTCGGCGGCGTCGAGTCCTCGCTGCTGGACGCGCCGGAGATACCGCCCGGGTCCGGGCTGGATCAGCGCGACAGCCGCTGAGCACCGGGCGCGTCGTGTGGTCTCCCGCTCCCTCGGAGGGCGGGCGGACCCCACGGCGCGCCCGTGACGCGCCGTCAGGACGCGCGGCGGCCGGTGCGTTCCTCGATGAACGCGCCGATTCCGTCCAGGAGTCGGTTCAAACCGAAGTCGAACAGCGTGTCCAGGTCGAACACGGCGTTTCGGGCCGCGACTCCGGTGTACATCGGGTAGGCGCCCGAGCTGAGGATGTTGTGCAGCGCGGGCACCTGGGAGCGCAGCCAGTCCGTGTTGTTGAGTCCGGTCGAGCGTTCGGCCTCGAACTCCGAGTCGATGTCGGTACCGGCACCCCGGGTGAAGCCGATCACGGTGAGCGCTATGTAGAGCATCTCGTCCTGATCCAGGCCGTCGACCTCGGCCATCATCCACTCCACCTGCGCCATCGCCTTGGGCATCGGACGCGGTCGGGTCAGTGACAGGGCCTGGGCCAGCCACCGGTGCGTGCGATAGAGGTCCCACTGCACCCGGCAGGTCGTCTCCATCCGGGCCCGCCAGCCGGTGATGTCGGGGCGGGAGGGTTCCAGGTCGCCGAAGACCGTGTCGGCCATCAGCGCGACGAGTTCGTCCTTGCCCGGCACGTAGCGGTACAACGACATTGCGGAGACGCTGAGTTCCGCCGCGATCCGGCGCATGGACAGCGCCGCCATGCCCTCCTCGTCGGCGACCGCGATCGCGGTTCGAACGATCCGCTCGCGGGTGAGGAACTGCTCGGGTTCGCGGGTCTCCGCACGTACGGCCGGGGTGCCGCGACCGGGTGCCGGGCGGGACGGGCCGGCGGAGCGCCGGGAGGCGGGTACCGCGACCACTGTGGCCACCCCCGGCACCACCTGCACCAGTCCCTCCCGGCCCAGCGTCGACAAGACCTTGGTGGCGGTCGCCATCGCAACGCCCCACTCCCGGGTGATCGAGCGGGTCGAGGGAACCCGGTCGCCCGGGCGCAGTTCGCCGGTGGCGATCCGCCGGCGGATCTCGGCGATGATCCGCACCGACGGCGGATCAGGCCGGGTGTCGGGCCCCGACCGGGTCTCGGGACGGGCCTCCGGCTGCGTTTCGGTGCTGGTCACGTTCGCCTCTCCGTTCGTCTGTGACGGGCTCGTCGAATCAGTGCACTAGTGCGGAGGTTCGGTGCTCGGGCGGCCGACGGTACGAGTGTGCCGACCGGCGCCGTCCGCCATTTCCCCCGGCCACCCGCGCCGGAGCGTTTCAATACGTCCGCCCGGGTGGACCGTGCGGTCGGTCGAATCGCCGCCCGGGAATGACGCGGTTACGTTGTACGCGCCCCGGCGGTAGGGGCTTTTCGTCACTCCAAGTGGCCCGCCTCGGTTACTCGTTGACAACACGAACTCTATCTGCGTATAACATAAACTCAAGCATCTACGGCATATACAGTTCCAGTGATTCGAAGCGGAGAACCCAGATGCCCACGCTCTTACGAGCCACCCCGATCGGCACGGCGGCGTGCCGCGGTGAACAGCCGTGACCCGCCGGCAAGGGCGTGGCATCGCGGCAAGACTCGGTGGGTGGAGCACCCGCCATCGCAAAACGGCGATCTTCGGCTGGCTGTTGTTCGTGGTGATCACCGCGGCGGTCGGTGGCAACGCCGGCCTCCAGGAGGCCACCGTGGCCGAGCTGGACGCCGGCGACTCGGCCCGGGCCCGACAGATCCTCGAGGACCACAAGATCGAGGAGCCCGCCGTCGAGTTGGTGATGGTGACCGGCCGGAACGCGGACGAGTGGAAGAAGGCGGCCGCGGACCTGACCGGCCGGCTCAAGGGCATCGACGTCGTCCAGCAGCTCAAGGCGCCGCTGCCGGCGGAGAACGCCAAGTCGGCGCTGATCACCTTCGAGATCAAGGGTGAGAAGGCAACTGCCGACGGCCGGATGAAGCCGGTGTTGGCCGCGGTCGACGAGGTCAAGAAGGCCCACGGTGACGTCAAGCTCCACCAGTTCGGCGACGCGAGCGCCAACAAGTGGCTCAACGACATGCTCTCCGAGGACTTTCAACGGGCCGAGTGGACGGCGGTGCCGTTGGCCCTGGGCATCCTCCTGGTCGCCTTCGGCGCGCTGGTGGCCGCGCTGTTGCCGGTCGCGCTTGCGATGACCGCGTTCATCGCGGCCAACGGCCTGTTGGCGCTGCTCAGTTACAAGATGCACATGTTCCAGACCACCAGTTCGGTGATGCTGCTGATGGGCCTGGCGGTGGGCATCGACTACTGCCTGTTCTATCTGCGCCGCGAGCGCGACGAGCGGGCCGCCGGCCGGGACGCGGAGACCGCGCTGCGGATCGCCGCGGCGACGTCGGGCCGGGCGGTGCTGATCTCCGGGGTGACCGTGATGGTCGCCATGGCCGGCATGTTCCTGTCCGGCCTGCTCATCTTCAAGGGCTTCGCGGCGGCCACGATCCTGGTGGTCTTCATCGCGATGCTCGGCTCGGTGACCATCCTGCCCGCGCTGATGTCCTGGCTGGGCGATCGGGTCAACAAGGGGAAGGTGCCCTTCCTCGGCGGCCGCAAGGGCCGCCCGCGGGCCAGTGGCGGGCTCTCCGGCGCGCTGCTCAAGCCCGTGCTGGCCGCGCCCGCGCTGTTCGCCGTGCTCGGGATCGCCGCGATGGTGGTGCTGGCCTCGCCGGCCCGGGACATGAAGACCGAACAACTGGGCCTCCAGAAGCAGATGCCCGCGGACGCCCCGCTGCGCGTGGACTACGAGGAGATCACCTCGACCTTCCCCGGCGGCCCGGCTCCGGCGACGGTGGTGGTCGAGGCGGCCGACATCGGGTCCGCGCCCACCCGGGCCGCGCTGGCCGACTTCGCGGCCAAGGCGAAGGCCAGCCCCGACTTCGGCAAGGCCGTGGAGACGCAGGTCTTCCCGCAGGCGAACGTCGCCAGGATCCAGGTGCCGCTCGCGGGCAACGGGTCCGACGCACGCTCGAAGAAGGCGCTGGATCACCTGCGGGACGAGCTCATCCCACAGACCCTGACGCCGGCCGCGACCAAGGTCTACGTCACCGGCGACCTGGCCTCGTCCGTGGACTTCACCGCGAAGCTGAAGAGCGGAATCCTGCCCGTCTTCGGCTTCATCGTGGCCGTCACCTTCCTGATCATGCTGATCTGCTTCCGCTCGTTGCCGATCGCGCTGCTCTCGATCTGCCTCAACATCCTGTCGGTGCTCGCCGCGTACGGGGCGATGACCCGGGTCTTCCAGGACGGTTGGCAGGCGGAGCGGCTGCACACGGAGCCGGCCGGGGCGATCGAGGCGTGGATGCCGCTGTTCGTGCTCGTGGTCCTGTTCGGGCTCTCGATGGACTACCACGTGTTCGTGGTGTCCCGGATCCGCGAGGCGCACGATCAGGGGGCGTCCACGAAGGAGGCGATCCGCCAGGGCATTCGGGCCACGGCGGGCGCGATCACCGGGGCGGCCACGATCATGGCGGCGCTGTTCGCGGTGTTCGCCACCTTGTCCATGCAGGACATGAAACAGATGGGCGTGGGCCTGGCGGTCGCGGTGCTGCTGGACGCCACGATCGTCCGGATGATCCTGCTGCCCTCGATGATGATGTTGCTCGGCGAGAAGAACTGGTACATGCCGTGGTTCCTGCGCTGGCTGCCGCATCTCTCCCACAGCGTTCCCGCGGAATTGGCCCGGCCGGAAGCGTCGCACGTTTCTCCGCAGCCGGTCGGAGTCGATTGACCGTGGGAAATTCCCGCGCTCGACGAATCGGGACGGCGCGATGTTCGTGAAGAAGTCTTGGCGAAATTAAAGGGGTGCAATGCACATGTGGAATCATGAATACGGCATCGACACCGACGCCGCTCCCGAGGTGGTCTGGGGACACTACATGGACCTGACCACGTGGCCCATCTGGAACCCGGGCATCAAGCTGGTCGAACTGCACGGTCCGTTCGCCGCCGGCAGTGAGGGCACCATCACCAGCGAGGCGTACGGTCCGGTGCCGTTCCGGCTCTCCGCGGTCACCACGCAGCACAGCTTCACGATGGAGACCCAGGTCGACGAGAACGTGTTCCTGCGGACCATCTGCCGGGTGGCGCCGCTGACTTCGGGCGGTGCGCGGATCACCCACCGGCTGGAGCTGGCGGGGCCGGGCAACGAGGCGCTCGGTGAGGCGCTCGGTCCGGGACTGACCACCAATCTCGCCATCGGAGCCAGGGCCCTCGCCGAGGCAGCAGCCTGAGGGGGAGCCCACCAAACCGCACCGCCACGTGCCCCCCGTCACGGTTGCGCGGTGCGACCGGAGCCTCCGCCGACCCCCGTCCGCGGAGGCTCCGGCTTCTTCGTACCCTCCTCACCGACCCGGCGATCCGCTATAAGTGGCTCGTCGAGGTGATGCCGTACTCACGCGTCATGCCTTCGGTGCCTCGACGAAGAGACTGAGGAGTCGATATGACGGTGAGCGCCGAGGACCCGGACCCGAACCCGCACCGGGAGCGGCGGATGGTCATCCGACCCGCGCGCGACACGACGGTCACCGTCACCGCCGACGGCCGGCTCGAGCTCTACTCGGCCTGGGCCGACGAGTCCTACCGCTACGCGCCGCCGGCGGTGGCCATGTGGATCGCACTCCAGCGGCACCAGGGGCGACCCGATCTCGCGGCGGCCATGCTCGCCGAACTGTGGGGCACCGAGGCGGTCTGGGTCCGCTTCGAACTCGACGGGTGGTTGAGCGAGGTCCGGGCCGCCGGACTGGTCAGCTACGACGGGTGACCGGGGGCGCCGAAGCGGACGATCGGGTTCGCAACCCGATCGCCCGGCCCGGAGGGGTGGTCAGCCGTCGGTCGTCGAGCCGATCCGGAACTCGGTGGGCAGTTCCTCGCGGTTGCGGATGCTCATCTTCCGGTAGACCCGGGTCAGATGCTGCTCGACCGTGCTGATCGTGACGTGCAGGCGGTCGGAGATCTCCCGGTTGGCGTAGCCCTGCGCGGCCAGAATCGCCACCCGACGCTCGGAGTCGCTCAGGATCGCGAACCGGTCCCCGTCGGTCGGGGGGCCCTGGGCATCGGTCGGCTTCGCGGTCGACGGATGCGTGGACACCAGCCTGCGGCACAGGAGTTCGGCGTGACAGCTCTCCGCGATCCGGCGGGCCCGGCGGGCCGCGGTACGGGCCTTGGCCCGGTCGCCCAACACCTGGTATGCCTCGCCCAGGTCGGCGAGCGCATGCGCGCTCTGGTAGCGGTCACCGCTGTGCTGGAGCAACTGGAGAGCCTCTTCGAGCAGGCCGGGTCGGTCCCGGACGGCGCGGGTGGCCGCCAGCGAGCGCAACTCGATGCCCCGGGCCCGGGGCAGGGCGATCTTCGAGGGGGAAGCTTTCTGTTCGGCCCAGCGGGCCGCGCCCGCGTCGTCGCCCAGCGCCAGACACGCCTCGACCGCGCCGGCACGCCAGGGCGCGAGCGCGGCCGTGTCGATGCCCCAACGGGTCATTCTGTCCCCGCAGTCGATGAAGTCGGCCAGCGCCGCGCGGGCCCGGCCGGTGGCCAGGCGGTGCCTGCCGCGGGCGTACAGGTAGTGCAACCCCGCGCGGGTTTCGAACAGGTCGTCGGGCGCCGGGCGGGAGAACTCCCGAGCGGCGGCCTCGTGGTCGCCGATCGCGGTGTACGCCTCGGCGAGGGTCGCCGTCGCCAGCACCGAACTCTCGTTCCAGGTCGTCCCGTTGATGTGCGCCAGTGCGGCTCGCGCCTTGTCCACGGCGATGTCCAGGCGCCCCTCGCGCAGCGAGACCAAGGCGCCGATCGTGCCCAGCACCCCCTGCCAGCCCGGCGTTTCGTGACTGCCGGCCCCGGTCAGGAAGCGTGTGCACCAGGTCGCGGCCGAGTCGACCAGGTCCGCGTAGACCAGGGCGAGCAGCGCGGGGGCGATCACCCGGTACGAGCCGTGTGCGAAACCGCCGTCCTGCAGGACCTGTTCGGCTTGGGCGATGGTGTGCTCGTCGGCGCTGCCGGTGAGCACGGCGGACAGGGCGTGCACCGCGCGGTGACCGGGCGCCGAGGTGGCCGGCGCGACCGCGCCCGAGTGCGGCGCGTCGTCGGCGGCGCGACCGGGGAACCGGGAGAGCAGGCCCGGATACGTGGATTCGACGAGCAGCCGAGTGCGCGTAACGGTGGAACCGACCGCGGGCCGCGCGGCCGGTATTCGATCCCCGGGGCCGAAGCGGTCGACGAGGTCGAGCGCCTCCTCGAACCGCAGGTGCCACAGCAGGCCCTCGGCCACCGACATGACCGGCCCGAGCGCGGGCTTGCCTTCGCGCGGCGGCACGCCGAGCGCGAGGAACCGCTCCTGGGACCGGGCCGGCTCACGCAGCCATTGCAGACCGGCCGCTCGGACCTCGACCACGTATCGCCGGGCCTCGTCGGCGCAGCATTGGGCGGCGAGTTCGAGGCAGTGGATCGCCGTCGACGTGCGGCCGGCGAGCAGGGCGGCCTGGGACGCGTCCAGGAGGACGGGCACCACCCAGTCCTGGCGCAGCGGTCCGGCGAGCAGCAGATGGGCCGCGACGGCTTCCGCCGGTGCCCCCTCCTCGCGCAGCAGGCGGCTTGCGCGATGCCGAAGGCGTACGGCCTCGTGTGGTGGGATGTCGTCGAGCACGGCCGAACGGGCTGCCTCGTGCCGGAACCGGAAATCGCGCACGACGCCGATCTCCGTGAGTTTGCGCAGGACATTTCCGGCCGTCACCGTGCCGACGTTTCCGAATCGGCTCAGCAAGTGGATGTCGGCGCATTCATCAAGCAATGCCACACCGCGGGCAATGATCACCGCGATCGGGCCCATTCGATGCAGACAGGTGACCAGCGCATCGCGGAATATTATCCCGGTGCTTTTCGCGGGAGATTTCGGCGCGCCATGTGTTTCCGCCGGCCCTTCCTTGTCGGTATTCATTTCGGTGAGTACCACGCCGAGGAGATACGGATTCCCACCGGATCGCTCGAAACACATCTGCGCGAGCTGGTGGTCGGCCGTTCCCGGGAATAATTCGGAAACCGAAGGGGCGACGCCACGCGAGGAAAGCGGACCGATATGGATGCGCCGTACGCTCGGGCAATAGAGCAACTCTTCGAGCGCCGGGTGGGAGCGCCGACCGAGTTTGCGGTCCCAGGTCAGCACGACGGCGACGGGATTTGCGGTCGGCTGCCGGGCCAGACGGTGCAGGCAGCGCAGGGACGCCGGATCGGCGTATTGGATGTCGTCGACGGCCACCAGGACCGGGCCGTGCTCGGACAGTTCGGAGACCGTCCGGATCAGCGCGCGGGCAGCTTGTGCCGGCCCCGGATCGACGGCATCGGGGCGCGCGGAAAAGCGGCCCGGGCTCGCTGTGAGCACGCTGAGAACGGCCGAATCCAGGAGCTCGCGCACGGTGGAATAGGGGCGATCGCGGCGCTCGGGTGAGCTGCTCGCACTGAGCACGGTGACTCCGGCCGCCGCCGTGCGTTTCCGGAAAGCCCGCAGGAGGGCGGTCTTCCCCATGCCCGTGGATCCGCTGACGATCGCGACGACGGAACGCCCGGAGTCGTCGCCGGCCAGTAGCCCGTCGAGTCGATTCATCTCCTGATTTCGCTCTACCAACAACACCGTCGACATTCCCCCGAGTTCGACATCAGCGAGTTCACACAAGGTTTACAAGTCGGCCACCATACGAGCGGTCGTCGTTGCTAATGACGGCCGTTCCGTGGGATTGCCCGGCGCCTCACCTCTCGTTTAGATCTTGTTTGGATTCGAAACTGTGTATCACGGGCACGGTAGGTGTCTGTCCGTGTAGTGGTCAAGAGTCTTCGGTAATGCCTTGGCCAAAACACGGACTGCGATGCTTGCCGCGGGTGTACCGGCAAGCCGTTCGACGACCGGCGCGACGAACGCGTTGGAGTCCGGCCCGGTAAGTATGTAGGGGCCATCGCATCACCCCCCGTGAGGCGGGCTTGCAGACCCTATGGAACGCCAGTACCTTCGCACTGTATGCGGGACATACGGTTCCTGTCCGATGCTGCGGGCTCGGTCGGGGGATTCGTTGGCTCTCACCGGAGGTGCGTCAAAGAGCAGTTGGTCGCCCGGCCCCGTACTAGTGCGCATTAAGGTTTTCGGGCGACCGCCCTCCGGTAACGAAGGAAGCGAATCGCGGGAATCGATCGAACGCGTTTCGGGGACGAGGCGGCGCCGGACGGCGTGGTCCGGATCGTCGCGTCCCGGCTCCGGCGGAGCCGGTCCCGGGCTGCCATCCCGCCGCTCCCGGCGGTGGCGCCCGGGGGAACGGGATCGGCCGTGGGTTCAACGTCAGACACACTCGGCGCATGGGGGATTGCTGATGTCGTTGTTGGTGGAATACCAGGACATATTCGGACAATTGGACGACGTTTTGGCGGAGGCCGCAGCGGGCGAAAGCCTGCTGGCGGTGGTCGACGGAGCCCGGGCGCCGGACACGAAATCGGCGCTGTGGGCGTTGGGCCGACGAGCCGCCCAAGCCGGGGCCACGGTGCTGGACGTCACCGGCTCACCGGGGGAACAACACGTGCCCTACGCCATGTTGGGGCGGCTGCGGCACTCGTTGGGAGCGATCGGGGCCACCGTGGACGCAGCGGTGGTCGAGGGCGCTCCGGTGCTCGTCGCCATCGCCGACGTCGAGTTCGCCGACGTCGAATCGCTGCGCGGACTGCCCCGCCTCGCCGAGGCCGTGCCCGGTCGCCCGCTCGTGTTCGTGCTCGGTGGGGATCCGCTGCCGGGCCGAGCGACATCCGCCGCGCTGCGCGAGCTGATCGATGGTCCGCAGGTACGGCGCATCCGCCTCGAAACCCAGCTCCGTGAGGGCGTGGAGTCGGTGCGAGCCGCACGGTTCGAACCCGTCGGCAGGACACACCCGGCGGCGATCCGGCACACGCCGGCCGGCGGCCGCCCGGCGTCGGTCGAGACGATCCCGGACGCCGCCGCGGGGGCATCGGCGCGGACCGGGTTGCGGCAGGCGATCGCCGGCTGCTTACACCGTATGGGCCTGCCGGCCACCCGAGTGGTTCAAGGCGTCGCCGTACTGGGCGAGGCGGCCGACATCGGCCTGCTGAGCCGACTGTGCGGGATCGACCCGAAGACCTCGCGACATCTGGTGCGCGAGCTGAACGCGGCCGGGGTGCTGCATGGCACCCGCTTTCGGCACGAGGAGATCCGGTCGGCGGTCCTGGACGAACTGCCCGTCGACGAGGCGGCCTTCCAGCGGCATCGGGCGGCGCGGCTGCTGTACGAGTCGGGCGCGCGGTCGCACACAGTGGCGAACCTGTTGATGGCGGCCGGCCCACTGCCCGAGGAGTGGGCACTGTCCGCACTCCAGGACGCGGCCCGGCAGGTGCCGGCCCACCGGCGGAGCACCCTCGCCGTCGAATACCTCCGGTTCGCGGGCGAGTGCTGCCTCGACCCGAGCCGCCGCTACGCGCTCAAGATCCGGATCGCCGAGCTGCTCCGCCTCGTCGACCCCGCGGCGGCCGACGCGCGATTCCTCGCGCTCAAGGGTCCGATCCTGGCCGGGAAGGTGGCCCCGGACGAGGCGCTGCGGGTGGCCGACGCCCTGCTCTGGTCGCTGCGGAGCGCCGACGCGGTCGAGATCGTCGCGCACGTGGCCGCAGGGCACGACGTGGCCCGACTCGGCGAGGCGTGGCAACTGACCAGGTTGCGCGTCGCAGCCGGCTCTCCGGGGCTGGCGTCCGTACTCGGCCTGACGGCACCGGCACCGCGCAGCGGCGACCCGGCAGCCGTCGAAGGACCCCGCTCGGCGGAGCTGCGCGCCGCCGAGGCGCTGACCGCCGCGCTCGGACAGCGGGTCGATCGGGACGTCATGGCCCAGGCCGAGCAGGTCCTGCGGGAGGAGAGCCGAGGCGGTGGCGGGTCGTTCGAGGCGGTGGCCGACGCGATCCTGGCGTTGGTGCACGCCGACCTGATCGACTCCGCCGCCGCGTGGTGCGAGCGACTCGTCGCCGAGGCGCGCGACGAACCCGTACGCACCGCGTGGTTGGGCAGCCTCGGGGCCCTGGTCGCGCTGCGGAAGGGACAACTGGACTCGGCGATCGAACAGGCCGAGTCATTCCTTGCGTTCATGTCCGGGCACGGGTGGAACGCCCAGGTCGGCCTGGCGCTGGCCACCCTGGTCGAGGCGCACACCGCGACCGGCAACCACGCCGCCGCCGCCGAGTGCCTCGGCCGCCCCGTCCACCCCGCGCTGTTCGAGACCCGCTCGGGCCTGCACTACCTCTACGCGCGTGGCATACACCATTTGGCGGCGGATCGCCCGCATGCCGCACTGGCCGACTTCACCGCGTGCGGGGAGCGGATGGCCCTGTGGCACATCGACACCCCCGCCCTGGTGCCGTGGCGGCTGGGCGCCGCGCGCGGCTGGTTGCGTTTGGGCCGGCGTGATCGCGCGGCGGCCCTGGCCGAGGAGCAGGCGGCCGGGCTGGGGCCGGAGTTGCCCCGGGCGTACGGACTGACCCTGCGGTGCCTGGCGGCGACGATGCCGGTCGACGCTCGGCTGCCTCTCTTGGAGAAGGCGCTGGGGATGCTCCAGATCGGCAACGACCGCTACGAGAGTGCGGGGGTCCTGGCGGATCTGAGCGAGACCTACCAGGCGTTGGGGAACGACACGCACGCTCGGACCGCTGCGCGCCGGGCGCGCCGGATCGCCAAGATCTGTCACGGGGAGGAGCCGGTGGCCGCGACGCCGCCCGCCCAGGTCCCCACCGCCGAACCGGGAGAGGCGCAACGAGCGGACCGGGACGACCAGTTCGCCCGGCTCAGCGAATCCGAACGGCGGGTGGCGGTGCTGGCCGCGGCGGGCTACTCGAACCGGGAGATCGCCGGTCGGATCTACGTCACCGTCAGCACGGTCGAGCAGCATCTGACCCGGGTGTATCGCAAGCTCGGCATCCGTCGGCGGGAGGAACTGCCCATGGATATCCGGGTGTACGCCGCCGACACCGCCTGAACCGGGTGAAACGCCGACGTCGCGCCGGTCGACCGAATGGCCGACCGGCGCGACGTTCGCGGTCGCGGCGCGCGGATTGGCTATTCGGCCACCCGCAGGGAGACCTCCAGTCCGTCACCGATCGGCACGTGCACCGAGTGGTAGCCGCCGCCGGTACGGACGTGGTCGAAATAGGGCTGCTCGGGCAGGGTGCCCATGTCGTCGGCGATCACCAC
Source organism: Embleya scabrispora DSM 41855 (assembly GCF_000372745.1). Classification (GTDB taxonomy): domain Bacteria; phylum Actinomycetota; class Actinomycetes; order Streptomycetales; family Streptomycetaceae; genus Embleya; species Embleya scabrispora. Next base: position 7,679 of record NZ_KB889718.1, on the reverse strand, counting down.
GGCGTTCGGGGCGAGCGAGGACTCGATCAGCTTGAGCACCGGAAGGTAGATGTCCTTCCAGCCGTCCAGGAAGACCATGTCGATCGGGCCGGGCAGGTCCTTGAGCGTCTCCAGGGCGTCCCCCACCCGGACGTCGACGATGTCGTCGAAGCCCGCGTCGGCGATGTTCTTCGACGCGATCTCGGCCTTGCCGGCGTGCCATTCGGTGGTGATCACCTCGCCGCCGTTGTCCCGCGCGGCCGCCGCCAGGAACAGCGTGGAGATGCCGAACGAGGTGCCGAACTCGACGATCCGCTTGGCGCCGCGGCTGCGGGCCATCAGGTAGACGAGATCGCCGACCTCACGCGGGATCGAGATGTACGCCTCGGCGAGCATCTCGGTCTGTTCCTGATGGCTGAAGGAGCCGAGCGGGCGGTTCTTGGCCATCACGGCCGCGACCACCGGTTCGTCCTTCACCTCCTCGTCGGCATAGAGGGCATCGAGGGCCGCGCGAACGCGGTCAGACGAGAGCGTACTCATTCTGAGCCTTTCGGGCCGAAAGTGCGGGGAGGATTCGGGTCGGCACCACACGCGCAGCCGAGGATCAACTCTCGGGCACGGTCACTGTGCACGGCCGAGATGTTACGCGTTCGGTCGGCCGAAGAGACCTGCGCGACGACCACGAGTTCGTATATAGGGGGTTGCCGTCGAGCTTAGGGGGTGGTCCGTGTGGTGCTGCCCGCGCGCCCCCGGATTGAATGAGGTGCAGACTGCGCGCACGTTTCGACGAATGGAGTGGCGAGATGGGCCTGCTCGACCGACAGGGTGTGTTCCTGCCGTATCTTCACCTGCTCGGCGCATCCTACGACGAACCTCCGGGCTATTCGTTCGAAGAACGGGTTTCCGCCGCCTCCAGGGACGACGTCCTCGGTATCGGTTTCGACGCGGACGAATTCGACAAGCTGCTCGAGAGTAATTCGGTGGAGGACCTGCGCGGCATCCTCGATCAGTACGGGGTGACGATCGGCGAACTGCAAATCCTCTTCGCCTGGCACTTCGGCGGGGACTACCAGAAGATGGCGCGCGAGCGCGAGGAGCACATGTACGACCTGTGCGACCTGTTCGGCATCCCCCGGATCAAGACGGTCATCATGACGCCCACCGAACTCCCCGGCCCGGACCTGCTCGTCGAGCGTTTCGCCGGGGTCTGCGACCGGGCCGCGGCGCGCGGGATCTCGGTGGCGATGGAACCCCAGTCGGTCAATCCCGGGTTCGACTACGCCGACACGGTCGACATGCTGCTCGCCGCGAACCGGCCCAATGGCGGCCTGGTGGTGGACGCCTGGCACTTCTTCCGCGACCCGGACGCCTTCACCCAGATCGACCGCCTCCCGGCCGCGTCCATCTTCAACCTCGAACTGCGCGACGCCGCGGCCGAACCCAAGGGCTCCCGGCTCGACGACTGTCTGCACCACAACCTGATGCCCGGCGAGGGCGACTTCGACCTGGTACGGCTGATCCGCACGCTCGACGCCAAGGGCGTGGACATCCCGATCTCCGCGGAGGTGCTGTCCGCGGACCTGCGCGCGCACACCGCGGCGGAGAACGTGGCGCGGACGGTGGACTCGGTGGCCGTGTTGATGGATGCGGCCCGCGCGCGCTGATTGCGAATATCCGGCGAGACGATGTCAGGTCCTGCGGTGAGATGGGTTGGTGTTGTTGGTGAACGACGACAAGCTCCGCGACTACCTCAAGCGCGCCACGGTCGAATTGAAGGAGACCCGGCGCCGACTGCACGAGATCGAAGCGCGGGCCAGAGAGCCGATCGCCATTGTCGCCATCAGCTGCCGCTTTCCCGGATCGGTCGCCTCCCCGGAAGACCTGTGGGATCTCGTGGCGAACGGCCGGGACGCGATCTCCGCCTTCCCGGAGAATCGCGGCTGGGACACCGCAGGAATCTATGACCCGGAGCCGGGGAAACCCGGGAAGAGCTATACCCGACACGGCGGATTCCTGCACGAGGCCGGTGAATTCGATGCCGAATTCTTCAAGATCGGCCCGCGCGAGGCCAAGGAGATGGATCCGCAACAGCGGTTGATCCTGGAGACCGCGTGGGAGGTTCTGGAACGGGCCGGTATCGATCCGACCGCGCTGCGCGGAAGTCGTACCGGAGTTTTCGCCGGAATGGTCTACCACGATTACGCGGAGAACCAGAGCACCGGTTCGCTGGCTTCGGGCCGGGTGGCCTACAGCCTCGGTCTGGAGGGGCCCGCGGTGACCGTCGACACCGCGTGCTCGTCCTCGCTCGTCGCGCTGCACTGGGCCGTGCACGCGCTGCGCGCGGGGGACTGCTCGCTCGCGCTGGCCGGCGGGGTGAACGTGATGGCCACCCCGGACGCCTTCATCGGCTTCAGCGGCCAGCGCGGGCTGTCCGCCGACGGGCGGTGCAAGGCGTTCGCGGCCTCGGCCGACGGCACCGGCTGGGGCGAGGGCGTCGGTTGGTTGCTGGTGGAACGCCTCTCGGACGCCCGGCGCAACGGGCACCCCGTCCTGGCGCTGGTCCGCGGTACGGCGGTCAACCAGGACGGCGCGTCCAACGGCCTCACCGCGCCCAACGGTCCCGCGCAGCGGCGGGTGATCGAACAGGCCCTGGTGAACGCCGGTTTGGCCGCCACCGACGTGGACGTGGTGGAGGCACACGGCACCGGCACCCGGCTGGGCGACCCCATCGAGGCCCAGGCGCTCCTGGAGACCTACGGACAGGATCGGCCCGCCGGCCGCCCGCTGTGGCTGGGTTCGCTGAAGTCGAACATCGGCCACGCCCAGGCCGCCGCGGGCGTCGGCGGAATCGCCAAGATGGTGATGGCCATGCGGCACCGCGTGCTGCCCAAGACCCTGCACGTCGACCAGCCCACGCCGCATGTGGACTGGTCGGCGGGCCGGGTGAGCCTGCTCACCGAGGCGCGGCCGTGGTCGAGCGACGGCCGGCCGCGGCGGGCGGGCGTGTCCTCCTTCGGCGTCAGCGGTACCAACGCGCACGTGATCATCGAGGAGGCGCCCGCCGTCGAACCGGCGCCGGTGACAAACGAGCCGGCCCTCGCCGGTCGGCCGCTCGCGTGGACCCTGTCCGCCCGGACCGAACCCGCGCTGCGCGAGCAGGCGGCCCGATTGCTCGCGCACCTGGACGCGCGTCCCGAGGCGAACCCGGGCGACCTGGCGTTCTCGCTCGCCACCACGCGCGCGGCGCTCGACCACCGCGCGGTGGTCGTCGGGGAGAGCCACGAGGACCTGCGCCGCGGGCTGGTGGGGCTCACCCAGGACGCGCCGACGGCTGCGACGGTGCGGGCCGCGGCCCGGCCGCACGGCCCGGTCGCCTTCCTGTTCACCGGCCAGGGCGCCCAACACGTCGGCATGGGCCGCGAACTCGCCAAGACCTTCCCCGTCTTCCGCGCAGCCTTGGACACCGTGTGCGCGGAGCTCAACCAACACCTCGACCGCCCGCTGCGCAACGTGATGTGGACGACCGGGACAGCCCTGGACCTGACGATGTACACCCAGGGCGCGGTGTTCGCGATCGAGGTGGCGCTGTACCGACTCCTCGAATCGTGGGGAGTGCGCCCGGCGTTCGTGGCCGGCCACTCGATCGGCGAGCTGAGCGCCGCGCACGTGACGGGAGTGCTCTCGTTGGCCGACGCGGCTCGACTGGTGGCCGCGCGTGGTCGACTCATGTACGCACTGCCGGCCGGCGGGGCGATGATCGCCATTCGGGCCGGCGAGCACGAGGTGGCCCCGCTGCTGACCGAGCGCACCGGAATCGCCGCGGTCAACGGGCCCGAGTCGGTGGTGGTGTCCGGCGCCGAGGACGAAGTCTCCGCGATCGCGGACCTGTTCGCCGCGCAGGGCCGAAAGAGCCGGCGGCTGACGGTGTCGCACGCGTTCCACTCGCCGCTGATGCAGCCGATGCTCGCCGGGTTCCGGGAGATCGCCGAAAGCATCGAGTACGGGACTCCGTCGATCCCGATCCTGTCCACCGTGACCGGCGAGCTCGCCGAACGGCTCGACGCGGACCACTGGGTGCGACATGTGTCCGCACCCGTACGCTTCCACGACACGATTCGTGCCCTGGAAGCCAAGGGCGTCACGACGTTCCTCGAACTCGGACCGGACGCCGCGCTGACCGCGATGGGCCCCGACTGCGCGGCCGACGCGGACGACGTCGCGTTCGCGGCCACGCTGCGCCGCGGCCGCGGCGAGGTTCGCGAGATGGTGCTCGCACTCGGCACGGTATACGCGCGAGGAGCCGGGGTGGACTGGCCGGCGTACTTCGCCGGCGGATCCCGCCCGAGCGTCGTCGACCTGCCCACCTACGCGTTCAGCCACCGGCACTACTGGGAGCCGACGCCCACCGCCGCGAGCCCGGGAGCGGAGACCCCGGGCGACGCGAAATTCTGGGACGACATCGAACAGCGGGACACCGCCGAGTTGTCCGCGCGCCTGGACGTCGACGCCGAGGCCCTGGACCGGGTATTGCCCGCGCTGTCCGCCTGGCGGCGCGGCAGCCGCGACCTGGAGCTTCGGGACACCTGGCGCTATCGCCTCGACTGGACCTCGATCACCGACCTCGACGCTCCCGCACCGACCGGCCGCTGGCTGCTCGTGGTCCCCGCCGACCACGGCGACGACAAGCGGGTCGTCGCGATCACCGAAGGACTCGCCCGCCAGGGCGCCCGCGTCGTGCTGATCCCGGACCACGACGTCGACCGCTCCGAGCTCACCCGAAGCCTGCTCGACAAGGCCACCGAGGAACCGACCGTCGGCGTCCTGTCGCTGCTGGCCCTCGACGACCGCGCACACCCGCGGCACCCGACCCTGTCCCGCGGCACCGCCGGCACGGTGGCCCTGATCCAGGCCGCCGCCGACGTGTGCCTGACCGTCCCCCTGTGGTGCGTCACCGCGAACGCGGTCGCGGTCGCCCCCCTCGACGAACCCGCCGATTTGCACCAGGGCGCCCTGTGGGGTGCCGCCGCCGCATTGGCCCTGGACCACCCGGGCTTCTGGGGCGGCATGATCGACGTGCCGGCCGACCTGGACGACAGCGCCACGGAAGCGCTGTATCGGGTCTTGTGCGCGGGCACCGCCGAGGACCGCATCGCGATCCGCGCCGACGGCGTGCACGCCCGCCGGCTGGTCCGGGCGCCGCTCAAGGGCGCGCCCGCCGACCGCACCTGGAGCCCGCGCGGCACCGTCTTGATCACCGGCGGGACCGGCGGCGTCGGCGCCCATGTCGCCCGGCACTTCGCCCGCGCCGGCGCCGAACACCTGGTGCTGACCAGTCGGCGCGGCTCCGCGGCACCCGGCATGGCCGAGCTCTCCACCGAACTGGAGGCCCTGGGCGCCCTGGTGACGATCGCGGCCTGCGACGTCACCGACCGAGCGGCGCTGCGCGCACTCCTGGACTCCATCCCGGACGAACTGCCGCTGACCGCGGTCGTACACGCCGCCGGCGCGTCCGGACGGGACACGACCCTGGCGGAGAGCACCCTCGCCGAGTTCGCCGAGGTCGGCCACGCGAAGATCGGCGGCGCACTGCTCCTGGACGAACTGCTCGCCGATCACCCGCTCGACGCGTTCGTACTGTTTTCCTCGGGCGCCGCCGTCTGGGGCAGCTCGGGGCAGGCCGCCTACGGCAACGCCAACGCCTTCCTGGACGCACTCGCCCAGCGCCGCCGGGCCCGCGGACTGACCGCGACCTCGATCGCCTGGGGACCGCTGGACAGCGGCATGGTGGACGCGGAGATCAGCGCGTTCATGCGGCGCATCGGCGCGCCCGCGATGGACACCGCGCTCGCCGTCGGCGCGCTGAGTCAGGCGATCGAGCAGGACGAAAGTCACCTGGTCGTGGCGGAATTCGACTGGTCCCGCTTCGCGCCGACGTACACGCTCGCTCGGCCGCGCCCGCTGCTGGACGCGATTCCCGAGGTACGGCAGGCACTGAGCGGCGACGACGAGGCCGCACCGGCGGCCGGGGCCGCGCCGTTGGCCGAACTGCTCGCGCTGCCGGCCGCCCAACAGGGCCGCGCGTTCCTGGACCTGGTCCGGACGCACGTGGCCGCCGTACTCGGGTACGACACCGCGGACGAGGTGGCGGCCAAACGGGCCTTCCAGGACCTCGGGTTCGACTCCGTGGCCACCGTTGAGCTGCGGACCCGGCTGAACCGCGCCACCGGCCTGCGGCTGCCCGCCACCGCGGTCTTCGACCACGCGAGCCCGGCGGCACTCGCCGACCACGTGGCGGCGGAAGTGCGCCGGCAGACGGGTACCGAGGAGATGTCCATCGCGGCGGAACTCGACCGGATCGAAGCCGCATTGACGCTGCTGCCGGCCGCCGAGTTGCTCGGTCACCGCGTTCCCGCCCGACTGCGGGCGCTCGCGGCGAGGTTGACCGAGGGCTCGGGCGGGGCGGCGGAGCCGGTCGTCGAGGACCTCCTGGAGACCGCCTCCGCCGAAGACGTTTTCGCATTCATCGACAAGGAACTCGGCTCGGCCTGACCGGTCGCGCACACGGACAGTTGTGAGGCTGGGATGGCGAACGAGGCGGACATGGCGAACGAGAGCGGCACGGGCAACGACGACAAGCTGCTTCGATACCTCAAGCGGGTGACCGCCGACCTGCAACAGACCAGGCAGCGGCTCCAGGAGGTGGAGGGCCAGGAGCACGAACCGATCGCGATCATCGGGATGAGCTGCCGTTTCCCCGGCGGCGTGCGCGATCCCGAGGACCTGTGGCGCCTGGTCTCCGAAGGCCGCGACGCGATCACCACGTTCCCCACCGATCGCGGCTGGCCCCTCGGCGACCTGCACCACGACGACCCCGATCAAGCCGGCACGAGCTATGTCCGCGAGGGCGGATTCGTGCACGACGCGGGCGAGTTCGACGCCGCCTTCTTCGACATGTCCCCGCGCGAAGCGGTCGCGACCGACCCGCAGCAGCGCCTGGTGCTGGAGACGTCCTGGGAGGTCTTCGAGCGGGCCGGCATCGACCCGCAGACGATGCGCGGCACGCCGGTCGGGGTGTTCGCCGGATCCGGCATCCAGGACTACGGCGACCTGCTGCTGCGTGCCCCGGAAGCTGCCGAGGCGTACATGTCCACCGCCGTCTCGCCGGCGGTCATCTCCGGCCGCGTGGCGTACTCGCTCGGCCTGGAGGGCCCCACGCTCACCGTGGACACGGCATGCTCCTCGTCGCTGGTCGCCCTGCACCTGGCCGCCCAGTCGCTGCGCCGGCAGGAATGTACGCTCGCCCTCGCCGGCGGCGTCATGGTGATGGCGACACCTGCCCCCTTCGTCGCGTTCAGCCGCCAGCGCGGACTCGCCCCCGACGGTCGGTGCAAGGCGTTCTCCGACGACGCGGACGGCACGGGTTGGGCCGAGGGCGCGGGCATGCTGCTGCTCGAACGACTCTCCGACGCCCGCCGCAACGGACATCGTGTGCTGGCCGTGGTGCGAGGCAGCGCGATCAACCAGGACGGCGCCTCCAACGGCCTGACCGTGCCCAACGGTCCCGCGCAACAGCGCGTCATCCGGCAGGCATTGGCCGACGCCGGCGTGCCGGCGGCACAGATCGACGCGGTCGAGGGACACGGGACGGGCACCACGCTCGGTGATCCGATCGAGGCGCAGGCGTTGTTGGCGACGTACGG
>NZ_KB889717.1 GCF_000372745.1 Embleya scabrispora DSM 41855 | reverse complement strand
CACCCGAAGCCCGCGTCCGGCGCCCACCCGAAGCCCGGGCCCGGCTCTCACCCGAAGCCCGCGTCCAGCGCCCACCCGAAGCCCGGGCCCGGCGCCCACCCGAAGCCCGGGCCCGATGCCGGCCCGGAGTCCGGCGCCACGCCGAAGCCCGCGTCCGGCGCTGCTCCGGAGCCCGATGTCCACCCGAAGCCCGGCCCCCACAACGCCCCAAAGCCCAACGCCGCCCCGGCGTCCGCCCCCGGAGCCGCCCCAAAGCCCGGCGCGCGCCCGAAGCCCGGACCCGGCGCCCGCCCGAAGGCCGCCCCCGACGCCGACCCGAAGCCCACCCCCCGCCGTCACCCCGAGGCGACGCCGGAGGGCGAGTCCGAGGTCAAGCCCGATGAGTCGGCGTGAACTCGCAGTCCATGTGTTTGATGCCGTTGATGAAGCTCGAACGCAGCCGCTGGGGCTCGCCGACCATGCGGATGTCCGGCAGTCGGCCCAGCAACTCCCGGAACAACAGGGTGATCTCGCGGCGAGCCAGGTGCGCGCCCAAGCAGAAGTGTGGGCCGCGTGCACCGAAGCCGACATGCGGGTTCGGGTCGCGGGTGATGTCGAAGCGCCGGGGGTCGGCGAACACCGCCTCGTCCCGGTTCGCCGACCAGTAGAACAGCAGCAGCTTGTCGCCGTCGCGCACCGGCTTGCCGTTCAGGTCGGTGTCCCGGGTGGCGGTGCGCCGCATCCACACCACCGGGGACGCGAGCCGGACGATCTCCTCCACGGCGGTCGGTGCGTACCGCTCGAAGTCCGAGAGCCAGAGCCCGCGTTGGTCCGGATTCTCGGTCAGCAGCCACAGACCGTGCGAGATGGCGTTGCGAGTGGTCTCGTTGCCCGCGGCCAGCAACAGGATGAAGAACGAGGCGAGTTCGTCCGTGGTCAGGCTCTCTCCGTCGATCTGCGCGTTCACCAGGGCCGAGGTGACGTCCTCGGTCGGCGTGCCGCGTCGGAATTCGGCCAAGTCCTTCATCAGTTCGGCGAGTTCGGCGCCTGCGGTGAGCAGTGCCTCGATGTGGCCGCCGCCCTCCTGGGGCACGTACTCCGGGTCCGCGACGCCGAGGATCACATTCGAGCGGTCGAAGACGAAACGGTGTTCTTTCTCCGGTATGCCCATCATGTCGCAGATGACCCGGAGTGGGAGTCGGGCCGCGACGTCGGTGACGAAATCGCATGAGCCGCGCTCGGCCACCTCGTCGACGATGGTTTTGGCGGTGCGGTCCACGTCGTCCGAGAACTTCTTGATCATCCTGGGCGTGAACGTGCGGGCGACGATCCGGCGCAGCCGCTGGTGCCGGGGATCGTCCATTTCGATCATGGAACCGAAGAACTCACCGAATCCCGGCGGGAAATCGGGAATGTGGGTCGCGCCGCGACCCGAACAGAAGTCCTCGGGTCGGCGGCTGGCCTCGGCGACGTCCGCGTGCCGGGTCAGCGCCCAGAAGCCGGGGCCGGGCTCCAACGGGCTTTCCGGCTCCGGGTAGTACGGCATCGGCCATGTCTCGCGCAGGTAGGCGAAGCCCGCCTCGCGGGCGGCCGGCGGCCCCGACCAGAAGTCCAGGTCGGCGAGCGGGACCTGCGCCGGCCAGGTCCGAGGATTGGGGTCGGTGGTGCTCGGTCCAGCCGTCTCGGCCGTCATGCCGGTCACTCCGATCACGCGTTGTTACTCGCGGGTTCGGTATCAGTGCAGCACACATGCGTTCGCCGATCCAGGGCTCTCAGGTGGTGATCGCGCCGCCGTTGACCTGGATGGTCTGGCCGGTGATCCACGCCGCTTCGTCGGAGGCGAGGAAGACGCAGGTCGCGCCCGCGTCCTCGGGGGTGCCGAGCCGGCCGACCGGGATGTGCTTGGCCTGTTCGGCGGTGTGCGCGAGGTCGCGGCCGCTGGGACGGGGGTCCATCAGGCCCAGTGCGACGGTGTTCGCGGTCACGCCGTCGCGGGCGCTCTCCATCGCGAGGTGGCGCATGAACGCGATGGCGCCGCCCTTCGCGGCCCCGTACAGCGAGATGCCGAACGACTGGCCGCTGACGCCCGCGGCCGACGCGATGGTGATCACTCGCCCGAAGCGGCGCGCGCACATCCCGTCCAGCACCGCCTTCGTGCAGGCCATCACGCCGAACAGGTTGACGTCGGCGAAGCGTTGCCAGTCCTCGGGCACGCTTTGGCGGAACTTGGTCGGGCGAAATCCCTCGGCGCCACCGTTGCCCGCGTTGTTGACCAGGATGTCGATCGGCGCGACGGTGCGTTCGAAGGTGCGTACGGCCACCAGCGCGGCCTGCGGGTCGGTCACGTCGAACGCGGCGGTGAACGCCCGGCCACCCGCCGCGCGGATCTCGGCGCAGGTGTGTTCGGCACGCTCGGGGTCGAGGTCGTTCACCGCGACGATCGCACCCTGCGCGGCGAGCAGGCGGGCGATGCCCGCGCCGACACCCCGGCCCGCGCCGGTGACCATTGCCGACCTGCCGTCGAGTGCGAACACGCGGGTCCCCCGGGGTGATCGATGAGCTCGACGGCGGCATCGGCGCACGGCGTCGATCTTGACGCGCGCAGCCAATCACCGGCCTCTACACGTGTCAATGCTGGACTCCATCAATTACCTTCTGTGGGTCGGGATGCACACCTAGACTGTGGAACGCCCGCCTCCGCCATACGAAACCGTATGGCGTTGCTTCCCTTCCGGAGGACTCGTCCAGTGCCCCCGTCAGCCGAGTCGCCCACTCCCTCCTCGGAACGACACGAGTCGCGGCATCACGTCCAGACCGCGCTCGAACGCCTGATCCGACTCCAGCAGAGCCGTCGCGTGCACGGCGAACTCACCAGCGCCTCGCGCGCGCAGGTCTCGCAGCCGGCGGTGGTGTTGCTGACCCGGTTGCAGGCGGGCGGCGGCGGGCTGGCCATCGGCGATCTGGCCAAGCTCGCCCGGATGGACATGTCGCTGGTCAGCCGGGAGTTGCGCAAACTGGAGGCGGACGAACTGGTCACCCGGACCACCGACACGCGCGACGGTCGGATCACCCGGGTGGGACTGACTCCCAAGGGTCGAGGTGTGGTCCGGCGGCTGCGCCGGGTGCGCGACCGGCACTTCGAGGAGGCGCTGTCCGGTTGGACGGACGACGACCTCGCCACGCTCGGCACGTTGATGGGCCGCTTCGTCGACGACCTGTCCGCCGTCCGCTATCGCGAGGCCGACGAGCCGGGCTGATTCCGCGCCCGGGTCCCCCTTCGCCCCGCCGGGCGTCCCACCTTCCCCATCCGCCCCCTTTGCACGGCCCGGCTGGACACGGTACGTGTGTCCAGCAGACTGTGTCGCGAGACCGGGTGGTTGCCTTGCGCCGGGTCGAACCCGTGTCGTGCCGGCAACCGTTACCGGTCGCGGCACCCGCGCGCCCACCGGCGCGCACGCCGACGTGCGGCGGTTGGACGAGGTGGGAAGAGGGGGACGCACCGTGGGAGAGCTGCACTGGGCCGGCCACGACCGTGCCCGGGTCGCATGAGCGCGGTATTGCGCGGCACCGGGGCCGCACCCGGTTCCGCGGTCGGCCGGCTCGTGGTGGCCCGGATCGGGGCGGGCGGCCCGGTGACTCCGGCGGCGCCGGCCGACATTCCGGAGGCGCTGGACACCGTGGCCCGGCACATGGACGACCTGGCCGGCGCGCTGCGCACCCGCGGGCGGTCGGCGGAGGCGGACATCGTCGAGTTCGCCGCCCTGATCGCGCGTGACCGCGAACTGCGCGACGGTGCCGCGCGACACCTCGCGACGGGCCTGGCGCCGGTCGACGCGCTGGCCGCGGCCGTACACGACTTCGCCGATCTGCTGGCCGGCTTCGACGACGAACTGATCGCCGAGCGTGCGGTGGACGTGCGTGACGTGGGCCGGCAGGCCGAGGCGCTGCTGTGCGGCGAGGACCCGACCGGCGGGCAACTCCCGGGCGGAGCACCGGCGGTGCTGGTCGGTGCCGAACTGGCGGCGATGGATCTGCTGCGCGGTCCGCGGCCGGCGGCGGCGGTTTCCGAGCGGGGCGGGACGACCGGGCATCTGGCCATCGTGGCCCGGTCGTTGGGGATACCGCTGGTCCTGGGCATCCCGGTGGCGGCGCTGGCCGACCTGGCCGAGGAGCTGATCCTGGTGGACGGCGAGGCGGGCACGGTGGAGGCCAACGCGGGCGCGCGGGTGCGTACGATCCCGGCGCCTCGGCGGGTGCCCGGTGGCGGCGCGGGGCAGGCGATGACCCGGGACGGGCGGCGCATCCGGGTCAGGGCGAACGTGGCGACCGTCTCGGACGCGCTCGCGGCGGCCGAGGCGGGCTCCGAGGGGGTCGGTCTGTTGCGTACCGAACTGCCCTTCCTGACCGAGGAGTCGGACTGGCCGGACGAGGAGCGGCAAGTAGCCGTGCTGGCGCCGGTGTTGGCCGCCGTGCCGCCGGGGCCGGTCGTGGTGCGCACCCTGGACTTCACCGGCGACAAACGACCGCCGTTCCTGCGCGACCGGCGCATCACACTGCCCGGATCGGACGCGCTGACCGCGCAGTTGCGCGGGATCATGCGCGCGGCGGCCGAGACGGGGGTGGAGGTCGCGCTGTTGTTGCCGATGGTCGACCATCCCCGGCGGATCAAGCACGTCCGGGGACTGCTCGCCGCCGCGTGCGCGCAGTTGGGCCTGGCCCCGCCGCCGCTGGGCGCGATGGTGGAACTGCCCCAGGTACTCGACCGGGTGGACGACCTCGCCGAGCACGCCGACTTCCTGTCGCTGGGCACCAACGACCTGACCTCCCGGCTGCTCGGGTTGAGCCGGGACGACCCGCGGCTGACCCCCGCCTCGGCGGCCCACCCGCGCGTGTTGGACGCCATCGCGCAGACCATCCGGGCCGGGCACGCGCGCGGTCGCGCGGTGTCGTTGTGTGGGGACGCGGCGGCGGATCCGGCGGTGCTGCCGCATCTGGTCCGGCTCGGCTGCGACGCGGTGTCGGTGGCGCCGACCGCGCTGTCGCGGGTGCGGGCTGCGGTGCGGGCGCACTGACGCGCGCCGCCGGGAGCGGGATCGGGGCCGGTGTGGGCCGGTCGGCGTCCGAGAGCCGGGCGCGGTGTCCGGGGACCGAGATCAGCGGACAATTCGATGGGGTCGATCGGGGCCGGCTCGGATAATGCGGACATGGGAAAGACGTACGCACATATCGACGGCCGCCTGCGCGAGTTCATCGAGGCCCAGCCGGTGTTCTTCGTGGCGAGCGCTCCACTGGCCGAGGACGGGCACGTCAACGTGTCGCCCAAGGGCCGCTCCGGCACGCTCGCCGTGCTGGACGATACGACGGTGGCCTACCTGGACTTCGGCGGCAGCCATGCCGAGACCATCGCGCACCTGCGGGAGAACGGCCGGATCACACTGATGTGGTGTGCGTTCGAGGGCCCGCCGAAGATCGTCCGGGTGCACGGCGTCGGCGAGGCGGTCTTCCGTGACGATCCGCGCTTCCCCGACCTGGTGGCCCGGTTCGGCGACGCGGACGCGGGCGGGCTGCGGGCGGTCGTGGTGGTGCGCGCGACGCTGATCAGCGATACCTGCGGCTACGCGGTCCCGTTCATGGACTACCGCGAGGAGCGCACGCTGCACGACGAATTCATGTCTCGCAAGACCGACGCGGAGTTCGTCGAGTACACCGGCAGCAAGCCCTACAACGTGGCCAGCATCGACGGCCTCCCCGCCGTCCCGCTGCCTCTGCCCCTGCGCGGCTAGGTGTACTGCCCACAGAGGTTGGGCCACCGGCTGCGGACGCCGGTGCGGAGCCGGGGTCTGTGTCGCGTGACCGATCGACGGTTTGGCGGCTACCGTGCTACACAGAGTGCGGGTTCGTGCGACCGAGCCGGGGGGCGACGGTGACCGACGAGATCGAGACCGTGATCACGTGCCACTACCACCGCGCTTTCGGCCGCATCGTTCGCTACCGCCTCGAATCGGGACTGGGCACCGTGTTGGACCGTCGCGCGACCGGGGCGAGGAGCCCGCGCTGTGTCGGGCACTTCGGTGAGCTCTCCGGGATCCCGGTCGCGCTGTACCGGCACCACGGCGCTTCCTGGCTTCAGGTCGCCCGCCGGCGGATCCGGGTCGTGCCGTGCCTGGAACCGCATTGGCGGCGCGTCGACGATCACGGCCCGAATACTCCCCGGCGCCGGCTGCGGATCGACGCCAACGGGGTCGAGCTGTTCGACCTCTGCTACGAGATCGAGCCGTGGTGGTACGAGTTCGACTTCACGCCCCATGTCGAGGAGGAGGACTTCGACTACGGCCTGTTCGTCGCCGACATGCTGCGCTCGCCGAGTCGATGGGCGCCGCTGGGGGACTGAGCGGGCGGGCCGGCTCAGCCGGCGTGGGGACCGCCCTGTTGGGGGTATTGCGTGTACGGGTTCGGGGTCTGGGGCGGGTAGCCGGTGGGCGGCTGCGGGGGGCCGACCGGGTATTGGCTCGGGGGTTGCGGCGGCTGCGAGGGCTGACCCGGGTACTGGTTCGGGACCTGCGGCGGCTGTGAAGCCTGGCCCGGGTACTGGCTCTGCTGCGGTGCGTACTGGTTGGGCACCTGGCCGGCGTAGGGCTGCTGTTGGGCGCCGGAGGCGGCGTGCGCGTCGATGAGGAAGCGGAAGATCCATTCGCCTTCGGCGCGCCACGGGCGGGGGAAGTTGAGCTTGGCTGGGCGGTCCTTGCCGGGGAACCAGAAGTGCATCCGGCTCCAGGTCGCGTTGATCTTCAGATCGGAGAGCAACGCGCCGGCCTGGGCGTGGGTCAGCGCGTAGGCGACCTCCTTGGGCCTGCTGGAGAGTGCGCTCGCCTTGTGGAACATCACTCCCTGCTGGGTGACCGTGAAGAAGTAGTAGTCGGACATCGACGCCCCGATCAATGCGCCGATCCCGCCGAACAACGCGAAGAACATCGGGTTCGGGCCGCGGACGACGAACATCGTGGCGAGTGGCTGGTCGCCCGGATTGGCCGCGGTCACCGCCTCCGCGATCTGCCGTTGCATCGTTGCCTTGCGGACCGCCATGTGCGTCGCCTCCCCGTGGAGCCACCACCGCGGTTGCGGTAGGGCGATCAGAGGCTAACGGTGCGACCGGGCCCGTGGTCGCGGTCGGGCAAACAATCCCGGTCCGATCCGAGCGCTCCGGATCACCGGTTGCCGCCGAGCGCAATGCGAGCGGCACCCGCGACGGGAGGCGACCGGGCACCGTGTGCGGGAGGACATCGCCGCCGCCACAAGGAGGAACCACATGAGCGGGCTCGGGGACGTCCCTCTCGTGGACGCCGTACGCCCGCACATCGGGCACTGCGGCGGCGCGCTCGCCGGGGTGCGGCCGGACGGCCCGGCACGGCCGTGCGGCGTCGGGCGGTCACGCGCGGGTACTTCTCCGAGGGCGACCGCCACGCGGAGCGCTCTTCGCAGTGGTTCCGTCGACTCGGCGTGAGACGCTGATCGCCGTGCGGGAGGAATCGGGCTCCTGCCGCTTCGACGTGCACATCCAGGGTGAGCAGGAGACCGTTTTCCTTGCTGTTCGACGCTGATTCAGCCGATGCGGTCGACGCGGGACTGCCGGCGCCGGTCCGGCCCCCGACTCGGCCGCCGCCGAGCACGTGCACCCGGGCGCGACCGGACGGGCGGTTCGTGTCCGAGCGGCCGGTCCGCGGGTGGGCCGGCGAGCTCGGCAAGGACGCGGCGCGGGGTCTGCTCGGCGAGGCATTCCGGACCTCGGCGCGGACCGGCCGACACCTTCGTGATCTGCTGGGGCGGTTGAACGAGGCGGTTTTCGATTCGGCCGCCTGGATCGGCTCGGCCCCGGCCCTGATCGACCGGGCGCTCGCGCACCATCGCACCGTGTTCCAAGAGAAGGACCAATGACGATCGCCACGCTCAACCACCGCTTCGACGGCCCGGCCGACGCCCCGGTGTTGATCCTCGGCCCCTCGCTGGGCACCGAACTGGGCATGTGGGACGCACAGATCCCGGAGTTGTCCCGGCACCACCGGATACTGCGCTACGACCTGCGCGGACACGGCACATCCCACCCGCTGCCGGGTACGGCCTCGGTCGGCGACCTGGTCGGCGACGTGCTCACGTTGGCCGACTCGTACGGCATCAAACGGTTCGCCTATGCCGGCGTCTCGCTCGGCGGCGCGGTCGGCCTGTGGATGGGCGTGCATCACCCCGAGCGGC
Source organism: Embleya scabrispora DSM 41855 (assembly GCF_000372745.1). Taxonomy (GTDB): domain Bacteria; phylum Actinomycetota; class Actinomycetes; order Streptomycetales; family Streptomycetaceae; genus Embleya; species Embleya scabrispora. The sequence continues at coordinate 30,266 of NZ_KB889717.1, read as the reverse complement.
TGACCGCCCTGATCGCGTGCTGCACCTCGGCGCGCTTCGGTGAGCCGCAGGCGTGGTTGGACCGGGCCGCGACGGTGCGCTCACAGGGCATGCGGCAGTTGGCGGACACGGTGATCCAGCGCTGGTTCACCCCCGAATACGTCACGCGCGAGCCGGCGGCCGTGCAGCGGATCCTGGACATGCTGTACGCGTGTCCGCCGGGGGGCTACGCGGGCTGCTGCGATGCGCTGGCGCACTACGACCTGCGTGCGGAGTTGGGCCGGATCGCGGTGCCCACGCTGGTGATCGGCGCGGATCGGGACCCGTCGACGCCGCTTGAGCACGCGCACGAGCTGGCCGCCAAGATTCCCGGGGCCACGCTGGTCGAGGTCGCCGACGCGGCGCACCTGGCGAACATCCAGCAGGCCGAGACCGTCACCTCGGCGATGTGCGCGCACCTGGCGGCTGTGGGCGGATGAACGCGGGCGCCGCGCTCGCGCCCGGCGGCGGTGGACGTGCTGCGTGATGCAAGGCGCTCCCCCCGGAGCCGCCGCGCGAGCGGGTGCTGACCCAAGCCGTTGGTGGGGCGCGCGACGCGGATACGGCTGCGGGCGGGGACTGTCACCCACGTGGGTGACAGTCCCCGCCCGCAGCCGTATCCGCGTCGCGCGCCCCACCAACGGCTTGGGTCAGCACCCGCTCGCGCGGCGGCTCCGGGGGGAGCGCCTTGCATCACGCAGCACGTCCACCGCCGCCGGGCGCGAGCGCGGCGCCCGCGTTCATCCGCCCACAGCCGCCAGGTGCGCGCACATCGCCGAGGTGACGGTCTCGGCCTGCTGGATGTTCGCCAGGTGCGCCGCGTCGGCGACCTCGACCAGCGTGGCCCCGGGAATCTTGGCGGCCAGCTCGTGCGCGTGCTCAAGCGGCGTCGACGGGTCCCGATCCGCGCCGATCACCAGCGTGGGCACCGCGATCCGGCCCAACTCCGCACGCAGGTCGTAGTGCGCCAGCGCATCGCAGCAGCCCGCGTAGCCCCCCGGCGGACACGCGTACAGCATGTCCAGGATCCGCTGCACGGCCGCCGGCTCGCGCGTGACGTATTCGGGGGTGAACCAGCGCTGGATCACCGTGTCCGCCAACTGCCGCATGCCCTGTGAGCGCACCGTCGCGGCCCGGTCCAACCACGCCTGCGGCTCACCGAAGCGCGCCGAGGTGCAGCACGCGATCAGGGCGGTCAGCCGCTCGGGGTGATGCACGCCCATCCACAGGCCGACCGCGCCGCCGAGCGAGACGCCGGCATAGGCGAACCGTTTGATGCCGTACGAGTCGGCCAACGTGAGCACGTCGCCGACCAGGTCGCCGACCGAGGCCGTACCCGGCAGCGGGTGGGATGTGCCGTGTCCGCGCAGGTCGTAGCGCAGTATCCGGTGGTGCCGGGACAACTCCGGGATCTGTGCGTCCCACATGCCCAGTTCGGTGCCCAGCGAGGGGCCGAGGATCAACACCGGGGCGTCGGCCGGGCCGTCGAAGCGGTGGTTGAGCGTGGCGATCGTCATTGGTCCTTCTCTTGGAACACGGTGCGATGGTGCGCGAGCGCCCGGTCGATCAGGGCCGGGGCCGAGCCGATCCAGGCGGCCGAATCGAAAACCGCCTCGTTCAACCGCCCCAGCAGATCACGAAGGTGTCGGCCGGTCCGCGCCGAGGTCCGGAATGCCTCGCCGAGCAGACCCCGCGCCGCGTCCTTGCCGAGCTCGCCGGCCCACCCGCGGACCGGCCGCTCGGACACGAACCGCCCGTCCGGTCGCGCCCGGGTGCACGTGCTCGGCGGCGGCCGAGTCGGGGGCCGGACCGGCGCCGGCAGTCCCGCGTCGACCGCATCGGCTGAATCAGCGTCGAACAGCAAGGAAAACGGTCTCCTGCTCACCCTGGATGTGCACGTCGAAGCGGCAGGAGCCCGATTCCTCCCGCACGGCGATCAGCGTCTCACGCCGAGTCGACGGAACCACTGCGAAGAGCGCTCCGCGTGGCGGTCGCCCTCGGAGAAGTACCCGCGCGTGACCGCCCGACGCCGCACGGCCGTGCCGGGCCGTCCGGCCGCACCCCGGCGAGCGCGCCGCCGCAGTGCCCGATGTGCGGGCGTACGGCGTCCACGAGAGGGACGTCCCCGAGCCCGCTCATGTGGTTCCTCCTTGTGGCGGCGGCGATGTCCTCCCGCACACGGTGCCCGGTCGCCTCCCGTCGCGGGTGCCGCTCGCATTGCGCTCGGCGGCAACCGGTGATCCGGAGCGCTCGGATCGGACCGGGATTGTTTGCCCGACCGCGACCACGGGCCCGGTCGCACCGTTAGCCTCTGATCGCCCTACCGCAACCGCGGTGGTGGCTCCACGGGGAGGCGACGCACATGGCGGTCCGCAAGGCAACGATGCAACGGCAGATCGCGGAGGCGGTGACCGCGGCCAATCCGGGCGACCAGCCACTCGCCACGATGTTCGTCGTCCGCGGCCCGAACCCGATGTTCTTCGCGTTGTTCGGCGGGATCGGCGCATTGATCGGGGCGTCGATGTCCGACTACTACTTCTTCACGGTCACCCAGCAGGGAGTGATGTTCCACAAGGCGAGCGCACTCTCCAGCAGGCCCAAGGAGGTCGCCTACGCGCTGACCCACGCCCAGGCCGGCGCGTTGCTCTCCGATCTGAAGATCAACGCGACCTGGAGCCGGATGCACTTCTGGTTCCCCGGCAAGGACCGCCCAGCCAAGCTCAACTTCCCCCGCCCGTGGCGCGCCGAAGGCGAATGGATCTTCCGCTTCCTCATCGACGCGCACGCCGCCTCCGGCGCCCAACAGCAGCCCTACGCCGGCCAGGTGCCCAACCAGTACGCACCGCAGCAGAGCCAGTACCCGGGCCAGGCTTCACAGCCGCCGCAGGTCCCGAACCAGTACCCGGGTCAGCCCTCGCAGCCGCCGCAACCCCCGAGCCAATACCCGGTCGGCCCCCCGCAGCCGCCCACCGGCTACCCGCCCCAGACCCCGAACCCGTACACGCAATACCCCCAACAGGGCGGTCCCCACGCCGGCTGAGCCGGCCCGCCCGCTCAGTCCCCCAGCGGCGCCCATCGACTCGGCGAGCGCAGCATGTCGGCGACGAACAGGCCGTAGTCGAAGTCCTCCTCCTCGACATGGGGCGTGAAGTCGAACTCGTACCACCACGGCTCGATCTCGTAGCAGAGGTCGAACAGCTCGACCCCGTTGGCGTCGATCCGCAGCCGGCGCCGGGGAGTATTCGGGCCGTGATCGTCGACGCGCCGCCAATGCGGTTCCAGGCACGGCACGACCCGGATCCGCCGGCGGGCGACCTGAAGCCAGGAAGCGCCGTGGTGCCGGTACAGCGCGACCGGGATCCCGGAGAGCTCACCGAAGTGCCCGACACAGCGCGGGCTCCTCGCCCCGGTCGCGCGACGGTCCAACACGGTGCCCAGTCCCGATTCGAGGCGGTAGCGAACGATGCGGCCGAAAGCGCGGTGGTAGTGGCACGTGATCACGGTCTCGATCTCGTCGGTCACCGTCGCCCCCCGGCTCGGTCGCACGAACCCGCACTCTGTGTAGCACGGTAGCCGCCAAACCGTCGATCGGTCACGCGACACAGACCCCGGCTCCGCACCGGCGTCCGCAGCCGGTGGCCCAACCTCTGTGGGCAGTACACCTAGCCGCGCAGGGGCAGAGGCAGCGGGACGGCGGGGAGGCCGTCGATGCTGGCCACGTTGTAGGGCTTGCTGCCGGTGTACTCGACGAACTCCGCGTCGGTCTTGCGAGACATGAATTCGTCGTGCAGCGTGCGCTCCTCGCGGTAGTCCATGAACGGGACCGCGTAGCCGCAGGTATCGCTGATCAGCGTCGCGCGCACCACCACGACCGCCCGCAGCCCGCCCGCGTCCGCGTCGCCGAACCGGGCCACCAGGTCGGGGAAGCGCGGATCGTCACGGAAGACCGCCTCGCCGACGCCGTGCACCCGGACGATCTTCGGCGGGCCCTCGAACGCACACCACATCAGTGTGATCCGGCCGTTCTCCCGCAGGTGCGCGATGGTCTCGGCATGGCTGCCGCCGAAGTCCAGGTAGGCCACCGTCGTATCGTCCAGCACGGCGAGCGTGCCGGAGCGGCCCTTGGGCGACACGTTGACGTGCCCGTCCTCGGCCAGTGGAGCGCTCGCCACGAAGAACACCGGCTGGGCCTCGATGAACTCGCGCAGGCGGCCGTCGATATGTGCGTACGTCTTTCCCATGTCCGCATTATCCGAGCCGGCCCCGATCGACCCCATCGAATTGTCCGCTGATCTCGGTCCCCGGACACCGCGCCCGGCTCTCGGACGCCGACCGGCCCACACCGGCCCCGATCCCGCTCCCGGCGGCGCGCGTCAGTGCGCCCGCACCGCAGCCCGCACCCGCGACAGCGCGGTCGGCGCCACCGACACCGCGTCGCAGCCGAGCCGGACCAGATGCGGCAGCACCGCCGGATCCGCCGCCGCGTCCCCACACAACGACACCGCGCGACCGCGCGCGTGCCCGGCCCGGATGGTCTGCGCGATGGCGTCCAACACGCGCGGGTGGGCCGCCGAGGCGGGGGTCAGCCGCGGGTCGTCCCGGCTCAACCCGAGCAGCCGGGAGGTCAGGTCGTTGGTGCCCAGCGACAGGAAGTCGGCGTGCTCGGCGAGGTCGTCCACCCGGTCGAGTACCTGGGGCAGTTCCACCATCGCGCCCAGCGGCGGCGGGGCCAGGCCCAACTGCGCGCACGCGGCGGCGAGCAGTCCCCGGACGTGCTTGATCCGCCGGGGATGGTCGACCATCGGCAACAACAGCGCGACCTCCACCCCCGTCTCGGCCGCCGCGCGCATGATCCCGCGCAACTGCGCGGTCAGCGCGTCCGATCCGGGCAGTGTGATGCGCCGGTCGCGCAGGAACGGCGGTCGTTTGTCGCCGGTGAAGTCCAGGGTGCGCACCACGACCGGCCCCGGCGGCACGGCGGCCAACACCGGCGCCAGCACGGCTACTTGCCGCTCCTCGTCCGGCCAGTCCGACTCCTCGGTCAGGAAGGGCAGTTCGGTACGCAACAGACCGACCCCCTCGGAGCCCGCCTCGGCCGCCGCGAGCGCGTCCGAGACGGTCGCCACGTTCGCCCTGACCCGGATGCGCCGCCCGTCCCGGGTCATCGCCTGCCCCGCGCCGCCACCGGGCACCCGCCGAGGCGCCGGGATCGTACGCACCCGCGCGCCCGCGTTGGCCTCCACCGTGCCCGCCTCGCCGTCCACCAGGATCAGCTCCTCGGCCAGGTCGGCCAGCGCCGCCACCGGGATGCCCAGGACCAGCGGTATCCCCAACGACCGGGCCACGATGGCCAGATGCCCGGTCGTCCCGCCCCGCTCGGAAACCGCCGCCGCCGGCCGCGGACCGCGCAGCAGATCCATCGCCGCCAGTTCGGCACCGACCAGCACCGCCGGTGCTCCGCCCGGGAGTTGCCCGCCGGTCGGGTCCTCGCCGCACAGCAGCGCCTCGGCCTGCCGGCCCACGTCACGCACGTCCACCGCACGCTCGGCGATCAGTTCGTCGTCGAAGCCGGCCAGCAGATCGGCGAAGTCGTGTACGGCCGCGGCCAGCGCGTCGACCGGCGCCAGGCCCGTCGCGAGGTGTCGCGCGGCACCGTCGCGCAGTTCGCGGTCACGCGCGATCAGGGCGGCGAACTCGACGATGTCCGCCTCCGCCGACCGCCCGCGGGTGCGCAGCGCGCCGGCCAGGTCGTCCATGTGCCGGGCCACGGTGTCCAGCGCCTCCGGAATGTCGGCCGGCGCCGCCGGAGTCACCGGGCCGCCCGCCCCGATCCGGGCCACCACGAGCCGGCCGACCGCGGAACCGGGTGCGGCCCCGGTGCCGCGCAATACCGCGCTCATGCGACCCGGGCACGGTCGTGGCCGGCCCAGTGCAGCTCTCCCACGGTGCGTCCCCCTCTTCCCACCTCGTCCAACCGCCGCACGTCGGCGTGCGCGCCGGTGGGCGCGCGGGTGCCGCGACCGGTAACGGTTGCCGGCACGACACGGGTTCGACCCGGCGCAAGGCAACCACCCGGTCTCGCGACACAGTCTGCTGGACACACGTACCGTGTCCAGCCGGGCCGTGCAAAGGGGGCGGATGGGGAAGGTGGGACGCCCGGCGGGGCGAAGGGGGACCCGGGCGCGGAATCAGCCCGGCTCGTCGGCCTCGCGATAGCGGACGGCGGACAGGTCGTCGACGAAGCGGCCCATCAACGTGCCGAGCGTGGCGAGGTCGTCGTCCGTCCAACCGGACAGCGCCTCCTCGAAGTGCCGGTCGCGCACCCGGCGCAGCCGCCGGACCACACCTCGACCCTTGGGAGTCAGTCCCACCCGGGTGATCCGACCGTCGCGCGTGTCGGTGGTCCGGGTGACCAGTTCGTCCGCCTCCAGTTTGCGCAACTCCCGGCTGACCAGCGACATGTCCATCCGGGCGAGCTTGGCCAGATCGCCGATGGCCAGCCCGCCGCCGCCCGCCTGCAACCGGGTCAGCAACACCACCGCCGGCTGCGAGACCTGCGCGCGCGAGGCGCTGGTGAGTTCGCCGTGCACGCGACGGCTCTGCTGGAGTCGGATCAGGCGTTCGAGCGCGGTCTGGACGTGATGCCGCGACTCGTGTCGTTCCGAGGAGGGAGTGGGCGACTCGGCTGACGGGGGCACTGGACGAGTCCTCCGGAAGGGAAGCAACGCCATACGGTTTCGTATGGCGGAGGCGGGCGTTCCACAGTCTAGGTGTGCATCCCGACCCACAGAAGGTAATTGATGGAGTCCAGCATTGACACGTGTAGAGGCCGGTGATTGGCTGCGCGCGTCAAGATCGACGCCGTGCGCCGATGCCGCCGTCGAGCTCATCGATCACCCCGGGGGACCCGCGTGTTCGCACTCGACGGCAGGTCGGCAATGGTCACCGGCGCGGGCCGGGGTGTCGGCGCGGGCATCGCCCGCCTGCTCGCCGCGCAGGGTGCGATCGTCGCGGTGAACGACCTCGACCCCGAGCGTGCCGAACACACCTGCGCCGAGATCCGCGCGGCGGGTGGCCGGGCGTTCACCGCCGCGTTCGACGTGACCGACCCGCAGGCCGCGCTGGTGGCCGTACGCACCTTCGAACGCACCGTCGCGCCGATCGACATCCTGGTCAACAACGCGGGCAACGGTGGCGCCGAGGGATTTCGCCCGACCAAGTTCCGCCAAAGCGTGCCCGAGGACTGGCAACGCTTCGCCGACGTCAACCTGTTCGGCGTGATGGCCTGCACGAAGGCGGTGCTGGACGGGATGTGCGCGCGCCGCTTCGGGCGAGTGATCACCATCGCGTCGGCCGCGGGCGTCAGCGGCCAGTCGTTCGGCATCTCGCTGTACGGGGCCGCGAAGGGCGGCGCCATCGCGTTCATGCGCCACCTCGCGATGGAGAGCGCCCGCGACGGCGTGACCGCGAACACCGTCGCACTGGGCCTGATGGACCCCCGTCCCAGCGGCCGCGACCTCGCGCACACCGCCGAACAGGCCAAGCACATCCCGGTCGGCCGGCTCGGCACCCCCGAGGACGCGGGCGCGACCTGCGTCTTCCTCGCCTCCGACGAAGCGGCGTGGATCACCGGCCAGACCATCCAGGTCAACGGCGGCGCGATCACCACCTGAGAGCCCTGGATCGGCGAACGCATGTGTGCTGCACTGATACCGAACCCGCGAGTAACAACGCGTGATCGGAGTGACCGGCATGACGGCCGAGACGGCTGGACCGAGCACCACCGACCCCAATCCTCGGACCTGGCCGGCGCAGGTCCCGCTCGCCGACCTGGACTTCTGGTCGGGGCCGCCGGCCGCCCGCGAGGCGGGCTTCGCCTACCTGCGCGAGACATGGCCGATGCCGTACTACCCGGAGCCGGAAAGCCCGTTGGAGCCCGGCCCCGGCTTCTGGGCGCTGACCCGGCACGCGGACGTCGCCGAGGCCAGCCGCCGACCCGAGGACTTCTGTTCGGGTCGCGGCGCGACCCACATTCCCGATTTCCCGCCGGGATTCGGTGAGTTCTTCGGTTCCATGATCGAAATGGACGATCCCCGGCACCAGCGGCTGCGCCGGATCGTCGCCCGCACGTTCACGCCCAGGATGATCAAGAAGTTCTCGGACGACGTGGACCGCACCGCCAAAACCATCGTCGACGAGGTGGCCGAGCGCGGCTCATGCGATTTCGTCACCGACGTCGCGGCCCGACTCCCACTCCGGGTCATCTGCGACATGATGGGCATACCGGAGAAAGAACACCGTTTCGTCTTCGACCGCTCGAATGTGATCCTCGGCGTCGCGGACCCGGAGTACGTGCCCCAGGAGGGCGGCGGCCACATCGAGGCACTGCTCACCGCAGGCGCCGAACTCGCCGAACTGATGAAGGACTTGGCCGAATTCCGACGCGGCACGCCGACCGAGGACGTCACCTCGGCCCTGGTGAACGCGCAGATCGACGGAGAGAGCCTGACCACGGACGAACTCGCCTCGTTCTTCATCCTGTTGCTGGCCGCGGGCAACGAGACCACTCGCAACGCCATCTCGCACGGTCTGTGGCTGCTGACCGAGAATCCGGACCAACGCGGGCTCTGGCTCTCGGACTTCGAGCGGTACGCACCGACCGCCGTGGAGGAGATCGTCCGGCTCGCGTCCCCGGTGGTGTGGATGCGGCGCACCGCCACCCGGGACACCGACCTGAACGGCAAGCCGGTGCGCGACGGCGACAAGCTGCTGCTGTTCTACTGGTCGGCGAACCGGGACGAGGCGGTGTTCGCCGACCCCCGGCGCTTCGACATCACCCGCGACCCGAACCCGCATGTCGGCTTCGGTGCACGCGGCCCACACTTCTGCTTGGGCGCGCACCTGGCTCGCCGCGAGATCACCCTGTTGTTCCGGGAGTTGCTGGGCCGACTGCCGGACATCCGCATGGTCGGCGAGCCCCAGCGGCTGCGTTCGAGCTTCATCAACGGCATCAAACACATGGACTGCGAGTTCACGCCGACTCATCGGGCTTGACCTCGGACTCGCCCTCCGGCGTCGCCTCGGGGTGACGGCGGGGGGTGGGCTTCGGGTCGGCGTCGGGGGCGGCCTTCGGGCGGGCGCCGGGTCCGGGCTTCGGGCGCGCGCCGGGCTTTGGGGCGGCTCCGGGGGCGGACGCCGGGGCGGCGTTGGGCTTTGGGGCGTTGTGGGGGCCGGGCTTCGGGTGGACATCGGGCTCCGGAGCAGCGCCGGACGCGGGCTTCGGCGTGGCGCCGGACTCCGGGCCGGCATCGGGCCCGGGCTTCGGGTGGGCGCCGGGCCCGGGCTTCGGGTGGGCGCTGGACGCGGGCTTCGGGTGAGAGCCGGGCCCGGGCTTCGGGTGGGCGCCGGACGCGGGCTTCGGGTGGGCGCCGGACGCGGGCTTCGGGTGGGCGCCGGACGCGGGCTTCGGGTGAGCATCGGGCCCAGGCTTCGGGTGGGCATCGGACGCGGGCTTCGGACGGTGGCCGGACTCCGGGGCGGCGCCGGGCCCAGGCTTCGGGTGGGCGCCGGGCTCGGGCTTCGGGTGGGCATCGGGCCCGGGCTTCGGGGGGTGGCCGGACTCCGGGGCGGCGCCGGACGCGGGCTTCGGGTGAGCGCCGGGCCCGGGCTTCGGGTGGGCATCGGGCTCCGGAACGGCGCCGGACCCGGGCGCAGGGCGCGCATCGGGCTTTCGGGCGGTGTCGGAGGCGGAGTGCGGGCCGGCGCCGGGCTTGGGAATCGGGCGGGCGCCGGGCTCCCGGGTGGCGTCGGGGGCGGGCTTCGGGGCGGCGTCGGACGCCGGCGGGGACGGGGGCGCGGCTTCGGGCGCGGGGGCCGCCTCGCCCTTGGCCCGAGTCGCCTGCTTCGCCCCGCCCGGGGCGGTCGCGGGAGGGGCGGTCGGGACCGGAGCCGCCGTCGGGTCGATCAGCGCGTCGATTTGTTCGGCGGCCGGCACCTTGCCCTCGGGCGTCACCGCATCCACCACCCGCGGCAGCGTCGCCGCGAGCGCCGCGGCGGTCTCCTCCTTGGTCATCCCGGCCTGGCCGGCGAGGCGGACCATCTCGTCCTCACCGAGTGCATCGGTGAGTTCCTTGCCGCTCACCGGCTGATTGCGACCGGTCTCCACCCAGGACTTGGTGTGCTCACCCAGGCCGCCCGCCTGGAGCTTGTGCAACAGCGCGCCCAGCCCACCGGAGCTGCCCTGCTTGGTCAGCATGCTCAGTACCACCCGCACCAGCCCCTGGTCACCGCTGCCGCCCCGCCCACCGAGAAGCCCGCCCAGAAGGCCGCCGAGTCCACCGGGAAGGTCCATTCCACCGTCGCTCATCCGTCTTCTCCCTGCGCAGGTCGCCACATCCGGCTCTCATAGTGGGGTAAATAGGACATCACTTCGCGGTGGCACGTCGGCAGTACGCCCATCGAGCGACGAAGCCACCCTCCCCGGCAGCGCGGCAGCACGTACCGGACAACCCTCGGAGAACCAGCCGCCGGCGGCCGCGCGCACCCGGCCGCACCCACATGCCGCGGATCACTCGACGAAAAGGCGGGGCCGAACGCGGGCGCAACCGGCAGGGACCGGGGGCGAGAAACACCTCTCGCAGCCGACTGCCGACGAAAGGCCGCACGGAGGGCGGGGCAACGGACAGGGCCGCGAGCCGGGCATGCGCCTCCCGCAGCCGGCACTTGGCGCAAGGGCAGACGAGCGCGGGGCGACCGGCGGGCCACGGATACCACGAGGCACCTCCCGCAGCCGGCCGCTTGGCGGAAGGGCGGACGGAGAGCGGGGGCAACCGGCAGGGCCTCGGGGCCGGAAACACCTCCCGCAGCCGGTTGCCTGTCTGCTCCGCAGCCACGGTCCACCGGTCGCTCCGCGCCGGGACGATACGCGGCCGAAACCTCAACCGGTCCGACCGCGCCCATTCCGCAGCGGCACACCGGCGACACCGCAGACCACCCAACGCCGCGCCCCGTGCCTCCGTGCGCCCGTACGGCACGGGCATAGGGCCCGGAGCCGTCGGCCCACCGACGGCCGCGGAGCGGACGAGCAACCGGCCTGTAGGGGACGTGCACCCCGGCACGGAACAACCGGCCGCGCGCGGGCCGCAGCGCGGACAGGGCAACGGGCCCGGAGCAACGCCGATCACTCGACGCAGCGCCCACCCCGCCCCGGCCCCGGCCGCGAAGCGCAGGAGTACCCGACCCGGAGCAAGCGGCCCACGAATCCGAGGCAGGGCCCACCCGACACACGCCCCGGCCACGGAGCGGGCGAACAACCCGCCACGGAGCAAGCCGCCCACCAACCCGACGCGGCGTCTACCCGACACATGCGCCGGTCATCGAGCGCACGAGCCAAAAAGGGCCCACGAAGCCCGGATTTACTCCGGACTCGGTCCGGCCGCAGAGCGGAGGGGTACTCCAACCGGAGCAAGCCGCCACCAACCCGACCCAGGCTCCCGCTCCGACCCGCGCCACCCCCGAAGCGCACGAGCAACCCGACGCAGCGCCCACCCCGGCCCCCGCTCCACCCCCGAAGCAGCCGCCCCGCCGTCTCGTATCAGTGGCTCGGGTCGAACAAGACCTTGAGGCAGCCGTCCGTGCGGTCGGCGAAGGTGCGGTATCCGTTCGCTGCCTCGGTGAGCGGTAGGCGGTGGGTGAACACGTCGACCGGAGCGAGGCGGCCGTGTCGGATCAGGGGGATCAGGGTCGGCCAGGTGGAGGCCACCGGCGCCGTACTGAAGCGCAGCGTGACGTTGCGGATGATCAGCAGCGGGACCGCGAGCGGGAACGCGAAGTTCGCGTCGACGCCGACCACCGAGACGGTGCGCGACGTGCGTACCGAGGCGATCGCCGCAGCCAGTGTCGCGTCCTGCCCGACCGCCTCGATCACCGCGTCCGCGCCCCGACCGCCGGTGGCCGCCATGACCTGCTGGACCAGGTCGCCCGCGCTCGCGTCGATCGGCTCCGCGCCGAGCCGCTCGGCCATCGCGAGTCGCGCCGGCACCCGGTCCGCGGCCAGGATCCGGCCCGCGCCGAGCACCTGGGCCGCCTGGAGGGCGTACAGGCCGACCGGCCCGAGCCCGATCACCAGCACCGTCGCGCCGGGCGTGATGTCGGCCCGGGTCGCCGCCGTCCAACCGGTCGGCAACGCGTCGGTGAGCAACACCGCGTGGTCCACCGCGAGGTCCTCCGGCACCGGGAGCAACCACGCGTCGGCGGCCGGGATCGCCACCGCCTCGGCGTGCCCGCCGGGCAGCCCGAGGTCGCCGCCGAGCACCCGCACACCGCCGCCGACGCAGTCGATCGGGTTGCCCACGCGGCAGCCCGCACACCGCCCGCAGCCGAGCACGGGCGACACCAGAACCCGGTCGCCCACCGCGATCCGGCCCACCTCGGCACCGGTCTCGATCACCGTGCCCACCACCTCGTGCCCCGGCCGCAGCCCGGCGGCCGGGAACTCGCCCTCGTAGAAGTGCAGGTCCGAGCCGCACACCGCACTTGCCTCGACCCGCACGATCGCCCCGTCCGGACCGGTGAGCACCGGGTCCGCGACCGTCTCCACGCTCACGTCCCGGGTTCCGTTGATGACGACGGCACGCATGTCCACTCCCCTGGCTGCTTCGCTCACCCGACGCCGGAGAACACCGGCACGGGAGCCGGCAACACTTCCACCGGCAGGGCAGTAACACTGTTACAGAAGCCGTCGGAAGCCAACCCCCGACCGGCCCGGATCGGCCCGGCGTGACGTTCGTCCCACGTCCCGCCGACCCTCGCGCGAGCGTCGGTAACGTGATCTCCATGTCGCTGTCGCAAGCCCTGCGCGGGCACGCCCGGGGCGCCCTCTCGCGCGCCGCGCACCGAGGCTGGCGTGCGCTGCAACGCGTCGCCTCGATCACCGCGGAGCAGCCCGGCCCGTACCGCTTCCGGGAATTGGGCGCGCGCAGCAAGCTCGCCTTTCCGGTCGGCTCGGTCTTCGGCGAGCAGTGGATCACCGTGGGCGCCGGCTGCATCATCGGCGAGCACGTCACGCTGTCCGCGGGGCTGGCGCCGGGACACGATCTGGGCAAGGCGGCGGTGGTCACCATCGGCGACCGGTGCACGATCGGGCGCGGCAGCCACATCGTCGGACACCGCTCGATCACCATCGCGGACGACGTGTGGACCGGGCCGTACATCTACATCACCGATCAGAACCACAGCTACGCCGACCCGGATCGACCGATCGGCACCCAGTGGCCGATCAACGACACCGTGGAGATCGGCCCGGGCAGCTGGATCGGCGCGGGCGCGATCATCCTGCCCGGCGCCAAACTCGGCCGGAACGTGGTGGTCGGCGCCGGTTCGGTGGTTCGCGGTACGGTCCCCGACCACTGCGTGGTGGCCGGCGTGCCCGCGAAGGTGGTCCGCCGGCGCACCGAATCCGGGTGGGACCCGCCGCTGCGGCACACCCCCACACCGCTCCCGGACGGGATCACCCACGAGGAACTGGTCGCCCTGCTGACCGAGCACGACGCCTCGGGCGGCCAGTAGCACCCGCGCCTTCGAGCCCCCGCCGGGCCGCGACGCCCGGCGCCGCGGTTCCACGTGAAACCCCCGGTCGGGCCCGGTGCGACGGTGCGCCGCACCCGGGCGGGGCCGCCCGAAGCCGGCCCCGCCCGGGTCAGCGCGAGGTCACGCCTTCAGGCCGGACAGCCGCAGTTGCACCCCCACCGCGTCCAACAGGCGCGTCTGCTGCCCCCACTGCCAACCCGGCACCGTCCAGTCCGCGTCCAGCATCGAGATCGACACCGACCCCCGGGCGATCGCGGTGGTGTCCGCGTTGCGCACCGGCTCGGTGACCCCCGAGGCCAGGCCCAGATCGAGCTTGTAGCAGGTGTCGCAGGACGGGTCCTTGACGTAGCTGACGCTCAGCGCGTCGGCCTCGCCCACGTTGGTCGTCTCCACCCGGCCGGTCGGCTTGGCCGGGTAGTTCACGTTGAGCGTGGTGTGCACGGGAAGCACCGGACCGGTCCGCTTCGCGGTGGCCGCGAGGCGGTCCACCAACCGGGTCGCGAACGCCGTCGCCTGTGCCATCTGCGGGAACGGGTTGCGCGGATCGGCGGTGCTGTACTCGGCGCTGAACGCGACCGCCGGGATGCCCTTCTCCGCGGCCGTGATCGAGGCACCGACCGTGCCCGAGTGGTTCGTGGTCGCGCCGATGTTCTGCCCCGGGTTGATGCCGGTGACCACCAGGTCGGGCTTCTTGGTCCGGAACACGTTCGCCAGGGCGAAGGAGACCGAGTCGGCGGGAGTGCCCTCGACCGACCAGATGCCCGGCTCGACCTCGGCGGCCTTGACGATCGACCCGGGGGTCGCGTTGATCCCGGTGCCCTTGCCGGACTGGTCGGTGGCGGGCGCGACGATCACCGCGTCGTGGCCGGCCGCCTTGAGCGCCCGCTGCAACGCGCGGATGAACGGCCCCTGCTGGCCGTCGTCGTTGCTCATCAGGATGCTGAGCCTGCGCGGCGCCTGGCTGCCGCGCGCGTCGTCGCTCGCCAGGGCGGCGGGCGCGCTCGCCGCGAGCAGTGCGGCCGCGGTCGCGGTCGCGGCGAGGGGGAACACGTGTCTCCTGCCGAAAATGGCCATCTCGTCCTCCGTAGGCAAGAAGGTCCGCACGCCCGAGGAACGTCGCGCCCGGGGGCTCGACGACTCTGGATTCGTGCGTGAAGCGGAACCGGCCGCACGAAACCCGTTACCGACCCGACCGGGACGGTCGAGTGAAATTCGGGTCGAACAACGTGTACGGAGGGGTGTATCGGACGGAATGCACCCTGCGATTCGACACGTGCCAGCCGGCGGATAGCGAAAATAGGGTCATCGGTCGGACATTGCAATGGGCGGAGCCGGGTGGTTCGTCCGGATGCGCGCTCCACCGGCGCGCCGCCCCACTCCGTCACTCGGGTCTGGCCAAAGCCCTTGCGCCGAACGTAATCTGACGGATCATCAGCCGGGCCGACCGGCTCGGCCGGGACGAGTGGGCGGAGCTGCGATGATCCTGGACGGCAAAACCGTGATCGTCTCGGGCGTGGGCCCGGGTCTCGGCCGCCGGGTGGCCCTGGCCGCCGCGCGCGACGGCGCCAATGTGGTGCTCGGCTCGCGAACCGAGGCCAACCTGGTCAAGACCGCCGAGGAGGTCGATCCCACCGGCAGGCGGGTCGCCTGGGCGGTGACCGACATCACCGAGCACGAGACCTGCCGGGCCCTGGTCGACCTCGCGGTGGAGCGCTTCGGCGCCGTGGACGGATTGGTCAACTGCGCGGCGCTGGACACCGTGTTCGGCGGTCTGGAGGCGACCGACTTCGCCGAGTTGCGCCGGGTGGTCGAGGTCAACCTGGTCGGCAGCCTGGCGATGACCAAGGCCGCGCTGCCCGCACTCAAGGCCGGCGGCGGCGCGGTGGTCTTCATCGCCACCCAGTCCCAGTTGGCCCCGCCGCCCCAGGCTCCGCAGATGGCCTATGCCGCCTCCAAGGGCGGGCTCACCTCCGCCACCTACGCCCTCGCCCACGAATTGGGTCCGCACCGGATCCGGGTCAACTCGGTGGCTCCGGGCTGGATGTGGGGACCGCCGGTGGAGGGCTTCGTGAACTACCAGGCGCAGGCCGCGGGGGTGCCGGCCGAGGAGGTCCTCGCCGGCCTCGTGGCGCCGATGGCCCTGCCCGAAATGGCCACCGACGCCGACGTGGCCGAGGCCGTCGTCTTCTTCCTCTCGGACCGTGCCAAGGCCATCACCGGCCAGATGCTCCTGGTCAATGCGGGCCATGTGGTCCGGTAGCCGCCCCACGCGCGCCACTTCTGGAATTCAACCTCATTTCGGTCAAAACGTGCTCAAGCACCACACGTGACACGCCATCTCGTCCCAGGTGTCATCCGAAAAGATCACGGCACGGATAACCAACCCGCATCGGGGGCAGTAAACCCGCCATGTTGGGGCTGCCGAACACCATCCACGCGCTTCTTTTCGACCTCGACGGGGTCTTGACCCAGACCGCCAAGGTGCACGGCGTCGCCTGGAAGGAGATGTTCGACCACTACCTGCGCGAACGCGACGGCGCCGACTTCACCCCGTTCGATCCGAGACGCGACTACGACACGTACGTGGACGGCAAGCCCCGCCTGGACGGCACCCGCTCCTTCCTGGAGTCGCGCGGCATCGAACTGCCCGCGGGCGAGGAGGGCGACCCACCCGGGACGTTCACCCTGCACGGGCTGAGCAACGCCAAGAACGACATGGTGTTGCGGCTGATCCACGAGCGGGGCGTGGAGGTCTACCCGGGCTCGGTGCGCTACGTGCATGCCGCGCGCGCGGCGAAGCTGCCCTGTGCGGTGGTGTCCTCCAGCGCGAACTGCGAGGACGTGCTGCGCGCGGCCGGCATCCACGACCTGTTCGATGCGATCGTGGACGGCGTGGTGGCGAAACGCGACGGCCTGTCGGGCAAGCCCGCGCCGGACACCTTCCTGGCCGGCGCGAAGGCTTTGGGGGTGGCACCCGCGCACGCGGCCGTGTTCGAGGACGCGCTGGCCGGCGTCGCGGCCGGCCGGGCCGGCGACTTCGGCCACGTGGTCGGCGTGGACCGGGTCGGTCAGGCCGCGGAGCTGTGCAAACACGGCGCGGACGTGGTCGTGACGGATCTCGACGAACTCCTCGACGCCGGACCCGGCGACCCGGCGGGCGAGCGTACCTCTGCGGAAGGCACGGCATGAGCATCGGACACCCCTACACGGTCGAGCCGTGGGGGATCACCGAACAGACGCTGGACCTGGACCACCTGCCCCAGTCCGAGTCGGTGTTCGCGCTCTCCAACGGCCACATCGGCCTGCGCGCCAACCTGGACGAGGGCGAGCCGCACGGCCTGCCCGGCACCTACCTCAACGGCGTCTTCGAACTGCGCCCGCTGCCCTACGCCGAGGCCGGATACGGCTACCCCGAGTCGGGCCAGAGCGTCATCAACATCACCAACGGCAAGATCATCCGACTCCTGGTCGACGACGAGCCGTTCGACCTGCGCTACGGCCAGACCCAGGACCACGAGCGCTCGATCGACTTCCGCGAAGGCGTCCTGCACCGCCGCGCGCTGTGGACATCGCCGGCCGGCCGCACCGTCCGGGTCACCTCCAAGCGGTTGGTCTCGCTCACCCAGCGCTCGATCGCCGCGATCGAGTACGAGATCGAACCGATAGACGGCCCGGCCCGGATCGTGCTCCAGTCGGAGCTGGTCACCAACGAGGAACTGCCACTGCCGAACGCCGACCCGCGCGCCGCCGCCGTGCTGGAGGCGCCGCTGCGTCCCGAGGAGCACACGCACAACGGCAGCAAGGCGATCCTGGTGCACCGCACCGAGCACAGCGGACTGCGCGTCGCGGTGGGCATGGACCACGAGGTCGAGGGCCCCGAGAGCATGTACGTGGAGGCCGAGAGCGCCGCCGACCTGGCGCGCTTCAGCGTGACCACGGTGCTCGACCGCGGGCAGAAGCTGCGGATCGTGAAGTACATCGCGTACGGCTGGTCCTCCACCCGCTCGCTGCCCGCGCTGCGCGACCAGGTCGCCGCCGCGCTGACCGCCGCGCGCTACACCGGCTGGCACGGCCTGGTCGACGAACAGCGCGGCTACCTGAAGCAGTTCTGGGACAACTCCGACATCGAGGTCGAGGGCGACGTCGAGCTGCAACAGGCCGTGCGGTTCGCGATGTTCCACGTGCTCCAGGCGGGCGCCCGAGCCGAGGAGCGGGCCATCCCGGCGAAGGGACTGACCGGTCCCGGATACGACGGGCACTGCTTCTGGGACACCGAGGTGTTCGTCCTGCCCGTGCTGACCTACGGGCTGCCGCACGCGGTCGCGCAGGCGCTGCGCTGGCGGCACTCGACGCTGCCGCTGGCCCGCGAGCGCGCCGCGCAACTGGGGCTCAGGGGCGCGCTGTTCCCGTGGCGGACGATCCGCGGCGAGGAGTGCTCGGGCTATTGGCCGGCGGGCACCGCGGCGTTCCACATCGGCGCCGACATCGCGGTCGCCGTCGCGCGCTATGTACGGGCCACCGGCGACCGGGACTTCGAGCGCGACTTCGGCCTGGAGATCCTGGTCGAGACGGCACGGATGTGGCGCTCGCTGGGCCACCACGACGCGGCGGGCCTGTTCCGGATCAACGGCGTGACCGGCCCGGACGAGTACAGCGCGCTCGCCGACAACAACGTGTTCACGAACCTGATGGCGCAGACCAACCTGCTGGCCGCGGCCGACGCGGTGGCACGCCACCCGCACGAGGCCCGCGCGCTGGAGGTGAACACCGAGGAGACCGCGAGCTGGCGCGACGCGGCGCACGCGATGTACATCCCCTACGACGAGGACCTGGGTGTGCACCCGCAGGCCGACGGCTTCACCAAGCATCGGATATGGGACTTCGAGAACACCCCGCCCGACCACTATCCGCTGATGCTGCACTACCCGTACTTCGACATCTACCGCAAGCAGGTGGTCAAGCAGGCCGACCTGGTACTGGCCATGCAGGTGCGCGGGGACGCGTTCACCGACGAGCAGAAGCGCCGCAACTTCGACTACTACGAGACCTTGACCGTCCGCGACTCGTCCCTGTCGGCCTGCACGCAGGCGGTCATGGCGGCCGAGGTCGGCCACCTCGAACTGGCCCTGGACTACACCGCCGAGGCCGCCCTGATGGACCTGCACGACCTGGCCAAGAACACCAAGGACGGTCTGCACATGGCCTCCCTCGCGGGCACCTGCGTGGCGCTGGTCGCGGGCTTCGGTGGGCTGCGCGACCACGGCGAGTGCATGTCGTTCAAGCCGCGTCTGCCGGTCGGCCTGACCGGGCTGGCGTTCTCGCTGTCGGTACGCGGTGCCCGGCTGCGGGTGGAGACCACCCACGAGCACACCACATACACGCTGCGCGAGGGCGACGAGCTGCCGATACTGCACCACGGCGAGCAGCACGTACTGATCCCGGGCAAGCCGATAACCCTGGACATCCCGCCGCTCACTCGGGACACCCCGCCCAGCCAGCCCCCCGGCCGTGCCCCGGCGCACCGCCAGAGTGTCCCCGACACCCACCCCACGGGCCCGACCCCGGGCTGATCGCAAGCCCCACCCGCCGGCCGGGCCCGGGCGCCCGGCCGGCGTCCGCCCGGCACTCGCCGGTGCCGCCCCGACGCCTCTGGCCTTCACGTCAACGTCAAGGTCTACCGTTTCGGACATGCGCATCGGAGAACTGGCGGAGCGCGCGGGGACCAGCACCCGAACCCTGCGCTACTACGAGGAACGCGGTCTGCTGTCCGCTCGGCGCAACAGCAGCGGGTACCGCGACTACGACGAGGACGATGCCCGGCTGGTCCGCGAGATCCGCGCGCTCCTGGGCATCGGCTTCGATCTGGAGGAGACCCGTCCGTTCGTGGAGTGCCTGCGCGCCGGGCACGACGCGGGCGACGAGTGCCCCGCGTCGGTCGCGGTCTACCGGCGCAAGCTCGCCGAACTCGACGCCTGTATCGATCGCATGCAGGGCATCCGGGCCCATCTGGTCGCCCAACTCGACCAGACCGAACGCGCGCACGCCGGTGGCGAGCGCGTCGACCGGCCCGCCACACCGGCCGCCGCGGCCGCCGCCGCCCTGCCCGACCCGCCGGAGGCCCGTTGTGCGCTGACCGCCGGCCCACTCGCCAAGGAGTCCCGATGAGCAAGAACGTGCACGACGCCACCGACGCCGACTTCGACACCGCCGTGCTGCGCGCCGACCGCCCGACACTGGTCGAGTTCACCGCCGAATGGTGCGGTCCGTGCCGGCAGATGGAGCCGGTGCTGGAGCAGATCGCGATCGAGGAGCCGGGCCTGGCGGTGGCCAAGCTCGACGTCGACCGCAATCCGGGTACCGCCGCCCGCTACGGGGTGTTGTCCATGCCGACCTTCATGGTCTTTCGCGACGGCGAGCCGATACGGCAGTTCGTCGGCGCCCGGCCCAAGCGCCGGATCCTGGCCGAACTCGCCGACGTGATCGGGCAGAACGCGGCCGTCACCGGGTAGCTTCCGGGAATGGCCACTTCCCGCCGGATCACCTTCACCACCGACTACGGGCTCGCCGACGGCTTCGTGGCCGCGTGCCACGGCGTGATCGCCGGCCTCGCGCCCGGCGTACCGGTCGTGGACGTGAGCCACCTGGTGCCGGCCGGCGACGTGCGACGCGGCGCACTGGTGCTGGCCCAGACCGTGCCCTGGTTTCCGGCGGGCAGCGTGCACGTCGCGGTGGTCGACCCCGGCGTGGGCACCGCGCGGCGGGCGATCGTGCTGCGCGCGGGCGGCCATCTGCTGGTCGGACCGGACAACGGCCTGCTCCCGTGGGCCGCGCACGCGTTGGGCGGCGTCGAGGAGATCCGCGAGATCGCCAACCCCGCGCTCACCCTGGCGAAGGTCTCCCGGACCTTCCACGGCCGGGACGTGTTCGCGCCGGTCGCCGCCCATCTCGCGCTCGGCACGCCGCTCGCCGAGGTCGGCCCGCCCGCGGGCGGCCCCGTCGAGCTGCCCGCCCCGGCGCCCGGCGAGGTGCTCGCCGTCGACCACTTCGGCAACGTGCAACTCGCGCACTCCGTGGCGGACTTCGCCGGCGCCGACGTGCTTCGGGTCGAGGTGGGCGAACGCGCGTACCCGGTTCCCCTGCGGAACACCTTCGGCGAGGTGCCCGCGGGGGAACTCGTCGGCTACGAGGACTCCGCCGGTCTGCTGGCCATCTCGGTCAACGGCGGCGACGCGGCCCGCCTGCTGGGCGTGCGGGCCGGGGACCCGGTCCGGGTCAGTCCTTCTTGTTGAAGTCCGGCTTCTGGTCGGACAGCCAGATCTGGTCCAGCGCGACCTTGCACTTGTCGCCGGCCGCGCAGGTGAGTGCGACCTCGTTGGTCCCGTCGACCAGGGTCACGTTGTTCCAGGTGCCGGTGACGCTGTTCGGCGTGCCCCAGGACTTCAGGTTCGACTTCTTCTTCGAGTCGGTCCCGTTGACCATGATCGACAGGCTCTGGATGTCGTCCTTGGGCCCGGCGTTGACGTAGCGCACGGCCAGGTAGTACGAACCGGCCTTGGGCGCGGTCAGCTTCACCGTCACGGTCGAACCGGGCGCCTGCATGTCGATCATGCCGCTGCCGGTCGAGTTGGGCACGCCCGCCACCGCGACCGCGCCACCGCTGGGCGAGGCGTCCTCCGCCTCCTGCACCGCGAACTTGCCACCGGCAGCCGTCGAGGGCGCCGAGGACGGCGGCGGCGTCTGCGACGGGGCGGCGGTGGTTCGTCCCGCACCGGGCGTGGTCGGCGACGCCTTCTTGTCCTTGTCGTCGTTGCCGCGCATCAACAGCACGCCGGCGATCACCGCGATCACGAGCACGATCGCCACCGCCGCACCGATCATCGCGCCACGCCCACCGCCACCACTCCCGTCACGCGGCGGCGGGGACTGCGGCGGTGATTGCGCGCCGCCGTGTTCGTGTTGCGCGGGAATCGCCGCCTGGGGCTGCGTGTGTGCCGGGGGCTGCGCGTAATTCATCTGCCCGACCTGCACGTATTGCGGCATCATGCGGTTGGCGGAAGAACCGTACGCACCGGTCGTCCCTGTCCCCTCGGCCGCTTCCTCACCCGGCGCCGGCCGATAGAGGTACCCGTACGGGTCTTCAGGTTCACCGTTGGTACCCGCCGTCATCGGGTAGTCCTCCCTACGTTCGCCAGGCCAAGCTTTGTCAATACCAGGCATCACACTAACGGGCGACGGGTGGGGCGAGTGGCGTTGTCCGCGTGACGGGACTGTCACGATAAGGCCCTACTCATGCGTATGGCGGCCGGGCGCACACCCGCCCGCAACCCGTGCGCGGCCCGGATTCCCGGCCTGAACCATCCATGCATTCGGTGACCGGATCCACCCGAGGCGGCCAATACATCCGCCATCGCGGGGGTGGCCCACGCCGGGGCCGACCACGGCCGCCGCGCCGCCCGCTCGGCCCGCTCAGCCCGCCCGACGCTGGGCCCGGTCGCGGCGACGCTTGTTGGCGTACATGTGTTCGTCCGCGATCCGCAGCAGGTCCTCGGGCTCGGCGGCCTCCTCCGCCCAGCCGATCCCGAAGCTCGCGCCCTCCAGCGGCACCGCCAGACCCTCGGCCGGGATCGGCACGGACAGCGCGCGGCGCAGCCGCACCGCCATCTCCTCCGCCTCCTCGCGGCCGATCCCGTCGGCGAGCACGACGAACTCGTCGCCGCCGAGCCGGGCCACCGTGTCACCCTCGCGCACCGCGGCGGTGAGCCGCTCGGCGACCGCCTTGAGCACCACGTCGCCGATGTGGTGGCCGAAGTTGTCGTTGATGTGCTTGAACCCGTCCAGGTCACAGAACAGCAGCGCGACGCCGCGACGCTCGGCGCCGGGCGGCTCGTCCACGACCACGACCGCGCCCTCGGGGATGCTCAGGATCGCGCCGGCCGGCATCGCCCACTCGTCCGCGTACGGCTCGCGCACCTCGCCGACCGACCCGACCGCCCCCACCGCCCCGGCCGGGACCGGCGTGGCGCCGGGCAGCCCGGCGCCCGGGCCGAAGCGGGCGGCCAGCCTGGCCCGCAGCTCGCGCCCGTTCGGCAGACCGGTGAGCGGATCGTGGCTGGCCTCGTGCACGAGCGCCTGTTCACGCTGCTTGCGATCCTCTATGTCCTCCACGTGGGTCAACCCGAAGCGCAGGTCGCCGAGCCCGTCCGCGACCTGCGAGGTGCGCAGCGAGACCCACCGATACGTACCGTCGCTGCGTGCCAGACGCAGCTCGGTACAGCCCGCGACCGGGACCGTCCCGCCCAGGTGCCCGGCCAGCAGCGGCCGATCCTCCGGATGCGCCAACGCGCCGAGTCCGAGCCGCTTGAGCACCGGCGCCGGGTAGCCCAGCATCCGACACAACGCGTCGTTGGCACGCAGCAGTTGGCCCTGCTCGTGCCCACGCACACCGGTCATCACCATGCCGCTGGGCGCGTATTCGAAAGCCTGCCGAAAGCTCTCCTCGCTGGCTCGCAGCGCCAACTGCTCGCGCTCCAGGCGGGCCACCGCGCGCTGCATGTCGCTGCGCAGCCGCGCGTTGTCCACCGCGATCGCCGCCTGTGCGGCGAACATGCCCAGCACCTCGCGCCGCCAGGGAGCCGGTCGCAGGCCGTCCACCGGCAGGTCCACCGACAACACGCCGACCAGGTCACCCTCGGGCGTGTGCAGCGGCGCGAGCAACGCATCACGCGGATGCCATGCCTCGGGGTGGTCGCCGATCGGCAGGTCGGGTATCCAACTCGGGACGTCCCCCACTTCGGCCAGCCCCGAGCGGTGCCCGAGAAAGCGCAGCGGTCCCCACGACTCGGCGGCGGCCAGGATGCGATCCCAACCCTCCCGCGAGCCGATCTGGCCGGCCATCGCCTTGCGCAGCTCGTCGTTGCCGGCCACCGCCGCGACCTCCAGGTCGCCGTCGGCGCGGACGAGATTGACCGCAGCGACCCCGAACCCGAGGCCCGAAACCACGCCGTCGACGACGGCTTGAAGGGTGTCCTTGAGGTCGCGCGTGGCGTTCAGGTCGGCGACGACGCGGTTCAAAAGGCGCAAAGTCGCCAACCGGACGTGGGTCTCCGTCTCGGCTGTCATGGGTCTCCCCCAGGGGTCGACGCCGGTGTCTTCTGAACAGATATCGTCCGTTTACCAGAGAAACTGAATCACAGCGGGCTTCGAATTGGCGACGTTCCGTCATCGATCAGGCTGTCACTGTGAGCCACCTCACGCTTCATACCGTATCGAGTCGGACCGCCGAGCCACCCCGGAATCGCTCCCTCCGCCGGCATCCACCGGGCATCGTACGAGGCGAGGGCCCATTTTCGGGAACTAACCCCAGGGTTCGCCCAGCGGACCTGACGATCAATCAGATCCCGGATGGGCTCTTCGCTATGCGTCAGCGAGCTGAGGCACAGTCGATCCGGCACAAGATCACCGGCCGGTCTTCCCAGCGGGCATGCGAAGTCCCTACGGTACGTCCGTCAGGTTTCCGTACGATCTTGCGCGCGCGCCGCACAGGCCGGTACGACGAACACAACGGCGCGTCGAACGACGGGGGTGGGGCCATGACCGGTCTGGTCGTCGGGGAGATCTTCGCGAACGCGGCCCGCGCCGTCCCGGACCGAACCGCGGTCGTGCTCGGCGAGCGCTCGCTGACCTTCGCCGAACTGGACGCGGCGGCCGAACTCGGCCTGCGCCGGCTGCTCGCCCTGGGCCTGGCGGCCGGCGACCGGGTCGGCTGCGGCCCGATCGCCGGCGGAGCGGGCATCGCGGCGGCGCCGCTGTTCGCCGCGCTCGCCCGGTTGGGCGCGGTGCTGGTGCCCACCGACCCCGAACACCCCGACACGTACGCGACCGCCCTGGTCCTGGACACCGCCGAGCAGGCCGACGCGCTGATCGCCGACCTCGACGACGAGGACCCCGAGGACCTGCCGGAGCCGCCGGACGTCGAGCCGGCCGAGACCGACCCGTGCCTGCTCGCCCCGGCAGGCCGGCGTGGCGTACTGCTGTCGCACCGGGTACTGGTACTGCGCTCGCACCCGGGCGCACTCGCCGAGTCGCGCGGAGCGCACGTACTCGCGGCCGACTTGGCCGACGGCCGGACCTGGACGCTCGCGCTCGCCCAGTGGCACGCTCGGGACACCCTGGTCCTGGTGCCCGGAGGCGATCCGGCCGCACTGCGCGCGGCGGTGCGCGAACACGCCGCGACCCGGCTCACCGCCGCACCGGCGGTGTGGCGCGCGCTGGCCGAGACCGAGGCCGAGCAGCCCGCCGCCGACGAGGTGCTGGACACTGTGCGCTTCGCCGACACCGCGCCGACCGAGGCCGCGGTGCTCGCGGACATCGCCCGGATCGCGCCGAACGCGAGCGTGCGGGTCGTGCACGACACGCCCGAGACCGGCCCGCTCACCGCGCTGTCCGGCCCGGAGGTGTTCGCCCACCCGGGCGCCTGCGGGATTCCCGGCCCGCTGCACTACGTCGCGCTCGACCCGGACGGCGAGATGTGCGTGCGCGGACCGCTGCTGTTCGACGGCTACGCCGACGACCCGGCGGCCACCGCCGAGGTGCTCGCCGAGGGCTGGTATCGCACCGGCGACCTGGCCGTGCTCGACGAGGCGACCGGCGTCCTGACGGTGACCGGCCGGGCCGCCGAGCTGATCCGGGTCGGCACCCGCACGGTGGGCCCGGGCGAGGTGGAACGGGTCCTCAAGGCGCATCCGGACGTCCGCGACGTGGCGGTCATCGGCCTGCCGCACCCCACCGAGGGTCACGTACTCGGCGCCGTCGTGGTCGCCGAGGACCCCGCCCGAGTGCCCGGTCCCGGCGCCCTGCGCACCGCCTGCGCGCAGGCCGGCCTGGCCGAGCACAAGCACCCGACACGCGTCTTCTACGCCGATGAACTGCCCTCCGGAGCAGACCGCCGCGAGAACCTGACCCGGGAGATCACCGCGGGCCGCTGACCCGGACGGGCATCGCCGCGCCGGCCCGCCGGCCCCGGCCCACGGCGCCCCACCGGCGAGGCCGATCCCGGACCCGGCGGCGAGGCCGCATACCCTGGACCCGTGTCCCAGCCACCGCCGCCGCCCGTCGACGAAGCCGCCTTCAAGGCCGCGATGTCCCGATTCGCCGCCGGCGTGGTGCTGATCACCGCCGTCGAGGGCGATCTTGACGACGGTGGTCCCGTGGACGACGTGGGGATGACCGCGACCGCGTTCATGTCGGTGTCGCTGGACCCGCCGCTGGTGCTGATCAGCCTGCGCCGCGAGGCCCGGATGCGCGACGTGCTGGACGAACAACCGCTGTGGGCGGTGTCGTTGCTCGCACAGAGCCAACGGCACATCGCCGGGCGCTTCGCGATCCCGGGCCGGATCAGCGACCGGCTGATGTTCGCCGACATCCCGCACCGCCGCGGCCCGATCTCCGGCGCCGCGCTGGTCGGCGGCGCACTGGCCACCGTGGAATGCCGCACCCACCAGGTCGTCGAGGCGGGTGACCACATCCTGTACGTCGGCGAGGTGCTCACCGTGGGGTTGCCCAGCCCCGAGGGCCCGCCCCTGGTCCACTTCCGGGGCCGCTACCGAAGCCTGGGCTGAGGCCGGCGGCGCACCGCCGTCACGGCCGCGGACCCGGCCGCATCAGGCCGTCCGCGGTCACCGAGGCCACCAGGCGCCCGTCCCGGGTGAACACCCGGATCCGCCCGTGCATGCGCCCGTCGCCCGCGTACTCGCTCGCGCAGCGCAGCAACAGCCACTCGTGCGCCGAGAACCCCTCGTGGAAGGTGATGTTCTGGGCCAGCGCCACCGACATCGACCGCCCGCCGCGCCGCTCGATCTCGGCGCGCGGATACGGCCGCAGCGCCACCGGCCCCAGGAAGCCCTCGGTCGTCCAGGCCAGGATCGCCCGGGCCATGGTCGCGGTGTCCTCGACCCGCGCGCACCGCGTCCACAGGTCCAGTCGCGGCGGCCCGGCCGACTCCGGGGCCAACGCGGCCGGCCCGCCCACCGTGCGCACCTCCCACGGCAACATCGGCACCGACAACTCGGCGCACTCCTCGGGCCCCGGCACCCGCGCCGGCAACGGGTCGGCGTGTCGCACCAGTTCGGGCCCGGGCACGCCGAGCGTCACGAACGCCCGGTAGTGCTCGTGCGCGCCCTGCCGAAAGCCCACCTGGAGCATCGCCGCCGACCGACCCTGGTGCAGCCGCTCGACCCGCACCTGCACCGGCTCGCCCGGAACGCCGGCCCGGGGGAACACGCCCTGGAGCGTGTGCACCGCCATGTGCGGGACCACGCGTTCGGCCGCCACGACGGTCTGCGCCAGCACCTGCGCGCCCAGCGTGCGCGGGATCCGGGTCACGATGTTGCGCGCCCGAAAGGTGATCACCGCACCGGGCCCGCCGGGGTCGGCGGGACCCTCCGGCGCCAACTCCAGCGCGTCCACCAGGTCGTCCGTCGCGATGCTCGGCCACATCGACACTCCACCAGCCATGCGCGCATGATCGCAGCCCGCCCGGGCGCCGCCCGCAGCGCCCCTGACGGGCCGTCAGTTCAGGGCGGGCTTCAGCGCCGCGCGCCCCTTCCGGTGAACTTCACCACCAGCGACACCAGGAAGGCGGCCACCGCGATGCTGATGATCCACCGGAGCCAGTCGATTCCCCTGGTCTCCTCGACGCCGAGCCCGGCGGCGATGCCGTAACCGATCAGCGTGCCCACGATGCCCACGGCCATCGTGGCCAGGAAGCCGATCTTCTGCCTACCGGGGAGAAAGAGCCGCCCGAGCGCGCCGATGATGATGCCGGCGATGATCAAACCAACGAACGTCACGGGTTCCTCCAGCCGGCGGCAGTCGTACAAAGTACGCCGACCCGGACTTTTCCGGGCAGGTGTCTCCTGTTCCCCACGATCACCACGTGTTAACGCGGACACACCCGAGCCACAAAGCCCTAAGGTGGTTGCGCCCGCCGGGTGGCCACGGTGCAAAATGGTCCGGTACACGCCCCGATAGCTCAGTTGGCCAGAGCACGCGCCTTGTAAGCGCGGGGTCGTCGGTTCGAACCCGACTCGGGGCTCAAGGGGCCACTGACCGGCGGAAACGCGGTCAGTGGCCTGTTTTCGTTCTTGGCACGTCGGTGTTACAGCTCGCGCCTACCGGAGATTTCACCTTCCGGACATGGCCCCCCGGAACGGCGCACACCCACCTGCGATCAGCGGCCGATGTCCGGCGCCGGGCCGGTGGAGGCCCGGACGACCAGTTCCGGGCGGTAGATCAGTTCGGTACGCGGCGCCCGACCCCCGCCGATCTCGTCGAGCAGCGCCCGCACCGCCGCCGCGCCCATCGCCTGAACCGCCTGGCGCACCGTGGTCAGCGGCGGGTCGGTGAACGCCACCAGCGGCGAATCGTCGTAGCCCACCACCGAGACGTCCTGCGGCACCCGCAAGCCGCGCTCGCGCGCCGCCCGCACGGCGCCGAGCGCCATCAGGTCGCTGCCGCACACGATCGCCGTCGCACCCCGCTCCCACAGCGCACCCGCCGCCGCCTGCCCGCCCTCGACCGAGAACAGCGAGCGCTCGATCCAGGCGTCCGCGTCCTCGACCCCGAACCGCACGGCGAGCCCGCGCCGAAAGCCGGCGATCTTGCGGGCGGTGGGCACGTACCGCTCCGGCCCGACCGCGAGCCCGATCGCGGTGTGCCGCAGCGAGGCCAGGTGGCCTATCGCCAACTCCACCGCGACCGCCTCGTCGCTGGAGATGAACGGCGCATCCACCCCCGGCGCGAAGCCGTTGACGAACACGATCGGCAGCCCGCGATCGACCAGGCGCAGGTAGCGGGACAGGTCCGCGCCCGAGTCCGAGTGCAGACCGGAGACGAACACGATCCCGGACACCCCACGTTCCAGAAGCAGTTCGGTGTAGTCGTCCTCGGTGACCCCGCCCGGGGTCTGCGTGCACAACACCGGCGTGTAGCCGTGGTGTGCCAACGCCCGCTCGATGACCTGCGCGAACGCCGGGAAGATCGGGTTGTCCAGCTCCGGGAGCATCAGCCCCACCAGACCCGCACTGCGCCGGCGCAGGCGGGCGGGCCGTTCGTAGCCGAGCACGTCGAGAGCGGTCAGGACGGCCCGCCGAGTGTCGTCCGCGACGCCGGGTTTGCTGTTGAGAACCCGGCTCACGGTCGCCTCGCTGACCCCTGCCTGCGTTGCGATGTCCGCCAGCCGAGCCTTCATGCCCGCAGCCTAGTGAGACTTTCAGCAGGATTTCGCAGGGCCTTGCGGCTCACGCAAAACATTTCGGACGATCCCGACTGCTGACAGAAGTCGCGCGCCCGGGTACGGTGATTCGCAGTTCGTCAAGAATGGACTAGACCACTTGCCCAGCGCGACACACGGGCAATCAACACCGGGTACTTCACCCTCCACTCGGATCGTCCGGCACGTTCCTGCCGGTGGAAGGACACATCACCATGGCCACGGTCAGCTACAAGCAGGCGACCTGTACCTACAAGGGCGCCGAGCGCCCGTCCGTCAACGCGCTGGACCTGGAGATCGCGGACGGCGAGTTCCTGGTTCTGGTCGGCCCCTCCGGCTGCGGAAAGTCCACCTCCCTGCGCATGCTCGCGGGTCTCGAGGAGGTCACCGGCGGCTCGATCCACATCGGCGACCGCGAGGTCACCAACCTGGAGCCCAAGGACCGCGACATCGCGATGGTGTTCCAGAACTACGCGCTGTACCCGCACATGACGGTCGCCGAGAACATGGGCTTCGCACTCAAGATCGCCGGGATCGACAAGAAGCAGATCCGCGCGAAGGTCGAAGAGGCCGCGAAGATCCTCGACCTGACCGAGTACCTCGACCGCAAGCCCAAGGCGCTCTCCGGTGGTCAGCGCCAGCGCGTCGCGATGGGCCGCGCGATCGTCCGCGAGCCGCAGGTCTTCCTGATGGACGAGCCGCTGTCCAACCTGGACGCCAAGCTCCGCGTGCAGACCCGTACCCAGATCGCCGGCCTGCAGCGCCGCCTGGGCATCACCACCGTGTACGTCACGCACGACCAGGTCGAGGCGATGACCATGGGCGACCGGGTGGCCGTGCTCAAGGACGGTCTGCTGCAGCAGGTCGACACCCCGCGCAACATGTACGACCGCCCGGCCAACGTGTTCGTGGCCGGCTTCATCGGTTCGCCCGCGATGAACCTGATCGAGGTCGACCTCGCCGAGGACGGCATCCGCTTCGGCGACGCGGTCGTGCCGGTCTCCCGCGAGGCCCGCGAGGCGGCCGTCGCCGAGGGCGCGAAGAAGGTGACCCTGGGCGTGCGCCCCGAGCACCTGAAGATCAACTCGGCCGAGGGCCTGTCCAAGGACAGCAAGGGCCTCGCGGTCTCCGTGGACGTGGTCGAGGAACTGGGCTCGGACGCCTTCGTCTACGGCTCGGTCACCATCGACGGCGAGACCAAGCCGCTGGTCGTGCGGGTGCCCGGGCGCGAGGTGCCGGAAAAGGGCGGCGTCCTGCACGTGGTCCCGACAGTCGGCGAGACGCACCTGTTCTCCACGAAGAGCGGCGAGCGACTGCACGATTGATTTGTTGGGCGCCTTCGGCGCCGGCTCGCGAGGCACCGCTTTTTCTTTCCCCCGCTTCGCTCCTCCAA
>NZ_KB889716.1:19132-44979 GCF_000372745.1 Embleya scabrispora DSM 41855 | reverse complement strand
GGAGCTATTGGCCTTTGGTGTCCTCGGCGAGGCGTCGTGCGGCTTCGGTCTCGATGGGGCCGTTGGGTGTGATCTCCTCGCCGGCGAGGCGGGCGGCCATGAGCCGGATCATGGCGACCTTGATCATGGCCTCGGCGTGCGCCGTCTTGCGTTCGTAGTCCCTTGCCAACCTTCTGCACCGCCCCAACCAGGAGAACGTCCGCTCCACCACCCACCTGCGCGGCAGGACGTGGAAGCCCTTCGGATCCGCGTTCCGGGCAACGACCTCCAGTCTGACGCCCGCGTTCTCCTCCGCCCACCCGATCAGGCCGTCGTCGACCGAATTGACGTATCCGCCGTCCACCCACACCAGCCCCACCAGCGGAAACGCCGTCGACAGACCCGCAAGAACGAGCTTGGCCCCCGCTCGATCCTGCACGTTCGCCGCGTGCACGACCGCCTTCAACAGCAGCCCGCACGTGTCCACGAGGATGTGCCGCTTGCGGCCGCGGGTGCGCTTGCCCATGTCGAAACCGATCGCCTCACCGCCCTGATGGCTGTGCGCGGTCTGCGCGTCGAGCACCGCCGCCGACGGCCGCGGATCGCGCCCGTCGGCGACACGGACCCGGTGCCGGTGGCGTACGTCCTCGTGCCACCGGGCGCGACCGCCAAGGCCCTCGCCGCCGAGTTCGCCCGCTACCTCGGCATCCCCGCCGGCACCCGAATGACGCAGGCCCGGATCACCGAGGCCGTCTGCCACACGTACGACCGGGCCGGCGTCCGCCTGGTCCTCATCGACGAGACCCCGCCGCCTCAACCCCCGCACCACCACCGGCGCGGAGACCGCCGACCTGTCGAAGAGACCTCACCGAACGCATCCCGGCGACGTTCGTGTACGCGGGCATCGACGTGGCCGCCACACCGTTGTTCAGTGGGGTACGCGGGGCCGGGCTCGCCGGACGGGCCTCGTTGGTCGAGTGCGGGGCCTTCCCCGCACGGCTCGGCACACGCGAACCGTTCAAAGCATTGATCGCCGGAGTGGAAACCGCCCTCGACCTGAACGCACACCGCGCCGGAACACTCCCCCGCCTCGCCGCCTACCACCCGCCAACGCACCGCCGGACGCATCGGCAGCCCCCTCCCGCCTCATCCGCCAAGCCGCCATCACCGCGATCGTCGACGGCACCGAACGCATCACCAAAACCAGCCTCGACGCGATCCGCCTCGACCACCTCGCCGAAACACACCACCGCCCCGGCGCACCCGGGGCCCGCACACCCCGGCGGTAGGCCATCCCGGGCCTGCGACCCAGGCCAAAGCCCCGTGCCGAGTAGCCGGAGGGAGTCTCACCCTCCGGCTCTCACAGAACCGTGCGTAACAGTCGCCCGTTACACGGCTCTTGTCGTCCTGGTCATCAAATCGCCACGGCGTTTGCGGAGGGGGTAAGGCGCCAGTGCGCGAACATGCGGGGGTATCGCCGGGCGATCTCCTGCATCTTCGTGATGGCCTTCCGCTTGGCCGCGAGCCGTTTGTATTTCCGGCGGATCCAGCGCACCAGGTAGGTGTTGATGCGCATCGTGAAGGGGATGAGCTCCCACGGCCTGAAGCGGCCGTAGTAGTTGAGCCAGCCCGCCACTACAGGGTTGATCCTGCGGGCGAGCTCCTGGAAGGACAGATCCGAGCGGGTGTGCAGGTGCCAGGACCTCAGCTCCCGCCCCATCTTCTTCAGGGCGTCCCTGCCGACCGCCGGGTCGAACGACAAGAACAGGTTTCCGTGTCGACTCCGACTCCGCCTGGCGCGGAACGTGTACCCGAGGAACGTGAACTCCGTGTGCTCGTGCGAACCCCGGCGTTGTCCGTCCTTGCAATACACGATCCGGGTCTTGGCCGGATTCAGCCGCAACCCGACCTCGGCCATCCTGTTCCCGAGCGCGGCCAGCACCTGCCGGGCCTGCCCCTCGGTGACGCAGTGCAGCACCGCGTCGTCCGCATAGCGTTCGAACCAGACGGAGGGGAACTCCCGGGCCATCCAAGAGTCGAACGCGTAGTGCAGGAACAGGTTCGCCAACACAGGAGATACCGGGGCGCCTTGGGGCGTCCCGCACTCCCGCTCCAGCAGAGAGCCGTCGGGCATGGCGAGCGGGGCAGCGAGCCACCTCCGCACGTACAACTTCACCCAAACGGCGTCCGTGTGCACTTCCACCGCCTTGACCAGGAGGTCCCAGGGCACGCTGTCGAAGAACTTGGTGATGTCGAACTCCACCACCCAGTCCCGCTTCCAGCAGCGTCTCCGGCACTTCTCCACAGCGTCCAAGGCGGACCGTCCGGGCCGGTATCCGAAGCTGTCCGGATGAAAGACGGGTTCCACCCTTCGCATCAGATGCCGGGCCACCACGGTCTGGGCCACGCGATCAGCGACAGCGGGAATTCCAAGTATTCGCACGCCCTGACCGTGTGGCTTGGGAATGGCCACCGCACGTACCGGAGGTGGAAAATACGAGCCCGACGACATCCGGTTCCAGACCTTGTAGAGGTTGCTTTTCAG
Organism: Embleya scabrispora DSM 41855; assembly: GCF_000372745.1. Lineage (GTDB taxonomy): Bacteria > Actinomycetota > Actinomycetes > Streptomycetales > Streptomycetaceae > Embleya > Embleya scabrispora. Next base: position 42,455 of record NZ_KB889716.1, on the reverse strand, counting down.
GTCCTTCTCGAACTCGTCGATGCTCTGCCCGTCCACTCCGGTGCCCCCCTATTCGCCCTGACTTCCTCCCATGCCTCTTTGGCCTCCCACTTCGAAATCTCAAACGGCTTGACCTGTGATTTCAACTGGTCCACCGAACTCCTCCCGGACTTCGTCCGGTTGATGCGATCAACACAGTCACGAACGACCCGACCCCTTCGCTCCACCCCCATTACAGGGGCTTCATCACTACTACGAGTCGGTCCGCCGGCACGCCCCCGGGTCGTCCCCGCGCGCCGCACGCGCCCCGTGATCGGCGTCTTCGTCCCCGGCCGCTTGTGGGCCCGGATCCGCGGTCGCCTAGCTACTTGCCCCTGAAGAAGTCCGGGTCTGTGCTGCGGTGACCTGGGGNNGNGNTGGTGNCNGTNCNGNGTGNNCNNNNCNGNGGNGNNGGNNNGNCGCTCGNNGGCGGGGGTGAGTGCGATGTGGACGTCGGGGGTGGTGGCCAGGAGTCGGCGGGCAACGTCGGGGACGGTGGCGTGGTCCATCCCGCCCCGGTACGGGCCCGCGAGCGGCAACAGGTCGGGGTGGTGGGCGTATTCGTGGTCGATGAACGCGACGTCGTCGGCCGGGGTGATCAGGACGTTCCACGGTTGGATGTCGCCGTGGCGCCACCCGGCGGCGTGCAGGCGCTCCAGCGCCGCGAACGCCCGGTGCGCGATATCGAGCAGACGCGGCGCGACGTCCGGGTCCGGGCCGGGGGTCCGGGGCGCACCATTGCCACAGGTCGACGCCCGCAAGGAACTCCGCTGTGGTCCACAGGTCTTCGCGGACGTACCGGTACCGGCCGGTACCGGCCGTCCGCCGGGTGCAGGCCCTGCGCGTGCAGCAGCCGCACGGCGCGGACCTCGTGCAGCGGCAGCGCGCGGGCGTCCGACCCGGTCACGGTCTTGATCTTCCAGGAGCCGGCCCGCCAGGCGGTGTCGTGGTGCGCGGTCAACGGACACGGTTCGTCGGTGACGCCGAGGGCACATACGGCGGCGTCCAGCAGCGGGTCCATCGTCACATCCTCACCCGTGCGGGGCGTGTGGGCGATCGTCGGCGCGTGTCGCCGGTGAGGACGCGGGCGATCTCGGCGGAGACGGGAAGCCCGGTGAGAGCCTCGATCCAGCCGAACTCGCCGGCGCAGTTGGTCTCCAGGTAATCCAGCCGTCCTCGGTGACGACGAAGTCCAGGGCCGCGTAGACCAAACCGAGGTCGCGCACGTGCTCCACACACGCCGTCGCGATCCCCGCCGGCGCCTCGACGGGCGGTGCTCGCACGCGTCGGGGGGCAGCGTGCGCCAGTCGAGCGCTCCGTTCGTCCTGATCGCGGAGGTGAACACCCGGTCGTCGAGCACGGTCACCCGCGCGTCGAACAGCCGGTCCTCAACCAGGGCCTGGAGGTAGTGGACGGTACCGGCGATGCCCGACAGGTCGTCCGAGAGGCGGATGCCCGTGGTGGGGACGAACGTGGTGTGCCGCTGGTCAGCGGCGTGACCACGACCCTGTCACGGCGGGCGGCCACGAACGCGCAGGCCGTGGCGGGGTCGCAGGTGAACAACGTGTCGGGCACGCGCAGCCCGCGGCGGGCGGCGGAGGCGAACCGGGTGGGTTTGTGCTCGGACGCGTCGACCACGCTCGGGTCGTTGACCCTTCGTCGGGCTTCGCTGTCCTGGGCACCGAGGCCGAGCGGCCGCCGGCGGTGTCGCGGTGGGGGTTGTTCGAGACCGCCCCGGTGGCGGCGCGGGAGAGGGCGTTGGCGTGGCAGCGGCACATCCGGGAGGTCGAGGCCGGAGTGGCCGGTGTCGATGGTGGTGGGACGCCGCGGCCGGAGTACGACCCCGAGCGGTTCACCGTGGCACAGCGGGAGCCAGCCAAGGCCGAGGAGTTGACGGCGCTGGGCTTCGGGCGGGTGTCGCGGACGACGGTGCAGCGCATGCGCGGCCGGTATCGGCGGCAGGGCCTGTGGGGCCTGGTCGACCACCGCGCCGCACGCGGCGCGAACGCGACCGGGCGCAGCGACGAGCGAGTAGTGGCCGCGATCCGGGATGTGCTCTGTGGGCAGCGGGGGCGTTCGAAGGGGCACCGTCAAGGGTCTGATGCCGTTGGTCGTACAACTTCCTTGAGGACCGGCACGGTGATGCGGTGGTGATGCCGTCGCAGGCCACCTTCCACCGGTTGGTGAACGCGTCGGTTGATCCGCCGCTCCGTTCGGCGCCATGTCCGGGGGGCGGCGGCGGCTAGAGTGGGTGGGGTTGACCGTGTTGTCGTGAGGAAGGGGTTTGGGGTGACCGCCGAGCCCGAGTACTCGACTCCGGTGATGGCACGGCCGGAGCGCACGATCGAGGGAGTGCGCCAGGCGATCGCCTTGTTGGCGCCGCACTGGCTTCCCGAGATGGACCGGTCCCAGCGCGAGGCGACCGCGAAGGCGTTGGAGATCAACCGGCTCGACCCGTTGCGGGCCTGGTTGCGGCACTGGGCGGCGATCACGGAGATCGAACGCCACCCGGACCTCGCGTTCCGCTACCACCACGCCGAACAGGTCGACACCGTCAGTGACGACCCCCGGGTGCGTGCCCGTGGTGTTCGGGTCTCCGGCGAGTTGTTGCGGGCCGCCTACGCCGCGGTGGGCGTGTGAGCTGGGGCTGGGAGTACGAACCCGACCAGGCGAGCGTGGTGGGCGGTGCGCCGGAGGCGTTCGTCGCCTTGGTCGAGACCGCGGTCGCGGAGATCGTCCGCGTGGCCGAGGCCCTGTATCTCGACGGGACCCTGTATGAGGGGCCCAATCCCCGTGCGGGTACGGCCTACGTCGACGACGGCATGTTCGTGTACCTGATCGTGGTGCGCAGCGAACGCGTCTACGTCCTGCAGACGACGTACCTCCCCGACCACTGACGACACCCGCGCGTCCGCACGGACGGTCGACACACGGCCCGTCGTTCCCGGACACATCCGGGTTCGCACCCCACACGCCCATCCGCCATGCATGCCGGCCGCGAAGGGCACCACGAGGGCGCTCCATCGGTTCGATCAACTCCCTGTTCTGCCGACGCCTTCCCGGATACACCGGATCCGGCATCACCCGCCGCGGCAAAGACACCGAACGCGAAGCGTGTTTCAGTGTCGCCCGGTTACAGGACCTGCTCGACGAGTGGCTCGTGCCCTGGCAGCAGCGCCCCCATGAGGGGCTGCGGCATCCGGTGATGCCGAAGGTCGCGCTGACGCCGAACCGGATGTGGGCCGCGCTCGTCGCAGTCGCCGGATACGTGCCGGTACCGCTGACCGGCAGCGACTACCTCGAACTGTTGCCGGTGCGATGGCAGGCCGCCGGCGACCGCGGGATCCGCGTCGACCACCGCACATACGACCACGAGGTACCGGGCCCGCTTCGCGGGCAGTCCCGCGAGGTCGCCGCCCGAGGCGGGAAGCGGGAGGTCCACCACAACCCCCACGACGGCCGCCGGCTGCGGATCCGCCTGCCCGACGGCGAGTTGACGGAAATCCCCTGGATCCACCACGAGCACGCCCACCACCCGTTCGACGAACGCACCCGGCGGTACGTCGAATCGGTCACCGCCCACCACGCGGACCGCGACCGATACGAGGTCGACCTCGCCGACGCCCTCGACCGGCTCATGCGCCGCGCCCACACCGGACACGCCACCCGTGCCGAACAAGACCTCCCGGCCCGCGGCACACCCACCCGGGCTCCTCCGCCGACACGTTCCGCGCGCGAGGAGTGTGAACCGGACCTCGGCGATATGGTCCCCCGGACAAGCGAGGACAGCCTCGACGAGCTCGACGACAGTTGCGACGAGTCACCGCTGCCGGGGTCGGACACCGACGAAGACGAACTCGACTCCCCCGCCCCGCCGTACACGGGGTACGGGCTCTACGACGCACACGAGGAAGCCCTGAAATGGTGACCCCGGTGCGCGATCGGGCGACGACACGTGGCCACACATCCATGTGGACACGACGGAGCAGTGGCCGGACGAGAGGATCTGGGGCGAACTGCAGGAGCGCTTCGGCACCGAGGTGCCGACCGGTCGGATCGCGGACAAGCGGATCGTGCCCCTGCGGTGCGTGGTGTTCAGCCCGATGAGCCACGGCAGGCTGTACCTGCTCGGAGACGCGGCCCACATCGTCCCCCCGATGAGCGCGAAGGGCATCCATCTTGCCCTCTACGACACAGCCGACCCCCGTGCCGACCGATGCCCCCATCACGCGCCGAGGAGAAGTCCGCAGGCAAGGCATTCCCCGGCATATCCCCACGACGGTTTCGGCGATGTCCTCCATTTGTTCGTCCGCCGGCCTGGTCGAAGCGGTTATCTCCGGCTGCCGGGAGTCCGGCTCCCGGCTCTACGCCGGCCACAACATGCGCCACATGGACGTGGCGCGGATGATGCGCCGGCTGGTGCTACAGGGGGAGATCGCTACCTTGGAGGGGACGTCGGAGCGGCTCGACGCCGTTGGCGGGGCCGCGGAGGTCACGCCGTCACTGCCACGGTCGTCTGCGCGGTCGTCAGCGCGGTGCCGTCGATGGCGAAGTCGACCGTCGCCGTATAGGTGCCGGCGGGCAATGTCGCGGCGACTCGCAGGGGCACGCTCACGCCGGGCTGCTCGGCTCCGCGTACGTCGAGAGTGCCCCGGAGGTCGGCCGCGGTGATCCCGTCCGGCAGGCGCAGCACCCACTCGACGCGGCGTGGGGTGAAGTCGACCGGCTGAGCCACGATCCTCAGTTGTACCTCACTGCCGGATCGCACGGTCAGTCGCTGGTCGGGCAGGTACCCCCACGCGGCCGCCCGATACTCGCGGGCGATGTCGGTACGGCTGACCGAGCCGTCATAGCGACGTGATACATAGGCCGACTCCAGTTGCACGCCTTCGAAGCGGTGCGCCTGGGTCAGCTGTCGGTAGCGGTCCTTCGCCTGCTGGACTCCGGCGTTATCCCGGATCTGCGCGTAGTGGGTGATGTCGATGTCGGCGAGCGAGACCTCGGCCCCTGCCGCGAGCCGCCGCAGTACAACTGCGGCGGCCGTCTGCCGACCGACCTGCGCGAGAGCGGCCTGCACATCGGCCTGCGCCGCCTGGTACTGGGCGCGGAACGCGGCGCCACCGCCTTGGCCGTTCAATCCGTCGGGATCGGCCGTCGTCCGGGCGAAGTAGTCGCGCATCCGGTCCGCTCCCGGTCCGAAACGAGCCGGGAGATATTCCGCGAGGAATCGGTCGGCGGTCAGTCCGGCGTCCCATGCGCTGCGCGCGGTGAACAGGTGCAGTGCCTCGAACTGCAACCAGCTACCCGGCTCGGCATAGCTCTCGACGCCGGTGAGCTCGAGGCTCTTGTACAGTGCGGCGTCCGTGGCCAGCACGGCGAGCGGATTGCCGAGGCTGCGCCAGCGGTAGCGCCTGGAGTAGTCGTAGATCGCCAGGTCACCGTTGTGGGCCGCACGCCAGCTCCGCAGGGCCGACATGTGGGTCGCATTCGTAGCCGACGACGGATCGTTCAGCGGTACGGCGTAGCTTCGGCCGAAGGCGGCGAAATCGATCAGCACACTGTCGTCGAAGGCGTGGCCTGCGGTGGGCGGCTCGAGTCCCGAGGTCCAGATGTAGGCGATTCGCTCCACCTGGACCGTCAGGCTCTCCTTCGCCAGCGCCGCGACGAGCGCGTTGACGATGTGCGTCTCGGCGTTGGTGGCGGTGCCGAACGCCGCCATGGTGGCCGGCGCCCAGCTCGCCCCGTCCGGCGGCCAGCAGTCGAAGATCGCAACCTCGGGTCGGGTGCGCAGGTAGGCCACGACATTGGCGACATACTGAGTGACGGCGGCCTCGTCGTGTGCGTTGAAGACGTTGTAGCCCGTCGTGTAGTACTGCGGATACCGATTCGGAGACAGGAACGAGTTGTAGCCGTGGCCGCCGAGTTCCAGGGTGAGTCCGCGCTTGGCGAGTTCCGGCACGACGACCGATCGGAAGTCGTCGTAGTTGGTGACTCCCTCCGCTTGGTAGTCATACGGGAAGACAAGCGTGCCGAACCGCTGCTTGGCCATCCAGTCGATCAATGCGACGACATTGCCGGAGTTGATGCTCCAGCCTTCCTCGACGTCCTTGCGACGCAGCGCGAACGAGGGACTGGTGACATTGGCCGGGGGGTCGGCGACGATGATGTCGCTCAGCTGCGGAACGTGCTCGGCCGCGCCCTCGTAGTACGCGTACTGCGGAGCGAAGAACCGGACGCCGAACTGTTCCAGGAGCGAGTAGGCCGCGTACACGACCGCGCGTGGACCAACGCCGGTGAGCACGAGTCGGGCAGCCGACGCCCCGATGAAGTAGCTGTCTTCCTCGGTGCCCGACAACGCGGAATCGGCGGTGCCGAGCCACGCTGTGGGCAGCGCACCAGGGGTGGCGGGCCCATGTACCGCGCACAGCCCGGTCGTCGCGATCCGAGGTGCGTCACCGTGGAGTCGAGCCGGGGAGACCGGCACCCGGACACCGGTCATCATCTGTAGATAGGCGGCGAGTTCGGTGGCCGCGAACCGGGCGCTGCGCTCGCCCCACCACAGCAGATGGATGCCGGAGCGCTTGTCGCGCACCAATTCGAAACGTGGCCGGTCACGATCGGCCGCCTGCGCTCGTGTCGGGCGGGCAATGCCGCCCAGCGCGGCGATGCCTGTGGTTCCCACGGCTCCGGTCAGGAAGGTGCGCCGTGTCGGGTGGGTCATGAGTTCTCCACGGAAGCTGTAGCGCTCGCACGGACGCGCGGCGGGATGAAGGGTTCGACGAAATTCGACAATCTGCCGGACATGTTCCTTTTCTCGGCTGTCAGCCGGGAACCGATGTGTCCCGTGGACGAGTCCGGCGTTTCCGGGTCCGGCCCGCGTTGCTTGTGGCTTGTCAGGCGGACGCCGCGCAGCGGAAGCCCATGTGGCCGGCGGAGCTGTCCGGTGTGTTGGAGCTGCGGGCGGCGACCCGGTAGCGATTGCAGTAGGACGCGTGGCACATGTGGGAGCCGCCGCGCAGGACGTGGGTGTCGCCGGTGGGCGGGCCCTGGGGGTCGACGCGGGTGGCCGGGGTTCGTGGCGCGTGCCAGTCGGTGCTGTATCGGTCCGCGCACCATTCCCAGACGTTGCCCGCGACGTTGTACAAGCCGAAACCGTTGGGTGCGAAGGCGTCGACGGGCACTGTCGCGGGGCGTCCCCGCGTCGCGGGGTCGCGGTGCGGGAAGTCGCCCTGCCAGATGTTGCAGCGCGGCCGCCCGCGCGGGGCGAGTTCGTCGCCCCAGGGGAACCGCTTGCGGACCAGGCCACCGCGGGCGGCCTTTTCCCACTCGGCCTCGGTGGGCAGGCGCTTTTCGGCCCACTCGGCGTAGGCGGCGGCGTCGTTCCAGGAGATGTGTGTGACGGGGTGGTTCGGCCGGTCGCCGATGCCGGATCCGGGTCCCTCGGGGGTGCGCCAGCCCGCCCCGGCGACGGGACGCCACCAAGGGGCGCCGGGCACGGTGCCGGCCAGGACGTGTGCCCGGGCCCGCGGGTGGACGAACCCGTCGAACACGTATGACCAGCCGATGCGTTCCGCGTCCGTCCGGTATCCGGTCGATTTGGTGAACATCGCGAAGCGCGCGTTGGACACGGTGGTCGCGTCGATGTGGAAGGCGGGCACGTGAACCTCGCGGACCGGGCCCTCGCCGTCGGTGGGGAACGCGTCGGCGTCGTCGCCACCCATGAGGAACGGGCCTTCGGGAACGCGCACCATGCCCCGCAGGGACGGGGCGGCGGCACGGCGCCGCGGCCCGGATGACGCGGGAGCGGCCGGCTCGGTGGGCGCGTCGGGCGCCGGACGGCGCGGACCGCAGCAGGCACCGGTGTGTCCTGGCCGGATCGCCGACGTGGAGCCGTTTCCGGCCCCGGATCCGAGGGCGGCGTCGACGACGGGGCCGGTTTCCTGCCGGTTCAAGAACATGTCTCACCTCTGAAGTGGCGCAGTGGCGCCCCGCGGCGGCCGGGTGCGGCCGAGTCCGGTAGGGACGGGCCCGGTCGTCCCTACCGCCGTGTGCGGTGGGGCGACCGGGTCCCGCGTTCACTGCTTGGGTACACCCCCGGCCCCGGCGTACAGGTCACCGAGGTAGTAGTCCTTGGCGGCGTCGCGCTTGGGCATCTTGTCCATCTGCACGAAGATGTCGGCGAGGTTGTCGAACCAGCCGTTCACCGTGCCGTCCTGGGTGAGCTTCGTCAGCTCCGCCGACGGCAGCAGCTTGACGTACTTGGTCGAGCCGGCCAGTTGGGCGGCCGGGAGCTTGAGGAAGGCGGCCGTGATCTTTTCGGACTCGGTCGGGTTGGCCACGATCCAGTCGTTCGCCGCGCGCAGCACGGCCGTGACCTTGCGGACCAACTCGGGGTCCTTCGCCGCGAGTTCGGGCTGTGTGACGAACACGTTGGGGAAGGTCAGCCGGGGATAGAAGTCCTCGGTTCGGGTGACCTCGACGAGGTCGGGCACGCGCTTCTTGATGTTGTCGATCAGCGGGTACCAGATGGCGGCGGCGTCGACCGAGCCCGAGCCGAACGCGGTGACGACGGTGCTCGGGTCCATGGGTACCACCGAGACGTCGGACGGTTTCAGGCCGGTCTCCCGCAGGGCGAGGTTGAGGATCATGTCACCGGAGGTGCCCGCCGGGACGGCGATCTTCTTGCCCTTCAGATCGGCGGGCTTGGCGATGCCGGAGCCGGGACGCGCGATGACCCGGTCGGCCTGGCCCAGCATGTTGACCGAGACGATCTTCGCCTTGCCGGTGGCCGGCAGCCAGAGCGCGCCGGGGCCGAGGTAGCCGAAGTCCAGGTTCTTGGTGCCGAGAGCCTGCACCTGGAGCGGTCCGTTGGTGAAGACCTTCAGGTCGGGCTTGAGGCCCTGCTTGCTCCACAGGTCCTGCTTCGCGGCGACGGCGAGGGCGGCCGAGCCGCTGTAGTCGCCGATGTAACCGAACGTGACCTTGCGGTCGCCGGAGGACGAGTCGTCGTCTCCGCACGCGGTCACCGAGGCGAGGATCAAGGCGGCGGCGGCACACAGGCCGGCAAGCTTTCGCTTCACGGGGTGGTCCTTTCGGAGCTTGCGGGCTGGTGGTAGACCGCGTTCCAGACCTCGCGCCGCAGGTCCGCGAATTCGGCGGACAGACGCATCTTCTCGGTCCGCGGGTAGGGCAGGTCGACAGGGATGACGCGGTGGATCCGCCCCGGACGGGCGGCCATGACCACGACCCGATTGGCGAGGTACACCGCCTCGTCGACGTCGTGCGTGATGAACATGACGGTGCGCCGGTCCCGGTTCCAGGTCTCCAGGAGCGAGTCCTGCATCTGTACCCGGGTGAGCGCGTCGAGCGCACCGAAGGGCTCGTCCATGAGCAGGACCTTGGGGTCGACGGCGTAGGCGCGGGCGATGGCGCAGCGCTGTTTCATGCCGCCGGACAGCGTCTTGGGCAGCGCGTCGGCGAAGTCGCCGAGTCCGACCAGGTCGATGATCCGCAGCGCGGTCTTTGCGCGTTCGCGCCTGCCGACCCCGGCGATCCTGAGGCCGAACTCGACGTTCTTGCGCACCGTCATCCAGGGGAACAGCGCGTACTGCTGGAAGATGACACCGCGTTCGGGGCTCGGCCCGTGCACCGGTTCGCCGTCGACGGTGACGGTGCCTCCGGTGGCGTCCAGCAGTCCGGCGGCGATGTTCATGAGTGTGCTCTTGCCGCAGCCGGACGGGCCGACGACGGTGATGAACTCGCCGTCGTGGATGTCCAGGCTCACTCGGTCGAGGGCGTGGAATTCGCCGGTCTTGAGCGCGAAGTCGCGCGACACCTCGGTGAAGGAGATGGTGGGCATCCGGCTACCTTCTTTCCTGCCAGCCGGTGAGCCGCCGCTCGGCGAGCAGCAGCAGCCGATCCATGACGAGCCCGATCGCCCCGATGGCGATGAGCTGGACGAAGATGGTGGGCAGGTCGTAGTAGAGCTGCGCCTGCTGCATGCGAAAGCCCAGTCCGCTCTGCGCGGCGATCAGCTCGGCGGCGACGACGGTGGCCCACGAGGCTCCCAGGCCGATGCGCATGCCGACGAGGATGAACGGCGTGGAGGCGGGCACGACGACGCCGATGAAGACCTGCCGGTCCTTGGCGCCCAGTACGCGGGCGGCGTTGACGAGGGTCGAGTCGACCGACACGACGCCCTGGTAGGTGGAGACCACGGATGACAGGAACGCGGCCAGGAAGATCACGAAGACCTTGGGCTTCTCGTCGATGCCCATGGTCAGGATCGCGAGCGGGATGATCGCCAGTGGCGGAACCATGCGGAAGAACTGGATCCATGGGTCGATGAGCCGGCGCACGATGGGATACCAGCCCATCGCGAAGCCGACCGGGATCGCCAGCGCCACACCGAGCAGGTATCCGGTGAGGACCCGGCGCAGGCTGGCGCCCATGTCGTCGAAGAGCGTGCCGTCCTCGACGAGTTCGGCCCCGCGCTTGGCGACCGCCCATGGACCGGGGAGGTCCTCGATGCCGCTCTTGGTCAGGCCGATCCACACCAGCAGGCCGAGCGCCGCCGAGCACAGGGACAACAGGACGGAGGAGGGCTTGGGCAGGGGTATTCGGCGGCCGGTGGGTGCCTTCGCGGTGGTGCCGGGTGCAGACGGCGCTTCGGCGGTGTCGGGCGACGCGCCGCCGGGGCGGGCCGGTTTGGTGTCCTCGCTCATGCGACCTCGTCCGCGACGCCGTCGACATCGGGCGCACGGTCGCCGCCGATGTCGGACATGTAGCTCATCCAGGTGTAGGCGGGGTCTTCGCGCCGGAGGAGTTCGCGATAGAGGCGCACGGTGAGGTCGCGGCGCACGCCCGCGTAGGCGGGTGCCTCGTAGACGTTGTGCAGCTCGTGTGGGTCCGTTTCGAGGTCGTACAACTCGTGCACGCTCTCGGGGTTGTAGACGAGCTTGTGCCGCCGGTCGCGGATCATCCGCTGGGAGTGGGGGAAGTGGTGGCCGTGGAATTCGGCCACGACCTGCTCGCGGGTGCCGTCGGACGGCTCGCCGGACAGCAGCGGGAGGAGACTGCGGCCGTCACACGGTTCGGGCACCGGCGCGCCGGCGATGTCGAGGATCGTCGGGAACAGGTCGATCAGCGTGGCGAAGTCGTCCCGGACCTGCGCCGGTCGGCCGGGCACCCGGGCGATGCCAGGGATTCGATAAATGTCCTCGTACATCGCCGGCCCCTTGTCGTTCAGCCGGTGGGCGCCGGTGAACTCGCCGTGGTCGGCGGTGAAGAACACCGCGGTGTCCTCCCACAGGCCGTGTGCCTTGAGCGCGTCGAGGAGCCGACCGACCTGGCGATCGATCATCGTCACGTAGCCCCAATAGACGGCGATCAGCTTGCGCCACTGGTCTGCGTCGAAGTGGTCCACCGACCAGTACTCGCTGTACCGACGCTGTACCTCGGGCTTGCCGGCGAAGGTCTCCGCCATCGAAGCGGGCAGCGGGACGGAGTCCGGGTCGTACATGTCGTAGTACTCGTCCGGGATCAGGTAGGGCAGGTGCGGCCCGAACCAGTGGCAGGACAACATGAACGGCCGGCCGTCCTCGCGGTTGCCCGCCGCGTACCGGTCGAGGAGTTCGAGGGTGCGGTCGGTGAGGAAGGCCTCCATCGTCGCCTCGGCGGGCTGCTGGAGGCGGCCGGCGATCAGGTGGCCGCGTCCGGTGCCGTTCTCGGCCTTGCCGAAGATCGGGTCCTTGACCGAGAAGCCCGGGTACCCGTTCTTCTCCAGCCACGACAGGTACGACGGGTGGTGTACGGGGTTGAGCGCGCCGGTGAGGTGCTCACCGTCGATGCCGTGGTGCTCGGGCCCGCAGTTGCGGCCGATGTGCCATTTGCCGACGTGCCCCATCCGGTAGCCGCGCTCCAGCAGCGGGCGGGCCAGCACCGGGCTCGCGTCGTCGAGTTCGTCGCGGGCGCCGCCGTTGCGTTCCGGGTTGACGAGGAGCCCGTGCCGGAAGGGGTACTGGCCCGTGAACAGCGACGCGCGAGCCGGCGTGCAGATGGCCGTGGGTGTGTAGAAGCGGTCGAATCGGGTGCCGTCGGCGGCGAGCGAGTCGAGCGCCGGGGTGTCGACCGCCGGGTTGCCGTAGCAGCCCAGCGTGTCGGTCCGGTGTTGATCGGTCATCAGGAACAGGACGTTGCGAACTGGCATACGACGATCGCGCCTTCTGCTGGGAGCGGCGGCACCGGGCCGGGATCGTGGCGGGATCGGGGCGCGACGGTGCCGCCGGGGGCGGCGGGTGGAGAGCGGGCGGCCGGGCACGGCCGATCAGGCGGTCCCGTTGCCGGGCCCGGCTTATTTATTCCGGAAATGGATCGTAATTACGTCCACGCTCGCCGCGCAAGAGGTGAACAGAGGGGAAAACCGCAACAGATCATGCGCCTACTGACGGTGACCTGACCCTTTTAGTTCCTCATCCGGAAAAATGATCCACCCATGCCGGCCGTCAGGCAGGCTGCTCGTCCTCACGCAGCAGCAGAGCGAGGGCGCCGAGGGCGGCGGCGTTGACCCCGAGGTCGGCCTGGACCACGTCGACGGGCCATGCCACGCGAGGCAACGCGAGGCGGCCTATCGCCTCCCGCACCGGATCGAGAACGAGCGAGCCCAGCTGCGCCAACTCGCCACCCACCACGATGCGCTGGGGGTCGAGCTGCACGACCACGCCCGCCAGCACCCGGCCAAGCCTGGCCGCCGCCGCGTCGACCACCCTGCATGCCACCGGCGACAGGTCCTGGGCCGCGGTGACCAGCGCGTCGAGATCCGCCAGTGCCAGCCCCCGCGCGGCACACGCGTCCAGCAGTGCGGCCCCGCCGATCAGTCCTTCCAGACAGCCCCGGCCACCGCAGTGACACGACGCGCCGTTGGGGTCCACGCTCACATGACCGATCTCCCCCGCCCCGCCGCGTGCGCCCGTCACGGCGCGACCGCCCACCACGAAGCCCCCGCCGATCCCCGTGGACCAACGGACGTAGACCAGGTCGTCGACCTGCCGTCCCGCGCCCCATGTCGCCTCGGCCAGCGCGGCCATCCGCGAGTTGTTACCGATCGAAACCGCGACGCCCAACTCCTCGCCCACCAGCCGGCGCACCTCCTCGACCGGCGTCGAGGACGACGCGCCGCCCAGGACGCCGACCACCCCGATCCCCACCGCGGTGAGCCCGGACAGCCCGATCCCGCCGCGTTCGGCGACCGCGCGGACCAGTGTCACCACGGTGTCCGCCACCACCTCGGGGACCGCGTCCTCGGCGATGTCCGCCAGACCGGTCGCGACGACCTCGTGGGAGGCGTTCGCGATGACCAGACGCACCCGACGGCGGCCCACGTCGACGCCCACGTACAACCCCGCCGAGGGATTGAGGGCCACCAGCGCCGCAGGCCGGCCGCGCCCTCGCCCGGCCGACCCGGCGGCCTCCTGCTCGATCATCGCGCCGCGTTCCAGGAGTTCGGCGACGACGCCGAACATCGTGGTCTTCGGCAGTCCCGTACGCCGGCACAGTTCCGCGCGACTGAGGGCGCCGGAACGGCGCAGTTCCGCAAGGACCAGGTCTTCATAGCCCGCCCTCGCACGGCGGGTCGTAGAGATACTCACCGAGCCATGATGGCCATCGGTCACTTATTTGGTCAAAACCAGGAATAAATAACTCCCTGCGTTCGCCATCCCGTCGTGGCCGTTGATCGGGCGCACGATGGGAGTCACGCGACGGCCGGCGGACCCCGCCCCTCCGCCCGGTCGGGCGGGGGCGGAGCGGGCGGGATCAGATCGGGCGGCGCCGGCTTCGCGAGGTCGTCCTTGCGATGTCGGGCCATGTCCCGGGCGGCCTCGGGCGCGGTCAGTGCGTCCGGGCGGCGCGCGTCGGCGGGGGTCGCGGCGGGAGCGAAGCGGTCGCGGCGTAGTTGTTCGGCGGCTTTGGCCCCGGCGCGCAGGCGGCGGGCGCGGGCCGCTCGGGTACGGCGCAGAGCGGCGCGTCGTTCGGGGGTGGCCCAGTCGGCGAGGTATGCGATGCCCAGGCGGCGACCGTGGGGGATGCAGACCTCGATCTCGTGGGTGTGGTGGGGCACATGAAGCGGACCATGGCCTTGCGGCCGGCCTGCCCGGTCATCCGGTCGGCGATGTGTTCGCGGTTGCGGAAGGCCACGCCGTGGCCGGTGATGACGCGGGGCGGTCGTCGTCCTCGAAGGTGAAGGACCAAGCCGGGCCGGCGCACGACGCGGCCGGCGGCGTCGTGGTCGGGACGGACGGCCGGGCCAAACGATCGACAACCGACGCACGCGGCGTGGTTCGCTGTCGGTCGAGCGGAAACGCTGCCGGGGGAGTTCGGCATGCGCCGGTGGGGCCGTGTCGGTCCGGGGGCTTCGTGTGCGGTGGGGTGTGACGTTCGCAGTGAGGTGGGGCTTTGGATACCGGTGGGGTGTTTCGGGTCGCCCCGTTGAGCGGTGAGACGAGGTGGTCGTTCGTGGGTCGGGACGCCGGGGGTGATTTCGGGTGGTGGCGCGTGGTCGGGCGGGACGCGGTCGTCCTCCCGGAGGCGGTCGCGGTGGCGGACGCGCTGCTCGATCCGACGATGGCAGAGTTGGTGTGGCGCGACAGCGGTGCCGGGCGGCCTCGGATGCTGCCCGCGGACGGGGCGTTCTGCCGCGAGCTCGGGGGGCGGATCGGGCGGCCGTGGCCGGGGCCGGTGATCGCGGCCGACCACGGGCGAGGGCGTGGACGTGCCCGAGATCGACACCGTCGCGATCCTGGACCCCAAGGGGTCGATCGTGGAGATCGTCCAGGCCGTGGGGCGTGTCGTGCGGCCGTCCGTGCGCGGGGGCAAGATCGCCACGATCGTGGTCCCGATCTTCCTCCAGGCCGGTGAACACCGCGACGACATGTCGTCTCGCCGAGCCGGCGACCGCTCCAACGTGTCCTCCAGGCGCTGCGCGCCCACGACGCGGACATCGTCGACGTCCTGGCCGTGCCCCAGGTCAACGGCACACCCCAGGGCGAACGCGGCCCGGACGAGGCGGACGAGGACGACACGAGCGGCGGGACCGGCGACGACGCGGGCGGGGCGGAGCGGGAGGAGTGGCGGCCGATCCTGCGGTTCTCCAGCCGCCGCGACCCCGTCGAGATCGCCCGCTTCGTCGAGATGCGTGTCGTCGACCCGCAGTCGCGGAACTGGCTGCGCGGCCTACGCGCGGCCGAGCGCTACCGCCGCGCGCACCCCGACCTGCGCGTCCCCCTCGACGGCGTCGACGTCGACCACCACGGCGTGAAGTTCCCGCTGGGCGGCTGGATCTCCGAACAGCGCAGGGAATACGCGGCCGGGCGGTTGAACACCAAGCAGATCCAGAAACTGAACGATTTGGGGATGGTGTGGTCGCTGCTCGATCAGGCCTGGGAGGACGGGTTGGCCATAGCGCGTGAATACGCGCGCGAACACACCACGCTCGCCGCTCCGGGCGACGCGGTGATCGAGGGCTTCCCGCATCGGCAAGTGGTGGGAGACCAAGCGGGCCCAGGACCGCAAGAGCGGCCTCGACGACACCATACGGACCAAGGCGCTCGACGCGCTCGACGAGGGCGAGCCGTGGAACCCACCGCACTGGCCGGTGTCCTGGCAACGACGCCTCACCTACGCCGGCGAGCTCCTGGCTGCACGCGGCGTCGGGGCCCGGTTGCACGACGTCGCCCTGGACGTCGTGCATCGCGGCGAGGCGATCGGTCGCTGGGTCGCCCGGCAGCGGGCCGGCTGGGACACGCTGGGCGAGGAGCAGCGCGGGCGCCTGGTCGGGTTGGGGCTGACCCCGCCCGGGGCGGCGGCCGACACCGTGGCGCTTCCCGTGGGCGAGGCACCCGAGCCGGGCGGGCCCAGGCCCAAGCGAAGTCGGGAGCAGGCCTTCGCGATCGCGCTCAGCGCGGCGACCGCCTACCGGGAGCGGGTCGGGCACCTCGAAGTCCCCCGCGGACACGTCGAAACCGTCGTCGCGTTCGACGGATGGCGCGAGGACGTACGCCTGGGGGTATGGATCACCACCACCAGGACCCGACGGCCGAAACTCCCCGCCGAACGCATCGCCGCGCTCGACGCACTCGACATGCGATGGACATGAGTTCGGATGTCGGGGCCGGTGTGGGGTTGGGTGTCGCGTTCGGAGCGAAGCTCAGGTCCCGAGTTGGGCAAGCTGGCGCTCCAGAAGGAGCAGATGCGTCTCCCGGTCGGTGAAGATGTCCAGGAAGATCCGCTGGGACCCCCAGTCGCGAACACCGGTCGCCGTATCGATGGCCGTATTGAGTTGATCCCGCACCGTGTACTCGAGGCGCAAGTCGCTCTCCAACATCTCCCTCACGTTCTCCCCGATGGTGATCTTGTCCCTCCCCTGCGCATCGGGGTTGCCCTCCAGGTCGAGCAGCCGGAAGGAGAGGACCTTGCCGGCGGCCGTCGACCGCAGCGCCGCGGCTTCGATGGCCTGCGCCAGGACCGTCCGGCCCTGGTGCTCGTGCCTGAAGGCGTGCTGGGAGAACTGGTCGACGGTGGTCAGTTCCGTCCTGAGCTGCGCCTGCAACGCCGCCATGACCTTCGGATCGCCCTTCATGGTCCCACCCTTCTCGTGACGGCTTCGCCCTTTCCGGGCGAAGACACCGGACCGGCGAAGACGCCGAAGGCCCGGCCGTACTCAAGGGAGCCTGCCGGCCCGGGAGGGGCCGGAACGCCAAGACCACGGGAATGACTTGAACGGACCGGCGGCCGGCCGACAGTGACCGACGCGGCCGCCCCGGCCCCCTCGGCACCGCGCCACACGCCTCTCATGCCCCCTCTCCGACCCGGGGGCGGACCGGTCGGCTACTGCGGTGTCCGTGTGGTGTCGGTCTCGGTCGGGGCGGGGGTCTCGGGGTCGGTCTCCGGGGTGTGGGTGGTCGCGGTCTCCTCGGCGGAGAGCGTGCGGACCATCACGGGGTTGCCCGCGGAGTGCGGGAAGGTGCGGCCCACGTAGTTGCCGGAGTTGAGCCCGAGGTTGGCGTTGGTGATCAGGGTGCCGTCCCCGCGGACGGGGACCAGTTCGTGCCGGTCGGACCACAGGGCGCCGGAGTGGCCGGCGGGGACGTCGTACGCCACGCGGACCCGCCTGTGGTCGAAGGTGGTCACGCCGTAGCGGCTGGCGTAGCCCAGTTCGACGGATTGGCTCACGGAGGTTTCCATGTTGACGCTCGTGCCGATGCCGAAGGGGGTGGCCGAGACCTCCACTCCGACGGAGACGCCGACGGTGACCCCCGTGGTGCGGGAGAACTCCGTCGACCGGTCGTTCGAGACGCCCTGTTCGATCTCCTCGGCGATCTGGCCGCTGCCCTGTCCCCGGAAGTCGACGTGGCGGACGAGGTCGAACCGGCGCCTGCGATGGACCCGGTAGAAGGGGGAGTTCTCCACCTTCCACGACTCGGTGCGGCCGTTGTCGGTGACCATGACGTACGGCACGACGACGGTCCGGTCGGTGACGACCGTCCGGGGTGGGGGTGGGCTGTGGGACTCCAGCCGCAGGTCGGTGTCGACGACGGCCCGCTCGACGGCGGCGGGGAGGTCCAGCACCCAGGTCACGTCCGTGGGCCCGTGCGCGGTGGCGGGGCCGCAACTGAACGTGCCGGTGGGGAGGATCAGGCGCTCGGCGATGTCGTCGTCCGGGAGTCGCGGGGGTGTGATGGGCCACAGGGCCCTTCCCTCGGCGAGTTGGAGGATGGGTCGAGGGCCGAGTTCGGCCCGGCGCACGTAGTCGCGTCCGTTGTGGGTCCTCCTCACGCACACGTACTGGGACGGGGCGGGCCTGCCGTTGGCGTAGGTCACGACGTCCCCCAGGGCGACGAACCCGTCGGGCGGAATCGGCCGCCAGACTCTCCGGCCGACGGCGTCGGTCCCCACTATGACGAAATCGACGGGGTGGGCCAGCAGGGTATTACGCGCGGAGCGGTCGCTGACCATGAGCCCTGCGAGTCCGCGCGTCCGCCATTCGGAAACGGGGTGCTGGGTCGACAGGACGTCGCCGAACACTCGCCAAGGGAACGACGTGTTGATCCGCGCGGCCGGACTGGGCGGGCCGCCTGCCCAGTTTCCGCTCCCTACCCAGGACAAGCTGTAGCCGATCTCCAGATCGCCGTAGCGTTGAACGATCATCCGCACGCCTCTCGTGTTCGCGGGCCGGTCCCGCTGGACGGACCCCCACCCGACCACACGGACGAACGCTGCATATCTGAATCAACCGGGGGCGGCCGGTACTTGCTCCCCTTTGTCCGGACCGAACGCCTTGACAGCCGAACCTCGTGGTGGGTGGTCCCGAAACCGGAGCGCGACGTGCAGGTGGGACGGGGTCGGGCACACGGACCGAGCGGGCGCGTTCGCATCTTTCGGGTGAAGTCCACGCGCGCCGTGCGGGTTTGGTGTCACTGTGGGTGGCGTGCTCTTCGCGGGGTCCACACATTCATCTGTCGGTGGGCTGTGCGTGCTGTGCCCCGCGACAGCGAACAAGGCAAAGGCTCCGACCACGCGTGACACGCGTGGTCGGAGCCCTTGTTCGTCTCACGGGTACCGGCGGAGGGGAAGGCCGGTATCCCGTGGAAGGGTCATCCCGCCCGGCCCCTGCGGATGCGGGCGACGAGTTCGTCGATCTCCCGGTCGAACAGACGGTCCATCGTCGCGATCAACTGCGGGTCCAAGTCCGGGCGCAGGAGTCCGGGGACGAGGTCGTTGAGGCCGACGTGTCGGCCGGGGGTGTGGAGTCCTTCGAGGCGTTCGAGGACGAAGGCGTTCAGGTTGGCATTGAGAACGCGGTTGATCGGGTCCATCGCGGGGTCGGACGGGCGTTGTGCGAGGGGTTCGAGGTGGCGGTGCATCGCGCGGATCTGTTCGTCGGATCGCGCGGCGATCTCTTGTGTCATGACGGACTTGACGGTGTGGCCGTCGTCGTTGGTCCATTAGCGGATGACCCACATGGGACATCCCAAAGATCGATCGGGAACGGTACTCCGCAGCACCGACAAGGAGAAGAGGATCCTTCCTGGCGGTCGCCACCCCGCCGGCAGTGAGGAAGTCCCCACCCGCCGGCCGAGGTCGCGGCGGCGACCGCCCCTCGAACGGGCCGGCCGGTGCATGGACGAGCCGGCGCCCGGGCACAGGGTCGGCACGTCCGGGTCGCGGTGGTGTCTTCGCGTGACCACCACCCTCCACACGCGAGCGGGTAGTCCCGCCGCGGCTCGGATGATTGTCGTACCGCAAACGATCGTCGGTGTTTCGGGGCCACGGGCGGTCCATCGGTGTGTGGCCGTCCGGGCGCTCCCGCCCGCCGCGCCGCGCCGCCGGGGCCTGCGCCGCCGGGAGGAACGGGTGAGGAGACGAGCCGTTGTTCGTCGATGCCTCGGCAGGGCCTCGGGCAGGGCGAGAAGGACGTCTCCCCGCACCGAAGGGTGCGAGCAGAGGTGTCGGCGTGGTCGCGGCCGCACGGACAAGGGGGTTGACCAGCCTGTTCGTCCCCGGGGGCGCGGTCGACTCGATGCACCCCCGGGGACACGCCCCGATTCACCCCTTGTCCGCGCGTGCCGGGGGGTGGGTCACATGATGGCGGTCCGGATCGGGCGGTGGGCGGGGCCGTGCTCGGTGAGGTGTTCGAGGGTGGTCGCGTACACGCGCATCACACGGCGGTCCAGGGCGCGCATGGCGTGCAGGGTCGGGCGCAGTCGGTCGATCCGGCGGCGCAGCGCGCTCGGGTCGGCGCCGGTGGTCACCACACACAGCGGCGGGCAGTTGCGGCCCGGGTACCGCTCGCGCCACACCGCGCGGGTGGAGCCGTTGAGGTGGCGNGGNCCTTCGTGGNTGCGGTGTTCGGCCCAGCGGGTCCAGGTGTCGATTCTCNTGGCGAGGCGGTGCAGGGGGCATGGTGGCGCGGTCGAGTTCGATCAGGCGTACTCCGGTGTCGCGGTGGTCGGTGGTGTCGAGGCGGGCGACGGCGTCGGCGATCAGGCGGCGGCGCGCGAGGCGGTGTTCGACCTCGACGTCCCAACCGGTGATGGGGCCGGCGTGGTGGCGTACGCACGCGGCGGCGGTGACGGCGAGGGCGTGGGCGGCCAGGCCGCCGCGCAGCGCGGCCTCGCCGGTCGCGGCGCGCGGTCGGTGCGGGGCACCGGGCGCGGTGATCGCGGCCTGCCCGGCCCGGGTGAGATGCCAGACGTCGGTACGCCCGTGACGCACTCGGGCGACCAGGCCGCGCTGTTCCTGGGTGAGGGTGACGCGGCGCACGTAGGAGGTGCTCGCGTGCTGAGGGGTGAGCAGTGCGCGCAACTGGGCGAGCGTGGCGACGCGGACACAGCCGAGGGCAGCCGGGACCCGGCCGCGCAACACCACCTCGCCGACGCCGTCACCAGACACCGACGGGGACTTCGGGCGGGATTCGTGCCGCGGTACCGGTGGACGTTGTTCGGGCATGGCGTGCTCCTCGAGGCCGGGGCGCCCCCACTGGGCGCCCAGTGCGTCGGAGAGTGCACCCACCCCCCTTGTCCGCCGTCTGTACGACGCTGTGACCAGCACGAACGCGCGTGCTGTCGAAACACCGACAGACACCGGACAAAGGGGGCCGATAAATCCCTGTTTCGCCTTTACCAGGGCGGTTCAAGACGGTTGCCCCTTGACCACCCCTTGTTGTCCCGATTCGCCGGAGGCAGCGCCCTGCCGCGGACCGCACCGCACCGCACCGCACCGCACCGCACCGCACCGCACCGCACCGCACCGCACCGAGGACGGTCGCACCGACGTAAGCGTTTGGAGGGGTGACGCCGCGCGGGCATCCGGAATTGGGCGACGTCGGACTGGCCCCGGTTGTTCGCGCCGGCGTCGGCGAACACCACCGCCGGGGGCCGGCGCGGCGCGAACGGAGGCGCAAGGCATGGGGCAGCGCGCGGTATCGGCCTCGTCGCGTGTTTTCCGGGTGGGGCCGCCGTCGAGGTGTGCCTTTTCGTACCGCGGTCCGGCGTGAGGGTGTAATCACTTGGGCACGGGACGCGCTTTCGCGTGGCGTGAAGGAACGGGGATGGTCGATGGATTCCGGTATGCGGTTGTCCGGGGTGGTGTTGGCGCGGCGCTACCGGCTGGAGTCGCTGCTCGGCCGGGGCGGCATGGGGGAGGTGTGGCTGGGGCGTGATGCCGCGTTGGGCCGTGAGGTCGCGGTGAAGGTGTTGCCGGTGTTGTCGGGCGCGGAGGCGGTACGCCGCTTCCGGCGGGAGGCGGCGACCCTGGCGGGGTTGCAGCATCCGGGGATCACGGTGGTGCACGATGTCGGCCGCCACGACGGGCACCTGTTCATCGTCATGGAGTTGCTGCGCGGCCGGGACCTGTCCCGGTTGACGGCCGACCACCCCGGCGGCCTGCCGCCGGAGCGGGTGGTGGACCTGGTCGGGCAGACGGTGGCCGCGCTGGCCGCCGCGCACGAGAGCGGCGTGGTCCACCGGGACCTGAAGCCGGCGAACCTGTTCGTCCAGAACGGCGACCGGATCAAGATCTGCGACTTCGGGATCGCCCGCACCGTCGACGCCGCCTCCCCGGTGACCGCGAGCGCGGTGATCGGCACCCCGCCCTACATGTCGCCCGAGCAGTGGCGCGCGGACGCGCCCGACGCCCGCGCCGACCTGTACTCCCTGGGCTGTGTCCTGTTCGAACTCCTCACCGGACAAACCCCCTTCCCCTCCACCGGCCGGTCCTGGCACGCGCTGATGCTCCTGCACCTGAACGAAGCCCCGCCGCTCCCGCGATCGCTGCGCGCCGACGTCCCGACCCGGCTGCAGGACCTGGTCCTGGCCCTGCTGGCCAAGAACCCCGACGACCGCCCCGACGCCCACACCGTGGCCGCGGCACTGGCCGACCCCGACCTCGTGCGCCCACTCCCCCCAGACGACCGGGACCCACGAAGCACCTCGGCCCCCACCGGCGGCTCACACGCACCCACGACCCGGTCCGGCCGCACCACGTCCACACCCGCCCCCACGCGGACACCGGCCCCCGACCACGACGCCGCAACCGGACCGACACCGAACATGGCCCCCCGGGTTCGACCGCGCCGAGGAATCCCTACGAGCGGCGCTTGAGCTGTATCGCGAAATCGGCGACCGCCGCCGCCAGGCCGACACCCTCGACAGCCTGGGCGACGCCCGGCGGATGCTGGGCGACCACGCGGGCGCCGAACCCCTGTACCGCGAGGAACTCGACCTCTACCGCGACATCGGCAACCGCCTCGGCCAGGCATTGGCCCTGACTGACCTGAGCCACACCCACCGAGCACTCGACCGCTAGGGCCTGTTTCAGAAGTTGATCTTGATCTGCCATGATCATCGTGTGGGACGGGGAGATCTGACGGATGGTCAATGGGCGCGCCTGGAACCGCTGTTGCCGGTCGGCGTCAAGTCCGGACGACCACCGATATGGACGAAACGGCAGCTGATCGACGGGATCCGGTGGCGGACGCGGGCCGGGGTGCCCTGGCGTGACGTGCCGGAGCGGTACGGGCCGTGGCAGACGGTCTACGGCCTGTTCCGTCGGTGGCAGCGCGACGGCACCTGGAAACGCATCCTGGAGCGACTCCAGGCCGACGCCGACGCGCGAGGCCTGATCACCTGGGACGTCAACATCGACTCCACGATCTGCCGCGCGCACCAACACGCCGCCGGAGCCCGTAAAAAGGGGCACTCCAGAGGGAGCCGCCCGGTGGTGTCGCCGTCGAGCCCGACGACCACGCGCTCGGGCGCTCGCGCGGCGGGCTGACGACGAAGATCCACCTGGCCTGCGAACAGGGCCAGAAACCCTTGTCGGTGCTGGTCACGGCCGGACAGCGGGGCGACTCGCCGCAGTTCGCGGCGGTCCTGGACGGGATCCGGGTGCCCCGGATCGGGCCGGGCCGCCCGCGCACCCGGCCCGACCGGGTGCGCGGCGACAAGGCCTACAGCTCCCGAGCCAACCGCGCGCTCCTGCGAAGGCGCCGCATCGCCTGCACCATCCCGGAGAAGGTCGACCAGGCCCGCAACCGCCGCAAACGCGGCCACAAGGGCGGCCGGCCGCCCGCGTTCGACCGCGAGGACTACAAGGCCCGCCACGCGGTCGAATGCGGCATCAACCGCCTCAAGCGAAACCGTGCCGTCGCAACCAGGTACGACAAACTCGCCGTCCGATTCGAAGCCACCATCACCATCGCAGCCATCGGCGAATGGCTGTAACCAAGATCCACTTCTGAAACAGGCCCTAG
>NZ_KB889716.1:0-17157 GCF_000372745.1 Embleya scabrispora DSM 41855 | reverse complement strand
CGCTCGGGTCGGCGCCGGTGGTCACCACACACAGCGGCGGGCAGTTGCGGCCCGGGTACCGCTCGCGCCACACCGCGCGGGTGGAGCCGTTGAGGTGGCGNGGNCCTTCGTGGNTGCGGTGTTCGGCCCAGCGGGTCCAGGTGTCGATTCTCATGGCGAGGCGGTGCAGGGGGCATGGTGGCGCGGTCGAGTTCGATCAGGCGTACTCCGGTGTCGCGGTGGTCGGTGGTGTCGAGGCGGGCGACGGCGTCGGCGCTCAGGCGGCGGCGCTCGAGGCGGTGTTCGACCTCGACGTCCCAGCCGGTGATGGGGCCGGCGTGGTGGCGTACGCACGCGGCGGCGGTGACGGCGTGGGCGGCCAGGCCGCCGCGCAGCGCGGCCTCGCCGGTCGCGGCGCGCGGTCGGTGCGGGGCACCGGGCGCGGTGATAGCGGCCTGCCCGGCCCGGGTGAGATGCCAGACGTCGGTGCGCCCGTGACGCACTCGGGCGACCAGGCCGCGCTGTTCCTGGGTGAGGGTGACGCGGCGCAGGTAGGTGGTGTGGTGCTTGTGTGGTCGGGGGTGAGCAGTTCGCGCAGCTGGGCGAGTGTGGCGACGCGGACGCAGCCGAGGGCAGCCAGGACCCGGCCGCGCAACACCACCGCGCCGGCGACACCGTCACCGGACGGGGACTTCGGGCGGGATTCGTGCCGCGGTACCGGTCGACGTCGCTCGGGCATGGCGTGCTCCTCGACGCACGGGGCGCCCCCACTGGGCGCCCCGTGCGTCGGAGAATGCACCCACCCCCCTCGTCCGCTGTCCGTACAACGCTGTGACCAGCACCGATACGTGCGGTCGAAACACCGACAGACACCGGACAAGGAGGTCCGATGAATCCCTATTTCGCCTACGCACCTCCACCACCGTGCCGATCGCCACCGGCGTGTGGACGCCGGGGACCTCCCCGGCCGAAACCCTGTGGCTGCCGCTGAACGCACGACCACCCCGCGGCGAATCGGCCCGTCACGGTGACGCCCTCGCGCAGGCGGCCGGGGTCCAGGCGTACGAACGTGTCGCGGTCGAGTCGGCGCACGACCAGGTCGGCGGTGAAGTCGTCCTCGGCCGCGACGACGATCACCCGGGCGTCGGCGCGGCGCACTACCTGGTCGTCCTTGCGGCGCACGCCGCCCTGGTCCTGGGTGCTGGTGTAGTTCGCCACGATCACCGGATCCACCGCCTCCACCAACACGCGCCCGTCCGCTACCACGTTCGCGCCGACGAAGGGGTCGTAGCGGTACTCCGGCAACGGGGTCACCCGATCGCCGGAAACCGGTGCCATCCTGCGCCCGAGCACCAACGCCTTCCTCATTCCGTGCCAGGCGCAGCGGCTGCCTGCGCAGGACGTCGTGGCCGCGGTAGCCGGGCGGGCACAGATCGAACAACCATGTGACGGCCGTGTCCTCCCAGCCCTCGACACCAGGCGGGCGCACTGCGGGCGGCCACCCCGGCGGAGCGACACCGGCCCTGCCCCGCTGCGGTTGCGAACCCTGCTTCTCGGCGAGGACGCGGGCGAAACGACTCGGCGGCTCCCACTCCGGGGGGTCGTCGTCGCCGCTGTCGTTGCCGTACACACCGCTGGCGTGTTGTCCGGCGTCATCGAATCTTGATCGCATGCCATCGAACCTTGACGAACGCGAGTTTGTGTCATCGAAGACTAATCGCGCTGGTCAGAGGCCCCGGCAGAGTCGAACCAACGCGGCGCCCAGGGACACTCGGCGGTACCGAGCCGAGGCGGAGCAGCCCTTCGCGCCCGCGACCAGGGCTTTTACCGATCAAGGATCGATGTCATCGGAGTTTGATCATCCAAGGCAGATGGGCAGTGCAGGCAGCCGAGAAGCCGTACCGCCTCCTCTGCCTATAATCACACAGCGTAATTGATTGTCTACGAGACGTGCATAGATGAGTGGGACCGGGGAATGTAGGCGCCGACACACATGGCCGGGCCTTCCGGGTGACGGCCGCCCACTGCTTCCACGGAGGAATAGATGGCTTCTCAGCCCGACAAGCCGTACGGCACCGTAGTCAGCCAGGCAGGCGTCCACGAACGCCAGGCTCCTTCCACCGACGCGCCTGCCCTGGGCACACTGCCGTCCGGGGCCACGGTCGGCCTGCGCGGCAAGGTCCGCGCCCAGGACATCGACGGCAACAACATCTGGTACCTGCTGCGGGACCGAAATGCATGGGTCGCAGCCCGCTACGTCGCCAACACCGGCAACGTCCCATGGGTCAAGGAACTCGCCACAGCCGCGGCTGCCGCCGACGGGGACAGCGCAGGCTGAGAAACCGCTCCGCTTCCCCGGCGAGGCACCCCGGACATGACGCGAGGTCCGCCCCGACTCACCGGGTGCGGACCTCGCTCACCTGCACGTGCGCGTCATTCAGCCGAACGGCACTCCGTACACCGCCGTTCGGCTGGGGGCGCTCAACCTTCGGTGACACGATCAAGGTTCGCTGACACAGGACAGTGTCCCCTCCCGCCTCACCAATGGCGAGGGCGCCCGCCCGGCTACCCGTCCGGGCGAAATCGAGCCGGCCCGCCGGGGCATCGCGGCGGCGAACGGGGCGCCGTACGTACCATCGAACGCGCGACACCGGGCGATTCTGAACGGCCGGGTGACGGTTCGGCGACACGGGAAACGTCCCGCTCCGCGTCGAGGAGCTGTCGCGCCCACCGATCGCACGCCGCGAACGGTCGTGCCCGCCGAAATTCCGATCGCACCGGGCCCGGTACCGCGTGGGGCGCGGCAGGCCGCCAAGCCACACGCGGATGCCCCGGGGACGACGCGCCCCCGGGGCGACGCCGGTCAATCGCAGCGGGGGTAGGGCCACGGGCCGTTCAGGTAGTTGAACATGGCGTTCCAGCTGTAGTGCTCGTTCGCCACGTCGGATCGACATGCCAGGTAGTCGTAGATGAAGCCGACCGGGCTGTAGAAGGCGGAGCTGTTGACGAAAATCTTGCTGTGGAAGACCAGGAGCCATGTCTTCGTGTTGCCGTGTTGGTACCAGCACACGGCCTTCGGTCCGCTGCCGTCCCTGATGCCGGCCGCGGGGAGATTCTCGAGAGCCGGCCATACGTCGGTCAGACCCACCGGGCGGGGCCAGTCGGCTTTGAAGTCTCCGCTGCCCGCGTCGAGGAAGGCGACCCGGTTTCCTGCGGTGAACAGGTAGTAGTCGTCGATGGCCGTGACGCAGGAGACGCCGCCGGCCCATTGGTCCCTCTCGTCCTGGCCGAATTCTCCGTTGGCGATCCGGGCGAACCCCCTCCAGACGTCCGTCAGTTTCTGCGGCGACCAGGTGACAGTGTCTCCGTAGCCGTTCGTCCTCGCGCAGTAAATGCCGTTGAACAGCCACCACATCCCGGTGCGCTTGACGTAGACGCACGTGTCCAGCCCGCTGTCGAACTCCCGATGGCCCCTGAGGCTGGTCCATCCGTAAGTGTCCCGGAAATCCCGGGGGTTGATGTGCATGGAGTTTCCGTCGTAGTCCGTGGTGAAGTAGATCGACGACACCGAAGACGCGTTCGGGTTCGAATTGGTGGCGGTGAAACACCAACGGTTGTTGTAGAGGTTGATGGAGTTCACGGTCCACCACCGCAGGCCGTTCACGACGGCCGGAGGGTTCCAGCCTCCCGGGGGGACGTAGCCCTCGTCCGGTTCGGGCACCAGGGTGGAAAAGGGAATGACCCCCACCAGTTTGACCCGTCCGTCCGGCACCGTCTCCGAGACGGCCTCGATCACCGTCACCTCGGCCTGGATGTAGGCACTGATCAAGTCGAAGAACGGCGCGACCTCCTCCAGCGCCTCCATGGACACTTCCAGGTAAGCGTCGAAGAGCTTCTCCATGGTGCTGATCCACCCGACCGCCTCCCTGCTCAGGTGGATCGTGTACTGGAAGCCGCTGAACTCGGTATAGATGTCTCCGCTCGTGTCGAATTTCGCGGCGCGGGTCCCCTCGGCCCCCGAGCGGGGTGCGAGTACTCCGTCGACGGGCTCATCGAAAGGCGGCATGGCGTCTCCTCCCGGGACCGCCCCACATGTGCGGTCGGTGAGTGGTTCGCGGTGGCCAGGTGCCAGTATCGGAAGGCGTTCCGGACGTCACAAGACACCTCGAAAGGTTGGCCGACACCAGGTCGGGCATTCAGGCCACGCGGCTCCGCGAACGCACCGACCCACGACAAAACCGCAGGACGGAGACGGGCATCGCGGTCCCGTCCCCACCACCGAGTACGGCGGATGGGACGGGGCGACTCGCACTCACGTTGGGGAAAGCCGGCGGATCGACGATCGGCGCGCGAGGAATCGACGTACCCAGGCCACCGGGGCCAAACGCCGCCATGATGCAAAGCCGCTCGAACCGGCGGCGTCGTCCCATACGCACGATCGTTGCCCAGCATGGGCGTGGGTGGGCCCTTTTCCGGCATCCCGCCCACCATGGAACACGCAGACACGTACGCCCGCGAGCAACGTACAACCCAGTGTCCGAAGTGCGTCCTTGCGTTCACCGCCGCTCCACTAGCGGGCATTTCCTAGCAATCCGCGGCGTGAGACACCCGGCACCCGAGACACGCCGGCAGGTGACATAACGCTGTCCAAGAGCACGTCCACGTCGGGCAGGTCCCGGTCGGCGGCCCGGGCGATGTCCGCGAACGCGTCCGACAGGTCGGTGCCCCTGCGGGACAGGACCGCGCCGGGCCGCCGACCGGGCGGGCCACCCAGGAACGGAAGTCGTCCTTCTCCAGACTTCGCGATGTCTCATGAGACACCGCCCGCCTTGGTGGGTTCAGTCGGCCAGCCCACCTCAGGCCCACCGACACGCCGGCCCGTAGCCGCGGTGAAGCTGCCGACGGGCGGCCTACGAACGGATGTTCCCCCTTTGAAGGCGGATGTCGCGGTGGATGTACGTAGCGACGGTCAGGACTGCCGTCAGGTGGAAGAGCCACAGTCCGAGGTGGGTCGGCACGGCACGGTGACGGCCGCCCAGGACGTCGAAATACGAGGAGCCGGAGGACGTGTCCAGTCGCAGGAGGCAGCCAAGGGTGAGTACCGCTCCCGCGTAGCCCGTCACCCGTGCCGGCACTCCGGAGTCCGGGGCAAGCACCCCCGTGGCGTCAGGGTCGTCGCCAGGCCGACGAAGACACCCATGCTCAGGCGCCCACCCTCGCCGAAAGCCTCCACGACGATCCAGCCACCATCGTCGGTGGAGTAGGCGGGCAGGGGCAGGCTGACCACGAACAGTCCGAGCAACACAACCGGCGGGAAGAACAGTCGCACCGTGTCGGATGCCGTCCCGGGCGACGGGGACCACAGCGGCGCTCGCATCGACCGGCGACCCGATCGGGTCCTCGATCCGGGCGAGGAGCAGGCCGGGAAGCCGCCGACCGCCGGCGCGGTCGGCCCGGGCCGCAGGCACGCCGTGCGTATGTCGGTCATCGGTTCGGTGGTCGGCCTCGCGATACACGGCGACACCATCGCCTGGACGCTGTCGCCCCGGACCGGGGTAACGGCCCCAGCGCATCACACGGCGGCACCAGCCCCAGCCCCGCGGAGACGAACCACCGGACGGGTCTCCCGACGCGGCCCGCGCCGGCCCTGCGGTAGTCGACCGCGTCGTCAACAGGCGGGGATCAGTATGTCCACGACCGGGCGGGTCCGGTCGATCGCGCAAGGTGAATTTCGGCCTCAGGACAGTTTCGCTTCGGGGGCGAAGGCGGGCAGCTTCTCGAGACTGCTGCGCACGGCCTCGGCGCCGTACTCGAACATCTGCCGCTCGTAGTCGTCGACCGCGCCGAGCAGATCCCGGCGGCCTTCGTTGGCCTCGATCAGGCAGCGGCGCAGCAGGTCGGCATCGCGCAGCGCGGTGTTCGCGCCGTTGCCGCCGGTCGGGGAGGTGGCGTGGATCGCGTCGCCGAGCAGTGTGACCGGGCCGGACGCCCAGCGCTCACCGGGCTTGACCACCCGGATGGACAGCAGCGTGCTGTTGTCCGGGTCGGCCTGCTCGATCAGCGCGCGCAGCTCCGGGTGCCAACCTTGCATCCTGGACAGCACGGCGTCCTGCGCGGTCGGGTCCTCCGGCGAGCCGTTCGGCGGCAGGATCATGGCCCAGCGCACGTAGTCGGCGATGTCGGGCAGCGTGACTTCGGGGGCCAGTTGCTCGGCGGCCTGCTTCGGCGGGGTTCGGAAGCGCATCGCGCCGAGCAGCAGGCTGACGCCGTCGCCCGTGATCTTCGAGCCGTATGCCTTGGACAGGCCGGCGAACTCGTCGGTCAGCGGGGTGCGGCCGATGACGAACCGGACGCCGGTGTCGGTCGGGGTGGTCTGCGGCGACAACACCCCGCGGACCGCGGAGGTGACGCCGTCCGCGCCGACGAGCAGGTCGGCGGTGGCCGGGTCGCGGCGGGCGAACCGGGCTTGGACCTGGCCGTCGGCCGGCACGTCGTAGCCGGTCAGCGCGGCATCGGTGTGCACGGTGAGGCCGGTCAGCAACAGGTGTCGCAACACCTGCCGGTCGACCACGATGCCGGTCCGGCCCGCGCCGAGCCTGCCGATCTCGTTCAGCTGCGGGTCCAGGATCAGCTGCTCGGCGGAGGCGTCCATGACGATCTCGTCCAGCAGCGGGTGCCAGCGCGTCGGCAGGCAGTCGCGCAGCGCCTGGAAACCGATCGGGTCCAGCACGAGCCGGTAGCCCTGGAACCGTGCGACGATCCCCGGGTCGCGCTCGAACACGTCGGCCTCGATCCCGGCACCACGCAGACCCTGCGCGAGAGCCAGACCTCCCAGACCGGCTCCGACAACGGAAACTCGCATCACACACCTCCGGGACATCGATACGAACTAAGTTCGTTCCCTCTGACGAACTAAGTTCTACGCAACGAACTTAGATCGTGTCAAGTTATAGTGGCCGGCATGTCCGCCGATCCCCGCCAGCGCCGCGCAGCTCGCCACGCCCAACCCTCACCGGAGGCCGCCGCGTCGGCGCCACGCAAGAAGCCGATCACCGTCGAACGGAGCACCGACGCCGCCCTGGAAGTCGTCGCCACCGAGGGGTATGACGCGCTGACCATCCGCCGGGTCGCCGCCGTACTCGGCACCGGTCCGTCGTCGCTGTACGCGCACATCGTCAACAAGGACGACATCGACGATCTCCTGATCGGCAGGCTCTACGCCGAGGTCGCGCTCCCCGAACCGGACCCGGCTGCCTGGCGCGAGCAGCTGTTCGGGGTGTACACGCAGATCCGCGACCTGTACCTGCAATACCCCGGAGTCTCGCGCGCCGCGCTGGCCATGGTGTCGACCAACCCGGAGATGCTGCGGGTCGGCGAAGGAATCCTGGCGATCCTGCTCGCGGGCGGCATCGAACCGCGGACGGCCGGATGGGCCCGCGACGCGCTGTCCCTCTACGTCAGCGCCTATGCACTGGAGCAGTCGCTGGTCCGGCAACGACGCCGGCACCAGGATCAGGAATGGGTACTCAGCCACGAGGAGTTGTTGGACCGCTTCACCGCACTGCCCGCCGAGAAATTCCCGCAGACTCGACGCCATGCCGCCGAGCTGATCTCCGGCACCGGACACGACCGCTTCGAGTTCGCCCTCGGCCTGCTCATGAACAATCTGCCGTGAACGAAGCCAGTGGGGTCGGTGATCCACGGCGGGCCGGGCTCGTCGCGGTCGCCCAGCGGATTGGGCAGGGTGTCGTGGTCCCAGGCCGGGGGGTCGACACGGTGGATGCCGGCGCGGCAGCGTTTGCGGCCGCGCGGTCCGTCGAAGTCGTCCAGGTCGGGGCGTGTGCGGTGTTCGAGGGGCCGATCGGCAGGTGGCCTTGAGCGCGGACAGGTACGCGGCGTTCATGTCCAGCGCGGTGACCGCGTAATCCCCTGCCGGCAGGCTCTTGTTGCGCCACTTCGGGCGGGCCTCCCACACCGCGTCGGCTTCCTCCTTGCTGCGCTTGCGCACAGGTCGGGCAACGGCGGGTACCAGGTGTGCTCGTAACGGGACCCGGCTCGCGACAGGCGCAGGAGTTCCATCACGTCCGGGATCGCCCGCCTGGCCAAGACCTCCCCAGCGGCGGCGGTGGCAGGAGTATCACCGGCGACCGCCTCGATCGCGCAACCCGCCGTGGCCCGGACCACTGGAGCTGCCCCGCCGCGAGGACGTCATCGAGGCCACCATCCGGCAACGCGCCGCGTTCCTCTCCCCGGCCCCCTACATCCGTTGCCTCACATGAGATCGGATTTTTGAAGCCGTCCATCCGTCGCCAACGGATCCATGGGGGCCGCGCTCACATCAGGACGCCGATCACGAGGCCCACCAGTGTGGTGATCGTCAGAATGAACAGGCCGCCGCAGCCGCCGCCGGAGGCGGACTTCTTTCGCGATCGCGATCCGCTGGGGCGTTTGCCGCTGGAGTGCTTGGCGCAGTAGCGCTCGCCGGGCCGGGCCTGGTTGCCGCAGCTCAGCCCACCCTTGCTGTTCTTCGTCGGCTTTTGGCACCTGGCCATGAGCGTCCCCCTCGGTTGGTGACCCCATGTTGTCGAAATCTCGTACTGTGTGCGGGACTTCGCGCAGACTGGCGGACGGGGTCTGTCGAGCTTCGGGGAGATTCGCGGTGGGATGGTTCTCGCGGGGGCTCGAGCCGGACGTCATCTTCGATTCGGTGATCGCGGACGGGGTGATCCGGCCGGCGTTCACCGACGACGACGGTGTGCTGTGGATCGACGACGGCCGGATCTGGATCGACATGGACTGAGCCGGTCACCGTCGGGCCATGGGGGATGCCGAGGTCCGTCCGTCCGCAGGCTCAGGGTGTGGGGGCGCAGCGGCGGCAGCGGTCGTAGTGGCGTCCGCCTTTGCGGCCGGTCCTGTCCGCCATCCAGGTGCGGGCCTGGGGTACGGACAGGGGTCGGAACGGCACGGGTTGGGGGTGGCGTTCGTCCATGCGGGTGTGTGCGTAGGCCTTGGGTGTGGGCGGCGCCGGTGGGTGTGGCGTAGGTGTCGGGGATCGTCCGGGTGACGACGGGTCAGGTAGGAAGCCGTTGTCTTACCGAATGTAGTTCCTGCGTTTGCGCTGGTCAGGCGTGAAGTCCGGTGCCGTGCGGGAGGGATGACGTGTGATGTCGTCTCGTTCGCTGGAGGTCGTGGTGGCGTCGGTGATGGGGTTGTTGGAGGAGCGCGAGACGGCTGCCCGGGTGCGGGTGGAGGGGTTGCGCGCGGAGGCTGACCGGGTCCTGGCCGCGTTGCGCGAGGCCGAAGTGGTCCTGGAGCGCCGGGTGGTCGCGGTTGAGGAATTGGCCGAGGCTCTGGACGCGCGGGCGCCGGCCGAGTCGGTGGAGCAGGCCGGGGGCGTCGAGCCGGTGCCGGTGGTCGTGAAACCTGCGAAGTCCGGGGCGGTGGTGCCGCACCGGCGTGCGGGGACAGCGGTGGAGGTGCTCGCGCCGGACTACCGGCGGATCGTCGCGCTGGTGGAGGCCGACGGCGCCGCAGCGCAACTGCGGGTGAAGGACCTGGCGTGCGGGCTGGGCCTGGAGCTGGTCCCCCAGGTCGCCGGTGTAGGAGCCGTCGGCCCACAGACGCCGCAGGCGGCGGTGCCTCGCCCGCAGCGCGGGCAGCATCCGGCGGGCGGCCTCGCGGTCGGTGACGGCGGCCGCGGTGACCAGCACCTGAAGCAGCAGCCCGAGCGTGTCCACGACGATGTGCCGCTTGCGGCCGTTATCTTGAGCCATCGCAATGAGGACGGGGCTGACCAGGGACAATGCGATGTGGACGGTGTCCTCGACGCGGAGGAATCGAGACCTTTCCGGCTGCGGAGATTGTGTCGCCCGGCGTGTCGCTCGCTCCGGAGGGTCAGCCGGACGATGTCTCGACTGTCACTCCGACGGAATGGTGTCGGAGCCGGGCGGCTATGAGTTCCATCTCGACGAACGTGCCCACGAGGCCGGTCGTCTTCAACTCGTCTGCCAGGGCCCGTGCTTGTGCCAGTGACAGGCCGTGCACCTCTCGAAGGGCGCGAAGGACGGGCACTGCACTCGCCCCGGGCGCTGTCAGCCGGAGCCGGGCGGGTCCGTGTTCCGCGAGGAGGGCCTGGCGGATCGCCTCCGGAGTCGCGTCGCCGAAGTCCTGCTCGCACCAGGCGACGGGGCAGGACTGGCAAGCCCCCTCGGTTCCCCACCACAGGCGCCCGCGTTCGATGGACTGGCCGGTGTCGAGTATCAGCACACCGCCGCAGGCTTCGCATCGTGTTGTGATCTTCACGCCCTGGCTTATCACCGTGCTCCTCATCATCGGACCTTGCCCCGGATAGTGCCGTAACAGCGTCCCTCCGTCGACCGCGTATCCTCGCCGACCTCCCGGGTTGGCTGCGGGAACAGCTGCGGTCGCGATGCCGGTGCGTCAGCTCCTCAGCACGGGCCGATCGCCCTTGCAGCTGGAGACGTCGCCGTGGCGCGGATGCCGCAGGTGTCGGCCGTGCGGCGTTCGCCCAACGCCAGGGCGAGGGCCTGCCTGAGCTCGCGATTCTCCGCCTCCAGCTGCCGGTTGCGCTCGGTGGCGGCCTCCAAGCGCCGCAGCAGGGATGCTTCGGAGGCCCGCTGCCGGTCGGGAATCGGGCGGGCAGCGGGGACGGGGCGATGCCGGGCTCGCAGACGTTCGATCTCGGCTCGTAGGTCCGGCTGGTTGTAGAGCCAGGACCGGGAGACGCCCGCTTCGCGGGCGACTGCCTCGAAGGTGATCACGGTGCCGGTGGCGTCCATCCGCCGCAGGGCCGAGGTGGCGCGTCGGCGGGTTGCCGCGGCCCGCCGGTGGGCCGCAGCGACGATCAGGTGGGAGTTGTCAGCTGGCATGGGCGGCGTCCTCCGGGTTGTCCTGGCCGTCCTGGAGCTCGCTGATCATGCGGTCGAGGTTGTCGGCAACCTGCTGGTTCATCTCAGCGACCCGGGTGTGGCCGCAGCCGGTGGCGTTGTCGATCAGCGCCAGGGTCCGGGTGCGCTGTTCACGGAGCTCGGGCAGGAACTCGGGTCCGGTGAGGAAGACCGGGCAGGTCAGGCACGCGTTCGCGTGCGGGCAGGTCTTCTGGACGGGCAGTCCGCAGTAGCCGTTGGGCAGAGTTTGAGTGGCGATGCCGTAGCGGGTCTTGGCCCACTGGACTTGGCCGAGGGGCCCGTCGCTCTCCAGTGCGACGCGCTCGCCCTTGATGTTGACCTTCATCGCCTGCTCCCACCGGCGCCGCACCGTCTGATCGGTGATCCGCGCATAGTGGGCTGTCATCTGGGACGACTCGTGATCAAGGAGGACCCGTACGACTTCCTGGGGGACGTCCCTGTTGATCAGTCGGCAGGCAAAAGTGTGTCGCCATTGATGCGGTGTGAGATGGACGGGGCGGCCGTGCTCGTCGTGGATTTCGCAGGTAGCCAGCCAGCGCTTCAGCATCTGGCGGTAGGTGCTGTAGGGCAGTTGGAGGTTGCCGGAGACGTTCGCGTGGGGCCTGGGGAAGAGGCAGGTGGTGGCTTCGGGCCAGCGTTCCAGGGTGCGCTGTTGCTGGGCGCGGATGGCGGCCTGGAGTTCCTCATCGATGGGGACGGCTGCCTCGCGCTTCATCTTGGTGTAGAAATACCGCAGGTAGGGGGCGCCTTGGCCGTCATGGACGAGGCAGTCGAAGTCCAGCGTGAGTGCACTGGAGATCCGCAGCCCGCAGCGGACGAGGATGAGTGTGACGAGCTGGCCCGCCGGGTTGGTCCATCGCCGCAAGTTCTCTTCGGATTCGACCTGGGTCATGACGTGTTCGGCCAGCCGGCGGGAGACCTGCGCGGGGGCGGGCGGCGTGTCACCGGGGTAGAAGGCGGCCGTGCCCGGCAGCGTGTCGTCCCAGTGATGCTGCCGGATGGCCTGGAAGAACAGGTTCAGTCCGCCGATCTTGGTCTTCTTGACAGCGTGCCCGCCCGGCCGCGAGGCGACCCAGGCCAGATGCCGTTCAAGCAGCGGGCGGTCGACGTCGGCCAGCCGATCGACACCGGCGAGGGTCAGGAACTCACTGAAGGAGACCAGGGCGTCCAGTCCTGCCCTTGCCGCAGCGATGCTCAGCCCGGAGGTCAGCCGCAAGCGCATCCAGCGTTTCCCCAGGTCACGGAGCCACGGCTGGGCAATGGCATCGAATCGGAGCCGGACCCGTGGACTTGGGGCGGTGGCTGCGGCACGAGTGATGCTGCCGGGCAGCTTGTGCAGGCGCCAGATATCCCGGCCGTACTCAACCTCCCAGCCGGCTCCGTCCCGCAGTGTCTCGACAGCGTCACGTGTCTCGATCAGGAACAGCACCGGATCACGGATCACGCGGGTCTTGGCGGCCTGCCGCCACTCGGCCTCGTCGAGATCCAGCAACGAGGACACCGCCGCAGATCTCGCGAATCGCACTGCCTGCATCACCCCGCGTGGGGCGGTCGCGCGATGGTGAGCGTCGGCCCGGCACTGCAGCCCGTACTGGAATTCCAGCGTCAGCTGGGGCGGCAAATCACGCAGGTCGATGACCCCACCGCCACTCAACTCGCAGTCGAGGATGAACCGTTCGACATCGTGGTGGCCAGCACGCTTCCACCGGTCGTGATGGTTCTTGCAGAACAGCTTCTGCAGAGTTTCGACCCAAAGGGTGCAGAACGGCAGACGGCATTCAGTCGCCTCGGGGTTGACCAGGGCCGGAGCCTCCCAGGACTCAAGGTCGGGTCTGCCCGCTCGTGCCCATCGGTCGTGGTGCTTGGAGCACAGCCCGCGGGAGCTGAGGCCATAGCGGCAGCCGTCGACGCGGCAGGCCGCGAGAGGCGTCCGACCACGAATCGGTGCCCCAGGGTCAGCAAGGAAGGCCGCGAGATCCGGGTGCCCACGGTGCCTCCACCGCACGGCGTGCCCGTTGCAGAGACCGCGCATGCTGACCGGGCGATCGCAGTCGACAACCGTGCAACCGGGGGACGCGAAGCCCAAATCGTCCGGGGCGGGACGGTAGATCTCGGTGCGGAACTCCGCCCGGACCGTGGCCAGTAGCCTCTCCAGCAGGCCGCCTCGTTCGTGGCCGGGGCGAACGGCGCCAGCGGTCACAGTCGGACCTCTCGCCCGGTGAACCAGCCTGCTTCCTCCAGGGTGCGGCGGGCGTCCTCGACGGTCAGGTGACCATACGTGTCGATCGTGGTGCTGATCGAGACATGACCAAGAAGCTCTTTGACGTTCTCCATGCCCTCCCCGCGCCTCAGCAGCCAGGTCGCGTAGGTGTGCCGGTACTGGTGCGGCTCGAAGATGATGCCGGTGGTCCGCCGGAGCCGTTGCACCAGGTCATAGACGGCCGGGTAGCCCCAGGGGTGGCCGTGCGGTTCGGCGAATAGGTTGACGAAGACGTAGTCGGAGTCCAGGGCGCCGTACTCGCGGTGCAGGTAGTCGGAGTACAGACGCATCAGCTCCGCGCTGGCCGGGATGGCGCGGGAGCGGCCGGCCTTCGCCCGGGCACGGTTGTCGTTCTGCCGCGGAACGACGGTCACCTGCCGTTCGGCGATGGCGATGTCGTCGTGCCGCAGACCCAGGGCCTCGCCGATGCGGACCCCGGTGTCCAGCAGCAACGCGAACAACAGCCGGTCACGCAAATGGCCACAGGCATCCAGAATCTTCTGGGCCTGGGCGGCGGTCAGGACGCGGGGACGTCGCCGGTCAGCCTTCAGCTTGATGGTGCGCTGCCGTTCGGGCTTGCCAGAGGCGATGTGCTGCAGGAACGGCTTGTAAGAGGTGGCCGCGGCCCGGTGCCGCCCGGCGGGCCGCATCGTCACCAGCAGGTCTGCGACCGCGACGCCGTTCGGGGCGTGGAACTCGTAGAAGGTGCTGACCGCCGCGAGCTTGCGGTTCACGCTGGAGGTCGCGCAGTGGTGCTCGACCGTCGGTAGCACCGAGACGGCTCCGTTTCGGGCCGGTGGTGACAGCCGCAGCCAGGCCACGAACCCGGCCATCGCCTCCAGGTTCACTGTCCGCCAGTCCAGACCCCGACCGTCGAGGTAGGTCCACCAGTCCTTCAGGTCATGGGCGTACGCCTTGACGGTGTTCGGCGACCGCTCCACTGCGGAGAGGTAGGCCAGGAACGACTCCACCGGGCCGACCGGCCGCAGATCGTTCCCCATGAGCGTCCACGACTCCGCCGTCGAGTCGAGTGTCAGCACCCGCTGTACTCGCATCGCACCTCCAGTTCATCCGTGATGGATGGCGGTAGATAACCGCATCCACCAAGCGAACTGGCGGACCTTCAGAGTGCTTCACACACATGAGGGACGCGCTGCTGCGGGCTCAAGATAACGGCCGTTGATCTTCTTGCCGCCGTCGTAGCCGCGCGTCGCGGACCGGACCGAGGCGGCGGCCTTGACCGAGTGCGCGTCGATGTTGCCCGCGGTCGGCTCCACCGCCCGGCCCTCGGCGATGCGGCACCGCGCGCGCAGCCGGTCGTGGAACTCGCCGGCCAGGCCCTGGTCGCGCCAGCGGCGGAAGAACGCGTAGACGCAGGTCCAGACCGGGAAATCGGCCGGCATCGCCCGCCACTTGATCCCGTTGTCGACCAGGAAGCGCACCGCGTCGACCATCTCCCGGTGGCAGTACGCCTCCGGCTGCCCGCCCCGTCCTTCCAACCAGGCGGGCACCGGCAGCGCCGCCCGCACGACCCGCCACTCGGCATCGGTCGTGTCCGACGGGTACACGCGTGCCCGGATCGGCCGGCCGTCCGCGTTCCCGTACATGTGCGCGAGGCAGTCACACCCACGGTGAAACGGATTGGACTCGCCCGCCGCGAGCGCGTACCACCGTGGCAACAGGGCCTCCTGGACCTCTCGTTCGGCTTCGACAACCACTGAGATTCCAAGAGGCCCTGCTGTCATGCGCGGACAGCACAGAAATCACCCTGCCAGGAGACCAAGTCCTATAACCCGACGCCAAGTTCGGCACGACAACGGCTTCTCGGGCATCCGTCGATCAGGTCGCTGCGGTACCGGATTTCGCGGAGTCCCGCCGAAGGTGACGGACGAACTGATCGGTGTCGGTAAATGCGGTGTTGGCCTGCGAGCTGCGCCGGAGCAGCGACCCCTCCAGCACCGCGAACAGGACCGCGCGCAGTTTGGGCCTGGCCTCGGTCCGCAACGCCGCCAGTTTCACAGTCCCGTCGCCGGCCGTCATCTCGCATGTACCACGCCTGTAGTCGCACCTCATCGGACCGGGAGCCTACGTCCTGCGTCCGACAACGCCGCGACAGGTCTGGACCTCGGGATCGACGCCTTCGGCAGCAGGGCTCGGACGGATCGCGACCTGCGACGGGCGACGCTCGGATGAAGGAACTCGGAGAAGTGACCTTCACTCGGATCGCCCGTCAGCATGCTGTCGTAGCTGTGAGGGAGGATCACGGCAGCTATCGAACGCTGCGGCGGCGACCACCCGCCGATGACCCCACTGTCGAAAGGGAGGGCATGTTTCTCGAATCGCCCGCCGCAAACTGGGATGCCGTGCCAGTTGAGGAGGCGCTGGAGCAGTACGACATGGCCCAAGCGAGCAACCGCACCAGCTGGGATGTCGACGACTATTTCGGTGAGGAACCCGAGCATTTCTACGTCCACCGCGGTGACCTGACGATCGACGGTGCGCTGGCGCTGGGCAACACGCCCTGCGACGACGAGGACACGGTCTACGTCATCGATGGCGATCTAACCGTCAGCGGTCCCATCACCTTTTGCAACGCGGACGTCTACACAACGCTCTACGTCACCGGCTCGGTCGTGGCACAGGATCTGGTGTGTCTCTGGGACAGTTTGCTGTTCGTCGGCCGGTCTTTGACCGTCCGGAACCTTCTCGCGACTTCGCTGTACGACCCGGCCGCCCTCGTCGTCAAGGGGCCGGTGTCTGCCCATACCTGGCTTGAGATGGGCGGCCGGGGCTGTATCTACTTCGCCGGCAAACCCACGACCGACACCTGTGTTCGCGGGCACCTGGACGAGTACGCCGAGGGAGCCAATGCCGCTGTCCACCTCGGCGGGGAAGGCAAGGTCGCCGGCGTGGCGGAGGCGGTCCTCCCTGAGTTCCTCTATGAGGACAGATTCTGCAAAAGCCTGGAGATCCTGAAGGCGGTGCTTGAGGGCAGGCCCGTCCTGCGGTAGGCAGCCGCCCAGGCGCGCTGTTGTGTTCGGTTCGGGGTTCCCGCGAGCGCGTGGACCCCGACCG
Source organism: Embleya scabrispora DSM 41855 (assembly GCF_000372745.1). Taxonomy (GTDB): domain Bacteria; phylum Actinomycetota; class Actinomycetes; order Streptomycetales; family Streptomycetaceae; genus Embleya; species Embleya scabrispora. The sequence continues at coordinate 915 of NZ_KB889716.1, read as the reverse complement.
TCGAAGCCGACGGCACCGTCGGCGAGGACGCGTGGGACGGGGCTGGTCGTGCGGAAGGAACGCCCGCACCCCGGCGCCCAATTTTGGGCCACCGACGTGGACGTAAACCGCGTTCGCCGCGAACACCCCTGGGCTCACCAGCGGAAACGCAGGAACTGCATTCGGTAAGACAACGGCTTCCAATGGTGTGCAGGGTCCTTTGGCCGACCGTGTAGGGGTGGAGGTCGGGTAGATCGGCATCGGTGGCGGTGTCCCACAGCAGATGGAACAGGCGCAGCACAATGGGGACTTGGGACGCGTTCAGGCGGGGCACCTGTTGCCGGGTCAGCACGCGTGAAGCCGGCGCCGGGCCCGGGCGAGGGTGCGCTCGGGGTCGGCGCCGCACAACACCAGCGACGGGCAAGGCGATCCGGCCGGCCTCGTCGACCGACCGTGCCCGGCAATGCCGGTTCGGCCAAGGCGCGGTCGTAGCGTTCCGGGTCGCGGCGTGCGTGGGCGGGCCTGGAGATCTCCAGTACCCGGCCTGCGCGTTGCTCTCGGTGTACCGCGTGATACAGCGTCATCGGCGACGGCAGGGCATGCGTGCCCAGCGTCGGCAGTACCTCGTCTGTGTGTTCTTGCATCCAGCGGTGCAAGGCCCTCACGTTCCCGCCCGCATCCGACAGGCGCGTCCACAACGCATCGATGAACGCGAACGCGCCTCGCCTGGGCGACGGTTGCACACGTCCGGACTCGCGGGCGATCGCCGGTTAACGCCACACCGTGCGCGGCGACGCCCCGGCCGCGGCGGCGGCGATGCGCACGTGCACCGTCTCAGAAAGTGTTGGGCAACCGGAGCTATTGGCCTTTGGTGTCCTCGGCGAGGCGTCGTGCGGCTTCGGTCTCGATGGGGCCGTTGGGTGTGATCTCCTCGCC
>NZ_KB889715.1 GCF_000372745.1 Embleya scabrispora DSM 41855 | reverse complement strand
GAAAGGGATCAGGTCGGGCCACGTGATCCGCTTCGCCGACAGGATCCAGCCGCTCCAGACAAGAAACACGGCGGTTACCGGTGCCTCGCCGGCGGCGGCCACCAGACCTTGCCCGCTCCCGCCGAGGACGGCGGAAAGCCACCCGATGACAATCGTGTAGCCNCCCAAAGTGAGGATCCACCACAGGTCGTTTCGCGTGTTGCGCACGCTGAGGGGCTTGAGTTCCCATGTCTGTTCGAAGAGCCGCTGGGCGGCTCGCGCGAAGCTCAGNACCGAGATCAGCAGGAACACCAGCCCGAGGGTGCCCACGCTCGCGTTNGCGCTTTCGGCAGGGGAGAAGAGGGAGTCGACCGCCTCGGCGCCCGCTCCGGTGAGGCGGTAGCGCTTGATGATCCGCTCCGCGGNGTCGTAGCGGACGAAGTCGCCCAGGACGGCGCTNCCGAGGACCGCGAGCGGAACCAGTGCGGTGAGGGCGCTGGACGCCAGGGCCATCGAGCGGTCGAAACCGACGATCCGCTGAAACCGGTTGACGACTCGCAACGCGAAGGCCGGACGCAGCCAGAACGTCAGCGTTCCGACGAGACGCTCGCGATTGATCCTTGCCGTCCTGCCCTCCGTGAAGAGTCGAAACCTGTGTGGCGGCGCGAGCTTAACGGACGGTCATGGGGTCGATGACGGGCGACACGGATGTTTCCCTCGGACGGCTGTGACCGATGCTCGACTTGCCTGGAGGCACCGGTTCCTGCCGGGTGTTCGTCCGTCGGTGGGTTGGTAGGGTCCGGGGCGCCGGTGATCGACCGGTGGCGCGAAAGATGGTTTCGAAAGGGTGGACCTGTGCAGACGCGGCAGCTCGGTGGCCGATATACCTGGGTGTGCTTGCTCGGCCGGGGTGGCATGGGCGAGGTGTGGGAGGCGTGGGACGCCGAGCTGCAACGCGCGGTGGCGGTGAAGCTGCTCACGGCCGTGCCCGGGGATCCGGGTGCCGGGTCGCGGTTGCGGGATGAGGCGCGGGCGGTGGCGCGGCTGAGCGACCCGAATATCGCGGCGGTCCATGATGTCTACCGCGCCCCCGACGGCCGGGACTACCTGGTGATGGAGCTGGTGCGCGGGTCGAGTGTGCAGCAGCTGATCCGCGAGCACGGCCCGTTGTCGTGGCCGACCGTTGCGGATCTGGGCGCGCAGACCGCGCGTGCGTTGGCCGCGGCCCATCGTGCGTCGGTGGTGCACCACGACATCAAGCCGTCGAACCTGCTGGTCACCGACGAGCAAGTGGTCAAGGTGGTCGACTTCGGGATCGCCGCCACCCCCGATGCCGGCACCGCGCCGGATGCGGGTGGCGCGCCGGGGCTTGGCACGGCCGCGTACACCGCCCCGGAACGTGCCCTGGGGCACCCGAGCGGTGCGGCGGCGGACCTGTACGCGCTGGGCTGTGTGCTGTACGAAGCCCTCACCGGCCACCCGCCGTTCGTCGGCGGCGACCCCGCCGAGGTGTTGTACCGGCACATCCACGAGGAACCGGCACCGGTCGCGCCGGTGCGCCCCGACGCCCCCGCCGAGTTGGGTGCGCTCGTCCACCGGCTGCTGGCGAAGAGCCCGCAGGACCGGCCGCGCTCCGCCGCCGAGACCGCGCACGCACTGGCCGCCTGGGCCGGGCCGGGTTCCGCCGCGGTCGCGGTGCCCGGTGCGAGCGCGACACAGCTCCTGCCGCCCGTACCCGCGTCCGCGCCGGCCGAGGCCGCACCGCCCGACGACGGAGCCACTGCGCTGCTGCCGCAGCTGCTGTCCGACGACGAGCCGCCGCACAGCGCACGGAGCGGCGACCCCCGCGGCCGGCGTCGTGGCCTGCTGCTGGTCGGGGGCCTGGTCGGCGCGGCGCTCGCGGTGGTGCTGGTGATCGTGCTGCTCGCGGCCGTGGACACCGGAGGCAACCAGGCCGGTCCGGCCTCCGAGAGCACCGCCGGCGGATCCGCGTCGGCCGCTCCGGGCGGTGCCGAGGCGACGGCCTCCGCGACGGGTCCGGGCGCCCCTGTTCCCGCGACCACGACGCCGGGCACGCCGTCCACCGCGCCGCCCTCAACCGTGGCGAGCACTGCACCGCCGTCCACTGCGGGCCCGGCGCAACTGGCTGCCGACCTGAACGCCGCCTACCCCGCCGCGTCCGCGTCGATGCAGCAGAAACTGGCCCGGGAAACCCGCGGCGACGTGAACGAGATCGCCCAGAAGCTGCGCGGCGGCGAGACGGGCAAAGCCGCCGAGAAAGCCCGCGACCTGCGCCAGAGCCTCGTCGAGGCCCAGACCAAGGGCAAGTGGGACGGCGACGCCGTGTTCCTCCGACTCCTCCAGCGCATCGCCGCAGGCTGACCACCGCCGATCGCACCCACACGCCCGCAACACCCGGTTGACGGAACCCTGCCGCCCGCCACATGTTCGATGTCCCCGGTCGATTACGTAAGTGATGGGCGCGCAGGGACGGTGCGGAGCTCTGCTGCGGGCCAGGATCTCGGAGTCCTTTGACCAGACGGGCCGTGCGCCGTCCCTCCTCTCTCCCGGCCCATTGATCTTCCCCAGGACCCCAAGGGCGCTCGCCCAGGGCGGGCGATCGGCCATCGGTGATCGTGGTCCAAGTCGCCGGCAGGAGTCATCTCTCAACAGGCCGGGAGCCATCGAGCTCCCTCACGGACGGAGAGCCCTGCCCGCTGCTGGGGTCACGAACGGCCAATCGGATGCCGGGCCACCGAGCCCTTCCAGCAGGGAGCCGCGGACCCCTGCTCGACTGCGACCGGGCAGCACCTCGAACCGAGAGGACGTACGCACGAAGGGCCGTCACCTGCGGCATCGACTGGGCCGGCGACCACCATGACATCGCCTTGGTCGACGGGGAGGGAGTCGTCGTGGCCAAGGCCAGGATCACCGACGACCCCACCGGCCTGAACACACTCCTTGAACCATTGACCACACACGGGGATAGCCCGGACGTGCCGACCCCGGTCGCCATCGAGACCTCGCGCGGTCTTCTTGTCGCCTGCCTGCGCGCGACCGGTCTACGCCATCAACCTGATGGCCGCCGCCCGCTACCGGGAGCGCCACGCGGTCAGCCGGAAGAAGTCCGACCATCTGGACGCGACGGTGCCGGCCGACATCCTGCGGACCGACCCGGGCCGCCTTCCGAACGCTGCCGGCCGACAGCGAACTCGCCAAGGCCATAGCGGTCTTGGCCCGCGCCCAGCAGGACGCCGTCTGGGACCGGACCCAAGCCGCAACAAACTCCGCTCCCATCTGCGTGAATACTTCCCGGCTTCCTGGGCTCCTTCGAGTCGGTACGCGAAGGGCTCTGCCACCCGGTGGCCCGCGCACTCCTTGCCGCCGCTCCCACCCCCGGGCAGGCTGCCCGGCTCACCCGCGCGCAACTGCGCGCGGTCGTCCGGCGAGCCGGACGCAAGCGCGGGATCGAGGCCGAGGCCGACCGGCTCCGCGAGATCCTGCGACGCCCGCAGACGCATCGGATGTCTGGTCGGTGACCCGAACGACCTCGCCGGCGTGGTCCTACTCAGCGATGCACCCGAGGGGCCCGCAGCTCCTACTCGGTCCGCAGCGCTGTGGCGGTGCGGGCGCGGGCGGCCCGGCGGGCGGGCAACAGCGCACCGATCATCGCGATCACGAGGCCGCCGAGGCCCAGCAGGGCCAGTTCGGCCGGGTGGTACACGGCCACGGCCGAGGCGGGCAGGTTGATCCCGGCGTTGTGTCCCATCGCGGGTAGCACCGCCGCGTGCAGGGCGACGCCGGCCGGCACTCCGATGGCGCCACCGACGAGCCCGACCAGGGCGACCGAGGCGAGGACCATCGCGATCGTCTGTCGAGGGGTCATCCCGAGCGCCTTGTGCACGCCGAGGTCGCGCACGCGTTCGCGGGTGTCGAGCAGGACCGTGTTGAGCACGCCCAGGCCGGCCACGACGACCAGCATCAGGGTGAGCAGGGAGCAGAGCGAGACCAACAGCACGATCACGTCGCTCTTGGTACCGGCGGTGTCCACCCGGGCGAACAGGCCCGTCGGTTGCAACGCGGCGTTGAGCGCGTCCACGTAGCCGGTCAGGTCTGTGCCCGGGCGCAGCGCGATGTGGTGACTCGAGGCCCGCAGGTTCGGTTCGGTGGTGGTGAGCGTCGCGGCGTCGGTGAGCAGTTCCATGCCCTGATGCGCGGTGTCGAAGACCTCGCCGACGATCCGGACCGGGACCGCCGTGCCGTGGTCGGTCAGCGTGACGGTGTCGCCGATGCGCGCGCCGGCCGCGGTCAGGAACGGGGTCGGCGCGACCGCCTCCGAACCACCTTCCCGAGGTCATCCGGTAGCCGCTCCACGAGGCGTCGCCGCTGAAGGCCAGGACCTCGGTGGCGCCGGCCGTGCCGGGTACGGTGACCTGTGCGTGGGCGACGCCGTAGTACGCCTTGGTTCCGGCTTGGGCGGCGATCGTCGTGGCGACCGACGCGGCGACGGTCGCGGGATCGGCCGCCGGCCGCGCGGCGGGTCCGGTGGCGGCGGGGAGCCCTTCGGGTGTACCGGGGCGCGGTGGCGGCGGGCCGAATCCCGAGTCGCCCGGATCGAGGGCGTCGACGACCACGTCCGCGCTGTGGTGGTCTTTGGCTGTCTGGATCCAGGTCAGCGTCGAGGTCAGCCCGATCGCGAAGGTGATTGCGAGGGCGCCGAACGCGATCGCCGCGACCATCGACGCGGCCCGGAACGGATGGGCGAACGGGTGGGCCAGACCCAGGCCGATCGGGCGCGGCAGCGGCAGCCGCGCGGTCAGCCGGGCTGCGCGTCGACCCCGACCGGGCCCGGCTCCCCGCCCGACGGCGAGCGCGTCGACCGTGCGCAGCCGGCCCGCCCGCCACGCGGCCGCGCACGCGGTCGGCGCGACCAGGGTCAGCGTTCCGACGAACACCGCGACGTCGACATACGGGGCCACGCTCGACGTCGGCGTGTCGTAGACCCGTCCGGTCTTGGCCAGTACCGGGACGGCGAGCAGGTTGCCGAGCACGAGGCCGAACACCGTACCGATCACCGCCGGGACCAACGCCCGGCCCAGGTAGGCCCGAACCACCTGGGCCGGGGTGAAGCCGAGCGCCTTGAGGATGCCGATCCGGCGTACGCCCGCGCCGACGGCGCCGGCCACCACGTTTCCGACGACCAGCACCGACATGATCAGGCCCAGGGCGCCGAACGCGATCAGGAACGGTACGAACAGCGCGGTGTTGCGGTCGGTGCCGCGCCGGACGTCGAGCCAGGACCGGGCTCCGCTCAGTGCCCCGGCGGGCAGCGCGGCAGTTACCGAGGCGCGGCCCGAGGCGACGTGGGCGCCGCTGTCGGCCGAGGCGAAGCGGTAGAGCATCTGGTACGAGCGGGGCCCGGTCAGCGTGGCGAATTCGGCGGGCGCGACCCAGCCGTCGGCGCTGCGACCGACCGAGCGGGCGACGCCGACCACGATCAGCGTCGGTGCGCCGGGCAGATCGGGCAACACCAGGACGCTGCCCAGGGCCATGTGTGGGTTGCTGATCGACATCACGATCTGGCCGGGCCGGGTTGCCCAGACGCCGTTGGTCAGGGTGACCGCGTCCACGGGTCCGCCGGGTGCGGAGCGGCCGACCACGGTCATCGGCGGCAGGTCGAAGCCGGTGAAGATCTCGGTGCCCGGGCCGCCGCGCGGCGCGATCGAGGTGATCGGGAACGGCCCGGCGGACGAGTCGACTCCGGCCGCGTGGGCGGATGCCGCCAACTGTTCGGGCGTGACCTTGTCCGCGTCGAACTGCGCGGTCAGGTGCGCGCCGTGCTGTCGCGCGAAGGCCTGGTCGAATGGCGCGATCGAGGCCACCAGGAGCGACCCGCCGAGCACCGAGGCGGCCACCGCCATCAAGGTGGCGAGGCTGATCACCAGGGTCTGCACCCGCCGGAGCCGCACCGCCGAACGGACCCCCCGGGCCGGCGCCCTCATCGGGTCGATCCCGCCACGACGTCGTCGGCCACCCGGCCGTCGACGAGCCGGACGGTACGGGTTGCGCAGGCTCGGGCCAGTGCCTGGTCGTGGGTGACCAGGACGATGGTCTGGCCGTCGGCGTGCAACTCGGTGAGGAGGTGCCCCACGTCCGCGCCGGCGGCGGTGTCCAGCGCACCGGTCGGTTCGTCGGCAAGCAGCAGCACCGGTCTGTTCATCAATGCCCTTGCCACCGCGACGCGTTGCCGCTCGCCGCCGGACAGCCGGCCCGGTCGGGCGTGGGCGTGTCGCTCGATGCCCAGCGATGCGAGCAACTCTGCTGCCCGCCGCCGGGCCGGGCCGCGAGCGAGGCCGCCCAGTTGGGCCGGCAACAACAGGTTGTCGGTGACGGAGAGGTCGTCGAGCAGGTTGAAGAACTGGAAGACCATGCCGATTCGATCTCGTCGATGGCGCGCCGAGGCCGCCTCGGTGAGTGCGTCCATCCGCACGCCGGCCACGGTGACCGAGCCCGCGTCGGGTCGGTCCAGACCGGCGATCAGGTTGAGCAGGGTGGACTTGCCGCTGCCGGACGGGCCGAGGATCGCCACCGCCTCACCGGCGCGTACGGTCAGCGACACGTCGTCGAGGGCGGGCGGCGCGCCCTGATGGCCCCATCCTGGCCCCGATCGTGGTCGCGGCCAACGGACTTCGCACCTGGCGGCGTCGCGCGGACGAGGACCGCCGCCGGCTGCGCGACCTGGAGCGCGACCAAGAGGACGCGCTGCACCGTGCGGTGGAGCATGAACGCGCCAGGATCGCAAGGGAGTTGCATGACGTGGTGACGCACAACGTGAGTGTGATGGTGATTCAGGCCGGCGCCGCGCGCACGGTCATGACCGGTGCTCCCGAGCAGGCCCGCGAGGCGCTGCTCGCGGTCGAGGCGGGCGGTCGGGCGGCGCTGGCCGAGTTGCGGCGCGTGATGGGGTTGCTCGCGGTCGACACCGACGCACCCGAACCGGCCGGCACCGCGGACCTGACGCCGCAGCCCGGACTGGACCGGTTGGCCGCGCTGATCGGGCGGGTCCGCGAAACCGGACTGCCGGTGGAATTGACCGTGACCGGGGAGCGACGCGCCGTGCCCTCGGGGGTCGAACTGGCCGCGTACCGGGTGGTCCAGGAGGCGTTGACCAACACCGTCAAGCACGCGACGGGCGCGACCGCGACGGTGCTGGTCGAGTATGGTGCCGAGCAACTGCGCGTGGAGGCGCCGACTCCGGCGGCCAACCCGGTACCGGCGCCGATGCGGGCAACGGGCGCGGCCTGATCGGACTGCGCGAACGTCTCGCCGTCTACGGTGGGACGCTGCACGCCGGGCGGCGTGTCGGCGGTGGCTACCGCGTAGAAGCCCTGATCCCCCTGGAGGCGCCGTGACCGAGCCGTTGCGCGTTGTGGTCGCCGACGATCAGGCGCTGGTGCGCACCGGGTTCCGGATGATCCTGGCGGCGAGCGGGATCGACGTGGTCGGCGAGGCGACCAACGGCACCGAAGCCGTGGAGGCGGTTCGGCGGACCCGACCCGACGTGGTCCTGATGGGCATCCGGATGCCCGAGCTGGATGGTCTGGAGGCCACCCGCCGTCCTGACCGGTGCCGCTGCCGAGCCTCGGGTGGTCATCCTGACCACGTTCGACCTGGACCACTACGTCTACGCGGCGCTGTCCGCCGGGGCGAGCGGCTTCCTGCTCAAGGACGTCACGCCGGAACACCTGGTCGCCGCCGTGCACATGGTCCGTTCCGGCGACGCACTGTCGGCGCCGGCGATCACCCGTCGACTGGTCGAACGGTTCGCCCGCCGTGATCCGGACGTGACCTCGCTCCACCGAGACCTGTCCGCGCTGACCCCTCGGGAACTGGAGGTCCTGGGCCTGCCGGCCCGGGGCCTGAGCAACGCGGAACTCGCGGGCCGATTGCACCTGTCCGAGGCGACGGTCAAGACCCATGTGGCCCGCATCCTGGGCAAACTCGGCCTCCGGGACCGCGTCCAAGCGGTGGTGGCGGCCTACGAGATGGGCTTGGTCAGCGCAGGCGGCGGCAGCGAGCCGGCGCGAGCGCAGGGGTGAGGCGGACACGAGAGGCCACGCCCGCGAGCGTTCCCGTGATCACGGGGCCGGTGGCGCCGGTGCGATGGCCCGGGCCGGCGCGCGACCGGCGGTCGCGGTTGCTTCTCCCGTTGCTCCTCCCATTGCGTCTCCGGTTGCCCTTCCGGTTGCCTCGATCCGTCCCCGCGTGTGGGCGAACAGGCTGGTCAACGCGATGAGCAGGACCAGCGGGGCGCGGCGTCGCTTCCGGGGCGGATGCGTTGGGTCTGCGAGTCGTTGCAGAAGCCGTGTCCAGGGTCGGAGGCCGCCAGGTTGTGGCGTGCCGCGGTCGCCGATCGCGTCGTGACGCCTTGCGCGGCTTCCGCCGCCGGGTCTCCGCAGTACGTGCCGGGGTCGAGGAAGGCTCCCCGTGAACCCGAACGCTCACTCACCGGATCTTCGTGGAGTTCCTCTTCCCCGTAGCCGTAGCGGCGGCACCGGCTAGGCTGTTCGGGCTCCTCGGGTCGCTCCGGCGGCAACGGCCGGTCGGGCAGTTCGGCCGGCTACGCCGTCGATCCTCCCGTACGCAGGGGGAGTTCGCACTGACGGTGACCATCACCCCGGCGCTGCCCGCGCGGCCGTGGATGGCCACCAACTCCGGCGGCATGGCGATCGGCCGCCGGATCAGCGCACTTCGGGTCGACCCCGGCCCGGAACGGCCGCCGCCCATTCCTCCGGGCCCCGCCGTGGTACCGCGGTACCACCCCCGGCGCGCGGATCAGTCCGCGGTACCACGGTCGGCGGCTTCGCTGCTTCTAGCGTTGCCGGTGAGGCAGTCCGGGAAGCCCGGACCCGTCGTAGGCGAGAGAAGACGCGATGATCGAGGCAACGCAGCTGACGAAGCGTTTCGGAGACCGGACGGCCGTCGACCGGCTGGACTTCGTGGTCAAGCCGGGATCCGTGACCGGATTCCTGGGCCCCAACGGGGCGGGCAAGTCCACCACCATGCGGATGATCGTGGGTCTGGACACGCCCTCCGGCGGCACGGTGACCGTCAACGGGCGCCGCTACGCGGGGCACACGGCCCCCCTCCAGGAGGTCGGCGTGCTCCTGGAGGCCAAGTCCGTCCACCCCGGCCGCTCCGCCTTCGCGCACCTGATGGCGCAGGCGCACACCCACGGGATTCCGCGCCGCCGGGTGGAGGAGGTGATCGAGCTGACCGGCCTGCAGTCGGTGGCGAAGAAGCGCGCGAAGTCCTTCTCCCTGGGGATGGGCCAGCGCCTGGGGATCGCCGCCGCGCTGCTCGGCGACCCGGCCACCATCATGCTCGACGAGCCGGTCAACGGCCTGGACCCGGAGGGCGTGCTGTGGATTCGTAACCTGCTCACCGAACTGGCCGCCGACGGCCGCACCGTGTTCGTCTCCTCGCACCTGATGACCGAGATGGCGCTCGTCGCCGACCACCTGATCATCGTCGGCCAGGGCCGCCTGCTGGCCGACACCACCGTGCACGACCTGGTCCGCCGGGCCGGCGGCGACACGGTGTCGGTGGCCACCGCCGACCCCGCGCGCCTGCGCGAGGTGCTGGCCGGTCCCGGTGTGGAGATCACCGGCCGGGGCGGCGAGGAGGAGCTGTATGTGGTCGGCCTGACCGCGCGCGAGATCGGCCTGAAGGCCGCCGCGGCCGGGATCGCCCTGTTCGAACTGACCGCCAGGACGGTCTCGCTCGAAGCCGCGTTCATGGAGCTGACCAAGGACTCGGTCGAATACCACGGCACCACCGAGATCTCCGCGAGGGCAGCCGCATGAGCACACTCACCACCACCGCGGTCCCCGCTGCCGCGCCCACGCCGGCCGTACGCCCGGTGTATCGGGTCACCGGTCGGCGCGTACTGCGCTCGGAGTGGGCGAAGCTGTGGTCGCTGCGCTCCACCTGGATCACCCTCGCCCTGGCCCTGGTGTTCCTGGTCGCCTTCGGGCTGATCGCCGCGGCGCAGTACGAGTCCAGGTTCTCCTCCGGGCGACACATGGACGCCGACTTCGCAGACTCCACGGCGGTCAGCCTGTCCCTGTTCGGGACCAACTTCGCTCAGCTGGCGCTGGGCGTCCTGGGCGTGCTGGTCACCGCCGGCGAGTACTCTACCGGGATGATCCGCTCCACCCTGGTGGGGGTCCCGCGCCGCCTCCCGGTGCTGTGGGCCAAGGCCGCGGTCTTCGGCCTGATCGCGTTCGCGGTCGGTCTCGTCGGCGTGTTCACCGCCTTCCCGATCGGCAGCGGCATCGTCTCGAGCACGCCCGCCGCGATCGGCATCTCCGACTCGGGTGTGCTGCGCAGCCTGCTGGGCGCCGGACTCTACCTGGGCCTGGTCGGGGTGATCGGCGTCGCCCTCGGCGCCCTGCTGCGCTCGGTGGCCGGCGGCATCTCGGTGCTGGTCGCCTCGCTGATGCTGATCCCCGGCCTGACCTCGCTGCTGCCCAGTTCGTGGCAGAACCACGTCAAGCTGTACCTGCCCAGCGAAGCGGGCCAGTCCATGTTCGAGCTGCACCACGGCGCACATACCCTGACGCCGACGGCCGGGCTCGTGGTCTTCCTCGGATGGGCCGCCCTGGCCCTGACCGGCGCCGCGTGGCGGCTGGCGCGTACCGACGCCTGATCGCGTCAGCAGTCCCGACGGGCCGGGTCGGCGCCACACCGGCCCGGCACCAGCCATCATCGACAGGTGACTCTCGTGCACACCGACGCCCCCGGACCGCCTCCCGCCGAAGTACTCGACCCACTGTGGAGCCACCCGCTGGTGATCCGGGCAGCCCGCCTGGGCCGGCGGCTGCGCCGGGCGGATCGGGCCCACCCATGGGCCCTGGACGCGGCTATCGTGATGGCGGTCTGCCTGATGTTCTGTGTGCCGGACCTGATCCACCGCAACGGCCCGCGAGAACTGACGGGCGTGTTCCACTCCGTGCCCGTGGCCGCCACCGTGGCGCTGCAGGCCGGACTGGTACTGCCGCTGCTGTGGCGGCGCCGCGCGCCGTTCCCGGCCTTCGCCGCGATCACGGCCGTCTTCGTGCTCCAGTGGTCGATCGGCGTCTGGCTGCGCACCGACGTCGCGCTGCTGATCGCGCTGTACAGCCTGGCCCTGCACGGGCGGCTGCGCCGGCTGCCCTGGGCCGGCCTGCTCCTGGCCGCCGTGCCGGCCGTGGTCGCCGCCCGGCTCTGGGCTGTGGTATCCGTGGGCGAGGGATTGTTCTTCCTGTTCTGCGCGATCACCGCGGCCACCGCCCTGGGGTTCGCGGTCCGGATCCGGCGGGCCCAGCTCGCGGTCCTGCGCGAGCACGCGGCCCGGATGGAGATCGAGCGCGATCAGCGCAGCAAGCTCGCAGCAGCCGGCGAACGCACCCGGGTGGCGCGCGAGATGCACGACATCGTCGGGCACAACCTGTCCGTGATGATCACCCTCGCCGACGGCGGCGCGTACGCGGCTCGAGTCACCCCCGAGCGCGGCCCCGAGGCGCTCGACCTGATCGCCGACACCGGCCGCCAAGCGCTGGGCGAACTGCGGCGGATGCTCGGCGCGCTGCGGGAGCAGACCGACGCCCTCGAACTCAGCCCGCAACCGGGGATGGCCGACCTGGACGCGCTGTGCAGCCGGATCCGCGCCGCCGGACCACAGGTCGAATACCGCAGCACCGGGGACGTGGCCGCACTGGACCGCGGCGTGCAGTTGGCCGCCTACCGGATCGCCCAGGAAGCGCTGACCAACGCGCTCAAACACGCTGGACCGCAGACCCGGGCCCGACTCGCGCTGAACGTCCGGAAAAGCCGGCTGCGCATCCACGTCCAGGACACCGGACCACCCACCGACGACAAGAGGCCCACGTTCGCACCCGAGGAAGGACACGGCCTCGCGGGCATGCGCGAGCGCGCCGCGCTGTACGGGGGAACCGTGGTCGCCGGACCCCGACCCGGCGGAGGATGGACGGTGCAGGCCACCCTCCACCTCGCCCCGCTGCCCGGTCCGCAAGGAGCTGCCTCATGACCAGCGTGCTCATCGTCGACGACCAGCCACTGCAGCGCTACGGTTTTCGGATGCTGCTCGAAGCGGTTCCGGACACCGAGGTCGCCGGCGAGGCGGCGCACGGCGCCGAGGCGGTACGGCAGGCCGCCGAACTGCGCCCCGACGTGGTGCTCATGGACGTACGGATGCCCGGCATGGACGGCATCGAGGCCACTCGGCGGATCATCGCCGCCGGTGGCCGCTCGCGCGTACTCGTACTGACCACCTTCGACCTGGACGAGTACGCGCACGCCGCGCTGCGCGCCGGGGCCAGCGGCTTCCTGCTCAAGGACGCGCATCCGGAGGAACTGCTGGCCGGCATCCGGGCGGTCGCGGGCGGGGACGCGGTGATCGCGCCCGCGCTGACCCGACGTCTGCTCGACGCGTACGCCCGGCACCTGCCGACCCACGCCGAGGAGCGCGACCCGAGCGAGAACCCGCGCCTGCGCACGCTGACCGAACGCGAACACGAGATCCTGCTGGCCATCGGAAACGGCTGGACCAACGCGGAGATCGCCGAGCGCCTGGTCGTCTCGGAGTCCACCGTCAAGACGCACGTCGGCCGGGTGCTGGCGAAGATCGGCGCCCGGGACCGGATCCAGGCGGTGATCTTCGCGTACGACCTCGGCCTGGCCCGGCCCAACGCGGGCGGACCCGAGTGACCTCCCCGGTCCGGGAGGCCACGTGGTACGGCCGGCGCGCGGTGGCCGCGGCGGCGCCGGCTTCACGCACACGGCCCGCAGCACGCCGCGGACCTCGTCGACCGTGGGGTAGCTGGGCGCCGGCCGGACCACCTCGGCGGCACAGCCGTCCGCAACCTCCAGGCCGACGAAGCAGCCGGCCCCGGGCCGGGCCCAGGAGGCTACCCGCTCGCCCGTGCCGCGGTCGCCGAGGAACGGGACCAAATCGCCCGGGAGATCCACGACATCCTGGAGCACGGCGTCTCGATCACGGTCCTGCACGCGGAGGCCACCAAGCCGGCCCGCGCCGACCAGCCCGCGGTGGTGGACCGCACGCTGTCCACCGTGACCGACACCGGCCGCACGGCCCTGGCCCATCCACGTCTGTTGCTCGCAGTCCTCGACATACTTGCCCGCGCCGACGGGACGCGCCCGTACGCCCCGACACGCCTCCTCGAACCTGAAGGCGCTGGTCGCCCGTTGCGCTCAGGGCCGCGCCGATTGACCCGGCCACCACCGGATCGTCCAGGAGGCGCCCACCGATGGGTCAAACACGCCGCCCCCGATGCCCGGGCCCGGGTCGACATCGACTTCGGCCGCACCGCCTTGCCGCGCACTGTCTCGATCTCGGCGCACAACGAACCCGGCCGGGCCACCCCCCAGGGGCCGTCGTCGTCCGGTCGAGGCCGGGCCGGCATGCGCGGGTGTTGTTCCCCTACGCAGGTCTGGTCCGACCGGGCGAGGACGCCCCGCGCTGGGCCGCGCGGCGCCCCTTGCTCTCAGCGTTCTCTCAGGCGTGATCCGCAATGGTTTCGAGGAAAGAGTTCCGGTACGTCGTCGTTCCCGCGATACACGGTCGAACCGACACCGGACCGCGAAATATCGGAGGGAGCGCTATGGCGCCGTCGGCCGTGTCCGACCTGGCCGTGAACGTCCTGGACGCGAGTTCGTTGTTGTCCGCGTTCGGTGCGATCGGAATTGCCGTGGTGTTGTTCGCGGAGACCGGTCTGCTGATCGGCTTCTTCCTACCCGGCGACTCGTTGCTGTTCACCGCCGGTCTGCTGTGCGTGTCGAGCTCCTCCGGGGTCCACCTGACGCTGTGGCAGGTCCTGCTGGCCGCCGTGGCCGGAGCCCTGATCGGCGCGCAGGTCGGGTACGTCCTGGGCCGCCGCGGCGGACGCGCGCTGCTCGCCCGGTACAAGAACAAGAGCCTGCACGAGGGTGTGCAGCGGGCCGAGGAACTGCTGGCCCGGTACGGACACGCCAAGGCGGTGGTGTTGGCCCGCTTCGTACCGATCGTGCGTACCGTGCTGAACCCCCTCGCCGGCGTCCTGGAGATGCCGGTGCGCACCTTCACGCTGTGGCAGACCCTCGGCGGGGCGGTCTGGGCGATCGGTCTGGTCATGGCGGGCTACGGCCTGGGTTCGTCGGTGCCCAACGTGGACACCTACCTGCTTCCGATCGTGGCGCTGGTCGTCCTGGTGTCGCTGACGCCCATCGCCCTCGAACTGCTCAAGACGCGGCGGCGGAAGCAGAGCACCACACTCCGACACGCCGGACATCGGGAGGAATCATGAGCGAGTCGGCCCTTTCCGGCTCGTCCGTCGACGGCGGGCTGTACACGCGGGTGACCGCATGGGCCCGGCACGCGCCGGATTTCGTCAACCGGGTGATCGAGGACTGGACCGCGTACGGCCTGGCCGTGTTCGCGGTGCTGATGGTGCTCGCGTGGTGGTCGGCGCGCGGGCAGGACACGGTACGAATGGCCCGGGCGCTGTGCGCGCCGCTGGTGGTGGCCCTGGTGTACGCGCTGGACACCGGGCTCAAGAGCCTGGTCCACGAACAGCGGCCCTGCCAGACCATGGCGAACTCGTTCACCGTCGAGAGCTGCCCGGCTCCCGGCGACTGGTCGTTTCCGAGCAACCACGCGGTGATCGCGGCCGCGGCGGCGACCGTGATCTGGCTGCTGAACCGTGCCCTGGGCATCCTCGCGGCGGTCGCGGCACTGGCGATGGCGGCCTCCCGGGTGTGGGTGGGCGTGCACTACCCGCACGACGTCCTCGTAGGTCTCCTTGTCGGGGCGTTGTTCGCGTGGCCGCTGACCGTGGCGGCGGGTCGGGCCGCGCCCTTGGTGGAGCGGATGCGCGACTCGCGGATGCGTCCGTGGGTCGCCACCGGGCGATGATCGAGCGCGGCCGCACCGCGTTGGCGGACCGGTGGGCACAGGTACGTGGGTGGTACGTGGTCCCGGTGCCACGCGGGCGTGCGCACCCGGTCGCCGCCGTGGTGGTGGCGCTGGTCCTGGCTGTGGCGATCGCCGCGTTCGTCCTGCTCCACCGGCGGTCCCTGGAACGCACGATCGACGCCGACGCGAGTCGGCGGGCCCGGACCGTCGCCGGTCGACTTGGCCCGCACCGGCGTACCGGGCGGCGAGTTCCCGGCCGAGCGCGGTGGGTCGGTACTCGTCCAGGTGCTGCGTCCGGACGGCACGGTACTCGCGTGGTCGAGCGCGCTGAACGGACGGCCGTCGATGTCCGCCGCCCGGCCCGCTGCGGGCCGGCTGATCGTTTGGCCATAGGCCAACCAAACCGAAAGGCGGGTGGATTGGCACGTCATGTCGTCCCGGAATCCGCGAACCCGCGCGCTTCGTGCGAGGACTGCTTGGAGGTCAACAAGGACCCGGCCCACACCATCCTCTGCATCGGCATAGACAACTCCGAACGCCGCCGCCTCCCCGGCATCCGGGGCAACTGGAAACCGTGGCGGACCTCGTTTCCCCTCCTTCGGCCTCCCTACCTGACCAAGCAGCAGATGCTGGACTGGTGCCGCGCGCTGGGCACCGAACCGCCTCGGCTCTTCGCCCAGGGCTGGTCAGACCCAGTGGAGACACCACCTCGAGGTCAACCCCGCGCTGTACACCATGCACGAGCAGCGCGAAGAGGCCATGCGCGCCGTTGTCGGCCCGTACGCCGTCCTGCGCCGAACCCGCAATCGCGTCACCCGGCCGCCTTCGACACCCACACCTCGGAGGCCCTCATGAGCAGCGACGACGCTCGCCTGATTCAAGCTCGCACGATCGACCCGAACTGCACGTTCCAGACGGACGCCGTGTTCGGTGACCTGCTGACCTGCTGACCTGCGCCAGCGTCGCGGTCGCCGCGCGGGTGGCCGAACACCTGTGCGGTCAGGTAGTACGCATATCACGCGCCGCGCATCAACGGGGACCGCGTCTTCCTCGACGTCGGCCGTCCCTGAACCCGACGCATTCCAGGTCGGTCCCGGTCGTCTGCTGTCAACGGGGCGACCGGGACCGGAGGTTGCCGGTCCCATCGGTTCGATCCGAAACCACCCCGGCCACGCGACAGCAGGGAGCCTCGTGTGTACCCACCCGTCCCACACCTACGAGGTCAACTCGACCCAGGGCCTCGTTGCCCAGGACACCACCGAGAGCATCGCCCCGCCGTCTGCGGCGATCGGCGCCTACATCGGCAGCGCGGCCGCCGGGGCGAGCCCCTGGTTCGCGGCCTGGACGGCCGACCCGCAGACCGGCCGTGACGTTCACTGCGCGATGTACACCAGGCTCCTGACCAGCGCTGCCGAGCGCCGGCGCAAGAAGGAGGCGTCGTGACCACGCGCATCGTCCTGCACGTTGAGCGTCATGTTCGCCGCGTCCGGCCACGATGCGGATCTCCGGGTGGCGCTTCTCCACCTTGCCGACCGCATCGACGAAGGCGGTGTAGAGCTCGGACATCCGGTCGTTGGGACCGGCCACGAAGTACGAGACCAGCCCCGACCGACTGTCCTTCGGCACCTGAGCGTCGTCGTAGCCTGGCGCGCGCTCGTCCACGGAGGACGCCTCGTCGGTGCTCTCGTGCTCGCGCTTGTACTCCCGGACCCGGTTGCGGAGCGCCTCCGGGCGCACATCGCGTTCTCGCCCGGTCTGCGCGATCGGCCGAGAAGCGGACTTCAGCGCCGGTTGAATCGCTTCCTCGCGGAACTCGGGCATATGCGAGCCGGGACGTTTCATGGGCCGACCAATGTTGGACGGTCTTGAAGATCCCCCGGAACTGAGCGTTGGCCTGACCTCGACCGGACACGTGGCGGCGTCCGCGAGCAGGCCCGGCAGGCCGTCGGACACCGCCGCCGAGAGCGGTTGGCACGGCGGATCGGGTGAACACACGACCCCGGCCCGGCGCGGCACCCCGGCCGGGTGGTCGGGCGGGCGCGATCGTGGGCCGTGTCGCGGAGCGTTCGCGTGTGGGCCCGAACGTCCCCGTCGACACGTCGCGGCCGGCCGCCCCGCCCCTCGGGCACCGGCCGCGCCCTGCGCCCCCACCGGAACTCCAAGATCGCGCGGGGAGGCGACGGTGACCGCGCTGGAGACCATCGAACGGATCGCGGACGCGCTGCGCATTCCCGGTGCCCTTCCGGGGCCCGGCCCGCCCGGTCATCGCGCGGCCGACGGACGACTCGTCCTCGCGGTCGACATCAGCCCGTGGCTCCGGCCGGACGCGGACACCAGCCCGGGCCGTGCGTTCCGCCACACGTTCGGACGCGGTGAGGGCAGGCACCGGACGATGCCCGGCCGGCCGTTCTCGGTCGTCGCCGCTCTGGAGCCGGGCAGCAACTCGTGGACGGTGGTCCTGGACGCGGTGCGACTCGGGCCCGGCGAGGACGAGGCCGCGGCCACCGCGGTCCAGGTCCGCACCATCCTCGGACGGTTGGTGACCGCCGGCCGGTGGAAGTCGGGCGATCCGGACGTGTTGATCGGGTTCGACGCCGGATACGACGTTCCTCGGTCGCGTCGTCGGCGGTCCTTCGGTCGTCGCGCGGAGTGGAGGCTGCGCGGTGACGGGAAGGGCCGGGCCGTGTGCCGATGGTTGTTTTCGGGGCGGTCTTCGAGAGCCCTTCGCTCCTGGGCGTCCGACGGTCGGGAGGACGTCGCGAGGCCGTCGGAACCGCGCCACGGACGACGGGAAGCGGGCCCTGGCCGCCGGGATATGGCCGTGTGGTCGCGTGGCTCCGAAGCGACCATGGCCGGAGCCGGCGCTACGGCGTGATCGCGCCGACCTGGCGGAGCATCGCGAGGTTGTCCCAGTTCCACCAGCCTTCCACGATCTTGCCGTTATGGAAATGGAAGCTCGTGACGCCGGTGAACGAGACATTCTCGTTCGTCGGCGATATGCCGCCGAAGTCGCCGATGTGCCTGCCCAGCCAACTCCACCGGACCGCGACTTCGTCGCCGTCCGCCAGCGCGCTGTCCACGGTGAACTCGAAGTCGAACGCCGCCCGGTAGCCCTCGATCTCCCGGCGTATGCCGTCGACACCGCGGGTGTCCTCTTCGTTGGCGACGTCGTGATCGTGATAGTCGGCCGCGAAGAACTCGTCGAGTCGACCCAGGTCTCCCTTGGCGATGACCTCCTCGAACAAACGCAGCGCGCTCTGCTTGTTGAGCTGTTCGTCACGCAACACGTCGAGGTCGGTGAACGTCGGCGGTTCGTCGCACAGCGCGACCATCTCCTCGAAAATCCGATTGGTCTCGGGGAGTGACGAGTTGCGTTGCGCTTCCTCGTACGACGGGAACTCGACCATTTCGACGATGTGCGTCGCGTCGGACCTGTCCCGACCCACGATCGCGTGAGTGGCGGTCCGCTTGCCCTTCGTCTGCTCGACCCATGTGTCCATGAGCCGGTTCATGTCGTCGACCCTGCCGGTCTTGCATTCGATGAGTTGAACGAACGTCACGGCGTGCCTCCAGTACCTCTCGGGCTGCCGCCAATACCACCTTATGCCTCGTTCCCGGGGACGTGGTGGGTTGCTTCGGGAGGTGTTGGACGGCTGCGGGTTCTTCTGGTGCCCACCGATGCGCGAGAGCACGCCACCCGCGACCGCGCACCCGCTCAGTTCGCCGTGGATCGGGATGAACCTCCTCATGGTCGCCCCGAACCCGGCCATCGTCGACGCCGCCCAACACGCCCTGATCACCACCCTCGAACACCACGGCATCGACGTCGTCCCGCACACCCTGCGCCACGCCCGCGGCAGTGCCAGGCGGCGGGTGGTGAAGAACGTTTCGAGCGCGCGGGCCGGCGAGCCCATGGATCGTCCCGTTCGGCGGGCGCGGTCGAGTACGGCTTGTGGGTGATTCGGGTGGCACCGTCGGCGAGCGTTCGGCCCAGGTCGGTGAGCAAGACGCAGGCGCGTCCCGCACTGAACCGGGCGGCGACCTCGATGGCGAAGTCCCCGAGCCATGCGGGGCATTGGTCGAGTCCGGCGATGAGGTTCTCGGCTCTGGTCAAGGCCCGCTCGGGTCGGCGTTGCCGGCAGGCCGAGCACAGGCATTGTGGCTTTCGGGGCGCTCGAGTGATCCGCGTGATCGAGCCCGCGTCTTCTGCGACGGGTGCGGCTCGAGGCGATGCGGGCCTGTCCTTTCCACCACGTTCACTCCTGACTGATCCAGGGACCCACCCGAACGCCCCGTCCACCCGCCGCGCGCCCGAACCCTGTAACGGATGCTGCGGCACGTGCCGTTCACCACGTGCCGTTCACCGAATGAAACGAACGCACTCGCACTGCGCGAGTTCGAGCGCGGGCGGTTGCGCCCTCGGGTGCCGAGACCCCGTGGCACGGATGCCGGGTTCAGCCGAAGGGTGCGACCAGGCGCAGGACGGTGACCGAATCGGAAGACCTCGTAGCCGGCGAGTTTGAGGTCGCGGTCGGCCGGATGCGGCTTCGGCGCGACGATGATGACGCATCCAGTGGTAGGTGCCGGGGTCACGACGACTGAGCCGCGACAGAGTCGCTGTAGGACACCGCCCCGGCTCCCACGAAGTGCAGCAGCCGGTCGGCTTCCTGCTCCAGGGCCGCCCGATCGGTCGCCCGGAGCGGTCGGAACGGGGTGAGTCGCAGCGTCCCGGTGTCGAGGGACCACGTTCCGTGCACCCATCCGTCCACCAGGAAGGTGGGCAGTACCCGTGCCCGGCCGGGCATCACCCGCTTCCGGTCCTCGTCGCTGATGACCCGGGTCCGGTCGGCGTGGCCGAGCAGGACGTTGTCGAAGGCGGGCAGCAGCCGCACCGGAGCGAGCGTCTCGGGATCGGGCAGCTCAGCGTTTGCCAGATCGATCAGATCCCTGCCATCGGGGCCGGAGTAGCAGCGCAGTTCGTCGCGCATCTGCGCGACGACCTCGCCCAACCGGGTCTGCCCGCACCAGCGCTGAACGTCCTCGACTCCGGCCGGGCCGAAGGCGGCCAAATAGCGGCGGGTCAGTTCCTTGGCCGAATCCTTGGTGGCAGTCGCCGTCGTCGTCATCGGTTGTCCCAGCCAGACCTCGGCGGGCGTCACCGAGACCGCCGACCGGTTGCCCCAGGAGCCCCATGCGCCGGTGGCAACGTCATGGACGAGGGGAGTGCACAGTTCCACCTGCCCGGCCAGAACCCGGCCGTCGCGTCCCGGATGGCGTTCGGTGAGCCGCCGGGCCAACTCCTTGCGCGACAGCGTTCCTCCCGCGAGCAGCCCGAGTCCTTCGGCCACCAAGGACGCCGCGTCCAGGCCTGCGCTGTTCCGGGTGAAGTGGGGCGAGCCGGCCGTGCGGTCGAGCACGGGCTGCAACAGTGGCCGCAGCCGACGGAAGTCGTCGGCTGCGGCGAAGTGCTGGGTGCTGCGCAGCAGGCCGGAGCGCACCACTTGCCGGTTCTCCACCAGTGCGGTGAGTTCGCGCTGCGTGAAGGCGTGGATCCTGGTCCACAGTCCGACATAGGCCCAGTTCGGCTCCTGTGCCTGTAGTGCGACCAGTCGCCTGATCACCTCCAGCGGGGTGTGATCGGTGCGCTGCAGCAGGAACTGGCGGTCCATCAGCGCCCGGTTCAGGGCCCGCAGGGAGAGTGCGGTCACGACAGCCGCACCGAGACGTTGCCCTGGTAGGAACCCTGCAGCAGAGAGAGGAACGCCTGCGGCACGCCCTCGATCCCACTCTCGACCACTGTTTGCGGGTAGACGAAGCGATCCTCGCCCAGCCACCTGCCGAAGTGCTCGCGCCAGGCCGCAATCTGGTCGGGCGTATGGCGGCACGAGAACGGCAACAGCTCGATGCCGCCGGCCTCGGCCGCCGCGCGGTCGGGGTGTGGGAAGCGCTGCGCCGCGTCGCCGAGTTGGCTGGACAGCGAACCGCACAGGGCGAAGCGGGCTCCGGGCCGGGCCGCGCGGAGCGCACCCTCGTACTGCTCGCCGCCCACGACGTCGAAAAAGACCGAGATGCCCTCGGGCGCCAGCTCCCCGAGCCGGTCGGCCGTCGGGCCGTCGTGGTAGTCGAAGGCGGCGTCGAAGCCGAGTTCGTTCACCAGCCAGTCGACCTTCGCCGGGCTGCCGGCGCTGCCGATCACCCGCGACGCGCCGAGGCACTTGGCGATCTGCCCGGCCAGCGACCCGACCCCGCCCGCCGCGCCGGAGACGAAGACCACGTCGCCTTCGCCCACTTTCGCCACCTCGGCCATCCCGTGGAAGGCGGTCGGTCCCTGGGCGAGGTGGTGGCCGGGGTCGGCGAACAGGTCGCGGTCGAGCCTGAGGTACGCACCGGCCGGCCCGGCCGAATACTCGCTCCAGCCGGTCATGGACTGCACCAGGTCGCCGACCTCGAGTTCCGGGCTGTCGGATCGAACGACGGTGCCGATGGCGGCCACCCCCACCCGCTGCCCCGGCCGCCAGGCCGGCACCGGGATGGTGCAGTCGGCCCGCATCAGCTCCAGGTAGGTCGCGGCGAGCCCGATCCGGTCGGTGCGTACCAGGACCTCACCGTCCACCTCGGTCTCGGCGACGGTGAAATGGTCCAGCGTCGGGATACCGGCGATCTGGGCCGTCAGTCGGATCTCACGGGTGATCATGGTCTGTCCTCGCCTCGGGGATGGCCTTCGAGATCGACTCTAGGGAGGCTTCCGGCCACTTTCCGACCGGAAGTCCGGGCAGGATGCAGCCATGGCGAACACCAGCTCACGCACCCTCAGACTGCTCTCGCTGCTGCAGACCCACCGGCACTGGCCGGGCCCGGAACTGGCCGACCGGCTCGGGGTCTCCGAGCGGACGCTGCGCCGCGACGTCGAGCGGCTGCGCGAACTCGGCTACCCGGTCGGCGGGGCGCGTGGCACCGACGGCGGCTACCAACTCGCGCCCGGCGCCGTCCTGCCGCCGCTGCTGCTGGACGACGAGGAGGCGGTGGCCCTCGCGGTGGGTCTCGGCGACGCGGCGCAGCGCGGGATCGAGGGGTTGGAGGAGGCGTCGCTGCGCGCACTCACCAAGGTGGTGCGGGTCCTGCCGCCCCGATTGCGGACCAGGGTGGATGCCCTGCGGGCGATGACCGTCTCCGCCGGCGGGTCGGGGCCGGCTGTTGCGGCGGGGCTGCTGACCGCGGTCGCCCAGGCATGCCGGGACCAGGAGCGGCTGCGATTCGGCTACACGGCCAGGGGCGGCGCACCCACCGAGCGCGAGGTCGAGCCGCACCGTGTCGTGGCACTCGGCGGACGCTGGTACCTGGTGGCCTACGACCTCGGCCGGCACGATTGGCGCAGTTTCCGCCTCGACCGGCTGACCGAACCGAAGGCGACCGGCGCGCGCTTTCGCTCGCGGCTGCTCCCGGCCGAGGACGCCGTGGCCTTCGTCCAGGCTGCGAACGGGGCCCCGGCTCCGTACACGGTCGAGGTCCTCGTACACGCGCCGTCCTCACGGGTACGGCGTGTGGTCGGCCGTTGGGGCACGATCGAACCGCTCGACCACGACAGCTGCCGGCTCACCATGACCTCGACCTCCCTCGACTGGCCGACCCAGGCACTGGGCAACATGGGCGCCGAGTTCGAGGTCCTGGGCCCACCGGAGTTCGCGGCGCACGTCCAGGAATGGGGCGCCCGCTTCACCCGAGCCACCCGCGCACCCCGATGACCATCCTCGCCGCGGCACCGCGACGTTCGTGGACATCGCGATGCTGCTGCGCGACGTGATGATGCCGCTGCCGATGCGCGAGGGCAGGGGCGAGGAGATGGAATGGCCCTACCCCGGCGTCCCGGCCACGCCGGTCGCCGAGTTCGCTGGCCACCGGGTCGCCGCGCTGCCGTTCTTCTGCCCGGAGACGGTCACCACCGACCACGGCAGTTCCTACAAGAACCACCATCTCGTCGAGGCGGAGCGGACGCTGGGGCGCAACATCCTGCCCGCCCGCACGCTGCGCCCCACGGACAAGTTCGCCGTCGAGCGGGCGTTCCCCGCGATCAACGCCCTGCTGCTGGAGCAACTGCCGGGCTTCACCGGGGCGGACGTCGCCGACCGCGGAGCCTCCCCGGAGGCCGACGCGGTGCTGTCGACGGAACGGATGGAGCACCTGATCGCGACCTGGGTGGTGGCGATCCGGCAGAACAGGATCCTGGGCGAGTACGCCCCGGCGTGGGGAGCCGGCGAGGACCACAGCCCCAATTCGCTGTTCGCCGCGGCGATATCGCAGGGCGGCTTCGCGCTGCGGATCCCCGAAGCGACGCTGTACCACCGCCTGTTGAAGGCCCACCATGTCAAGGTCCACCCTCGGCGCGGGGTGAAGATCGGCGGGCTCTGGTACCACGAACCGGTCCTGGACGACCCCCGCTTCCACCTCCCTTCGGCCCGCGGCGGCAGGCGCAAGAGCAAGTGGGTCGTCTCTGGATCCTCCGACGCGTTCGAGCATCACATCGACCACCTCAATCGGCCGGCCGTCGACAGGAACGAACGGCGAAGGCTGCGATGGGACACACCGCCGCCCTCGGCCGTCGCCTCCGCGACCCTGC
Organism: Embleya scabrispora DSM 41855; assembly: GCF_000372745.1. GTDB lineage: Bacteria > Actinomycetota > Actinomycetes > Streptomycetales > Streptomycetaceae > Embleya > Embleya scabrispora. The sequence goes on along the minus strand of NZ_KB889715.1, from coordinate 19,126 downwards.
TCGAGGCCGCCGACACCATGATCAACCTCGAACAGGGCGAATTCCGCGACGCGTTGACCACCATGCTGCACGCAGGCCCGCGCACCACCGCCGTGTCCTGGGGCCGGATCCGGGCTCACCTCGGGTCTCGCGCATCCTCGTACCAGCGCCGCGAATTCGAGCCGGCCCAGACGAACCTCCCCGGCGCACGAGCCCTGCTCCGAGGCCCCAAGGCCGGCCGCCGCGGCGCCCGCTGTCTGCCGGAGAACATCCCGCAGCGGCTTCCCGACTCCTGGCGCGGCCCCCTCCCCGCCACCACGCGCACTCGCCACCTCCTCGCATGCAGAGCCGTCGCGGTCCGGATGGTCCAGCCGGCCTCGGACATGGACGTCGGCGAGGCCACCGACTTCCTCGGTACCCCCCACGCGTGGCTGCTCACCGACGAGCGCCACCCCCGGAGGCGCCTGCCCCGCGACCTGTTCGCGTACGACGGCGCCCTCCCGCCGATCGTGGCCGCACTCGATGCCGCATCCGGCCTGATCGACTACCGCCGCCGACGCACCAGCCTCCGGGGCTGGACCCTTCCGACCAGGACCTGTCGACGGCGATGCTGCGCCGAGCGGAGGGCCGGTCGCCGGTGCGGGTGTGCGCGGACGCGGCTGCGCTGCCGCCGGCGGACGCATCCGTGGCGGTGGGCATGCTGCTCTTCCCGGTCGAGACCGCCCGGGTGCTCGCGCCCGGCGGGTGCTGCTGTGGGTCAACCAGCTCGGGGTTGACGGGCCGCTGTACCTGCCCGCCGCCGACGTCGCTGCCGCACTGCCGGGCCGGTGGGACGCGGTCGAGGCGGAGGCCGGGTGGGGCACGTGGGCGGCGCTGCGGCGCAGCCGCTGACCGCGGCGGAACTCCCGGGTCGCTACAGGCCGAAGGCGCCGCCTTCGACGAGGATGAGCAGCCCGATGGTGATCAGGACCAGCGGGAGCAGGATGTGCCCCCACCGGCTCAGGGCCTTGGCGATGACCGGGCGGGTGGCGAAGAAGCGGCCGGCCAGGCACCACACGCCCACCAGCACCAGGAAGGCCGCGGCGTACACGGCCATCCCGCCCCCACCTGCGGTGGCGAACACGGGGACGTAGACGCCGATGTTGTCGCCGCCGTTCGCGAACGTGACTGCGGCGACCTCCAGGATCGTCGGGCCGCCTTCCTTGGCCTCCGGCTCATCGTCCTCGTCGCCCCGGTGCTTCCACGCCTGCCAAGCGGCCTTCAACCCGAGGGCCAGCGGCAGCAGACCGAGGTAGGGGATCGCCGACTCGGGCAGGAACGTCGCACCGACCGCAGCGGCCACGGCGACGGCGAGGATGGCCGCGAATCCGGCGTACTGGCCGAGCACCACCCGGCGGGCGGACCCGCGGTGCCCGGCACCCTGAGCGAAGAACAGCGCCAGAATTACGATGTCGTCGACGTTCGTGACCGCGAACAGCCCGACCGCCTGCCCGACGATGCCCAGGTCCACAGGAACGACGCCCCTCTTCCCGCTCGGTGTGTGCCGGGCGACAGTACCGGGTCGCCGACGCGGTGGGGCGCCTACACCCCCTGCCCGTCCGGTGCTGCCGGGCACCTCCGATACCGACCGCGGAAGATCAAGGCGGTTCCGGGGAGGGGCCGGCGGTGACCTGGTCCACCGGGCTGCTCGGGTTCACCGCGGGATTGCTGATATCGGTGCCGACCACCCCGGTGGGCGTGTCGGGTGCGGTGTTCCTGCTGCCCGTGCGGGTCGGCATCCTGGCGGTGCCGAGCCCGGCGGTGACGCCGACGAACCTGCTGTTCAACGTCGTTGCCGGACCCGGCGCGCTCGCGCGCCACCGCAAGACCGGAGCCCTCCGCGGTCCGCTGGTCCGGCTGCTGATCTGGGGCAGTGCCCCGGGGATGGTGATCGGCGCCGCCGTGTGCGTGTTCGCCGTCCCTGGCCCGCGCGTCTTCCGGCTCCTGGTCGCGGTCCTCCTCCTGCCGCTGGGCCTGTGACTGTCCGCCCGCACCCGGCGCCCGGCCCGTGCTCGGACCCCGGCACCGCTTCCCCCGCGGACCACCACCGCACTCGCGCTCGGCGTCGGAACGGTCGGCGGGATCTACGGCATCGGCGGCGGCTCCATCCCCGGGCCGATACTCGTCGGCCGCGGCATGCCGGTGGCCGTCGTTGCCCGCCGCGCCGGCCGCCACGTTCGTCACCTCCCTGGTCGGCGCCGGCACCTACGCCGCGCTCGCGCCGGCCGCGCCCGGCGACGTCGCCCCGCAGTGGCTGCTCGGCCTGGCGTGCGGACTGGGCGGCCTGGCCGGCGGCTACCGCGGCCGCCCGGTTCAGCCGCGCCCGCCCGAGACCGCGCTGCGGCTCCTCCTGGGTTCGCCGGCTGCGGCTGTCGGTGTGCTGTACGCGGTGCAGGGCCTGCGCTGAACCCGACGCCCGGGCACGCGAGTTGGTGCGGGGCAGCCCGTATCAGGCGCGTCCCCGGGTACTTCAGGTGGTTCGGGGCGCGTACATGATGACGGCGACGCCGACGAGGCATATCAGGGCGCCGGTGACGTCGTAGCGGTCGGGGCGGTAGCCGTCCAGGGCCATGCCCCAGACGAGGGACCCGGCGACGAAGACACCGCCGTACGCGGCAAGGATGCGGCCGAAGTTGGCGTCGTCCTGGAGCGTGGCGACGAACCCGTACGCGCCGAGCGCGATGACGCCGGCGCCGATCCAGGCCCAGCCGCGGTGTTCGCGGGTGCCCTGCCACACCAGCCACGCCCCGCCGATCTCCAGGACGGCAGCGGCCAGGAACAGGGCGGTGGAGCGCAAGATCGTCACGGGCGGGAGCGTACCGAGACGTCGACGGCGGACCCGGCGGCGGCAGTGTGCCCGCAGCCGCACGACGATCCGGTGCACCCGTGCGCGGCCCGCCTTGGTCGTCGCCGCCATCGCCATCAAGGAAGGCGTCAACGCCTGGCGTGGGGAGGGCTGTTGCGCCCCCACCCACGCCGGCACCTCCCGCACGGCGGACAAGGCGAGCGGCGACTCGTGCGGGTGCGCGACGGGCTGTTCCTGCTGCTGACCACTTTCACGGAACCGGATCGACGTAGCGGAGCACAGCAGCATCGCGGTGCACGAGCGGCCAACTATCAGTCGACGGTTGGGCCTTCTACGAATCGACGCTGAGATTCTGAGTCGCGCCTTCTCGGCTACGGCCGGCCATCTATCGGTCGTCGTCACACTCCCTGCGACGGTCAGCGTTGCTCGGCCAGGCCAGTCGGTGCCCGTTCGAGCACTGGGCCGTGACACGGTGGTTGGAACCTGGTTTTGATTGTTGGCACCGGGTCTTGATGGCTGACGCCGAAGCCGCAGTCTCGCCCTGCCCGTCGGTGTGACGAGTTCCGCGACGGATCCCGTCACCGGCCGCGTGGTGGACGCGGTCGTGCCCGAATCCGGTCGCGCGGGCGTCGTCGGCTGCGAGAGGATCACGCCGGCAGGAGGGGAACGTCGGGGAGTTCGGGGTGACTGGTCGGACGGCGAGGATCGCATCGCGTTGCGAGTGCGGCGGCATGGCGGTGCGACGGGTGAACCGGTGCATCCTTCGGGACGAGTTGTGGTGGGACTCGGAGTTCTCCTGCGGGTCCTGCGGCACCTGCCTGTGCGAACACGCCGGTCCGGGACGGGCACCTGATGATGTCCGCGAGGCCCTGTTCGCAGCGCACGGACCTGTCAGGCTGCGGTTGGTCGATCCGGTTCCCAGTCTCGTGCCGGCGCAGGCCGAGATCGGGGAGTTTCTGGTCGGCAACGGAATCCCGGTGACCGCCCGATAACCGTCCCCCGCCAGGACAAAGAGGGAATCACGCAAATCGAGAGCCGGATCCGTCTGCACCGACACATCGCCGTTCTGGTGTGACAGCGAGCGATAGCCGACGCCGCCGACCGCTCGGGGTGTTGCGAAAGTCGAATCAATGTTGTCGACGTCCGTGCGATGCGGACCGTGTCGCCTACGGCGGCCTCGTCCATGCGGGAGCGGTGGGACGGCTGGACCGGGGAGGCAGCGGGAGATCGTTCCGTGCGGGCGGCCCCGGTGCCGGGGCCGCCCGCACGTCGGGCTACCGCGCAGGCATGCGACCCATGGCGCGACATGCCTCGGAACAGCTTCGACACGCCTCCGCGCACCGCTTCATCATCTCGTCGCTTCCCATGGACATGCACGCCTCCGCCGTCATGTCGCACTGCTTTGCGCACATCGCGGCCATCTCGCCGGCCATGGGCGACTGGCGCATCATCATGTCCGCGCAGGTGCGTGTCATGTCCGAGGCGTCCATGAGGCTGCCGATCATCGCCATCTCCACATGACGCCCGCCCTGCTGCAGGCAGTGGCTCACGGTCCGCTCGGTCGCGGCGTGTGTCTCCATGCAGGCGTCGATGCACTTCTGCATTTCCGCGGTCATCTGTCCGCCGTGGTTCATGTCTTCTCCTCGAACGTGGCTGCCCGTGCGAACGGGAACCAATTGTTCCTTTTAGTGGATTGTCGGGAATTTGCTCCCAATGGGGATCTTGGATGAAGCAGGAACTCCTCACGGGACCGACACGCCGGTGAAGTCGTGGTCGCCGACCGGGACGATCCCCGTGGGCACGCGGTCCGGCCCCGTCGCGCGGAGACATCGCCGGGGAGCGTGGCCGGGCTCGTGCAGGCCGGTCGGTCGTGGAGGCGGCACCGGCCCCCGCCCGGCTCTTCGGCCGTCTTGCGGGTGGCGATCCCTTTTCGTGTGGTAGGTCCGCCTGCTCGCCGATCCGCCCCAGGCCCCGCATCCGTTGTCGCGTTCGACCTTCTGCACCCTGTTGGCCGACCCCGTAGTTGACGGAGGCCGAACCGGCCAGGAGTTGTCGTGCGTTCGGGTGTCTCGTCGCTGTCCGGTTGGCGTTGCTTCCGTATCAGTCCGCCACCCACCCCTCGGAGTCGAACCTGGCAAGGGCAGAGTTTCGTTGGTCAACGGTCAATGTCACACCCTGTCCACAACGTGGCGGTGAACGCGTGGATGGCGGGCCACATCCACGGCGAGGACGGGTGTGACGAGTGCGAGTGCGCGCGGCCCGGCCGGTCACGACTGGCAGGCGCGGATGGACGCCGTCTCCACGCGGATGCCCGACATCGACAAGTGGTTCGATCGCGACGAGTGCACCGCGGCACTGCACGACAGCGGCTACGGCGTCACCCGACGCTGACGACTCCCTCCCGGGACCCTGCGCACGACGGCCCGCCCTCGCTGCGGAGGCCGGGTGTGCCGCCCCCCGAAGCCGACGACGGCGTGTTTCCGGCACGCCGCTACCCGGTTTCCCGTCGGGTCTGGGTGCGGGCGGCTGGAGTCCACTCGTCCGGGTTGGCCGCGCCCGGTTCGCCGGACCCGACGCGAAGGCCGGTCCTGCGCTGACGGTCGTGGCAGACATCGAAGAGAGCACGACGTACGAGTCCCTGGTGACACGGAAACGCGAGGCCCCTCAGGGCGCGTCCTGGACGTGGAGCCCGTGGCGGTGCGCAACGTCCTCGCCCACGCGGTGGCGACGCCGGCCGAACGCCTGGACGTCGGCCCCGGGCGGTCCTGCTCTACATCGACCCCGACGTGATCGCAGACCGGATCGCCGCTGCCGACCCCGCCACGGAGGGGGCGGAACACGTCCACGATGTTCGCCCGGCCCGCCCCGACGCGCGCTCGGTCCCCACGCCCCGACACGCCTGCTCACAGCCCCTGATGGCGCTGGCCCAGGCCGTCAAGTGCGCCTCCACCAACGGGGACTTCCGAACGGTGCAGCACGCCGCCGATACCTCTCCTTCGAACTCGGCGTCGCGGTCGGGGCCGACCCGACCGGGAGCGCATGGACATCCCCGTGGGCGTCCTCGACGAGGCCGCCGACATCCTCGACCACGTCGCCGACCGGATCGAGTCCCACGGATGGAGCCTGTGTCCGTGCGGCGACAAGCACGGCCAGGCGCGGATCGACGCCCGGGTCCTCGACGCCCTGCGCGGCGACGCCGACCTCGTCCGCACCGCAGGCGCCGGCGTCGACGGCTGAGCGCCCGCAACCCCGGCAACGACCCGGGTGGGGCCGCGCCGCACCCTCGACGGCGGCGATCGTCCTGCCCCGCGTTCCTGCGAGGCCGGAGCGAAGGGGGAGGCCGAAGACCGTGGGTCGGGCAGCGCACCACACGGATTCCCCGCTCGACGCAAGCGCGGTGCGTCGCGGAGCGATACCGCCGCAACCTCGAACACGGGCGGCTCACCGCCACGGGCCCGCCGACACTCACCCGAGAACACGCGGCGGCGCTCGTTGCCCAGGCCCACCCGTGGGACGAACGAAGCGTGCCGGGCGTCGGCGTACACGGGCGCTCAGCCGCGTACGGCTGACACGGCTCACCTGTCCGCGATGGCGACGACTTCCGTCACTGTGCGGCTGCGGTTGCGCGCCGATGGGTGGCGCGGATCAGTACGCAGACCAGAGTCGCGAGGTCGAGGGCGCCGGCGGGGTCGTCCGCGTAACGGGTGGTCTGCAGCGGCCCCACTTCGTCCAGGCGGACTCCCGCCACGTCCAGGACGTGGGCGAGGGCCAATAGCGCCAGGCGGGCGTTGCCGTCCGGATACGGGTGGAAGAAGGCGATGTCGAGATAGGCCCTGGCCGCGCGGGCGGACAGGGGCAGCGACGGATCCGCGCTCTGGTGCAGGCAGGCGGCGAAGTCCCGCCAGGTGTACGGCGTCAGGGCGTACCGTTCCCGGCCGCCTTTGGCGAAGGCGTCGCCCTGACGCAAGCGCACGTCGGGTATGCCCAGCACCAGTTTCCGGCAGTCGTGGAGCAGGGCCGGAGTGAGCGGTTTTCCCCGGCCGGCTGCGGCGCGGGAGAGGGTCATCGCGGCGAGCAGCCGATCGGCACGGCCCGGGTCGCGCCGTCGAACCGGGCCGTCGAACCAGGCGGCGAGTCCGTCGACGACCGGGGGCACGGGAACGGTGGCCGCCGCCGCGGCCGAGGACCAGTCGACCCGCTCCCTGACTTGGCGCCATGTGGCCAGCGCGTCATTGCTCACGGTAGAACCCGCAACCGGTGAGGCCGATCGCCAGGGCCTCGCCCACCGCGTCCACCAGCGTCGGAGCGGGCTCGACCCAGCTCTTGAACCGCCCGCCGATCGCCGCCTCGACCGCCTCCGTCGCCTCCTCGGGTCCCAGGCCGGTGGAGGACAGGAACCAGGTCAACGTCGTGTCGCAGAGCGCGTACCAGCCCGACTCGGCGTGCGTGCGGTCCACCACCGCGGTGACCAGACGGGTCACCGCGCGCTCCAGATGCCAACTGCGGTCCTCGGTATCCGAGCCGGGAGGTGGGGCGAGATCCTCGAACCGTTCGGCCGTGTCCTCCAGCCAGTCACGCCACTCCAGCAAGGAAGCCACGACCCGTGCGGCGATCTCCTGCGCCTCTCCGGCCGAATGCGCGTGGTAGTACCAGGTGGCAACAGGTCCACCGTTGTAGATCGTCCAGTTCCAGCGGCAGGCCCAGCGGCCGTAGCGCGACACCAGCAACGCGGTCACCTCGCGTGTGAAGCGGTAGTTCTCCGTTCCGTCGACATCGGCCGGAGGGGTCATCGAGGCGACCAGAGCCGTGAGCCGGGCCCTCTCGTCGTCGTCCCATTCGAAGGCGTTTTGGCGAGGGTCGGCGGCGGGCCACGGCAGCGCCCAGGCTCGCAGTTCCCGGTGGATGGACGTGGTGTACCCCCGAAGTCGGACGTGGCAGAACAACCGATCGATGATGCCGACGGAATCGAGGCATGTCACCCGAATTTGCGGACCGCCGACGGGCGTCTCCCGCCGCCCGGGCGCCTTCGCCCTGGCGAGCACGGTCACCCGTACGTGGCCGGTCGAGCCTCCTCCGCCCGGCCAAATGACCCGCTCAACCGCGGAGTTGGGCCATGACGGTCGTCTCGTATGGAGCGTCGCGCACCATGGGAGCCGACATGCGAACGGCCAGACCAGGGCATTGCGCAGCCGTCGCAGCAGCGAACGGTGGGTGAGCACGGATCCGGGGCTGCGGCCGGGCATCCCGTCAGGACGAACGCGTCGATCGTCTCGGTGCACAACCACAGTTCGGGTCGGGTCGGCATCCCGGAATACACCGCCGAGCACGACTGGCTGACGATCGGACAGTTGTCGAGTTACGCGCCGGACCTGAACCCGGTCGAGGGCATCCGGTCGCTGGTCCGTCGCGGCTTCACCGGCAACGTCGGGTTCACCGACGCCGACCACCTGGTCCGCACGATCAGACACGGCCTCCGCCACATCCAACGACGCCTGCCTCGCCGAAACCGGCCTCACCATCCGACCCAGGGAATGAAAACCAACCCACCGACATCACGACGAAAACCTCAGGAGTGCGCGTGATCGCCGAAATCCACCGGTACACCGGCCCCACGCCGACATCGTCCGGGAGCTCATCGACGGGGCCGTAGGGACGTCGGAGGACAACGACGGCTTGCCGCCGGGCAACCGGTCCGTGGTGGGAGAACCACCGAGGCCGACTGGAGCGCGTGGCACAGGAATTCGGGCCCGGCCGATCACGCCCCGGAGGCCGAAGAGGGCCGCGGTGGACGGGTTCGCGTTCGCGGCTCGGCCGACGCACACGGCGCCCAACTGCACCTGCTCGCCGCCCAGTAACCCGGAATCGGCCGCCGTAGCTGGGCGGCGCGCTGTTCACCGCCCTCGACCGGATCCCCCGCGGCGTCGGCCTCGGAGACCTCTTCGACACCGCAACGCCGACCCTGTCACGACCCGCCGGCACGGAGACCCCGAGGACGAGGTGGAACAGGGCGCCCCGACCGGGGAAGGCGGGCCATGCCGCGTCCGGTCGGCAACTCGGCCCACTCCCGGCCGTCACCACCCGGGAAGGCGGAACGCCGACGTCGTGTGTACCTCGCGGCCCCCATCACGCTCCGGCTCCTCCTTCGCGACGATGCCCGGTCCCGGGCCCGACGCCTGCGGCCCGCCCGATCCGGCTCCCGCGCCGTGCGGTGGGTCAGGCGCGCAGGCCGGCCAGGGTGCGGCGCCCGCGCTCGACCGGTTCCGGATCGCCGTGCTCGCAGCCGTACCGGATCCCGGAGACGGCATCTCGTGCGGACACGGCAGTCAGGTGTTCCTCCTCGACCGGGGTGAGCGACCCGCCGTACCCGGTCAGGAACGCCGCGCGCGCGGATCCGGGCGTCCGGTCCGGCCGATAGCCCACCTTGAATCCGAGGGCTGTGTGGAGGTCGGCGATCTCGTCGGTCGATGCGCAGCGGAGGATGGGAATCGTGCGGGTGTCGGCCATGAGTCGATCCACGTACCGGTTTGCGCTCAATCCAGCTTCGATACCTGGTAGTGGGCGATGGACCACCGGTCGGCGGCACGCCTCAAGACGACGCCGAGAGTGACCTTGACGGTCGGTCGGTCGGTGAACGAGAAGTCGACGCCCAGGTAGCCGAGCAGGACGTCCTCGGCCAACTGTCGTGTCTCCAGTACCCGGTAGTCCGCCGTCAACCCGAGAGGCTGCGCATCGTAGTACTCGGCGATGCCCTGACGGCCGACGACGTAGGGACGAAGTCCCTGGAAGACGGCGTCCTCGGTGAAACATGCGGCGACCTCCTCCGGTTCGTGGGCATCGACCCCCGCCTTCCACCGGTCCATGACGCCACTCAGGATCGCGTCCTGTGCTGCCGCGTCGTTCATCAGGTCTCCTCTCATGAAGGGGCCGCACGGGCGGCACCCGATGGCGATCGTTGCCGCGCCCGTGGGGCATGCCACGGGCGCGGAAGGTTCGAACTAGGCGGAATGGCCTGTCGGGCCCGGGTCGTTGGGGTGCGGCTGTACGGCGGTGACCACCGCGGTCATCCACGGCCACAGGGGCAGCGTCCCCAGGACGTTCTCGCGCAGATCCGCCTCGTCGTCGGCGCGCCATACGCCGATGCTGTAGAGCTTCCCCACCGGGCGCCACAGCCTGACCAGGTGGCCCGTGGCGGCGAGCTCCTTCGCCCGCACGGACTCATCGGCGCGGCGCCGGCCGACCTCGGCCGGGTCGGTCCCGTCGGGCACCGTCGTGGTGAGCGTGACCAGGAACTCCTTCATGGCCCTTCTCCTCTCTCGCTTCTGCTTTACGGGCCGCCGGGCCGCCGGTCCCGTCTCGGAGCGGCACCGTGTCTCCCGCGCACGGGACGGCTCGCCCGGCTTTCGCGGGCACCGGGTCCGCGGTCGGCGCCGACGATGGCGAGGGCGCCGAGGCCGGCTCAGGGCGCTTCAGCGGCGTGTTCGGCACGGAGGAGCCTTCTGTCATCGTCCGTCATCGGCACCCACATTGCGGCCCCGCACGCAGACAGCGGTGCCGTCGGAGCCTGTCAGGGCCGCCGCGGGCGGCGCCTGACAGGCATGCGCCCGGCGGGTCGGTCAGGCCGCGTCCTTGACGGTGGCGGACTTGAACGCCGCGGCCATCTTGATGACGCGCTCGATCTGGATTCGGGCGGCGGTGCGCGTGGTGTCGTCGACGGGGTTGCCGCCTTGGGCATCGACGTGCGAGGTGCCATAGGGGTTGCCGTCGGTGAACTTGGCGGGGTCGGTGAACCCGGGGCTGACGGTTATGCCGCCGAAGTGGTGGATGGAGTTGTAGAGCGCCAGCAGGGTGGACTCCTGGCCGGCGTGCGCGGTCGCACTGGAGACGAAGCCGCTGTAGACCTTGTCGGCGAGCTTGCCTTCGGCCCAGAGGCCGCCGAGGGTGTCGATGAACTGCTTCAGCTGGGACGAGACGTTGCCGAAGCGGGTGGGGGTGCCGAAGAGGACGGCGTCGGCCCACTCGATGTCCTCGGGGGTGGCCTCGGGGATGCCCGCCGTGGCGGCGTGGTTGGCGGCCCACGCGGGGTTGGCGTCGATGGCCGCCCTCGGAGCGAGTTCGGCGACCTTGAGCAGACGGACCTCGGCACCGGCCTTGATGCCGGCATCCCGCAGTTCCTGGGCGATCTCGGCGATCGTGCCGGTGGACGAGTAGTAGACGACAGCGACCTTGACGGGGGTGGCCACGCGGGCTCTCCACTTCATGAGGGACTCGGTTTCTTGTCACGGGGGACTTCGTGAGCCGAAGTCGACCCTCCGGAGATTAGTCGACCGGTCGTCTAGTGGCAAATGGCCGCGACCCGCGAGCCTGCCGCACCGCACCGAGCCGGGACCTGGGGTGCGCGTCGGGTGATGGGCGGCAGGGTTCGCGGCGCGCGCCGCCTGAGCCGGTCGGCGACGGACCACAGTGGTTCGTCGGACAGGTCGGGGCCGGCTGTGGCGCGGGCCATGTGTGTGTGGCGCCGACCATGGCGCCGAGGGTGAACACGGCGCCGGCCCGGGCGGCGTCGGCGTCTGCGTCAACCGCGTCGTGCCGGAGCGCGAACTGGAGCAGTTCGTCGACGCCTTCGCCCGCAGGGTCCCCGGCTTCGACCGCGTGGCGGTACGGGAAGCCAAGTCGCTCGTCGATGCGGTCACCCCTGCCTCCCGTCGAGGGGTTCGGGACGGCACCGGCCGTGTTCTTCCGCACGTCCGGCCGAACGGAGAACATCCACCGCGTCAAGCGGCTCTTCGATGCCGGCCTCCGGCGTCCGGACGGCGTCGAGCGCGACCTCGGCCGACATCTGGCCCAATCCTCGTGACCACACACGCCGAAAGGCCGACCGGAGCGACGGCACCGCCCGGAAACCGCCCGGCGGTGATGCGGCCGGCAGCCGCCGGATCCCCGGCCGACCACTGCCGTGGTCGGTGTCCAGCGGTGTCGTCCGGTGTCCACGGGCAGGATCGCCCCGGTGGCGAAGCTGGCGTTCTCCGGGTGGATCACCGCATCGGTGATGTCGCCGACCTACGCCCATGCGACCCACCGGGTGGAGTTCGGCGGGCCGCGCGTGGTGCCCGCTCGGGATGCATCGCAGTCTCGACTGCGGGGTGTGTCGGCGGGTATGAGCACCAAGTCGCTTCCGCCGCCTGTGCCTTCGGCCTCGGACGAGTCCCGTATGGACGGGTGGCGTGACGCAACCGTGCACCCGACGGGCGGTCCGGGCAACCCGTCGGTTACTCCGCGTCGCCCGGACGCGGGGTGCCCGCGGCGGTGCCGGCGGCGTCGGCGGCCAGGCTCGTGACCTCGGCGGCCGCGCGGGCGGCCCGTCCGGACATCCGCCAGGCGAGCATGCGCAGGGCGGTGGCCGGAGACGGGGGGAATACGCCGAGCTGCCCGAGCATGGCGATGTCGTCCCGCAGCGCCTCGTGCCGGACCACCTTCGCGTTGCGGATGTCGAGCACGTGGACCTGCTCGAAATCGATCTCGCGTCCGGTCGGGGGGATGGCCTGGTCGAGCGCGCCGTCCCGGAAACGCACGAACGGGCCGGTGTGCCGACCCTGCATGCGCAGCCGGACCCAGACCTGATCATCGTTCGCGGCAATGCCGAGGACGGGGAAGCGCAGGTCGCTGAAGGCCGAACGCAGCCACGCCGACGAGGCCAGTGTGCCCGCCGGTCCCGCTGCGGCGCAGGCCGGCGGTGCGACGGCGGCCTCCCGGTTGTGGTTGTCCTCGCCCACGACATCGAGAGCCAGGGCCGGGTCGCCCGTCTCGAGTATCCGGAAGAGCCCGTGCGCCAGTTCGACGGTGTCCGGGGTCATCGTTTCCACCTCTCCGCTGTGCGGCCTTCGCCGGCCGCCGCCTCGGCTGCCGCAACCGGTTCGGTTCGGTCGGGCCGGGCGTAATTGAAGTTCCAAAGCGCCTAATCAATACGTCAAACGGTCATCGGTAGGGTGGCCCATCGCCTTCAAGCGCGCGTACATCTCACCCCTGCGTGAGGAGGCCGCCGCTCGGGCGCGTGTGCTGATCCTGCGGCGGGCCGCCGAGTTGTTCGCCGACCGCGGCTACGGGCGAGTGACCGTCGCGGACATCGCGGCGCCGGACTACGAGCAGGCCATGGAACAGGTGATCGCCCAGCGGACGCCCGAGGGGGTTCTCGAAGCCCTCGCCCGCGGCACGCGGCTGGGCAATGAGGGGCAGTTCACCGTGCACGAGGCGGTCCGCAAGGCCCTGCCCTCCCACGAGCACGGCGAGGCGCTGTGGGAACGTGCGACCACGGACTACCGTGACGCACTCCACGCCGCCGCCGGTCACCTCCACACTCTGGCTCCACCTCCCCGCTACACGGTGGACGAGACGGCGGACCTGCTGCGGTTCTGGTTCGGCCCCGGCGGCTGGCGTACGTTGGTGGTCGAGAACGGCTGGTCGTGGGACCGAGCCGAGGAAGTCCTGTACCGCACCGCCGTCGCCACCATCCACTGAATCCGCGGCGCGCCATGTGCACCTCCCGTCGCGAGGACCCGGCGCCGGGAGCCGAAGCGGCCTTCCGGCGCCGAAGGGCGTCATGTATCGGATGGCTCATCGCTTCGGCTCTCATCTGCGCGTGGGCGTGCGGAGGCGGCTCCCGCTGTGCGTCGTCGCGGACTGCGCGCGTGGACACCGGGGATTAGTAGCCGACCGGTCTAGTATGAGAGTAGTCGAGCGGTCGTATGTCTGCAACCATCGGATGGACCGGTGCGCCGGGGGAAGATCATCAGCGCCGTGCAGTCGCTCATCGAACTGCGGTGCTATTCGGTGCCGGCCGTGGCCGAGATCTGCAAGTGCTCAAGGACGGCACCAGACACGCGACCGGTTACTGGGCCGGGGAGTTCGCGGCCCCGTACAAGGCGCTCACGGAAGCCACCACGTGGTGGTGGCCACCCCCAACGGGGTCGTCCCGAACCTGGACATGATGAGCCTGCGCCCCGAGATGGCAGGCCGTGCCCGGATCACCCTCGCCCTGGAGTGTGTCATCCGCACCGTGGAGGAGATCCGGCGACCGATCCAGCTGTCGGACGCCCGCTTGGAGGACTACGACGCCGTCCACCTCCCCGGCGGCCACGGTCCGATGGAAGACCTGTGGCTCAACGCCGACGTGGGCCGGTTGCTGACCGCGGCGCTCGCCCTCGGGCAAACCGCACGCCGTCGTCTGCCACGCCCCGGCCGCGATTCTGGCGGAGCGACTGCCGAAGGTGTTGCCGTAGGTGGCAGACGCCCGAGGAAAGCCTCGCGCTTGGCCTGCCCACCGATCCGGGGCTCGTCGGGAGCTGACGCTGCAATGTCCGGTCGACGTGCGGAGAGCGACGAGTGTCGGCGGCCTCCCGGGGTCGAGTATCTGCCGCAGGCGTTTGCGGATGGGCTCGGTCCGCTTGCTGGGCTTCGGGCGAGATTGCCGAACACGCATTTGGAGACGCTCCCGCAACGCCGCCGGCTGCGCACAGGTCAGCCCCGGTCTCCTCGAACGGTCGGCGCAGTCGCGGCTGCGCATCGTTCGGCAGGATCCGGGCCCATTCGCTGCGCACTCCGTCACCGACAGGGCTCGCGCCCCTTGGGCGATCCCGAATCAACCGGGCCATTCATGCTCGGGAGGCCAGTCGTTGAAGAATCCGCGCGGTGGGCTCCGCGGTCGCGTGACGGAAGCCCGTTCCAGCCCACAGGTTGATCCGCTCCGGATCGTTGGCCGCCGCTGCGGCCCTGCGCATCGGGCTGGTCAGGTGGTGCAGGGCCGGGTAACCGTCCGGGGCCAGGTCGCCGAACCGATCGGTGAAGTCGTTGCGCAGCGCTCGCGCCGGGCGACCGGTGAACGCGCGTGTCACCACCGTCCGACGGCGTGCCGGGTCGGCGAGCACGGCCCGGTAGGGGGAGGAGGTCCCGGCTTCGTCGGCGGACAGCAGGACGGTACCCACCATGGCTGCCACGGCCCCGGCCCGGAGCGCTTCGGTCACGGCGTCCGGTGCGGCGATGCCACCTGCGGCAATCAGGGGCATGGACACCACCTTCCGAACCGCTTCCAGCAGGTCGGGCAGGGGCACGGCAGGGGGCGTGCGCTGCGGCGTCAACGTGCCCGAGTGGCCTCCGGCAGCCGAAGCCTGCACGGCAAGCACATCGACGCCCGCTCGTGCGGCGGCGCGGGCCTCCACGGGTGAGGTGACCGTCTGGACGACCAGGGTTCCGGCCGCGCGAAAGGCGGCGACGACCGCCGGTTCCGGGATGCCGAAGGTGAAGCTGACGACCGGTACGGGGGCGGAGAGCAGGAGGTCGATCTTGTCCGCCCAGTGGTCGTCGTCCTCCACGATCCCGGCCTCCGTGGTGTCCACGCCGTACGCCCGGGCCACCGGTGCGATCGCACGGGCGAAGGCGCGGAAGGCTCCCGGATCCACCGGCACCGGATTCGGCACGAACACGTTGACCCCGAATCCGACGCCCGCCGAGCGGACACGGGCGATCTGCTCGCCCAGGGAGTCCGCGGTCTTGTACCCACCGGCGATGAACCCGAGGCCGCCGGCACCGGCCGCCGCGATGACAAGTTCGGGCGTGGTCGGGCCGCCGGCCATGGGCGCGGCGAGAATCGGAGTGCTCACCCCGAGGGCAACCAGTGGCGAGACCATGACCGTGTCCTCCTCCTGCGAGCCGGCGATGCTCACCGCGTCGGGTCCACCGATCGGCCCCGACAACTGCGGATCGAGACCTGCGGCTGTCCGTCGTCTCAGGCGTCTGCCGGCGCCTGGGGCGCGCGAGCGCCCAGCATCGCCAGGCAGTTGGTCCAGAGGGTGCCGAGCTGGGACGTGTTGTTGTAGAGCTTGGCGAACAGGACCTGGCCCTCGAGTTGTGCGACGACGGATCGGGCGGCCGCACGGGTGTCGGTGACCGTGACCTCGCCACGCTCGAGGGCCTCGGTGATGGCCGAGTCGACCATCTCGGCCTGGGCGTCGAAGATCTCCTGCAGGCGCTTGCGGACCGCTTCGGTCTGGTTGCTCATCTCCAGGGTGAGATTCCCGAACAGGCAGCCCGAAACGGTCCCGCAGCTCTGCTGGCCGGCGCGCTGGCCCGCTTCCGTCTCCTCGAACAGCTGCCGCAGCCGCTGCAGTGGCTCCGCGTCGCTGTTCATGATGCGGGTCCAGTCGCGCTGCTGGGTGGCCCAGTGCTCGTCGATCACGGCCAGCGCGAGAGCCTCCTTGGACTCGAAGAAGTAGTAGAAACTGCCCTTGGGTACCTCGGCTGCCTTGCAGATCTCGGCCACACCCAGGGCCGAGTAGCCACGCAGCTCGATGAGTGACTGCGCAGCGCTGAGGATCTTCTCTCTGGCATCACTGGTCCGTCCCATGTTGCCAGTATACGACCGCCCGACTATGTTTACTGGACCGGTCGGCTAGTGGGCGATTCGACCGAGGTCGACCGCCGCCGCACGGCCGAAGCCGTCAGGGCCGCGGAGTTGGCTGCCGTCGGTCACCTGGTCAGGCCGTGGCGCCCGGTGGGTGAACTGCGCAGTGTCGGTCTGTGGCGGGCTGCCGACGAGGCCGAGCTGTACGAGAAGGTGCTCGGCTCACTTCCCTGTGGCCGTGGACGACTGCGGTGGTCACTCCCGTCCACTCGCGCCCCAACGACCCAGGCGGCACCGGCGACGCGGTCTGACCTGCCGCAGCCGGGGTCGAACGGCCTGGAGCCGTGTGCCCGGCCGCAGCCCGCGGCGCAGCCGGCGGCCTCCGGCCGGGCTCGCGAGGGCGGGGCCGCGCACGCATCGCCGGTTCACCGCCCCGCGTCGTAAACACTGGCTCCCCGCGGTTGCCACCGGGTCCGCTCCCGAGGGCCGTCGTTGCCCCGGCCGCCGCTGCTGCGGCCACCGTTCACCGGATCGGTTTCCCGCATCACCTGCGCGTGTCAGGCCACACGCAGCCCGCTCGGGCTACTTGCGCTGCCGCCGGAGGCCGGGCCACCCCTGCCCGGAGCCGCTCTTTGACAATTGTCGACCGGTCGTCTACTTTGAAACTGACCGGTCGACTAGTTCGGTTCGTAGATCCCACCCTCTTGAAGAAGGTCATCCATGAGCAGTCAACGTCAGAAGGTCGCGGTCATCACCGGTGCCTCGCAGGGGATCGGCGCCGGCCTTGTCGCCGCCTACCGGAAGCTGGGCTACGCCGTCGTCGCCACCTCGCGTGGCATTCCCGAGTCGCAGGACCCGGAGATCCTCACCATCCAGGGCGACATCGCCGACCGTGGCACCGCCGAGCGTGTCATCGCCGCGGGTGTCGAGCGGTTCGGCCACATCGACACTCTGATCAACAACGCCGGGATCTTCGTCGCCAAGTCCTTCACCGACTACACCGAGGACGACTACGAGGCGGTGCTCGGCGTGAACGTGGACGGCTTCTTCCGGATCACCCAGCTCGCGGTCGAGCGCATGCTCGAACAGGGAGGCGGTCACATCGTGCAGATCACGAGCAGCCTGGGCGACCAGCCCGACTCCAACGTGACCTCGGTACTCGCCTCGCTGACCAAGGGTGGCCTGCAATCCGCCACCAAGGCGCTGGCCATCGAGTACGCCACCCGCGGCATCCGCAGCAACGCCGTCGCCCTGGGCACCATCAAGACCCCCATGCACCCCGAGGAGTTCCACGAGATCCTCGCCGCCTCGCACCCGGTCGGCCGGATGGGCGAGGTGAGCGACATCGTCGACGCGGTGGTCTACCTTGAGAACGCCCCGTTCGTTACCGGCGTCATCCTCCCCGTCGACGGCGGCCAGACCGCCGGCCGCTGAGCCGCAGGCCACCGGATGCCCGCCCTCTTCTTCGTGGGGCAGGGCCCATTCCGGCGGCCACAGAGCACTCCAGGCACAGGAGACCGGGGTGGTCCAGTCCGCTGAGCAGACGTTTCCTGACGACCGGTTTCAGGAGTGGTCCCGGGCCCTGCCTTCGCCTGGGAGGCCCCCTGACCGCCGAACATCGTGTGGTCGGCCCGGCCCGCAGACCGAGGGGGATCGCCGAGTTCGAAGCCCTCGCCTCCGGGCGCGCCACCGCCGGGTGTCACGGACGAGAAGGCCGTCACATTCCCTCGTCGAGGACGCGGAACAGCCGATCAGGATGGTGCGCGGGTCCGGGACGCCCTTGTGGGTGCCGACCGGGCGTTGCCGTCCGCCGAACCCGGTATTTGCCGACGTGAGGCCGGCTCGGGGGCGAGGTGGTCGACGGCGGTGTCTGCGTCGCGCGCGTCTCGGGACCGGATGCGCCGGTCCTGATCCTGGTACCACAGGAGGTCCGTACCGGACTGGAAGACGGGCGAGGAATGACGGGGAGCGACACCGAACGCGTCCGGATTGGGCCGCGGACCGACCACCCGCCCGGACACGAGATCGAGCGCGGTCGCCTGCCGGCCCTGCCCGTTCGCCGCGCGCACGATCCCCGCGAGCAGGGTGAAGTCCTTGTTGAACAACTGCCGCACCTGCTGCTGCGACAGGTCCCGCGGAGACCCGCACACGTACTGCGGTTCGCTGTCCGAGGGGAACGAGACCGGACGCTGCCCGGCGACACGCCCGTCGGCCGTGTACGAGACGATCGCGGCCCCGAACGTGCTCAGACCTCCCGGCGTGCCGTCGCACCACATCACCGTCACGGTTCCCGGCCCGAACAGCCCCCCGCGCTCCGGCGCTCGCGCACCGCCCGACGCCGGGGCAGGGGAGGCGTCCGGAGGTAACCCGGGCAGGCCCGGGTTGTTTCCGTCACCGCTGCAACCCACACCCAGCGCAATCGCCGGCATCGCACCCGCCATTGCCGCGCGACGTTCTCGACGCCTGATGACACCCCCGTGTGGTCGACGCAGCGACCCTACCAACCAGGCCCCGATTACGTGACCGAGGAATCACGTTCCGCTTTCGAACCGCCTTGCACGAAAAGGCGATCGGATTCGGACGCGACCAACAGGTGTACAGGAGAACGGAGTTCTCCGACAAGGGCGGCAACTCTCGTGCCTGGACCGCCACCGAGGCATCGGGTGCAGCTCTGCTGGTCCGTGTCGGCGCCCGCGTGTCGGCATGTACGAACGTCCTGCCCGCCCCCATGGGCAAGACTGGCTATGACGTGTTGAGTTGGCCCCGGCGGGACGCCTTGGGTTCTAAAGGTGGTTGCAACACCTGACCCTGCGGGGTGTTGCGATGGCCAAGCCGCGGCGAACATCGAAGAAGCGCGGACCTGCTCCGTTGGCGGACAAGCGTGATCAATACCTTCGCCTCATGGCGCAAGG
>NZ_KB889714.1 GCF_000372745.1 Embleya scabrispora DSM 41855 | reverse complement strand
GCCCCACCCCCACCGCGCACGCTCCCCACCCACGGCCCCGACTCCCCGCGCCCGCACCCGCACCCACACCCACACCCCCTCACTCGTGCCCCATAGCCTCCTGTGCCTTCCGTTGCCCCGTGGTGAAGTTGTTGTCCACCGTCAGGTCGTACCCCGGGATCTCGCTCTCTCGGCCGTGTTGACCGGCCCAGTCCGCGGCGATGGTCTGCATGTAGCCGCGTCCCCACGCGTGTTGGTCGGCGATCGTGCGGTCGGCCGCTGCGGAGGTGTCCACCGAGGCCTGCTGTGCGCTGTAGTCGGTGGTCAGTGCGACGATGCGGGACAGCGGTTCGGCCACCATCGTGGGCAGGGGGCTCATCTTGACCGCGCCGCCGACCACCGCGTTGGCGATCTTGCCGTTCCAGGCGACCTGGTCGTTGTACTCCTTGTCGCTGAGCACCTGTTGGTTGCGGATCGCCTCGGTACGGACCGCGTCCAACGCGCCGACCACCTGGGCCGACTGGGCCAGGTGCTGGTCGGCGGTCAGGCCGGCCGGCGGGTCGCCCTTGGCGATGCGTTCCAGGCCCACCGCGATGTAGGAGTGCTCGGCGTCGGACATCGCCTTGAACGCCTTGGGGTCCTCGGCGACCACGGCCATCGTGCGCAGCAGGTCGTGGTCGGGGGTGCCGCCGAGGAAGGTGGCCCGGGCCTCCCCCGAGTTCGGGAACAGCGGGTCCGGGCCCGCCGATCCGCCCGCGCGCTCGTTGCGCAACTCGTTGTGGATGTCCGGCATGTACGAGGCCATCGCATCGCCGAAGCTGTCCCGGTAGTCCTCGAAGTGGCCGCCGGGGCCCTCCTGCCCGATGATGTGCACCGCCTCGGCCATGATCCGGGCGCCGCCCTCGGTGTGTGGGCCGCCGCTCGTGGCGCCGGCCGGATGCCCGGTGGTGGCCGCCTCGAATGCCTTGCCGAACGCGTCGGCGGGCGAGCCCGCGCCGGTGTCCCGGCCCCAGTCGCGCTCCTTGAGCAGGTAGTGCAGATTCCCGCCGCTGGGGTCGAGCACCGTCTCGGCGGCGCCCGGGTTGCGGCCGAGCGCGTCCATCAGGCCCTCCAGCGCGTCGTAGCCGCGCCCCTCCCGGCCCTGTGCGTCGTCCATCAGCGGGAAGCGCTCGCGGATCACCGGGACCGCCTCGTGCAGATCCGGCTTGGACCGGTCGAAGGCGACCATGTCCTTGCCGATGTCACCGAGGAACTGCTTGTCGTAGTCGCCCTGGTGCAGCATGTTGCCGAGCAACTGGTAGCCGTACAGGTAGTGCTTGGGCATGTCGTTGAGCACGAACGTGCGGCTGCGGCCGGCCTCCTTGAGGCCCTCCACCCAGGTCTGGGTGACGTGCGGCTCGCCCTTGGGCTGTGTCGCGGTGGCCAGGTTGGTGCCCAGCGCGTCCTGGATCGCGCGCAGGTCGTCCATGGTGGTGCCGTCGGCGTCGTGGCCGGTCCACTTCTGGCCCCGGTTGACCACGCCCGCCTGGAGTTCGAGCAGGCCGTTGGGGCCGAGCGTGTTCATCAGGTTGGTGGCGAAGATCGACGACTTCTCGTTCCCGTGCAGCAGGTTGCGCAGTTCCTCCAACTCGGCCGGGCTCAGCGTGTCGATCCGCTTGGCCAGCGCCGCCGCCCGGACGGAGTCCGGCAGTTCACCGCCGCCGATCGCCTTCGCGTTGAACGCGGTCGCGCTCGCGCCGATGTCGCCCTTGAGCGCGGACGCGGCGCGGGCGTCCGCGTCGGTCGCGTCCACCAGGGCGCTCTTGAACTTGCCCTGGAAGTCCTCGGACAGTTGCTGCATGCGTGTGGTGTGCGCCTTGATGTCCTCGGGATCCGGCTGGTGTCCCTGCGGCTTGAGCGGGCCCCAGCTCAGCGATCCGTCGTCGTGCACCGCGAGTTCGTGCGCCTGTGCGTCGGCGATCGCGTCGGTGAGCTTCTTCTTCGCGGCGCCGATGTCGTCGGCGGCATCGCGCAGGATCGCGCAGATCGCCCGGTACTCGGTCTTGCCGCCCTCGAACACGTCGTCCAAGCCCCGGTATCGGGTCAACGTGGCCTGCGCGGCAGGGCCGTCCCACTGTCCGGTCACCGTCAGCGACCGCGAATCGGCCCGGATCAACTGCTGTTTGCGATCCAGCCAGGACGCGAAGTCGTAGAACTCCTGGGCGGAATCGCGCAGGGCCTCGGTCTTGAGATCGCGCAGCTGGGCGAAGCCGACCACGCTCAGATCACCTTCCCGCCGGCGAAGGAGGTGGTGACCGCGTGCTCGGTGTGGTCGTAGTTGTCCGCCATCGTGTACAGGCCGTCGGAGATCTCGGACAGATCGCGCCGCAGCCGGGCGGTCTGGTCCTTCCATCGGCCCTCGTTCAGCGGGCCGACCAACTGCCAGCCGCCGAAGGCGGCCTTGGTGTCGAGGGCGTCCGGGACCGGCAGTTCGGTGTTGATCTCGCCGCCGGTGGTCACCAACGTCTTGGCCGAGGTGCGCAGTTGCTGCGACTCGACCTTGGTGTGATCCACCGGGCCGCCGCCGTTCCCGGGCGGTATCACGCTCCGGGGCAGGTCCGGGTTGAGAATCGCGTAGATCCGTGAGGGGTCGCTCATGATCGCCGAGTCAAGCGATCCTGCGATGGCGATCGATACCGACGCGTGGTGAATCCCGCGTTAACGGCGGTGGCCCGATCCGGAAAGTGCCCCGGACCGATCCGGTCCGGGGCACTCACACCGCTGTGAAGGCGGGCAACTCGTCGAGGATCAGCCCTCGTTGGTCACCCAGCTCATCATCTTGCGGAGCTCCTTGCCGGTGGTCTCCAGCTTGTGCTCGGAGTCCGCCTTCACGTACTCCTTGTACTTGGGCAGACCCGCCTCGTACTCCGCCATCCACGCGGTCGCGAACGAGCCGTCCTGGATCTCGGCGAGCACCTTCTTCATCTCGGCCTTGGTGTCGGCCGTGATGATCCGCGGGCCGGTGATGTAGTCGCCCCACTCGGCGGTCTCCGAGATGGACCAGCGCATCTTCTCCAGGCCGCCCTCGTACATGAGGTCGACGATGAGCTTGAGCTCGTGCATGCACTCGAAGTAGGCGATCTCCGGCTGGTAGCCGGCCTCGACCAGGGTCTCGAAGCCCGCCTTGACCAGCGCCGAGGCGCCGCCACAGAGCACGGCCTGCTCACCGAACAGGTCGGTCTCGGTCTCCTCGGTGAAGGTGGTCTTGATGACGCCGGCGCGGGTGCCGCCGATGCCCTTCGCGTAGGAGAGCGCGAGCGCGAGGCCCTGACCCGACGCGTCCTGCTCGACCGCGACGATGCACGGCACGCCGCGACCTTCTTCGTACTGCCGGCGGACCAGGTGACCCGGGCCCTTGGGCGCGACCATGCACACGTCGACGTTGGCCGGCGGCTTGATGAAGCCGAACCGGATGTTGAAGCCGTGCCCGAAGAACAGCGCGTCGCCGTCCTTCAGGTTGGGCTCCACGGCCTCGGCGTAGACCTTCGCCTGGACCGGGTCGGGGGTGAGGATCATGATGACGCTGGCCTCGGCCGCGGCCTCGGCGGGAGTGACGACCCGCAGACCGGCCTCCTCGGCCTTGGCGCGGCTCTTCGAGCCCTCCAGCAGACCGACCCGCACGTCGACGCCGGAGTCCCGCAGCGACAGCGCGTGGGCGTGGCCCTGGCTGCCGTAGCCGAGCACCGCGACCTTGCGGTTCTGGATGATGGACAGGTCGGCGTCGTCGTCGTAGAACAGCTCGGCCACTTCGGGGTTCTCCTTCAAGACAGGGTGTTTCAGGGGCCACGCCCCGCTCGTCATCTTCGCAAATCACGAGCGTGGCGCGTGCCGCTGGTTTGAAATGTGGACCGTGACGGTCCGTCAGGACCGAAGTCCGGACATATCCGTCAGGCCGAGCGCTCGACCGACCGCAGGGAACGGTCGGTGATCGAGCGGCCGCCGCGACCGATCGCCACGACGCCGGACTGGACGAGTTCCTTGATGCCGAACGGCTCCAACATGCGCAGCATCGCGGCCAGCTTGTCGGGGCCGCCGGTGGCCTCGACGGTGACCGCCTCGGGCGAGACGTCGACCGTCTTGGCGCGGAAGAGCTGGACGATCTCCACCACCTGGGACCGCGTCTCGTGATCGGCGCGCACCTTGACCAGCAGCAGCTGGCGCTGCACCGACGCGGGCGGGTCGAGCTCGACGATCTTGAGCACGTTGACCAGCTTGTTCAGCTGCTTGGTGACCTGCTCCAACGGCAGTTCCTCGACCACGCTGACCACGATGGTGATCCGCGAGATGTCCGGATGCTCGGTGGTGCCGACGGCGAGCGAGTCGATGTTGAAGCCCCGACGCGAGAACAGCGCGGTGATCCGGGCGAGGACACCGGGCTTGTTCTCGACGAGGACCGAGAGGGTGTGCTTGGACATGATCGCTGGACTCCTATGCCTTCCTGATGCCCTGTCGGCCTGTCAGTCGTCCGAGTCGCCGAAGTCCGGACGCACGTCGCGTGCGGCCATCACCTCGTCGTTGGACGAGCCCGCCGCGACCATCGGCCACACCATCGCGTCCTGGTGCACGACGAAGTCGATGACCACGGGCGCGTCGTTGATCGACATCGCCTTGTGGATGATCTCGTCCAACTGGTCCGGGCTCTCGCAGCGCAGCCCGACGCAGCCCATCGCCTCGGCGAGCTTGACGAAGTCCGGCAGCCGGCGGCTCTGCAGGTCGGTGTTGGAGTAGCGCTCGTTGTAGAAGAGCGTCTGCCACTGGCGGACCATGCCCAGGGTGCCGTTGTTGATGATGGCGACCTTGATCGGGATGTCGTTGACCGCGCAGGTGACCAGCTCCTGGTTGGTCATCTGGAAACAGCCGTCACCGTCGATCGCCCACACCGTGGTGTCCGGCATGCCGGCCTTGGCACCCATCGCGGCCGGCACCGAGTAGCCCATCGTCCCGGCGCCGCCGGAGTTGAGCCAGGTGTAGGGCTTCTCGTAGCGGATGAACTGCGAGGCCCACATCTGGTGCTGGCCGACGCCGGAGGCGAAGATCGTGTCCGGGCCCGAGATCGCGCCGAGCCGCTCGATCACCAGTTGCGGCGACAGTGAGCCGTCCGCCGGCACGTCGTAGCCCAGCGGGTAGGTGTCGCGCCAGCGGTTGAGCGCGGTCCACCACTCCTGGTAGTCGCCGAACCGGCCGGCCTCGTGCTCGGCCTGGACCGCGACCACCAGGTCGGCGATCACCTCGCGGGCGTCGCCGACGATCGGCACGTCCGCGACGCGGTTCTTGGAGATCTCGGCGGGGTCGATGTCCGCGTGCACGATCTTGGCGTGCGGCGCGAACGTGTCCAGCCTGCCGGTGACCCGGTCGTCGAAGCGGGCGCCGAGCGCGAAGATCAGGTCCGACTTCTGCAGCGCGGTGACCGCGGCCACCGTGCCGTGCATGCCCGGCATGCCCAGGTGCTGCGGGTGGCTGTCCGGGAACGCGCCCAGCGCCATCAGCGTGGTGACCACCGGCGCGCCGGTCAGCTCGGCGAGGATCTTCAGCTCGGCCGACGCGTGCGCCTTGAGCACCCCGCCGCCGACGTACAGGACCGGACGCTTGGCCTCGCTGAGCAGCCGGGCGGCCTCGCGGATCTGCTTCGCGTGCGGCCGGGTGACCGGACGGTAGCCGGGCAGCTCGGGGGTGCCGTTCCAGACGAAGTCGGTGGTCGCCTGGAGCGCGTCCTTGGAGATGTCGACCAGGACCGGGCCGGGACGGCCGGTGGAGGCGATGTGGAACGCCGCGGCGATCGTGGGCGCGATCTCGGCCGGGTCGGTGACCAGGAAGTTGTGCTTGGTGATCGGCATCGTGATGCCGCAGATGTCCGCCTCCTGGAAGGCGTCGGTGCCGATCGCGGCACTGGCCACCTGGCCGGTGATCGCGACGATCGGCACCGAGTCCATGTGCGCGTCGGCGATCGGCGTCACCAGGTTGGTCGCGCCGGGGCCGGAAGTGGCCATGCACACCCCGACCTTGCCGGTGGCCTGCGCGTATCCCTCCGCCGCGTGACCCGCGCCCTGCTCGTGCCGGACGAGGATGTGGCGCACCTTCGTCGAGTCCATCATCGGATCGTAGGCGGGAAGAATCGCGCCCCCGGGGATGCCGAAGACCGTGTCCACCCCTGCGGCTTCCAGGGAGCGGATCAGCGCTTGGGCTCCTGTCACCTGATCGGTCATGCTTTCGTCTCTTCTCGATCTGAAGTCGGCATATCGAGTGGGGCGCGAGGCCCGGACCCGTCGGACTGCAACAAAAAACCCCCCGTGCCGTTAGGCAAGCGAGGGGGGCGCGCGAACCGACTCGGTGGTCAGTTCACGCGCTTCTCAAGTACGAGGATTCGGGTCTGCATGCCCGCGACTCTCCCTCCGCGCCCGTGTACGTGTCAAGCCGGCCCTTCGCACGTCTCAGTATTCGGGATTGTTTGTCCAGGACTGACGGGACGTCATGGTTTCGGCCGGCCCGCGTCCGGGCCCGAAAGCATCACACCTGCGGCCTGGACGCCTGGATCGGCAGCGCCGGGCGGACCTCCGGAAGCGGCTCGGGCCGCGGACCGCGGACCGCGCTGTTGCCCGGCGGCGTCTGGCCGAGCACGTCGAAGATCGCGTCCCCGGAGACCGCCGGATGGAACCAACTGCCCTGCCCGCGCTGGCACCCCATCTCCCGGAGTATGTCCACCTGCGCGTGGCTGTCGATGCCCGCCGCCACCAGGGTCAGCCCGGAATCCAGGCCGAGACGGACGATGGTCGAGGTGAGCACGGTCAGATGCGGACACGTGCCGACCTCGGCCACGAAGGAGCGGTCGATCTTGAGCGCGTCCACCGGCAGTCGGCGCAGGTACGTGAGCGAGGAGTGCCCGGTGCCGAAGTCGTCCAGGGACAACCGCACACCCCGTCGGCGCAGCACCGCGATCCGGCCCAGCAGCAGTTCGTCGCCGTCCGGCAGCACGTTGTCGGTGATCTCCAGGGTCAGTGCCGTGGCGGGCAGGTCGGCTACCCGCAGGGTCTCCTCCAGCACGTCCAAAAAGCCCGGCCCGGTGAGTTGGCGCGCGGCCAGGCCGACCGTGACGCCGATGTCGTGGCCGGCCGCGCGCCAGGTCGCGGCGGCCAGCGCGCTCTCCTCCAGCAGCCTGCGGCCCACCGGCGAGAGTCGGCCCTCGACGCCCGCGGTCAGTCGCACGTGGTCCGCCCGACCGGGCACGGCGCCGTCCTCGACCCGGCACAGCGCCGCCTCCACGTCGCGCACCCGGCCGGTGTCCAGGTCCACCACCGGCTGGTACGAAATGGCCAATCGCCCGTCCCGGTCCATCCGGCGCCGGCCCGCGGCCCGGGCGGCGCGGCGCTCCACGTCCGCGTCCATGTCCGGGGTGTACACCTCGACCCGGCCCTTGCCGCCGTCCTTGGCCCGGTACATCGCGGCGTCCGCGTGCCGCATCAGGTCGGCCGGGGCGATCCCGGGCGCGGAGAAGGCGATGCCGATGCTGGCCGCGACCCGCACCTCGCCGTCCGCGATCCGATACGGCGCGGACAGCGTGGACAGCAGCCGCTCGGCGATCTCCCGGATCGCGCGCGGGCCCGGATCGCCGACCAGGAGCGCGGCGAACTCGTCGCCGCCGAAGCGGGCCACGGTGTCGCCGATCCGGACCGCGTGTTCGAGCCGGCGCGCGGCCTGCACGAGCAGTTCGTCGCCCGCGGTGTGCCCGTAGTTGTCGTTGACCGCCTTGAACCCGTCCAGGTCCACGAACAACACCGCGACCGTGGGGGTGACCCCGCGCCGCTGGGCCAGCGCGTGCTGGATCCGGTCCTCGAACAGGGCCCGATTGGGCAGGTCGGTGAGCCGGTCGTGGAACGCGTCGTGCTCCAACTGGGTCTGTAGTTTGATCCGGTCGGTGACGTCGCGGCTGTTGAAGATCAGCCCGTCGCCGTAGCGGTTGACCGCCGATTCGGTGTGCAGCCAGGTGCCGCCGGCCGAGCGGATCCGACACTCCACCCGCACCATCGCGGGGTCCGCCTCGCCCACCGGCACCGCGCCGTCCAGGAACGCGCGTAGTTCGCGCTGCACACGCGCGCTCTCCTCGGGATGGATGAGCAACTCCAGCCGGGTGCCGACCAACTCCTCCGGCTCGAAGCCGTACACCCGGCGCACCGCGTGGCTGACGTACTGGAGCACGCCGTCGCCGGCCGCGATCATGATCACATCGCTGGAGCCCTGCACCAGGGACCGGAAGTGGCTTTCCTTGGCGGACAGTTCCTGGGCCATGAAGACGTTGTCGACGAGCGTGATGCCCTGCCGCAGGACCAGCGTGACCAGTACGGTCGCGCCGACTCCGAGCACCACCTTGTCCGGGGCGTGCCCGGCCACCGCGCCGCCGAGCACGCCCGCGGTACACACCGCGGCGGCGATGTAGGGGGTGAGCGCGGACAACATCGAGATGGTGCGATGCCGGGGTCGCTGGTGCGCCTCGACCCGCTCGCCGGTCCACGGCGCGATGGCGAGCAGCAGACTGCCCGCGAACCAACCCGCGTCCAACAGCCCGCCGGAGCGATATCCGCTGTTCAACCCGGGTGTGGTCCACAGCGCATCGCTCATCACGGTGACCGCGAGGCCCACCAGCGCCAGATTCAGTGCCGCGCGATCTCCCGAACCGGCCCGAAAGCGCAAGCCGAGGACCATGCTGATCATCAGGATGTCGAGCACCGGGTAGGCGAGGGTGAGCACGATCTTGATGACGTCCGAGCGGTCCCCGTTGGTGTTGCGGGCCAGCGCGAGACTCCAGCCGAGCGTGAACAGCGAGCCCGCGATCAGCCAGCCGTCCAGCGCCATGCAGGTCCATGCCGCGATGCCCCGCGGGCGCTGGGCCACCAGGACCAGGCCGACGATGGTGGGCGGCGCGAACAGCAGGAAGATCACGTCGGTGGGACCGGGCGTGGGCACCGGGACGTCGAGGACGACCTCGTACCAACCCCAGATCCCGTTGCCGAGCGAGACCATCGTGGCCGAGAAGGCGAACAGGGCCCAGGACAGCCGGGCCCTGCCGAATTCGTGCACGGACTTGAGTGCGCACGAGATCGCCGCGACGGCCGCGGCGGCCGCCAGGCCGAAGTCGCCCATGGCGAGCGACAGCGTCGGATTGCCCCAGCCCTGGAGCGCACCGATCGCGTACACGAGACACAGCGGCGCGATCAGGTACTTCAGCTGCCGCTGGGTAGGGGTGTCGGCCAAGATCAGCAGCCGCACCGGGTCGTCGTGGCTCGGCCACTCCGGCAGTGGTCCCCCGGCATTTCGCACTCCCCTCTGCCCGAAGTCGCCCTCACGACGCTTCATGGCACTGCACCGGCCCTCATACCCCGGCCGTGAAGCGGGGCGGTCGGCGCCGGCGCGACGGGGG
Organism: Embleya scabrispora DSM 41855; assembly: GCF_000372745.1. Lineage (GTDB taxonomy): Bacteria > Actinomycetota > Actinomycetes > Streptomycetales > Streptomycetaceae > Embleya > Embleya scabrispora. The sequence continues at coordinate 33,342 of NZ_KB889714.1, read as the reverse complement.
TGCGACACCCGACCGTGCGCGTCTCTCAACGCCCCACGACTCGGACGATACACCAACCCGTCACTGTGAGCTTGTCTTTCTCAACACAGAGTAACTAATGATGCTCGGCATGGGAGTCCCTTCCCGCGCATTTGTGACAAACTCCCGACACCGGACGGAAAAAGGGGCGCTGATCAGGGCAAACCTGGGAGTTTCAGCGGTGGTCGGGCGGCCTTGCGGAAGGCTCGGAGGCATCCCGGAGCCCCACCGGGGCTCGGCGAGGGCTCGCCGCAGACCTCGACGGGCCGGGCCGGACGGCACCCCCCGGCGGCGGCTCGATCCGGTCGCGGCGAGCGAAGCGGGGCGGGCCGAGCCGGGCCGAGCCGGGGAAAACGGGCTTCAGCTGCGCTTGAGCAGGACCGCGCCCGGTTCGCGCGCGACCTCGGTGAAGCCCTGCCCGATCAGATGCTCGACCCAGTAGCGGGCCCAGTCCTTGTTGTCGCCCCACACCTCGATCGCCGCGTAGCCGGGGCCGGGCAGGATGGTCGGGAAGTCGGTCACCCGTCGTACCCGCGCGACCAGTTGCGGCGAGAAGCTCATGGTGGCCGACACCGTCGCATCGTCCGGAACCCGGTCGAGCACCTTGTGCGCCGAGTGCACCCGGTCCTGAACCGTCCAGGTGCGCTTGTGCAGCAGGTCCATCAGCGGGAAGTCGCGCGCGAACGCCAGCGACACCGCGAGCGGGACGATGGCGGCCTTGGCGGCGTACCGGCGCAACCAGTCCGCCCGCGACGCGCGCAACCGGACCACGCCGTCCACGAAGGCCGCGAACACGATCGGCATCAGCACCGCGCTGTAGTGGAAGTAGGTGCCCCAGTAGAACTCGTTGCCGGAGGTGAACCGCCACAACATGGTGGGCACGATCATCGCCAGGATCGGCGAGCGCAGCGCGATGAACCCGGTGGGCAGCAGCAGGGTGAACAGCGTCATCCACTTCGCGCTGGGCAACACCATCGACTTGGGCAGTTCGATGATCAGCTCGGTGATCGGCACCCGGCTCAGCGGTGTGCTGGGATCCGCGTTGCCGGAGCGCTGGGACGAGTCGAGGTTGCCCCAGAACGCGTACGTGTCGTTCGGGTTCATCGCAGGCAGCAGGACGAAGATCGCCAGCGCGAACGCGGAGACCCCGATCAGCACGTGAGCGGCGGCCAGTTTCCAGCGACGCAGCAGCACCAGCGGCACGGCCGCGGCGGCCAGGGTGAGCCCGAGGTCCTCCTTGACCAGGATCAGCGGCAGCCACCAGGCCAGCGCCTGAAGATGCCGGCCGAGCAGGAAACGATCCAGGCCGAAGGCCAGCAGCGGTACGGCGAACGCGATCTCGTGGAAGTCGAACGAGATGGCCGACTGAATGCCCCAGGACAACCCGTACGCGATGCCGAGCCCGGCGGCCCCGAGCGTGCCGAACGCGCGTGCGGCGATCCGGGTGATCGGTATCACCGAGGCGGCGACCAGGAACGCCTGGGCGACCAGCAGGGTGCTCGGGCCGGGGAAGATCCGGTAGATCGGGCCGAGCAGGGCCAGGATCGGGTGGAAGTGCTCGCCGAGCACGTTGAAGCCGGGCGCCCGGATGTCCGATACCGGCGCCTCGAAATTCGAGTACGCCTTGACCACCTGTTCGAACAGACCCAGGTCGTAGGCATGCGTCTCCATCCGGCGATGCCGGAGTACGGAGTGTGCGGTGTAGATCAGGAAGAAGCACGCCGCGAGCAGGTAGGGCAGTACGCCTGGACCGACTCGCAGGCGGGCCCGCTCGACCACTGCGCGCAGGCCGAGGTCGTGTTCACCCGTTCGGGGAGCGACCACGGGCCGTTCGACGACCGCCGATGCGGTCGGCGCGCCGACCGCATCGGCGCTGTGCGAGGCATCGAACCGCTCGTGAACAGCGCCGGACGCCGTCCCCCTGTCTTCCATGTCTCTCCATCCGGGTCGGCGTGCGCGGGCACACCGTACCGGTGTCGGCCCTGCCCGAGCAGAGCGCGATCGCACGGTTTCGGTTGCTCAGTCACGCACGATGTTCGCCGGAGCCATCCCTTCGGACCAGCGTTCGAGCTGCTCGCGGATCAGCCGCAGGGCGCGCGGCAGGAAAGCGGACGAGCTGCCACCGACGTGCGGGCTGATCAACACACCGGGAGCGAAGCGCAGTGGATGGTCGGCCGGCAGCGGCTCGGGTTCGGTGACATCCAGCGCCGCGCGGACCCGACCCGTACGCAGTTCGGTGAGCAGCGCGTCGGTGTCCACGACCGCGCCGCGCGCGACGTTGACCACGAGTGCGCCGTCGGGCAGCCGGCTCAGGAAGTCCGCGTCGACGAGACCGCGGGTGTCCGCGGTGAGCGGGATGGTGAGGATCACCACATCGGCGTGCGGGAGCAGCTCGGGCAAATCGGCCATCGCTCGGACCGGTCCGTGCGGGCCGAAGCGGGCGCTGCGGGCCACTCGGACCACGTCCACCTCGAAGCCCTGGAGCCGGCGGTCCACCGCCTCGCCGATCGCCCCGTAGCCGACGATCAGCACCCGCTTGTCGGCCAGCGCGGGATAGAACCCCGATCGCCACTCCCCCGCGTCCTGGCCGCGCACGAACGCCGGGATGTCGCGCAGCGCGGCGAGGGTCAGGGCGAGCGCGAGTTCGGCGGTGCTCGTCTCGTGGATGCCGCGGCCGTTGCACAGCGTCACGCCGGGCGGCAGGTAGGGCAGTACGTGTTCGTAGCCGGCGGTCAGCGTCTGGATCACCCGCAGCCGGGGCATCTCCGCGATCCGGTCCAGCGGAGGGCGGTCGAACATGTACGGCAGGACGTAGAACTCGACGTCGGCGGCGGTGTCGGGAACCGGGCCGCCGACGCCGTCGTAGACATCGACGATCGAGCCGGTGCCGTCGCCTTTGTCGAGTTTGCCGGGGAGGGGGGCGAGTTGCTCCAGGGGGTACGGGACCCAGATCCTGCCGTCGGTGACCATGGCACGAACTCTAAATGTCGTGTCGGCCCCCTCCCTCGCGGCCTCGATCCGCTTAGGGTCGAGGCATCTCGAGAAGGTGGTGTTTTCCGGTGCGCGCACGCCGTCCGAAGCCCCGTTGGCCCTGTGTGGCGCTCGCCGTCGCGGTCGCGGCCGGGCTCACCGCGTGCGGTTCCGACGACGACTCGTCGCACGGCGAGGCCACGGCTCGGCCCACCGCGCCGGTGGCCGCGACGCAGGCGCCGAACGTGCCGGCGGGGCCGACCGCGACCGGGGTCGTCGAGCCGATCGTCACCGGGGAGATCGCCCGGGATCTGAACACGCCGTGGGGCGTGGCACTGCTGCCGGATCGGGACGCGCTGGTGTCCTCGCGCGACACGGGCACGATCACCCGCCTCGGCCCGGGCACCGCGACGCCGGTGGTGGTGGGCACGGTGCCGGGTTCGGCGCATCGCGGGGAGGGCGGGCTGCTCGGGATCGCGGTGGCTCCGACGTTCGCGACCGACCACTTCCTGTACGCGTATCTCACCACCGCGCAGGACAACCGGATCGTTCGGATGACCTATGTACCGGGGCAGCCGTTGGGGCAACCCGAGGTGCTGCTCGCCGGGATCCCGGCGGCCTCGAACCACAACGGCGGCCGAATCGCGTTCGGCCCGGACGGCATGCTGTACGCGGGCACCGGCGAGGCCGGGCAGAAGGCGTTGGCCCAGGACGAATCCTCGCTCGGCGGCAAGATCCTGCGGCTCACCCCGGAGGGCCGACCGGCGCCCGGCAACCCGTTCCCGAACTCCCCGGTGTGGAGCCTGGGCCACCGCAACGTCCAGGGGCTCGCGTGGGATTCGACCGGCCGGCTGTGGGCGAGCGAGTTCGGCCAGGACACCTGGGACGAGCTGAATCTGATCCGCTCCGGCGCCAACTACGGCTGGCCGGTGGTCGAGGGCACGAGCGACAAACCCGAGTACGTGAACCCGGTCGCCCAGTGGGCCACGGACGACGCCTCGCCGAGCGGCATCGCCATCCTGGGCGACGTGGTGTACCTGGCGGGCCTCAAGGGCGAACGCCTGTGGCAGGCACCGATCCTGGGCTCCACCGTGGCCGAACCCAAGGCCTGGTTCCAGGGCAGGTACGGCCGGCTGCGCACGGTCGTGGCGGTCGGTCCGGGCGAACTGTGGCTGGTCACCGGCATGACGGACGGCCGGGGGACGCCCCGTAAGGGGGATGATCGGATCCTGCGCCTGGTAACAGGCTGAGCCTTGACGCGAGCCCTCTCCCGTCCGCCTCGGACGACGTCCGAGGCGGACGTTAGCGTGGGGACGTGAGGGAGGGGATCCATGGACCAGGGCCTGCTGTTGGTGCTGAGTGAGCTTGCCGAAGCCGACGTGGAGGGCGTGTTCGTACGGTTGGCGGGATTGCGCGGGCTCCACGCGATGGTGGCCGACGAGATGCGCGTGTCGGACGCGTTGGTCGAGACGATCGCCGCCCACGGCAGCGTCGGAGCGATCGTTCGGGCCGCGGCCAATCCGCGGCTGACGCCCGATCAACTGTGCCTTTTGATCGAGGCCGGCGGCGACCCGGTGGTGGCGGGGGCGTTCGTACCGGACGAGGAGGCCGAGGCCGGCCTTTGCGAGGAGGCCGCCGGCGACGCGGACGAAATTCTCGATCGCGGGCGACGGGAGTTGCGGCGGACGGGGGTTACGGCCGAGCGGGCGCTCGCGCTGCTGCGCGCACATCCCGTGCTCGCGCACACCGCCCGACGGGGCGGCTCCGCACGTGTGTTGCATGCCCCGGACGCGCCGGTGACCCGGACCGAGGCACTGGACCAGGTGGGCCCCGCGCTGCGGGCCGGGGTGCTGGCGCCACGCGAGATCCTGACCCGGATGCGGCCCGCGCGGGTCGCCGCCCAGGTGCTCGCGGTGGTCTCGCGCGAACACGCCTACGTCACCGGTGAAGTGGCGATCCACGAGTTGCTCAGGCCGGGGATCGTGACGACACTCGGCGCGAATCCGGCGGCATGGGCACACGTGGCCCGCACACTCGGGCGCTTCGCCGGCACCCTGCCGGAGTTGTTCGCGGCCGCCGCGGCGCACTCGGGTGAGGCCGCGATCGAGGTTCCCGCCGCCGTCCGCCCGTCCGTGGTCTTTTTGCTCCGCAGGCTGAACGCGGACGAACTGACCGCCCTGATACCGCATCTCGACCACGCGGCGGCGGCCGCACTGCTCCCGGGCAACGTTCCACCGCTGCCCAACGTCACCGAGGCGGCGCTGCGTTGTGGACATCCCGCGCTGCTCGAAGTGCTCGCCCAGCACCAAAGCCTCGGGCGGCACTACGCCGGACGTCTCAAGGACCTGGGCGACGACCACCTGGACCGTCTCCTGGTGGACAACCGCTCCGGCGTCACCGCCGAGTTGCGGCGCGAGATCTACGCCGGCCGGCGGGCCGACCGGCCCCGCGAGCCGATGCACCCCGACCTGCGGAGCCGGTTGATCGACGAACCGCACTTCGGGAGCGAGCCCGAGGCCTACGCGCTGTCCGGCGACCCGGCGCTGGTGGACCACGCGCTGCCGCAGTGCGAGGCGCGCAAACTGCGCCGGATCGACTGGATCGACATCGTGCTGAGCCTGTGGGAACGGGCCGATCCGACGGTGGCCGGCGACATCCTCGACCGGCACGGCGCACTGTTCCCGGACCGGATCCGCAGCACCGCCCGGGCCGCGCTGGCCGCCGAGGACCCCACCCCGCTGCGGGAGTTGCGGGCCCGCTGGGACCGTGGTCCGCGCGCCGAACCGCCCGTTCCCGAACATCGCCGGCCGCCCGCCGACCGCGTCCGCGACACTCCCCTGGACCAGTGGCACTCCTGGCTCTCCGCCGCGGTCACCGCCGGCGAATTGCCCACCGAGGAGGTCGTCCGGCACGCGCGCCCGGCCCGGCACGCGTTCGAGGCGCTGGTCTCGATCGACGCCTACCACTGGGCACCCGGCAATCCCCGCCCGGCGCTCGCGCGACTCGCGAAGCGGATCGGCGCGAATCCCGAGGCATGGGTCGTTCTCGCGGGGCTGACCGCCGACTTCTCCGGCACACTCGGTGAACTCGCCGACCTGTCCTGCGCGGCTGCCGGCTAGCGGCGGTTTGTTATCGGTCGGCGCCGGCCGTACCCCACCCGTTGCCTTGGCTGCGGAGGTCGGGTTTCACCGGCATCGGGTGGGCTGCTCCGGCCCTCTAGCCGTCGACCAGGTGCAGTCGGTGGGCCACGGCGGCGGCTTCGCCTCGGCCGGTGACTTCGAGCTTGGCCAGGATGTTGGACACGTGGACGCTGGCCGTCTTGACGCTGATGTAGAGCTCTTCGGCGATCTGTCGGTTGCTGCGGCCGTCGGCGACCAGCCGCAGCACGTCGATCTCGCGTGGCGTCAGGGTCGGCAGCGGCGTGCCCGGGTCGCCCTGGGCGGTGGGGGCCATCCGGGCGCGGCGGGTGAGCAGGTCGATGAGTTCGCGCAGGGTCTTGGCGTCCAGGAGGACGGCCACCTCCGCGGCGGTGGCCAGCGGGAGCGCGGCGGCGTCGCGGTCGCCGGCCGCGAGGAGGGTCTCCGCGTGCCGGAATCGGGCCCAGGCCGTGCGGTAGGGCTGCTCGGTCAGCTCCCAGGCGCACACGACCCGTCCCCACAACTCGGCGTCGTCGGTGCCGGCCGCCCGGGCCAGCTCGGCCTTGACCAGCGATGCGTACGCCGCGTCCAGCGCGCAGTCCACCGCGAGCGATCCGGCCATCGCCTCGATCCGGTCGGCGATGTCCTGGCGGGCCTTGAGTTCGGATTCGCGCGGACGCACGGTCGAGGTGCGCGCGTCCGCCTCGTTCGCGGCCGCGTCGGCGAGCAGCTGCCACATGTAGCGCTGGTGTCCCGGCGGGCAGCCGACCCCCTCCAGGGCCGCGACCAGCGCCTCGCGGGATTCGTCCAGCCGGCCCTGCGCCTCGGCCACCCGAATCTCGGCGCGCGCCAGCGGGATCGCGTATTGCGCCTCCACGTAGCGCGAGCCGGCGGCCAGCCGGGACCGCTTGAGATGCGCGGTCGCACCGCGCACGTCGCCCCGGGCCAGGCACAGGTCGACCAGTTGCAGTTCGAGATGGCGGGTGGTCTGCGGTCCGGGGTCCAGGTCGAGGGTCTTCTCCACCAGCGTCTCCAGGTCGGCCCAATCGCCGGCCGAGAGCAGCGACTCGGCGAGGTTGCCCAGCGCGAACGAGCCCGACGTGCGGGTGAGTCCGCGCTCGCCGGCGATGTCCATCGCGCGCCGCGCGGCCACCGCGCTCTCCCGGTGCCGGCCCAGCCCCTCCAGCAACGACGCCTTGTTGCTCAGGATGTGCACCAGGCTGTCCGGCTCGCTGCTCCTGATCGCGCCTTCCTCGGCCAGCGCGAGTTGCGCCATCCCCTCCTCGATCCGGCCGATCTGCACCAGGCCGCACGCGAGCGTCTTGCGCGCCTCCGCCTCGATGTCGGGGCTGTCCACGGTGCGTGCGCGCTCCAGCGCGAGCATGGCCTCGGCTATCGCCTCGCTGCCCTCGCCGTCGAGCATGCGGTCCCGGGCGATGTGCGCGAGCACCCGGGCCTGTTCCATCGACGGCGGCAGCCCCTCCAGGATCTGTTGCGCCCGGCGCAGCTCCGGCCTGCCCGAGGAGCGGCACAGGTTGCGCAGGCCGCGCGCCTTCTCCCGCCACAGGAACGCGGCCAATTCGGGTTCGGCGACCGGGTCCACCAGTTGGATCGCGCGCTTGCAGAAGTGGATGGCCAACTCGCGCTCGCTGCCCAGTCGAGCCGCGGTGACCGCCTCCATGTAGATGTCGAGCAGGCGACGACCGCTCAACTGCTCGGGATCGGGCACCTGCTCCCACAGCAGCAGCGCCCGCTCCAGCAGCCGGGTGCGTTCGTCGAAGGCATACCGCTCGCGTGCCGCCTCGGCCGCGGCGAGCACCGCGGGCAGCGCCTTGACCGCCTTGCCGGCGTGGAACCAGTAGGTCGCGATCCGCCCGCGCAATTCGTCGGCCGCGACCATGTCCGGGCAGCGCTCGAGCGCCTCGGCGAAGGTGGCGTAGAGGCGGACCCGCTCACCCGGCATCAGGTCCTCGCGGATCGCGGTGCGCACCAGCGAATGGCGGAACTGGAACTCCTCACCGACCGGCACCAGCACGTGCGCGGACACCGCCGTGCGCAGCGCCTCCTCCAGGCGATCCGGGTCCAGCCAGGAGACCTCGGTGAGCAGCCGGTGGCCGACGGTGACCCCGCCGATCGCGGCCAGTCGGATCACCTTCTGGGTGTCCTCGGACAACTCCTCGATCCGGATCAGCAGCAGATCACGCAACGTGTCGGAGATGCCGGTGAGTTGTCCGTCCCGGATGCTGCACGCGAGCTCCTCGACGAAGAACGCGTTCCCCTCGGACTTCTGAAAGATCTGGCGAGTCAGGCGCCGCGGCGGATCCTCGCGCAGGATGCCGCGCAACTGCTCGCCGACCTGGGCCCGGGTGAGCCTGGCCAGGTCGATCCGGGAGACGTTGTGCACCCGGTCCAGCTCGGCCAGGAAGGACCGCAGCGGATGCCGCCGGCCGACCGCGTCCGCCCGATACGTCCCCACGATCAGGATCCGGCCGGTGCGCAGCAGCCGGAACAGGAAGCCGAGCAGCTCACGGGTGGACGAGTCGGCCCAGTGCAGGTCCTCGATCGCGATCACGAGCGTACGGTCGCCGCCCAGTCGCTCCAGCAGGCCGAGCATCAGCTCGAACAGCCGGACCCGGTCGAACTCGCCGTCGCGCGCGATCGCGCCCGGCGCCAGGTCGGGCAGCAGCCACGCGAGGTCGCGCTCGCGCCCGGCGACCGCCTCGGCCAGTTCGGGGCCGATCCGGCGGGAGAGGGTGCGCAGCGCCGCCGAGATCGGCGCGAACGGCAGACTCTCCGCGCCCAGCTCCAGACAGCCGCCGACGGCGGTCACCGCGCCCTGTGCCTCGGCGCGCTCCAGGAACTCCTGGAGCAGGCGCGTCTTGCCGACGCCGGCCTCGCCCCCGACGAGCACGACGCCCGGCGTGCCCTCGTCGGCTTCGCGCAGGGCCGTGAGGAACCGCGCCATTTCCAATGACCGGCCTACGAACACGGGAGAAACAGAAGTACTCGCCACAGTGCCGAGCATGTCATGTTCCTCCGCTTCGCAGCCGGGGTTTTCACGCCCGGCGAAACCCGTTTGCGCAGGTCAACCAACAGGTTTCGGCGGGCGTGGCGGGCATCACGTGCTTACCGCGCGTGCAGGTGCAGACCGGATACCCTCCACCCGATCAGGCTGCGATCGGAGCTGAGCCCGCCGGCGCCTCGGCCGGTTCGCCGCTCCTCGCGCCGGGCCACCCGGGCCGCCTTGGCCGCACGCCGGCCGGCTCGCAGCGCCTCGCGGACCATGCGGTCCTGGTCGGCGGTCGCCCGCAGCTCGCGCTCACGGGCTCGGAACAGTTCGTACTCCAACATGGTGTCGACCTCCTGGTCCCCCGAACCGGTCGCTCCGGCTCGTGCTACGAGCCTCGCGTCCCAGGGGGCCCGCGGACATCGGTCGGATGCCGCATCCGCGGTGCTCGGCTCGTCCGGGATCGATCTAAGGCGCCTGGGGAGAACCCGATAAGGGGGTCGTACAGACCTCAGGAGAACCCCGGCCGAACATCGCGTCGCGGTGGTCCGCGGGCGCACACCGGGCAGATACGGCCGAGGGCCCTCGATCGCACCGCGATCGAGGGCCCTCCTCGGTGGGACCGAGTGGTGTTTCGTCAGGACACGCCCAGGCGCTCCAGGATCAGCTCGCGCACCCGGGCCGCGTCGGCCTGTCCGCGGGTGGTCTTCATGACCGCGCCGACCAGGGCCCCGACCGCCTGCACCTTGCCGCCGCGGATCTTGTCGGCGATGCCCGCGTTGGCCGCGATCGCCTCGTCCACGGCCGCGCCGAGCGCGGAGTCGTCGGAGACGACCTTGAGCCCGCGCGCCTCGACCACCGCGTCCGGCTCGCCCTCGCCGGCGAGCACGCCGTCGATCACCTGGCGGGCCAGCTTGTCGTTCAGTTCGCCGCTCTCGACCAGCGCCGCCACCCGCGCGACCTGGGCCGCGGTGATCGGCAGCGTGGCCACCTCGACGCCGCGCTCGTTGGCCCGCCGGGACAACTCGCCCAGCCACCACTTGCGCGCCGCGTCCGCGTGGGCCCCGGCGTCGATCGTGGCCAGGATCACGTCGAGCACACCGGCGTTGACCATCGACTGCATCTCGAAGTCGTTGACGCCCCACTCGGCTTGGAGCCGGGCGCGGCGCAGCGACGGGAGCTCGGGCAGCGTGGCGCGCAGCTCCTCGACCCACTCGCGCGAGGGCGCGACGGGCACCAGATCGGGCTCGGGGAAGTAGCGGTAGTCCTCGGCCTCTTCCTTGATCCGGCCTGCGGTGGTGCTGCCGTCGTCCTCGTGGAAGTGCCGGGTCTCCTGCACGATGGTGCCGCCGTCGGTCAGGACGGTGGCGTGCCGCTGGATCTCGAACCGGATGGCCCGCTCCACCGAACGCAGCGAGTTGACGTTCTTGGTCTCGCTGCGGGTGCCGAACTTCTCCCGGCCCTTGGGGCGCAGCGACAGGTTCGCGTCGCAGCGCATCTGGCCGAGTTCCATCCGGGCCTCGGACACCCCGAGCGCGCGGATCAGCTCGCGCAGCTCGGCCACGTACGCCTTGGCCACCAGCGGGGCCAGTTCGCCCGCGCCCTCGATCGGCTTGGTGACGATCTCGATCAGCGGGATGCCGCACCGGTTGTAGTCGAGCAGCGAGTAGTCCGCGCCGTGGATGCGACCGGTGGCGCCGCCCATGTGCAGCGACTTGCCGGTGTCCTCCTCCATGTGCGCGCGCTCGATCTCCACCCGCCAGGTCTTGCCCTCGACCTGGACGTCGAGGTACCCCTCGAACGCGATCGGCTCGTCGTACTGCGAGGTCTGGAAGTTCTTCGGCATGTCCGGATAGAAGTAGTTCTTCCGGGCGAAGCGGCACCACTCGGCGATGTTGCAGTTGAGCGCGAGGCCGATCCGGATCGCCGACTCGACCGCGACCGCGTTGACCACGGGCAGCGCGCCGGGCATGCCCAGACAGGTCGGACAGACCTGGCTGTTGGGTTCCGCGCCGAACTCGGTCGAGCAGCCGCAGAACATCTTGGTCGCGGTGCCCAGCTCGACGTGGACCTCCAGGCCCATCACCGGGTCGTAGGTCTCCAGCGCGTCCTCGTAGGACATCAGGCTGGTGGTACTCACAGGACGTCGGCCTCCGTCAGCTCTTCCTCGACCTCGCGCATGGCACGGATCAGCAGCGCGAAGCCGGTGACCACGGCGGCTGCGCTGATCACCGCGTCGGCCAGCTCCAGCTTGTCGTTCTTGCCGCGGGCCTCCTTGATCTGCTTGAGCACGCCGATCGCACCGAACAGCTGCATGCCGACGCTGAAGACCTTGGCGACGTTGCTCTTGGGGGCTTTCTTCTTCTTGGCCATATCGACTCCTCGAAAAGTCAGAGCGCGGGTGCGCGGTCGAGCAGCGGGGCACCCCAGCGGGACAGGTACGCGGCCTCGACGGCGGCGCCCACCCGGTACAGCCGGTCGTCGGCCATGGCCGGCGCGATGATCTGCAGGCCGACCGGCAGGCCGTCCTCGTCCGCGAGGCCGCACGGCAGCGACATCGCGGCGTTGCCCGCGAGGTTGGACGGGATGGTGCACAGGTCCGCGAGGTACATCGCCATCGGGTCGTCCGCGCGCTCCCCGATCGGGAACGCGGTGGTCGGCGTGGTCGGCGAGACGAGCACGTCCACCTGCCCGAAGGCGGCCTCGAAGTCGCGGGTGATGAGCGTGCGAACCTTCTGCGCCTGGCCGTAGTACGCGTCGTAGTAGCCCGAGGACAGCGCGTACGTGCCGAGCATGATCCGGCGCTTGACCTCGGCGCCGAAGCCGGCCTCGCGGGTCAGCGACATGACCTCCTCGGCCGAGTGCTCGCCGTCGTCGCCGACCCGCAGGCCGTAACGCATCGCGTCGAAGCGGGCGAGGTTGGACGACGCCTCCGAGGGGGCGATCAGGTAGTAGGCCGGCATCGCGTAGGTGAAGTTCGGGCAGGAGATCTCGACGATCTCGGCGCCCAGTTCGCGCAGCAGCTCGACCGCCTCGGCGAAGCGCGCCAGCACGCCCGCCTGGTAGCCCTCGCCGGCGAACTCCTTGACCACGCCGATCCGCAGGCCCTTGACGCTGCCGCTGCGCGCGGCCTCGACCACGTTGGGCACCGGGGCGTCGATCGAGGTCGAGTCGAGCGGGTCGTGCCCGGCGATCGCCTCGTGCAGCAGTGCGGCGTCGAGCACGGTACGGGCGCACGGGCCGCCCTGGTCGAGCGAGGACGAGAAGGCGACCAGGCCGTAGCGGGAGACGCCGCCGTAGGTGGGCTTGACGCCGACCGTGCCGGTGAGTGCGGCGGGCTGGCGGATCGAGCCGCCGGTGTCCGTACCGATCGCCAGCGGCGCCTGGAAGGACGCGATGGCGGCGGCCGAACCACCGCCGGAGCCACCGGGGACCCGGCTCGGATCCCACGGGTTGCCGGTCGGGCCGTACGCGGAGTTCTCGGTGGAGGACCCCATGGCGAACTCGTCCATGTTGGTCTTGCCGAGGATGACCACGCCCGCGTCCTTGAGCCGGCGGGTCAGCGTCGCGTCGTACGGCGGCTTCCAGCCGTCGAGCATTTTCGACCCGCACGTGGTCGGCACGCCCTTGGTGGTGAACACGTCCTTGAGCGCGAGCGGCACACCGGCCAGCGGGCCGAGCCGGTCGCCGCGCGCGCGGGCGTCGTCGACGGCCTTGGCCGCGGCGAGCGCGCCGTCCGCGTCCACGTGCAGGAACGCGTGCACCTTGGCGTCGACGGCCTCGATGCGGTCCAGGTGGGCCTGGGCGACCTCGACGGCGGTGACCTTGCCGTCGGCGATCGCGGAGGCGGTCTCGGCCGCGGTCCAGCGAATGGTCTCGGTCATGGCCGTCACTCCTCTCCCAGGATGCGGGGCACCCGGAAACGCTGCTCTTCGGCGGCCGGCGCACCGGACAGCGCCTCCTCGGGACTGAGCCCGGGGCGGATGACGTCCGGTCGCATGACGTTCGTCAACGGCAGCGGGTGCGAGGTCGGCGGGATGTCGTCGGCTGCGACCTCGGCGACGCGGGCGACCGCGCCGATGATGTCGTCGAGCTGCGCGGCGAGGTGATCAAGCTCCTCGGCCCCGAGCTCCAGCCGCGACAGCCGGGCGAGGTGGGCGACCTCCTCGCGCGTGATGCCAGGCATGCAGGCGGGTTCCTTCGGTTTCGTCGGGTGTGGGCGCCAAGTCTATTGCGAAGCCGGAACGGATTCCGTGACGGACCGACCGGCCCGGATCGCGTCCCGCCCAGGGCCGCCCGTCGGCCCTCGCGTCGGCCCCGCACCGCCGGCCAGGTGCGTGCATTTCCGGCCGGATGGCACATCTCGTCGAACAACCCGGAAGTAACTTCACTCAAATGCCAACTTCCGTTACCGACTGGGTAAGAGAACCTTGCGAAGCCACTCTCCGGTCTGCGTCCCCCCGCGTCGATCGGCCTTTCGCACAACTCTTGGGCCCGGCGTCCGAGAGCGCGCTCGTCAAGAACTCGGGGCTTGGGAGGGGACACGATGGCCGCCATCGTGCTGGTACACGGGATCGCGCAGGAATACAGGTCGGCCCACACGCTCGAGGAGGAGTGGGTCCCACGACTGGCCCGGGGAGTGAAGGCCGCGGGGTTTCCCGAGGTCGCGGATCGTCTGTGGAAGTACCGCCACACCCGTCGCGGGATCGACGCGCGGATGGCGTTCTATGGTGACCTGCTCCGCCGACACCCGTCGCAGGGCGAGATGATCGACGAGGACATCCAGCACGAGGTGACCGCGCGCATCGGTCGCGAATGGCTGGATCGCGCCGCGGTTCGCGGTTCGGTTCCGCCGGAACGGCAGCGCGCGGCAAGGGAGATCGCCCGCCTGGAGGGCGGGCCGGGGGAGACGGGTCGCACCGTCGTGCTCTCCCCCACGTGTGGGCTCGCCGGGTTGCGCTGGTTCGCCGCCGACGGACCGGGCTCGGCCGGTGGCTTCGTGAACAAGGCGCTGACCCAGCTGACCCGATACCTGACGGATGATCAGACCCGGAATCGGGTGCTCGATCGAGTCGGTGCCGAGATCGGCTTCGACACCAAGGTGGTGATCGGGCACTCGCTCGGTGCGGTGGTCGCCTACGAACTCGCCCACCGGCTGCGCAGACCGCTGCCGCTGTTGATCACGCTCGGGTCGCCGCTCGGTCCGGACACCGTCGTCGACTCGTGGGTGCGACCGCAGCCCGCGCAGCCGCCGGCGTTCGTCGAGAACTGGGTGAACCTGGCCGATCGTGACGACCTCGTGGCCGCCGATCCCACTCTGTCGCGGATGTTCCCGGTCCCCGCGGAGGGTGGGCCGGTGCTGCGGGGTGGTTACACCGGTGAGCATGGGGCGGAGCCGCACAAGGCCTGTTTCTACCTTCAACGGCGCGAGATAGGCCGGAGTGTGGGGTTGGCCTTCGGTTCCTGAGATCGGGCCGTGCGGGTGGGCCGTGCGGGTGGGCCGTGCGGCCGATCGGGCAAGGGCTTCGGTGTGGCCGGCCTGCGGCCTGCTGTCCTCAGGCGCCGGACGGGCTACTTGGCCTCAAACGCCGGCCGGGCTGGATTTTGGCTCGGCCGGCGTTTGAGGTTGCCGGTCGGGCTGGATTTCGGTCCGGTCGGCGTTTGAGGTTGCCGGTCGGGCAGGCCCGATTCATGCCGGTGGTCGGCGCGTTCGCGAGGGCTCGCACCTCGCCCTTGTCGATGCTCAACGCGACCAGGCCGACCAGCCGGCCCTTCGCGTGTTCGGCCACCGCCGCGTCCGCCGCGCGTTGGAGCCGCGGATCGATCGTGGTGGCCACCGGACCACCACCGGCGGCGGCCGGCTTCGGCGCGCCGAACTCGGCTGTCACAAATGTGTCATATGTACATGGACGCGGGCGCGACCCTACCTCGCGGGTCGGATGCCCAGGCGGGTGGCGAGGCCGTCGAGGATGCAGTCGAGGGCGGTCTCGAATTGCCAGCGGGCGTCGTCCTTGCGGCGGGCGGCGCCGATATACGCGCGGAAGGCGGGGTAGCGGCCCGTGCTCATCAGGTAGGTCATCTCCGGAGCCAGGTGCGTGCGCAGCGCGTGGCCGTCGGCCGCGCCCTGCACCGCCATCAGCCGCAGGGTGGCCACCTCGGAGGCGGTGCGGCCTTGGACGTACGCGCCGACCGTGTCCACCGCGACCATCATCTCGTCGGGCGAGAGGTCGAGTTCGGACAGCGCGGCCATCCCCCACTCCGCCGCCGCCAGCCGGTGCGGGGTGAGTGAGATCGCCGCGCGGGCCGACGGCAGTTGCACCAGCCACGGATGCCGCAGCACGATGTCGCGCGTGCTCGTCGCGAGCGTGCGCAGCGTCGCGCGCCAACCCGCGCCGGTCTCGGGCGCGGCCATCTCGCCGTAGACCCGGTCGACCATCAGCTCCAACAGGTCTTCCTTGCCCGCCACGTACCGATAGGCGGCCATCGGCGCGACGCCCAACTCGGTCGCCAGCCGCCGCATCGTCACCGCATCGATGCCCTCCGCATCGGCGATCGAGACCGCGACCTCGGCGATGCGATCCGGAGTGAGCACGGTGCGCGGAGCCGGTGGCGGGTTCTCCAACCGCTCCCACAGCGAGACGCGCCGCTCGTCGCCGGAACCGGGACCGGAATCGGAATCGGAAACGGAAACGGAAACGGCACCCGCGCCCGCGCCCGTGGCGCCCGGTCGCGCCTCGACCGGCGACGACTTCTTCTTCTGGCCGGCCATGACGGCTCCTCCGGGGTGCGCTGCAACGACGCGTACAACGTATCAGGAGTAGACGCCGTATCCGGAGTAGACGATGTACACGACCATGTGTACGTTGTATTTCATCGGATACGTTGTACACAGCCCATCGAGGAGCAACCATGCCCGCCATCACTCCCGCCCCCCTGCGCCTCGCGATCATCGTCGGCAGCACCCGGGACGGCCGCTTCGCGCCCACCGTCGCCGCATGGACGCGCGCCCGCGCCGCCGAGCGTGCCGACCTGACCGTGGACGTGGTCGACCTGGTCGAGACCCCGCTGCCCACCGTGTTCCCCGCCTTCGGGCAGCCGCCCGCGCCCGGCACCGCCGAGTCGCTCGCGAAGGTGTCGCCCCGGCTGGCCGCCGCCGACGCGTTCGTGATCGTCACGCCGGAGTACAACCACAGCTTCCCGGCCGCGCTGAAGAACGCCATCGACTGGCACAACCCGGAGTGGCACGCCAAGCCGGTCGGCTTCGTGTCCTACGGCGGGGTCTCCGGCGGACTGCGCGCGGTCGAGCAACTGCGGGTAGTACTGGCCGAGTTGCACGCGGTGACCGTGCGGGACACGGTCAGCTTCCACGGGCACTGGGACAAGTTCGACGCCGAGGGCGACGCGGTCGACCCCGCCTCGAACGCCGCCGCTAAGACCATGCTCGACCAGCTCGTGTGGTGGGCGCACGCCCTGCGCGACGCCAAGGCCGTTCGCCCGTACGCGGCCTGACGCCCCGTCGACACCATCGAACCCGACCGAGTCAGCACGGGGGCAACGCCATGCCGCAGAAAACCGACACCACACCCACCAGGATCCCCTTCGGCATCGTCGGCCTGGTGCTCGGCATGTTCCTGGGCATGCTCGACGGCACCATCGTGGGCACCGCGCTGCCCACCATCGTCGGCGACCTCGGCGGCCTGGACCGGCTGTCCTGGGTGGTGACCGCCTACCTGCTCGCCGCCGCCGCGACCACCCCGATCTGGGGCAAGCTGGGCGACCTCTACGGTCGCAAGGGCGTGTTCATGGCCTCGATCGGCGTGTTCCTGGTCGGCTCGATGCTCTCCGGAATGGCCCGGGACATGAACGAGCTGATCGTCTTCCGCGCCGTCCAGGGATTGGGGGCGGGCGGCCTGATGGTCGGCGCGTTCGCGTTGATCGGCGCGCTCGTGCCGCCGCGCGACAGCGGCCGGGTACAGACGCTGTTCGGCGCCATCATGCCGATCGCACTGGTCGGCGGGCCGCTGCTGGGCGGCTTCCTCACCGATCACCTGAACTGGCGCTGGGCGTTCTACGTCAACGTGCCGGTCGGCCTGCTCGCCCTGGCCATCGTCGGCGTCGGCATCCGCCTCGACACCGTGCGGATCAAGGCCCGCATCGACGTCGCGGGCGCCGCGCTGCTCACCACCGCAATCATCGCCCTGACCCTGCTCGCCGGTTGGGCGGGCAGCACCTACGCGTGGACCTCGCCGCGGATCCTCGGCCTGGCCGGGCTCGCCGCCGCCACACTGGCCGCATTCGTCCCGGTCGAGCGGCGCGCCGCCGAACCGATCATCCCGCCGCGGCTGTTCGCCGACCGCAACTTCGCCCTCGCCCAAGTGCTGAGCTTCCTGGTCGGCGCGGTGATGATCACCGCGACCAACTACCTCCCGCAGTACATGCAGTTCGTCCGCGCCGCCTCGCCCACCGCGGGCGGACTGCTGCTCCTGCCGCTGATGTTCGGCATGCTCGGCGTGCAGATCTCCATCGGCCGACTGATCAGCCGCACCGGTCGCTACCGTCGGTACCCCATCCTGGGTGGCGCCGTGATGATCGTCGGCGCACTCGCCCTGCTCGGCCTGCGCGTAGGCACCCCCACGGCCCTGGCGTCGGCGCTGACCCTGGTGATCGGGATCGGCGTGGGCTTCCTGATGCAGAGCACGATGTTGATCACGATGAACAGCGCCGATCCGCGCGACCTGGGCGCGGCGAGCGGTACCGCCACCCTGACCCGCACGATCGGTGGCTCGCTCGGCGTCGCGCTGCTCGGCGCGGTGTACGCACACCGCCTCGAAGCCGCGCCGGGCCCGCAGGAGGCCGGTCGAGCCGACCTGACCCCCGCGATGCTGCGCGAGTTGCCCGCTGCCGCCCGGGAGACCTTCCGGTCGGCGGTGACCGGCGGCCTGCACGGAGTGGCGATCGGGCTGGCGATACTGTCCGTACTCGCGTTCGGATTGTCCTGGTATATCCGCGAGGTCCCGCTGCGCTCGGCCGCCGGCGCACCGGCCCGACCTCTCGCCTCCGACCCCGCGCCCGAATCCGCCTCCGACCCCGCGCCCGAATCCGCCTCCGTCCCCGCGCCGGACTCCGCACCCGACGTCGCGTCCGACTCCCCAACCGAATCCGCGTCCGACACCGCTCCGGTGGCCGACAAGGTGCGCACCGGGTCGAACTAAGCTTCCGGACGTGGACACCCCAGAACGTACTTCTCCCTGGCCACCCGGCAGCGCCACCGGGGTCGGTTCCATGCCCGGTGAGGACATCCGCGAGACCGTCAAGATGGTGCTCGGCCTGCTGACCGACCTGCCGCACCTGCCCGAGCTGCCCGCCCGCGGGCCGGGCGCCGACCTGACCGGCCGCTCGGCCGGGATGCTGGTCGACCTCTACACCGACGTACAGCCCTCCGGGTGGCGCTTCGTGGACCGCCCCGGGCGCGACCACCGCCGGGCCCGCTCGTACCTGGGCCAGGACCTGGACGCGCTGGAGGAGTTCACCCAGGGCTACACCGGTCCGCTCAAGATCCAGGTAGCGGGCCCGTGGACGCTCGCCGCCACCATCGAACTGACCTACGGCGACAAGGCGTTGGCCGACCCGGGTGCGTGTCGGGACCTGGCCGTGTCGCTCGCCGAGGGCATCCGGCTGCACGTGGCCGAGGTGGCCCGGCGGATCCCGGGGGCCGACCTGGTGCTGCAACTGGACGAGCCCGCGCTGCCCGGCGTGATCGCCGGCGACGTGCCCACCGCGAGCGGTTTCGGCCGGTTGCGTGCCGTGGACAAGGCGGTGGTTCGCGACACGCTGCGCGACGTGATCGCGGGCGCGGGGGTGCCGGCCATCGTGCACTGCTGCGCCCCCGGCACGCCGATCACCCTGCTGCGCCAGGCGGGCGCGGCGGGCGTCTCGCTCGACTTCTCGCTGCTGCGACAATCCCAGAACGAATCGATCGGCGAGGCGGTCGAGGCCGGCTTCCGTTTCTTCGCCGGGGTGGTGCCCGCTCTGGCCCCGGAGAGCGACGCGTCCGAGGTCAAGCCCGGTGTGGGAGCGCGTCCGCTGTCCGACCCGCCCGGTACCGTCAGGTCTGTCGGAACGTTGTGGAACAGGCTCGGTTTTCCGCCGGAGTCCCTGGCCGAAGCCGTCGTGGTGACCCCCACGTGTGGCCTCGCCGGTGCTTCTCCGGCACATGCCCGAGCCGCCCTGTCCCACAGCGTGGCTGCCGGCCGGGTGCTTCGGGACGACCCCGAAGGCGCCATGTAGCGAAACGCGGCGGCGCGCCTCGGCACTCCGCCCGCGCGACGCCGCGAACCTCATTCGAACTGGTGGCGCTGGAGGGCGACGACGTGGCTGGTGCGACGACCGGAGTGGACGAGATCCCGGCCGAGGTGCGCGAACGCGCCGCGACCCTCGCCCGTGAGCTGGAGGAGCACCGCTTCCGCTACTACGTGAAGGACGCGCCGGTCGTCAGCGACGGCGAGTTCGACGCGCTGATGCGGGAGCTGGAGGCGATCGAGGAGCAGTACCCGGCGCTGCGCACGCCGGATTCGCCGACCCAGAAGGTCGGCGGCACGTACTCGACCGACTTCACCTCCGTGGACCACCTGGAGCGTCTGCTCAGCCTCGACAACGCGATGAACGAGGAAGAGCTCGACGAGTGGGACGACCGTCTCACCCGCGAGCTGGGCACGGGGGCGTTCCACTACCTGTGCGAGCTCAAGATCGACGGGCTGGCGGTCAACCTGCTCTACGAGAACGGCCGGCTCGTGCGTGCCCTGACCCGCGGAGACGGGCGGACCGGCGAGGACATCACGCCGAACATCCGCACGATCGCGGAGATCCCGACGCAGTTGCGCGACGACGGCGGGCACGACGTTCCCGAGCTCGTCGAGATCCGGGGCGAGGTGTTCTTCCCGATCGAGAAGTTCGACGAGCTGAACGCGCAACTGGTGGCGGCGCGAACCGCCGCCGAGCGGGAGAACGAGGAGCGGCGCGCCCAGGGTCTGGCCGTGAAGGCGCTTCCGCCGCAGCCCTTCGCCAACCCGCGCAACGCCGCCGCCGGATCGTTGCGGCAGAAGGACCCGCGGGTGACCGCGTCCCGCCCGCTGCACATGATCGTGCACGGCATCGGCGCCCGTCGGGGCTTCGACATCGACTGCCAGTCGCACGCGTACGAGCGCCTGCGCGCGTGGGGGTTGCCGACCGCGCGGCACAACAAGGTGGTCGACACGATCGACGAGGTGAAGGAGTTCGTCCGCTACTTCGGCGAGCACCGGAACTCGGTCGAGCACGAGATCGACGGCATCGTGATCAAGGTCGACGAGATCCCGATCCAGGGCCGGCTCGGCGCGACCTCCAAGGCGCCTCGGTGGGCGATCGCGTTCAAGTACCCGCCGCAGGAGGTCAACACCAAGCTGCTCGACATCGAGGTCGGCGTCGGCCGCACGGGCCGGGTGACGCCCTACGCGGTGATGGAGCCGGTGGCGGTGGCGGGGTCGGTGGTGGCCTACGCGACGCTGCACAACCAGAACGTGGTCAAGGCCAAGGGCGTCTGGATCGGCGACACCGTGGTGCTGCGCAAGGCGGGTGACGTGATCCCGGAGATCCTCGGTCCGGTCGCCGATCTACGCCCGGCGGACGCCCGCGAGTTCGTGATGCCGACCGAATGTCCGGAGTGCGGAACCGAGTTGCGGGCGATGAAGGAGGGGGACGTCGACGTACGTTGCCCGAACGCCCGGTCGTGTCCCGCACAGTTGCGCGAGCGGTTGTTCTACCTCGCCGGCCGCAAGGCGCTCGACATCGACGGCATGGGATATGTCGCGGCGACCGCGCTGACCCAGCCGTTGGAGCCGGCCGATCCGCCCGTGGTCAACGAAGGCGACCTGTTCTCGCTGACGGTGGAGCAGTTGCTGCCGATCAAGGTGGTCGTGCGCGAACAGCGGACCGGCATGCCCAAGATCGACGAGAAGACCGGCGAGCCGAAGGTCGTGACGTTCTTCGCCAACCAGAAGGGCGAAGCCAAGCAGACGGTCGACACGTTGTTCAAGGGCTTGGAGAAGGCCAAGACCCAACCCCTGTGGCGCATCCTGACCGCGCTCTCCATCCGACACGTCAGCGACACCACCGCACGGGCCATCACCAGCGGCTTCCATGATCTGGACCGGCTCGCCGCGGCCTCCGAGGAGGAGATCGCCGCGGTCGACGGCGTCGGCCCGATCATCGCCAAGGCGGTCACCGAGTGGTTCGCCGAGGACTGGCACCGCGAGATCATCGAGAAGTGGCGCGCGGCCGGTGTACGACTCGCCGAGGAGGGCGCCGACGAGGAGAAGCCGCCCGGCCCGCTTGACGGAATCGTGACGGTCGTCACCGGAACTCTCACCGGGTATACCCGGGACAGCTCCAAGGAGGCCCTGGAGCAGCGCGGCGCCAAGGTGACGGGTTCGGTCTCGAAGAAGACCGACTTCGTCGTCGTGGGCGACAACCCCGGGTCCAAATACGACAAGGCCGTGCAACTGGGTCTGTCGATCCTCGACGACGAGGGCTTCGCGGTACTCCTGGCCGAGGGGCCCGAGGCGGCCCGCGCATGGGTGGCCGAGCGCGCCGGCTGATTCCCCTCCCTCGCACCGCCGGAACGACCTACCCTGGGCGGGAGCTTGCCCACCCGGCGGGCTCGGTGCCCCACAGGCGTACCCGTCCCGGCGCCCGGGATGCCGCCCGACGAGGCCGCAGGGAGCAGGCGCATGGGTCGGATCGGCAGGACGGACCTGTCGCGACTGGCGCGACCACGCGCGTTCTTCATCCACACCGGGGCAGTGGCGCTGGTCGGCCTGCTCGCGCTCGTCGTGCCACCCGGGATCGCCGTGGCCGACGGTCGTTGTCCGGTCCCGCTGACCCCCGGCGTGTGGATCATGCTCGCGCTGGTGTCGATCGACGGCGTGTACACGGCGCTCACGCGCCGGGGGTTGTACATCCCCGGCGCGATGCCGTCGATCGCCATCACCTTCGGCCTGCTGCTCGTGCACGGGTGGCAGGTCGCCGCGCTGTGGCAGACCGTTCCGGTCCTGGTGTCCGGCCTGCTCAGAGGCGATTCGTGGTGGCGAATCGGCTACACGATGGGCCACTACGTACTCGCCTTCGTCGCCGCCGACCTGGTGCTCGGGCTGTTCGACATCGAGCCGGGTCCGGACGAGGCCCGCGGGCTGCGCGTGGTGGACTTTCCGGTGGTCGCGCTGGCCGGGCTCGCGATGGCGGCCGTGTCGCAGACGTCCGGCTGGCTGGTCCGCGCGAGTTGGCGCGGGGCGAGTGTGTTCACGCTGGTACGGGCCGAGTTACGGGCGCGCATGGTCTCGCACGGCGCGCTGATCGGCCTGTCCCCGCTGATCGCCGTGGTGGCCACCGAACAGCCCTGGCTGCTCCCGCTGTTCGTGCTCCCGCTGCACACCCTGTACCGCAGCACGATGGTTCGCTTCGACCGTGAGCAGGAGTCGCGGCACGACGCGCTCACCGGCCTGCCGAATCGGCGGCTGTTACTGGAGCGCGGCGAGGAGGCGCTGGGTCGGGCCGGCGGGCGCGGCGGCCGGGTCGCACTGTTGCTGCTCGACCTGCATCGTTTCCACGAGGTCAACGACACCCTCGGCCACGTCGCGGGCGACCGGCTGTTGCAGCAGGTCGGCGCACGGCTGGAGACGCTGGTCCGCCCGGGGGACACGGTGGCCCGCCTCGGCGGCGACGAATTCGCGCTGCTGTTACCGGGGTTGGACATGGGCACGG
Source organism: Embleya scabrispora DSM 41855 (assembly GCF_000372745.1). GTDB lineage: Bacteria > Actinomycetota > Actinomycetes > Streptomycetales > Streptomycetaceae > Embleya > Embleya scabrispora. The sequence continues at coordinate 10,416 of NZ_KB889714.1, read as the reverse complement.
ATCGCCGGACCGCGCAGGAGGTGGTCATGGGCCTCGCCCATCGCATCGTGGACCGCCTCGGCGAGCCGTTCGATCTGGACGAGTTGACCCTGGACGTGGAGGCCAGCGTCGGCGTGGCGATCTTCCCGGACCACGCCAGGGACGTCCTGGGGTTGCTCCAATACGCCGATGTGGCGATGTACTTGGCCAAACGCTCCCGCAGCGGTGTGGAGCTCTACGACAACTCGCGTGATGTGAACACCCGGGACAAGCTGCTGCTGCTCGGTGACCTGCGCCGGGCGTTGGACAACCACGAGGTCGAGCTGCACTATCAGCCGAAGATTCGGCTCACCGACGGCCGGGTGGACGGCTGCGAGGCACTGGTGCGTTGGCGGCATCCGACCCGGGGGCAGGTCTCGCCCGAGGAGTTCGTCCTCCTGGCCGAACAGACCGGGCTGATGCCCCGACTCACCCGATACGTGGTGGACGTCGCGCTGGACCAGGTGGCGCGCTGGCATGCCGAGGGCATCGACGTCCCGGTCGCGGTGAACATCTCCGCCCGCGACATCCATGTGCCCTCGTTCGCCGACTCGGTGGCGGCGGGACTACGTGAACACGACGTGGCCGCAGGCGCGTTGCAACTGGAGATCACCGAGCGGGTATTACTGGAGGAACCGCAGCGGGCCGCCGAATCGCTGGACGCGCTGCGCCGGTTGGGCGTGCGGTTGTCCCTGGACGACTTCGGTACCGGCTACTCCTCGCTCGTGCACCTGCGGCACATCCCGGTGAGCGAGATCAAGATCGACCGGTCGTTCGTGGCCCGCCTGACCATGAACGAGGAGGACGCCGCGATCGTCTGCTCGATCGTGCAACTGGCCCACTCGCTGGGCCTGCGCGTGGTCGCCGAGGGCGTCGAGGACGAGGCCACCTACCAACGCCTGCGCGAACTGGGCTGCGACGCGGCCCAGGGCTGGCTGATGTCCAAGGCGCTCCCGAGCGACGAGGCCACCGCCTGGCTCCTCCGCCACGGCGCGGGCGCACACGCGACCCCCGCCGCACCGACCGAGCTCCACCACCACCGGCGCGCGGACGTCGGCTGAGCCGTGCGCCGACGGGGCGGAGCCGAACACGGTTGCGTCGCAGCCCGCGGCGCGGAGGATCCGGCAGAGATTCGTCCTCGGCCGTGCAACGATTCCCGGGATCGTCCCGTCAGGAGGGGTGGCCGGGTCGAAGATCCGGCCCAAGTCGCTTTCCGCACGGACGATCGGAGCATCCCGATGAACCTTTCCTCGACCACGCGGCGCAGCCGCACCCGCATACTCGCCGCCACCGTGGGCGCCGCGGCCGTGGTCGCCCTGGGCGGTGTGGCGTTCGCCTCGGGCGACACCGCCCCCAGGGCCACCGCACCCTCGGCCGCCGCACTCCCGGTTGCCGCGCCGGCCGGGACCGCCGCATCGACCCCCCGTGTCGTGGCCGCGGACGAGCGCGTGGACGTCGGCAACGGCAACACCACGTGGCTCACCGCGGGCGGACACCACATGGTCAACGCCGCGTCGGCGCCCGGCGTCGACCATGGCCAGTCGATCCTGGGCGACAACTTCCCGGCCCAAAGCGTCAACGTGCGCGCGTTCGCCAACACGAACTCCAGTCTGTACACGGGCGCCTATCGAGGCGACGGCGAGGTCGCCAGGGTCACCGTGGAGGTGGCGGGCCAGTCGCTGGAGGCGCGGGTCCTGACCCTGGCCGGCACCCCGGGATGGGCCGTGTACTACGTCGACGGACCCGCCGCACCGCCTGCCAAGCCCAAGGGCGCGCCGCCGGTGGCCGCCTCGGTCAAGGTCTACGCCGCCGACGGCACCGTCCTGGCCGAACTGACGCCGCCGCCCACGAACTAGCTCCATCCGCTTGGTAGGAACGATCACGTTCCGCGGGCTCGCCGGCGCGGGTCGAGCGCTCGACCCGCGCCGGCGAGCCCGCCGCCCGGAACGGACCCCGGCCGGGCCATCCCCGGAGGACTTGCTTGAAAACCACGAAGGACGAGGAGTTCCGCGACTTCATGACCAGCCGATGGCCGCGCCTGCTGCGCACCGCGTTCCTGCTCACCGGTGGCCACCACCACGACGCGGAGGACCTCGCCCAGAGCACCCTGGCGCGGGTCTACGCGAAGTGGGACCACGTGCGCGGCAGCGACAACATCGACGGCTACGTACGGCGGATCATGGTCCACGTGCACACCGACCGGCACCGCCGGACCCGGATCCGGGAGTGGATCACCACGCGCGTGCCGGAGACCCCGACCGCCGACCGCACCGCCCGGCTCGACGAACGCGACGTCCTGATGACCGCCCTCGCCCGCCTGCCGGCCCGGCAGCGCGCCGCCGTGGTGCTGTGCTATTTCGAGGACATGTCCCAAAGCGAGATCGCGGCCGCGCTCGGCGTCGGATTGGGCACCGCGAAGAGCCAGGTCTCGCGCGGCCTGGCAAAGCTACGGCGGGACGGTGCGCTGAACGCTCTCCGCCCCGCGGCCGACATCACAGCACGGAAGGCGGCCCGATGAACGAGGAGCACGACGTACTGCGCGAACTGCTCGACGAGTCCGCCACGCGGGTCACGGTGGGCAGCGCACCCGTCGAGGCGACGATGCACCGCGGCCGGGTCCTGCGGGGGCGCCGTCGAGCGGCGCAGGTGGCCGCAGCGGTCGCCGCGGTGTGTGCGCTGGGATTCGGCGTGGGAATCGGCCTCGGGTCCACGGACACGGAGCGCGGTGCGGCCGCTTCGCCGCCGGCGACGCCCTGGCTGCCACGGCCGATGCCGCCGCCGGAACCGGTGGTGGTCGAGCCCGAACAACGCGTCGACCTCGGCCACGGCGTCACCGTGCGGCTCACCGCGGACGGCGAGTACGCGACCGGCTCCACGCCGGGCTCCGACCTGGTGAAGAGTGTCATGGGCGACAACTTCGCGGTCGGCAGCGTCAGTTTCGGCGCCTTCGGCCACACGGCAACGATCCTGTACGTAGGCGCCTATCGCGGCGAGCCGCCGGCCGCCCGGATCACGGTGACCGTGGCCGGCAGCGTCCTCGACGCGCAGATCCTGACCCTCGCCGGAGATCCCGGCTGGTCGGTCTATTACGTCGAAGGCCCCAGCCCGCAGCCGACCGAGAAGGCCGGCAGCCCGGCGCCCGCCACCTCTGTCGACGTGTACGCCCGCGACGGTCGTCGCCTGGCGACCTCCGCCGCTCCCCCGACGAACAATCAGCCGTGACCGGATCGCCCCGGCCCACCCTCGAACCGCCTCACTCCGCTTCGCCCGCCGCCCGCTCCCGTTCCAGCACCGCGGCACGGTCCGCCTGACTCGCCTCGATACAGAACTCGTTCCCGGCCGGGTCAGCGAAGACCACCCAGCCCCGGCCGTTCGGCTTGCGCCGGTCGTCGACGATCACACCGCCGAGCGCGAGCACCCGCTCGACCTCCTCCTCGCGCGAACGCCCGGGCTCCAGGTCGAGATGCACCCGGTTCTTGAGCGTCTTCGCCTCCGGCACCCGCACGAACAACAGCGTCACCTGTCCGGCGGGCGTGTCCAGACCGACCTCGTCGTCACCGGGCGAGTCGTCCGCGTCCACCGGGAGATCGAGCACCTGCCCCCAGAACCGCGCGAGTTCGTAGGGCTCGTGCGGCGGAGCACAGTCGAAGGTGATGTGCCGGATGGTGGAACCCACGCGATCTCCCAAAGTCCGGGAACGAACCGACCACCACCCACCGAACACCAAAGCGAGCCGCTCCGCTCGGCAATTTTCCCAGGACCGGCACCAGGCGGCCACGACAAAACCACCCGACGCTCCGCCGCCAGCGATCCGGGCTCCGCCGCCCCACGAAATAGGCGGCGGAGCCCGGTGGTTCGTCAGGCCGTGCGCAGGGTGGCCAGCAGGGCCGACCACGAGGCGGGGGTAATGGCGAGATGGCCGAGGGCGGGGGCCTTGCTGTCGCGGACGGGGACGGCTGCGAAACCGTCGGCGACCTCGACGCAGTCGCCGCCGTTGTCACTGCTGTGGGTGCTCTTACGCCAACGCACGTGGGTGAACTCGGCGACCTCGACGCAATCGCCACCGTTGTTGCTGCTGTGGGTGCTCTTGCGCCAACGCTCGGGCGTGGTGCCGGACATGGGCTCACGATTCCTTTCGCGGGCGGTCCTGGGTCCGCCGCCCGCGAAGTGGGCGGCGGACCCAGGTGGTTCGTCAGGCCGTGCGCAGGGTGGTCAGCAGGGCCGACCATGAGGCGGGGGCGATGGCGAGATGGCCGAGGGCGGGGGCCTTGCTGTCGCGGACGGGGACGGCTGCGCAGCCGTCGGCGACCTCGACGCAGTTGCCGCCGTTGTCACTGCTGTAGCTGCTCTTGCGCCAACGCTTGGTCGGGCTTGCGTTTGTGATCATGGGCTCACAGTTTCTTCAGCGTGGAAACGATCAGGTCGACTGACTGCGTGGGCGAAAGAGCATCGGCGACGAGCAGATCGTAGGCTCGCTGAGCGGCCTTCACACAAGCCGGTTCTGCCAGGATCTGCCCTTGCAAGAATCCGTCCACGTAGACCACGTCTGGTCCTTCATCCAGCGTAAGCGCGGCGAACGGTCCGCCGACCCCTGCGTGACCTCCCGATTCGTACGCAAGTACCTGAATCACAAAGCGCGGCAGGCGCGCCAGCTCGACCAGATGTTCGAGTTGTTCCCGCATAACCTCCCGGCTGCCCCAGACACGTCGCAGCACAGTCTCATCGAGCACTGCACGGAACTCGGGTGGGTCATCACGATCGAAGATGCGCTGTCGTTGAATTCGTGCGGTGACCTGCTCCTCAAGCTCGTTCGAATCCGGACGCCGAGCGGCGTAGATCGCTCGCGCATACCGCTCCGTCTGAAGCAATCCCGGCATGACCTGCACCTCGAACGACCGGATGATCGCCGCAGCCTCCTCCAACTCCACGAACGGCCTGAACCACGCCGGGTACGCGTACCGGATCACCAGCGGCCACAGCCGTTGGAACCGGTCGCCCGTCCCGAAGAGTTCGTCGGCCAGCTTCGAGAGGTCCTCCGTCGGCAACCGCTTCGCCGACTCGATCTTGTTGAGCAGCGACGGTGCCATCCAGGCCCGTTTCGCCATCTCGCGCTGAGTCATCCTGATGCGCTCACGCTCGCGCCGGAACTCGGTCGCATAGAACGTGAGTACGGACGCCGAGGGGTCCAGTTCGGTGGCAGCGGACACATTGCCCCCAGAAAGGGTTGAAAGCGAACGAAGTCAATCCCCGGCCCCTGCCGATCGTAGATGCCCATCGTCACGCTTGGCGTACAAACAACTGCATTGAGCTTGTATGCCAACGAAAGGCGCATCGACATGAGCGGCCACCGCCGGACGTCCGTCGCATCCCAACTCGCCTCCACGGACGGCGAACCGTATCCGGAACCGCCGGGCAGCGGCATCATGATCGCCGTCTACCGGGTGGGCCCGGACGGCACGCGGGTCGTCGTACCGCCCCAACTCCACAAGCGTTCCTCGCGCGATCCGTGGCCGAGCCCGAACCCGCCCTGTACGTGCTCGCCCGACTGTCCGATGCGGTGAACTTCGCGCTGTGAACCGCCCGTCGCCGCAGGGCCGGACGGCCGCCGACCGGTCATGGCCCGGTGGCGGAGGGGCCGGGCCACACACGCCGGGCCCGGCCCCCTTCACGGTCGGCGCTCCCGACTCTCCGGACATTTCGCGGCTAGGGTTGCAGTGTCAGGAATCGGCCCGAAGGGACGTGGGATGACATGTTGGTGATCCGAGCCGCACGCGCCTTCGACGGTGAACGGGCCGTCCCCGGACCGGTGTCCGTCTTCGTGGCGGACGGCCGAATCGTCGGAGTGGAGCCCGGCGCAGCCCTCGTCCCGGACGGCTGGCGCTCGGTCGAACACCCCACGGCGACCGTCCTCCCCGGCCTGTTCGACCTGCACAGCCACCTCGGCGGCGACAGTCGAGACGGCGCGCTCGACCGGCTGCCCGACTACTCCCCCGACGAACTCGACGCCGTGATCAACGACTCGTTACGGCGCGAACTGGCCGCCGGGGTGACCGTGGTGCGCGATCTCGGCGACCGCGACTGGTCGGTGTTGCGGCGGCGCGATCGGGCGGTCGACGACCTGCCCGCGCCGACGATCCTGGCCGCCGGGCCGCCGATCACCAGTGCCAAGGGGCACTGTTGGCGGTTCGGCAGCGAAGCGGTCGGCCCCGATCAACTGCGCGCGGCCGTGCGGGAGCGGGCCGAGCGCGGTGCGGACGTGGTCAAGGTGATGGGCAGCGGCGGCACGATGACCCCGGGTACCGACGTGATGCGCTGTCAGTTCACCCTGGCGGAACTGCGCCTGATCGTGGACGAGGCACACGCCGCCGGCCTGCCGGTGACGGTGCACGCACACAACCTGCCCGCCGTCGAACAGGCCCTCGCCGCGCATGCCGACGGCATCGAGCACTGCACCTGCCTGACCGACCGAGGCGTCGAGATCTCCGACGACCTGCTGCACCGGCTCGCTGCGCGGCGGGTCGCCGTGTGTCCCACGCTCGGTACGGATCCGGACGCGCTCCCGCCGCCGACCGTACGGGAGTTGCTGGAGCGCCTCGGAGCGACCCGGGAGGTCCGGATCGCCCACGTGGCTCGCGCGCACCGGGCCGGGGTCCGCATCGTCTCCGGAGCCGACTCGGGGATCAGCGCCGCCAAGCCACACGGGAGCCTGCCGGTGGCGATCGCCGATCTGGTCGCCGGCGGCGTCCCGGCCGCCGAAGCCCTCGCGTCGGCCACCTCCGTCGCCGCCGACGCGGTCGGCCTCGGCGGGCGCAAGGGCCGCCTTCACACCGGCCACGAGGCCGACCTCCTGCTGTGCGACGGCGACCCGCTGGACAACATCGAGGCGCTCACCGCCGTCACGGCGGTCATGGTCGGCGGCACCTGGGCGGATCTCGCCTGAGGGCCGTCCCATAATGATCTCCAGGCTCCTGGCATGATCTCGGCGTGACGAGTGAGCTTGGGCAGCCCGGCCCCGGAAAGTGCGTCCTCTTCGACGTCGACGGCACGTTGATCGACGCCGCGGACAACCAGCGCCGGGTCTGGGCAACGTGGGCGGGGCGGTACGGACTGGACCCGGATGACGTCCATCGGGTGGCGCTGCGGACGCGGCCGATGGAGACCTTCACGGCAGTTGCTCCGGACCGGGATCCAAGGGAGTGTCTGGCCGCACTGCACGAACTGGAGGACGAGGACGTCCGGTCCGGCGTCTACGCGGCTTTCGACGGTGCGTCGGAGCTGCTGGGCACCCTGCCGTCGGGGGCGTGGGCACTGGTGACCTCGAACTACGAGCACCGGGTGCGTGGGCGATTTGCTCGCGCGGGTCTGCCGGTCCCGCACATCATTGTGGACGCCGCCGCGGTATCGGAAGGTAAACCGTCGCCCGTGCCCTACCTGGCGGCCGCCGGACAACTCGGTGCCCGACCCGAGAACTGCCTGGTCATCGAGGACGCCCCGGCTGGAGCCGAGGCAGGACTGCGGGCCGGCATGACGGTGTGGGGGGTCAACGCCGCGGTTGCGGTGGCCGGCGTACACCGTCATTTCGCGAGCCTGCGCGAGGCGGTCCCCGCCATCCTCGCCTTCGCCCGACCGGAGTAAATCAGCCGGAGTCGGATGATCACAGTGTGGCCGGTGTGATCACGGCCTCGGAGTCGTCACCGGATAGCCCCGTTCACCGGCTGAGCCCTCACCGGTTCGCCCGGGTCGGTGGCTGAGCGATCCGAGAACCAGCGGTACTCCATCCACCATCGGGTGGTCATCGCCGGCACCCGTCTTCTCGTCGTGCCCGGCCGGCCCGTGCCCGGCAACGCAATATCCGAGGAATCCGGTGCAAGGCCGCCGTCGGCACCACGACGACGATCGCCGACGGCGGCCACCCCGGAAGTTCGACGCGTACGCGGCGGGAAGCCCGACGAGCCGCCGAACAGCGCGGCGCGCCAAGCTCCGCCGCGCAGGATGGTGGATCAGTTCGGCGCGTACGTCGGGCGCGGCGGGATCGGCCCGGGTGCGATCGGGGGCCGGCGGGCGATGCGGCGTCGCCGCCACACGAGGACCGCGACGAGCAGCACGACGAGAGTGCCGAGCACCGACAGGAGCCAGACCGGGATCCCGGCGACGGTCAGCAATTCGTCGCTGTAGGTGGCCCGTTGATAGCCGTCGTCACGTGCCGTCGGACGCAGTTCGTGGTCGTCGACGATGCGCGCCGGAGTCGGGAAGTTCTGGTCGATCGCGGTCAGGAAGGCCGGCTTGCCGTCGATCGGCGCCAACCGCTCCGCAACACCCGCCTGCTGCCCCGGGCCCGCCGATCGCCCGGTGTCCGGCCGGCCCGCGTACAGCACCTCCGGCGTCGCGCCGCCGATGTCCGAGCGCGGCTGCATCCGGTGGGCGGCGACCACGTACAGCCGCAAGTGCTGTGGCACCTTGGCCAGTTGGGACAGCCGCATCGGATAGACCAGGCGATCCGAGGCGAAGCTCAGGTGCAGCGGATCCAGGCTGCCGCGCAGCGTGGCCGGCCGGGTGCCGCTGCCGGCGGGCGCCTCGGGCGCGAGCCGGATCGCCACGTACTCCCAGTGTTGCCGCACGTACGGCTCCAGCGCGGTCGCGAGCGCGGCGGGCAGGTGGAAGCCGTTCTGCGTGAGCCACCTCCCCAACGCCTGCGGGTCGTCGGCCACGAGCCGCGCGACGTCGAACGGGCCCAACCGCTCGCGCCCGACCACCTCGACCCCGCCCGGCGCCGGCGGCGCCCCGGAACGGAGGGACCGATCGCCGCCCGAATCGCCGCCGGACCGGGGCCAGTCACCCGGCCTCGGCCAGAAGTAGTGCCGGACCCGCTCGACGGGCGCCGCCACGCGCTCCAACTCGTCGAACATCGCGCTGTTCCCGAGCGTCACGCTCGCCCGCGACGGCACCGGCATGATCCACGCCGCCTGCTCCGCGTCCCCCGACACGGTCAGCTGCATGTCGATCTCCTCGACGCGCCCGTCCCAGCGCACCACGGAGGTCTCCTGACCCACCGTCAGCGTCCGGCCATTCGCCGGCACCGCCGCCCCACACCCGCAAGCCCATGCGGGTTGCGCAACCATCAGCACCTGGATCGACACCACCGCCAACAACAGCCGCAGCACCCGGTCCCACCAGGCCCCCCGTACACCCATCACGCACGCACCATCCCCATCGCCGTACAGCCGAACACCTCTGCGACGCAACACCGGCCAATCCGGTTCCACGCCACGCAAAGCGCAAGAGGCGGGGCACGGGCGCGCGGAGGGCGGGACGCGAGCGCCGAGGCGAGGGGCGGAGGCGAAGAGGCGGAGCGCGGAGGGAGGCAGGCTGCGAAGCGCGGAGGCGGAGACGGACGCGGGACGCGAAGGCGAAGCCGGCGCCCAGCGTGGGGGGTTGGGGGGTAGGCGGGGGCGGAGCCGGGGGGTGTATTCGACAACTTTTGGATGGGCGGGATCAACTTTCGATACTGCCGTGTCCGTGTCGGGGCCGGCATCGTCGGTGGCGCCTAGACAGCCCGCACGGTGCCGAAGGCGGTGCGGGCAGCGCCGTGCGGGCACCCATCGGCCCCCGGGTACACCCCCGGCTCGGGGGCCGACCCCCGGGACCGACAAGGGTGGCAGCGCCCCCACCGGTGCCTACCCGGCGGGCGCCGCAGCGCGCGGGGCGCGGAACCCCCGCCCATCCTCACCCGCCGCCGCAGACGCGCTCCCGCGTAGCCGCGTCCACGGCGGCGGGCAGGCCGCCCTCGCCTACCTGCGGACTCGCCAACGTGCCCGGCGCGGGCGGCCTCTCGTCCAAGCGGAGATACACCTCCCGGCCCCATGGGCGATCCCCTGCGCGGACGTACACGGCGCCCCACACCTCGTACGTCCGCACCACTTCGCCCAGTTGTAACCCGGCCTGGGCCAACTGCTCGGCATCGACCTCGAAAGCTTGGGACATTCTTTCCTCCCCCATGGTTGGTCCACCAATCTGGAGAAAAGCTAGCGGCCCAACCCCACGGCCGGAAAGGACGCACGGCAACGGCCCCCCCCCCCCGCTGATGGCTTGGCCGCAAACACGAGCTGGGTCGCCCCCAATTCCCCGACCCCGGCCACCCCCCGGCGCGTCAGCGCCCCCGACCCGCGCGAGACCTCGTGATCGACGCGCGAAGCGCGGAGAGCGGCGGAGCCGCAAAACGTGGACTTCGTGACCCGGAGCGAAGCGGAGGGACACGAAGTCCCGAGCGAGGGGCCGCTTTTTCTTGGAGGAGCGAAGCGGGGGAAAGAAAAAGCGGCCCCTCGCGAGCCGGCGCCGAAGGCGCCCAACAAGCAGCACCGCCCCCGTCACGACTCCGGCCACCCGCACCGCCCGCCCCCG
>NZ_KB889713.1 GCF_000372745.1 Embleya scabrispora DSM 41855 | reverse complement strand
TGGGCCGGGAACGCGGTCGCGGTCGCCGCGATCGTCTCCGGGATCGGCGCGCTGGGCGGCTGGACGATGATCTGCGCCGAGATGCCCTACGCCGCCGCCCGCGAGGGCCTGTTCCCCAAGGCGTTCGCCCGCAAGCGCGGCGACACCCCCGTCTTCGGCATCCTCGCCGCCACCGTCCTGGCCTCACTGATCACGGTGGCCGCCTACAGCAGCTTCGACCACGTCTTCACCACCATCGTGCTGCTCAGCGTCCTGACGGCGGCCATCCCCTACCTGTTCTCCGCCGCCGCGCAGTTGTACTGGCTGCTCACCCACGCGCCCCAGGCCAGTCGAGGCCGGTTCGTCCGCGACGTGGCGGTTGCCGGTACCGCCCTGGCGTTCTCCTACTGGTCGATCCAGGGCAGCGGCTACCAGACCGTCTACTACGGGCTGTTCACCGTGCTCCTCGGCATCCCGGTCTACATCTACCTCAAGCGCGACCGCGGCGAATACGGCGAGCAGGCGACCCCCGCCCCGATCGTGCCTCTGGAGCAGCCCGCCTCCCCGCAGGTCCCCCCGAAACCCAAAGGGCATGCCGCTTGACCACCCCGGCGGACGTGAACGCGCCCACACGTCTACAAGCCCGGACGGGACCTTCGGCTCCGTCCGGGAGCCGTTCGCCCTCTGGGTACCCGGGGTACCCGCCGCCGCTCCCGTTGGACTGGTCGCGCAGCCGCCCCGGCGGAACCCGCTCCCAGGAAGCGAGGCCCCTTGTGATCACCATCGCGACGACCCCGACCGGACGCCGCAGCGCGACGTCGCCCGGCACGTCCCTCACCGTCGAGTTACGCGGGGAACTGGACCTGGACAGCACGGCGAGTATCGAACCGACCCAGACCGCCCTGGTCCGGACCGGCCCCGCCGAACTTCGGCTCGACCTGGGCGCGCTCGCCTTCTGCGACACCTCCGGCATCAACCTGTTCCTGTGGCTGCGGCACCGATGCGCCCGCGCTCACATCACGCTCGTGCTGACCGGCGTCCGCGGCCAACCGGCCCGCGTCATCCGACTGGTGCGCTTCGACCGCACGATCGCCTGCCGCTTCGCGCCCCCTCCCGCTCCCCGGCCCGCTCCGGTCGATCCCGCCGACATGTCCGGACCCTGCGCCGGGTCGATGTGGGTGGGGGCCACTCGCCCCTGAGGGTCCCGGGACCACCGGCCCTGTTCCGTGCTCCCTGACGCCCCGAGACTGATCGTCGCGCCGACCCGACCGGGTGAGCGCGACCCTCACCCTCGAGGAGCACACCGTGGAAAGCGCGATCACAACCGAAGCCGTCGCCGGAGCCCGCCTGCCTCGCGTCACCGGCGCCACACGCACGCTTGCGACACCGACGCCGAGCACGTCATCGCTCGCCACCATCAGAGTGTTCCTCCTCGACGACCACGAGGTCGTCCGCCGCGGCCTGGCCGACCTGCTCGGCGCCGAAGCCGACATCGAGGAGAGTCGGCGGCGGGAATCGCACCCGCCGCCGCTCGCAGAACCGTGCGGGAAACTCTCGGCTCGACGATGCGCGTCTTGTCCGGATGCAATTCAAGACCGACCTGCGCCAATCGCTGCGCGAGAGCGTCCCGCACATGACGGGCCTGCTTCGCTGCCGCAGTGGATCACCGCATCGTCGCAGTACCGTTCGAAGGTGACCTGCGGGAACTCCCGAGCCAGCCACACATCGAACGCGTAGTGCAGATACGGATTCGCCGGCACGGGAGAAATCGCCGACCCCCCGTCGAGATCGCCGAGCTCGCCCAAGCCGGCGGCGGCGCCTGGCCCGCCCGCAATGGCGAACTGTGGTTCCGTATCCGTCCCGGCCGCGTGACCGGGCGCCGGCTGCGCCCCGGCCCCGTGCGGCGGTGAACACCGCCGGCCGAATGGCGAACCACGGGGTGACAGCCGGTCGACCCTCGGGGGCGACGGTCGGCCGGTGCGAAACCGCGCCGCCGTGACGAAGACGTCGTGACGAACCGGCCGAACGGCCGATCGCCCGATCCTGGAGATCAGGCTCGGGCGATCGGCCGGTGTGCGGAATCAGGCATACATCCCATTCGCCGACCGAGATCTTGGGCAACGCACGGGAGTAGGTGAACGGGCCTACCCCCGTACCTGCCTCGACTACCGTCGAGGCAGGTCACAGCAGCGGTGGGCGCTCATGAACCCGGACGCCGAGAACACTCAAGACGCAGGGGCCGACACCGGTACCGTGCCGTAGTAGGCGTCGCGCATGATGGCGATCATGTCGTCGAGCATCGCCATGCGCGGGTTCGCCGGGGCGCATTGGTCCTCGTAGGCGTTGAGCGCTTGGCGGGGCAGTGCGGCCTGGAACGCCTTCTCGTCGATGCCCAGGGCCTGGAACGACGGCTCGATGCCGACGCGTTCCCTGAGTTGCTCGACCGCGGTGGCCAAGGACCGCACTCCTTCGGCCGGGGTCCCGGCGGGAAGGCCGAGAGTTCGGGCGATGTCCGCGAAGCGTTCGGGCGCCCGATAGTGCTCGTACTTGGGCCAGCCGGCGAGCTTGCCGGGCGCGCTGCCGTTGTAGCGGATGACGTGCGGCAGTAGGACGGCGTTGGTGCGGCCGTGGGCCACGTGGAACGTGGCGCCGAGGGTGTGGGACATGGCGTGGACGATGCCGAGGAAGGCGTTGCCGAAGGCCATGCCCGCGATGGTGCCGGCGTTGTGCATCTTCTCGCGCGCCTCGGGGTTGGCCTGCCGGTCGTTGACCGCGCGTTCGAGGTTGTCGAAGACGAGCCGGATGGCGTGCAGGGCGAGGCCGTCGGTGAAGTCGTTGGCGTAGATGGAGACGTACGCCTCGATCGCGTGGGTGAGGGTGTCCATGCCGCTGTCGGCGGCCAGGGCGGGCGGGAGTTCCGCGGCCAGCAGCGGGTCCACGATGGCCACGCTCGGGGTGAGGGCGTAGTCGGCCAGTGGGTACTTCTTGCCGGTCACCGAGTCGGTGATCACGGCGAACGGGGTGACCTCGGCGCCGGTACCGGACGTGGTCGGCACGCATACGAGTCGAGCCTGCTTGCCCGGGACGGGGAAGCGGAAGGCGCGCTTGCGGATGTCGAGGAACTTCTGCCGCATGTCGGAGAAGTCGACGTTCGGCTGTTCGTACAGCAGCCACATGACCTTGGCGGCGTCCATGGGGGAGCCGCCGCCCAGGGCGACGATGGTGTCCGGGCGGAAGGTCCGCATCAGGTCCGCGCCGCGCCGTACCGAGTCGATGCTCGGCTCGGGCAGCACGTCGTCGATGATCTGTATCGTCACCGGGAGTTCACGCGAGTGCAGCACCCGGCGGATCCGGTCGACGTAGCCCAGGCGTGTCATGGTCGTGTCGGTGACGATGGTCACCCGATGCACATGCGGCATCTCGGCCAGATAGCGGATCGCGTGCGGTTCGAAGTAGATCTTGGGCGGGATCTTGAACCACTGCATGTTGTTGCGGCGGGTGCTCACCCGTTTCACGTTCAACAGGTTGACGGCGGAGACGTTGTTGGATGTCGAGGTGCCGCCCCAGGATCCACAACCCAGCGTCAGCGAGGGCAACAGACCCGTGTAGATACCGCCGATGGCTCCCTGGGACGAGGGCGCGTTGACGATGATGCGGGCCGTCTTCATGCGCCGCCCGTAGTCCTCGGCCACGGCGGGATCACTCGTGTGGATGACGGCGCTGTGTCCCATGCCGTGGAAGGCGACCATGTCGGCGGCGAGCGCGAAGCCGTGTTCGCGCGAGTCGGCGCGCAGGAGGGCCAGGACCGGGCACAACTTCTCGCGGGTCAGGGGTTCCGGCGGGCCGACCCGGTCGGCGTGGGCCAGGATCACGGTGGTGTTCGGGGGCACGGTGAATCCCGCTTGGGCGGCGATCCAGGCCGGGCTTTGCCCCACTGCCGCGGGATTGACCCGGGTCGTGCTCGCGCCGAAGAGGTAGGTCTCCAGCTTGCGTTTCTCTTCGTCGGTCGCCAAGTGGGCGCCCAGGGCGCCGAATTCGGACAGGGCCGCGTCGTGGATGTCGGTGTGCAGCACGACGGCCTGCTCGGAGGCGCAGATCATGCCGTTGTCGAACGACTTGGACAACACGACGTCGTTGACCGCGCGACGTAGATCCGCGTCGCGGTCGATGTAGGCGGGCACGTTGCCGGCACCCACGCCCAGGGCCGGCTTGCCCGCCGAATAGGCTGCCTTGACCATGCCCTCCCCGCCGGTCGCCAGGATCAACGCGACGCCGGGTTGACGCATCAGCGCGGTGGTCGCCTCGATCGAGGGGTCCTCGATCCACTGCACACAGTGCTCGGGCGCCCCGGCGGCCACGGCCGCGTCGCGCACCACCCGTGCCGCCGAGGCGCTGCACCGCTGGGCCGAAGGGTGGAAGGCGAAGACGATCGGATTGCGGGTCTTGAGGGCGATCAACGCCTTGAAGATCACGGTGGCCGTGGGGTTGGTCACCGGAGTGACCGCGCACACGACTCCTACGGGCTCGGCGACCTCGACCATGCCCGCGATCTCGTCCCGGGCCACGATGCCGACCGTCTTGAGGTCGCGCATGCTGTCGGTGGTGTACTCGCAGGCGAACATGTTCTTCGCCGCCTTGTCCTCGAAGACGCCCCGGCCGGTCTCGTCCACCGCCTCGCGGGCCAGCCGAGTGTGCTGGTCCAGAGCGGCAACGGATGCCTTCTTGACGATGTGGTCGATCTGCTCCTGGGTGAACGCTTCGTAGGCGGCCAGTGCCTTGGTGGCGTCGGAGACGAGGGAGTCCACTGCGGCGTCGATGTCGACCGGTCCCGGGTCCGGGACGGGTAGGACGGTGCCGGTTCGGCTGCTCATGGTGGTGCTTCTCCTTCAGGTCGGTGGGCTCCAAGGCCCCGCGAAGTGCCCGGCGGCGCGATCCCGGGCCGGCCGTGTGCTCCTTCGCGGGCCCGGTTCGGCTCAGCGCGGATCGCGGGTGTGTATTCGCCCAGGGCTCGGGTGGGTTCGGAGGAGGAGGCGCCGGGCTCGGTGACCTTGACGACGAAGTCGTGCGGATCGGGCAGCGGCAACTCCCGCAGCAGGGTGCCGCCGTTGGCTTCGGGTACCGCGCCCAGGCGGGTGTCGCCGCCGGGCACGTTGGCGAGCACGATCGGGGTGGGCCGCCCGTCCGCGTCGAAGAGTTCGTCGGGGCGGTAGAACCGCATCCACGCATCGAGGAGGGCCAGGTGCTCCGGGTTCTCGCGGACCCAGCCAACGGGACTTGGTGCGAGCGCCGGCTGCCCTCGACGGGTGCGTTGTCCACGGTGTGCGGGCCGGTCCAGCCCTGGGGGGTGCGCACACGATCATCGGCCAACGGGGGCGGGTTCGGACGGTCGCCTTCAGGTGGGCGATCCCGTCGAGGGCTTCCACCAGCGCGGTGGCGAACGCGGCGTGTACGTGGGCGGGTTCGTCTCCCTCGACGTGGATGGGGCGCCAGCCGTATCCGGTGAGCAGCGCGTCCGGTTCTTCGCGTGGCATGCGGGCGAGGAGGGTGGGGTCGGCGATCTTCCAGCCGTTGAGGTGCAGGATCGGCAGGACGGCGCCGTCGGTGCGGGAGCTGAGGAACTTGTTGCCGTGCCAGGACGCGGCGAGCGGTCCGGTCTCGGCCTCGCCGTCGCCGATCACGCACGCCACGACCAGGCCGGGGTTGTCGAAGGCGGCGCCGAAGGCGTGGGCGAGGCTGTAGCCGAGTTCGCCGCCCTCATGGATCGAGCCGGGTACGCCGGGCGCAATGTGGCTGGGCACGCCACCCGGATAGGAGAACTGCCGGAACAGCGCGGCCATGCCGGCCGCGTCCCGGGAGACGTTGGGGTGGCGCTCGCTGTAGGTGCCGTCCAGCCAGGAGGCGGCGAGGGCGGAGGGGCCGCCGTGTCCGGGGCCGGTGACGTGCAGCGCGTGTGTACCGCGTTCGCGGATCACCCTGTTCAGGTGTGCGTAGATCAGGTTCAGGCCGGGGGAGGTGCCCCAGTGTCCGAGCAGCCGCGGCTTGATGTGGCCGGGCCGCAGCGGCTCGGCGAGCAACGGGTTCTCCCGTAGGTAGATCTGCCCCACCGCGAGACAGTTCGCCGCCCGCCACCAGGCATCGACCATCGTCAGGTCCGGTGCCTCGGGAATCGCCATCGTCATCGGTCTGCCTCTCGACTGTCGCCCAGGCTCCGCTCGTGCCCACGCTCGTCCTTGACCACATGTCGGGTGAAGGGCCGAACGGCCCTACGGGACGGGGCCGCACGGGGTCGATACCCCTACAGGGGCGCCGTGGCCGGCCGTCAGTCGTGTGTCGAGGCATCCGTTTCCGCGGCGGTGGGTACGACGACCAGCGGACAGCGCGCGTGGTGGCTCAGTCCCCGACTCACCGAGCCCACGAGCATGCTGCGGAAGCCGCCGACCCCTCCGCGTCCCCACCCCCGGACACAACGCGTGCTCCGCGGCTTTCACCAATGTCCGCACGGGATGTCCGACCGCCACCTCGCGACGCACGGGAACATCAGGGCATCTCTCGGCCCAGCCGGTGAGCGTCTCGGCGAGCCGAATCCGGCCCTCCTCGATCTCCTCGGGCCTGGCCAGGCGCTCATCAGGCCCGAGCCCGGTTGTCGGACGTGCACGGCGACGACCGCCGCGCCGCGCCGTGCGGCCTCGTCGAAAGCGCGGCGGCCTCCGAGCGCTGCGAGCCGTCCACGCCCGACCGTGGGCGGGATCGAGGTGGCGTGTTCGGGTTCGCGGACGATCACGACGGGGCAGGGAGCGTGCGCGGTGACCGGTACCGCGATGCCGCCGGCGGTCAGCAGTTCGGTCGCCGACGACAACGTGCGTGAGCCAGGACGATCATCGCCGCGTGGGACGCCCGCGCGCGCATGACAGCGGTCGGCTCCCCGTCGAACAGGGCGGTGTCGGCCGCCGGTTCGGCGTGCCGGCCCGAGGCCAGGACGGCCGCCTCGGCCACGGCGCGCAGTCCCGCGTCGCGGAAGCGTCCGCTCCGGGTCTGTCGGTGCGGATTGGCTTCGGGGTCGCGATCCGCGCCGACCGGCCAGTCGAGCGCGTGGATCAGGCGCATGGGCAGCCCGCGGCGCACCGCCTCGTCGGCCTCCCGGACCACGGCAAGCCGGCCGGCGTCGGTGTGTTCGACGGAGATCCTGTCGCTCATCCTCGCCTGGCATGTCATGAGCCGACGGGGGTGGGTCGTGGATCGTGCGTGCTCGCCGCCGTTGTTCCCCGAGACCCTGCCGGGGCTGCCGGCGAGCCTCGTCGCACAGGCCGAACGGCCCACATCCGCAGGGCCGGATGGTCACCGAGGCGGGCCGGGTGCCTCTGCTCGGCGATTCGGCTCCGGCGCGAAGATCAGAGCAGATGCCTGCGGGACGGTCCGCACGGCACGGGTACTGCGGAAATCCGTAGGAAACTCCCGCGCGATCAAGGAGGTTCGATGGCGTTCAACGTGCAGTCGGAGACCGGGCGGCTCAGGCAGGTCATCCTGCACCGACCGGACCTGGAGCTGAAGCGGCTGACTCCGACCAACAAGGACGAACTCCTCTTCGACGACGTCCTGTGGGTCAAGCGGGCACGCGAGGAACACGACGCTTTCGCCGACGCGCTGCGCGACCGCGGAGTGATCGTCCACTTGTTCGCGGACCTGCTCAGGGAGACCGTCGACGGCGAACCGGCCGCCCGGGAGCTGATCATGGAGCGAGTGTTCGACGAGCGTGCGTACGGGCTGCTCGCGGTCGACGAACTACGCGCCCTGTTCGAGGGCTTCGACTCGGAGACGCTGGTACGGCACCTGATCGGCGGGATCACCAAACGGGAGATGCTGGAGTACATCCGGGAGCCGCAGAGCGTCGCGTTGCACACGATGGGCCCGGACGACTTCGTCGTCACCCCGCTGCCCAACCACCTGTTCACCCGCGACACGTCGGCGTGGGTGTACGACGGCGTCGCCATCAACGCGATGCGGATGTCCGCCCGCCGCCGCGAGACGGTGCACTTCGAGGCGATCTACAACCACCACCCGATATTTGCCAAGGACGACTTCAACGTGTGGACCCCCGGCCAGTCCGAGTACCCCGCGACGATGGAGGGCGGCGACGTCCTGGTCATCGGCAACGGCGCGGTCCTGGTGGGGATGAGCGAGCGCACCACGCCGATGGGTGTGGAGTCCCTGGCCCGCTCGTTGTTCGCCAAGGGCTCGGCGCGCAGAGTCGTCGCCCTGGCGATGCCCAAGGCTCGTGCGTTCATGCACCTTGACACCGTCATGACCATGCTCAGCGGCGACACGTTCACCAAGTACGCCGGCATGGGCATGCTCCCCTCGTACACCATCGAACCGGGCGACTCCGACGAGGAACTCAAGGTCACCGACCACCCGGCCGACGACATGCACACCGCGATCGCCGGGGCGCTCGGCTTGGACCGCATCAACGTGCTCACCGCGACCCAGGACGTCCGCTCCGCCGAGCGAGAGCAATGGGACGACGGGTGTAACGTGCTCGCGGTCGAGCCCGGCGTGGTCTTCGCCTACGAGCGCAACGTCACCAGCAACACATTTTTGCGCAAGAACGGCATCGAGGTCGTCACCATCCGCGGCAGCGAACTCGGCCGAGGCCGCGGCGGACCACGCTGCATGAGCTGCCCCATCGAACGCGAAGCCGCCCTCTGAAAATTTGGCGGGACCACCGAGACCGAAACAAGGCGGCACGGCGGTCGCGGCGAGGTCGCTCCACAGGATCGGGGTCTGCGCGCGGTCCAGAGCTTCGCGGATCGGCGCGGTTACGCGAACGCGCACGTGCTGCGGTCCCCCGTCGGCGGTTCCACTTGGGCGGTGCTCGATGCCCACGCGCAGCGCTGCCGTGGTGCCTGTTCGCGTGGCTGCGACCCCGGCGAACAGACCGAACGGGGTGGCGCGCGTACGGGCGCGCAGCAGATGGCGCAGAACGGCGAGCATCGTGCGCCGTACGGCGGGGGTCGGTAGCGACCGGCCAGCGCAGATCTGCTCCACTCGGCTCGACAGGACCGGACTGGCTGCCGTGACGGGCACCGCGAAATCGTCGATTTGCCGGTCTGTTGCAGCCACGCCCGCCACGACGTCGTATTCGCGGACGCGCTGACGAGATCCGGCCAGAGCGTTCGGCAATCGGGGTGCCAGGCAGCCGCCCGGACCAGTGCCGCATCAACGTGGCGATACATATGGCGCTCCTGTGGCCGCGCGGTGCCCTGCCGCGCCCATGGGCCGGGCGCGGCAGGGCACTGCGATGAACGCGGTCGTACTGCTTACGAGCAGTCCAGGCACGCCGTCGCGCACGTGGAGTTGCAGCCGTGGTTCGTCGGCGGATGAGCTGGCCCGACGTCGGGGCCCGGGTTGCACATGGGCTCCGACACGCCGATGAACTGGTCCGCGGCGGGGCCGGCCAGGACGATGGGTGATGTCCAAGTCGAAGCCGGTGAGGTCGTGTTGCTCGTCGGCCGGCGGCGCGGGCGCAACCAGGTGCTTCGTCTGAACGGTCATGCGTGCCTCCTTGGGGCAGGTGGTCGATGGTGCACGGCCCGGGGTCCCGAGACGGGGTCCGGGAGTCTTGGCGTCAGGCCGCCGTGACGATGTCGTGGCGTCGCAGTACGGCGTCCTGGCGCAGGGGCGCGGGGCCGGCAGGAAGTGGAACGTCGCGGCTCCCCGGCGACGGTGTCCGCGTTCTCGCGGCGGGCCCTGTACTTGAGCGCGCCCGGTGCGGTTCGGGTTCTTCCCGTTGGCCTCCACCTGGCCGTCGGGGGTCTCCAGGGTGCCTGGGGTAGTGCTCGATCTGCTGCTGTTCCTCTGGGACCCAAGGCGTCAGGGCGTCTTGAAACCGCGCTCACCGCACCAGTAGCGGTACGCCATGGCGGCGCCTCTCCCGTCGTCGATCCAGGCGCGCGGACGAGGCATCCGGTTTCGGTGTGCTTCCGCGCAAGAGTGTCCGCCAGGTTCCGCGCGGCTTCCCGGTCGGTTGGGCGACACGACGCGAATGCACATTCCTTGGACGGCCGGGCGTTGCGCTCGGCCGGATGGCGGTCGGGCCTCTCATCCGAGCCGTCCGGTGACCCGGGCCGGCCAGGGCCGTTCGCCCCCCGAGGGAGGTCGCTCGGCTCTTTCGCCCCCGCCGGGATCCGAGCAGCGTTGGTTACGGAAGGACCCGGCCCGGCGGAGACGATGCCCGTCCGGTCGGGCGCAGCGAAAGGAGCCGTCGTGACCGAAGTCCACGGGCCGGTGCTTCAAGACATGATCCGCAAGCTCCTCAACCGCCATCCCGCCGTCGGTCTGGCGGTCGGGGTGGTGCGTCACGGGTCCCTGGAATGGTTCCACGGGCACGGGTTCGCCGATGTCGTGTCGAAGACCCCCGTCACCGAAGACACGGTCTTCCGGATCGGCTCCCTTACCAAGACGTTCACCGCGATCGCCGTGACGCAACTGTGCGAGCAGGGGCTCGTGGACCTCGACGCGCCCGCCGGCACCTACCTGCGCGCCTATGAACTGATCCCGGCCAAGGCCACGCACCGGCCTGCGACGGTGCGGCAGTTGCTGACCCACACGGCCGGTCTGCCGGAGATGGTGTACCCCCTGCGTGTCTTCACGCCGGTCCTGGGCGAGACCGTGACGTACGGGCAGCCCCTGCCGACGCCGGCGGACTTCTACCGGGGCGGCCTGCGTCTGGTGGCAGAGCCGGGTACCCGGCACACGTACAGCAATCACGGGTTTGCCACGCTGGGCCAGATCGTCGAGGACGTCAGCGGGCAGCCTCTCGACCGCTACCTCCGCGAGCACCTCTTCGAGCCGCTGGGCATGGCAGACACCGACCTTCTCCGGTCCGATCGCGTCGAGCCGCGTCTCGCGACCGGGTACACATTGCGTACCCGCGCGCTCCGTCCGGTCGGCGACCGTGATCTGGTGACGGTCGGAGCCGGTTCGGCCTACTCCACCACCCGGGACATGGCACGCTATGTCGCCGCGCTCCTCGACGGTGGCGCCGGCAAGCTCGGCTCGGTGCTCGAACCCGGCACTCTGGCGGACATGTTCGCGCCTCACTACCAGCCCGATTCACGCGTGCCCGGTGTCGGGCTGTCGTTCTTCCGCCACGACATCGACGGGCATCTCGTCGTCGCGCACCAAGGGGTGCTGCCCGGCTTCAACTCCCAGCTCTCGGTGGCTCCGCACGACGGTGTCGGTGTCGTGGCATTCACCAACGGGGCGAGGAGCGCCACGGCCTGGCTCGAGGCCGAGGTGTCGCAGCTGCTCAGGCAGATCCTCGGTGCGCCGGACGACGTGGTCCGGACCGATGTCCCGCACCACCCGGAAGTGTGGGGCGATCTGTGCGGGTGGTACTCGTTCCCCGGCTCGCTGCGTGATGTGCAGAAGTGGTTCATCGCAGGGGCGGAGGTCCTCGTCCGCCGAGGCCGGCTCGTCCTGCGACCGTTGACCCCGATACCTGCGCTGGCCTGGGGCTTTCCCCTGTACCCGGACGACGACAAGGATCCCTACGTCTTCCGCCTCGACCTCTCCCGGCTGGGAATCGGGGGAACCAGCCGCGTCGTCTTCACTCGGGAGTCCGGTGGCGGCGTGACGGCGTTCCACCTCGACTTCGCGCCGCTGTCGTTCCGGGCTCGGCGCCATCACTGAGGGAGGACGATGCCGGATGACACCATCTTGGGCGCGAAGGGCCAAGCCGGGGATAATGCCGGTTCGGGATGTGTCCCTGTGCGTCGACGTCGTCGGACACGGCGATCCACTGCTGCTCATGCACGGCGGGCCGTCGGCGGATCACTGGACGCCGGCGTCGTTCCGGCGGCTCGCGGAGGAGTTCACCCTGGTCTTCTACGACCACCGCTGCAACGGACGTTCGTACGGCGCTCCCGTCTCGTCCATGACCTGGGAGAACCTGACGGCGGACGCCGACGCCCTGCGAGAAGCGCTCGGCTTCGAGCGGTGGGCCGTGCTCGGCCATTCCTTCGGGGGGCACGTGGCGCTCGAGTACGCACTGCGCTACCCCGACCGGCTGTCACACCTCGTGCTGCTCGACACGGGTGGCGACAGCCGCTGGGCGCGGCAGAACGCACCGCGCCTGCTTGCCGAGCGCGGCTACGACACCGAGAAGGTGGAGCTGGTTCGGCGCTGGTTCAGCGGCGACTTCGCACCGGAGGAGTACTTCCGGATCTTCATGCGGATTGGGGGCGCGTACAACCATCACCCCGTCCTGGGGGCGGTCGGCACCATGCTGCGCGGCGGGTGGCGCGCGAAGGTTCGGCCGGAGGCGTTGATCTTCGCCGGTCGCCACCTGCTCAAGGACTGGACGGTCATGGACCGCATCGGCGAGATCACGGTGCCGACACTGGTTCTGGCGGGGCGTGACGACTTCGTGTTTCCGCCGGAGTGTCAACGCGAGTTGGCGGCGGGCATTCCCGACGCCCGCCTTGAGATCATCGGGCGTGCCGGACACAATCCGCACGACGAACGGAGCACCGAAGTCATGCGAGCGGTCCGGGACTTCATCGCCACGGACGCGGCAGCGATCTGACCCCTGATGCCGGGCCTGGTGGGCCGGCGGGCCGGCGAAGTCCGATGGCGAACCGTGACCCGGCAGGGCTCCGGTCCTCGATCCTCACCACTGTCGGAGGAAAAAATGCGTGTACTCGTCGTGACCGAGTCCTGCTTCGGTAACACCTCACAGGTGGCCGAGGCCATCATCGAAGGGTTGCGCTCGGATGGTGCCGCCGTGGAGGCGGTATCAGCCGACTCCGTGCCGTCATCCCTGTCCGCCGATCTGGTCCTTGTCGGTGCGCCGACGCACAACATGGGCTTGCCCAGCAGCGCTTCGCGCGGTCAGGCGGCGCAGAAGGGCGGTAGCGCCCCGTCCTCCGGCGTCCGCGAGTGGATCGACCGGGTCGACTCGGCAGGGTCGTCGCCTTTTCCACCACGACCGGTGGTCTGTTCGCCGGTTCAGCGAGCAAGGCGATCGTCAAGGCGTTCAAGCGCCACAAGATCCGGGCCGAACGTGGCACGGACTTCACCGTCACGGGCACACCGGGCCCTCTGGCCGACGGGGAACTTGCTCGGGCGCGCGAGTGGGGATGCGGGCTACAAGCCTGACCCGCCGTGCCGAACCCGGCGCGCAGCCACCGGTTGCCTCGCAATTGGCGTGGCCGAAGGAGCTTCCTGTGCTCGTTCCCGGCATGGTCTCCCCGGCGGACACTCCGAGTTCATCCAGCGAGGGAGTCACATCACGAACGCGCGCGACGCATCGGCCGTATCGGTGCCGGTGCCGTGACCGGACGCATCGTGGCCGTTGTCGTCGCGGGAAGCGCGGTCCTGGTGACCGGTGCGTGCACGCAGGCCCAGGATCGGTGTACTCGCCGCCGAAAATTCCTCGGCGCTTCTCGACGAGGCGCGCGCCCTGTGTGAGGGTGTGACCGGCGTCCGGATCGGCGACCGCGTGTTCGGCCCGGCCACCTTCCACGGCCCGACGGCCGGCGCCGCCGAGTACGCGCTGATGCTGGCCTGGGCACGCATTCCCGAAGGCGTCACCGCCGAGCAGGCCGCCGCGCTGCCGATGGCGGCCGAGACGGCGTGGCGCGCGCTCGACGACCTCGGCGTCCGGCCGGGTGAGCTGCTGCTCGTCCACGGCGCGGGTACCACCGTGGGTGAGGCGGCGGTGCGCCTCGCGCTGCACCGGGGTATTCGGGTGATCGCCACCGCCGGGCCGACTCGGGCCGCCGCCCTGGAAGAGATCGGCGCCCGGGTGACCGCCTACGGCGAGGGCATGGCCGAACGCGTCGGCGCACGGGCCGAAGGCCGCGTCGACCGCGCCCTGGACACGACGCCGACCGGGGGGCGGATCGACCGCGCCGACCGGCCCAGCCCGGCCGGCGGCTCGCTACCGACCCTGATCGAGCTGACCGGGGATCCCGACCGTGTCCTCACCGTCTCGGACTTCGCCGCCGCGGCCGAGTTGGGCGTCCGGATCACCACCGAGATCCGCTATGACCGGATGGACGAGTTCGCCCGGCTCGCCGGCGAAGGCATCCTGGTCGTACCGGTCGCCCGCACCTACTCACCGGGCGCGGCCGGAGCGGTCTCCAGGTCGATGGTGAGACCGTGCTCGTGGCTGGCCTGGGCCAGCAGCGCCTTCGCCTGGGCGACGTTGCGCTTGCGCTGCGGGATGTCGTCGGCGTAGTACGTCAGCCCTCGGCCGAAGAGGTCGTTGCCCACCGTGCCGTAGCCGTAGAGCGCCACGTCGACCAGCTGTTGCCGGTCCACGAGCAGCCGCATCGCCTGACGGACCCGCGCGTCGTCGAACGGCTTGTGGTCGACGGCCATGTAGAACCCCTGGGCCGCGATGGACGGACTGTCCAGGAGCCGGAGCCCGGCTCCGTCGTACGCCTTGGCCTGGGCGTACGGTATCTGCGCCACCACGTCGATCTGGCTGCCCAGCAGGGCGTTGACCCGTGCGTTGTCGTCGCTGATGGACTGGATGACGAGGCTGTCGACGTACGGCTTGCCGGTGTCCCAGTAGTGCGGGTTGCGGCGGCAGACACTGACCTGACCCGGCATGAGCGAGTCGAAGACGAACGGCCCGGTGCCCACCGGACGGGAGAAGTCCGTGGCACGGTTTTGCACGATCCACGTCCCGGCGATCGCCTGTGGGAACAGCAGGTCCGGCCGGAGCAGCCGCACGACGACCGTCTCGGGGTCGGGAGCGGCCGACTGCGGCAGGTCGACATTGGCGACCGCGACCGACAGCAGGTTGGTCGGATCCGACATCCAGTTCAGCGAGTAGAGGACGTCGTCGGCCGTGAACGGCTTCCCGTCGTGCCACCGAACGCCGGGCCGCAGCCGGAACGTCCAGGTGGTCGCCGTGTCGTCGGAAGACCAGGAGAGCGCCAGCATGGGTCGCAGGCTCAGGTCGGGCCCGATCGCCACGAGCGAGTCGAACACCGCCGTGACCTGGGCCACGTTGATCAACGCGCTCGCCGCCCCGGAGGGATTGAACGACTCCGACTTGCCCGCGCCGACCATTCCGATGCGCAGCCGCCCACCGCGCCGTGGTGGCCCTGCCTGCGCGGCGGCCGTCGATTCCCGACGATCACACGCGGTGAGCCCACCGACGCCGAGCAGGAGCCCGGCCGCCCCGGCCCCGCGGAGTACGGACCGCCGCGAGGGCCCGGAGGCCCGGGCGTGCTGAGGATGCGCATGCATTGCTGCCTCCGTACGAGATGTCACTGGGTAGAGGTCAGGGCGCGTTCACCGGTCGAGTGCGTCCTCGGGCTCCGGGCGGAGCGTGGTCCGGCGGGCCGGAGGAATCGGATCGGTGCCATGGGCGATTTCTCGTCCATTCCGGTTCCCCTCCGCTCAAAGGGGACCAACGGAATGGTCGGATCCGGTTCCGAGGCGATAAAGAGCCGGTGCGTCGGCGCGCAGTGAGGGCCGGTCCGCGCGGAACGCGTCGATCGGGAACGGCGTCCTGCCGTCGAGCACCAGGTCCGCGAGAACGCGGCCGATGAGCGCGGCGAACTTGCCCGCGTGCCCCGCGCCGACGGCCACGAACACCCGAGGATGGCCGGGCAGGTCGCCGATCACAAGTTCCCGGTCGCGCGGCAGATCGTAGACGCAGGTCTTGGCGAGTGCGGTCGGGCCCGCCCAGGCGGGGAGCCGCAAACGCAGGAACGAGCGAACGAGTTCCGTCTCGGCCGGATCGGCGTCGAAACTGCGCGTCTGGGAGGTCACGAACCGGCCGGTCATGTCACGTGCGACCTTGACCGCGCGTTCGCCGTACACCGGAAGACCGTAGAAGTCGCTGTCGCCGTGCCAGATCCACACCGGGAAGCGGTCGGGGGTAAAGGCGTCCGGGTCCGTGCAGTGGAAGTACTGCACCTGCTCCTGGGTGAGCTCGATCCGGAAGGGATCGCCGAGTTTGTCCAGCAGGCCGCCGAGCCACGAACCCGCGCAGACCACGAGCGACCCCGCCGAGAACTCGCCCCGTCCGGTCTTGACGCGGACGCCGCCGGCGGTCGAATCGATGCCGAGGACCGTGCAGTCGGACAGGACGTCCACCCCGTGCTGCCGGGCCAACCGGGTGTGCGCCGCGGTCGCCCGGCGGATGTCGACCAGGCCGGCATCGGCCTGGTGCAAGGCCACGGTGTCGTTCGGAACGTTCCACTGCGGCCAGCCCGCCCGTAGTTGCGCGACGTCGAGGACGTCGTACGCGATCGCCGCCGCGTCGAGCGAGCGGTGGTAGGCGCTCAGGATCTCGTGTCCCCCGGTCCCTTCGCGAGCGAGGTCGAGCCCTCCGGTCCGGATGACCAGCCGCTCACCGCTCGCCGCCTCCACCTCGTCCCACGCGGCGTAGGCCGCCGGGGTTATCGCCGTGTAGACGGGCGAGTGGTACGCGTGCCGGGACGACGAGGAACCGACCGCCGCCCGCCTCGATGTCGGCGGTCACCGGCAGCCCCCGTACCAGTCGGGAGAACCGGTCCACCAACCAATCCGCCGCCTTCTGGGCGTCTTTCCTGGTCGGACAACGGCCCACCATCTCGCGGCCGCCCTTGCGCTCCAGCCTCCCGGCAACGGTGATCAACGGCGCGGGTTCGACCACGTACAGGCGGTCCGGCCAGGCGATGACCACCTTGACCGCGCCCTTGCGGGTGTTGCACCCGCGGTGCGCGAGCCGCTCGGCGACCTTGGCCTTCCGGTCGGCAGTCCGGGTGTCGACACTGGGCCCCCGCGGGTCGTTCAGCGACTCGTCGGGGTCGACCGGCTCGTTGCACACCCAGCACCGCCGGCCGTCGCGCTCGGCCACATCGTCAAGAAGACTCACCCGAGCACCTCCCCGGCCGCCACCCCGATGCAAGAGGCCCGTTGCCGGGACATCCGACGACTCACGGCCCAACCTCGGCCGGCCGCAGCCCGAAGGATTTCGACTTCTCCATGGACTGCGGGGACACCGCCCTGTCACTCCTGGGCGTGTCTCGGCAAAGCCCTGAGCCAGATCCGCAAAATCGCCAGAGGACTGGACACAGTCAAGGACGGCTCCCGCGTCGACGTCCCGAAACACGAGCCGGACGCGCCGAAGTCCCCGTCATGTGGCCATAACATGCCCGGACGCGGCCAGGACAAGCCCCAGCACATCAGCGCGAGTCGGACCGGCCTCGTGGCTTGCGGTCGGGACTGTAAAAACTAACGGGTCTGCCTCATATCCGGTGGTGACGGACTGTAAGTCCGTGATCATGTGCTCCGCGTTGCTCCTCCACCTCGCCCAATCCTTCGCCGCCAAGCCCGCTGGCAATTCCGTGCAGTTCTGCTGGTGGGGCGGTGAGGAGGACGGCATGCGCGGCTCCCGCCAGTTCGTCAAGACCGAAGCACTCCAGCTGATCCGCGGCTACTTCAACATGGACATGGTCGCCGCGCCCAACTACGTCATCGGCGTCTACGGCAACGGGCCGCAACGCCATTTCACCGACCACCTCACCGCCATCGGCCAACCCTGGCTCGAAGGACCCGTCGACGGGATGTCCGACCAAGTCCCCTTCCTCGACGCCGGGATCCCCGTCGCCGGGATCGACACCGTCCGCAGCGCACCCGCCGCCCTCAAGAACGCCCGTGATGCCGCACTGTTCGGCGGCACCGTCGGCCAACCCTTCGACCCCAATTACCACGCCTCCGGCGACAGCATCACCAACATCAGCACCAAGGCCCTCGCCATCTGCACCACCGCCAGCCACGCCGCACTCCGAGGCGTCAGCCGCTGAGGGTCTGTACATCGAACCGAACCTGCACCTGTTCGGGATGGAACAGGTGCAGTGCTCGGTCGGTTCAGCCGCTTCCGGCGCCGTGGCCGTGGGCGCGTCCCGCCCGTCGATTTTCGCCGCACGGGGTGCCCACCACGCACGTCCCGGAGAGAGTTCGCCCTCGGCCCATGGGTGGTGGCCGGGCCGAGGGCGGAGCCTCCGTTGCCGATTGCCCTTGGTCAGTGGCGTCTGTTCGTCGGCGGACAGGGGTTCAGAATCGGCGGTTCAGCTTGTTGGCCTTGATCAGTTCGAGGGCGCGTTCCTCCAGCGATCGGTTCGGCGGGGGTGTGGACCGGGCGGTGGCCGCGTCGGTGGGTACGTCTGGCCGCGGAGGGCCGGAACAGCTCGCGCGTGAGCCGGGCAGTACGCCGTTGATGAGATAGTCGTTGATCTTCCCGGTGACGCAGTCGTTGCGGCCGTACAGGCTGTGTGTGCCCTCGTCGGTGACGGAAATCAGGTTGTTGTTCAGCCTGTTCGCCATCGCGGGCCCGCCCTCGTATTGGGTGGCCGGGTCGAACTCGGCCTGCACCACGACTCCGGTCGGGTATCCCTTGCGTTTCAGGTCGGTGATCCGCTCCGGGGGTGTGAACGAGCGGAAGGTGCACTCGGTCGGCTCGGTCGCCGACGCGCCCCTCCCGTAGGGGTACCGGTCGCGGAATATGTGCATCTGCTCGTAGTACTCGTCCAGGTCGGTGGGCCAGTCGGCCTCGCAGGTCACCGCCTGGTAGGTGCCGTTGACCGTGGCCGGGTTGGACCGTTTGGCGAGCGCCGCCAGGGCATTGCCCGCGTCGACGGACAATGTTCCACCGATCGCCTTCCTGATCTCGACGACCAGTTCGGCCTCCAACGCCCAGACGGAGCGGGCAACGGTCTCGTAGCCCAGCATGGCGTCGAAGTAGTTGCGGTCTATCTTCGGGTCTTCGGGATGCCCGGGCGATGGCACCGGCTTGAGGGCCAGTTGCTCGCCGATCGCGTCGAGGGTGGCCATCACCTGCGCGAGCGAGTCGCCCAGGTGGTAGGTGTTGTTGCGTTCGGCGACCCAGGCGGCCCAGGCTTCGACGTTCTGTCGGGATGCGACCGCCTGTTGCTTGAACTGCTCGTAGTAGAGCCAGTCCGGGTGCATCGACGAGTCGAGCACGCTGCGGTCGAGCCTTCCGGGGAACAGCGTGCCGTAGACGGCGCCGAGGTAGGTTCCGTAGGAGAAGCCGAGGTAGTTGATCTTCTTCTCGCCCAGCGCGGCCCGGATCACGTCCATGTCCCGCGCGGTGTTCGCGGTGCTCACGAACGGCCGCATGAAGCCGCCCGCTCGTCGACAGGCCTGTTCGCGTTCGCGCGCGGCGGCCGCCAGCGCGGCGAACTGCGCGTCCGTCGGGCGGGTCGGGTGCGGTGGATCCTGTTCCACGGCGTCGCAGTGCAGCGGGGTGGACCGGCCCACCCCACGCGGATCGAAGCCGATCAGGTCGAAACGGTCGGCGATCGCCTCGCCGGCCAGTTCGGTCGGCAACCTCAGCCCCTCGCCGCCGGGCCCACCCGGATTCAGCAGCAGGACACCCTTCCGCTTGTCCGGATTGTTGGCCTTGCGACGGCTCACCGCGATGTCGAGCCGGCCGTCTCCGGGACGGCGGTAGTTCATCGGGACGGTGAGTGTGGCGCAGTCCATCTTGGCCCACCGCCTGTTCCATTCCTCCTGCGGCACGTCGTCCGGAGGCGGGCCGGGAACGCACGGCGCCCAGGACACCCGCTGCCCCAGGAAGGAGGCAAGCCCCGAATCCTCCGCCGCGGCGGGAACCACCGTTAATCCCAAGGCGACGGACACACAGACCGCCGGCACGACGCTGCGGCGCGTTCTCACCAACCAATCTCCGACACTCACGAAGTCACGCTCCATTCAGATGAGTTGGACGGTTTCGGACGGCTCGGAATCTAGCGACGCCGAGGTTTCGTTTGGGTAACCAGCACGACCGGTGGGGTGTCGGCGGCGAATGCGATCGAACCGTGCCGGGTTCCGGGAGCCGTGGACAACGTGCCGGCGCCGTTCGCGTCGTGCCGATCCGTGCCACCATGCGCGGCGGAACTCCCCGAGCCGCACCGGCCACGGGTGCTCGATCGGCGAGGCGACGGCTCGTCGTGACGATCCGTCCCGAGGACCGCGATCGGTTCGGCTTCCTTTCGAACGCGTCGAGTCCTGCGTTCGGGAGCGGACTCGGCGGCACGGACGAGACGAAGGAGATGCCCTACGTCCGACGTAACGCCGGGATGATGCTGATGCCCGCTCTGCGGGACGCGGAAGGCGATCTCGCCCGCTCCGACCGCGGCCCCTCACCCGGATGCTGCGCGAACTGCCGCCCTCGGCGGGGAACATCGCCCATCGCGCCCGCGACACACCGAAGCCGCCCGATCGTGGATGAT
This sequence comes from Embleya scabrispora DSM 41855, assembly GCF_000372745.1. GTDB lineage: Bacteria > Actinomycetota > Actinomycetes > Streptomycetales > Streptomycetaceae > Embleya > Embleya scabrispora. The sequence goes on along the minus strand of NZ_KB889713.1, from coordinate 24,670 downwards.
GAAATCCATGGTCGGGCGGCTTCGATCATCGCGCGGAGGGGTCGGGCGCGGGACGCGTACTGCGGGCCGGCGAAAGTCGAACGCAGTCACGGCTTGCCCAACCGGTGCCCGGATCGGACGCACGTCGTGCGGGGGAAGTCGGGACCCCGCCCGCGACGTTGGGCGGTATCCGCAGGTCTTTTCCCGCAGACCGGCGCGAGGAGTTCGACACGGTCGTCCGCGGCAGGCCCCTCGAACGCCTTCGTTCTGCGGCCCGTCGAACTCCGAACCCGGTCAACGCCTTCCGCCGACCGGAGTGGATCCGGCCCGGCTCGTCTTCCGCCGCTTTGGCCACCGTTCGGTGGGTTCGCCGACGATGGTGTGGTCGGGCGTGAACTCGGCCGGGCTTCGTTCGGCCTCGAGGTCGATGCGTACGCGCGCGAAAAGGCGTTGCCGGTCGACGGCCCATCGTTTCGCCCCCCTGCGAGGCGTGCCCTCTCGTCGGGGAAGGCCGTGCCCCGCCCCGATGTGTGCTCGATTCACTTCCTCGGGTCGGCTGCTGCACCTGCTCCGCTGTGTGCGACCGAGTTCACGAAGTCTCCTCGGATGCTTCCGCGTCGTTGGGGAGCGGTTCGGTGAACGCATGGACGACACCGAGGTAGGCGCTCGCCTGGGCGCTCCAGCCGTTGCGATCCGTGCGTTCGGGAATGGCGGGATGGGTGCGTGAGCGCAGGAGGTAGCCCACGGACAACGCCTCGACGGCCCAGATGAGGTCCTCCATGGTGCGGTCGGGTCGGAGCCGGCGGCGGGCGTAGCGCAGTAGGACGCTCAACAGGTGATCGGTCTCGTCGACGTAGCGCTCATTGGCTCCGGCTTGGGCATCACGCACCATGTCGACTGGCGCCAGAGCTCCCAGGCCGAGAGCCAGGTACAGCTCCGGGGACGCGCTCGTCCACCGGAAGTCGGCCTCGCTGATCTGACGGAAGATCTCCTCGGCCGCCTCTCCGTCGGCGACCAGTCCGAAGGCGAGAGCTTCGATCTGCCGTGCTCCCGGGGTGGCGATCTTGTCCATCACATGGCGCATCAGTTCCAGTTGGAAAGCGGCCTGGTCCGACCAGATCTGGTAGAAGGCCCCGGTCGTCAGTTTCCTCCCGTCGGGGTTGCGTCGATTCACCTCGACGAGAACGTCCGCCATGCGAATGTCCGCCAGCGGGTTGTGCGGACTCGATGCCGTGGGACGGGTTCGCTCGATGGCGAGGTTCGCCGCTGCGGCCAGCAGCAGGGCGCGGGTCTCCTCGCGGGGTCGATGCCGGCGTTGAGCGGCCGGGGGGTTGGTCGAGCGCGTGCGCGTCGGCTCCGTCGCGTCGTCTTCAGGGGTGTCCACCATGCGGTAATCGTACCCTGCATTCGGAGATCGTAAGTTACTTACGATCCAGGGTCACGACCTGCGCGCCGGGGCGCGCGGGCGTTCGCTCCTGGCGCCGCGCGGACTTCCGTCGAATAGCTCGCGAAGGGCTGGCGCTCCGGAAGCCCAAGGTTCATAATAATTCTATGATGCTCGTGAGATTGCTACATAACTCTGCGGCTGTGGCGTTCCGACGGCACGGGGCGCCCATCGCCCGGCGGACGACCGGAGTTCCCGCATGACCGGGCACGTCGCCAACTTCATCAACGGGGTCCGCAGCGCCGCCCCCGGCCGACTGTCTCTGGTCGACCCCCGCACCGGTGGGATCCACGGCTCCAGCGTGCTCTCGCGCGACGCCGAGGTGGACGCCGCGTTCGATGCGGCGCGCACGGCCTTCGCGTCGTGGCGGCGCACGGCGCCGGGGGAGCGTCAGGCCGCGCTGCTGGCGATCGCGGCCGAGATGGAGGCGCGGGCGGACGAATTCGTGGCCGCCGAATGCGGGGACACCGGTAAGCCGACCGAACTCTTCCGGTCCGAGGAATTGTTGCCGATCATCGACCAGCTCCGGTTCTTCGCCGGCGCGGCTCGCATGTTGGAGGGGCGCGCGGCGGCGGAGTACGTGCCCGGTCACACATCCATGATCCGCCGCGAGCCCGTCGGCGTGATCGCCTCGATCGCGCCGTGGAACTACCCGCTGATGACCGCGGTCTGGAAGCTGGCGCCGGCCGTCGCGGCCGGCAACACGGTGGTCTTCAAACCGGACGCGGCCACTCCCTCCAGTGCGCTGCTGCTTGCCGAGATCTGCGGACGGCATCTGCCGCCCGGCTGCGTGAACCTGGTCTGCGGGGACCGGGAGACCGGCAAGCTGGTGGCCGGTCACCGGCACGCGGACATGGTGGCCATCACCGGATCGACCAGGGCCGGCACCGAAGTGGTTCGGGCCGCCGCCGACGACGTGCGCCGGACCCACCTCGAACTGGGCGGCAACGGCCCGGTCCTGGTGTTCGCCGACGCGGACGTGGCCGGCTGCGCGAAGCTGATCGCCGACGCCGCCTTCTACAACGCCGGCCAGGACTGCACCGCGCCGTCGCGCATCCTGGCGCATGCGGACGTCCACGACGACCTGGTACGGGAACTGGTGGAACACGCCCGATCGTTCGCCCTGATCGACCCTGCCGATGCCAGGGACGGCCGGAGCCCACTGATTAGCCGATCCCAGTTGCAACGCGTGTCGGGACTCGTCGAGCGCCGCAGCGGGACCGCCCGGATCGTGACCGGCGGAAAGGCGGAGGAGGGTCCCGGCTTCTTCTTTCCGCCGACGATCGTCACCGGAGTCGGCCAGAGCGACGAACTCGTCCAGGAGGAGATCTTCGGCCCGGTGCTGACCGTGCAGACCTTCACCGACGAGGAGGAGGCGATCGAGATGGCCAACGACGTCCGCCACGGGCTGGCGTCCAGCGTGTGGACGCGTGACGTCGGTCGCGCCATGCGCGTCACCGCTGCGCTCGACTTCGGCATCACCTGGGTCAACACCCACGTCACGACGGCGGCCGAGATGCCGCACGGGGGCTTCAAGCAGACCGGTGAGGGCAAGGACCTGTCCCTCTACGGTCTGGAGGCGTACACCCGGATCAAGCACGTGATGCTCTCGTGGACGTGAGCCCCGACATCCTGGGGTTGCCTCCCGAGGGGACGACGGTCGAGGAGGGCCGGATTGCCGTCGGCTCGGGTCCCCCGGGCGATCAAGCGGATCAGCGCGAGCGCATAGCTCCACCTGGGCGGGTGTGCACGCCGGAACGGAGCGCTCAAGGCATCGGTCGTCTTCTGTGCCGACGGGAAGGCGCGCGAGGTCGTTCGCCGCGAGACGCTCGCGGACCTCTTCGCCCGCGACACGTGATGCCCGGCGCCTTGAGGGTCCGCAGCGGGTGGGCAGGATGCGGGGGCATCGAGGGTCGTCCGCCCCGGGGGGATGCGGACGACCCGATCCCACCCGCTCGGGGCGCGTTCGATGGGAGGAATCTCCCGGTCGCACGACCGGCTCGATCCGGTCGTCGGGAACCCGTGCCGTGGTCGAACCCCAGCACAACGGGCAAGGGGTCCGAAGCATCGGGGCGCCGCGAACAGCCCACCTCATGACTTACGTATCCGGCAAACGACTTACGGATCCGAGCGAAGGAGTTCCCATGCCCACGCCTGACATCGAGTACGACCCAACGGTCACCGAACGTGTCGATGCGATGGAACTGCTCCACAGCGCCGACCTGAGCCCGGACGGCGCACTCGTCGCCTGGTCCGTCTCCCGCATCGAGGGGGATGTCGAGCGCCACAGCCTGTGCCTGAGCCGTGTGGGCGAGCCTGCTGCGGCTGCTGTCGCCGTGGCGTTCGGCGACGGCGCCCACACCCCCTCCTTCTCGCCGGACGGCAGCCGGCTGGCGTTCCTTTCCGACGACGGCCCGGTCACGCACATCGTCCTCGTCCGGCTCGCGGATGCGCCCGACTTCGGGTTCGAGGTGCTCGTTGACCCGGCGGAACCGAACCGTTCGGTCTCGGGGAAACCGGTCTGGGGCCCCGACGGCCGCCGAATCGCCTACGCCGCGACGCTGCGGACGCGCGTGCCGGAAGCGCCGTATCGGATCACCCGGGCGATCGGTTGGGTGGACGGGCTGGACCTCGTCGACGACGTCACCGCCGACATCTTCGTCTACGACCTCGGCACCCGGACGCACGCGCGGCTCACCGATGACGCCTGGGTCAACAGCCAACCGACGTGGCTGGCGTCGCCCGGGCGGCCGGGCCCCGGCGGGACGGAAGCGGAATCGGGGCGGGCCGGAACCGCACGCATCGCCTTCCTCGCCGGATGCGGGCCGGACGAATGGCAACACGACACCGCCGCCGTTCGCTCCGTCGCAGCCGACGGGTCCGGCACGGTCACCGAGCACATACGGGATCTCGACCTCTTCTCCCTCGTGGCATCGGGCGACGGCCGGATCGCGGTGACCTCCTCCGGCGCCACATCGCACTCGCCGGGTCAATTGTTCGTCGTGGACCCGGCCGACGACTCCGCGGCGGCAGCCGAGTCGTGGCGCCTGACCGATCGCGGCGCCGGCCTGAACGTGGATCTCAACGGCGATGTGCTGGGCGACGTGGCCATCCCGTTCGTGGACCCCGACCCGAGACTGCTTCTGCACGGGGGCGACGCTCTCCTGCGGGTGCACGTCGAGGACCGCCTGGAGGTGCACCGCGTCGCGCTCGAGGGCGAACCTCGTACGACGCCGGTGCTGGCAGGCCCGGGCTGCTTCTATCCGCTGGCGGTGGCCGGGCAGCGCCTGCTGTACGCCACCGGCACTCTCACCAGCCCGCCCGACCTCTGGGTCCGCGACATGGACACGGGCGAGGACTCGCGGATCAGCGACACCGCGACCCGCAATCGGGCCTGCACCATCCCGTGCACGGCCACCGAATTCCGAGTCCGTGCGAAGAACGGGCCGCTGGTGCAGGCCAAGCTCCTGCGACCCGCCGACGCCGTCGGAGCGCTGCCGACCGTGCTGCTCATTCACGGCGGCCCCAAGGCGGCCTACGGGGAGGTCTTCGTCACCGACGCCCACATCCTGTGTGGCGTGGGCTTCGGGGTGCTCATGGTCAACCCCCGCGGCTCGCGCGGCTACGGCGTGGAATTCGCCGACGCCATCAACGGCGCCTGGGGCCACGACGACCTGGACGACCTGATGGCGGCGGTGGACTTCGCGGTGGACGAGGGCTGGGCCGACCCCGCCCGCCTCGGGGTCGCCGGCCTGTCGTACGGCGGGTACATGTCGAGCTGGATCGTCAGCCACACCGACCGGTTCAAGGCCGCCGTCATCGAGAATCCGGTGACCAATTTCTCCAGCATGTACGGAACGAGCGACGTCGGGCTGGGTTTTCTGCCCGATGTACTGGGCGCACTACCCGAGACGGACTTCGACCGCTACCGGAAACTCTCACCGATCACCACGGCCCACACCTGCACCACTCCGACGTTGTTGATCCAGGGCGAACGCGACCATCGCTGCCCGCCCGAGCAGAGCAAGCAGTTCTACTCGGTGCTGCGGCGCGCCGGGTGCGTCGCCGAGATGCTGATGCTGCCGGACGCCTCCCACGAAGGATCGATCTCGGGCCCGGTGCCGGCGCGACGAGCACAGAACGAGGCGCTGGTCGACTGGATGGTGCGTCACGTCAAGGAGAGCAACCCCGCTCGGCCCGACGCTACGGGCGCACCCGGCGACGGAGCCTGACGGCGTCGGCGCCGAGGCGGAGCACCAGCCGGGAGACACAGCGTTCGCACGGACCCTTCGGACGGGGCCACCACCTTCTCCGTGACCAGGCAATGCCTCTCCCGGCCCTCGGCGCCAGCGTCCGGGCACGTTCGGGCGAAGGATCCGCAGACATATCGGATAGCTGAAGACGGCCGTCCCCGACTGCCCTTCGCCGACCCGTTCCGGGACGAGGGCGACGGTCGTCCCGGCGACTTCGGCTGAGCGGCCGAGGGCGCGCCCCGTCCCCGCAACCGGCTCCCGGGCCATCGCAACGATGCAGGGATCGGCGGCGGGGGTCGTGCGACGAGGTGGTAAGACGAGGCCATAAGAGGTTGCGCGGCGCGTCGCAGCGACCGACGATCGTCGCTCGCCCGACGGCGCGGCCCGGTCCGGATCTTCGGTAGCCGCCGCTCGGCCCGCAACGAACCAAGCGGCCGCGAAATCCGGTTCATCGGTGTTCTCCCGGTCTTCCGGGATTTCCGTTCCCCCCATGCCGCCCCCTCGGCCGTGCCGCCGGCCGTCTCGCCGGAGACGGCCGAGTGCGGTGGACATGCAGCAGGGTACGAAAACACTAGAGATGACTGCTTTGTGCACCTCTAGACAGCCGCTATGCGCCCGCCGTAAAATCCAGAAACCCCAGTTGCTAGAAAATTTATGAAACTGCGAGGGAACTTATGACCCTAGCCAAGGTCATGGCGTATGTCGCATCGTTGACGGTCGCCGCGGGCCTCCTCAGCGGGTGCTCCGGTGGATCGACCTCGGTCAAACCCGCCTCGTCGGAGCCCCCCAAGCAGGGCGGCTCAGCCACGATGTCCCTCGGCAGCGCGATCGACACGTGGAACCCGCAGGAGGCGCTGTCGACCCACAGCTTCAGCGTCTTTCCTCAGGTGTATGCGTCGCTCCTGCGCTCCACCCCGGACGGCAAAGGTCTGCTGCCGGCCCTGGCCTCGTCCTACAAGGCGGATCCGGTAGCCAAGACGCTGACGTTCACCCTGGATCCGGGCGCGAAATTCAGCAACGGCAGACAGGTCACGTCCGCCGACGTGAAATTCTCGGAAGGACTCTGGAGCAAGGGCAAGTTGTACGGCGGCTACTTCTCCTCCATCAAGTCCGTGGAGACGCCCTCGCCGCAGAGCGTGGTCTTCACGCTGACCCAGCCCGACGAGACCCTGCTCGCGATCCTGTCGACCAGCAACGCCGCGATCTTCCCCGACAACTACGGCGGTCAAACAGAAGCCGACTTCTGGAAGAAGCCCACGGGAGCCGGGCCGTTCGGCATCGGCAACCAGACCGTGGGACGGTCCATCTCCCTCACCCGCAACCCCTACTACTACCGGGCCGGCCTGCCCCACCTGGACAAGGTCGAATACAAGGTCGTCACGGACAGTAGCCAGCGACTCCTGCAGTTCCAAGACGGTTCCCTGGACATCGTCAACGGCGTCGAGCTGGGTGTGGCCGGCCAGTACCCGAAGGGCAAGATCGTCGGCGTGCCGTCGTCGGGGGTCAGCGTCCTGACCATCAACACGAAGTCGGGGCCCCTGGCCAACGTCGATCTCAGGAAGGCGATGGCATCGGCCGTCGACTACCGCAAACTCGTGGCGGGTGGCTACGCCGGCCAGGCGACCGTGGCGACGTCACTGCTGCCGCAGAACGTCCCCGGCATCTCCCCGTGCTCCACGTGCACCTGGTCCACGACCGATGCGGCTGCCGCGAAAAGCCTGGTTGCCAAGTCGGGCTATGCCGGTCAGAATCTCGAGTTGATCGTGCCCAGCGGCGACGCGGAGGAACTCGCGGCACAGGCCCTGGCACCGATGCTGGCCCAGGCGGGCATCAAGGTCACCGTCGTCCCGCTCCCGACCAGCTCGCTGATCGACAAGCTGACCAACGGCAACTTCCAGCTCGCGATGACCACCTACAGTGCGCTCGCGCCCAGCCCGATCGACCCTCTCGGCTTTCTCGAATCGACCGGCGTCGTGTTCTCCCAGTCCGACCCCGGGCCGGCGAACGCGGCTTTGACCGCGGTTCACGCGGCGAGCACTCCCTACGACGTGACCACCGCCGTGCAGACCTTCGAGAAGGCCGCCAACGCCAGTGGCGCCGTGATCCCACTGGCGGTGCCCAACGCGCTCTACGCGGTCGCCGGCCGAGTGGAGGGATTCGTTCCGACGCCCTACCTGGCCTACTGCGCCGACGAATTGAGCGTCAAGAGTTGACGGGACGTATCCGGCACCGTCAACGGCAAGGAGGCGGCTTTGTGACCGCGACAAGAATCCTGTTCGCCCGGCTGCTCCAGTTGGTGCTCGTTCTGCTCTCGGTCACGCTGGTGGTATTCGTGCTGACCCAGATCGCGCCGGGCGACGCGGCCCGGCTCCGGTTGGGTCCACGGGCCTCGGACGAGGCGGTGCGCGAGCTGCGCCATCAACTGGGGCTCGATCGCAGTCTGCCGCAGCAGTACCTGGACTATTTGAATCGGGTCCTGCACGGTGACTTCGGCACATCGATCGACGGCCGGCGCGTCGGCGACATCATCGGCCAAGGCATCGGCGACACGCTGTGGCTGCTGCTCGGCACCTTGGTGCTCGCGATGTCGGCGGCACTGGTCCTGGCGTCGACCGCCGCCTGGTTCCGGGACCGATTCATCGACCACGCGATACGGCTGGGCATTCTGCTCGCGCTTTTCCTGCCCGCGTTCTGGGTGGGGTTCCTGCTCATCAGGCTGATAGCCATCCCCACCGGGTGGTTCCCGGTCTCGGGACTGGGGTCGGGCCCGGCGGAACTGGTCAGGTCGCTGGTGCTGCCCTCCGTCACCGGAGCGATCATCCTCGCTCCCGTCCTCGTGCGAAGTCTGCGGTCGAGCCTGGTCGACGTGCTCGACTCCGAGTACGTCGCGGTCGCCCGGTCACTCGGGGTGGGGGGAAGCGCCCTGATCGTCCGGCACGTGCTGCGCAACGCCCTCGGCCCGGTCCTCACGCTGCTCGCGCTCAACGTCGGCTACCTCTTCTTCGGCGTCGTCATCCTGGAGGCCACCTTCGACATCCCGGGCCTGGGCAGCGCGCTGGTCGACGCATCCGCCAAACGCGACGTCTACGTGGTCCAAGGCATCACGCTGGTCTTCGCCACGGGAGTCGTGGTCGCCAACGTCCTCGGCGAGACCGTCGTCTCGCTGCTCGATCCGAGAACGGTGAGCGCATGAGCGACCTGTCCCTGATCAAGGACGACAAGGAACACACGCCCCGGTCACTCCGGCGTGGCAACGGCAAGATGGCCGCCGGGGCCGTCATCTTCGGATTGTTCATCCTGGCCGCGCTCTTCGCACCGCTCATCACCACGGGAGACCCGGCCGAACAGGATCTGTTGAACCGGCTCGCCGATCCCTCGTCCGCGCATCTGCTGGGCACCGATCAACTCGGCCGTGACGAATGGACCCGGCTGGTCTACGCGATTCGGGTCGACCTGCGCGTGGCAATACTCGCCTCACTCATTCCGGCGATCCTCGGCAGCCTCATCGGGATCATCGCGGGTCTCGGCGCCAAGTGGCTGGACACCGCGATCATGCGCATCTCCGATGTCGTCGTCTCGCTCCCGCTGTTCATCTTCTTCATCGCACTGGTCGGGCTGCTCGGCCCCGGCAACGGATTCCTCTTCCTCGGGCCCGGCGAGTTGCCGCTCATCATCGGTTTCACCCTCATCTCCTGGGTCGTCTACGCGCGCCTGATGCGCGCAGAGGTACGGCGGGTCCGCTCCATGGACTACGTCCGCGCCGCACAGTCGGGAGGCTTGCCCCGATGGCGGGTGATCGTCGGGCACATCGTGCCGAACGCGATCGGCCAGAGCATCGTCTACTTCTTCGTCGACATCGGACTGGCCGTCGTGGCGATCTCCACGCTGTCCTTCCTGGGCGTCGGCATACCCGTCGGAACCCCCGAATGGGGCGCAATGATCCAGTCCGCCCGCACCGTCATGCAAACCAACTGGTGGTTGATCGCCGCGCCTGGAGCCGCGATCGCACTGGCCGGAATGGGCCTGGCGCTGATCGGGGACGGCCTGGACGATCGGATCAAATCATGACCGGCACCGAACCCGTCATCGAGATCGCGAACCTGGTGATCGCCGCCGGGCGCGACGGCGTCACCCTGGTGGACGACGTGTCCCTGCACGTCGACGCCGGTGAATGCCTGGGAATCGTGGGCGAGTCCGGATCGGGCAAAAGTCTCACGCTGCGCTCCGTACTGGGGCTGCTGCCGCCCACGCTGATCCGGACCCGGGGGACCATGCGCTTCCGCGGCCGAGAGGACGAGGAACCACGGCCCGTCGACCCGCGCGACCTGCGCGGCCACGGCGTCTCGATGATCTTCCAGGAACCGATGAGCTCGTTGAACCCGACAATGCGCATCGGCGACCTGGTCGCCGCCGGCCCCCGCGCCCAAGGCGTGTCGCGCCGCGCCGCGGCCGACCAGGCCCTGAGCCTGCTGCGCGAAGTCGGCGTGCCCGACCCGGAGCAACGGGTCCGGGCATGGCCCCACCAACTCTCGGGAGGCTTGCGCCAACGGGTGATGATCGCGATGGCGCTGTCGGTGGAGCCTCGGCTTCTCCTCTGCGACGAACCGACGACCGCGCTGGACGCCACCGTCCAGGACCAGATCCTGACTCTCGTCGAACGGCTGCGGGCCGAGCGGGGTCTGGCCCTGATCTTCGTCAGCCACGACCTGTCGGTCATCGCACGCGTCGCCGGCCGCACGGCCGTGATGTACGCCGGCCGCATCATCGAACAGGGGCCGACGCGCGCTCTGATCGAGAATCCCCGACACCCGTACACCCGCGGGCTCATCGAGTCGATGCCGCAGTTGCACGGGCCGCCGGTACGGCTGAAGGCCATCAGCGGATCCCCGCCGACCGCCGGTCGACTCCCCTCGGGTTGTCGCTTCGCCCCACGCTGCCCGTTCGTCGTCGATGCCTGCAGGGAAGTGGACCCGCCCCTGTTGAGCATCGGCCCGCACCGAGCCAGCGCGTGTCTGCGGCAGGCCGAATTGAATGATGGAGGGCAGTCATGAGTGCGCTCATCGAACTGGACGACATCGAGGTCCACTTCAAGGTCCGGGCCCGGCGATCCGCGGCACCGGTGACGTTGCGGGCCGTCGACGGTGTCAGCCTCGCCGTCGAGCGGTCCCAGTGCCTGGGCGTGGTCGGCGAATCCGGCTGCGGCAAGTCGACGCTGGCCGGCGTACTCATCGGGCTGACGGAACCGACGGCCGGACGGGTCCGCTACGACGGAAGGGACGTCGACACCCGGCGTTCCAAGGACGTGCGCCGCAGTATCCAGATGGTCTTCCAGGACCCGGTCGCCTCGCTCAACCCCCGTCGACGGGTCCGCTCCGTGCTGGCCGAACTCATCGACTATCACGGTCTCGTCCCGGAGGCCGGGATGACCTCCGCCCTCAACTCGCTCATGGAGATGGTCAACCTGCCCCCGCGCGTCCTGGAGGCACGGCCGCGCGAACTGTCGGGGGGACAACGCCAACGAGTCGCCATCGCACGCGCCCTCGCGGTGCAACCCGAAGTGCTGGTCGCAGACGAGGCGGTATCGGCTCTGGACGTCTCGGCCCAGGCCACCGTGGTCAACCTGCTGGCCGACCTGCGCGCCGAACTCGGGCTCACGATCGTCTTCATCTCGCACGACCTGGGCATCGTCCGAACGCTCTGTGACCGGGTCGCGGTGATGTATGCGGGCCGTGTGGTGGAAGAAGGCGCGGCCGAGACGATCTTCACCGCAGCCCGGCATCCATACACCCGGGCTTTGCTACGGGCCGCGCCGGATCTGTACCGACCGGACGCGGGGCGAGATGCACCGGCGCTGGGAGGCGACCCCGCCGGACCCTCGACATGAACACCGATTGTGCCTTCCGGTCCGGATGCCCCGAGGCCGAGAGCGCCTTCTCATCGGCCCCGCCGCCTCGCATCGGGAGTGGATCGCCCCGCACCGCCTGCATCCACGCGGCCCGTTGACCGCCCGCGGCCGAAGTCGGCGGTCGGCCCGCACACGGGCCGACCGCCGACCGCGTTCCGTGCCTGCGTCGGCCGGCCGGAACGGTGTCCACGTGGGGATGCCCTCGCCGAGTGCGACCACCCGGATCGACACACGGACCGGGACTCGGAGGCCGGCGGAAACGCCGGAGCCGAACGGCCGAGGTGCCATCGCACGGGATCCCGCGAGCAGTGGTCCCGGTCGCCATGCGGACTCCCGTCGGATCCATCCTGGAGGGGGCTGGCGCTTCGGGGTGCGAAGGTTCATAATTATCTTATGAGCATCGTGGGGTTGATATAGATCTCCTCACCCGGACGTGGATCGCGAGGTTTCCGCCATGACCACCGCCAGCGCCACCCGCGGTCTCGTCAACCCCTCCCGCGCCACGGGCGACGAGACGACCGCGGCGAGCACGTCATCGGGGCAAGCCGGTCTGCACAACGCCTTCGGGTGGGGTCCGCGCCTGGCCGCCACCGGCGTCACGTTCGACGTGATCGCGGTCGACGTGCCCCTGGGCCAGGCGGCGTTGCGGCTGCTGCGCGGGCGGGACGTGCCGCTCGGCCCGGTGATCCTCGACCACCGGTGGCGCCGTATCGGCTTCCTGGTGCCGCCTCAGCGCGACGAACCCGTCCCCGAGGTCGAACTGCGCCGCGGCCCGCGTCAGGTCGGGGTCGGCGCGTGGGTCGTGCTGCCCACCGGCGACCAGAACACCATGGTGACGTGGCTGCAGCCGCCCGCGGCCGGCGACCACCTCACCCCGACCGGGATCGTCCGCGAGGCCCTCCGCGAGGCCGCGACCACCCTCGGCACTGATAAGTCCCGGACCTGATCCGCTGCTTCCCTGGCACATCCACGCGAACGATTCGTGGAACGCCACGGTGACCGCCGCAGCCCCGAGGCTCCTCGCCCCCGGGCCACCTCGGCCGGCCCACCGCAAGCGGCGCACCGGGTCGGGTACACCGTCTCGGCCCGGGACGCGACCGCGGTGGCCGCGTACCGGGCCGCAGGCCGACAGGCGTGCACCCCGACCGACCGCAGGCGGCCGGGGTGGGTGCACGGCCCCGGTGCAGGCAATCGACCGAGGCGTCCCGATTCTTAGTGGGAGTGCCGGGGTTCGGTGGCTTGTCCGGCGGGATCGGCCAGCCGGGATGGTTCCCGTCGTCGGTACTGGGATCGCGGTGCTCGCCCATGCGTGTCTCCTCCCGGTTGCTCCTCGGCGACCCGCTTCACGGGCCGTCACGGTCCGTGCGGACACGGACACGGACACGGACTCACGGTACGGCCGAGGCGCCCCGCGGGGGAATCCTCGATCCGAGAGCACGGGTCTTTGCGCCTGTGTCGTCTCTCCCGGGGCCGCCGCAGGTGTCGGGCGTGTGAGCGGGCCACCCGCCTGCCGACCGGGTAGCCCCGCCGCCCGGCCCGGGCCGCCGACGACGTACGGGCCCGGAAACGGGGCTACGGTGGGCGCCGTGGAAACGGAATCGGGTGACGCGCGGAGCGAACCGGTGCTGTTGGACGAGGAGTTCGCCGAAGGGTTGACGTCCTGGGCCCCAAGGGCGCGAGTACGTTGGCGTTGTTGCGCGACGCCGCGCGGCTGCTGACCGACGGCGGTGTCCTGGAACGCCCCGACGTGGCGGCGCTGGCGTGCTGCCGGGCGGCGCTGGAGATCCTGACGGACCAAGACGGAGGGCCTGGAGGCGGCACGGACCGGACTCGAGACGGCCGTCGCGAAATTCCTGGCTGCCCGGGACACGCCGGCGAATTCCAGCGTGCCGACGGCTGCGCTCCCGGGTGACGATCTACGGGATCTTGAGGCGGCGTTCGCGCGGTTGTGCGCCGAGCGCGCCGTGCCCGGGGGTATCGCGACCGCAAGGTGCTGCTGCTGGTCGAGAAGACGGCGCGGATGGCGCCGGGGGACGCCGAACGTGCGGCCGTGCGAGTGTGGTCGAAGCTCTACAGCGATGCCTCCGCCGTCGTGCACGGCGGCTCCTGCACCCACGCCGAGGCCGTGCGGATGTTCGACGCGTCGGTCGCCGCCATCCGCCAGGTGTTCGTTGCGTTGCCGCACCGCGCCCCGCAGATCCGCGCCCTCGCCCTGTTCGGGCAGCCGACCGCCGAGCAGGCCAGTGGGACGCCTCCGGGCGTCCGCCGTCCGCGTGGCTGCTCGCCTGGGACTGGTCCGCCGTCCTGCCCGACCCCGTCCTCGCCCCCTGGCGCAAGGTACTGACCGTCATGGAGGAACGCGTCGGACGACCCGCCCCCGATCCCCGCGTACCGTTCGACCCCACACCCTTCACCCCGGCCGTCCTCGGCCCCGAGCTGCGCGAACCGACCGACCTCGCCACGACCCGCGGCGCGCCCGAGTGCGCGCGGGCCGTCGCGGCCACCCCGTGGGACGAACGCGAAAGCCTGATCCACCGGCTCGTGCTGACCGAGCCCGGACCCTGGGCCCAGGAGCCGGCCGCCGTCGTCGACGCGTTGCCCGACGACACGACCCGCCGCGCCTACCTGCTCGCCCTCGCCGACCACACCGCCCCGACACCCTGAGCGCCGCCCTCACCGCGGCCGCCGCGCTCCCGACCCCCGCGACCGGCCGCGACCCGCTCGCGGAACTCGCGCTGGTCGCCCTCGACCGCGACGACATCGACACCACCGGCTGGTCGGACACGATCCTCACCCGCCTGACCGAGACCACACACACCACCCTGGACGCCGCCGAGGCCGACCCGCTCGACCCCACCGACCCGCACGCCGACCCCGACCCCGACTCCGTGACGGACGCGCCCTGGGGAGACGACGCGTACTTCCACGCGCTCAACCACCCCGCCGCCCGCGCCCTGCGCGCGCTCCTTGAGTGGGGACTGCGCCTGCCCCACGGCGACGCGGACCCCGCACCGCCCACGCGCCTCACCGACGTTCTGCACGCCCATCTGCGCGAACCCCGGCAACAGCCGCAGGCCCGCGCCGCCCTCCACGCGCTGATCGGCGCGTACCTGGCCGTCCTGCACGAGCGCGCCCCGCAGTGGGTCGACGAGCACGCCGACGTCCTGTTGACCCTCCCCGACCCCCGCGGCCCGCACCCCGTGCGCACCCACCTGCAATGGGGCCCGCCCGTGCCGGCCCTGCTCGCGCGCGTCGACGGCGACGAACTCGCTGCGGCAGTGCGCGTACCCCTGGAACACGTCGCCCGACACGTCGCCGTCGCCCACCTGTACGACCCCGGTGTCCTTGCGCCCCTCGACGTCTTCCTCACGACTCTCGCCGCCGGGCCGGGCGGTCCCAGGGCCGTGTCCGATCTACTGGAGGAGACCGCCCGGGCCCTGCCCGACGACGCGAACGACCAACTCGTCGACGTCGCCCTGGACCTGTGGCGCACCGCCCTCGACACCGACCTGCCCGCCGAAAGCGTCGCCGGCGCCGGGGCGTTCGCGCACGCCCGCGCCGCCGAACACCCCGACAGCCCCGCCGCGTTCACCCTGCTCACCGCACTCCTCCAGCGCGTGCACCCCACCCACTGGCACACCGAACGCGTCCGCGACCACGCCCGCGCACTCCTCGCCGCAGACACCCCCCACGTGTCGGAAACCGACCGCGCGCTGTTGCGGAACGCGCTCCTCGACAGCGGAGACCTGGACGCGTGAACCGCAGTGTGCCGCCACACCCGGGGCGGCACACCCGCGTTGCACGGCCGCCGGGCGCTCCTCTCCCAACGAACGCGGTCTCGGCGGCCGAGCATCGACCCACGGGGAACAGGTCCGAACGGCGGGCGGGAGGGCGCCGGGGCCGATGCGGTCGTGGCGCCTTGCGGTACTCGAAGGGATGGACCCTTCACGCGGCCGGCACCGGGCCGTTGACCGCCTACCTCCGCCCACCAGTCGCTTCGCAGGGTTGCGACAACACGTCGGCGCTACGGCCTCCGTGTAACCCGAACGACGACGGTGACGGCAACAGGACCGATTCGTGGCGAGGGTGTGCACCTGCGACCCATGGTTTGCCGGTGTGCCCGAACGGCGCTGCGGCGTCAGCAGCGAACGTCTGAATCCTGGGTGAGGACCGACACGGCCGTGTCGGCGCAGATCTTGCCGAAAACGTAGTCGCCGTCCATGAATTCCTCGCGAGAGTGTGGCGCAGTGAAGTGCTTGTCCATCCAGGTGTGGGCCTGGACCTCCGCTCTCCGGGCTGTGAGTCGGTCGGGAAGCGGATCGGTCACGTGGACTCGGATGAGTGCGTGCTGCCACCGGTTGTACTCGGAGATGTGGCGGGCGATTCGATCGTACGGCTCCTTACTGACGCCGATCTTGACGCGGGGGTGCCGGCTGGCGACTTCGAGGACATAGAGCCGGTGATGACGAAACCCCGCTTCGGCCAGGAATACCCTCAGTCGCTCCCGTGTCTGGGCCTGCACGAGTTGCACATGTTCGGGCAGCGGTCCGTTTCCGACGTCCCTCATCAGGTTCCGCGCGCGGGTTCGGTCGATGTGCACGAAGCGGCGACGCGGTGCGGGCGGAGGGAAGAACGGCGGGACACGCGGGATGAAGAGCGGGGCGGTCAAGGCCATACCTCGATGATTCCAGAGGAGAACAGACAGGGCCCTACGTTCCGGGGTATTGCCGGCATCCGCAGTGCGAGGGCGAACTCTCGCCGCCGGCGAGCGTGATACAGGCGCCGCCCTTCGTTGCTTGTTCGAGCGCCGATCCAGCGATTGCCGCCGGTGCGACGGCCGGTTCCCCCGTTGGACGACTCTCCGGAACACGTGCGTGGACGGCTTGTCGAACGGCATGCCCCGAGCGGAGTCCGTGGCACCGAAGTGGTCGACGATCCGGGCTGACCGGCAGAGGTGAGGCGTGCAACGACAGCACCGAGCCCGGCAGAGGAGCAACGATCGCGACAGGCGCGGCATCCCATGCCCTGCCGCCGCGAGCCTCAGCCCACTCGGGCCGATCACGACGAACGGCCGCCCGTTGGCCAGGCCTTCCTCGTCACGGGTACAGGCTTCGTGCGATTGGCTCCGCGGTGAGTCTCGTCGTGCAGGACGCGGATTGCCAGCCGCCATCCGACGGCCCCGACGGCGCTCCGGGGAAACCGAACGACGACGGACAGTATGTTTGCGACTACGTGAGATGGGAGGCGGTGCGATGGCCGACAAGAGGGCCCCCTCGATGCGACAGGCCCGTGACGCTACCGCGCGCGTGGTGTCCGCGCGGGAAATCGACGACGCCGTCGAACAGTTCGTGCGGCCGCTGCGCTGCGCCTACTGCGACCACGAGGTCCACGCGACGAGGTCCTACCCGAGTACCTCCTCCAAGGGCACGGTGTTCACCGTCGCCGCCCATTTTCGGCTTGCTCACCACAAGGGCGCGGGCCCCGCCGCACACCTGCCCGGTTGTGCCCTGCGCACGGACGAGGTAATCGAGTCGATCGCCCGTGGTGCGCCGGGGCTTGCCGAAGTCTGGGACGAGATTCTGACGCTGCGCCTGGTCGTTCCCGCCACCACCGACACCGGCCACGAATCGCAACCTCCCGTCGGTGCGCCGGTCCGGACGCCACCGGCCGAGCGGGTCGCCCATCGCGTGCACACCGTGGGGCCCCTTCTGCCGCCGGTGGTCACCACCGCGGTGCGCATCGCGCGATTCCTGGCCCTGCACGACCACGACCGCGACACCGTCGCCCGCTTCACTGTCCGCGTCCCCGACCCGTTCGGAACCCGGATCGTGCCGTGGACCGACGTCTGCCACGACGCCGCGAACCCCGCAGACATGGCCCGTCTGCACCGGAGCCTGGACGATTCCACCGCCCGACGCCACCCCAAGGCTGTGCTCGGCATCGTCGAGGACGCCGGCGTCAAGGCCGGCAAGGCCTGGTGTCGTCTCGCCGCCCGGACACCCACCGGCGCGACCGGCAGCACGCGCGCGAACGCGGCCGTCTATCTGCGCAGCCGAGACCCGCGACTGCTCGAACCCCTCATTCCCGGAATCCACGTCCTAGGCCTGGGCGCCCCGGACGTGCCGTGGGCCATGTGGCGGCCCGAGCGCGGCGCCGCCCAGATTCGCCTGTGGCCGAGCGTCCACTGGCAGGTTGCCTACTGGAGCGTGGACGAGTTCGGCCTCCCCACCGAACCTTCCTGCCCCGACCCCCTCCCACCGCCACGGGCCGCCCCGCCCCGCCCGCGCTCCGCCCCGGACGCCGGCGCCCGCGCCCGCCGGACCCCACCTCGACAGGAGCCGCCTTCGACACCCGCGGGCGACGACAGTGCGGCCGCGCACGCGTCCACGAGCGGGCCGCACGTCGAACCGGCACCGAGCGGGGCGTCCGCTCCACCGACCCCACCGCGACCGTCGACACCCCCACCGCGCCCGGATTCACCACCTCCCCGATCGGCACCTGCGGCGCCGACAGTGCCCGAAGTGCCCCAGCGCCCCACCCGCCGAGGCGTACTCGCCTGGTTTCGAAGACGATGAACACGCCCGTGGCACCCTGAGTCGAGCCCGCCACCGGGAGATACGAAGGAAATGGGCCGAACGGGCACTGAATGCCGGGCGGGGCAGTCCGGCCACCGCGTTCCCTCCGACGCGCCCCGACCGCACTCACTTGGCGCCGGTCGCTCGACGACACGCTTGAGCGGAGTCGTGATTCGGGCCACCCGCACAGCAGGCACGGTGCGGCATTGGGACAGTCCGCCACGATCGACCATTGTGGCCCGCGGGCCGAACGGGGCCGTCGGACTTGGGGTGGCGGCAAGGGCTCCGACGGTTGCCGTGGTGCCACGAGTTTTCTCAGGCGTCCGTCTCATCCTGGGATGCGATCGCCTGGTGCCGTCGGGCAGCTGCGTCGAGGATGCTTTCCCACAGCGGTTCCAGCCGACGGGGCCGCCGGGGGTTCAGTCCGCGTTCGCGGATGATGTAGTCGCGGACGCTGGCCCGGTAGAGGTCGGCGTTTCTCTTCCCCTCGAGGATCTCGCGCAGTCCCGGCCCGCCCGTTCCCTGAAGTGCCTCGATCATCTCGACCTCTTCCGCGTCGAGGATTTCCAGCGGCGTGATTCCCGCGCCGGTGAGAAGGCCGGCCTTCCTCACGCGCTCCCGCAGCACCGTCAACGTCACCGGATTCGCGGGAAAACCCTCCGCCATCACCAACACGGGATAGAAGGTTTTCCGGTGGGCAGGCCTTAATCCCGTGAGCTGATGCTCGCGTTTCTTCAGTGCGCGAATCGTGGCGTCGATCTGGCGGGCCTTTTTGACGAGTTTGTCCATGTCGTCGATCTGGGCCTGCTCCGATGCGGCGTTCACGGAGTTCTGCCGCAGACGCACCGCGGTCACCTCGACGAGGACCCAGGCGTCCCCGTAGTCGATGACGGCGTCCGTGATCTTCTGGCCCTGGCCGGGAAAGGCCGCGCGCAGTTCGGCGTCCCCGTACATGCGGCGCGCCGTGCCGGCGCCGGCGATCGAGGACAGCACCTCGGTGACGGCCACCTCCGTCAGGTGACGCAGACAGCCCTCCGCCGCGTCCGACCGCGCCTTGTCCGCAGGGCGCCCGTTCGGTGGCTTCTTGATGTCGAGCATCGGCCACCACCCGAAGACCCTGTCGATCAGCAGCTCTTGGTCGAGGACGAGGAGCCTGCCGTCTGCGAGGCGGACCACCGGGGAGCGGCGGAACATCTCGAACGACCACTCCGTCGGGCTCGTCTCCGCCCGTACGTCGGCCCGCAGACGGGGAAACGTCCGTCGCGATCAGTGCGAGCACGCGCTCCAGGTGCTCGCGGGTGATGTCGGTGGTCGTGAAGTACTCCGGGGGGACGACCCATCTGCCCTGATAGGCGGATGCCCACAGTCCCGTGCCGACCAGGGTGAGGTCGGCGAGCGGGACACCGGTCGCGTCCTCGTACGTGCCCGCCAGGTCGCAGACGTCGCGTTGTCCGGCCATCTCCACCGGTAGTTCGTGCCACCTGCGCACGAAGCGCCCCATGACGTGGGCCGCGGAGTACGAGCCGTGAAAACACCATGTCGTTGACCTCGGCCTCGTTGCCGCTCATCGTGGGTCGGATCCCTTTCGTCCCACACGTCCCGGGGAGTTGATCGAGGTCGCCTCGATCTGCCGAGGCGGCTCGCCGGCATCGCACGGCGCCGCTGTCACGGGTTCGTGGGTGTTTCGACGCGGTGTCGACGGCTGCCCCGATCGGCCCGGGCGTGGTGGCCGTTTGCGCCATTCGTGCGTGATTTTCGTCCATCGATCCGCGATGACCGGCCGGTCCCTGCTCGGGTCGGCTGTACTGGACGGGACCGAGCGAGTGCCGTAGTCATCGGCTGCCCGGCCCGTGGCGCGCCCGGTCACCTTCCAGGAAACGAGGCGTCCCTTGAGACCCATCCCGGCAGGCAGGGCCTACCGCCTTTTGAACGTTCAGAGCCACCTGCTCCTGAACGTCGTTGCCCACAGCAACGCGGAGTCGGCCAGGCTGGAGCAGTTCCCAGTGTCTCAGGCCAACCGGATGAGCTACACATGGCACGTCTTCCCCCTGGACTTCGGGCGCTACCTCCTGGTGAACATGTCCAGCGGTTTCGTCGTCAACATCGTCTCGAACAGCACACGTCCGTCCGCCCCCGCCGAGCAGTTCCACCTTCAGGCGCCTCAGGACCGGCCCACCCAGGAGTGGGTGTTACGCCATGTCGCCGGAAGCTTCGACGAGTACGAGGTCATCAACGCCGAGAGCCAATTGAACCTCAACGTCGTCGGGTTCAGCCGGCAGGCGTCGGCGCGCGTCGAGCAGTTCACCAGGGCAAGCGGCTCGGATTTCCTCTCCCAAAGGTGGGCGTTCCTGGTCGAACGCGAGTACAGGCCCGTCCTCGACCTGCAGCCGGGGAACGACAGCATCGGTGACGTCAACCGGATGACCAGCTTCGCCGACCCCAAGCCCGCGAGCACGACCCCTGTCCTGGCCGGATCGATGGCCTACCCGTTCCCGCTGGTCCGCGACCCCGCGTACTCCCGCGAGCGTCAGGCTCGGGAGAATCCCTACTACATCCTGCGCAAGTTCGGGTTCTGGACGAAGGTGTTCTTCTACGATCACGGCGGGGCCTCGGAGTACACGCATCGGGAGACCACCCGGGTGGGTCTGACCACGACCAACTCCACGACGGTCGAGCACACCACCGGCATATCCGTCTCGGCCGAGGCCAGCTTCGGGTTCAGGGGTTTCGGCGCGTCGTTGAGCACGACCATGAGCCAGCAGTTGAGGGTCGAAACGACGAAAACCGTGTCCCACGAGTCCTCCCGCGAAGTGGAGATCACGCGGACCTACCCCGCGGGGCGCCGGGTCGCCGAGGCGATCTGGTACCGCGACGACAGGTTCGTCCTCGAACGTCTGGACGGTTCCAGAGTGCTGGAATGGGTCACCCGCAACCCGAACCGCACGGTCGCCGACACTTTCCGGGGCTAGAACTCCGGACGCACTCGCCGATCCTGGTCCGAGCTTGCGGGAACCGGAGCGGCCGCCACGTGATCCAGGCGAGGTGTGTGAACTCGAAAGGATCGTGCGGTGGTCGCGGGCCACGGATGATTCGGTGTGGTGGTCACGACGGGGAGCGAGGCGTCCGCGGCGGGTCGCCCGTCCGCGATGCCGGGTGACGGTGGGGTGGCGCGCGACGACGAGAGAGCGTTCCGTCCTCTCTCCGGCGTCAGCCTCCGGCGAACGCGTCGGCGGCGCACCGCACCGCGCGGGCCAACTCGTCGACGCTCGCCGGGTCGTTCCGGTTGTCGAAGTCCTCGTCCTCGTCGTCCCGGTCGGCCCCGTCGTTCTCGAGGCCGTCGGTTGCGGTGGTGTCGGGGTCGTCCCAGACGTCGTCGTCGGCGTCGAGGGGCAGGCTGCCGGTGTCGCCGCGGCCGGTGCCCTCGCCGTAGGCGCTGACGTCGGCCGGTTCCCACACCCGCGGGGTCGCGGTCAGATACAGGCGCCCCAGCGCGGGCAGGACCCGGTCGTCGTGCACGGCGGTCCAGGGGCGGCCGAGCCGTCCGCTGGAACGGTGCCCCTCGTCCACGACCACCAGCCGCCATGGGGGAAGGCGCAGCCCGACCATGCCCCGGTGGGCGGCGAGGATCGTCTCCAGCGACTGGTAGGTGGCGTACACCGTCACCGGCCCCTCGACCGCCCCCGTCCACAGGGCGAGTCGCGGGGTGCTGGTGGTCGCCCGCACCCCTGCGGCGGCCAACGCCGCGTCGCCGCCGAGCGAGCACACCGCCACCTGGACGCCGCCGGTGCGCCCGGCGCGTTGCCAGGCGGTTACGGTCTGCTCGAGGAGGTCGAGGGTCGGCACCAGGACCAGCACCCGCCCGCGCGCGGCCAGCGTCGCGGCCGCCCCGGCCGCCACCCACGTCTTCCCGGTCCCGCAGGCCATTACCGCGGTGGCCCGGCGCCCTCCGTGGGGCGCGCTGCCGACCGCCTCGGGGTCGGGGTTCTCCAGTTCGCGGACGATCGCGGCGAGCGCGTCGCGTTGGTGCGGGCGCAGCGCGGCGACGCCGGTGCGAGTGGGGCGGATCGAGGGGCGGGTGGGATGGCGCATCGGGGTCTTCGCGTGGGGCGATCGGGCCGTTCGAGTATCGGAGGGTGGGGGGTCACGCGCCGCGGGGGGCGATCTGGGAGACGCGTTGGTGGGACAGGCCGAGGGCGGCGCCGGTGTCGCGGTTGTTCCATCCCTGGTCGATGAGGGTGCGTGCGGCGTGGCGTGCGGCGTCGCGTACGGCCTGTTCGGCGTACACGAGTGCGATGCGGGCCTCGATCAGGGCGGTGATCGCGGCGTCGGCGTCGGGGTCGGCGGGGGCGAGTTGGATGCCGAACCCGTCGTGCCCGGCCGGCAGGTGTTCGCCGATGGCGTTTCCGGTCGCCGTTTTCGCCTCGCGCCAGGTTCGGCCCTGGGCGGTGGCGGTTCGGTCGTCGGGGAGATCCCGGATCTCGACGACCCACGTGTTGCCGACGCGGGTGGCGTATCCGGTGTACGAGGGCAGGGGGGCCGGGCCGTCGGGGTCGGCGTCGGTGACGTCGGGCCGGTCGAACAGGGCGTCCGTGGACATGCGATCGATCCTCTCGGGAACGCGGGGCGCGCCGGCGAGCGCGAAGGGGCGGCCCTCATTCTTGTCTATCCGAGCTAGTCAATCATGGCTAGTTTGAATAGACAACAGGTGGGAGGCGAAGGCGGGTTGCGCGTCCGCGGCGATTCCCGGGCGTCGTGGACGAACTCCCGTCGATCACCTCGGACGGTGTCGGGTGTTTCCTGCGGCGTAGGTACGGCACCCCGGAGTGCGCGGTCGAGGTCCGCGTCGACGCCGATCCCCGTGTGCCCGCCGAACCGGTCGCGTGGCATACGGCGGCGCGACTCACGCCGACCCCCGGCCCTCCTCCCATCACCCCGCCACAACGCCGTCGACCGCGGCCATCGCCCGATCGTGGGTCATGCCGAACCTCAACGGGCCCACCTGCTCGAACGGCGCGAACGACCACACCGCGCGCTGCGACTCCTCCACCACGCCCCACACGCCCGCCCCCACGCCGACCCCCGCTGTGTTCGTGCGACGATTCCCGGCCGCGCTGTTGATCGGCGCACGCCCTCGGGGAGGCTACGGGCGCCGGACGACGATCCCGTGTTCGGCTGTTCGTTCAAGTGGTGTCGGTGTCCGGTGGTAGGCAGGGGTCTTTCGGCCGGTGACAGCCACAGGAGGCGACCGTGACGTCCGAGGATCTCGTGTTCGACTTCGAGCGGGTGCGTGTGCACGGGGTCGAGGTGTACGAGGGGACCGCGCTGGATGTGCGTGTGGTGACGGCGGGGATGTCGAGGCGCGTCAGGGACGGGTTTCTTCTCGATCAGGTGCCCTGGGGCCGGTTTTCCCACGCGTACGGCTCGGGCGAGGACGTTCCCGGCTACCTGGAGCGGATGCGTTCCGCGGACGCGGCCGCGGCGCGGGCGGCGTGCTCGTCGTTGGGCAACTCCGTCTGTCATCAGGGCACGACGGGTTCGGTGGCGCCGTTGACGGTGCCGTTCCTGCTGCGGATCGCCGCGGACCCGGCCGTGCACGAGCGTGTCGATGCGCTGGGCCTGGTCGCCGCGGTGGCGTGTCGCAACCACTGGGGCGACGGGTCGCGCGCCGCCTTGTTGCGGGTCGCCGATGCCGACGACGACGTGCGCTTCGACGTGGGCGGTTATCCGCAGAACTGGTCGGTGCGGGCAGCGCGGGACGCGATCGCGGCGGACGCGCACGTCCCGATCGCCCTTCTGGACGACCCGGACCCGGCTGTGCGGGAGGAGGCGGCGTGCGTCCTGGCGGCGTCGTCCGGCCGCGCGTGGGAGATCTCCGCCGCGTTCCACGAGCGGTTCCGCGTCGAGGAGGTTCCCCGCCTCCGCGCCGGGCTGGTCCTGGCGATCGCGCAACTGGCGAGGGAACACCGCCACGAGGACGCCGCCGGCTTCACCCGCGCGTGCTGGTCCGACCCCACACGCCCGCCCGAGGTCAGGGTCGCCGCCGCGCTGGGATGGCTGTGCCTGGTCGACGACCCCGCCCCCGAGGACCTGCGCGCCGTCCTGGACGAGCTGGTTACGGACGAACTCGTCCGCGTGATGGCCGAGGTGCCCTGGCTGCAGCAGATCGATCCCTACTTCGGCGCCGGACTGGCGCACACCCTGAACCAGATGTTCGACCTCGTCGAACCCCCCACGTTCCCCGATTTGTGGGGAGGCCCCAAGGGGTTCGCCGACGACCCGCCATTTTGAGACCCCGGGTTCCCGACCCGACCCGACCGACCCGACCGACCCGGCCGACCCGACCCGACCCGACCGACCCGGCCGACCCGACCCGACCCGACCCGACCGACCCGGCCGACCCGACCGACCCGGCCGACCCGACCCGACCCGACCCGACCCGGCCCGGCCGGGTCGGCCTCGCCGTGGCCGCGAACGGTGGGCGTCACGTTCCTTCCTCCGGAGCCGGCCGGGGGCG
>NZ_KB889712.1 GCF_000372745.1 Embleya scabrispora DSM 41855 | reverse complement strand
ACGCCCCTTGCACGACAACGCCCACCTGATGTGGGCGCTGCGCCTGCGCCTGCCCGACGTCCTGTTCGACACCACCGTCGACACCGGCGGCGTCCATGCCCGCCTCCACGACGGCGCCGGTCCTGGGCGACGATCTCCACGCCGCCGAACGGGTGCGCGATCGCCTCCCAGGGAGGTCCGCGCCGGCTCGTCGACGAACTGGAGACCGCGTGGGACGCGTGGATCGCGGGCGGCGCCGTGAGCCTGTACGAGCACGGCATGACCGTCACGGCCGACGACGAGCAGTTCGTCTGGGCGGGCGACCCCGACACCGGCNCCCGNTGGCCCCTTCCCGCACCCGCGCCGATCCCGACCGGGTGAAGNNGACACCCACACACCGACATCGCACTTCGACCGGTGCCGGATCCCGGACACCGGCGGGTCGCGGCGAACGCCGCCGCGCCTTCCGGGCGTCGGCCNACGCTGCGGTGCCATGGGATCAGGAGTGGAAACCTTGACCGNAGTCCTCCCGGCTGAGGNGGAAGTCGTCCGGACGGTCACGGCGAAGNTCCTCGTACCTCCGAACGAAGATGTCGAGTGCCTCGTGAAGCGTGCAGCCCGACGCTTCTCGGATCGCCTTGAGCGCGGGGATGATCCGGCGCTCCAGGATGTCGCGGTCAATGCTCTCGGGGATCTGTTCCATGAGGCCGTCAGCGCACTTTCGAGCACGTGCAAGGCGCCAAGATGGCCGGTTCTCACGTACCTGGCTGTTCCGGCGATGTCCCGTCTCGGGTGACCCGGTCCGATTCGCTCGTTGTTTCCGAAGATCCGGTCGGTCGCGCTGCTGTCGGTAGGGGGTGGCAGGTTGCGTCAATGAGCTACGACCTTGCCGTGTGGGAGGGCGAGCGGCCGGCGGACAACGCCGCTGCGGCCAAGTGCTTTGCCGATCTGTACGACCGGTACATGGACACGGAGCCCGCCGTTCCCCCGGTGGATCGCATCACGGCGTTCGTCGCCGCGCTGTTGGAACGGTGGCCGGATCCCACGGAGAACGACGACGAGGACTCGCCTTGGTCGGCGGGGCCGATGAGCTGGAGCAGGGCCGAGGAGGCATCCGCCTACGCAGCGGAGGTTGCCGCGTCGCTGGGCCTAGTCGATACCGGCGATCGGAACCAGAGGAAGCCCCACCAGCCGAGCGACCGACGCGGCCAGCCCGGCCTCGACGTCCACGTTGACCGCAGCCGGGACATCCGCCGCCTCGATGATGTTCCGGACCTCGTTCGAGAGCCCGCTCTCGGCCCCGACCTCCACGATCGGCTCGGTGATCCCGCCCCACCGCGTACACGCCTCGCGGATTGTCCGGGCTCCGGCGCATGACCAAGTCCAGCAGCCTGTTCGGCGTCAGAAGGCGTTCCGGGAGGGACGTGTCCTCCACGCGGCCGCGGAGGGCCGCCAACACGGTGAACACAACACCGGACGGGTCGTGCGATCCCTGGAGTTCGCCGGTCAGGAACTCAAGGCCGACGTCGCTCGCCTTCAACTCCTCGGCCAGGGTCGCCAGGTCGATGCCGCGGCCGAGTCGTTTGTGCTCGTGGACCACGAGGGACACCCGAATCCCGGAGGCGCGCAGTTCGTGGGCAAGGCCGACGGCCTTGTCCAGTTCGGGCCGCTTTGGCGCGGGTGGAGATCTTCTCCGAGAACACCCGGGTCACGTCCGCGACTTCCTGAACCACCACCCGGTACGCTCCCGCCTGACCAGTGGGCAGACACGGAAACTCCGTGCCGTCCTGACCGCATCGGGGCTCGACGCCGGACATCTCTCCGCAGCCCACGCGCAAGCCCTGACCGCAGCCGTGAACAGAGCCGAAATCGCGCTCCGCAGGCAACTGTGAGCCGCCGCGTGTCGCCCGTTCGCACGATGCCGCCGTCTTGGACGACATCACACCGTGCCTGTCGGTAGGGATCCCTACACTCCGCGTGATGACATCGAACCCGTCCTTCCCTGCGCCGCGTATCGCTCTTCCCGGCCTCGACGGCGTGATCACGAGGCCCCGGGTCGAAACCGGAGCCCGCCGGCGGTCGGGGGTGTCCCGATGAGCGGCGAGGAAGAAGCCTCGCAGCCCGGGAGAGCGCTGGCGGCGTCGGACGCCACAGAGTGCTCGACTCCGTTTCACGGTAGGGAGTTGGCTTGATCAGCGGGCGGGCGCTGCAAAACTGAGGTCGAGTGTGCTGCGATGCGGCTGCGGACGGAACGGGAGTCATCCATCCGCTGGCTTCCCGGAGGACGTGCGTGCGGCAGGCGCATGCGCGGCAGCGGAACGTCGCCGTTGGCATGACTCGTCGGATCGCGGACCGAGACGAAGTTGCGGGAAGTGGGATCCGAGGGGCTACGGGATTCGGTCGGGCCGAGCCGCCGCAGGTCCGAAGATATCGGGCGTCGCGCCTGGCGCAGTACGCGAAGTAGACGCGGAGGCGGGTCCCGGGGTCGCAGCGGGGGAGGGCAAACAGGCGACGCCCCTGGACGACGGGACCAGGTTCGCCCGCAGGTTCGGGCAGGTGCAATCGGGCAGCGGTTGGCTCGGCCGGCAGTGTTTCACGCAGTACCACCGTCGTCCGGCGGATCATCGGGGCCGGTAACGCGCAGCAACAACTGCTCGTTCTCGTCCGCGTCGGCAGCGGCTTCGAAGTGGAAGACCGTCTCCTCGCGGGCGGCATAGACGTCGCCGTGGGATTCGGGATCGACAGCGTCGAAGTACTCGGGTGTCAAAGGGATCTTCCTATCGCTCGCGGCCGACGCGAGGTGCCGGGTGCGAGGGGCGAAGAGGCGGGGTGCGGCGACCCGTCCCGGCTCAGCCGAACACGGTCCCGGAGTTCGCGGTGTTGATGCTGCGTCGTCGGGAGAACGCGCCCAGGTCGATCGTCTCGCCGGTGTGCGGGCCGACGAAGCACACCGGATCCGCGTCGTGGTCCGCGCCGTTGTCCACCCGGTCGATCAGGGTGGCCATCAATTGCCCCACCAGCGGGGCGTTCTTGAACTGGTTGCCACTGGTGCCCATCACCACGTAGAAGCCGTCCAGGTCGGTCCGATCGTAGATGGGCGTCCAGTCCTCGGCGACGTCGTACACCCCGACCACGCCGCGTGCCCGATTCGGCACGGTCAGCCCGCTCAACCGCCGCGCCGCCCGGGTCACCTGCGCCTCGAACACGGCCGACGTCGGGTTGGGGTTCACCGAGTCCGGGTCGTCGACCCACTCGAGCGGGTCACACTCAGGCTCGGTCCCACCGATCAGGAGCCCGCCGCCGACCTCGCCGCGGATGTACACCCCCAGGTCCATGTCAGCCACGGCAATCCCGGCCGATCCCTCCGGGTCGAGGCCGCCGGGCTCCCGGAGGTGGCTGACCTCCTGTCGCAAGGGTCGGACTCCGATGGTGAAGTCCGAGCCCACCCCGGCCAGTTCGTTGATCCGCCCGGACCAGGGGCCGGCCGCGTTGACCACCGTCGCACAGCCCAACCGGGACCCGTCGTCGAGCACCACGGCGGTGACCCGCCCGCCGGCCGACTCCACTGCGGTCACCGTGCGCCGGAACCGGAATTCGGTACCGTGCCGCTCTGCGGCGGAAGCCAGGTTCAGCGCCGCCAACTGCGGATCGCCGACATACCCCGCGTCGGGGGTGTGGACCGCGCCGAGCGTGCCGTCGGCCGCCGCCCAGAAAGCGTCGTCGTCCAGTCGTTTGGGCGGCCAGTACCGCCCGGCGTCCAGACCCGGGATCCTGGCCGCCAGGGTCGCCGCGTCCCACTCCTCGTAGGGCACCCCGACCGCGTCGAACAGCGGCAGGTAGGCGGCGCGCGGCGCGGCGTCCACGTCCAGCACGGCCATCCCGCAGCGCTCGAAACGTACCGGGTTGGGGACCACGCAGCCCAGATGCTCCTCCCACGCCCGCCAGCAGAAGTGCGCCTCCCACGACGCGGCCACTCCGGCGTGCGTGGAGAAGTTGAACCGCACGATGGCACTGGAAGCGCTGGTGGAGCCCAGGCCGACGCCGCCGGCCTTGTCCACCACGGTGACCCGCCGCCCCGCTCGGGCGAGTTCGAGGGCGATCGAGGAACCCATCACTCCCGCGCCGATCACCACGACGTCTGTACTCATCCGTGTTTCCTCCCTGACCTTACGACGGCGCCTCGACGGACACCGATCGAACCGTCGTGGTGGGCTCCCGGTCTGGAAGCACCTTGTCCGCCCAACGGCCGGACACTGGCGCCGACCGACTCCGACCTCGCGACACCCCTCAGTCTGACCGGCCACCCGCCCGGGTACATCCGACGACCGTCGTACGTCCTTCAGCATCAGTACGACAGTCGTCGCATTCGCCGGCGCCCGTCCACGTGCCCGAAGGTGGAGGGACCCGGCCCGGTGGGTGACGACGTTCCGCAGTCCCTGGTCGACGAGTTGTCCGAGCGACCGGGCTGCTCGGTGGCGATCGACAACGTGGGTATCCGCCCGCTCGCGGCCAGTTGGCAGTTCTGCGATGAGGACACGGTCCCGGTGACCTCGGTGCTCCACCGGGCCGTGCCGGCCGACCTCACCGAACGGGTGCCGGCCCAGGGCCGCCGCCTGGACCGGCCCAGGCCGGGTGCTCGTCCACGTCCGGGGGTCGGTCCCACCGGTGTGTGCCCATCCGCTGCGGTGGCGTAGCGGTCACGGCCCACCCGCCGAACAGGCCCACAGGTCGTCGAGCTGCGGTCACGCCTGGGCGATCGGGAGGGTGACCTGATCGTCGGTCCCCGCAGCCAATCCGCGGTGGCCACCCTCGTCGACCGCCGAACCCGCCACTTCCGCCTGGTGACACGGCCCGAGAGACACTCCACCGACCATCTCCGCGACGCCCTCGTCGCCGCACTCGGCGCACTCCCGAATCGTGCTCGCCGGATCCTCACCCGGGACCAGGGCTCGGATGATGGAAAGCTGAACCGCTTCGCAATCTTGTGGTCGGCGTTGCACGGTGAGCAATATCGAGTTCCCGGGCGATGGCGGCAACTCCCTTCGCCGGCCCGCGACCGAGGGCGTCCACTGCCGGATCGGGCGTAGTGGTGTGCAGGGGCTGCTCGTTCGGTGGCGTCTCCGGCGGCTTTTGTCGGTCGCGTCCGGACTGGGAGATCCGGCTACCGGAAGGCGCCGTCCTTGCCTGTCTGCCGGGACTGGGGATCACAGGGACAGCCGCACGCCGACGCCGTGTTCGAGCGCATGGTGCATGATCGCGTGACCCACCGCGATGTCGCAGACGGCCATGCCGATGTTGCTGTTGACGATGATCTCGTCGGCGTTCTCCCGACCGGGCTGCACACCGGCCAGCACCTCGCCGGTCTCGGCAACGACCTCGGGCAGGCCGTCGGGGAAGTACCCCATCGACGCGAACAGTTCGTGTTCTTCGATGCTGTCGACGATGTACTTGTCGGCGCGGTGGGTGGTGCGCGGGTCCCAGAAGGTGTTCAGGTCACACGGCAGGATCGTCTGGCCGGCGGTTACCCACTCGTCCTGCACCACCGCGAGCGGCTGACGCAGGATGACCGTCGCCGAGCTCAGCACCTGCGCGCTCTTGGTGACCGCTTCAGGTGATTCACCCTTGACGATCCGCAGGCCCAGTTCGGGCTGCAGCTTTGCGATCAGCGCGTCCGCGGCCGCCTCGTTGGTGTCGTAGACGTAGATGGTCTCCAACCGGGGCATCGCCAGGGCCGCGTAGCGGACGTGCTCGATGCCCTGCACGCCGCAGCCGAACATTGCGAACGTGGTGACGTCGGGGTGCAGCGTCGCGGCGGCCAGAACCGTCACCGCCGGGGTGCGCATCGCGGTCAGCCACGCCGAGTCCATGACGGCCAGTGGCACACCGCTGTCCACGTCATTGAGGACGAGCAGTCCGGTGGTCTGCGGGAGATCGAACGTGCGCGGGTTGTCCGGGTAGCACTCGATCCACTTCATGCCCACGATCCCCGGCTCCGGCAGGTAGGCCGGCATGGCGTGGTAGAAGACGTTGTCGTACGGGTGGACGCCGATCTTGGCCGGCATCTCGTAGCGGCGGTGACCGTGCTCGACCAGGGCTTGGCGGGTCAGCTCCAGGATGGCGTCCCGCGTCAGTTGCAGGTGTTCGACGTCCTGCCGGGACAGGTAGAGCAGCTCCGAGCCGATCCGCAACCGGCTTGCGACACGCTCTCGGTCCGTGGGGAGGGTCATGTGTGGGTTTCTCGCTTTCGATTCTCACCCGGCGGCCACCGGCCGGGGTCCGTACAGCCTCCAGCCACTGGGCCCTCACCGGCATCGGCACGGATCAGGAACCTCCCCAGCGTTGTTCCTCTCCCCGTAGCAAAGCCGGGATGCCGCTGTCGAGGAGGCGCTGCATCTTCAGTCCCAGGTGCAAGGTCAACCGGTCGCGGCCGTTCTTCAAGTTCCACCCGGTTTTGTTCTCGATCTGGGCCAGCCGGTAGTACAGCGTCGTCCGGTGGATCATCAGCCGCTCCGACGCCGTCGCGGTGTCCCCGGCGGCATCCAGGAACACCTCGGCGGTGTGGGCCAGCGAGTCGGCGCGTCCACCGGCACCGAGGTCGGCAATCCAGGGCGGCACGACCGGCTCGGGAGATGCCACCGCGGCGAGCATGAGCGGACCGTACACACCGGTATCCCGCCAGGACGAAACCGGTGCCAACTCCGGCAACTCGGCGGCGGCGAACGCCGCCAGCACGGCTTGACGCAAGAGGTCCGGAGCCTGATCGAGCGAGCCGGTGTTGCTCAGACCGACGAAGAGGCCATCACCTCTGGCGTCCAGCCGCCGCACACCCTTCCGGATCACCTCGGCCAGCCGTGCCGCTGTGCGTTCCACCTCGTTTCGGCCGGTGACCAGGACCGCACCGCGATTGCCCAGCGCGGCCATGAGCGGGCGGATGGCCGGCCCGTCGTGGCCGGCCCGACCGGTGGACTCCATGATCACGGCCGCAACCGTCTCGGGGTCCGTGGTCGCATCGGTGGCGATGACCACGATCTCGTCTGTGGCATCGACGAGCCCCTGGTTGATCAGGTCTTTCGCGGCGCGAGCGGAGTCCTTGCCCCCGCGCAGGAGGGCGACCACCAAGGCCCGGCGCCGCTGCTCCTCCTCGGCAACTTGGAGCATCCGCTCCCGCATCCGCGCCGACAGCCGGACCACGCAGGCGCCGACCACCTCGTCGAAGCGCTCCGCGCCTTCGTCGATCAGCCACAGATAGCCGAGCAGCCGTTCGTGACCACGGATCGGATAGCACCGTCGGGCCTTGAGCCCGAGAGCCGGACTGCCGGGAATCGACAGGGGCTTGTCGGAGGTGGAGATGCCGAAGCTGTTGAGGTATTCGGCGACGCGGGCCGGCAGGTGTCGGGACAGCACCACGTCGATACGGAGCCTATCCTCGTCACCGTAGTGACGGCTGGACACGATGAGGCCGCCGCGCTGGTCGTCCACGGCGACCGAATGGTGGATCCGCGCGGCGAGCGAGTCGACCAGTTGCTGGATCGCATCGGTGTACGGAGGGATCATCGCGACACCGCCGGTACAACGTCGCGGCGCGATCTCACCAACCAATCGCGGACACCCACGAAGTCACCCTCCATTCAGCTGAGTTCGACAGTTTCAACAGCGCGGAAGCCAGTGACGCCGAGGTTTCGTTTTGGTAGCCACCGCTACCGATGGTTGCTGCCGGCGGATGCGATGCGCGGTGCTTCGTGAAGCAGGCACAGGCGTAGGCCGGTTCGGGGACAAGACGGCCCGCTGGTGGGTCGTGTCTGTCCGCGGCGTCGATGACGGGAACTCGACGTCGAGCACTTCCCTCTGTGAGACCGGACCGTCCGCCGCCCCCGACGTGTTCGACCTCGGCCTGAACTCTGCTGTGCTCCGTCATCGACGGCGGGCGGCGGCACGGTTCGGCCGTGCGGCGACGCCCGGGGCGCGGCGAGTGGTCGACCGTCCTGAACCTTGACCGGGCCGGCGCCCGGCCGGGGTTACCCGGCCCGGCTCGCAGGGCTGCAGTGGACAGGGCTCGGTGGGCTAGGTCCCCGGCCGTGTCGGGGGGTTCGTGTGCGCGAGTGCCCATGCCCGGACGGGGGCGAGGTCGATCGGCGTGACCTCGGGGAACTCGGCGAGCTGCGGTTGCGGGAAGCGGTTGTCGATGCCGAGCAGTACCGCGTCGAAGTAGGCGCGGATGAAGGCGTTCACGAGGTCGATCGTGTGTTGCGGCTCGACCTTACCGCCGCCGGGCAGTACGGCCGCGCGGTCTTGGGCCGGGATCAGCACGAGGTCTGTCAGTTCAAGGTGGGTCACATCGGTCATACGCAGTCGGTGTACGTCCTGTCTCGTGCCGGCGGTGCGAAGGGGTTCGAAGAAGAACTCGTTGGCGTCGATCGCGGTGACGGGCGGGAATCCCACGGCCTCCAGTTGGACGCGGATGTCGGTCGCGAGGTGGAGCAAGGGGACGCGGATGTCGGTGTCGAGCAGGTCGGACAGGAATTGCCCGCCGTCGAGGTTGACCACCGCCTTCACCCGGTGGTCCTGCTGCGCGGTCGAGGCGGCCGCCGCAGCGCCGAAGGACATGCCGAACACGCCCACTCGGGCGGTGTCGCCGGCACCGGCAAGGTCGGCGGGGACACCGCCGACCGAACCCGCCTCGATCGCGTCGATCACCGCGCGCATGTCGTCGACCCAGCGCTGCGACCACGGCCCCATGGTGTGGTCGTCCAGGAACGCCGGCGTCAGCTCGAAGCGCGTCGCGACGTCACCGGTGATCTTGTCCAGGTAGTGGGGGTCCGCGACCGTGCCGAGGAACGTTTCGTTGAACACTTTGTCGTACCTGACCGTGTCGCCGTTGGGATAGCGCACACAGCACGCCTCTCCCGGGTGCGCGACGCTCCACACGATGTACCCGTGGCTCGCGAGGTGTTCCATCAGCGGCGTGTTCTGGGACACCCAACCGACGGCGCCGTGCGAGTACACGAGTGTCGGGAACCCGCGGCCGGCCGCCTTCGCGTCGGCGACGCTGTGGGTCCTCACGTCGGCCAGCCGGTCCACCCATTCTTCGGGCGCGCCCGTCGCCTCGGTGAGCCACCGCAGCGACTGCGCCTCGTCGTCCACGAGGTAGGGGCGGCAGGTCCTGCCGTCGGTCTGTGCGGGGTACCAGACGCGAACCATGAGGCGGCGGCCGTTCGCGTCCTCGGGTCGCAGCGTGGGATATGTCGTGTCCAGCACCTCGCCGTCCCGGACTCCCACGGGATACGGGCCCGACGGCGCGGCGTAGGTGATCGCGGCCATCAGCGACCGTCCTTGACGACGCGGCCGCCCTGGATCACCAGTGCCACCTTGTCGGGCTCGCCGAACACCTCGGGGTTGTGCAGCGGGTCGCTCGCCCACGCGGTGAGATCGGCGAGCTTGCCGACCTCGATGCTTCCCACCTTGTCGGAGATGCGCAGGATCTCGGCGTTGATGCGGGTCGCCGCCTGCAGCGCGAGCATCGGGCTCTCGATGCCCGACCGCAGGGACAACTCGCGGCCGCGGCCGCGCTGGTTGGCGCCGATGAGGTCGGAGCCCAGGCCGACCTTGACGCCGGCGGCCCGGGAGGCCAACAGCCCGTCGACTTGACCCTGCAAAACGGTGCCGACCCGGTCGGTGATCCCTGCCGGCAGGCCGGCCTGTGTCGGGTCCTCGAGAAGTGCGTGCATCGTCGCCAGTGTCGGCACCAGAGCCACTCCCTTCGCCGCCATCAGGCCGGCGGTCTCCTCGTCGATCTCGGAACCGTGTTCCACGCAGGCGACACCGGCGTGGACCGCGTTGCGGATGCCGGCGTTGTTGTGCGCGTGGACGGTGACGTAGCTGCCGCGAGCGTTCGCCTCGGTCACCGCGACCGCGATCTCCTCGGTGGTGAATTGGGTGTCGCCGATCTTGTCGTGTGTCGACATGACCCCGCCGGTCACGCACAGTTTGAGGAAGTCGGCGCCGCGGCGAAACGTCTCACGGACGTTCTTGCGCATCTGCTCGGGCCCGTCGGACAGGAGCGATATCGACCGCAACCCGGGGATGTCGTGGTCGTACCAGTCCGCTGTCGGTTCCCATTCGGCGGCGAAGTGTCCGTGACCGCCGGTCTGGCACTGGACCGGCCCGCACTGCAGAATCCGCGGCCCGCGTACCTTTCCGCTCGACACCGCCCGTGCCAACCCGGCGTCGATGCCCCCGGTGTCTCGCACCGTGGTGAAGCCGGCGTCCAGGGTCCGGCCGCAGTTGTCGAACATGTCCGCCGCCAGCTCGGCAACCGACAGCTCCCGCCGCAGGCTCGGATTGATGTCACTGGACAGGCCCAAATGGACGTGCGCGTCGATCAGTCCCGGCGTGATCGTCAGCCCCCGGGCGTCGAGCGTTTGCGCACCGGAAGGCGGACTGCCCACCGCCGCTATGCGGTCGCCTTCGACGTGAATCGCCGGCCCGTGGACCGGATCCTTACCCGTGCCGTCGACGATCCGCGCCCCCACGATCCAGTAGTCAGACACTCGACCGCTCCTCTTCCCGGTGCGTCGCGAGAGCGTCTTCGCCGGGCATGTAGCGCTCGAACCAGTCCAGCATGCGGGTCATGAAGTCGATCTGCGCGGGGTAGGCCCGAACCCCGTGCCCCTCTTGCGGATAGATCACCAGCGTCGACGGCACGCCGTGCGCACGAAGAGCGTGGTGGAACTCCTGCGCCTGTGTCGGTGGCGTGCAGTTGTCCAGGGCGCCGGCGACGTTCAGACACGGCGTGCGGGCCTTGCCTGCGTGCATCACCGGGCTGCGCGTGTGCACGCGGGACCCGGGCTGCGCCGGATCGGCGTCGAGGAACCGATTGCCCCACGCGGCGATGTTGCTCGTGAAGCCCTGGCTGTACCAATTGGTCACCGGGGAGATCGGCACGGCCGCCGCGAACCGCGTGTCCTGGGTGACGAGCCACGACGACATGTAGCCCCCGTAACTCGCGCCGATCAGGCCGACCCTGGCCCCGTCGACGACGCCGCGTTCGACGAGCGCGTCGATACCGGACAGGTAGTCCCGGGTGTCGGCGCCGCCCATGTCGCCCACCACCAGGCCCGCGAAGGCCTGTCCGCGACCGCTGCTGCCGCGGGGGTTGGGGTTGAGTACCGCGTACCCCCGGGACACCAACAGAGGTACCCACTGGTACTTCATCGACCACATGTCGCGGAACTGCCAGATCGGGCCGCCGTGGATGTTCACGACCAGGGGGAAGGGCCCATCGCCCGCGGGCTTGCACAGGATGCCGTCGATCTCCGTGCCGTCGGGGGCGCTCCAGGTCACCGCTTCCGCGGTGCCGGCCACCGACCGCAGGTAGTCGGTGCCCGGGTGGGCGGTGGACGCGAGCACCCGGTCACCGTCCCTTCCGGACAGCACCAGTTGCTGCGGAAGCCGATAGGACTCCTGGATCGTGCACACGCGGCCGTCGTCGGTGAACGCACCGTCGGTGTGGAACGTGCTGCCACCGCAGGCGTTCGCGGTGGCGAGAACCTCGGACACGCTCCCGTCGCCGACCGCGACGATGCCGGCGACGGAATCCAGTCGGCGCTGCCCGAGGTAGCCGAGCCGCTCGTTGTCGATCCACTCGAGCCGGGTCACGTCGGTGCCGAGGGTGTCGATCCGCCGCACCACACCGGAGGCGGGGTCGATCAGGAGCAGATCGCCGGCGACCAGCCAGCGGTCGCTGCACACCGCCCGCGCCACGGCCAGCCGGCTGCCGTCCGGCGAGCCGGTCGGCAGCCCGAGCTGAACCTCGCTGCCCAACACCTCGCGCACCGCGCCGTCCAGGTCGATCAGGCTCAGGACCGCGCCGTACCAGGCGTCCTCCCACGGAGCTTCGGACGTGATGGCCGCGACGCGACCGGGCCCGCACCACCCGGCTTCCCAGCAGTTCAGGCCCTCGGGAGAGAGACGTTCGAGCACGCCGGTGGCGGGCGTGTACAGCCACAGGCTGCGCCAGGCCTCGTCGGCGACGTCGGCGTCGACGTGCGGGAACCACGGCGGCGCGTCGTCGATGCCCCTGCGGTTGGTGCCCGATCCCTGTCCGCCGGAGAGTTCGGCGCCGAGACCGGCGACGCCCAGCAGGATGCGTCGACCGTCCGGCGACCAGTGGAGGTATTCCACCGTTCCCGGTACCGCGGGCGTCGCCTGAGCCTCGCCCAGCCGATCGTCCGCCCACAGGTGCAACTGGTACACGCCCTTGTCCGCGCGGTCCGACAGGAACGCCAGCGTGCACCCGTCGGGGGAGAACCGCCCCGACCGCGCCGAGGCACCGGGCGCCGACACCTGCCTGAATCGGCCGTCCTCCGCGGTGAAGAGGGCGGTTCGCGGCGCTCCCGCGAGTTTGTGCAGGACGTCCGCGGTCACCACGGTGCGGGTGCCGTCGCGCGTCACGTGCGGCTCCCGAAGGCTCGAGGGCCGGCCGAATCCGGGCCTGTGCAGGGCACGCAGGTGCTCCAGAACCCTCTCGTACTGCATGGAGGCGCTCCGCTCTTCCAACAATGACTTTTCCCTTCACGTGATGTCCACGCAGCCCGTCTCCCTGCCACCTCGTCGAGAAAGGGGCGGGTAGCCGCGGCGGCGCGCGACACGGGGCGTTCGTTGTCGCCCGCGGCCCGAACAGAGGTCCGACGATCGTCGTCTCGGCCTCTCGGCGTTTCGCGTTGACATTTGCTACCGTACATGTACGGTACTCGTACGGCTAGCGGCCTCAAGGGGTCGGCGGGGCAAACCTCAGGAGCAACACCATGGACGACAGCCCTTCGAAACCCACCGCCCCGCGCAAACGCGCACCACGCGGAAGCCTCGATCGGGCGCGGGTGGTCGCCGCCGCGACGGCGATCATGGACTCGGATGGCATCGAGGCGATCACGATGCGGCGCATCGCCGACGAACTCCATGTGCGCCCGATGTCGCTGTACACCCACTTCCGCAGCAAGGACGAGGTCCTCGCCGCGGTGTACGACAACGCGATCGCCGCAGTGCAGGTCCCGGCGGTGGAGGAGGGTCTCGAGGGCATCCATACGCTGCTGCGGTCGTACTTCCGACTGATGGTCAAGCACGCCGAAGTCGCCCGTATCCATCTCGCCGTCGACGCCTCCGGCCCCAGCGATCTACGGATCAGCGAGACGCTCTACGCCGTCCTGCTGGCCCACGGCATGGGCGTACGCGACGCGGTGGGAATGGTCGCGACCCTGATCCGTTTCACGATCGGCGCCGCCACCTTGTATCCGACGCGCAAGCCGTCGGACGAGGACCCGGACGCGTGGTCGAAGGCACAGCGGAGCATGCAAGCCCTCCCCGCCGAGGAGTATCCGACGCTGCACGCCTTGGGGCTGGGACTTCCCGCCTTCACCCAGGAGGAACTCTTCGAGCACGGGCTCGATCTCATCCTTCGGCAGATTCCGCCCCGGTAGGCGGATCCGGCGAAGTCTCCCTGGGCTTTCATCACAACGAACTGCCTGAAAGGGGTGCATCGTGACCGCACTCACGACCGCCGACTACCGCCGCGCCGAACAACTGCTGCCGCACAACGCGGCGCGCCTCGTTCCGGGCGCGAAGATCCGACCGAACTGGGAGGACGGCACCGACAGGTTCTGGTACCGCGTCGACACCGCACAGGGCCGACGATTCGTACTGGTCGACCCCGCCGCCGGCGATCGCAGGGCAGCATTCGATCACGACCGGCTGGCCGCCGCCCTGTCGTCGGCGTCCGGCACCGCGGTGGAAGGCGCACATCTTCCGTTCACCTCGATCAGCCGCACCGGCGACACCCTCGAGTTCACCGCGTTCGACGCCCGATGGCGGTACGTACCCGACGACGACCGGTGCACCCGGATCGACGCGCCCGGCCCGGCCGCCATCCACGAGCGGCCCTCACCCGACGGCAAATGGGTCGCGTTCGTGCGCGACCATGACATCCGGGTGCGCTCCTCCGACCACACCGAGGAGTTCGCCCTCACCGACGACGGCGAGAAGTACTTCGACTACGGAACGAACCTCGACGTGGCGCTGTCGCGGATCATGCTCCGCAACGCGGGCGTCACCGCGCCCCCGATGCTGGCCTGGTCACCCGACTCGCGCCGATTGGTCACCCACCGGATCGACCAACGGCACCTGCGCGAACAGGTGTTGGTCGAGTCGACCCCCCGCGACGGCGGGCCGCCGGTGGCGCACTCGTTCCGCTACGCCATGCCCCAGGACGAGCAGCACGCCGGCGCCCGATTCGTCGTGCTGGACGTGACGCGCCGTTCGGCGGTGTGGGAGGCGACCGGCCCGTCGCACATCGGCCACCTGTCCCCGTTCGCGCGCGGCTGGGCCTGGTGGTCCCACGACGGCACATCCCTGTATTTCCTGCGACAGCCCCGCTATGCCCGGTCGCTCGGG
Source organism: Embleya scabrispora DSM 41855 (assembly GCF_000372745.1). GTDB lineage: Bacteria > Actinomycetota > Actinomycetes > Streptomycetales > Streptomycetaceae > Embleya > Embleya scabrispora. Next base: position 30,852 of record NZ_KB889712.1, on the reverse strand, counting down.
CTGTACCGCCTCGATCCGGACACCGGCGCCGTCGACCTCCTCGTGGACGAGCACGGCACCACCCGAGTGGAACCGGCACAACTCATCTTCGACCGACCGATGGTCCGAGTGCTGAGCACCGGTGAGGTCCTGTGGTACTCCCAGCGTGACGGCTGGGGACATCTGTACCTCTACCCCGCACCCCAGCGGCCGCCGGGCCCCGCGTCGACCGACGAGCGAGCGTCGACTCGGGTCACCACGGGAGCGTGGGCGGTCCGCAGCATCCTCCACGTCGACGAGGAGAACCGCACCGTCCTGCTCCTCGCGTCCGGGCTGGTACCCGGCGAGCCCTACGCCCGGCAGTTGTGCACCGTCGGACTCGACGGCAGCGGATTCACCAATCACAGCGACGACGCGTTCGATCACGAGGTCGTCGTCGCCCCATCCGGCGCCTACCTCCTCGACACGGCCTCCGCCGTGGATACACCGCCGAGGACCGTCGTGCGCGATGCCGCCGGCGCGGCCGTGGTCGAACTCGAGCGGCCCGACACCGCGTTGCTCGTCGCCGCGGGCTGGACGCCCCCGGAGCGGTTCAGCGTCAAGGCCGCCGACGGGGTCACCGACATCCACGGCACGCTCTGGCGCCCACACGGTTTCGATCCGTCGCGGCGCTATCCGCTGGTCGATTCGGCCTACCCCGGCCCTCAGATCATGCGCGCCACCGCGGGCTTCTCCAACCCCCACCTCGTCTCGCCGGAAACGCTCGCCGCTCTGGGATTCGCCGTCGTCACCGTGGACGGACGTGGCACCCCCGGCCGCAGCAAGGCCTTCCACGATGCCTCCTACGGCAATCTCGGCAACGCCGGCTTCATCGAGGACCACGTCGCCGCGATCCACCAACTGGCCCACCGCCACGCCTGGATCGACCTCGACCGGGTCGGCATCGCCGGAGCGTCCGGCGGTGGCTTCGCCACCGTCAGGGCGATGCTCACCCACCCCGACCTCTACAAGGTCGGCGTCGCCCTGTGCGGCAACCACGACATCCGTCACTACCTGGCGCTGTGGGCCGACACCTACCTCGGCGAAGGCACCGCTGAGCAATGGGCCGACGTCGCCAATCCGAACCTCGCCGCCGGCCTGACCGGGAAGCTGCTGCTCGTCCACGGCGAGCTCGACGACAACGTCCTGCCCTACCAGACCCTCAACCTCGTCGACGCCCTCATCGACGCCGACAAGGACTTCGACCTGCTCATCGTCCCCGGCGTCGAACACAACTTCATGGGCCGCGACCACTACGTCACGCGCCGGACGTGGGACCACCTCGTCCGACACCTGCTCGGGACGCAACCACCGGTGGGATACACGATGCAGCCCTTCCCTGCCGGTGCCGAACACCTCGCCGAACTGCTCGGATAAACCCCCGCGAATCGGCAAAGCCGAGAGCCGCCCTCCCGGCGCGGGAGTTCGCCCAGACCATCGCCTCGACCCCCATCCCCGGCCCGATCATCGAGCCGGTCCCCGGCACGCCATGAGAGACCGGGACGTGCCCGAGCGATGGCAGGGCCGAACGCCTCCCAACGAGCGGCATTCCCCACACCCCGTCACCACCGACCAGTTGCCTTGGTCCCCGACCAGGAGAATCGTCATGAACGCTGAAGTGCAATCCATCCGCACGAAAAGACCGAGCGCGACGCCCTTCGTGCTCACCGTGGTGCTCTCCGTCTACACCGCCCTGGAGGCAATGCTGGTCCCGGCACTGCCGCAAATCCGGGCAGATCTCGACGCCTCGCCCCAGGCGATCACCTGGGCCTTCACCGGCCTGCTGCTCGTCGGCGCCGTCGCAACCCCGATCATCGGCCGCCTCTGCGACATCGCCGACAAGCGCCGGGTCCTCATCGGCGTCGTCGCCATCGTGATCGTCGGCGTCGTCGTGTCCGCGACCGCGGACTCGGTGGGGCAATTGATCGCGGGCCAGATGATCCAGGGCGTCGGAGCCGGACTTCAACCACTCGCCATCGGCCTGCTCAACGACACCCAACCCGCGCACCGGCTCAAGCCCGCCATCGGTCTGATAGTCGGCGCTACGGCACTGGCCGCCGCGTTCGGCCTCCTGGCATCCGGCTGGATCATCAGCGAACTGTCGTTCACCTGGCTGTTCTGGATTCCGCTGACCATCATGTTCATCGCACTCGTCGCCGTCTGTCAGATCGTGCCCGAATGCCCACCCGTGGGCAGCGGATCGATCGACTGGCTCGGCGCCGTCCTCCTGGGCACCGGGCTGGTCGCCCTGCTGCTGGGCCTGACGGTCGCACCCGAACACGGATGGACCTCCGCGCCGTTCCTCATCCGCGTCGCGATTGCGGCCGTACTGCTCGCCCTGTTCGTGCCCGTCGAACTGCGCACCACGCACCCGTTGATCGACCTGCGCGGACTCCGAAATCGGCCGGTCGTCCTGACCTGCGTGGTGGCATTCGTCGTCGGGTTCGGCACGTTCGCGCTGTACGTCGTGGTACCCAGCCTGGCCAGTCTGCCCACGAGCACCGGATACGGCCTCGGCGCCGACACCGCCGCCGTCGGTCTCCTGCTTCTGCCCTTGGGGGTGTTCGCCCTGGTGAGCTCTCCGCTCACCCCTCGCATGGAGCGCTTCCTCGGCACCCGCGGCGTGATGACGCTGAGCACCGCGCTCATCGTCGGCTCCAGCCTGCTGCTGCTCCTCGCCCACGGCAATGCCCTGGCCCTCTACCTCGCCAGTGCCGTCTGCGGCATCGGCATCGGCTTCAGCACGACCCAGTCGATGAACATCGTGGTCAGCGTCGTCCCCGCCGACCGCACCGCGAGCGTGGCCGGCACCGCGTTCGTCCTGCGCAGCGTCGGTGCCACCCTCGGCGGCCAGATCGGCGCCAGCGTGCTCGCCTCCGACCCCGTTCCCGGCACACCGATACCGACCTGGGACGCCTACACGACCACCTTCGTGATCAGTGCGGCGGTCGGCATGATCGCCCTCGCCCTCAGCGTCGCACTGCCCAGACGACTCTCCATCCTGGCGCCGGCATGACCTCGGGATCCGTTGCCCACGCCCGGCGACACCCGCTCCCACCCTTCCCGGCGCCCCGACGGCTCAGGTAACCGCAAGCCTGCGGCCGGGTTTGGGAACCCGACCGGCCCGAGGCGACGTGCCACTCCCGGCCCGGACCAACCGCACTACCGCAGGACGCGGGCCTTCCCCTGACCAGGGCGGCCCCTTCCGCTGGGTCGCAGTCGGCTTCGCCTGCGGCACGGCGTCGGTCGGATCGTCCAAGGCCGTGACCATCGCCGCCGGCGAGGAGATCCACGACGCCGACCCGCCGGGCTTCCGGCACTTCGGGAACCCGGCATCGGCGAACGGCCGGCAGAGCCCGACCGTCACCCCCTACGGCCGCGACAGTGAGCACGACATCCGCGCATACACAACGGAGACGTCCAGCCTGTCCTGAGCGGCCTGTGCTTGCACACATGCCGCCGAGTGGCCAGTGCGCCCCGATCTCGACGTACTCGCCGGACACCACGACGGGGCGCGGGCCGGGCGATGCCCCACCCAGGCCCCGCTCCCGGACCTCCTCTTCGCCCTCCCGGACAACCTCATCGTGCCCCGCCCATCACCGTCCCCCAGGAAGCGCCCGCGGATGACCACCTCCTCCATCGACCTCTTCTGCGACGCCACACTCGCCGACCCCTACCCCCGATACGCGGAACTCAGGGCCCAAGGTTCCGCGATCCACCTGACCGAGCACGACGCCTGGGCGCTTCCCCGATACGCCGACGTCCGCGCCGCCCTCACCGACCCGAGGGTCGTCTCCTCGCTCGACGACATCGCCCTCGCCCCCGAGGCCGACCGCGACACCCCGGCCGGGACCGTCCTTGCCTGCGACGGACCCGACCACGCCCGGCTGCGCCGGGTCCTGTCCCGGCAACGCGCCCGGCCCGCCACCGACGCACTCACCGCCGACGTGCACAGGCGCGCCGACATGTTGGTGCGGGAACTCGTCGAACGCGAAACGTTCGACGCTGCCCGGGACTTGGCGCAGACCCTGGTCGCCGATGTCGTCCTGGACCTGATGGGACTACCGGCCACGACCCGCGACTCGCTGATCGGCAACGCGGCGGCCACGTTCGGTCCGGCCAACGGCCGGTACGCGGCCGCAAGGCCCGCCGCCGCCGCGATGTTCGCCTTCCTCAACGACGTCGTCACCCCGGACGTGGTGCGCCCGGGGTCGTGGTTGGCCACCACCTACACCGCGGCCGACGCGAGCGGGATCACACGGGAGGAGGTCGTTCCCCTGATGTCCACGTACATCACCGCAGGCATGGATACGACGATCCACGGCATCTCCACCGCCATCCACCTCCTGGCCGCCCACCCCGGCCAGTTCGCCAGCCTGCGCAACAGACGCGTGACCGCGGACCGGGTCTTCCACGAGGCGTTGCGGTTCGACGCGCCCATCCAGGCATTCGAAGGCCGTGTCACCCGGGACGTCACCGTCGACGACACGCGGATCCCGTCAGGGGAACGGGTGTTGCTGCTCTACGGCTCCGCCGGCCGCGACGAACGACGATGGGGGGAGTCCGCCGACCGGTTCGACGCCCACCGCCCCGACTCCGATCGCCACTTGGCGCTCGGGGCGGGACCCGACCTGTGCGCCGGCAACACCCTGGCCGTCCTCCAGGCCCGCGCGGTCCTGACCGCCCTGGCACGACGCTGCACCCGAATACGCCCGACCGGCACCGCTGAGCGAGCGGTCAACAACGTTCTGCGCGGCTGGGAACGACTGCCCCTCGACGTGACCCCCGACGGTCGCCGCACCGCCTGACCGGCCGCCCAGACCACCGCCGCCGTCACGCCGACAACAACGAACGCCGACACCCGACCTCGATCTTCCAGCCGACCACGTTCGTCGAGGCAAGGTTGCGGCCCGGGGCCGGTGGTCTGAGGCGAAGGAACTCGTGCACGAGCAGGTGCCCTGGTGGTGCGCCGAAACGCGGGCCGCTGCGGAACGAGGCGTCACCCCTGAACCGGACCGGGGTGGTCGCCGGCCCCCGTCGGCGTATCCGAACCGGGAACTGCACGCGTTGGGCCTGCGCGCCCACGAAGGCGAGGACATCCACTGGCGGCAAAGGAGCCCGACAAACCGATCCCCGCAACGCGACAGGTCCCTGCCGAGGCAGGGCCCTCGACACCGCCATTCGGCGACCACCGAGGACCTGTTCGCGCCCGGAAACCCCGCCGCTGGAACCGAACCGGGACGACCTCGACATTCGGGAGGTCGACATCCCACAGGCTGCCGACGCGTCACGCGTTTCTGCGGCGACGAGATCGCCTGACCATCCCTCACCGCCCGGGCTGGGCGAGCACCGGGCGACGAGATGGGGAGAGGACATGAAATCCGCCGGGCGACTGCGCCCCCGCTGCGACGAGGCGCTCCTGGTCCGAGCGGCGCATCCCGACGTCGACGTGCCGCGCCGGCCGACATCATCCCCGAGGGTGTGCCGCGCCGATGCGACCGGAGGCGCCGGACACGGCGGATCCCGGGGATCGCCGACGCGGTGCGCCACGCGAGTCCCGATCCGACACGCGCCTCGGTGAGCCCCGAACGCAACGATGCCCGCGAGACGGCGGTGCCTCCCGCCGCGGTCGGACGCGGTTCCGGATCGCCGTGTCAGCCCCTTGTGCGCTTCGCGTCGATACTGCTACCGTACTTGTACGGTACTTATACGGTATCCATACGGTACAAGTACGCCTGCGGTGCCAAGCGGTCGCCCGGGCCAAATTTCAGGAGCGACGCCATGGACATCGTCATGAACCGCCCTGGTTACGAAACACACCTCGTCTACGAGGTCGACGTCCCCATCCGCGATCCCAGGACCGACGCGCGCGGCATCCACGTACTCACCGGAAACGCCGCCACGGCCGAAGACGCTCTGGCCGCGGCCCGCCACGCCTACACCCAGGCAATCCACCACCACGGCACCGGCTCCCTCCCCTCCCGGCACCCCGACGGCTGGGGCATCCGCGGCCTGCGCCCGGGCTGGGAACCCGACTGGCCCGGGGCGACGTGCCAGCCCTGGACCGGGACCCTGGAGACGATGGCGCTCTTCCACGCCACCGACGAACTGCCTCGGCACAGCGCGGGGAAGCTCGTCGGATCCGTCGCCGTAGCCCGGTTCTGACACCGCCGGCCGCCGTCGGAGACACCAGGCTCGAGGGCTGCGGATGACGGGACCGCGCGGCAGATGTCGGGATGCCGACCGGTGCGAACGGTGCACCCCGGCGGGCCTGGGAGGAGTATCTGTGCTGCGAGGTCCCCGACCCGATGCGTTTCGCGTGCTGCGGGATGACCGCGCTGGACGTGGACGCCGCGCCGCGCCCACCCCGGCGGTATGGATCCCGGGGCTGGACACCGGGCGATGCCGGCCACTCGGACGACGGGACGACGCCTTCCGGTCGGCGGCCGACGGCACGCTCGGTGCAGTCCAGACCACCCCCGGCGCGGAGTATGTAGCTACGTAATGCTTTCTCTACGTGAACCGCACCGGAATTCCCTGGAAATACCTCCCGCACGACTTTCCGACCCACGCCACGGTCCACGCCTACTACGCCGCCTGGCGTGACGAAGGAATCTTCGCCCGGCTCAACCACGACCTGACCGCACCGGCCCGCGTGAAGGAGGGCCGCAAGCCCGAACCCACAGGCTCCGTCATCGACACCCAGAGCGTGAAGACCTCCACCAAAACGTGCCTGTGACCAGCCAAGGAACAGACGCCGCAAAGAAGGGGGAGGGGAGAGGGCGGCGAGGGCATCGCTGGATGGTGCCAGCGATTGCCTCGGGTGGGTGGCACGCGCCGCTTCACTGCGATCCCGCCTGCGGCTCGGACAGCCGCCGGCGACCACCCCACCGCCTCGTCCACCGTCCGCTATCGATGGGCACCACCGGTGCACCCGGATGGGATGGAGCCCACCGCGTGGATGGACCACGCCTCGTCCATCGGGTGGTGCGGGCTGGTGGGCGACACCCGATGGCGCGGTCGGGCACGCCACCGGGTGGGCTCCACCGCGTACGCGGTGCCACCGGATGGAGCCCACCCAGTGCGCGGTAAGCACGAGAACGGCAGGCAGGCTGTATCGCCTGACGAGCTCGTAACACGAGGCGGCGGTATGTCCGCGAGCACGTAACGGTGTTCGCGGGCCGGCTGAACGCCACTGGGATGGTGAACGTCGCGAGGGTCTTCCCATTGCCGGTCGAGGGCAACGTCAGAGGGAACGACAGCCCGGACCGATGACGCGACGTGTGCCCCGCCGGAAGGGATCCGGCGGGGCACACGTCATGCGGTCGGGAGTGGGTCAGCTGGTGGTGAAGGAGTCGAAGTCCGCCTCACCAGTGGTGCCCGGGGTGCCGTTGGTGGAGAAGACACCGACGTCCTGCGTCGCGGCCGCCGAGGGGACGTTCGCCGAGGCGATCTGGGTCCACTGCGTGCCGTCGGTGGAGTAGTAGCCGGTGAAGGTGGTGCCGGAGCGCACGAGTTTCAGCCAGCCGGGGTAGACCGTGGTACCGAGGTTGCGGTTGCTCTCCAGCTTGCCGTCGCCGTTGGCGTCGTACTGGAGGGCGTATCCCTGGCCCGGGGTCGCGGCCAGGATCACGTAGCCGGGGGAGGCGTTGGCGTTCGTTATGTCGTTTCGGACCATGATCCCGGACTTGGCCCAAGTACTGGTGTTCGTCTGGGAGTCGACCTTCACGATGGTGGTGGAGCCGTCGTGCTCAGCGCCGTGTTGGTAGATCGCGCCGTACTCGTTGGTGTCCTCCCATACGTCCCTGCCCTGAGTGCGGATGCCGAGCCGGCTGCCGGCCTGGCTCATGCTCGCAGTGGTCGAGGCGAAGGTCTGGTAAGGGTCCTTCACCGGCTGGCCGAAGGTGAACGTTGCGGTGCTCACCTTTTCGGAGGCCGCGCCGCGCCGCTGGTATGTGGCAGTGGCGTTGAGGGTGTCCGTCTTGAACAGGTGAGTCGACGCGGGCGGCGTCACCTCGAAGGTCGTCCGGGCGGTGCCGCCTGCCGGGACGCTCGCGGTGACGGCCGGCGAGGTGGCGCGGACAGTGAAGCCATCCGGGGCGGTGAGGCTCAGATGCACCTTCTGTACGGGCCTGCCGCCGTGGTTGGTGAACACCTCGGTGACGGTCGTCGGGTGTCCGGCAGTGGCAGAGGCGGGGCTGCTCAGCGTCAGCTCACTCACGTCGAAGGGGAAGGTCGGGCGCAGTCCGATGCTCTTCTGGTCGATGTTGGTGAAGCCAAGTGCGAGAGCGGGCGAATCGGGCTGAAGCGTGTAGTCGTGGCCGTCCGGGTTCACGAACTGCGGATCGACCCCGGTGACGCTGTGCTGGTCGTAGGCCCTCGCGTAACGGGACTGATAGTCCGCGAACGAGAGGGAGGCCGAGCCGACGTTGACGTTGAACGAGCCGGTCGGGTCGTAGAAGAGGTTGTTGTCGACCGAGGCCAGCCGGTTGGGAATCTCTCCGGTCAGCACCGGCCCGTATTCCGGGAGCCCGCGCCACCCGCCGGGCAGGTCCATGGGATCGTAGGCGAAGGCTGCCTTGTTCCGGTAAAAGATGTTATTCGTCAGGGTGAGCCCGTAGGAGGGCTCGGCGAACGCCTCCAGGCGCATGTCCCAGTGCGCCTGGTTGTCGGCGAGAATGTTGTTCGAGATCGTGTTGTTGATGCCCTTTTCGTAGATCGGAAACGTGCGGATCCCGCCGACCACGTTGTGGATGATGTTGCCGGTGACGGTGACGTCGTCGCTGCCGTCGTCGAGGTAGATCCCGCCGAACCAGGTGTTCCAATCGGAGTCAGCCCGCATGTCGTGGATCCGGTTGTTCTTGATGACCGTGCCTTGGCCGATGCCCCAGGACTCGATCGCGCCGGCGTCGGAGGTGGACTTCACGACGTCGGAGATGTCGTTGGCCTCAAGGAGGTTGTTGCGGGTGTACAGGAAGTCGTTGTGGTTGGCGCGGGTCACAGCGTGGCCGTAGTAGCTGGAAGCCATCACGCCGTAGCGCGATCCCTTCTGCGAGATCCCGTACCGCGGGCTGCCGATGATCCTGTTGTGGGAGATGGTGTTGTCACCGCTCTGGTACATCTGGATGCCCGCGGTAAGGCCCTCGAACCTGCCGACGTCGTGGATGAAGTTGTTGGTCACGAGGTTGGACTTGTTGACGTAGGCCGCGGCCGGGTCGGTGAACGGTCCGGTGCCGATGTTCCAGCCGGTCAGGTAGACGCCGTTGAGGCCGGTGCGGTCGATCCAGTTGCCGGAGACCGTGTTGTTCTGGGCGAACTTGTTGAACCACACCGCGCTGAGCCCGGCGTTCAGGAGCCGGCTGTGAGAGACGGTTATGTTTTTGACGTTCTCGCCGTAGACCAGGCCGTGCTTGTTCGCCTCGTACTGCAGGTTGTCGCCCGGCGGTGTGCTGAAGGACGCGACGAAGTCGGTCGTGTTCAGGGTGAGCCCGGTGATGGTGATGTCGTGGGCAGGCGTGGTCTGGGCCGAGCCGACGATGCGGAAGATGTCCTGGACCTTCGGCGCAACGATCACGCTGGTGGCGATCGACTGGCTGTGGGGCCAGTAGTAGACGGTGTTCGCCGAGGTGTCGAGATACCACTGGCCGGGGGCGGTGACGCCGGACAGGCTCGTCGCGGCGGGCGCCGCCATGGTGTCGCCCTCGGTCAGGTTGTGGAAGGCGCTGCCCCCGGGAACCTTCGCCTGGTAGATGTTGGCGTTGGACGACGTCGGCGACCAGCCCGTGATCCGGGTGCCTCCGTAGATCGTCGGCGCCTCCGACTCCGCTCTCTCGTCGTAGTTCTCGTAGATGACCTGGTGGCCGTTCCGACCACTGTCCCGTTCGTCGAGCTGGATCGGTGAGCTCAGGAAGTAGTCGCCGGCGCGGACCTTGACCACGATGTCACGGGTCAGGCGTTCCTCCTGCGCGAGCAGCGCGCGGACCGCGTCCCGGGCCTTGGCGATCGTCGCGAACGGCTCTGCCGCCGAGGAACCGCTGTTGGCGTCGCTGCCGGACGGCGACACGTAGAACGTCGCCATCGGCGCCGCCGCCGCTGTACCGATGCCCGGTCCAACGGCCACGGCGCCGGCAAGCAGTGCTCCCACGGCGAGTCTTGATGTCAGTCCTACCAACCAGCCTGGTCTGAGAAAGTCGCGCATGAAGCTCTCCTGACAGTGCGCTTCTCGAATGGTAGGTAATCGATAATCGGTTCTCGCGTGGAAGTCAAGACATCTGGCACGAACCAGCGCCCTTGCCACCTCGGAGAAATCCCTCGCGGAGCCATAGCGGCCAGCGTCTGGGGCGGCGATGACCTGTACGTTCCCGCCGTGATGCCGGTGTTTGCCCGACCACCAAAGGTCTGCGAGGACGAGTGGACCAGTGCAGGATCGGGGCCACCGGTGTGCGCTCACCGAATCTCTTTGCAATCGGCTATCGATTAGCGATAGGCTAGTTGGAGTATTGGCTGCGTGCCAACAGGCCGCGACTTCGTCGGAGGTGTCGATGACCGATACAGGGGTGTCCCACCGCTTGGCTCTGCCGCCGCGCGGGCTCGGTACCGCATCGCTCGGTACGCAGACCGACCGCTCGCGCGACGTCTTGACCGCCGCGTGGGAAGCCGGCATCCGATACTTCGACACGGCACCGCACTATGGCGTCGGCTCGGCCGAGCGCCGGCTGGGAGCCTTCCTTGCTTCGCAGCCACGCCAGGATTTCCTGGTCTCGACCAAGGTGGGGCGGCTGCTGCTGCCGCCCCACCAGGCCGGTGGACGCCCGATCGAGCCGGGCCGGGCCCCCGACGGGTCCGGGTTGGTCCGCGTGCGGGACCATAGCCGGGCCGGCATCGAGCAGTCGCTGACCCACAGTCTGGAACGGCTGGGGCTCGACCGCGTCGACCTCGCCTTGTTGCACGATCCCGACGACTACCTCGACGAAGCCGTCGAGACGGCGATCCCGGCCCTGACCGAGCTCAGGGCGCAGGGGCTGGTCTCGGCGATCGGCGTGGGGATGAACCAGACGCCCGGCCTGCGACGGCTGGTCGCCGAGACCGAGATCGACTACGTCCTCGTGGCCGGTCGGTACACGTTGCTCGACCAGGTCGCGGCCGAATCGCTGCTGCCGCTGTGCCGGAGCCGGGGCGTGAAGGTGATAGCCGGCGCCGTCCTCAACAGCGGGCTGCTCGCCGATCCCGACCGCAATGAAGTCTTCGATTACCAGCCGGTACGTCCCGAGGTGCTCATCGCGGCCCGGCGTCTGGCGGACATCTGCGATCGGCACGGCGAACGGCTGCTTACCGCGGCGCTGCAGTTCCCGAGCCGGAACCCGCTGGTCGAGAACACGCTTCTCGGAGCGGGCAGCGCACAGGAAGTCAAGGAACTGACGACATTGGTCGAGCGGCGGCTCCCGGACCTACTCTGGGCCGAACTGGACGCGGCGGCACAGGAGATGCAGCCGGCTCTGGCGTCCGGACGCTGGCGATGACCGCCGCAACGCCACACCCTGCGACCACCGATCCCGAAACGGGGCCGCGGCTGCCGATGGTTGACGCGCACCACCACCTGTGGGACCCGGCCCAGCACCGGCACGATTGGCTCGATCGGCATTCGCAGTTGCTGAATCGCGCGTGGACGGCGGCGGATCTCGCTCCGCTGGCCACCGAAGCAGGCATCACCGCGGCCGTCGCCGTACAGGCTTTGTCGGAGCCGGCCGAGACACGCTATCTGCTGGAGCAGGCCGCCGCCCGGCCGCTGATCGCCGGTGTCGTCGGCTACGCGGACCTGCGGTCCGATCACCTCCCCGGAGATCTCGAGTCGCTGCTGACCGCGCCGGGAGGGCAGTGGCTTCGAGGTGTCCGCTACAACCTGATCCACGCCCACGAGGACGACTTCACGGACACGAAGCTGGCTCGGGGGCTGCGCACGCTCGCGCGGTACGACCTCACCTTCGACCTCATCACTACCGCACCGAAGCTCGCCTGGGCTGCTCGTCTGGCCGACGCCGCACCGGACACGCGGCTTGTGCTCGACCACGCCGGCAACCCGCCGATCGCCGAAGGTGCCATCAATCCATGGGCGGCTGGGATCGCCACGCTGGCTCGCCGTGCCAACGTCCACTGCAAACTGTCTGGCTTGGTCACACAAGCAGACCACGAATTTTGGACCGTCGCCGACCTGCGCCCGTACGCCGACGTCGTCCTCACGGCGTTCTCCCCGTGCCGCGTCGCGATCGGATCGGACTGGCCCGTCAGCCTGCTTGCAGGCACCTACCCCGGCGTGATGGGAGCGTACCGACAACTGGTCAGTGAGCTCACCGAAACTGAGCGGTGCGCCGTAGGCACTGGAACGGCAAGCAGACTGTATCGCCTGGATATCACGCGTCCCGATGCCATTTGAAGAGCGTTTTGTCCTGCCGTTTGGGGGACTTGAATCCCTTGACGGTGAGGTCGCGTGCACGACGTGGACGTCGACGGTCGCTCCGTGTTCGACGGCCTTGGTCCGGTGGCCGTTGTCGACCCGACCCGTTGCCGCACAACCTCGCTGATGCGGGGGTGGGCGGCGGCCATCGTGGGGAGCGGGTGGATGCCGCCGACGTTGTCGCAGACGCTCGCCGCGGTGACCCACGCGGCGAGAAGGAGGCCGACGGTGGCGACGCCGAGACCTGCGGTGGGACGTTGGCGGAGGTGTTGACGCTCTGCGCGTCCAACACGCACGCGCTCGGCTCCGCAGACGATTCGAGCCTGTCCGTTTCACTGCGTTACGGCGGGGCCTGAGCGAGGCACGACACGCTCGAACAACTCCCACAACTCGCCGGCACCGACCCCTCTACACGAGCGAGCACTCCTCACCCCGCGGCAATGCGCAGTTCGAACGGGCGCTTTGCCTCGCAGAGTTGGTTTCGCTTTCCCAACCGCAAACCCATGCCCACCACGACAGGAAACGCCGCCGGGGAAGCCTCACGTCCCCGGCGGCGTCGCTCTCACCCGACGACGCATCGACGGGCTCTTCGCCGTGCTTCGAGAGGACATCTTCCGCCGGGCTCGGTGCCCTCGGCGGCTTGACGAACAAGGGTGAGGGCACCCGGTCGCGCATGCCGCGACGGCGGCGAGGAACGCGTGGGCGAGCGTCGACAAGGTGATGTGCCGGTACCCTGCTTCGCGGCCTGGGGATTCCTCGATCGCCCACCCCGCGCCCGTGACGCGGACGATTTCCGCGAGCGGGGTCTCGTCGGGCCGGCGGCGAGAAAGTACGCGATCACCGTGGAGTCGCCCGGACCGCGGCGGGCCGACACCCGGCGTCCGCAGGAGAGTTCCTCGCCCCGAAGTCCCGAACGATCGGCTGCTTGTCGGGACCTTCGCCGCTTGGCCGGGTGTCGGCTGTACCCGGGGCCGCTCCAGGCGTCCGGCGGTCCCGAACGCCCCCTGATGGAGACGGTCTCGTCGTACGCTCGATATCGCTGATCAGGCCTGGCCGAACGTCTGCCGCTGCGACCCGAGGCCATCGATGTGGAGTTCCACCGTGTCCCCGGCGCGAAGGTACGGCTCGCCGGGCAGACCCAGCGCTACGCCTGCGGGAGTTCCGGTGTTCACCACGTCACCGGGCTCCAGGACCATGTACTGGCTGAGGTACCAGACGATGTGGTCCACGCTGAAGATCATGTTCCTTGTGGTGCCGTTCTGCCGCTCCACGCCGTTGACGCGCAGCCGCAGCCCCAGGTCCTGCGGATCGTTGATCTCGTCGGAGGTCACCAGCCAGGGCCCCAGTGGATTGAACGTCTCGCAGGACTTGCCCAGGTCCCATTGCGGGGAGAGTTCGAGCTGGAATGCTCGTTCCGAGACATCGTGGCTGATCGCATAACCGGCGATCGCGTCGCGGGCGGCGTCCGGGCTGTCAAGGTAGCGCGCCCGGGCGCCGATGACGAGTGCCAGCTCCACCTCCCAGTCGGTCTTCTTCGACCCGCGAGGGACGAGGACGCGGTCGTACGGCCCCACCACTGTGTCGGATGCCTTCATAAAGACGATCGGGCGCTCCGGCACCTCGGCCGCCGTCTCCTCGGCATGATCTTGGTAGTTCAGTCCGATGCAGACGACTTTGCCGGGCCGGGCGATCGGCGCGCCCACACGCAGTCCGTCGCCATCGAGCGGCGACAACTCGCCGGCCGCCATGGCCCGCTCGACGCGCGCGATCCCACCCGAGGCCAGGAAGGCACCGTCGATGTCCTTGGTGAGCGGCGCGAGATCCCACAGCCGGCCGTCATCGGAACGGACCGCCGGGCGCTCACCGCCAACCGGGCCGAGCCGCACGAACTTCATGGGAATGTCCTACCTTTCCGAGGCTGATCTGCGCTGGTGGTTCAACTGCTCCGTGAGTCCTGCGGAAGGGGGCCACGTCCGGCGAGTACGGTGTGGCACGTCTACGGCAGGTGCAGTCGGCTCACGGGCGGTGCGGCCGAGGGGAGTTGCCGCCCAGCGGCTCTCTCCTCAGGTATTGGCTCATGGGCTCACCGGTCTCAGTCGCAGTGTGGCCATTCCACCGTCGACTGCCAGGGCACAACCGGTGACGGAGCCGGCCGCCGGACCGGCCAGATACACGATGGCGGCGGCCACCTCGTTGGCGGTGACCAGACGCCCGTGGGGCTGGCGGGCGTCGAGCGCCGCGCGTTCCGCCGCAGGGTCCGCAGCGGCGTCCAGCAGCCTGCCTACCCAGGGTGTGTCCACCGTTCCGGGGTTGACGCAGTTGACCCGGATGCCTTCTCGTACGTGGTCGGCAGCCATGGCCAGGGTGAGTGAGAGGACGGCTCCCTTGCTCGCGGAGTACAGGGCGCGTTGGGGGAGCCCGGTCGTCGCGGCGATCGAGCAGGTGTTGACGATCGTGGCGTGTGGGGAGCGGCGCAGGTGGGGCAGCGCGGCACGGGTCACGCGAACGATGCCGAGGACATTGATGTCGAGGACGCGGTGCCACTGCTCGTCGGGGTTGTCCTCCACGGTGCCGACGGCGCCCATACCGGCGTTGTTGACGAGGATGTCGATCCCGCCGAGGGCTGCCGCGGCGCTTCTCACGGCGTTCCTGACGGAGGCGTCGTTCCCGACATCGGCCTGAAGCGCTGTCAGGGGCGGCTCACAGTCGGATGGGGCAAGATCTAGGACGGCCACTCGGGCCCCCCGCTCGATGAGCAGCCGGGAGACGGCCAGCCCGATTCCTGAAGCGCCGCCGGTGACGAGAGCACGGAGTCCGGTGAGTTCGACGGTCATGCGGACACCTTCGTCGTGGGTATGTCGGCAGCGGCCGGATCGTCGGGAGTCTCGGTACGCGGAATCAGGTGTGCGGCCGAGGAGTCGGGGTCGGGGTGCATCGGGTTCGGGTCATCGATTTCCCGGGACGTCGGGAAGCGGATGTCGTGGGTATCCACAGCGACGACCCGCGCGGTGGTGTCGGAAAGCAACGGGGTTCCTGTCCATGCGGGGTGCGGAAGAAGAGGTGCGGTGACCTCGCCGTCTCCGGCTGTCGATTTCGGTGCGGGTCACCGCCCCAGGTGTGGAATGTGCTCGGCGACCTTCCCGCTCTGCACAGCGGCGACGGGGCTGCTGTGCGGTTCCACGGAGGCTCGCCGCGCGATCCGGTGTCAGCCCGGGCCCTGCGTCGCCGAGTTGAGGTACCAGACCTGCTGCAGGCTCGTGTTGGCCTCCGGAGCCGGGTCCAGGCACTCGGCGATCAGTTCGTCCCACGTCGGATCCGGCTCGTAGGCGGACAGGTGCGCCATCGTCGCGTCATAGCTGACGACGCAGTCGATGATGTGGATCAGCGACAACCCGTCGCACCAGATCTCCCAGCTCTGGACCCCGGCGTCTCGCAGTGCGTCGGCGAGCCGGTCCGGCACTCGGGCGTGGATCAGGCGGTAGCGGGTCTGCCGGCCGGGGCGCAGCCGAGTCCGGCGCACGCGTCGTTCCATGGGCGGGACCTTCCGGTGATGGGCGCGTGATTCGTCTCGGCTACGCGTCTCGCCGCCACTGTTCGTACTCGTCGCGGGT
This sequence comes from Embleya scabrispora DSM 41855, assembly GCF_000372745.1. GTDB lineage: Bacteria > Actinomycetota > Actinomycetes > Streptomycetales > Streptomycetaceae > Embleya > Embleya scabrispora. The sequence continues at coordinate 14,772 of NZ_KB889712.1, read as the reverse complement.
GGCCTGGGTGAGGGGGTAGTAGTCGCCCAGGCGGGCACCGTCGTCGATCTTGAGGCGGCTGAACACCTCCCACTGCTCGTGGTCGCGCGCCGTCTCCACCACCGCCGGCGCCTTGGCCGCGGGTACCACCACCGCACCGTCGTCGTCGGCGATCACCAGGTCACCGGGTAGGCACAGCACGCCGCCGACGGCGACCGGCACGTCGTATCCCCAGGGGAACAGGTCGGATTGCGAGGCGTAGTGCGGGGTCGTACCGCGGCACCAGATCGGCACCCCGAGTTGCTTCACGCGCGGCGCGTCGCGGATGTAGCCGTCGACCACGATTCCGGCGCCGCCCTTCTTCTTGAAATAGCGGACCAGCATGTCGCCGAAGCATCCGGCGAACGGGCTTCCGAAGGCCTGTACGACCAGGATGTCTCCGGGCTCGATGATCTCGAGCACCTCCCAGAGCGCGGTGTGCTTCTCCACGTCCTCCTGGCCGAGGCCACTGGCCACGTCCTCGCGCTGGGGCATGAACTGCAATGTTCGCGCGACCCCGGTGGCCTGCTGCCCGGGTACGAGCGGCGTCGGCCCGTGCACGAAGGTGCGCCTGATGCCGTCGGCGTGCAGTTTGGCGCACGCGGTCGCGGAGCTGACGCGGCCGAGTTCGGCGACGAGTCCGGGGGCGGTTTCGGTACGGCGGGTCCCTCGTACCGGAATGTCCCACGGGACTTCGGCGCTCTCGGTGTGGGTGAGTTGCGACGTCATGCGTCCTGCTCCGATGTTGTCAAGCCGTACTGGCGGAATGTCTTGTGGCATGGGGGATGTCCGGCCATCACTGTTCAGCCCTTCGTCGCGCCACTGGTCAGGCCGTTCACGATGTACCGCTGCATGACGATGAAGAACGCCAGTGCCGGGGCGATCGCCAACAGAAGGTTCGGGAAGACGACCGTGTAATTGGTGGAGTACTGGCCGATCGCCGCGTAGACGCCGGTCGTCACCGTGTACAGGCCACTGCCCGGTCCGAGGATGATCTGGGGGGTGACGAAGTCGTTCCAGATACTCAGGCTGTGCAGGATGACCGCAGTCGCGACGACGGGTCGCATCAGAGGGAAGACGATCCTCCAGAAGGTGCCGATGCGGCCTGCTCCGTCGATCGCCGCCGCCTCGTCGAGTTCCCGCGGAATCGTGCGGATGTACGCGGCATAGAGGAACACCGAGAACGGGATGGTCAAGCACGTCTCGAACAGGACGAAGCCCGGGACCGTCCCCATCAGGCCGAGGGTCTTCAACACGAATACGACGGGGATCAGCAGCACCTGGTTCGGGATGAACGTGCCGGCGACGAACATCAGCAGAAGAGCGACATGGCGGCGCCCTCTCCCTCGCGCGATCACGTAGGAGACCGGCCCGCAGACCGCCAGAGAGAGCACGTTCACCACGACGACGAACAGCAGGGTTACGCCGTATGCCTTGACGAGGTCGAAGTCCGGGTTGTCCAGAACGTCCTGGACATGGGCGAGTGTCAACCGACTCAGGGGCAGGCCGAACGGCGAGTTCTGGATGTCGTCCTGGTCCTTGAAAGCGTTGACGACCAGCACGTACATCGGCACCAGCATCAGCAGCGAACCGAGGACCAACCCCGCCCAGCGCGTCGCGGCACGCGAGGTGTGGAGCAGACCGGCGGCGCCGGAGCGCGACGGGGCGGGGGAACGGCGGTCGGAGCGCCGCGAGGTCGGATTGCTCATAGTGGGTCTTCCCGTGAGGTCATGCCGCGACGGCGGTTTCACGCCGCCGCAGCAGTGTGGTCAGCCCCAACGCGAGTGCGCCGGTCACCACGGTGAGGATCACGGCTTGGGCCGAGCCGTAACCGAGCGCGTTGTTCTGGAACGACTGGCCGAGGATCAGATAGGCGGCGGTCTGGGTCTGTCCCGCCGGCCCGCCCCCGGTGAGCGCGAGCACGAGCTCGTAGACGCGCATCATCGACACGAGGACCAGGACGAGGTTGACGGTGACGAACGGCGCGATCGACGGCATCGTCACCTGCCGGAAGATCGCCCACGGGCTCGCGCCATCGATGCGCGCCGCCTCGATCAGCGAAGCCGGTACCGTCTGCAAGGCGGCGATGTACAGCACCATGGTGAGCCCGAAGCCGGACCACAGGACCACGAAGATCAAGCTGCCCAGGGCCCAGTCCGGATCGGACAGGAAGGGCAGTGCTTCGTGTCCGTGCGAGGTGAGGTAGTTGTTGATCACCCCACCGTTGGACAGAATCGCCGACCAGAGGAACCCGATTATCAGCGCACTGATCACGTAGGGATAGAAGAAGACGGCCCGGAAGATCCTGTTCGCCTTCCCCGGTCGGCTGATCGCCACGGCGGCGCCCAGCCCCAGCGCGTTGCACCCGATGGTCCCGACCACCGCCAGGACCCCGGTGACCCACGCCGCGTGCAAGACCTCAGGGTCATGCCAGAGGCGTCGGTAGTTCGCCAGCCCGACACCCATCGGATGCGCGCTGTAGCCGTTCCAGTTCGTAAAGCTGAGATAGACGGACAGAGCAAGCGGGACGATCATCAGCAGCCCGAACATGATGATCGCGGGCGCACTCATCACCACGCCCGGTAGCGCGCTCCTGGTCCGGCGTAGCATGGTCATTTCGGCTGCGCCGCCAGCCACTTGTCGAGCGACGACAGCACGGTCGGCACCGATTGGCCGATGTACAACCCCTGCACGTTCTTGTTGAACTGCGTGTCGTACCCGGCCGGCAGTTGGTCGGGGCCGTAGCCGCCGCCGGTCGGGCCGACGTTGGTGCCGACCTGCTGCAGGATGCCTTGCACCGCGTCGCCGAGTTCGCTGCCGTGGTAGGAGAAGCCGGTGCGGAACGTGCCGTCCTGCTTGAGTTGGGTGGTCACCGCGTCCTTATTGTTGGTCAGGTACTCGACCAGCTTCCGCGCGGCGTCCTGGTGCTTGCTCGACTTGAAGATCGCGTAGTTCGCGGTGGGCGAGACGCCCATGGGCGCCTGCCCGGTCCCGTCGATTGCCGGGATGGGGAAGACACCGATCGGGAACGAGGGGTTCGTGGCGGCCGCGGCGAACCAACTCCCCATCGGGTACATGGCGGCCTTGCCGTCGAGGAACGCGGCCTCACCATCGGCGTACTTCACACCGAGAGCGTCCTTGTTGAGGTAGCCGGCGCCCAGCCAACTGTTGTAGAGGTCCAGCACCGGCTTCATGGTGGCCGTCAGGCTGGTCTTGCCGGAATTGACGTCCGTGTACCAGGTGGGCTGCCTGCCCAGGAGGGTCGGCGCGGCGATCATCGAGATCTGCGCGCCGGTGACCCAGTCGCCGGCGGTCTGCACCGGCTTGATGCCGGTGGCCTTGAGCTTGGCCATGTCGGCGGTCAGCTCGTCCATCGTGGTGGGCGGCGCGGTGATGCCGGCCTTGGCGAACAGATCCTTGTTGTAGAACATCAGCGACTGGAGCTGGACACCCACCGGGACGGCGTAGGTCTTGCCGTCGACGGCCAGCTTGTCGGCAAGCGGCGCCGAGGTGGCCCAGGGCTGCCCGCTCAGGTCGAGCAGACGTTCGGCGAAGGGATGGATGTTGGCGCCCTCCACGACGTCCGGCTCGGTACCGGCGGCCAACTCGGTGGTCAGTGTGGTGTCCACCGACGCCGAGGACGGGCTCTCGATCTTGACCTTGATCCCCGGGTTCGCCGCCTCGAAGGGACGCACCAGGTCCTTCCAGAAGGACTGCGTCAGGTTCGGAGTGATGTTCACCAGCATCCGCACGGTGCCCTCGCCGCCCGATGCCCCGGCATCCGACTTCCCGGATCCGCTGCCACACGCCGTCATGAACATCGTCGCGGCGGCGATGCCGGCCAGTGCCGTTGAAGCTCTTCTTCTGCCCATGATCACTTCTCCGGTGAATAATCGGTAATCGATTGGCGATACGGTAGGCACGTCCCGTATCCTTGTCAACGGTAGTTCGTAACTTCGACGAAACGCGTGTGTGCACCGACCAGCCGAGGAGCAAAGCAGTCTTGGACAACATCGCCGGTCTACCCGTGGCACGAAGGCTTCTGTCGGACGACGTCTACGATCGAGTCCGGGCCCGCATCGTGAAAGGTGAACTCGCCCCCGGCACGCGGGTCGTGGAGTCGGTACTTGCCCGCCAACTGCAAGTGAGCCAGGCCCCGGTACGCGAGGCACTCAAACGCCTCGCCCACGAGGGCCTGGTCAACCACGTGCCGCGACGCGGCAACTATGTGGCCGAAGTACCCGAAGCCGAAGCATCCGCCGCGCGTGAGGTGCGGGCGATGATCGAGGAGTTCGCTGCGCGGGGGGTGGCGACGCAACGCCCGGACGGCCTGATCAGCGAGCTGCGCGGCCTGGTCGACGGCATGCGAGAAGCTGCGGCGGCGCAGGACATAGCCGCCTTCCGTGAGGCGGACCTGGCATTCCACCGCGCCGTGTGCCATGCCTCGCCGAACCCGTTCGTCGGCCGGATGTGGACCATGATGGAGGCGAGCCTGCGCACACTACTCGTGGTCTCCAATCCCCTGTGGGACGGCAGCTGGACGGCGATGTCCAAGGCGCACGACGAACTCATCGGCACGCTGGCGTCGGGAGACGCGGATCGGGCCGCTCAGGCGTTCCACGCGCACGCGCTCGGCGAGCTGTGTACAGCCGACGATGCCAGGGCATCGCCGGAACAGTGAGACTTGCGGACTGTGCGCCGCCACACCGGCGACGTTTGCACAGCGCCCCATCCGCACGACGTCATCAGCCGAACGGATGGCGCGCCCCCGACAGCGGCAGCGGCCCGGAACACCGCACGGCCGGCGGCTCCGGGTTGATGGGCGCGGTAACGCACCCGTGACATCGGGTGTTGGCGTTGATGATCCGAAGGCGGAGAAGGTCGAAGCCGGCCCGCCCGAACACGGGCCGTGCGAGACGACGCGTGCAACAGCACCTTCGACCGGGCCACTGTTCCGGAGCGGCGACAGGTCCGGCAGTGACAGCGTCGAGGTCGCGGCGAAGAATCACGGCGACGGCGCGCAGCGGGGGACAGCGCCCTCGGCTGCGACGCGGTCGATCCAGTCGGGGAGTTCGCGTCCACACGGTCGCGCATCGTCTCGGCGATCGCGCCCACCGCGTCGCACACCTGGTGAAGCCCCGGGCTGGGCGCCAGGACGGTCTCGAGCCGCACCGTATCCCTCCGCCGTGAGGGAGTCGGGGTGGCGGGTGAGCCACTGAGCGATCAGGCGGACGGTGGGCGTGTGGAGCGCCTTCGGCGCCGACTGTCCGGATGCCCGCATGGGTTGCAGTCGGCGCCGCACCGCCGCTTGGCGCCCCCGTGGCCGAGCTGCCGGATCCTCGCATGAAGGACGGCCCCGTCGGTGCAGCGTTCGTTCCACCACCGGTGGAGGCAGCCGAGGTAGGGCCGGAGCGGCCCGCGGCTGTGGGCGGCGTGCACGGTGAGGGGCTCCTCGACGGTCAGCGCGTGCGCGAACCGCCGTACCGTCCATGGGATCCAGGCCGAGCACCTCGGCGATCGCGGAGACCCACGCCCTTGGCGACCATGTCCTGGACGGCGGCGCACCGCTCCCGACTGCGGACCCACAGCGCGCCCTCGAGCGCATCCGGCACGAGGTCCCGTCGGGCTCGGGCTCCGCCTGTTTCGGCGTCCCGTGGTTCGGGGAGGCGGTCGCGGTGCGCGAGGAGGCACTTCTCCACGACCTCGCGCAGGTTCCTCCACGCGTGCCGTCGGTCGGCCACGGTATGGGGTATCGGGGGCGGCGGTACGGACCGCAGCCCGCCAGGGCGAGCGCGATCCGCTCCGGCACCGTCCGCAGAGCGCGGCTCCGTCTGCAATGACGCAGCCGACCCGCTCGACGAACGTCCGTCGTGGGCACCCTCGGTCGGCGCAGACGAAGCGGGACACGGCCGGGTGAACCGTGACCGCGCGACCATGCCGTGGGCCGGCGCCGAGTACAGCGGTCGTGCACCCGCACCGACGAAGCACCACAGTCCGGACCGCGGTGCCTTCAGCGTTGCCCGCCGCGCGGACGTGGACTTCGTCGGCATCGACGTCGACGCTCTCGACACGCACCCCGGCCGTCGGGAACAGCAACCCGGCCCACCACGACAACGACATCTCCATGCATCGACCGTGCGGACCGCGTGCCGCTCGATCGAGCCTTCGACAACATGCCGACGGAGCATCGGTTCCCCGCGCGGGTTCCCACGTGTGCAACCGCGCCCCTCCCAACGACGCGCGCCCAGGCTCCTTCGTCACCGACCGTAGGCGCTCCCCGAAATGGATGCTGTCGATGTTTGGTGATGCCGAGCCGGAGAACTTCGGCCGTCGTCGCAACAGCGGGTACGAGGAACACGCCATCGCCGCAACGTCACGTCAGCCGTGTGCATCGCTTGTCCGTGCCGGTGCGACGTCGAGCCGCCAGGACGCCGTGGGCGCCTCGTAGTCAAGTTCACGGCCTTCGGACGGTCTCGTCAGGTTGACGACGTCCATGGGCGCTCGTGAACGGTCAGACCGACGGCCTGCGGTGCAGGTCCTGATGCCGTGGCCGGCGGCCGAAGCGGTCGTGCTCAAGGCGCAGCCGGATGCTCGTCTGTGCCGGGATGCGGATGTGCAGGCGGTCCGAAACCTCCTCGCGGCGTTCGGAGGGCTCACCGGGCGGCGGCAGGTACCGCCGCGAGTCGTCGGGGTAGTCACTTTCGAAGGCGTCGTAGGACACCGCGACGATCGGATGTTCGTCGTACGCGCCGCCCACGACTTCGATGATCTTGTCCGCGACCGGGTCCAGGTTGACCACCAGGACAGTCGTGTGTGCCTCGCCGATCTCCTCGACGAGCGCGGACACCTGGTCCGGCAGCCCCGGACGGCCGCGCAGCACGTCTGCCCAGCGCAGCTGCGCCAGGGGAAGTCCGCCGTTGTAGAGCATCTGCGGAGCACCGCCGACCAACTGGGTCAGGACCTCGGTCACCACCGGATTCAGGCGTTGCCACCAGTGGATGTCGTCGCCGACCGGCGGTGTGGGGAACCGTTCCATGAGCGCGAGCTGCCGGTTGAGCTGGCCCAGCGCCATGGTCAGGGCCAATTCCGGATAGTCGGGGTTGTCGCCGTGCAGATAGGTCCACCACGGGGCCTCGTGCCCGGCCTCCTCCTTGTCGCGGAAGGCACGGACCTCTCGCCAGTCGTATCCCGACTCCGCAGCCAGGTCGGACAACGTCGCCGCGTCTTGCGGGTCGCGGCTGGTCCACCACAGCCAAGCCGGAAAGGCCGGCTGCATGGGTTCGTGGTCGAACCAGCCGTCGTCGTCACGGCGATAGGGCACCAGCAGCAGCGGGCCGGCGGCATCCGCGCCGAGGCGGTCGGCCCACTGGTCGTACAAGGTGGCTTCGGAGGGATCCATGACCGCGCGTCGAGCCAGGGCCAGCGCCTTCTCGAGCGGCTTGCGGGGCAGATCCAGGCCGGCGGGCCCGCCGCCGACCAGGGTGGCGTTGATCGCCCCGATCAGCGCGGCGGCCGCGACACTGTGCAGGCCGTGCGGCCAGGTCCAGCCGTAGTGGCCGCCGTACCAACGCCCACCGTGTAGTTCGCCGACGCGTCCGGTCGGGCCTACGTTGTCGGGGATCAGGCCGCCGTTGTCGCGGGTGCGCTCGGCCCACGCGCCGACGTAGTCGGTCACGAAGGCAGCGAAGCGCCAATCGTGGTCGTAGAGCCAGGCGTTGACCGCGAGCGAGGTGGCCGCGAGGTTGATCGGGACGTCGCCGGCGCCCAGCCGCGCGTCCATCTCTGTGCGCATCAGATTCGCGTTCGCCGGATCCGCGAGATCCGACCAGCCGGTGATGCCGGGCAGGTCGCGAAGCGGCAGACCGTACGGCTCCATGCCGACGAGGTCGGCGCTGTACGGCTGGTTCTCACCAAGCCCCGGCAGGGGGCCTCCCGCTCCGATGTGCGGTGCGCGCATCATACGGAGATCGGGGTCGTAGTTGCCGGTCTCGGAGTCCCCGAGGAAGAGATTCGCGAACCGCAAGGCGCGTGCGCGGAAATGTTCGTCCGAAGGGTCCGCTGCGCAGATGCCATAGAAGAAGAGCGCAGACTCGCCCTGGTGGAACCAGTCGTAGCCGTTCTCGTACTCGTCCGTGAGCATGCCGCGGGCGGTGAGCTGGGCGGTCACGCCGCGCCAGTGGTGCTTGCAGGCTTCGAGCAGGTCGTCCGCGCCGCCGAGCATGTACAGGACCGGCCAGTTGAAGAAGGGCTCATAGAAGTCGTCGGCCCCGTCGCGACCGACAGTTCCGCCGCTGTAGCGCAGCGACCCGTCATCAGCGCAGTAGAGCGCTTGGAAGCGCCGCCACGCGTCATCCAACCGGCGGAACAGTTCGCGCTCCAGGATCGCCCAGACCGGCGGCCGCGCGAGGGGTGTCGTGGCAGTGATCCTGGTGATGGCGGCACCCATGTTCTGCAACCTTGTCTCGCGGAGGCATTCTCTATCGGTTATCGATTAGATTGCCTGAAAGCTACCCACCCGTCGCGCGGCATGTCAACGAGACCGCCTGCCTCCGGGCACGCGACCCCGGGGGCCGGCGCGATGGCCCTCGCGGCCCTCGGAGCGCACTCTTGCCGGTCAACGGCGGACGACTGTCACTTCCCGGAGACGGTCGCGTCGTCGAACCACCCGTCGCCCACGGCAACGGTCGGTCGAGCGCTCCATCACCGCCCCAACCCGCCTGCTCGGCCCGCTCGTGCCGCACATCCTCGCCTTTGGGTAAGCGACAGGAGTCGACCCGCGCGCCGTAGCGCTCGATCCAATGGTCAGCCACCAGCCAGTAGCACTTCGTTGGGTCTTCTGCGGCGCGCTGGGAAGACGGGCGAACCGTCGGGTCGCCTTCGGTGTGGATGCGGCCACCGGCACGGCCTCGTGCCCGTTGCAGTTGCAGTTGCAGTTGCAGTGGCGGCCGTACCTGCCGGGCGAATGGGTCGACGACCCTGCCCGGTGCCGGGCCGTCGGGATCCGGTAGTCGGCAACCGGGACCGGGGAGGTGGCGGCCGGCCCTGGGGATCCTCGATGAACCGGCGACCTGGCGGCCGGACCCGTCGGTGGTGGTGGGCGATTCCGAATACTGACAACGCACCCCGTTCCAGCTTGCGCGGGAGGCGCGCGGGCCGGCCCATGCGGTCGCCGTCGCCCGCAGGGAAGTCGTCCAACCGGCAGCGCGGTACCGCGCCGGCCCGGCTATGGCGGGCCCGCTGGGCCGGCAGTTCGCGGACCGGGTAACAGCCGCGAGCGTCTCCGGCCACATCGTCGGCATCCACCCAGCGGCTACCGCACCAAGCCCGTCGATCACGGCGCGACCCTCGGGATCGACGTCCACGTCGTGCAACGCGACCCCACCGTCATGGGATTCAAGCTCCTCCCCAGCCGGTGGGACGTCGAGCGGACCGTCGGCCGGCTCATGCACCGCCGCCATCTCGCCCACGACAACGAAACCCACCTGCACCCTTCCGAGGTGATGACCCACCTCGCAGTGGCCCGGCGCGACCAGGACAGCTTGTCCCCAGGAAACTCCGTTGCCTCGCCATCGGGCCCTGCCGCCCGCCCTGACGACCGTCTCCCGCATGATCACGGCAGCGGCGGGTCGGTTCGCCCGCACCCGCTCAGGCGCGCGTCGGGGAAGCCGCATGGACCGCGACCGCCGAGCGGAATCCCGTAGCGGCGCAGATCCGGCGGAGCGAGGGCCTTGCCGATCAGTCGGGCAGGTCGGCATCCGGCGCGTTGCGACCCGGCGTTGCGGTCAGGCGACGCTGAGCGGGTCCGCGAGAACAGCGGCGAGGACGGTCCCCGCCGCACCTCGTACGGCGCTGCCCGCCTCCAGCGTCGACGCACGGAGAACGGGCGTGCGGCCGCGCAGCTTGCCGCCGCCTCGGATGACGGCACCCTCAATCGGGGGGATGAGCCAAAACGCGAGGCGCGCGAGCAGCCCGCCGAGGATGATCGTGTCCGGGTCCAGAAGGTTCACCGCCCCGACGAGCGCCACCGCCAGTCCCCGGCCGGCAGCGTCGACCGCCCGGAGCGCGTCGTGGTCGCCGTCGGCGAGACGGCGCAGCAATTCGGACAGCCTCGACTCGGACGTTCCGGAAGTGTCGGAGACACCCGCCGCGCGCAGGACAGCGTCGAGGCCGGCGACCTGTTCCAGGCAACCGGCGCCGCCGCAGCGGCACGCGGGTCCGTCCGGGTCGACAACGACGTGGCCCAGTTCGCCGGCCGAGCCGTGGGCACTGCGGAAGAGTTCGCCGTCGACCACGATGCCGGCGCCGATACCGATCTCGCCGGACAGGTAGATGTAGCTGCCCGCGCCTCGGCCGACCCCGTACCAACGTTCGCCCAATGCTCCGAGGTTCGCCTCGTTGTCCACCGTGAGACCGATCGTCTGAACGGGGAGGGCGTCATCGAGCAGCGCCGCGGCCGGAACCGAGTCCCAGCCGAGGTTCGGGGCGTTGACCCGGTCCTCGGCGATGACGCCGGGCAGCGCAACCGCGGTCCCGACCACGGCCAGTCCGGCCTCGGTGGACCGCGTGATCATCTGCCGCGCCAGTGCGGCCAGCGCCGCCAGAGTGTCGCGAGCGTCACGGCCGCGGTTGTCGCACGCGTAGGTCTCGCTCAGGCGCACACCGCCGGTCAGGTCCAGGACGCACGCTGCGAGGTAGTGCCCGTTTACCTCCAGGCCGAGCCCTGCCACGGGGCCGGGCGCAAGCGAGACCGGCGCGCCCGGGCGACCACGTGCGCCCTCACGCACCGGCCCCCCGCTGGTGACCAGGCGCAGCCCTTCCAAGGCGGCCACCTGACCGGTCACGGTGGTCTTCGTCAGCCCGGTCAGTTCTGCGAGCCGAGCGCGAGTGACCGGTTGCCGACGGGCGATCTCTTGGAGGACGAGCGCAAGGTTCCGCTCTCGCATGGTGTCGATGTGGGTGGGGCGGGGCGGCGCGGTCATGGCAGTGATCCTTTCATCGCGCCGAGCCCGGATTGCCTGCGGCAGCGGATCTTGACATCGCGGGCACGTGCGGCTTAGCTGTCACTGTTTAGTCTAGACATTAGACTTATTTCTGGGAGATGACGTGCCGAACCTGATTCCGCAGCCCGACGACAAGTTCACCTTCGGCCTGTGGACCGTTGGCTGGCAGGCCCGCGACCCGTTCGGCGACGCGACCCGGGGGCCCCTCGACCCCGTGACCGCAGTGCACAAGCTTGCGGAGTTGGGCGCGCACGGCGTGACCTTCCACGACGACGACCTGATCCCTTTCGGCGCGGACGAAGCGACACGCGCCAAGAAGATCGCGGCATTCCGGTCCGCGCTCGATGCGACCGGCCTCGCTGTGCCGATGGCGACGACGAATCTGTTCAGCCACCCCGTTTTCAAGGACGGCGCATTCACCGCGAACGACCGGTCCGTACGCCGATTCGCCCTGCACAAAGTCATCCGCAACATCGACTTGGCCGCCGAACTCGGCGCGCGTACCTACGTGTTCTGGGGCGGACGGGAAGGCAGCGAGTCCGATGCGGCGACCGACGTGCACGCCGCGCTGGACCGGTACAAGGAAGCCCTCGACATCCTGTGCGGATACGTCCGCGACCAGGGCTACGGCCTGCGCTTCGCATTGGAGCCCAAGCCCAACGAGCCACGTGGCGACATCTTCCTGCCCACGATCGGTCACGCGCTGGCGTTCATCGAAAGCCTCGAACAGCCCGACATGGTCGGGCTCAATCCCGAGGTCGGCCACGAGCAGATGGCCGGCCTGAACGTGGTCCACGGCGTCGCCCAGGCACTGTGGGCGGGCAAGCTGTTCCACATCGACCTCAACGGCCAGCATGGGCCCAAGTACGACCAGGACCTGGTCTTCGGTCACGGCGACCTCAAGAGCGCCTTCTTCCTGGTCGACCTGCTGGAACACGCAGGCTACGACGGGCCGCGGCACTTCGACTACAAGCCGCTGCGCACCGAGGACGCCTCCGGGGTATGGGCGTCGGCGGCCGCGAACATGCGCACGTACCTGTTGCTGCGCGAGCGCGCGAAGGCATTCCGTGCCGACCCCGAAGTCCGCGAGGCAGCCGCCGCCGCGGGTCTCGGCGAACTGGCCGTCCCCACACTCGCCTCCGACGAGACGTACGCCGATCTCAGCGACGGCGACTTCGACCTCGACGGTGTCGCCGCACGCGGCCTCGGCTACGAGCGACTCGACCAGTTGGCCGTCGAGCACATCCTCGGCGCGCGCTGACATGGCGGGCAACCCACCGCTGGTCGCGGGGATCGACTCGTCCACGCAATCGTGCAAGGTCGTGGTCTGCGACGCCGAAAGCGGAATCGTCGTGCGTTCCGGGCGCGCGTCGCACCCGCAGGGGACCGAGGTCGGCCCCGAGGCGTGGTGGCAGGCGCTCGGACGCGCGGTCCACGAGGCAGGCGGCCTCGCCGACGTCGAGGGGGTGGCCGTTGCGGGCCAGCAGCACGGCCTCGTCTGCCTCGATGAGGACGGCGCAGTGGTCCGGGACGCGCTGCTCTGGAACGACACCCGCTCGGCCGGAGCGGCAACCGAACTGGTCGCCGAACTGGGCGGACCGAAGGCCTGGGCAGACGCTGTCGGCAGCGTCCCCGTCGCGTCGTTCACGGTCACCAAGCTGCGCTGGCTCGCCGAACACGAGCCCGACGCCGCGGCGCGGGTTGCGGCCGTCTGCCTGCCACACGACTACCTCACCTGGCGGCTCCGCGGCACCGGCGACCTCGCCGACCTCACGACCGACCGCGGGGATGCCTCGGGCACCGGGTACTGGTCGCCGCAGCAGGGCGCGTACCGCGACGAGATCCTGCAACTGGCGTTCGGCCGCGTCCCGATCCTGCCCCGGGTGCTGGATCCGCACCAGGCCGCCGGCATCAGCCCGGAAGGGATCCTGGTGGCAGCGGGCACGGGTGACAACATGGCCGCCGCGCTCGGCCTGGGTGCGGCGGTTGGGGATGTGATCGTGTCGCTGGGCACGTCGGGCACGGTGTATGGCACAACCGACTCCCCGACCGCGGACGCGACCGGGACAATCGCCGGATTCGCCGACGCCACGGGCAACTTTCTCCCGTTGGCGTGCACACTCAACGCCGCCGGCGTGCTGGACGCCATCGCACACATGCTCGACGTGAACCACGATCGGCTGGCCGAACTCGCACTGTGCGCGCCGGCGGGAGCGGGCGGCTTGGTGCTGGTGCCCTACCTGGCCGGCGAGCGAACCCCCAACCTCCCGGACGCCACCGGAGCGATCCACGGCCTGACCGGGGGCAACGCGACTCCCGCACACCTGGCCCGCGCTGCGGTGGAAGGCATGTTGTGCGGCCTTGCAGAAGCCCTCGACACACTCATCGCATCGGGCGTCGCCACCGGACACGTGCTTCTCACCGGAGGCGCGGCGCGCTCCCCCGCCGTGACCGCCATCGCCCCGGCCTTGTTCGAACGCCCCGTCACCCTGCCCGAACCTGCCGAGTACGTCGCAATCGGTGCCGCCCGGCAAGCAGCCTGGGCCATGAACCCGAACGGCGACTTTCCACCAACCTGGCAAACCAGGCACACCGTTCTCCCCGGGGAACGCTTCGACGCCGCGGTCCGCAGCCGGTTCGCAACCGCCCGTACGCACTATCTCGAACGTCCCGGCCTACTGAGTAATCCGATTGCCTGACGGTGACACCCCAAGGGGAGAAAATCGGGCTACGGCCGTCCGGCTGATGCCGTGGAATCTTGGCGCTGCCGGAGCCCGATCCTGAGTAGGACGCCGGGGATTCTTCGTCAGGCACCCGGAATTGTTGCCTCGAGTACGTGAATCAGACTCTCTTGCCTGCCTGGTCCCCGCCGGACGGTCGCCGTTCGATCACGCGAAGCACCAAGGGGGGTGCCGGGGCATGGACGTCGTCCACGAACGATGCGCCGGGATTGACTTCGGCAAGGCCGACGTGAAGGTCTGCGTCCGTGTTCCCGGCCCGGGCAAGCGACGTCGCAAGGAGGTCCGCACGTTCACCTCCGGAGTCGGCCGGTGTTGCGTCGACCGCGCGTTTGTGCTGGTCGCAGGCTCGTACAGACGAAGGACAAGGTGGTGCTCGCCATCCTTCCGGCACGTATCCGCTCCTGGTCGGGAGGCCCCCCGATGTCCACCGACCCAGTCACCCGCACCACCGCATCCACCGACCCTTGGGCCACAGCCGAGCCCGAACCGCTGGCCGTGCCCCCGCAGCCGGCGGTGCCGGTGCGACCGGCCCCGCGCCCATGGCTGCACCGTCGGCCGTGCCCACGGCACGCGTGGTGTCCGCGGTGGGCAGCAAGTGAAGGGGACCCGCCAATGCAGCGAGAGGACCTGCCTGCCCCGGTCACCGGGGTGCTCCTCACGCACTTCCTGACCGTGCGGGACGTGCCCCGGTCGCGCGCCTTCCACACGGACGTCCTGGGCGGCAGTGTGGTGCTGGAAGAGAACCCGTGCATCGTCAAGCTCGCCAACGGCTGGATCATCATGAATCCCGGCGGCGGCCCGACCCCCGACAAACCCGATGTGATGCTGCAGCCGCCCGATGACCCCAACACCACATCGAGCTTCCTCAACATCCGTGTGGCCGACATCGAGGCCTGCTACAGGGACTGGAGCGCCAAGGGGGCGGAATTCCTCACCCCGCCCATCGACCGGAAAGCCGAGTTGCGCTGCTATCTCCGCGATCCCGACGGATACCTCATTGAGGTCGGCCAGGC
>NZ_KB889711.1 GCF_000372745.1 Embleya scabrispora DSM 41855 | reverse complement strand
CCCGGTGCACCAACTCCCGCGAGAGCACCCGCAACGTGGGCTTTCCCTCGCGGGAGCCCCGCGACCTGCAAGTCCGCGTCCGCGCCGAGCAACAGACACCCGAATGGAAGGCACGCTACGCGGTCCGCTCCGGAGTCGAGGGCACCATCAACGAGTTCGGCCACGGACACGGCATGCGCCACTGCCGCTACCGAGGACAACCGAAAGCCCACCTGCAACACGTACTCACAGCCATCGCCGTGAACATCGAACGACTCAGCGGCCGGTCGGGGGCCGAGAAGACCTGCTCACCGAGACCGCCGACCGCCTTCCAGACCTTCCTGGACCAGCAGGCGTTTCCCCGATCGAAGTCCTGGCGCACCCTTGGCACCTGACCTCGACCATCCAAGATCACCGACAGAGTCAAGCTCAGTGAGGTGATTTCCCCACGACAGTAAGCGAACCCAGATTCGCGAACTCTGCCGTGATTCGTTCGCCGGCGTTGACGGTGGCGGCGTCCGTCAACCCGCCGGTGAGGACGATCCACCCGGGTCGGAGGGCGATCCCGCGTTCCGCGAGCGCGTTGACGGCCTGTGCCAGGGCCTCGGCCGGGTGTCCTTGAACGGCTGATCCTGTGGCCGAGCCGACGATGCGGTCGTCGATGCGCAGAACGCATTCCTCGGCGGCCAGGTCCAGGTCCTTGGGGTGACGGCTGAGGCTGCCGAGGAAGAACCGTGACGACGAGGCGTTGTCGGCGATGACGTCGGGGAGTTGGAATCGGAAGTCCTGATAGCGCGAGTCGATGACTTCGAACGCGGCTCGGACTGATTCCACCGCGGAGAGAGCTGTTTCCGCGGTCACGTCGGGGCCCTCCAGTCGTCGCCCCATGACGAATGCGATTTCCGGCTCGATCCGGGGGTGGATGAGGTCGCCCATGGGTATGGGAGTGCCTTCCGCGAGCTGCATCCGATCGGTTATCCAGCCGGTGATGGGGGACGCGATTCCCATGCGCTTTTGTTTGGCCAGGGAGGTGAGTCCGAGTTTCACGCCGGTGACGGTCTGTCCCGTAGCTGTCTTCTTTTGGATGAGTCGGGCCTGGGTACGATACGCCGTTTCGACGTCAAGGGACGGCCAGTCGTCGGTGAAGGGCCGCCGATCACGTCTCTCGGCCTCGGCCTGGTACAGCTCATCGGCAATGCTCTGCTCGGTCCAATGTGCCATTTCTGATTTCCTTCCCGCGAGTTCGAGCATGGCCCCCGGGCCGGACTGCGACGCGGGCACCGTAGGAGCCTGCGGTGCGCCCGAGCGCCGGAGTGGATCCTGCCTTCCGGAAGGATCGACAGGACGGGGATCGTTGCCTCCCGAAGGTGACGGGGTCGGGGGCAATGTCGACGATCGTGTCCTCCTGCTCGTCGGTACGGCGGCGGCCGGCTTGCCGACCGGCAGGAGGACCAGGGTGCGCACGGTGCCTTACCTGGTGGAGGCGGTCTCGGCGTGGCGCAAGCAGCCGGAGCAGACGCCCGGAGGCCGAGGGCGGGCGTCTCCCGGGCGGCACCGGACCGGGTCACCGGGTGTGCCGTCGGCTCCTCATGTCACGGCAGGGTCGGGGTGGCGTGGGTGTGGAAGCTGTCCGGCACGGCCAGGCCCCAACCGGTGGATCGGCCGTCGCCTTCGGTGGTCCAGGTGACCGGTTCCCAGTCGGGCGCGTAGATGTGGATCCCGCCGGCGAAGATCTCGATCCGGTTGCCGCCGGGTTCGAGGACGTACAGGAAGAAGCCCTGGGTCCGGGCGTGTTTGGCGGGCCCGAACTCGATCGGGGTGCCCAGTTCGCAGAACACGTCGGCGGCGCGGAGTACGTCCGAGCGGTTCTCCACCGCGTACGCGAGATGGTGCAGTCGGCCGGTGGTGTCTGCGGGTTCACGGGTGATGGCGAGGTCGTGGGCCTTGTTCATCAGGCTCAGCCAGGCGCCGACCTCGGGTTGCCCCGGGGGGACGAGGTGTTCGCGGAGCTTGAAGCCGAGTGTGTCGCACATGAACTTGCGCGCGTCGGGGATGTCCCGGGACAGGACGTTGATGTGGTCGATGCGGGCGGCGCCGACTCCCCGGCTGACCGAGGACTGCGGTTGGTTGAGTAGATACGATGCTTTGTCGGCGGGCGCCTGGTACTTCTCGGCCTCGTAGTAGAGCTCCATCTGCTGTCCGCTCGGCGCGCGAAATTGGTACGCCTTGCCGTGTCCCACATCGCCGTCGATCCATTTTCCGGCCGCGCCGCGTTCTTCCAACGCCGCGACACGACGATCCAGTGCCTGGGGACTGACCGTGCGCCAGCCGACATGGCCGAGCCCGGCGTGGTCTGCGGCAGTCAGCTTCAGCGTGGTGAGGTCGTGGTCACTCCACCCCCGCAGGTAGGCGCTGCCGTCGGCCTCTGCCACCAGGTCCAGCCCGTAGACGTCGACGAAGAACGCCAGACTCTCCTCGTACACGGGGGTGAGAAGTTCGGCGTGGCCCAGGTGGGCCAGTTCGTACAGCGGTTCATCCATGGCTCTTCTTCTCCAGTTCCGCGATCTCTTCAAGGACGCTCGGTCCGCGGTTGGCAGCGGACATCCCGGTGAACAGGAACGCCAGGTCGATGACGGCGCGCAGTTCGTCCCAGCCGGCGCCGGCGCGGAGCGCGGCGAGGCCGTGCAGCTTGGCGGCGTCGCTCAGCCTGGCGTGGAGGATGCCGAACAGCACGAGCTGGACGGTCTTCTGGTCCAGCGCGGTGGGATACATGATCAGGTTGCGGAGGCGTTCCTGGGCGAGCAGGACCTCCGGATTGGCCTTGGACGACGTATCGAAGCGCGACTGCACCCGCGGCGGGACGAATCCGAGCATCCTCTCGTACGTCGCCCTGTAGTCGTTGATGGTGTCGGGTCGGTCATCCACGGGTTTCCTCCTGGGCTCGGGTTGCTCGGCATGGGTGACATCGCCGGCCAGATGATCACGTTCGTCTGCCGCCGGTGTGGCGGACCCGCCGGTTCGGCGCCGTGTGCGGTCACGGCCGGTGTTGCGGTGGGTGGGGGGCGGTGGAGACGTCGAGGACGAGCTTGGTCCCGGCGCCGGTCAGCTGCCGATGCCAGGCCGTGGCGACGTCCGACAGAGGCACGACTTCGAGGTCGATGGCGATGGCTCCGTCGGCAACGTGCCGGGTGAGCGTGCGGTAAGCCTGCCGACGCACGTCGATCGGGCACCGGAAGACGGCGAATCCGCGCAGGTCGATCATGTGCGAGCGGAGAGCGGCCGCGGTGAACTCGAGTGTCTCGCCGGCGGCGGTGCCGAGCTGGATGTGGCGTGCGCCGTGCGCCGCGGCCTGCATCGCGGCGAGCGCGGGGGCACCCCACAGGGGGTCGATGGTCACGTCGGCGCCGCCGTCCGCGGCATCGCGCAATCGCTCGGCCAGGTCGCCCCGACCGTCGATCGCGACGACCGCGTCCGCCCCTTGCGCCGTCAGGGCACGCAGCCGGTCGCTGTCCAGATCGGCGGCGACCACACGGCCTGCGCCCAGTGCCTTGGCCGCCTGGATGGCGACCCGCCCGAGGGAACCGGTGGCTCCGAGGACGAGCACGGTCTCGTCCGGCCGGAGCCCCGCCCGCCACTGGAGGGCGGTCCAGGCGGCAAGGCCAGTGTTGCCCAGCGCGGCGGCCGTCGCGTCGTCGATGCCCTCGGCGACCGGAAGGCAGGCGGCCTCGGGGACCGATGCGTACTCCGCCCAGGATCCGAACGGCGGGCGAGTGGTGTCGAAGTACACGCGCCGGCCGTCGGGGAGCCGGCCGACGCCGTCGCTGCCGGGAACCGAGGGCAGCCTGGGAGGCCCGGTGTAGAAGGAGCCGGACGCCACATGGAGGACGTAGTGGTGGACGCCTGCCGCCGCTACGCGCACGATCGTGTGCCCCGGAGCCGACGTGGGCTCGGTGAACTCGCCGTATTCCGGCGGGCCGCCGAGCGTGTGGAGTACCGCGGCTCTCATCGTGGTGATCCTCCGTCGCTGCGTCGTGGAGTCGATAGGGGGTACGGCCGGTTCCGCGTGGCACCGCTCCAGCGGCAGTTCCGGCTTGTGTTTGGGGCCGGCCAGCCGCGGCCTGCGGTGGGGCCGGGCCACGGGGACCGGGGACCGGCGTGGGCGCCGTACCGGGGGATTGGGCCGTTGTAACGGCGCCGCGCGGGTCCCCTCGGCCCGGTCCGCCAGGGCGCGCACTCGGTGGCCGGCCGGGGTGCCGGCCCCGTCATCGGTTCTCCTCCGCCCAGGGCAGGAGCCGCTTCTCGAGCAGGACCAACGCGTAGTACAGCACGATGCTGACCACGCTCAGCAGGCCCATCGCGGCGAAGGCGAGCGCGGTGTCGGCACTGGCGCCGGACTGCACGATCACGAAGCCCAACCCCGCGCTCGCACCGACGAACTCGGCGATCACCGAGCCGATCACGGCAAGTGAGATCGCCACCTTCAGGCCGACGAAGATCTGCGGCAGCGCGTACGG
Organism: Embleya scabrispora DSM 41855; assembly: GCF_000372745.1. Classification (GTDB taxonomy): domain Bacteria; phylum Actinomycetota; class Actinomycetes; order Streptomycetales; family Streptomycetaceae; genus Embleya; species Embleya scabrispora. The sequence goes on along the minus strand of NZ_KB889711.1, from coordinate 40,988 downwards.
GACGCGCAGTTTGAAGAAGTCCTGGGCGCGGCCGGCGTTCAGCGAGCGGAGCAGTTCGGCCAGCTCGCTCGGCGTCGACTTCATCCCGGATGCGGTGGAGATCACCACAGGGAAGAAACAGACCAGAAAGACCATCGCGACCTTCGGCGTCGAGCCGAAACCCATCCACACCACCAGGATCGGCGCAACCGCGATCTTGGGAATCGCCTGCACCGCCACGAGCAGCGGGTAGATCATCCGTTCCAGCAGCTCCGAGCGCGCGATCAGCAATGCGATCGGTACGCCGGCCACGATTGCCAGCAGGAACCCCTCGACCGTCTCCATCACGGTCACCCAGGTCTGGTCCATCAGGTAGTCCGGCTGCCGGAGGAAGGCCTCGACGACGTCCTTCGGGCTTGGCAGCAGGAACGAATCGATCTCGAAGACGATGGTGGCCAGCCACCACAGGCCGATCACCCCGAACATGCTGAGGGCGGGTGCGGCGATCGACACGAACAGCGAGCCGCTCCGTGCGGCCCGGGGAGCAGTCAGGCTCACTGGTGCACCATCCTGTGGTCGGTGGTCTCGCGCGGCGGTGCGGCCAGCAGTGCGTGCAGCCGGCTGCTGAGCCGGGCCACGTCAGCCGCGTGGGTGTCCAGGCCGAGATCCCGCGGCCGCGGGATCTCGATGTCCACGGTCTCTCGCAGCCGGCCGGGGTGCGGACTGAGCACCACGACCCGGTCGGCCAACACGATGGCCTCCTCGATGGAGTGCGTGACGAAGACGATGGTGGTCGCCAACTCCATCTGGATCCGCTGCAACTCCTCCGACATCTCGGTCCGGGTCAGCGCGTCCAGCGCGGAGAAGGGCTCGTCCATCAGCAGGACCTTGGGCCGCGTGATGAGCGATCGGCACAGCGAGACCCGTTGCTGCATGCCGCCCGACAGCTCGTGCGGGTACTTGCCCGCGAACCCGGTCAGGCCCACGAGCTCGAGCAGTTCGTGCGCCCGGTCGCGGTACCGCTTCTTGTCACCGCCGCAGATCTCCACCGGCAGCATCACGTTGGACACCACCGAGCGCCACGGCAGCAGGGCTGGGCGCTGGAACATCACCGACACGTCGGGTCGTGGCGCGGTGACGAGTTCCCCCGCCACCTGCACCCTGCCCTGGGTCGGTGTCAGCAGTCCGGCCATCAGCCGGAGCAACGTCGACTTGCCGCAACCCGAGCGGCCGATCAACGTGACGAACTCCCTTTCCCGGACGTGCAGGTCGATGCCGTCGAGCGCGTGCACGGACCCGCCGCGCGACGCGAAGACCTGGGTGACCTTCTCCACCTGGATCACGAGGCCGACCCCCCCGGCACCAGACCGAAGGAGACGTAGTCGTTGATGCCGAACGCGTCCTTCTTGATCGCCTTCGAATCCTCCAGAATGCGCACGATCGTCGACACGCGATTGCGGTCCATCGAGCCCAGTGGCTCGGTGAAGCCCGGCGGCTTCACGTAGTCCGCCATCAGCCTCAGCTCTGCGGCGGCGACCTCGGCGTCCTGTGTGGGGTTGTACTTCTTGAGGATCCGCGCGGCGGCCTCCGGGTCGGCGACGGCATCGGCCAGGCCCTTGAGCAGGGCAGCGCTGAACCTCTTCACCTGCTCCGGGTGCTTGTCCGCGATGTCCTTGCGCGTGAAGAGGGTGTTGCTGTACAAGTCGGGCAGCAGATCGCCGTACCGCAACACGACCACCTTCTTGCCCTTGGTGGCCTTCTCGATCAGCGGCTTGCCGACCGCGAACTGGCCGATTCCGTCGACTTGGCCGGACACGAGCAGTTGCGGCAGTGCCGTCGGCGCCGACGGCACGAACTCGACCTTGTCGGCGGGGATGCCCGCAGCCTTGGCATAGACGGGAAACATGACCTGGTTCGTCGACCCGGGCTGATCGGCGATCTTCTTCCCGACCAGATCACCCGGCTTGCCGATGCCGCTGCCCTCCAGGGCCATGATCCCGGCCAGTGACCGCTGGTGGATCGCTCCGACCACGGTGAGCGGGAACTGCTCCTTGGCGGAGGTGATCGCGTAGGTGGTGAAATCGCCGACGCTGTAGTCCGCCCGCCCACCGGCGACCATCTTCATGTCGTCGACCGTGCCGCTGCCCACGGCGATGGTGACGTCGAATCCGGCCTCGGCGAAGTACCCCTTCTCCAGCGCGACGTAGGCGTAGGCCTCGCGGCCGAACGTGCCAAAGGAGGTGAGGTAGGTGACGTTCTCCTTCTTCCCCCCGCCGCCTCCGGACGCGGATTTGGATCCGCCGCATCCGCCGGCGACGAGTGCCGCAGTCACGGCCAGCGCGGTGACCAGGCGTCTGGGTCTCATTGCTCCTCCTGTGATATTTGATATACCAAGAATGATCGACTTCGGCCGGACCAGTCGCCGGCGACGAAGAGGTGGTTCAGCCGTCACCGGTCGGTGTTTGCTGGAAGCCGGCTACCGCGACGCCGTCCTGCCGCGGTGATCTCCGCGGGTGTTCCCGCCGGCCGGTCAGAAGGGATAGGTCGGGGCCTGGCCGCGCACGGTCACCCACCGGGTTTCGGTGAAGGCCTCGATATTGGCCTCCGCGCTGCCGAACCGGCCACCGGTGCCGGAGGCTCCGACACCGCCGAAGGGCACGTTGGCCTCGTCGCTGACGGTCTGATCGTTGATGTGCACGATGCCGGTCGGCACGCGGTCGGCGAGCGCGAGACCCTTCATGACGTCCCGGGTGACGATGCCGAGCGACAGCCCGTACTCGGTCGCGGTGGCCAGGCGTACGGCTTCCTCGATGCCGGAGAACCGGGCCACCGGGGCCACCGGTCCGAAGATCTCCTGCGCGAACGCCGGAGTGTCCGGCGAGACGTCCGCGAGGACGGTCGGGGCGTAGAAGAGTCCGTCGAAGCGGCCGCCGGCCGCTATGCGCGCTCCGTGATCGGCACTGGCGGTGACGACGGCGTGGACCCTGTCGCGCTGCGCGGCATCGATCAGCGGGCCGAGGGCGACCTTGTCGCGGGCCGGGTCACCGACCGCAAGCCCGGCGGCCTTGGCCGCGAGCTGCTCCACGAAGTCGTCATGGAGCCGTTCGTGAACCAGGTGACGGCCGGTGGTCATGCAGATCTGGCCCTGGTGGAGGAAGCTGCCCCAGGCGGCGAGGTTGACGGCCCTGTCGAGGTCGGCGTCGTCGAGGACGATCAACGCTGAGTTTCCGCCGAGCTCCAGGTGCGCGCGCTTGAGGTGCCTGCCCGCCAGCTCGCCGACCCGGCGTCCGGCCTCGGTGGAGCCGGTGAAGGCGATGACCCGGACCAGAGGGTGGGTCACCATTGCCTCGCCGACACCGGGCCCGCCCGGCAGCATCTGCAGCACGCCGGCGGGCAGTCCCGCCTCCTCGAAGATCCGGGCGATGGTGACACCACCGGTCACCGCTGTTCGCGGGTCGGGCTTGAGGATGACGGCGTTGCCGAGCGCCAGCGCGGGTGCGACCGCCCTCACCCCGAGGATGATCGGCACGTTGAACGGCGAGATCACCCCGACCACACCCACCGGAACCCGGCGGGTCATCGACAGCCGGGGCTGCTCGCTGGGAATCAGCGCGCCGTACGGATGGCCGGGCAGTGCGGCGGCTTCGTAGCACTCCTGCTCGCCGACGTGCAAGGCGAACTCGGCCATCGCGGGTACGGCCCCCACCTCACGGATGTTCCACCATGAGACCTCGTCGGCGTGCTTGGCCCAGAGCGCGGCTGCACGGCGCAGCACCGCCGCCCGCTCCACGTGGGAAGTGGCGGCCCACTCGAGCTGCGCGGCCGCGGCGCTCTTCGCCGCTCGGGCGAGGTCGGTGGCGTCGGCCAGCCCGATCCGGCCGAGGACGGCGCCGGTTGCGGGCTCGACTACGTCGGTGGTGCCACCGGAGCCGGGCACCCATGTCCCATCGAGAAAGATCTTGTCCTGCCACTGTGTCGCATCCAAGAACACTTTGAAGGTCCTCTCACTCCGTGGAGCGCGGCAATACACCGGTTCGGGCCGCTACGACACGGATCGCCTGCGTCGTTGCGGCGACCGTAAGGGCCCGTGTATTGTCTGTCAAGCATGATATACCAAATACCTGAGACGAGAGGCGCGGTGACCTCCTTGTTCACCTACAAGACCAAGGCAGACCTGGTGGCCGACTCCATCCGTGAACTCGTGCGGTCCGGCGAGATCCGGCCGGGCGATGTGCTACGGCAACGCGACCTGGCCGAACGGTTCGAGGTGAGCGCGACGCCGGTCCGCGAGGCGCTGAGCCGGCTCGAGGCCGAGGGGCTGCTCGTGGTGCATGCCCATCGAGGGGCAAGCGTGGTCAAGCCGGCAGCGGAGAACAAGGCCGAGATCTATGGCATCAGAGCCGCACTCGAAGGCTACGCGGCGGAACTCGCCTGCGCGCGGATCACCGACGAAGAGCTCGCGAGGGTGGTGGAACTGAACGAGCACATGAAGGGCTTGAAACCGGATGATCCCGAGGTGGTCCGATCGAATCGGGAATTCCATGAGCAGTTGTTCCTCAGCAGCCACTGCGATCACTTGATTTCACTGATCAGGCAGACCTGGAACGTTCTGCCCAGCCGAGGCCCGCAGGTGGTCTGGAGACCCCACACGGAGAGCGTCCACCAGCATCAGCAAATGGTCGACGCCTTGACCGCAAGAGACCCCGAACGACTCGGTGCCCTGACGCGAAACCACATCCTCGGGGCCATCGACCACATGAATCGGGCGCTTGGCCAGGGCAGGAGCTGAAGACTCCCGATCGCGTCGGGAACGCCTCCGGTGGATCCGTCGCGCCCTCCGAACGAAGTCCTCTCTTCGGCGGCGCGTTCGCCGAAGGCTCGGGCGCGCCGCGCCAGCGCGTCACTCCCGCTGGCCGGCACCGGCCCCGGACGAACCGCGCAGACGGCGAACTCGACGTCGTACCTGCCCCTCCGGCTGATCAGGAACGGCTGCCCCTCCGGTGCACCCGACTCGGCCAACCGCCGCCGACGTCGGCGAACGCGCTACCGAAAAGCCGCATGAGCGGCGTCACTTCGCGCGGCCACGCCTGCTCCAGGCGGGGGAACGGGCGGCCGGCAGTCATCTTCGGCCTCCGCAACGGCAGTTGACTCCTACCACCGCCCTACGACCGACCCGTCCTGCCATCGACCCACCGCCGGGTTTGTGGGACTACCGGTGGTAGCCGGTGGCCTCAGCGGCAAGGTCGAGTGCGATGTCGGTGATCATGTCCTCCTGGCCGCCGACCATGCCGCGGCGGCCCACCTCCACCAGGATCGCTCGTGTGTCGAGACCGTGGCGTGCTGCGGCCGCCTCGGCATGGCGGAGGAAACTGGAGTACACGCCGGCGTAGCCGAGGCTGAGGGTCTCGCGGTCCACACGAACCTCCCGGTCCTGTAGTGGCCGGACGAGGTCGTCGGCGGCGTCCATGAGTGGGAACAGGTCGCACGCGTGGTCCCAGCCCAGGAGGTCGGCTACCGCGACGAATGCCTCCAGCGGGCAGTTTCCTGCTCCGGCACCCTGCCCGGCGAGGGAGGCATCGACGCGGACGGCGCCGTTCTCGACGGCGACGACGCTGTTGGCGACTCCGAGGGCGAGGTTGTGGTGGGCGTGGATGCCCATCTCGGTGGTGGGGGCCAGGACGTCGCGGTAGGCGCGAAAGCGGTCCCGGACGGCGTCCATGGTCAGGCGGCCGCCGGAGTCGGTGACGTATACGCAGTTGGCGCCGTAGGACTCCATCAGCTTGGCTTGGCGTGCGAGTTCGGCGGGTTCGGCCATGTGGGACATCATGAGAAAGCCCGCCACGTCCATGCCGAGTTCCCGCGCGGCAGCGATGTGCTGGGCGGAGATGTCGGCCTCGGTGCAGTGTGTGGCAACCCGCACCGAACGGATGCCCAGTCGGTGCGCCTGCCGCAGGTCGTGCGTCGTACCGATGCCCGGCAGCAGCAGCGTCGTCGGGACGGCCTGCACGGTGACGTCGCAGACCGCCTCGATCCACTCCCAGTCGGTGTGCGCCCCGACGCCATAGTTGATGGACGAGCCCGACAGGCCGTCACCATGGGCGATCTCGATCGCTGCGACGCCCGCCGCGTCCAACGCACCGGCGATCGCCCGCGCCTGTCCCACGGTGTACCGGTGGCGGACGGCATGCATGCCATCCCGAAGAGTCACGTCCTGCATGTACAGACTGGTCATCGGGTGGGCCTCTCGGCGCGGTGGGCGGCGATGCGCTCGGCAGTGCGCAGTGCCGCGGAAGTCATGATGTCGAGGTTCCCGGCATAGGCGGGCAGGTAGTGCGCCGCTCCCTCGACCTCGAGGAAGACGGACACCTTGGTCGCGGTGCCGGCCGCGTCCCTGGGCAGCAGGGTGCACGCCGGATCGTCGCTGGTGACGGTCTCGAACTGGACCTTGTGCTTGAGCCGGTAGCCGGGCACGTACGCCTGGACCCGGCCGACCATCGCTTCCACCGACGCCGTGATGGCCTCTGTCTCGGCGACCGAGACCAGGCAGTGCACCGTGTCACGCATGATCAGCGGAGGCTCCGCCGGGTTCAGGATGATGATCGCCTTGCCCCGCGACGCGCCGCCGACCTTCTCGATGGCAGCGGACGTGGTTTCGGTGAACTCGTCGATGTTGGCCCGGGTGCCGGGGCCGGCGGAGCGTGACGAGATGGACGCGATGATCTCGCCGTAGTGCACGGGCGTGACAGCGCCCACTGCGGCCACGATGGGAATCGTGGCCTGGCCTCCGCAGGTGACCATGTTGACGTTGGGCGCGTCGAGGTGCTGGTCGAGGTTGACCGGCGGCACCACATAGGGACCCACTGCCGCCGGAGTCAGGTCGACAACCGTCCGTCCCAGGCCGCGGAGCACCTCGTCGTGGCGCCGGTGCGCACCGGCGGATGTCGCGTCGAAGACGTACTCCACGTCGGCGAACTCGTCCATTCCGACGAGGCCGTCGATACCCTCGTGCGTGGTGGCGACCTTCAGACGCCGTGCCCGGGCCAGGCCGTCGGAGTCCGGGTCGATGCCCACCATCGCCGCGATTTCCAGGCGTTCCGACCGTCGCAGAATCTTGATCATCAGATCGGTACCGATGTTGCCCGACCCGATGACGGCTACTTTGGCGCGGTCACTCACTGGTCTCTCCCTTGACGGTGGCTCCCGGGGCGAACCGGACGGATACGTCGCCCAGCCCGGTGATCGAGGCAGCGAAGACGTCCCCCGGTGCGGCGGCGGCCATCGGACCCAGCGCGCCCGTCAGAACGACGTCCCCTGCCTTCAGCGGATCACCCAGGTCGGCCAGCGTGCGGGCCAGCCACAGGGCGGCGTGCAGCGGGCTGCCGAAGCAGTCGGTGCCACTGCCCCCGGAGACCACGTCGAGGTTGCGGGACATGCTCATCCGGACCGTGCGCAGATCCACCTCGTCGAGGGGCACACCCCGCTCCCCGAGAACGTAGAGGCCGGAGGACGCGTTGTCCGCGACGGTGTCGACGAGGGTGATGTCCCAGCCGGTGATTCGGCTGTCCACGATTTCGAGCGCCGGTACCGCGAACTCGGTGGCTGCCACTACGTCCTCGATCGTGCACCGGGCATTCGGCAGCCCGGCGTTCAGGACGAGCGCGACCTCCGCCTCCACTTTGGGCTGCAGCAGCCGGCCGAAGGGCACGAGGCCGTTCCCGGGCACTGCCATGTCGGACAACAGGGTGCCGAAGTCAGGCTGATCGACACCGAGTTGGCGCTGTACGGCTGCGGAGGTCAATCCGATCTTGCGCCCTACCAGCCGATGTCCCGCGGCGACCCGGCGATCGGTGTTCAGCCGCTGCACCGCATACGCAATCTCGACATCCCCCGTCGAAAACAGATTCCGTACAGGGGAACAGGGAACCCCACTCGCGGCCGCATCCGCCAGGAGGTCCGCAGCCTTCCGGACGGCGGCGCGGGAGTCGTGAACGAACTTGTTCACGACAAATGCCCAGGCAGGTTGGCAATCGACATGGAAGACCTCCGAAATGGGGGGAGCTGTGGTGTGGCTCAGGTATAGGTGACTCCCGCTTCGTGTGCCAAGATCTGTTCCATGTCACGGAACAGCGCCGACGGGAACATGCTCGACAAGGCCGCCCTGATCCTCGATGTCTTCCGCCCGTCGGGCGGTGAATTCCGTCTGTCGGAAGTGGCGTCCAAGGCCGGCCTTCCCAAGACCACGGTCTTCCGTCTCGCGGGCAACCTCGTCCGGCTGGGGTTTCTGGAGCGCACCGGCGAGTACTACCGGCTCGGCAACCGGCTGTTCGAACTCGGCTCCCTCGTCTCCCGGCGGCTGGACCTGCGTGAGGCCGCACTTCCGTTCCTCCAGGACCTCTTCGAAAGCACGCGCCAGACCGTGCACTTCGGAGTAAGGGACGGCGCCGATGTCGTCTACCTCGAACGCATCCACGGACACGACTCGCTGGCCCTTCCCTCACGAATCGGCGGCAGACTCCCCTTGACCTGCACCGCAATCGGTAAAGCACTCCTGGCCTTCTCCGCGCCCGAAGTCGCCGAAGAACTACTCGCGGGACCGCTGCCGCAACTCACTCCCCATTCGATCACCGACACGGCACGCCTGCGTACAGCACTCGAGCAGACGCGCGTATCCGGACTGGCATACGAGGAGCAGGAGGCGGCACCGGGGGTGAGCTGCATCGCCGCTCCCGTCTTCGCCGGCGCCGTTGCCGTCGCGGCCCTCTCTGTCGCCGTTCCCCGGGAACAGTTCCGGCCGGCCCACCTCGCGCCCGCTGTACGGACGGCCGCACTCGGCCTGTCCCGGGTGCTGCGCAACGGTGTGGGGGGACCGCCATAGAAGAAACGCCTGGGAATGCCCGATGCCCGGGGATTCGCGTTCCACGAGGACAAGACACGCGAGTACCACGGTGGCGGCACCCCGGACGTTGGCGGCAGGTGTTGGAAGGGCCTGGAGGGCAGGCTCGGCAACCTGGGGTGCATTACCACGACCGGGGCTCGCGCTCAGATCCGCGGCGGGTGATTGCGGAGTGCCGACTGAGAGGTGGAGCCCGCGCACCGACCGGTGCGCGGGCATGTGTGCCGCCCGATATCCGGCTCCCGAAACGAGCGGATCGATTTACCGCGTGACCCCGTCCGCTCGGCGGGCGTATTCCGTCAGCCGCGCACGGTCTCGATTCGCCGGCCCGCGAACAGTGCCAATCGGCGATCGGGATGCATGACGTCGCTCCCACGGTCGTCGCGGACGGGTGTGGCGATGCGGAAGTCGCCGTCTGCGAGCAGCGAACCCAAGCCTCGCGGACCCGTTCCGGCAGCACGTCGAACGCGATGTTCGGTCGACGGGATCGGGTGCGGGTCGCCCCGGGGTGGGAGTTGCGCGAGGCGCAGGGTCGCGTGGGTGGTGCGGCGGCGCGGGTCCTCCCGGGTTTCGAGGCTTTCGGCGAGGTGTTCCACGATGGCCAGGCCCCGGCCGTGTTCGTCGTCGGCACACGGGGGGTGTGGGCGCTCGTCCGGTTCGCCGTGGTCGGTGACCTCGATCCTCAGGACCCAGTCGGTCAGCGCCAGGACGAGGGTCATGTCGGCCCGGCCGTGCCGGGCGGCGTTGCCGGCCAGTTCGCCGACGACGAGGACGGCCGAGTCCAGATCGTCTCCGGCCACACCCCAGAAGGCCAGGAGAGCGCGGGCGAAACGACGGGCGCCGGGAACCCGGCACTCCTGCGCCGGCAGTGCCGCGGCGGCACATCGGCACCGAGCCCGGGGCGGTTGTGCGATGGTCGGTGAGACGAACATGACAAGGCTCGCGATCTGTCGGCCTCCCCCGAGGAGAACGATCGTTCTCAATCTTGCTGCTATGATAGGAGAACGATGGTTCTCGCTGCAAGTAGAGAGAAGGCGAGGGAAGTGATCGACTCCGAGACCGCGGAGCTCCGGGTCCTGGACGCTGCCGAGTCCCTGTTCTACGCCCGGGGCATCCAGGCCGTTGGCATGGACGAGATCCGCTCCGCGTCCGGCGTCTCCCTCAAGCGGCTCTACGGGCTCCACCCTTCCAAGGCGGACCTGGTGCGGGCATACCTGCGGCGACGCGACGTCCGCTGGCGCCGGAACCTCGCCGCGTACGTCGACGCCCGCAACCACCCGCAAGAACGGATCCTGGCGGTCTTCGACTGGCTCCACGACTGGTTCGCCGAGCCCGATTTCCGCGGCTGCGCCTTCGTCAACTCCTTNGGGGAACTCGGCGCTACCGAATCCGCCGTCGCCGAGGCCGCCCGGGCACACAAGGAGGAATTCTTCCGGTACCTCGCCGACCTGGCGACGGCCGCCGACGCGCCGACCCCGCTGGCCGACCACCTGGCCCTGCTGGCCGAAGGAGCCATGACAACGGCAGCGATCCTCGGCAGCCCCGAACCCGCACACCAGGCCCGCGAGGCCGCCCGCCTCCTCCTCGACGCCGCCGCAGCCGACGGCCCCCGCTCCGTCTGAGCATCGCGGCCGCAGGGTCGTTCGACGTGGACAGGCCCCGCCGGCGCCATACCGACGCTGCGTACCCGCCGAACACCGCCCCGCGAAGCCGCGCCCGAGGGCGACGGCGGCGTCGAGTTCCGCGTAGTCCGCCCGGACTTATCGTTCTCTGGTCACCACTCTAGGAGAACGGTCGTCCGCGCAATATGGGGTGAGAGGCGGGGCGGGCCGGCAGGGGGCACGGATTTGGCCCGCTCGCCAGGTCCTGGAAGGGGGTGTCCGTCGGTGGTCAGAAGGGCTTGGTCGGCAGGTACTTGCCGTCCAGTGTGATGACGGCGCGTTCGCCGCCTTCGGGGTCGGCGACCTTGCGCACATCCAGCTTGAAGTTGATCGCGGAGATGATGCCGTCGCCGAACTGCTCGTGGACCAGGGCCTTGAGGGTGGTGCCGTAGACCAGGAGCATCTCGTGGAAGCGGTAGATCGTCGGGTCGGTGGGGATACCGCCGGGGATCGAGCCGCGGGTGGGGATGGTCCGAAGCAGCAGTTCGGCGTCCTGGTCGAGGCCGAGGAGTTCGGCGACGGCCTTGGCGGAGTCGGTCGGAAGAGCGTGTTGGCCCAGGACGGCAGCGGTGACGAAGGCGACGGACAGGCCGGCCGCGTCGGCGATCTGCTGCCATGTCAGGTCTTTGCGGGTCTTGGCGAGGACGGCTTCGGCGGCGAGCGCTTCACGGGCGGCGGGGTCGAACTGGGCGTGCATCATCGGTGACACTCCTTCTATCTCGTGCTTTCTCGGGGTTCTCCGGGCGCCGCCCTCGAAAATCGGCGGACGGCGAAGAGGTGGGTGGGGGCGCCGACGCGGTCCCGGCGGACAGCATGCGGGCACCGCTCAGGCGGCGCGCGTCACGTCGACTGTGTCGACCCGGCCGGTGCCGATGTCGTAGACCCAGCCGTGAAGCGTGAGGGCGTTCGTCACCAGGGACCGGGCGACCGAGGGATGAGTGGCCAGGTTCGCCGACTGCGCGGCGACGTTGTCGCGTACCAGCGCCGCCACATCGTCCGGGCCGGCGGAGCGGACTCGCCCGGCGTCCGCGTGGCGCAGCCAGCGCGCGACGGCCGGGGTGGCGCCCACGCCGCCCCGGGCGAGGGCGGTCATCGCGCCGCAGGCCGAGTGCCCGCACACCACGATGCGGGACACCCCCAGCACGGCGACGGCGTACTCGACGCTCGCTGCCACCGCTGCGTCGCCGGAGCCGTACGCGGGGACGAGGTTGCCTGCCGTGCGTACGACGAACAGCTCGCCCGGCTCGCTGCCGGTGATCAGCTCCGGGACGACGCGGGCGTCGGAACAGCCGATGAACAGCGTGTGCGGCGTGTGGTGCGAGGCCAGATGGCGGAACAGCTCCGCCTTGGCCGGGAAGACATCCCGCTGAAAACGCGCGACGCCCTCGGCAAGGTCTGACATGGCGGCACTTCCTTCCGGTGATCGACCGGACCCGCAGGCCGGTGAAACCACCATGCACAACCTCAACCCATAGCGTCCAATACGCCTTGGAACCAGCTTCCATTGGCCTCATCTATAGTTCGTCCATGGCACTCGAACTGCGTCATGTGCGCTACCTGCTCGCAGTGGCCGAGCACGGCAACTTCACCCGGGCAGCCGAAGACCTGCACATCTCACAGCCCACCCTCTCCCAGCAGATCAGACAGCTCGAACGCACCCTGGGCGTCCAGCTGTTGGACCGCCGGCGACGCGCGGTACGACTCACCGACGCCGGCCGTGTCTACGCCGACCACGCCCGGCGCGCGCTCCGCGACCTCGCCGCCGCCGAACGCGCCGTCCACGACGTCCAGGACCTCACTCGCGGCCACCTGCGCCTCGGCGTCACTCCCACCTTCACCGCCTACCTCGTCGGCCCTCTCGCCGCCGAGTTCCACAACCGCCACCCCGGCCTGAGTCTCGCGGCGACCGAGGCGGCCCAGGACCGCATCGAGTCCGCCCTCGTGGCCGACGACCTCGACCTCGGCATCGCCTTCACGGGCACCCACCTGCCGGGCATCACGGCCACGCCGCTGTTCACCGAAACACTCAGCCTCGTCACCGGCGACCCGCACACCGGGGCACGAGAGCAGGCCCCGGCCCCGGTCCGCACCCTCGATCAGCGGCAACTGGCGCTGCTCAGCCGAGATTTCGCCACACGTGCCCACATCGACGCCTACCTCACGCGTCACCGCGTGCGCCCCAGGATCACCGTCGAAGCCAACTCCATCCAGGCCCTCACCGAAATCGTCCAGCGCACCGCGCTGGCCACCGTGCTGCCCGACGCGATCACCCACGACCACCCCCGCCTGACCCCGGTCCCCCTCGAACCGCCGCTGCCCGCCCGCACCGTCGCCCTGCTGCACCGCGACGGCACCTACCGCAGCGCCGCCGCCCGCGTTTTCACCCGACTCACCCACGACTTTGTACAAACCCGTGGATACACCCCGCCCTCGACAAACTCCTGAGGTACCGGCGCGACGGACTCCGGTCGATGCCCTCGGGGACACGTCGCCTCGATCGCCGGACGGTTTCCTCGGCCCGCCGAAGCGCCGTGCGCCGCAGCGCGGGCAGCGCTGGATGCGTGCAGCCGCGAGCCGGCCACGGAAGTCGGTCGACGGGGCGTGCGCGTGACGTGTGTTCTGTCGGGCTTCGTCGCCACCGAGGAGGCGGTCACACCTCCCCGGCAGACGGCCAACCGACAATGGGTCGGCATCGACGACGTGAAGCAGCGGATCGTGGAGCGGCCGGAGGTGCCGACGAGCGCCCGGGCCCACGCGCGAGGGCACATCCGATCCGGTCGATGTCATCGTGCGAGAGGTCGGGCGGATGAGCGACGAGAGCGGGGCATCAGGTCCCGACGTGGCAGTGGGTGTGGAGGAGGTCCGTCGGAAGTGGGCCCAGGTGGTGGCCGATGCCGTCGCCGGCGCGCGGATCGTGGTCCACGCTCCGCACGGTGTGCGGGCCGTGCTGGCGCCACCGACGCCGGATGTGATCGCCGCGCAGGGGGAGTTGCCGGTGTTCACGATGACCGCGGCCCGGCAGCACCTGGGCAACCTGGTTCGCGCCGCCGCTGGCACGCCGCAGCTGGTGCTGCGCTACCGCACCGTCTATGCCCAGATCACCCACCTCTCCGCGGCACCCGCCCCCACCGCTACCCCCGCGAGTACCCGCGCGGCCGCCACCGTCCAGGCCGTGCCGGCCGCCGCAATCACGCACCGGGACGCCGATGTCGTTGCGCCGGCGCCGTCCACGACCCCGAAGACCGGGCGGCGCGTCGCGGCGTTCGCGACCGCCTTGGGCGAGGCGACCACCGCCCGCCGCCGCGCGGTCTCGTTCGGCCCCGCCGCCCTGGACGAGGCCTTGGGTGGTGGCGCGTTGCCCGGCCGCCTGGTGGTGGTCGGTGCGCCCGGCGCCGGCGCGGGCCTGCTTGCGGCGGGCACGGTGTTGTCCGCGACCCTGGCCCCGGCCGACGACCCCGACGCGCCGAACGCGGTGCTGTCGTGCACGCCCGGCCGCCCCCGCGCCGACATCGCCGCCCGCCTGACGGCGGCCGCCGCCGGAGTCGACCACCGACGCCTGCGCGCGGGCACCCTCACCGACATCGAACGCCACGCCGCCGACGCGGCATCGACACGTCTGGCCGCCGGGGGACTGCTCCTGGACGACGGCACCGACCTCACCCTGGACCTGCTCCGCGAGACTGCGGCGGATGTCGCGGGCCTGCGTCTGGTCGCGGTGGACCCGCTCAACCACCTCCTCCCCGCTGCTGCCGGCCTTGCGGGCCTCGCGCAGCTACTCGGGCGCCATTACCGCTGCGATCCATCCCGTCTCGCACCGAAAGCTCCCGTCCGGTTCGAAAAGGTCGCGAATTGTCCGTGGCGGTTCACCCGGACGAGCGATGGCAGACTCCAACTCCCTTATGTACCAGTGGAGTTGTGAAGAACTCGCCGCAGCGCAAAGCCTATCCGAGTGATCTGTCCGACGCCCGCTGGGCACTGGTGGAGCCGGTCCTGACCGCGTGGCGGACCGAACGGCAGAAGACCTCGCTCGGCCTCGGCGGCAGGGTCTCCGACCTGCGGGAGGTCATGAACGCGATCCTGTACGTGAACCGGACCGGGATCGCCTGGCGCTACCTTCCGCACGGCTTCCCGCCGCACACCACCGTGTTCGCCCACTTCAGCGCCTGGACGGCCGACGGCACGATCGAGCGGCTCGGCGTCCGACTCCACCACCTGGTCCGTGAGAAGGAAGGCCGGTCGGCCGAGCCGACCGCCTGCGTGATCGACGCGCAGAGCATCAAGACCGCTCCCAGTGTGCCCACCGCAACCCAGGGCATCGACGCGGCGAAGAAGATCGTCGGCCGCAAGCGCAGCATCGTCGTCGACACCCTCGGCCTTCTTCTCCTCGTCACGGTCACCGCCGCCGGCGTCTCGGACAACGACGCCGGAAAACAACTCCTCACACAACTCGCCACCACCCACCCCACGATCACCAAGGCCTGGGTCGACACCGGCTACAAGACCCAGGCCGTCGAACACGGAGCGGAGCTTGGCATCGACGTCGACGTCGTACCGAGAAACACACAGGTCAAGGGCTTCTCGGTCGTTCCGCGGAGGTGGGTGGTCGAGCGCAGCTTCGGCTGGATCATGATGCACCGCCGACTGGCCCGCGACTACGAGACCAGGCCCGAGCACTCCGAGAGCATGATCCGCCTCGCCATGATTTCCAATCTCGCGAAGCGAGCAACCGGCGAAAGCACCATAACCTGGCACAATCCCTGAACTATCACTCAGGCGAGCGAGACGTCCTCTGAGGTGTCTACGGCTGCGGCGAGAGCAAGCACCTGATGATCCCCGGCCGGCCCTACCCGTGGGTCGTCGCCCTGGAATCGGGCCGGACCTCGTGGGTCGCCCCGCTGGATGCCGTCCGGCTTCGGCCCGGCGACGACCTCGCCGCGGTGACCGCCTCGCAGCTGCGGGACCCGGTCGAGCGCCTGATCGCTGTGGGCCAGTGGCATCCGGGGGACCCCGCGGTGTGGATCGTGGCCGACGCGGGCTACGACGTGATGCGCCTGTCCCACCTCCTGCGCGACCTGCCCGATGAAATCCTGGGACACCTGCGCTCGGACCGGGTGATGCGCCGCCCGGCACCGACCCGCGCGGAGTTCGCCGCGGCCAACCCCGCCGAGGGCCGACCGCCCAAGCACGGCAGCGAGTTCATCTTCAAGGACAACAGGACCTGGGGCGCCCCGGACGCGGAGACCAAAACCGAGACCACCCGCTACGGCACCGCCCACGCCCGGAGCCGGGACCGCCTCCACCCCGAACTCCAACAACGCGCCGCCTGGCGGGAGCACCCCGGCAAACTCCCCGTCATCGAGGGCACCGTGATCCGCCTCCGGGTCGACCGCCTGCCCAGCGGCGGCGACCCCAAGCCTCTGTGGCTGTGGTGGTCCCGACCCGAAGCCGGCCCTGCGGAGACCGACCTGGCCCGGCAAGCCTTCCTGCGGCGGTTCGACATCGAGCACTTCTTCAGAATGATCAAGCAGACACTCGGCTGGACCGCTCCGAGACTGCGAGAGGCCGAAGCGGCGGACCGCTGGACCTGGCTGATCGTTGTCTGGTGGGCCGTGCGGTGCGGGTGGTGGGTGTGTTCACACGAGCTTGCAGAACGCCGTCGTGCGCACGGTGCCGCGGTCCTGGGTGGTGTTGCCGTAGACCTTCTCGCCCAGGATGTTGGTGTACATGGGTACGTCGCACAGCACGGTCTTGTCCCGGTTCCTGAGCCTGAACGGCCGGGTGGTGTGTCCTTTGGTGGACAGGCCCAGGTCGAAGGTGCCGTTCTCGCCTCCCTCGGCCTGGTTCGGGATGTCGTCGCAGCCCTCGGCGCGCGCGAGTTTGTAGCCGCGCGCCTTGTCGGCGGCGGGGACGGACTGGTGGTCCTCGAGATTGATCTTGAAGGCGCAGGTGTACGTCGGGACGTCGGCTGCCGAGGCGGCGGGAGCGGACACGGCCGGGCCGCCGACGGCGAGACAACGCACGAGTTTCACGGGAAGAGCCTCTCTCCGGGGACGGGCCGCGTTCCGCGGCACGGCGTCATCCGTACCGGGCCGGCCGCGCCGAACGCGACCAACTCGCCGGATGATCACTCGGATTGCGCACGCCGACGCCCGGCTCGGCCCGCGGCGCGTTCCGGCTCGGGAGCGACGCGCACGCACCGGTCGGGTTCGCGTCCATGGGCTGGCCGGGTGCCGCGCGGCGGCGGGCCGCAGGCGCGGCCGAGGCCCGGGCTGATGCGTGTGGGGGCTTCGCGCGGGGTGGGTCGTGTCGTTCGTCGCCGGTGGGGCGTTGTCCCGTGCATGAGTGGTGAGGAGTATCCGGGGTCGGCCGCCGACCCGCGGGGTTCGAGGACCTCGGCGGCGGGATTCGTTCTCGGTCGGTCGGCCGGGCCCGCGGGGCCGGGGAGGACGTGGGGTCCGGTGGGTCCGGGTACCTCGGCGGCCCGGCCGGCCGGTGCCGGCCGTCCGGTTGCGGATCCGGACCTGGTGTGTCCGTGGCCGGTGCGGACGAGTCCGCACCTGGAGCGGGCGCATGGGCACACGGCCGAGTGGATGTACCGGTTCGCTCTGGTCGAGGATCCGCGGGCGAACGCGCGGCAGTTGCGGGACTGGAGGATCGGCGAGCTCGCCGCGATGTGCTTCCCCGACGCGACGGCGGAGGGGCTGGACCTGGCCTGTGACCTGATGGGCTGGTACTTCGCGCCGTTCGACGACCTGTTCGACGGCGAGTTGGGTCGCGATCCGGTCGGGGCGGGTCGGCTCCTGGGCGAGATGACCGCGAACGTGGACCGGCCGCTGCCCGTGGCCGGCCCGGGGCAACCCCCGGTGGTGCGCGCCTTCGCGGACCTGTTCCGCCGTAGTGTCGCGGGCATGTCCCCTGCCTGGCGCCTGCGGGCGGCACGGAACTGGAAGGACTACCTCGCCGGGCAGTTCGCCGAGGTGGTCGACCGTTGCCGCGGTTCGATGCCGGATCCGACGAGTTGTCTGCACCGGCGGGTGAGCACGACCTCCACCCTGGTGGTCTGCGACCTCGCGGAGCGGGTCGAGGGCTACGAGGTGGACGACCTGGTCGCGCACATGCCGGGCCTTTCCGAACTGCGGCTGATCGCCGCCGAGATCGTCGCGATCGACAACGACGTGGTGTCGGCGGACCGCGAGAAGGCACGCGGCGACCTCCGGAACAACCTGCTGCTGGTCCTGGAAACCACCCGGGGCCTCACCCGCCACGCGGCGCTGCGGCGGCTCGCGGGCATGCTGCGCGAGCGATACGAGCGGTTCGAACACCTGGAACGCCACACCGTCGACCCGAACCCGCCGCCGGCCGCGCCGACGTCGGACCTCCGACGCCACGTGGCCGGGCTGCGGAACATCGTCGCCGGGACCTACGTGTGGGAGAACACCACCGGCCGCGGCCGCACCTGACGACCGAACCCGGGCGGACCGGACGGACGGCACCCCGGTATCGACCGAGCCGGGACGGGCCGTCACGGCGACGGTGGAGACTGCGCGGGCCTCGTCACCCGGCTCCGTGGATCGTGATGTGAAGCCGGCACCCGCACCGCAGGCGGCCCGTCCCCTGATCGGTGGACGTCGCGACTGCGATCGCCCCCGGGGCATCGCGGCCGGGTGGCGGAACCGGGCTGCGATGCCCCGGGGGGCGACGGGGGGTGGGGTCAGTCGAGGGCCTGGAAGCTGCCGACGTTCTCGTCCGGTCGGAACTCGCCCGGTCCCAGGGGGTTGAGGACCTTCGTCGCACACTTGCCGTCGGGGAAGAGCAGGATGGTGCCGGCGGTCAGGTTGGTGATCGCGGTGCCGGGGCCGAGGCCGGGGTGGCACTGGACGGCCTTCGGGTCCCGGACCTCCCTGGACTGGGTGCCGTTGTCCATGATCACGGCCCCGGGGGCGGCGGTGGCGGTCGAGGCGGCGACGAAGGACAGGGCGAGGGCGCCGGCGGTGACCACGAGGGCCACGCGCGGGCGGAGGAGCATGCGCATGAGGGGGACTCCCATCCGGGGTTCACACAAGGGGACACGTCCGGGAGCGCCGGAACCCGAATCGATCCGGTACCGCGTCACTCCCGCCGACCGAGGTACCCGCGCCCGGAACCAATCCGCACAACCGCGCCCGGCGATTCACTCGAAAGAGGAACGACCCCCGAAACGACCCCTCGATGCCCCCACCCCGGCGGTCCGGGGGCAGGCACACGCGCCGGCGCCGGCCGTCGGGCCCGACGCGGTCGTCGCCCCCGGGGGTCCGTCAGCAGTAGAGGTCGCTCAGGCACAGGCCGCGGGAGTCGTCGGGCGAGACGTCGACGGAGCCGGTGTTCGACCAGTCCCCGGTGCCCAGCGGGGCGGGCCTGGTGACCTGCACGTGCCAGTCGTCGTCGGCGTGTGCGATGCCGGCGGCTGCGAGGATGCCGACGGCGGCGAGCGACAGGGCCGCGACGGCGGTGCGAACGCGCATGGACGTCTCCTTGCGGAATGGGGAAGCGGTGGTGTCGTCATCGTTGTTGTCGCGGCGTCACGGGGCGTGCGACGCGCCCGGTCCACCGGGCGGGATCACCCGTAAGGCGGGTTCCCCCGGCCCGCGCGAGGGCCCGGTCGACCGTCCGGTCGACCGCTCGGCATCGGGTACTCCCCCCGCGATGTCGAGCGGTCGTCCGCCCCTCCGGCGGTGGCCCGGTGCTCCACTCGGCGGTGCCGGGCCCGTGTCGGGCACACGCGCCTCGGCCCCCGCCGGCGGAGGGCTCGCGGGGGCCGGGGGGTCGGAGTCGGCGGGGCGGTCGTTCGCGAGCGTGGCACGCGGGTCGAAGCCGGTGCCGTGTCGTTCGCGTCGGCGCGTTCCCGCGGGCGCGGGAACGCGCGTTTCGCCCGGACCGACCGTTGTCCGGTGCGGGGCGTCAGCGGCCGGGGAGGTGGGGGAACGCGTCCGGTGCGGTGATCCCGAACGGACCGTAGACGATCTCGTCGCCTGCGCCGTTCACCTTGACGCACTGGTCACCCTTGAAGAACCAGAACCCGCCTCCCCCGGTGGGGGCCACGACGGCGTCCGGCGTGTCCGCGAACTGCGCGCAACCGGGACTTTTAAGGGCAGGGAAGGCCCCGGCGGCGATGATCTCCATGGGGCCCTTGTCGACCTTGTCGCTGCTCCCGTCGATGCTGACGCATTCGTCGCCCTTGAAGAACCAGAAGCTGCCGTTGCAGAAGGTGACGGCGTCGATGTCGCGAGTGAAGTCGACCGACATCACTCCTCCTTCGCGTTGCTGGCGCGCCTCGCGGGGGATCCGGCGCGCGAAGCGAACCATGCGTGATGGGCCGGTGGGACCACCGACCAACCACATGGTTATAGCAAAGGGTCGAAAGCGGCCGGAAGAACACGCCGGGTGTGCGCAGGCTCGCCGCTGTCATCACCGGGAGTGGTGGCCCGAGGCCCGGGTTCCTCGTCGACGACCACACGAAGGCGGACCTGAATCACCGCCGGCCTCGTCGAACACACCCCGAGTCCGACGCGGAGGTCGACGATCGAGGCGTGACGGACGTCAGCCGCCCAGGGATCCGTTCCCGGCGAGAACCCGGACCCCTCGTGAACCGGACGCGGATCCGACACGACCCACACGTCGGCCCTATGTTCGCCACGCACCCCGTCCGCCGGCTGGGCCGACCGATCGCCCGTCGCCCGGGGTGTCGCCTGCCCCGTCGTCCCGGGAAACGACGGGCCCACGGCCGCGTCCGGGCCGGTCGGGGGCGGGTGTGCGCCCCCGGCGGTACGCGGCCTCACACCCGGGACGCGCATCCGGCCGGTGCGGCGACACGGGCGACGGCCGACACACGACGACACCGCACAGTGACAATATGAACCCCGAAAACCACTCTGCGTAATCATTCGGGAGAGTCGATGCGTATCCGAACGCCCTGATCGCCCCGCCCCGGCCCTGACCTGCCTCCTGACCACCGCCGGTGGCAGCGCCCTCGCCGAAGACGACGGATACGTGGGCGTCATGACGTACAACGACGACAAGGTCGGCGGTTCCGTGTGCGCCGACTCCGACGGGCCGACCACCGTGGCGTTCATCGGCCCCGGCGGCTCGGTGACCTGCCAATAGACACGCATCCACGGCGCACCCCGACTGCCGGCCCGGCCGACCGATTGCCCGTGGCCTGCCCCGTCGCACTGGGAAACGACGGGGCCCACGGCGGTGTTCGGGCCGGTCGGGGCGGATGTGCACCCTCGCGGATGCGCAGACTGTATATGGGGTTCATCGTGAGCAACCCCAATCCACCCACCCACCCACCGGCCGGCCCGGCCCGCCGCCCTCACGGCCGTGCTGCCCGACGCGTCCGACGCCGCGATTCGTTCGGCGGGCGGCTTCGCCCGCCTGCTCCTGGTCGTCGTCACCCACACCCCCGGCCCGACGTCCTCCGGCCGGCCGTCGAACGCGGTCACCGTAGTGGTGCGTCAAGCCCGCTGGGGCGGGCGCACGTCGATCAGGTTCGCGCCGCTCAGGTTCGCGCGGTTATCGTTCGCGTGCGCGGGTCCACCCGAAAGGCGCCCGCCGCCCGCCCGCCGGTCGCGGGGCGGGCGCCGGTGTCGTGCCGCCCGGCGCCCGTCCGCGACCCGCCCGGTCGGCCTCGGGGGATGAACCGACCGGCGCGGCGACATCCCGGCGACGGGGACACGCCGGACCACCACGCCGGGCCCGACGACCGGGCCCGCCCCGGGTGACGCCCCGCGCACGAACGCCGCAACCGCTCGGCCGTCGTCCTTTCACGATCGGCGGCGTCCGCGTTGACCGACGCGGCTCGCGCGGCGTGGACCTCGGCGAGTGTGGCGGTCGAGCCGAACCGACGACGCGCGGCGGCCCTGGGTCGGCGGATGGGCCTCGGCCGACGGGCGACCGGGTCAGCGGACTCGACGACCGCCTCGCCGATGTCCCGGAGCGTCAGTAGGGGGAGTAGGCGATGGCCGTGACTCGTACGATGCCCGGCATGGGGAAGAAGTCGACCATCCGGTGCGCGGCCACGTCGATGACCGCCAGGCTCTTGGTGTCCTCCCCGGACACGGACTCGACGTACGCGAACTCGCCGCTGGGGCTGAATACCGCCTCGCTCGGAGAAGCGGAGCCGGGGAACCGAATCTCGTGGAGCTCCCGATGACTGGTGGGGTCGGCGATCGGCAGGCTCGCGGGATGTGTGGAGGGGATGCAGTACAGCTCGGTTCTGTTCGGGGTTGATTCCAAGCGCATACAGTCCGGGAGTATCCGGTTCCGGACGACCTGGCCGGTGTAGGTGTCGAGCGCGAACGTGCCGTTCGTGCCGTTGGCGATGGTCAGGGTCCGGTCGTCCGGGGAGAGTGCGAGGTCCATGATTTCGCCGTGGTTGGGGTGGAACCCCTGGCGAACCTTCTGGCTGTGGACGTCGACCTCGAAAACGATACTCCCGCGGCCGATGAAGACGGTCCTGTCGTCGGACGCGGCGACGACCGGGCTCGGCCAGTGGCCGGTGGGCGGCGTGGTTCCGTCGAGTTGCAGGGGGATCCGACCGAGGCGTTCGAACGAACCGGCGCGGTAGGTGTCCAGGTGTGCGTCACCGTTGCCGCGGACGAAATACACGAGATGGAGTCGGTTTCCGTCGGGGCTGAATGCCATCCCGCCGTTCAGGCCCCACTCGTTCGGGATCTGCGCGACGCCCGTCCTGGTGGTCGTGTCCACGCACGTCTTCGATTGATAGGAGCTGGAGAGGTACAGGTACCTGCCGTCCGGCCCCGTGGCGACGGTTCGCTCCATCTGGTTGTAGGTATCGATCGGGAGTTCCTCGACGACCCGGCGGGTGTCCAGATCGAAGATCCTCGTCACCCGCCAGCCCCCGCCTACGTAGAGGAAGCCGGCCGACAGGGCGCCGACCAGACCGGGCCAGGAGGTGTCGTCGATCGTGGTCGCGTTCAGCGTGATGGTGCGGGTGGCGAGGACGCCCTTGGTGAATTGCGTGCCGCGGAAGAAGTGGAACTCGCCCTTGCCCGGATCGAGGGTGGCCGCGCTGATCCCGTTCGCGAACGCGGGTGCCTTGCTCTGCAGCCCGGGCCACATGTCGGCGAGCGACTTCGTCTCGACCACGGCTGGGATCCGCGTGTCGTAGAGGACACACCGACCGCCGCGGAAGAGGAAGACCTGGTTGGCGCCGGTCCCGGGCAGGGCCGCGTCGACGCCGGAGGCGAACTCCGCGGGCAGCCCCGGGAATCGGGCGGCGATCGTGCCGACCTCGGCGACCGTCCCGAGCAGGGGGTGCAACCGCAGGCACTGCGGCCCGCGGAAGACCAGTGTCCACGGGTCGTCCGCGGGCGTGGTCAAGGCGGCGTCCAGGCCCGCTTGGAAGGCCTCCGGCAGGTTCGGCCACTTCCGCCCGAGCGTGACGTACGTGCGGTCGAGCACCCGGCCGCTCGCCCACCCGTAACGGGCGACGCGGTTCCCCTGGACCACGAACCCGGTCTGCTCGCCGTGTGGTCCTGCGGCGATCGTGAAGAACGTATCCACCAACTGCTCGGGCACGAGGGGGCCTTTCGACGTGGCGACCCGGGAAGGTGCCGCATGAGGAACCCGTTTCGTTCGGGACAACGGTGGCCGATTCGGTGTGCTTCGGCATCGTGATCACTCCTCGCACCCAATCGATCACCGATCCTCCGGGGCCGGCGAAGCGGACGTCAAGGAGAACAGGCGTGGACCCCCATGAATCAGGTGCTCCGTGCGGATGGCAGAAAAGCGGGCAATCGAAGGTCAACCGACGTGCCCGTCGGCATGGCCCGGCACATCGGGCCGTTTCCCGACGGGACTTGGCCGGAGCGTGAATGCCCCGGTCACCGACGCGCGCAGGGCACCGCATCGCGCGGCCGGATCCGGTTTTCCCACCCGGCGTGGCCGCCGTGTGGGCGTGTCCGGGAGATTGGCGCGAAACACCGCGCGGCGTCCGAGGTGCCTGACCTGTGCTTTCAGTCCGGGCGGGACGGGTCGCGGTTGACCTGGGCCATGAGCTCGCGGTTGGTCGCGCGGGCGGCGGCCGGCTCGTCGCCCTGGTCCTGGAGTTTGAGCTCCAGATCGACCACCTGCTGTTCGAGGCCGGTGATCCGGGTCTTGAGTTCGGTGTCGTCGGGGCCGCCGATGCCCACCTCGTGCCAGACCCGGATCGCCGAACTCGTCCGCGACGCCGTTACCGCCGCCGACATCGAGGACCGCGCCCTCGTACTGCGCGCCGAGATCGGCGTTGCCGGCCTGGCCTCGGTCGCGACCACGCTCGAACTCGCCCTGTGTTTCCACCACGCCGTCGAGGGTGCCCGCGAGAAGATCACGGCGTCGATCTCCCGCCTGGGTGAGCTCACCCGGGGAGGTGACTACGCCTACTACGTCGACATCGGCCATTTCATGGCCGACTTCCGGCTCGACACCCCGTCGCCGGCGCGGTGGATCGATGGCGACCGGTCCGCGCGGGACCGGTGGCGCGCGCTGGTTGCCAGGACCTCGCGGTCGATCCACGGTTCGACGGCGGCCAGGACCAGGCGGCGCAGCTCGGAGGGTTCCAGCGCCTCGACCTCATTGGACGCGGTGGTCGACGTCGAAGCCGTGGCGGGTGGCGAACGCCGGCCATCGTGGGTCGCCGCGTTTGCCGTCGGTGGCGGGCGCGCTCGGAGTGTGTTGCCGTCACGGACTCGATCCGCCGCTGTTCGTCCACGCGGATCGCCCCCGGTTCCTCGGGGCCGCCGTCGGGCCGTGCCCGAGTCTGCGCCGTGCCCCCCAACTCGTGCCCCGGGCTGTTGCCCGCCCGGGTCCGAGGCTGTGCCCGTAGTGGATCGGGGGCGGTTCGTTGAGGTTCCTAGCCGTCGCTGCCGCTGCCTGCGTCCCCGCTGTTGCTCCGGCGCCGGTGCTTCCGGGCATGGCGCAGCAGGCTGCCGGCGGCAAGCGTCATGGTCGCCACGACGCGGACCCATCGGGGTCCGCCGCGCTCTGCCCACACCACACACGCGCATCCGCCGGCGGCGAGCGCCACAACGCCGAGCAGCACCGGAACGATCATGTTCCCCACCCCTGCATTCATTCGTACGGTCCTGGTGGTTCGGTGTCACCGGACACGCAATATCGGAACACATGGTTCCGTACGACCAGCCGTAATCGAATGTATGTACGAAAGCGGCGATCCGGACCCCCACCATGGGAGCAGCCGGGCCGGGACACCGCCGCTGCGCTCAAGCCCCGCGGCCGGGACGGGATCGCGCCGCCCGGGTGGCCTCGGGGCGTCCGTCCGCCCGGTGTCGAGGGGTGGGAGGAGACGGCCGTGGCGTGGCTGCTCGACCTATGCCCGCCCTGCTACCCACCCCCACCCCCGCCCGCGCCGCGCGCCGCGCCACACCGGCCCACCGCCGCTGCGCCTGGACCACCTCCGGTACTTCGTGCAACGCGAGGTGTTCCGGCACGCCGTCGGCGTTCGCGTCCAAACTCCACCGCGCGTGCCGCTCGCAGCGGCGGCGCGGCGCCGGGCCCCGCGCCGCCCGGATGGAGGAGGGAGGGAAAGGCATCCCGCCCGGTACAGCCACACGTACCGGGAGAGATGTCGGCGCCCCGACGACCCTTT
The DNA here is from genome assembly GCF_000372745.1 of Embleya scabrispora DSM 41855. Classification (GTDB taxonomy): domain Bacteria; phylum Actinomycetota; class Actinomycetes; order Streptomycetales; family Streptomycetaceae; genus Embleya; species Embleya scabrispora. The sequence goes on along the minus strand of NZ_KB889711.1, from coordinate 15,805 downwards.
GTCCACGGCCCTTGACCAGGCAAAACACGCCCGGCTCGGCCCGGGCATGTTTCACCGTCGAACCCACCGCGCAGCGCACCCCGCAGCGAACGAACCCCGGCTTCCCGCTTCGGGTCCGGGGTCCGACCCGTACCGGTCCGGGTCCGGACCCGGACCCCCGCCGGACTCGGCGTGGTCGTCGCGGTGACCTCCCCCGGGGGCGCGCCGCGTGGGTACCGGCACGAGCGACGAGGCGATGAACCCCGACGACGTCACGGACGCCTTCGGCGTGAGTTCCGCCGGGTGGGCGGAGCAGGGCGTCACCCCGACGGGTGGCGCGGCACCCCGGTCAGGACGGATCGCCCTCCGCGGCCGCGGCCGCGGCCGCGGGGATGACGGTGGGCGGGAGGTTGTCGGGCAGTGGTGTCCGTTCGCCTCCGTCCTCCCCGGTGAAGGCGCGTACGCCGGCCCGCCGGGGAACTCACCGGTCACGTAGTGGTCGGTGCGGAAGCCGAGCGAGGCCCGGGGGCCGAGAACGCTGCCGTCCGCGCGGACCGGGACGAGTTCGTGGTGCTCCATCCACAGGCAACCGGAACTGCGCGGCGGCACGGTCAGCGCGTACATCCTGGCCACCTGGTTCATCACGGTCACGTTCCGGCGCGTCTCGTAGCCCAGTTCGACGGTCGCCGACACCGAGTACGTGGTGGTTGCGGCGACGCCCACGCCGAAGGGCTTCGCGGACACCTCGATGCCGAGCGACGCGCCGACGGTGATGCCGGTGGTGATGCTGAAGGTGGTGCTGTCCTCCCGACTGGCGCCGCTGGTGACGGTCTCCGACTGCTCCTGCGGCACCATCCCGTTGCGGTTGTCGCGGAACAGGGCGACATCGAAGTGCCGGATGCGGCGGATCCGGTAGAACGGCGAGGTGCGGATCTGCCAGTGTGCGTTGCGGGCGGGTCCTCGACCATGAAGGTCCGGGGTGAAGCGCAGTTCCAGATCACCGTAGCGTTGGGTGGTCACACGAACCTCTATCCTCGCTCGGAGCCGTCACCTGAATCCAGGCGCTCCCTCCCGCCCCCCAGGAAGGGGAGAGCGGGCCATGTGCGAGTCGGCCACCGGCCGTCTCCCGGCCCGCCGCCGCTTCGGGACCGGCGTGCCGGGCAGGACCGAATCCGAAAGCCGCGGCCGGCCCGAAGCGCGCTTCGGGCCGGCACGAGCACCGGCGTCTTTGGAGCGAGGCACGCGACGCTGGGCAGTCGGACTCGTCCCGCCCGCTACGCCGGCACCGACATTCCCGGCTCCCGGCGGCCCGGGCGGGAAGCGGGGGCGGGGCGCCGGATGCCACAGGTTGCGAACACGGTCGTCGCCGCCTGGGCGTCAGGGCCGCGGTCACATTCGAGGAGGGGTGGTTTCATCCTGGCGTCGTTTCGGCGTGGTGGAGTGGGTGCGCGGGGAATCCGTTCCTGCGTGCACCGGCGACGATCGCCAGAGTCGGTAGCAAAAGCGCGAGGGCGCTCCAGCCGAGGTAGCTTGCTCCGGGTCCGCCGAGCAGGAGTCCACCGAGGATGCCGCTGCCGGCGATGCCGGTGTTCCAGCCGGTCACGAGCAGGGATTGGGCCACGTCCCCGGCCGCACCGGCTGCTTCGGCGACGGCGGTCTGGAGCAGGGTCGCCGTGCCGCCGAACGCGAGCCCCCACACGGCCGTGCCGACGAAGACCGGTATGGGGGAGCCGGTGAAGACTCCCAGGAGCAGAGCCGTCGTGGCGAAGAGGGCGCAACTGGTGATCATGAGGGTGCGCAGGTGGCGGTCGATGAGTGCGCCGGTGATCCAGATACTCGCCAACGACAGCAGTCCGAAGGTGAGGAGGACGGCGTCGACCCGGTCCGCCATGCCGAGCGAGTCGAGGAAAGGCGCGATGTAGGTGTAGAGGGTGTTGTGCGCGAGTACGAAGGTCAGCGTCACGACGAGTATGGGGGCGACACCGGGGATGCGCAGAGTTCGGGCGAGCGGGAGCCGGGACTCCTTGGGCCGTCCCGGGAAGTTGGGCACGGTGGCGATGATCCAGACGATCAGTGCCAGGGTGGCTGCGGTCGTGAGTCCGAAGGCGAAACGCCAGCCGACGACTTTCGCGAGGAATGTGGCGGCGGGTACACCGACCGAGAGCGCGACGGGAGTGCCTGCCATCGCGATTGCCATGGCCCTGCCGCGTTGGTGCGGGGCGACCATGCGACGGGCGTACCCGGCGAGCAGGGCCCAGAGCAGTCCCGCGACGACACCTCCGATGAACCGGGACGCAAGCGTGAGGGGGAAGTTGTGCGAGAGGGCCGTGATCGTGTTGGTCACGGCGAATCCCGAGATCGCGGACAGCAGCAGGTGTCGGCGTGGCCATCCGATGGTTGCTCGTGTCAGGGGGAGAGCCGACAGCAGTGCCCCCAGGGCGAAGGTCGTGACCGTCTGACCGGCTGCCGACTCGCTCACCCCCAGATCGTGGCTCATCGCGGGCAGTACTCCGGCGGGCATCGTCTCGGTCAGGAGGGTGATCAGTCCTGCGGTGCCCAGTGCCAGCAGCCCCGCGAGGGGAAACCGTGGGACAGCGGCGGCAATCGACGTGGTGCGATCCGTTCTTGGCATGGCCATACGATCAACGGATGACATTGATGTCAGGGTCAAATCGATGACTTGCGCCGTTCGTGGGGAGGGTCGCACGTGAGGATCGGTGAGCTGTCGAAGCGCACGGGTACGCCGGTGCGTATGTTGCGCTACTACGAGGCGCGGAATCTGATCGTGTCGGAGCGTCTGCACAACGGATACCGGGACTACGACGACTACGTGGTCGATCGGGTCCGCCAGATCAGGGGTTTGCTCGACGTCGGCCTGCCGACGAAGATCATCAGGCAGATCCTGCCGTGCCTGGACAGCCCTCGAACGATTCACATGCCCTATCTGACGCCGGACATGGTTGCCGCCCTCGAGCAGGTTCGCGATCGCATGGCCGAGAAGATCGAAGTTCTCACGAAGAACCACACGGCCGTCGGCGACTACCTGCGCGCAGCCGGTTTCGATGCCGAGGCAAGCTGACGGCACGCCTCGGACAACGGACCGGGCACGACGAAACCTCGGTCATCCGACCGGGAGGGAATGCCAGGTCGTACGTCGAGGCTCCGGTTCGTCGCAAACACCCGGTCGCGGTTGTACGCAACGCGCCGGCCCGTGACGGAGTGGTGCGGGCGTCCCTGCGCGCCGTCGCAGCCGAGGCCGGGACCTCGTTGGGCACGCTGCAATACGTCACTTGATCACCGATTCGGCCGGGCATCTGCCGGGTGAGCCCGTCACGCAAGGCCGGCGGCGCCGGGACGTGGCGCAGTCGACCCTGCCGGGGTCTGCGGCACGGCGACGGCAACTCGCCGGGACGTCACGGTGTCGCTGTTCGGCCGCACCTCCGCGACCGAGCATGCGGAAGACCTGCCGGCCGACTTGCGAAGAACTCCACGCTGTGGCAGCCACGTTCCGAACGGAGCCTGGTCGATGCGGCGATCATTCGGGGTGTCGGCGTCCGGTGGCGCGTAGGGAGCCTGAGGTTGCTATCCGCAGGAGGACGAACAGAGCGTCGTATCAACCATCGAGGCGTTGCAGTGCTGCTGCCCGGCTGTCGCCGTGGGTGGCGAGGCCGTCGACGATGTGCCGGAGCCGAGCCAGACTTGGGGGGCGAAGGTGCGATGACGTACTCAGTGCCTCCAACCACGGCACGAGTCGCCAGGATCGGGACGCGACGGCAGCGTGGTTGTCGCCGATCAACTCGTCGATCCACTGGAGTCCGGTGGCGGCTTGCCAGGGTTCCGACGCGGTCTCGATCAAGCCGACGAGTGCGTCGACCGCTTCTGCGGTGCCACGGGCGATGGGCATCCACCGCGCAACGAGCGGGCTGAGAGTCTCTGGGTCGATCCACTCCCTTGCCGCTGCCTGCAATGCGGCGGAAGGATTCTCACCGGCACTGTCCGGCTGCGGGTGGCGAATGAGGCCGGCGACGGCGCTGCGCCCCCGGAGGGCATCCTTGAGCGGATCGGCGCCTCGAACCGTCGTGGGCGCGAGGGCGACGCTTCGCAGAGGCCGCTCCCCGACGGGCGGGGAACGGTCACCCGCCACCACGCCGAACGGCGCGGACGACCACGCCGTCCGCCGCGACTCCTCCACCACGGCCCACACGTCCGCTTCCACGCCCGACCTCCGATAACGCATCCGACGACCCGCGGGCGCGCGACCGATCCGCGCACGCCCGTCCGGAGAGTATGGACACCGGACGACAATCCCGCAGGAAATGCGAGTTCGAGCGCACGCCACCGCGACGCCCTCGACCGGGAGCCCGGAACACTCACGCCCGACGGCGGAAGCACCACGGCGTCGTCGCTGTACGCGTCGGCGGCTCACATGGTCCTCTTCGCCCTGAACGGCTGGATGCGTGATCTCGAGGTCTTCTTCGGCCACTCCGCGAGCGCGCGACGCCGGCAACTCGAGGAGATGTACCGGGAGTCGCTCGTCGTTCTGGGCCCGCTGCTCTGGGAGTAGTTCGAGCTCGACACCGCCCCGAGCAACGCGTCGCGTTCCGGAAACATCCGGGTAACCGCGGCTGTGTGACCCTGTCGGCGGTGGCGCATCCGACGCGTCAACCACCATGTGGTGGTGGCGCCCGCCTGCGACCGATCTTGCCTTTCACGCACGGTGCTTGCGGTTCGACCGCGACGGTCCACGACCCGCACGGTGCCCGGACCGGGCACCGGCAGGGCATACCGACTGGCGCGCAGGGGTTGGGTCTCGTGCGGTAAACGGGCCGGAACACCTGCCGCTCCCACGGATCGGCCCCTCGGCCGCCCCGGCTCAAGCCGACAGGACGTCGCGTAGTTCTCGCACCGGGCTCTCGGGGCGGTGTCGGGCAGGGATGGAGCGGTACAGGTGCGAGGGTGAGGGTCCACCTGTCCGCCCTCGTCGCCGCAGCTGACGTGCCGCCGGCCGTTCCTGCGGTGCGGTCACATCGACGTCGATCTCGGCCGGCGTGGCCCGCTGTGCCGGGGTCATGGCGTTTGCGCCGCCGCGTCGTTGTCGTTGAGCGGAAGGAGGATCAGCGGCATGGCCGTATTGCCGGCCGCCTCGGGGTTCGGACTGGCCGCGCCCATGCCGACCGCGATCCAGGTGAGTGCCAGGAGGACAGCGTGATCAGCCCGAACGCCGCGAGCTCCAGTGCCGTGGCGTTCGTGGACCGGAAGCCCATCGCGACCCCGACGGCGCCGACGAGGACCAGGGGTGTGACCGAGATACGCGCCAAAGCGGCAACGGGATGATCCTGAAGTCCTGACGTGCTCGGACTCACCTGCGGCGGCGGGCGGCGGGCGGCGGGGGGCGCGTTCAGCGACGAGCCGACGCCGGGGCGGGCGTACGGCCTGTGAGGCGGCGCGTGGTCAGGACGCAATCCCTTTTCTTGAGCAATCGATCCAGATAGGTTACGGTGGGGTCATGGCAAGAACCCGGGAGTTCGACACCGAGGCGGCGGTGAGCCGCGCCATGGAACTGTTCTGGAGGCGTGGCTTCGAGGCGACTTCGGTACGCGACCTGACCCAGCAGCTGGGGATCGGGCAGGGATCCTTGTATGCCGCGTTCGGCGACAAGGAGGGCCTGTACCGGGCGGCTCTGGAGCACTACCGCACCACCCTCGCGGCGGCCGCCCTGCGCAGCCTGGAGGAGGGGGCGGACGCCCGGTCGGCGATCCGTGTGATGCTGGTCGAGCGGGTCCGGATCGCCGTGGAAGACGACGGCCGAGGCTGCCTGGTGGTCAACGCCGCCTGCGAGCGCCTGCCGAAGGATGCGGCGATCCGGCGCACCGTGCGGGACATGCAGGACGCCAGCCGGGACGCGCTCGCCGAGGTGCTGCGGGTCGCGGCGGAGCGCGGCGAGATCGCGACGCGACACGACCCGCACACGCTGGCCGCCTTCCTCGTCACGTTCCTCAACGGACTGCTGGTCTCCGCGAAGATCACCCCGGACGTCCACGCCCTCGAACCCCTCGTTGAGGTCGCGCTGGCCGCCCTCGACTGATTTTTTCAGTCTCCGTCTCCGGAAGCGTGAATTCCCAGGCCGCCGTGGCTGCTTGGCGACGGCGGCGAGGAATCGGCGCTGTTCCAGGCCTGGTTCACCCCGTCTGATCCCGCGACTCGAAGATCATTCACGCTTCCGGAGACAGAGCCCTTTTTCATGGCCGCAATCTGTATCAGACGATCCAGAAAAGTCGCCTGCCCGCCCGAACACGGGATCCGGCGACCCCGCCCTGCTTCAATCGAAGACTTCGGAGGACGCATGCCCCCCGCACCCATCCCGAGCACGCCCGCTCTGGGCGGTAGCCGCTGGAACACCTTTGCCGCGGCCGGTACCACCTTGACAGCCCGCGACTTCTTCACCGCCACCGAGCCGCTGTTGCAGGGCATCATCGATGACAACGCCCTCACCAGCGCCGACGGCAAGGTGCTGGGGGATCAGGTCCGCGCGACACTTGCACTCGGCACCCGGGAGACCTCCCTGCCGCTGGGCATCGGCCCGGACAGCGCCTCGGCAGTGCGCGAACTGGGCGGGCAGGCCGAGACGATCGGCCGGGAGCTCGCCTCCTGGGCCGCCTCGGCCCTGGAGAGGCTGTTCATCAGCCGGATCCCGCTGCCCGCCGGACCGCTGGTCGTCCGCAGCCACTGCTACGGCCACGTGCTCACCCCTCCCGCGGCCGATCTGCTCCGAGGCCGGCGCGGCGGGCCCGTCACGATGCAGCTCTACAACGAGTGGCTGCACCAGATGGTCCTGCTGCGCGATGCCCTGCTGCCCTTCACCAACTGGCAGGACGTTCCGCTCCTGATCACCCCGACCGGTCTGCGGCACACCGAACCGGCCCGCGACGCGTTCCTCACCGAACTGCTGGTCCGCCAGATCCGGCACGCCGGCATCGTGGACTTCGCCCGCCGCGTCGTCACCGGCACCTCCGGCCCGGCCGGCTACGGCTTCGAGGCGGGCGGTGGCACCGCCCTGCCCGCCGTCCTCGACCGGCCACCCCTGACCGCACCACGGCACCTGCTGACCTGGCGCACCGACCCGGCCGCCGAAGACACCACCACGTACGTCGCCGAGGTGCAGGACTACTACGCCGCCCCCCGCACCCTCGTTGAGGACCTGCCGCCCGCCGTCACCGTGTCGGGGCCGCTCACCGCCCGCACCGGCACCGGGCCGGTCGGCGACGGGACCCGCACCGCGCGCATCGAGATCACCCACGACGGCGCCACCGCCCACGTCGACCTCGGCCAGGCCCTGCGCGGCCACCGCTTCGCCCACCGGCCGGACCCCGCCGCGGACGACGCGCACTCCGATGCCGCGCCTCGCACCGCGACTGTGTGGTCCGCACTGCGCGCACCGGGGTTGGTGTGGACGCAAGCAGGCGACGTCACCCTGGACGCCACCGGCCAGGACGACCTCGTGCTGCTGGCCCTGCTCGGTCGGCTCTACCCGGAGAACGTCATTCTGCGCTCCGCGGGCCGTATCGCCGCCCGGACAACCACGGACGGCACCGGACCGAGCCGCTTGGTGACTGTCGTCGACCCTCCCCAAGCCCACTGACACCCGTATCGCGAGGTAGGACAGAAAGGTTGGAGAACATGATGTTCGACCACGACGAAATGCCCGTCCGCACGGGCCGAGCCGCCGTCAACGGAACGAGTCTGCACTACCGCACGGCCGGGTTCGGCCCCGCGCTGGTACTCCTGCACGGCGTGCCCAAGACCGGCTACCACTGGCGCCGGCTGGTCCCGAAGCTGACGCCCCACTACACCGTCGTCGTACCGGACCTGCGCGGCCTCGGCGACTCCGCCCGTCCCGCGGACGGCTACGACTCCGCGACCATGAGCGACGACATCGCCGAGTTGATGACCCACCTCGGACACGAGACGTACGCCGTGGCGGGCGAGGACTGGGGAGCGGTGATCGGCTACCAACTCGCCGCCCGCCACCGCGACCACGTCACCGCCCTCGTGTTCGCCGAGGCCCTGTTCCCCGGATTCGGCTTCGAGGACCACGCGGCCCTCACCCCCGAGAATGTCGCCGGTGGCATGCACCTGTGGCATCTGGGCTTCTACTTTCAGCCGGACGTACCCGAGATGCTGATCGCCGGACACGAGCGTGAGTTGATCACCTACATGATCAAGTTCGAGCGCAGCCACCCCGACAGCGCCGGCTCCGACGCGGTCGACGAATACGTGCGCTGCTACTCCATGCCCGGCGGAATCCGCGCGATGCTCTCGATCTACCGGGCGATGCTCGTCGACGCCGAACAGAACCGGCAGGCCGCGCAGAAGAAGCTGGACATCCCGGTCCTGGCGCTCGGCGGATCCGCCTTCATCGGCGACCGCAACGAGTCCCAGATGCGGCTCATGGCCCACGACGTCACCGGACACGTATTCGACGCCGGCCACGACCTCGCGGAGGAAGTGCCCGACGAGATGGCCGACGTCGTCCTGCCGTTCCTGGCCGCGCATCTGTAACCGCACCCGGCCGCCGAGCTCGGCGAGCTGAAGCGGCCTGCACGCCGTGGGGGCCTCAAGGCTGAGCGGACCTGCCCGGTCTCGCGCCGCCAGGAGGCCCCCACGGCTTTCCGGTCGATATACGCCCAGCAATCAATCCCCATGAGTCGACATCGATCACCATTCATACCCCCGCAAATCTGGGAATATCGTTGTGAGACATCATTCCGCGCTGATCACCGCCGTGCTCTTCTGCGCGACGTTCACAGCAGGAGTGGCCGAATACATCTTGCCCGGGCAGCTTGACCTCGTTGCCCAAGGGCTCGGAATCAGTGAAGCGACCACGGGCCGGCTCGTCACCGTCTTCTCCCTCGCATACGGGCTGACGACTCCTGTGCTTGTCGTGATGACGGCACGAGTCGAACGGCGCCTTCTCATATCAGTAGCGCTGCTCGTCTTCGCGGCCGCGAACATCGTGTCCTGGCTGAGCCCCACTTTCCTGTCGATCATGGCGCTGCGAGTCGTCATGGCGGCGAGTACCGGGCTCGTCGTCGTCGCAGCACTGAGTCTCGCCGTACGCCTCGCGCCTCCGGAACGCCGCGCCCGAGCGGTCGCAACCGTCGTCATGGGTGTGACGGCGTCCCTCGTCCTCGGAGTACCGGCCGGGCGCACCATCGCCGAACACTGGGACTGGACAACCACCTTCCCGCTCAACGCCGCGCTCGCGGTGTTCGTGGCGGGCCTGGTGCGGGCGACACTCCCGCGTACCGTTCCCCATGCTCCTGTGCCGCTCCGCCGCCAACTCGGCCTGCTCGCCGACTCGCGCATCATCCTGGGCCTGACGGTCACATTTCTCTGGCTCGGCGGCTACGCCGTATTGAACACGTACTTCACGCCATACCTGGTCCGTGTCGTCGGTCTCGACGGTGGCGCGGTGAGCCTCGTCCTACTGCTCTTCGGCCTCACCAGCATCGTCGGCATACGAATCGGTGGTTTCCTGACGGACTGTGTGGGAGCTCATCGAACGCTGACGGTGACCAAGGCCTTCCACGTGCTGGTGCTCATCGCCCTCCCGGTGCTCGGAGTCGCAACCGGCAGTGCAGTAGGCGCAGTTCTGTTGTGGGGCATAGCTGCCTGGGGAAGTACTTCCACGCAGCAGATCCGCGTGGCCTCGCTGGCCCCCGATGCCTCCGACGTCCTCATGAGTTTGAACCAGTCGGTCATGCAAATCGCCATCGCGGCCGGGGCGGGAGGAGGAGGTCTTGTGGTCGCGCAGAACCTGAAACTACTGCCTTTGATCGCTGCCGCAGGCGTCGCCGCCTCACTCGTCCTCCTGCTTCTCACGCAGCGACGTAACCGAACAGCGCCCGACCCATGCGCAGCGCTTACCGAGTGTCCGCAGCCATGACGTGATGACCCGTGATGTGGCATTAGAAGCCGTTGTCCTATCGAATGTGATCGCTGAGTTTCTGCTGGTCAGGCATGAAGTCCGTTGCTGTGCGGGAGGGATGACCGCGTCGGGTCGTCTCACTCGTGGGGGTTGTGGTGGCGTCGGTGATGGGGTTGCTGGAAGACCGGGAGACCGCGGCTCGGGTGCGCGTGGAGGAGTTGCGGGCGGAGGCGGATCGGGTGCCGGCCGCGTTGCGGGACACCGAAGCGGTGCTGGAGCGGCGGGTGATCGCGGTGGCGGAGTTGGCGGAGGCCCTCGAAACGCATGGTCCGCGGGAAGCGGCGGGCGGGCCGCCGGAGCCGGTGGTCGTGGAGACCGCGGTGGCCGGTTCGGTGGTGCCGCATCGGCGGGAAGGGGGGTCGGTGGAGGTGCCGGCGCCGGTCTATCGGCGGATCGTGGAGTTGGTGGATGCTCCCGAGGCCGCAACGGGTTCGCGGCTGAAGGACCCGGCCCGTGGGCTGGGGTTGGAGCCGGTGCCGGGAAAGCTGGAGGGGGTGCGGTCGAAGGCGAAGCGGCTGGTGGCTCGCGGGTGGCCGGCCGAACAGATGCCGGGGGTGTTCACGCTGCCGCCGCGGGCTGGGTCTGTGGGCGCGCCGCAGCCCGGCGGGCCGGACGCCGGGTCATGAGCATCGTCATCGACCACATCACGATCGCTTCGCTTGCGACGGGGCGGGTTTCGTAGTCGCGGGCCAGGCGGCGTGAACGCATCAGCCGGCCGAACGTGCGCTCCACCACCCAACGGCGCGGCAGCACGGTGAACCCCCGGGTGCCGTCGGGGCGTCGGACAACCGTCAACGCGATACCCAGGGCGTCGGCGGCCCAGTCGACCAGGGGCCCGGTGTAGGAGCCGTCGGCCCAGACCAGTCGGATGCGGCGGCGGAGACGATCACAGACGGCCGGGCGCCGGTGTCCTGATGGCGGCGGGATCGTCAGGTTGCGCACCGTCTTCGGCTCGATGACGACGGTGACGGTCTTGCCGCGTGTGCGATGCCGGGGCGGAGGTGGGGGCGACGACGGCGAAGGTGCCGTCGGCTCCGACGCGCCGGACGGCCCGTCGCGGCTGGGACGGTGGCGGAGGTAGCGGTGTCGTGGCGACGCGGGCGCCGGTGAGTTCGGCGTGTCGCCGGTGTTCGGGGGCGAGCCGGTAGTCCACGTTCACCACCACGCACGGCACCGGCGCCGCAACCGGGCCGCACTCGACTTCGGCGGCCCGGAGCCCGCCCACCTTCGAGTCGTTCGGCCTCCTCGACGAGGCTGCCGAGCCCTTGACCTTGACGCAACGGCAGGGTTTCTACTGGAGGCATGCGAATCGGAGAGATCGCCGCGCTCGTCGGGCTCACCACCCGGGCGATCCGGCATTACCACCACGTCGGACTGCTCCCGGAACCGGAGCGGCGTCCCAACGGCTATCGGGCCTACAGCGTCCGCGACGCCGTCCTGCTCGCCAGGGTGCGCCGGCTCACCGAACTCGGCCTGGGCCTCGATGAAGTCCGCGACGCCCTCGCCGACGATGCCGGACGCGAACTGGCCGAGATATTGAAGGAGCTCGACGCCGACCTGGCCCGCCAGGAAGCCGACATCCGGGAGCGCCGCCGCCGGCTCGGCGCCCTGCTCGCCGAGCCGCCCGGCGCGACAGGGCCCGTCTCACCCGGCCTTGCCGCCCTGTTGGCCCAGGCTCCCCGGACGGACTCGCCGAGCGCGGCCAAGGACCGCGAGTACCTCACGCTGGTGGACGCCACCGGCACCGGTAGCCAGGAGATTTTCGCGCTGCTCGCAACGCTGGTCGCCGACCCCGCGGTCGTCGAACTCTACGAGCGTCTCGACGCGCTCGCCGAAGCCCCCGCCGACGATCCGCGGATCGTACTTCTGGCAGCCGACCTGATGGCAGCCGTCCCGGACGAGCTCTTCGCCGCGATCCCTCAGGACGGGGTGGTCGTGGCCGGGCTCAAGGAGGCGCTGCTCGCCGAGTACGCCCCCGCGCAGGCGGAAGTCGTGCGCCGACTCATGGACGCGTTCATGAAGAGGGGCCGGGGATGAGCGGCGGACGCCGGGGCATACGGACGGCGCGGGTCGCGATGGCCACCGTGTTGCCGGGGGAACTGGTCATGGTGGTCTGCCTGGCGGCCGGTGTCCGGCCACCGGGGTGGGTGCCGGCGGGCGCCGAGGCGCTGGTGCTCGCGGTGCTGCTGCTGGAGGCCTGCGTGCTGCGCTCGCTGTACGTTGCCGCGCGCGCCCGCGGCGCGGACCGCAAGGCGGCGCGGCGAGCCACCATACGGGAGGCGGTGCCGGTGCCGGTCCGCCGCCTGGTCCTCCACGAGCTGCGCAACCTCGCCTCCCTGGGTCGGTGGATCCGGCGCGGCACCCACGGGGTGCGCCCCGGGGATGTCGCCGCCGCGTACACCGGGCCCCAGACCGCGATGATGTACGGGCTGCTCTTCGTGTTGGTCGTCGAGACGGTCGGCCTGGCCTTCCTCATCCCTTGGCCGGCGCTCCACGGGGTGATCCTGGTACTCGATGTGTACGGCGTCGTCCTCGTGCTGGGCCTGCACGCCGCCTGCGTCACTCGGCCGCACGTCGTGCACCCCGACGGCTCTGTGCGGATCCGCTACGGAGTCCTCTTCGACCTCGCCGTGCCGTCCGACGCTGTCGCCTCGGTCCGGGTCGACCGGCGTTACCCCGAAGGCCGCTTGATCACCCTGTCCGAGGACGGGGTCCTCGACCTGATCGTGGGCAGCCAGACCTCCGTGACCCTGGAGCTGAACCGGCCACTCCCCTTCACCCGCCCACTCGGCGTGATGGGACAGGCCCACACCATCCGCTTCCACGCCGACGATCCGCGCGCACTGGTCAGCGCACTCCGGCAGACCACCTGACCACACAGTCCGACTGCACGGACAGAGCGAACGACAACTTCGCGGCGGCCCAGTCGGAGCAGGTGATCGACGAGCTCACCAACCTTCGCACCAGGCCCGGGCACTGCTCGCCATGCAACACGAACAGGTCGTTCATCTCCGAGCCGCTGCGGCCAACCACGTCACTCCCCGCCAGGGAACCCCGGTGACTCCCGGACCGCCGGTCACGGGGGAGGAGGCGTCCACGGACCGGCGCGGGAGGCCGCGTCGTGGCGACGAGCCGACCCACCGCAGGCCCGGCCTGGCTCGACCCACGGCCTCGCTGAGCAGCTCGCGCTGTTTCAGTGCCGTCGACAGCGGGGTGGCTTCGGTTCGAGGACGTGTCGTTCGTCGGGTGCGAGCGGACGTCGCCCAGGTTCCTCCCGGTCTTGTCGACGATGGCCCAGCCTCTTGGCGCACCTCGGCGACCGTCCGCGCCGGAGCGTGCCCAACGAGGCCCGGGACGAGGACGTCACGGCCGCACGGAACGGCGAACTGTCGACAGCGGCGGCCGCGCGACGGAGGGTACGGCCGGCCCGTGATTGTTGCGGACGTTTCGTCACGGGTCGGCCGCAACCGAGGGCGGGTCCGGAGCCTGCGCCCCAGGCGGGGCGCGCCGCGGCTGTGCCGATCTCAGCACGGCTCCGACCGCGGCAACGCGCGGTCGGAGCCGAGCTCGTTCGTCGCGCCCTCCTGTGGAGGGGACGACCGGTCGGTGGCCGTGCTTCACCCCGAGTGTCTCGGTATCCGGGAGGGCGACGGCGTTTCGGTCATTGACCGACCCCGCGCACATCGGATCCCTTCGCGTCCTTCGAGAGCCGGCCGTGCGGCATGAGCGCCGGAGCGCAGTGCCTTGTCGTGTCCGGTGTCGTCCCGGTCAGAGGGAGTCGGGGAGGCCCCACACGCGCCGCAACGTCGCACCGGTCAGCACCGTTTCGGGGACGCCCTCCGCGACCAATCGACCCCCGTGCAGCAGCAGGCAGTGGTCGGCGAGCCGCGCCGACGCCAGGTCGTGCGTGACGTGGACGACCGTGGTGCCCAGACCGGTCGCCTCGGCGAGCCACGCCCGTGTCTCGCAGGACAGCCGGCCGACGCGTACACGGTCGTGGCCGACACCGACGACGACCCGGCCGCCCGGCGTCACGCAGGGGTCGACAGGGACACGCCGGACCTCTCCCGTCGAAGAAGTCCGGCCCGCCACGCCCCCGCCCCACACCCGCACAGCCGCGGCGCGTCCTGGTCCACGGCACCGGCGCCCGCCGGCACCCCTACGCCGACCTCCAACCCCCGGGGCGGCGTTCCGCGGACCTGAGCCGCTACGGGCACCGAAGCCGGGGGAGCGCCGGCTGATCCCTCGGGGACATCTCGCGCTGTCGAGGGCGGCGGCCAGGCGTGTCCCGGTCGTCGACACAGGCCGTGCCTCACGGACGAGACGGTCGAGGTGCCGCGCGCGGATCCACGGGACACGGCATGTGTCGACGAACGAGGCCCGACGAGTCGACCGCGATCCCGGCCCGACACGACCGCCCGGACGAGCTGCGCCTGCTCGCCGGCAGTTTCCGCGCCCGCCGGCCCCGCTTCCCCGATGGAGCGGTCGGGGGAGTCCGGACGCGCTTACGACGCGGTGGCGGCGCTGCGCTCGGTGTCGGGGGACAAGTGCCCTGTATCGCAGGCAGGTTGGCTCTGTCGTCGGCACGTGACGGCTGTCCGCAGGAGGCGATGGATCCGGAGCCGGGCGGGCCGCTTCGATCCTCGACGAACGCGCCGCGCCGCCGTGGACAGCTGCGGGTCGCGACCGGGTTCATGGGCAGTACCGCCCGTGTCCGCGGGATCGGCGGGTCCGTCGGGTCGGGAACCGATCCGCCGTCGGCCGCGGGGGGAACCGGCACCCGCCCCGACAACACGCAACCGCCATCCGGTGTTCGAAAACCGTGTTGACCCCGACGGCAGCCCGAGGCGGTCGTTGCTTCGTTCGGTGGCGGGGTTCAGTCGGAGTTGGACCAGACCAGGATGCCGGGGCCGAACTCCGTGGTCACCGGGACGTGTGCCTCGGTCATCTCCTCCAGGCGCGTCTCGTCGACGACGATCGGGCTCAGGTCGTAGTCGAGCGTGCGCGAGGACCCGCTGCTCGCCGGAATCCGGATCATGGCGACGGCCGCGCGCAATGCGGGCAGATGTTCGGGAATGGACGCCATCGCCACCGGCGCGCTGTGCAGTCGGTTCACGAACAGGTCGATCAGCGCGGCGTACCCGTCCAGCGACTCGACCGGCACCAGGTAACCCTCGATCGCGCCCTGGCAACAGGAATGACCTCCGTGCTGGATCTCGTAGACGAACCCGAGGGCCCCTCGAGAACCACGTAGAGCCAGTCGTGATCGAGATCCTCGACTTGGTCCAGGTCCACATACACGCGACGGTTCACCATGACCGCATCCTGCACGGCCGCCCCGCGCGCCACCTCTCCTTTTTGAATCCCGATCGCGGATCACGAAGAGGTGTTCGTCCTCGATGCCCGTGACGACCTCCGTACCGGCCCGGGTTGAGGGCGGGCGGTTGAGCCGGGCCATGAGCTGCCGGACGGTCGAGCGGGCGTCACTCAACACGGGCACGATTGCGCGAAGTTGCCCGGCTCGGCGAACTTTCACGGCGTTGTGTCGGGCCTGTCCCGACACAACGCCGTGCCGACGGTACGTGGACCACCCACCGCGGTGCGCCATTCGCGGGTGCGGCCCCCGGCGTTCACGCGCGCGGGCCCGGTCTCCGGCCTGTGCCGCGCCTCGCGTGGGTCCTGGCGACGGCCGGGGTGAGCGCGGTCGGTTGAGTACGTGGACGCGCTCGGTTGAGTAGGTCGCCCCTGTGGGTGTGCTCTCTCGCTCCGGCAGGGTGGGTGCATGCCAACGAAGACGGTGGGGCGGCGCGATGCGGTGGGCGGGACGCGAGCACCGGG
>NZ_KB889710.1 GCF_000372745.1 Embleya scabrispora DSM 41855 | reverse complement strand
GCGGCTCCGCCGCTCTCCGCGCTTCGCGCGTCGATCACTGGGGGCGGGCTGGGTCGGGGGCGCTGACGCGCCGGGGGTGGGGCTTGGGGGAGGTGGGTCGTGGGGTGGGCTGGGGCCGGGTGCTGGTGGGTGGGGGTGGGGCTTGACTTGGTGGGCCGGGGGGTCGAGTTGTTTGTGTGGTCGGCTTGGGGATTCGTGGGGGCTGCGGTGGGGCTCCGTGATTTGTCGAAGCTGGGTGGGTGGTTTTTGTGGGCGCAGCGTCGATGAGGTCGGGGCGTAGGGTCTCGGCATGACCGTGTTGCACGTGAAGGGTCGCGTTCTGGTCGGCCCGGACGAAGTTCGTGACGAGATGTGGATCGTCGGTGGGCGGATCACCTTCGATCGGCCGACCTCCCTCGCCGTCGACGCGACATTGGAAGGTTGGGTACTGCCCGGCCTGGTCGACGCGCACTGCCACGTCGGGATCGACGAACACGGCGCCGTCGACGCCGCCACCTCCGAACGTCAGGCGCAGACCGATCGGGACGCCGGCGCGCTGTTGTTGCGGGACGCGGGATCGGCTGCCGACACGCGTTGGGTCGATGGTCGGGAGGACCTGCCCCGACTGATCCGCGCGGGTCGCCATCTGGCCCGGCCCAAGCGCTACATCCGCAACTACGCACACGAGATCGAGCCCGGCGACCTGACCGCGTTCGTGATCCGGGAGGCGCGGCGCGGCGACGGCTGGGTCAAGCTGGTCGGCGACTGGATCGACCGGGACACCGGCGACCTGTCCCCGCTGTGGCCACTGGACGCACTCAAGGAGGCGATCGCCGCGGCGCACGCCGAGGGCGCCCGGGTCACCGCGCACTGCTTCGCCGAGAATTCGCTCCCGGACCTGGTCGAGGCGGGCATCGACTGCATCGAGCACGCCACCGGCCTGACCGAGGACCTGATCCCGCTGTTCGCCGAACGCGGCGTGGCGATCGTGCCGACACTGGTCAACATCGCCACCTTCCCCGGCATCGCCGACCGGGCGGCCGGCAAGTTCCCGACCTACGCCGCGCACATGCGCGCGCTGCACGCGAACCGCTATGCCACGGTCCGGGCGGCCTACGACGCCGGCATCCCGATCTTCGTCGGCACCGACGCGGGCGGCTCGCTGCCACACGGCCTGGTCGCCGACGAGGTGGCCGAACTGGTCGCCGCCGGCATCCCCCCGGCCGACGCGCTCTCCGCCGCGTGCTGGTCCGCCCGCACCTGGCTCGGCCGCGACGCCATCGCCGAGGGCGCCTCCGCCGACGTGGTCGTCTACGCGGCGGACCCCCGCACGGACGTCGCCGTCCTGGCCGACCCCCGCGCGGTGGTGCTGCGCGGGAAGGTGATGCCACGCTGAGCCGTCGGGCGCAGCCGAGTCGGGGGCGACGGTTACCGGGATCAGCCTCCGAAGGCTCGGAAGACGCCTTCGGGGTGGGCATGGGCCGCTTGCGCAAATTCCGAGAAGAAGAGGTTCGCGATCGCCGGATTGGCCTGCACTTCGTGGACGCCGGCCGGCACGGTCCGAAACGCGCGCGGGGACGGGGCGCCGATCGGGTCCGGAGCCTGGTCCTCGGGCCGGGTGTCGAGGGCGAGTAGCGCGTGGTCGGCGGACCGCATCGTGTGCCGGTCGGCGACGAACACCACGAATTGCTCCTCGCCCCGCCGGACCGCCGCGACGATGTCGTCGGGCCCGGCGTTTGCCCGGACCGGATCGTCGACGAAGTGCACGCCCGCCTCGAACTCCCCGTCCGTTCCCCACGGCCGACCCAATTCCGTCGCCACCGCCGCCCAGGCCGTCTCGTCCCCGTAGTCGGTCCTGATCACCACAGCCGCGAACTCGCTGCGCGCATCGATCTCCGGCAACACGCCGATCCCTTCCGGTCGTCCACCGCCGGGCGGCCCGGTGCTCGTGCGTGATGCGCAAGCCGGCGACCGGGTCGGCCGGCAGGTAGGACGTGGACGCAAGCACCGGCTTCCCGTCGAGCACGAACCCGCGCCGGGGCACCCGGACCGGCAGTCTTCAGCCCCGACAGCGGCGCCACCGACTTCGGGACCGGCGCCTCGGCCACGTCGATGTGATCGACCACGAGTCCGCGGTTGTCGGTCTCCGCCGCCCAGATGTTGTCACCGACACCGGCTTGGGGCGCCACACGCGCCGAGCCTCCGGGGCAGGGCCTACGTGCGGTGTGTCGCGTTCGGGTGGGTGTGGTATTCGGTGGGGTCGCCGCGGAAGGTGATGGTGCCTCGGCTGAGGGCGTAGACGACCTCGGCGCGGTCCAGGGCCTCGCCGGTGTGTTGTTCGACCAGGATCACCGTGCGGTCGGCGTCGGCCAGGGTGGTGACGACCTCGTAGAGCCGGGCGGCGACTCTCGGGGCCAGGCCCTGGCTGAGTTCGTCCAGGAGGAGGAGCTTGGTGGGAGTGAGCAGGGCGCGGCCGACCGCGAGCATCTGCTGTTCGCCGCCGGAGAGGGTGCCGGCCTTTTGGGTCAGCCGGTCGCCCAGGATCGGGAACGCGGCAAGCGCGGGCCCGATGTCACCGCCGTCGGCGAACAGTTTCAGATTGTCGGCCACGGTCAGGCCGGCGAACACGCCGCCGCGTTCGGGGATCAGGGTCAGGCCCGCGCGGGCTCGCCGGTCGGCGGGCCATCCGGTGATGTCCACCCCGTGCCAGAGCACCCGGCCCGCGCTCGGGCGGACCAGGCCGGCCAGGGTGTTCAACAGCGTGCTGCGGCCCGAGCCGTTGCGGCCGACCAGGGCCGTCACCGCGCCCGAGGGGAATTCCAGGTCGACGCCGTGCAGCGCCTCGATCGGGCCGTAGCGCACCCGAAGTCCGGTGACGGACAGGGCGATCGGCATCAGAGGTACACCTCCTGGGCGCGCTCGTCGGCGCGGATCTCCTCCGGTGTGCCGGCCGCCACGATGCGGCCCGCGGCCATCACGTGCACCGTGTCGGCGACGCCGAAGACCAGGTCCATGTCGTGTTCGACCAGCAGGATGGCCAGGCCGTCGGCGGCCAGCGCGCGCAGCTCGTGCCGCAGCCGGTCGGTCTGCGCGTCGTCCAGCCCACTGGCCGGTTCGTCCAGGAGCAGCACCGAGGGGGACGACGCGAGGGCGCGGGCCAGCTCGACCATGCGCAGTACCCCGGCCGGGAGGCGGCCCGCCAGCGTGTGGGCGTGCTCGGTCAGCGCGAGTCGGCGCAGCGCCGCCTCGACCGCGGCCCCGGTTCGTCCCCGGGCCGGGTCGGGCAGGCCGAACAGCCGGGCGACGGCCGAGGATCCGGACCGGTTCTCCGCCGCCACCCGCAGGTTGTCCACCACCGTCAGACTGGGGAACACCGACACCACCTGGAACGTACGGGCCAGCCCGAGCCGGGCCCGCCGATGCGCCGGCAGCCGGGTGACGTCCCGCCCGCCCAGGTACACCCGACCGGCGTCGACCCGACCGCCCGCGAGGCAGTCGAACAGGGTGCTCTTGCCCGCTCCGTTCGGCCCGATCACCGCCGTCACCGCGCCCGCCGGCACGACCAGGTCCACCCCGTCCACGGCCCGCAACCCGCCGAACCGCCGCACGATCGCGTCGGCCCGCAGCGCACTCGCCGACCCACCACCGTCCGGGTCCGGCCGCGTCGACTCCGGTGCCCCGTTCACGGGCGCACCCGGGCCCGCAGGGTTCGGCCGAGTGGGGTGAGCCGGACCGGGATCGGCTCCGCCGGGGCGGCCGGGCGGCCGGCGGCCAGGCGCAGGGCCGTGGCCGGGACGCCGCCCGGCATCCGGGACAGCAGGACGGCCAGGGCGCCGATCACGATCGTGGACATGCCGGCCGTGGTGGCCGCGTCCAGGGCCACCACCAAACCGGCGGCCAGTACCGCGCCCGCCGCGCTGTCCACGCCGAAGACGACCACCGCCGCGAACCAGACCAGGCCCAGAACCGGGTCGAAGGCCGCCGCGTCGAAGGCCCGGCCGCCCATCCCCAGCAGCGCGCCGCCCAGTGCGGCCACGCCGGCGCCGATCGCGAAGACGAAGACCTTGGCGGAGGAGACGTCCACACCGGCCGCCGCCGCGCCGCGCTCGTGGTCACGGACCGCGACCAGCATCCGGCCGAGTCGGCTCACATGCAGCCGACGGATCACCAGCAGGACCAGCCCCAGGCAGGCCAACTCCATTGCGTAGAAGGCGCGTTCGTCCTCGAAGGGCCATGGGTGGTCGAGCACCGCGTCGCTGGTGAAGCGCGGTTGGGCGAAGACGAACCGGCTGACCACCGCGGCCACCGCGAACGTGGTCAGCGCCAGTGTCAACCCGCGCCGCCGAATCGCCGGCCACCCGGTCAACAGGCCGACCGGCACCACCAGCAGCGCGGCCAGGAACAGCGCGACCAGGCCCGGGACGTGCCGGCTCATCAGCTGCCCGGCGAACAGCGCGCCCAGACCCGCGAAGCCGGCCTGGCCGAGCGAGATCTGGCCCGCGTACCCGGTGAGCATCACCAGCGACACGAACACGATCGCCAGCGCCGGCACCTGCTGGGCGATCCGCAGATGCTCCGCGCCCAGGGCGAGCGGCGCCGCGGCGACCGCGACGAACGGCACCCACCAGCCCGCCGGCGCACTCTCGCCGTGCCCGGTCCCTATCCGGGTCGCCGCCCGCGTGGCGTCCGGGCCGCCCACCTCGATCATCCGCGGCAGCACCAGCAGCGCGACCAGCATCACCACCACGAACAGGTTCGCCTGGAGCGCCTGGATCAGCCCCCACGAGTCGAGTTCCAGCCGGGACAGTTCGCTCTGCCCCACCCCGATCGCCAGTGCCGCCAGGATCGCCACCGGCAGACTGGCCAGCCGGGCGACCACCGCGACGCCGATCGTCTCCAGGACGAGCAGGGTCAGCCCGTACGGATCCAGCCGCAGGTGCGGTGCCAGCAGCACCCCGGTCAACCCGGCCAGCATCGACCCGAAGGCCCAGCCCGCCGCGGCCACCCGGTCGGCCGGCACGCCCGCCAACTCGGCCAGCGCACGCCGGTCCACCACCGCGCGCAGCCGCACGCCGAACCGGGTGTACCGGGTCACGCCGGCCACCAGCGCGGCGACCGCGATCACCACGCCCAGCTCGACCAGCGTGCCGCGGGCCACGGACGTGTCGCCGGGCAGCGCCACCGACCCGGTCGGCACGATCGAGGGCGGGTCCAGGCGGGCCTGGGTGCCCCAGGTCAGCGTGGCCACACCGACCAGGAGCACGAACACGCCCAGCGAGGCGACCAGCATCCGGGCCGGGCCCGCCCCCTCGCGGTGCAGGCCGCGAAAGACGAAGCGCTCCAGGACCAGGCCGAGCGCCGGCGCCACCACGCCCACGTCGAGCAGCACCGCCGCCCACAGCGGCCAGCCCCATACCCGTACCTGCTGCCAGACCAGGTAGGCGACGATCATCGCGAGCGCGCCGAAGGACAGGTTGAACACGCCGGTCGCCCGGTAGGAGGTGATCATCCCGACCGCCGCGAGCGCCGCGATCGCGCCCACGCCCAGTCCGGCCAGGGCCAGTTCCACCGTGAGCACGACGCTCAGCCGCCGGTCGCGGGTGAGGCGGGCCCGTCGGGACCGGCGTCACCGGTTTCGCTTCGCTTCGTCGACCCGGCGGCCGCTCCGGGCGGCGAGACCGCCCCGGCGGGCCCCACCCCGGCAGCCTCCGGCCCGACAGCCCCCGGCCCCGCCGCCCCCGGCGTGGTCTGCCCCGGCCCCGGGCCGGGGTCGCACAACCGGCACGGCCGCAGGTCCTTGTTCCGCGCCATCGCCTCGTCCACGGGAAACACCCCGTTCTTGCCCCGCACCAGCGAGCACTCGGACCGGTGGTACCGCGCGCCGCCCGGCACCGTGACCCACCCCGCCGCGGCGGTCGGCTGCTCCGCCGCGTCCGGCACCGGCTCGACCAGCAGTTCGTACAGCCGGCCCACCATCGAGCGCAGCTCCGCGTCCACCGCTCCCGACTCGCCCGCCGCCCCGCCCCGGGTGCCCACCACGAGCACCGCGCCCGCGACGATCAAAGCCGCGCCCGGGATGGTCGCCGAGGCCAGGTAGGGCAGTTGGCGCGCCTCGTACCGTTCGCCCGATACGCCGTACCAACCCAGTGCGCACAACAACGCGCCGCACAGGCCCACCAGCCAGCCGCCGTGCGTGCGCAACAGCCGCCGCAAACCCTCCATGGTCGCGGCCGCGTCGGTCGTACGCTGTCGTTCGATAGGGGAGTTCGCCTTTCCCGTGGAACCTGCCGAGTCCGTCGAACCTGCCATAGGGTCCACCCGTCGAGTCCGCCCGATCGCGCATTCGTGCCTCAGCGTAGTTCGCCGGGATCTGGTCATACGGGCCGGAACACGATTGGATACCGAGTCGCACGTGGCAACATGACTTGCCGGTAACCCAGGTACTACCTGGCTACATCAACAGCAACAGGACGCCGGGCGACCGGCGGAACGGGTGGTGAATGCGCGTGAGCGTGGACATGATCAACGAGCGGGCGACAACGGGCACCGGCGTCGGTCGTCGCAAGGGGGCGCGTCGGGCATGGCTGGCCCTGCCGGTGGCGGCGGTGCTGGTGATGTCCGGTTGCAGCAGCGATGACGACAAGAAGGACGACAAGGCGAAGTCGACGCCGTCGGCGTCCGCGCCGGCCGCCCCCGCGGCGACGACGCCCGCACCCGCCGCGAGCACGCCGGCCGCGCCCGGTGGCGCGTCCAGCGCTCCGCCGGCCGCCGGTGGCACCACGCTCACCGGCGAGGAGAAGAAGGTCGCCGACAACTGGGACAAGTTGTTCGACAACGCCACGCCGCTCGCGGACCGCAAGGCGGTTCTGGAGAACTCGGCGCAGGTGGGCACGCTCGTCGAGACGCTCGCGAACGACCCGCTGGCCAAGCAGGTCACGTCCAAGACCACCGCGGTCAAGATCAGCGGTGACAAGGCGGCCGTGTCGTTCGACATCCTGCTCGCCGGCAACCCGGCGCTGCCCGGCCAGACCGGCCAGGCCGTCAAGCAGGACGGCACCTGGAAGGTCAGCCTGAGCACCGTCTGCACCCTGGTCTCCGCGCTCAAGCCGGGCACCGTGGTCGAGGGTTGCCCCAAGGCCTGATCGCCACACCCCGAACGGGCGTACATCCGCCACACCCGGGCCATCGAGGAGCACGTATGCGTCGTCGTTTCCACCGACGGGGCGTGCCGTGCGCCTCGGTGGCCCTGTTGTCGGCCCTGCTGCTGTGCCTGGTGGCCGGGTGCGGTTCGCGGTTGCCGGAGCGCGACTTCCACGACCGCGAGCCGGCCCCGGTGGGCACCGGCGCGCCCGCGCCGAACGCCAACACCGCGTCCGACGTGGGCGTCACCCCCACCCGGATCACCGTCGGGATGATCGACACCGTCCAGGGCATCCTGGGCAATGAGACCTTCTCCGGGCCGATGTACGGCGCACAGGCATGGTTCAAGGCGCTCAACGACCGCGGCGGCGTGAACGGGCGCAAGGTCGAGGTGTCCGCGTGCGACGACAACGGCTACGGCGTGGCCAACCAGCGCTGCGCCCGCAAACTCGTCGAGGACGACAAGGTGTTCGCCTTCGCGGGCAACAGCATCTACAGCTACAACGCGGCCGGCTACGTCAGCGACAAGGGCGTCCCGGACGTCGGCGGCCAACCGATCGGGACCGCGTACGAGACCTACCCGCATCTGTACTCGATCTACGGCTCGCGGGCTCCGCGCGAGGGCAAGGTCGGCTGGAACGGCGAGCTGTACGCGAGTACCGAGGTCTACCGCTACTTCAAGGACAAGCTCGGCGCGCGCACCGCCGCCGTGGTGTCGTACAACCAGGCCGACTCCGCGCGCTACGCGCAGACCGTCGCCGACGGCCTGCGCGCCGAGGGTTACACCGTGCTCGAAAAGCAGGTCGACTTCGCGCTGCCGAACTTCGCCGCCGCGGTGGTGGACATGCGCAGCAAGGGCGTCGACATCGTCTTCGACGCGGTGGACACGCGCGGCAACGTCGAACTGTGCAAGGCGATGGACGGCGCCGGACTGCGGGTGACCGCGAAGGTGACCAACGTCCAGAACTGGAACGCGCGCGTCGGCGAGGACTTCAAGGCGTCCCCGACCTGCCGCAACAGCATCTACGCGACGAGCAACAGCCGCGGCTACACGGACACCGCGCAACCCGCGGTGGCCGAGTTCCGGGCCGCGATGAAGAAGTACTACCCCGACCGCGAGGACAAGCTCTCCCAGTGGGAACTGGAGGGCTGGGCCTCGGCGATGTGGCTCACCGACGCGATCGCCTCGTGCGGCGCGAACGTCACCCGGGCGTGCGTCGAAGGCTTCGTCAACCGCCCCGAGGGCTACGACGCACACGGACTGCTGATCCCGGTCGACTTCAGGGCCGAACCGGTCGACCGCGTCGCCGCGCCCACCCGGACCTGCTTCGACGTGGCCCGCTGGCAGGACGGTGCGCCGGGCGGCTGGGTCGGCCAGGTGCCGGACATGACCACGAACTGCTACGACGTTCCCTCGCTGCCGTACAAGCCGTGACGGGCCGCGCCGGATCGGTCAGCGCCAGTCGGCCGGGTACCAGGGTTGCGGCCGGGTGAGGATCGGCGGCCGCGCGGGCATGCGGCCCGCGGGCGCCGGAAGCACTGCCTGGGCCACCGGATAGGGCAGCCGCACCATGCCGAACGGGCGGCGGTGATGGGGATCGGGATTGGGGGCGATCAGGGCCGAATTCCGCACGGGAGAGCCTCTCCGCTACGACGGCCCCGAGATCCCACGCCCCGACGCCGCGCCCGCCGAGACTCGTCGGCGGACACGGCGTACAACGATCGGACCGGGGCCGGGTGTCGCGAGGTCACTCCCATGGCCCCGCGCCCGCGGGCGCGGCCGGCTCGGTCATTCCGTGGCGCTGGGGAGGCGCTTGGGGCAGCCGGAGGTGTAGGAGGCGTTGTACTCGAAGTGCCATTCCTCGTTGTCGTACATCCGGCACCAGCCGTACTTGCTGCCCTTGGCCTGGAGCCACGCCTGGGCGTTGGCCGGGTAGATGTCCACCGCGATGCCCTGGACGTGCATCGACTTCTCCGGCGGCAATACCCAGCGCAGGGCCTCCTCGCGCGAGCCGACCGCGGCGATCTTCTCGTCGAGCAGCCTCTGCTGGTGGGCCCAGCCGCGTTTGCCGGAGTTCAGGTTGAGGGTGATGCCCTCCGCGGCCATCGCGGCGTCGATCCTCTTCCACGCGGCGTAGGCGGCCGGCTTGAGCGCCTTGGGGTCCTTGGGCGCGTCCACGTCGTTCGCCGGCGGCTTCGCGGTCGAGGACGTACTCGGCGGCTTGCTCGAGGACGGCGGCCGCGTCGAGGCGGGCGCGTTGGTGGTGGATGCGGTCGTGGGCACCGTGGCCGTCGGCGCGGCCGTGGGCGCGGGGGGCAACTGCGCGCCCACCGAACTCGCCTTGTTCTTGTCGTCGCCACTCCCGAGGAACAGCACGGCCCCGACGCCGGCTCCGCCGAGCACCAGCGCGCCCGCCAGGCTCCACACGACCAACCCCC
Source organism: Embleya scabrispora DSM 41855 (assembly GCF_000372745.1). GTDB lineage: Bacteria > Actinomycetota > Actinomycetes > Streptomycetales > Streptomycetaceae > Embleya > Embleya scabrispora. The sequence goes on along the minus strand of NZ_KB889710.1, from coordinate 37,154 downwards.
GTCGGCTGCGGCGCGGCGGCTCCGGTTCGTCCCGGCGGGCGGGCCGGGCCGGCTCGGCCGGGGCCTCCGCGGGGGAAGCGGCGGGCTGCTCGCGCTGGTACCAGTCGGCCGGGACCGGCGTGGTCGCCGCGTCGAACGCGCCGGGTGTGCCCGATGTGCGCGGAGGGCCGGATGCGCCCGGTGTGCCCGCCGCGCCCATGGTGTGCTGTTGCCACGAGGTGTCCAGGAAGTGCGCTCCGTCGGGTGTGCCCCCTTCGTCGGGCTGTGGACCGCTGCCCGCTGCGTGTCTCACCGGTGAAGCCTCCTCGTAGTGAGCCTGGATCCTCTCGTGGATCACGTCCGGTATTCGACTCACGGTTGTCGATGCCCGTGTGGGATACGCCACTGCAACCGATCGGGGGCCCCGCTCGTAACCTGGTGAGCCTGTCGACCCGGGCGACCCGCGTAGCCTGGGAACTTGCCGCATCGCCAAAGATGTGCCGAAACCAGGAGAAGGGGGTCGAAGGTGAGCACGCACCACCGCACCGGGGGACTCGTCGACGGTTTCGGCCGCGTGGCGACCGACCTACGGGTCTCACTGACCGATCGTTGCAATCTGCGGTGCACGTACTGCATGCCCGAGGAGGGGCTGGACTGGCTGGCCAAGCCCGAGTTGCTGACCGGCGAGGAGATCACCCGCCTGGTCCGGATCGCGGTGACCCTGCTGGGCGTGCGCGAGGTCCGCTTCACCGGGGGCGAGCCGCTGCTGCGCCGGGACCTGGTGGAGATCATCCGGGCCGCCGCGGCGTTGGAGCCGCGGCCCACGCTTTCGGTCACCACGAACGGGATCGGCCTGGCCCGGCTGGCAACGACGCTGAAGGAGGTCGGCCTGGACCGGGTCAACGTCTCGCTGGACACCCTGGACCCCGTCCGGTTCAAGGCGATGACCCGGCGCGACCGACACGCGGACGTGCTCGCGGGGCTGGCCGCGGCGGTGGACGCGGGCCTGGGACCGGTCAAGGTCAACACCGTGCTCATGCGCGGGGTCAACGACGACGAGGCCGTCGCGCTGCTCGCGTGGTGCCTCGAACGCGGCTACGAGCTGCGCTTCATCGAGCAGATGCCGCTGGACGCGCAGCACGGCTGGAAGCGCGCCGAGATGATCACCGCCGGCGAGATCCTGGCCGCGCTGCGCGACGTCTTCCGACTCGACGCGGAGGACGCGCGGGGCAGCAACCCGGCCGAGCGCTGGCTCGTGGACGGCGGCCCGGGCACGGTGGGCGTGATCGGGTCGGTGACCCGCCCGTTCTGTGGTGCGTGCGACCGGACCCGGTTGACCGCCGACGGCCAGATCCGCAACTGCCTCTTCGCCCGCGAGGAGTCCGACCTGCGGGCCGCCCTGCGCGGCGGCGCGGACGACGAGGAGATCGCCGACCGCTGGCGGGCCGCGATGTGGACGAAGAAGGCCGGTGCGGGCATCGACGACCCGGAGTTCCTCCAGCCCGACCGGCCGATGTCGGCCATCGGCGGCTGAACCCGCGGCCCGAGGCGGGCGGGGACGGGTTGGCCCGCTCCGCGACCCGCGCGGATGCGCCTGCGCGCCGCCGGCAGCGCACGCCCGCGTGTGCTCGCCAGTGCCCGCGCGTGGCTCAGGGGATCGTGAACCCCCGGGTCCGGTGCGCCCGTTGCCTGCCGTGCGGTGACGGGCGGGATGCCCGCTTGCGCACCCGCGCCCGGCGTGCTCCCGGGCTGCCGTGCGGCGACGATCAGGGACCCTTCCCGCTCCACCCGCCTGCGCGATCGACCCGGCGTGCCGCGACCGCAGCCCGCCCGCCGGCCCGATCAACCCGCCGAGCGGGCAAGGGGGTTCGGACCGCGCTCGGCGACCGTGCGCGGATTGCTCAGGCGTCCTCGCCGGCCGGAGCGGCCGGGGGACGGGGCTCGTGCCAATCGGCGAACGCGACGGTGTCCTTGAGGAATCCGCGAATCGCCAGGAATTGGGCCAGATGCTCGCGGTGCTCGTCGCACGCGAGCCACGTCTTGCGCCGCTCCGGAGTGTGCAGCTTGGGGTTGTTCCACGCCAGGACCCACACGGCGTCGGCCCGACAGCCCTTCGCCGAACAGATCGCACGGCCGGGGTCGCTGGGGGTGGGGAACATGTCCACCAGTGTCGCAGACGGGGTCGGCCGCCCGGATGCGGCGCATCGAACGGGCAGCTGACCCTGCGTCAGGCACCAACCGGAGCGCTGCGCTCAGTAAGCAACGGTCTGGTGCGGAAACCGTGTGCGCGTCGACTTGCCTGACAGTCAAACGACCCGGACACGGGCGATGCCGGGCAGCCACGGGGGGAGCCGCCCGGCATCGCGTCGGTCGCTCCGACGGGGGATACGGAGCACGTTTCGAAGTATGGCACGTCCTGCATGCGGTTGAAGCACCAACCCGCGTAGCGCTTCCCGCTAATTTTTGACGGGCTGCGAAGGGGTGCCCGTCGGGTCGCCCGCATGGCCTCGGTCGGCACCCCCGGGGTCACCGTGTGTATCCGAATTGGTGTGCGAGGAAAGGTCGGTGGGCTCCGGGCCGGCGGCCGAGGGCGATCCGACCGGCATCGTCCAGGAGTCTTCCGAATGGGTGTGCACGGTCTCCCGTTCGGCGCTGGTGAGCACCGCCCCCGGCGGCGGCTCCAGCGCCTTGGGCGGGAGCGGTGGTACGAACTGGGCCTGCACCGGCGCGTTCGACGTGGGCTCGCGACCGGCGTTGGCCAGCACCACCGCGATGTAGGGCAGGAAGAGCGCGCCGGCGACCAATATCCACCGCCACGGCGACGGGGTGAACACCGCCGCGATGAAGCACACGGTGCGGATGGACATCGAGATGACGTACCGGCGTTGGCGCCCGGCCACGTCCTCGGTCAGCCCCTTGCGCGCACCACTGATCTGGTACACCGAGCCCTTGGCGTTTTTCACGACTCCACCGTCTCCGACCATGTGCCCACACACTCGTCCCCTCCCTTTCACGGTACGCCCGCAGGTGGGTCATACCGAGACGGGGGCAGGAGCTTTACCACAAACCGACCCGAGTGGCGGACGGCGGGACGGGGGTCAGCCGAGTCGCTCCAAAAACTCCGGCGGCACCGCCGGGACCAGCCACACGCCGTTGTCCGAGCGGCGGAACACATGCCCGGCCGCGACCATGCGCTCGGCCCGGACCACGAACAACACCGGCCGGCCGCGCCGCGCACCCACCCGGCGGGCCGTCTCGGTGTCGGCGGACAGATGTACGTCGTGCCGGTCCATCGGCCGCAGGCCCTCGACCAGGATCGCCGGCACGCTCTTGGGATTGGTGCCGTGGTAGAGCACGGCGGGCGGCGCGGCCTCGACCAGACCCAGGTCCACCGCGACGGTGTGCCCCTGGCTGGCCCGGATCCGGGCGCCGTCCGCGGAGAAGGCGAACCGTCGCTTGTCGTTCTCCTCGACGACCCGGTCCAGCTGCGCCCGGGTCAGTGCCATCCCGCGGGCATTGCACGCCGCGAGCAGCACGTCCACGTCGACCCAGCCGGCCTCGTCCAGCGTGATCCCGAGCCGCTCCGGCTGATGCCGCAGGTGTCGGGACAGATACTTCGAAATCTTGACGATGTTCATGATGACCCCCAACGAAAGCACGGAGTTCCCTACAGGAACAGCGATTTTCCGTTGCGACGCAGCACGCCGGGCGGACTCGATCGAGCCCACCCGGCGTACCGATTCAGCCCGTCCGGCGTTTGAGGACAACCGGCCGTAGCCCGTCCGGCGTCCGAGGACAACCGGCCGCAGGCCGCTCGGCCCGTGCCGCCGAGCGAGCCGCGGGCCTATTGCGCCTGACTCGCCGAGGACATGTTGAAATCGCGGACCCGCAAAGGCGGCATCGCCGCGCGGGTGAACCAGTCGCCCCACTCCCGCGGATACGTCCGCTCCGTGCGCCCCACCTCGACCGCGCGCCCGAGCACGTCCACCGGCGACTCGTTGAAGCGGTAGTTGTTCACCGCGCCGACCACTTCGCCGCCCTCGACCAGATACACCCCGTCGCGGGTGAGCCCGGTCAGCAGCAGCGTCTGCGGATCCACCTCGCGGATGTACCACAGGCAGGTCAGCAGCAGCCCGCGCTCGGTCGAGGCGACCATGTCCGCCAGGCTCGGGCCATCGGCCGGGCCGTCCAGGATCAGGTTGTCGATCTCCGGCGCGACCGGCAGCCCGGTCAGCTCCGCGGTGTGCCGGTTGGTCAGCAGCGACGTGAGCACACCGTCGGTGACCCAGTTCGTCCGGGTCAACGCGAGTCCGTTGTCGAATACCGACGCCGCGTCGCCGGAGGCGTGCGCGATGGTGAACGGCGCACTCTCCAGCCCCGCGTAGCCCGGGTCGCTGTACAGCGTCAGCGGCAGCTCGGTGAGCCGGTCGCCGATCCGGGTGCCGCCACCGGGCTTGCTGAACACCGTGCGGCCCTCGTGCGCGTCCCGGGCGCTGCCCTGCCAGTACATGTAGACCATCAGGTCCGCGACCGCCGAGGGCGGCAGCAGCGTCTCGTAGCGGCCCGCCGGCAGGTCGATCGTGCGGCTCGCCCAGGACAACCGCTGCGCCAGGTCCGTGTCGATCGCGGCCAGGTCCACGTCGCGGAAATCGCGCGTGGGCGTGCCGGCCCACGCCGAGCGGGTCAGGTCGCCCGACTTCGCGTTCAACTCGACATGCCCGGTGGGCTGGTCGTGCCGCAGCCGCAGCCCGGCCGAGGTGCCCACATAGGTCGAGGTCAGCTGATGCGAGGCGAACCCGTACAGCAGCCGGTCGCTCTCCCGGGCCCGCCCGAACGCGGCACCCAACTCGGGCGCGAAATCCGCGAACACACCGATCGAGGTCTGCGTCGGCGCCTCCGTGAAGCCGCCGTCCGGGCCGCCGCCGGCGCCGAGCAGCGGACGCGCGTCCTCGGCCGGACCGGCGTCCCGCGCCGCCGCCTCCGCGGCTCGGACCAAGCCCTCCAGCCGATCCACCGTCACGCCGCTGCGCGAGACGATCCCGGACGCGGTGCCCTCGGTGCCCGCGACGGTGGCCACCACCGTGACGCGTCGGCCGCGAGTCTCGCCGTTGGTGGTCAGCGCGTTGCCCGCCCAGCGTAGGTTGGCCGCCGAGGTCTCCTCGGCGATCACCACGCAGCCGTCCGCCTTGGACAGCGCCAACGCGCGCTCGACGGTCTCGTTCGGCCGCGTCACCACGGTCTGCCCGCTGCTCATCGACCCGCCTCCTGAACCGTGTTGAGGACCTTCACACCGCGAAACAGCGCCGACGGGCACCCGTGGCTGACCGCCGCGACCTGCCCGGGCTGTGCCTTGCCGCAGTTGAAGGCGCCGCCGAGGACGTAGGTGCCCGGGCCGCCCACGGCCTCCATCGAGCCCCAGAAGTCGGTCGTGGTCGCCTGGTAGGCGAAGTCCTTGACCTGCCCGACGATCCGGCCGTCCTCGATCAGATAGGCGCGCTGGCCGGTGAACTGGAAGTTGTACCGCTGCATGTCGATCGACCACGACTTGTCGCCCACGATGTACAGGCCCCGGTGCACCCGGCCGATCAGCTCGGCGGTGGACAGGTTGTCCTCGCCCGGTCGGAGCGAGACGTTGGCCATCCGCTGCACCGGGACGTGGCCGGGGGAGTCCGCGAACGCGCACCCGTTGGACCGACCCAGCTCCTGCATCAGCGCCATCCGCCGGTCCAACTGGTACCCGGTCAGGATGCCGTCGGTGACCAGGTCCCAGCTCTGCGTCGCGACGCCCTCGTCGTCGAAGCCGATCGTGGCCAGACCGTGCTGCACGGTGCGGTCGCCGGTGACGTGCATGACCGGCGAGCCGTATTGCAGCTTGTTCAGCTTGTCGAAGGTGGCGAACGAGGTGCCCGCGTAGGCGGCCTCGTAGCCCAGCGCGCGGTCCAGCTCGGTGGCGTGCCCGATCGACTCGTGGATGGTCAGCCACAGATTGCTCGGGTCGATCACCAGGTCGTACTCGCCCGCCTCGACGCTGGGCGCCTTGACCCGCTCGGCGAGCAGGCCCGGCAGCGACGCGAGCTCCTCGTCCCAGTCCCAGCCCACGCCCTGTACGTACTCCCAGCCCCGGCCGACCGGCGGTGCGATGGTGCGCATCGTCTCGTACGCGCCGGATTCGCGGTCCACCGCGATCGCGGTCAGCTGGGGATGTATGCGGACCCGCTGCTGCGTGGTGGTGGTGCCGGCCGAGTCGGCGTAGAACTTGTTCTCCTGGACCACCATGCACGTGGCGTCCACATGGTCCACGCCGTCGGCGGCGAGCAGTTCCCGACTCCAGCGCGCGAGCAGAGCGATCCGCTCCGCCTCGGGCACGTCGAACGGGTTGACCTTGTACGCCGAGATCCACGTCTCGTCGGCGTACACCGGCTCCTCCGCCAGCGCGACCGTCTCGCCCGCGCCGGCGGCCTCGCTCACCGAGCGGGACACCCGGGCGACCGCCACGGCCTGCTCCGCGACGTACGCCGCGGCCTCCGGGGTCAGGTCGACGCCGGCCGCGAAGCCCCACGCCCCCTCGTGCACGACGCGGACCGCGAAGCCCACGTCGGTGGTGTCCACGGACGAGTCGGTCCGCCCGTCGCGCAACCGGAAGGACGCGTCTCGCACCCGCTCGAAGCGGAAGTCCGCGTGTTCGGCACCCAGTTCCCCGGCTCGGGACAGGGCCGCAGCGGCCAGCTCCCGAAGGGGATAGGCGAGGAACGTCGGATCGATCTCGTTGGGCACCCATTCCTCCATACGTTCGGCCTGTCGGCTCGCGTCGTTCAGTCAACCAGACACGATGTCGCCGGCATTCCTGCATTTTCCGGCGGGCCGCTCGTGCGTCGGACGGGTCTTGCGCCCGGACAAGCGGAACGAAACCTGCCGGGCGCAGGCCGGCCGGATTCGGCCGGTGGAGCCGGTCGTTCCGGTTGCCGTGTGCTCTTGTCGGGTTCCTACAAGGACCGAGCGGGGGACGCTGTCCCGGACCGGATTCCCGTTACCCCGGGGTAGCCCGATAGCGTCATCGTGACGTGAGCCGACGGCCCGCGCGCCGGCGCGGCCGAGGACGTCCGAGGACGACAGACGACGAAGGAGTGATCCGTTGAGCCGGTCCGTACTGGTCACGGGAGGAAACCGGGGCATCGGCCTGGCCATCGCCCGGGCCTTCGCCGCCGACGGCGACAAGGTCGCGATCACGTATCGCTCCGGTGAGCCCCCGGAGGGTTTGCTCGGGGTGCGCTGCGACATCACCGACGGCGAGCAGGTCGAGCAGGCGTTCAAGGAGATCGAGGCCGCACACGGCCCGGTCGAGGTGTTGATCGCCAACGCGGGCATCACCCGCGACACGCTGCTGCTGCGGATGAGCGAAGAGGACTTCACCAGCGTCGTCGACACCAACCTCACCGGCACGTTCCGGGTGGTCAAACGGGCGAGCAAGGGCATGTTGCGGGCCCGCAAGGGTCGCATCGTGCTGATCTCGTCGGTGGTGGGGCTGCTCGGTTCGGCGGGACAGGCCAACTACGCGGCCTCCAAGGCCGGCCTGGTCGGCTTCGCCCGCTCGATCGCGCGGGAACTGGGGTCGCGCAACATCACCACGAACGTGGTGGCGCCCGGCTTCGTCGACACCGCGATGACCGAGGTGCTCGGCGAGGAGCGCAAGGCGCAGATCCTCAAGGAGATCCCGCTCGCGCGCTACGCCGACGTGGACGAGGTCGCCGGCGTGGTCAAGTTCCTCACCTCGGACGCCGCGTCGTACATCACCGGAGCCGTCATCCCTGTGGACGGCGGACTTGGAATGGGGCACTGAACTCATGGGCGACCTGCTTGCGGGCAAGCGCATTCTCGTCACCGGCGTCATCACCGACGCCTCAATCGGCTTCCAAGTCGCCAAGCGGGCCCAGGAGGAGGGCGCCGAGGTCGTACTCACCGGATTCGGCCGGCTCTCGCTGGTCAACCGGATCGCGAACCGGCTGCCGAAGCCGGCCCCGGTGATCGAGCTCGACGCGACGAACCCCGAACACCTCGCGGCGCTCGCGGACAACGTGCGCGCGCATGTGCCCGCGCTCGACGGCGTCGTGCACTCCATCGCCTTCGGTCCCAAGGACGCGCTCGGCGGCAACTTCCTCAACACCGAGTGGTCCGACGTGGCCACCGCCGTGGAGGTCTCGGCGTACTCGCTGAAGTCGCTGACGATGGCGTGCCTGCCGCTGATCGAGGCCAACAAGGGGCGCGGCGGCTCGGTCGTCGGCCTCGACTTCGACGCGCAGGTGGCGTGGCCGGGCTACGACTGGATGGGCGTCGCCAAGGCCGCGCTCGAGTCGACCTCGCGCTACCTGGCCAAGTACCTGGGCGAGAAGAACATCCGGGTCAACCTGATCTCCTCGGGCCCGGTCAAGACGATGGCCGCGAACAGCATCCCCGGCTTCGAGAAGTTCGAGGGTGTCTGGAACGAGAAGGCCCCGCTCGGCTGGGACCTGCGCGACTCGGACCCGGCCGCCCGAGGCGTGTGCGCACTGCTGTCCGACTGGTTCCCCAAGACCACCGGCGAGGTCATCCACGTGGACGGCGGCCTGCACGCCATCGGCGCGTAGCCTCGAAACCGCGCTGCCCGCAGGGGCGGCCGTGCCGCCGGCGGCCTCCGGCCGCTCTCCTCGCGCGCTCGTCGATCACCGGTCGACGATCAAGCCTTGGGCGCCGACGCGCCGCCGGGCAGCCGTTTCGACGGTGCACCGGATGTCTTCCGCAGCCCGATCGCCCGACCCACCAGGTCGTGGCGGTCGGGCTGTGTCGTTGTCGACCGCGGGCCGAGGGCCGCCGGGCCGGAGCAGGCGCGCCGTCGCCGGTGAGCCCGCGGCCTCGTTCGCGAACGGTACGGGCGGGCGGGTGGGTGAGAAACCCCGCTCAGCCGGTCGCGGCGGCGATCGTCGCGGCGATGCCGATCAGCACGGTGATCAGCAGCATGATGCCCAGGATGCCGCCGAGTTGCCTGGCGGAGGACTTGTTCGGGTCCGGCGGCGCAAGCACCGTCTGGCGGAACTCGTCGGCCGCGCCGGATTCGGCGGCCTTGCGGGCGAGGACCTCGTTGCGCGCGTTCGACCGCGCGACTTCCTCCGCGTGGGCGCGCTCCTCGCGGGCCTTGCGAGCGGCCATGGCCCGCTCGTACCGCTCCTTGGACGATTCACCAGATGTAGCAGCCATGGAGACGAGTTTCGCAGACCCGACCCGCCGGACCGACCGGTGGGGCGGCCGGCAGGGTGCGGCCGGCGGGAACCGCGGCTCGTCCGCCGGGCGTTGTGCACACGTGTGGTCCCTCGCCCGGGGGACCCCTCCCCCGAGCGATCCATTCGGCGTTGGTGCAGGTCGGCGGGGTGGGTGCGGAACCTTCCCCTTACATGTATCCGGGTATGCCCCGACTGATCATCAGCGGCCTCCTTCTCAGGGGTGGGGCCAGCCCTACTACGCAGGGGTGCCTGCCCCCCGGTGAAGACACCGGTTTGCAGGATGTGACCCCCGTTCGCCCGCCAATACCTTCGTGTGTGTCGAGGAAGATCCTCGGCGAAGCGGAGAACATAGGAGCGGGGACCAATGGCATCCAGGCGTAATTTCGCCGCCTCGATCGGTGGCTGGAGCGCACAGCATCGCAAGACGGCGGTATTCGGGTGGCTGCTGTTCGTGGTCCTCGCCGTCGTCATCGGCAACATGAGCGGGTCGCAGGAGATCACCAAGGCCGAGCGCGGCGTGGGCGAGTCCGGGCGGGCCGCGCGGATCATCGACGACGCGGGCATCAAGGAACCCGCGGGCGAGATGGTCCTGGTCCGCAGCGACAAGCTCATCGCGCAGGACCCGAAGTTCCGGGCCGCCGTCGACGACGTGATCAACCGGGTCAACGCCACCCAGGTCAAGGGCAACAAGGGCCCGGCGACCCAGCACATGCGTTCTCCGTACGCCGGTGACGGCGGCATCTCCTCGGACAAGCACTCGGCGCTGATCCAGTTCGACATGGTGGGCGAGGACGACAAGGCCGTCGACAACATCCAGCCCGTCCTGGACGCGGTGGCCGAGGCCCGCAAGGCGCACTCGGACGTGGCGATCGAGCAGTTCGGTGACGCCAGCGGCGACAAGTGGTTCCAGGACACCATCGCCAAGGACTTCACCCGGGCCGAATGGACCGCCGTCCCGCTCGCCCTGGGCATCCTGCTCGTCGCGTTCGGCGCCGTGGTCGCCGCCCTGCTGCCGGTAGCCCTCGCCCTGACCGCGTTCGTGGCCGCGGGCGGCCTGCTCGCGCTGAGCAGCCACCTGATGCCGGTCGGCGACAACGCGCAGTCGGTGATGCTGCTGATCGGCCTGGCCGTGGGCGTCGACTACTGCATGTTCTACCTGCGCCGCGAGCGGGAGGAGCGGGCCAAGGGGCGCGACCCGGAGACCGCACTGCGCATCGCCGCCGCCACGTCCGGCCGTTCCGTGCTGATCTCCGGCATCACCGTCATCGTCGCGATGGCCGGCATGCTCCTGTCCGGGCTCAGCGAGTTCGAGTCGATGGCCTCCGCGACCATCCTGGTCGTGCTGACCGCGGTGCTCGGTTCGCTCACCGTGCTGCCCGCGATCCTGTCGATGCTGGGCGACCGGGTGGACCTGGGCAAGATTCCCGGGCTGGCCAAGATGCGCCGCCCCACCGAGGGCAGCAAGGCATGGGGCAAGATCCTGGGCGTCGTGCTCAGCCGCCCCAAGGGCACCGCGGTGCTCGCCGGCGGTCTGCTGATCGCGCTGACCATCCCCGCACTCGGCATGAAGACCTCCGAACTGCCGATCGACAAGGAACTGCCGACCTCGCTGTCCATCGTGCAGACCTACCAGCACATCGAGAAGGCGTTCCCCGGTGGTCCGGCGCCCGCCCAGATCGTGGTCAAGGCGAACAACCCGGACGACCCCAAGCTCGCGGCGGCGTTCGACAACCTGCGCCGTGAGGCGGTCGCCACCGGGCAGATGCACGAGCCGATCGAGGTCGAGCGGCAGGGCACCACGAACGTCTTCAAGGTCTCGGTCCCGCTCGCCGGCGGTGGCAACGACTCGGCCAGCGACAAGGCCCTGGCCACGCTGCGTGGGAAGGTCATCCCGAACACGCTGGGCAAGCTGGACGGCGTGGACGCCCCGGTGACCGGCAACACCGCCGGGTCCAAGGACTTCAACGACAAGCTCGACGACGCGCGGCTGCCGATCTTCGCCTTCGTGCTCGGCTTCGCCTTCCTGCTGATGCTGGTCTCGTTCCGCTCGATCGCCATCGCGGTCACCGCGATCGTGCTCAACCTGCTGTCGGTGGGCGCCGCCTACGGTGTGATGACGCTCGTCTTCCAGCACGGCTACGGCGACTCGCTGGTGGGCACGGACGCACCCGGCGCGGTCGTCTCCTGGATCCCGATGTTCCTGTTCGTGATCCTGTTCGGCCTGTCGATGGACTACCACGTGTTCGTGGTCTCGCGAATTCGTGAGGCGTACGACAAGGGCATGGACACCAAGTCGGCCGTGTCGCACGGCATCCGCACCACCGCCGGTGTGGTGACCAGCGCGGCGACGATCATGGTCGCGGTGTTCGCGGTCTTCGGCACCCTGTCGATGCAGTCGATGAAGCAGTTCGGTGTCGGCCTGGCGGTCGCCGTCCTGCTGGACGCCACGATCATCCGCGGTCTGCTGCTGCCGGCCGTGATGACCCTGCTCGGCGACCACAACTGGTACCTGCCCCGCTGGCTGGGGTGGCTGCCGCAGATGGACCACGGCGACGAGGCGGTCGAGGCCCCGGTCCCGACCCCGGCCGGCGAGCAGGTCCCCGCGTACGCCTCGGCGAACGGCTACGCCACGCCGACGTACGAGCCGGTCCACCCGGGCAACACCGGGTACGACGAGAACGTGTCCGGTTCGCGCCGGATCCCGCGCCCGCCGGTCGGTTGACCCGAGCAAGCACGGCAGTCGGTGAGATCCCGGCGACGACCGTGACGACGACCACCCTGTAGATCCGAGGAAAGCGCGGGTCGGGACCGGATACTCGGTCCCGACCCGTCGTGCGTGTCGGCCCCGGTCGACGCGCCCGCCGCCCGTCAATCGAGTCCTGCGGTGCCGACCCGCAGTGCACAACGGCCGATGTCTGAGAGGCTGAACCCATGGCATCCCACCGACAGCGCAATCTTGTGGTGATGAGGCACGCGAAGGCCGAGTGGCCCGACGGGCCGGACCACGAGCGACCCCTCGCCGAACGCGGCCGCAAGGACGCCGCCGAGACCGGGCACCGACTGCTCGACCAGGGCATCACCCCCGATCTGGTGGTGTGCTCGCCGGCCGTACGCACCCGGGAGACCTGGCGTCTCGCCGGCAAGGTCTACGGCCACAAGCCGCACACCGTCTACGACGAGCGGGTGTACGAGGCGAGCGCGCAGGCGCTGCTGTACCTCGTCCAGGAGACCCCCGACGAGGTCGACACGCTGCTGCTGATCGGGCACAACCCGGGTGTGGCCACGCTGGTCAACGCGTTGGCGGGCAGCGGCGAGGACGACACGCTCGTGCGCCTGCGGGAGAAGTATCCGACCTCGGCGGTCGCGGTGCTGAGCCTGCACACCGCGTGGGCCGACCTCCGGGAACGCTCGGCCCACCTGACCCGCTTCAGCACGCCGGCGTCCTGACCGCACGCCCGCGAAGGCGACCGTGACTCGAGCGTCGGTCCGGGCGGTGAACAGCCCGTCCGGCGCTCGGGGACGCCCGCCCCGACCGGGCCCGGCCGACGAATTCGGCCGGCCGTACTACACGTCGGCGGCGTCCGCGGCCTCGATCTCGTCGCGGGTGACGCCGAGCAGGAACAACACGGTGTCCAGGAACGGCACGTTGACCGCGGTGTCGGCGGCCTCGCGGACCACCGGCTTCGCGTTGAAGGCCACGCCCAGACCCGCGGCGTTGAGCATGTCCAGGTCGTTGGCGCCGTCGCCGATGGCGACCGTGGCGGTCAACGGCACGCCCGCCTGGGCCGCGAAGCCGCGCAGCAGCCGGGCCTTGCCCGCTCGGTCGACGATCTCGCCGATCACCCGCCCGGTGAGCTTGCCGTCCACCACCTCCAGGGTGTTGGCCGCGCTGTAGTCGAGCCCGAGCCGCTCCACGAGCGCGTCGGTGACCTGGGTGAATCCGCCCGAGACGATGCCCACCTTGTAGCCGAGCCGCTTGAGCGTGCGGACCAGGGTGCGCGCGCCCCGGGTGAGCACGACCTGCTCGCGGACCTTGCCTATGGCGTCCTCGTCCAGCCCGGCGAGCAGCGCCACGCGGGCCCGCAGCGACTCGGCGAAGTCCAATTCGCCGCGCATCGCGGCGGCGGTCACCTCGGCCACCTCGTCCAGGCAGCCGGCGTGCTCGGCCAGCAGCTCGATCACCTCGCCCTGGATCAGGGTCGAGTCCACGTCCATCACGATCAGCCGCTTGGCCCGGCGCCGCAGGCCGGAGGGCTGGACCGCGACGTCCACCCGGCGCTCGGCGGCCTCGGTGGCCAGCTCCAGGCGCAGCTTGTCCGTCTCGACGCCGGAGACCTGGAGCTCGATCGCGGTCACCGGGTACTTGGCGAGGCGGAAGATCCGGTCGATGTTGGCGCCGGTGGCCGCGATCCGGTGCGCTATCCCGGCGAACGCGGCGGCCTCCAGCGGGTGGCCCAGGACGGTGACGTGCGAGCGGCCCTCGCCGCGCGGACGGTTGTCGCCGACGCCGGAGAGGATCTCCGCCTCCAGCCGCTCGCCGTCCGCCCAGCGGTGCACGCCGGCCCGCAGCAGGCCCTCGTCGGTCGGCGTGGTGATCAGGACGCACAGCGTGAGCCGGCCCCGGGTGACGGTCTGCTCGACGTCGACGACCTCGACGGAGTGGCCGGCGAGGATCTCGAAGAGGCTCGACGTCACCCCCGGCCGGTCCTTGCCGAAGATCTTGACGAGAAGAGTGCGCGGCGCATTCATGATGCTTCACGGTACCGGCCGTTCGAGGGCGCGCGCGTCACCGGTCCACGGTACGAACACCGGACCGGTCCTCGTGCGAGCCGCATCTACCCAGGCCAGGGGCCATCCCGGGGCGGTCCCTGCGGATCGGGCGGGGGCGGCGGGCGGTACGCCGGGGCGGGTCTGTTCGAGTACGGCGGGCCCGGCGGCGCGGGTGTGCCGGGCCCGCCCGGTGCGCCGGGGTGCGCCGGTCGGGCCGGCGGATACGGCGCGCCCCGCGGGTACCGCTGCTGCGGCGCGGCGCGGGTGGGCCGCGGCGGGCCCGAGGCCGCCGGCGGGACGGCGGCGCCGGCCTGGCGGTAGCGCACCCAGTCCGCGACCGCGCCGCCGATGAAGCCGGCGCACGCGCCCCACAGCAGGCCGAGCAGCGCCGTCCACAGGTAGTCCGCGTGCAGCGACACCGACGCGCCCGGGGACATCACCCCGCCCAGCACGCTCACCGCGACCTTGAGCTGGAGCTGCATCAGGTAGGCGATCACCAGCAGGCCGCCCGCGAGGGTGACCGCGAATCGCCACGCGTGCTGATGCGGGCGCACCGACGCGGGCGCGCGCATCGCCATCACGGTCGCGCCGAGCAGCAGGAGCAGCGCGGAGAACAGCGGTACGAACCACGCCCGCGAGTCCAACTCGGCCAGCCGGTCGATCCGGATCGGCAGACCGTCCCCGGCGGAGGCGCCGACCAGCTTGCCCAGCGGACCGGGCAAACCGAAGGAGAAGCCGCCGACCTCGGTGGGCGCGCTGGTCGTGCCCTTCCACGGGATGCCCAGGCCGAGCGAGGCCAGCAGCCACACCGCGTTGGGCAGCGCGAACAACATGCCGCCGATCATCCGCTTCGGCGCGGGCGCGGCGGCGGCCACGAACGGGGTGCCCACGATCCCGGCGACCACCGCGGTGATCAGCACCGCGAGCAGACCGGCGACCGGGGCCCGCAGTACCGCGCGGTGCCGCAACCACTTGATCGGCAGCGGCCCGCGCGCGGACACCGCGACGGTGGCGACCAGGGTGATCA
Organism: Embleya scabrispora DSM 41855; assembly: GCF_000372745.1. Classification (GTDB taxonomy): domain Bacteria; phylum Actinomycetota; class Actinomycetes; order Streptomycetales; family Streptomycetaceae; genus Embleya; species Embleya scabrispora. Next base: position 22,127 of record NZ_KB889710.1, on the reverse strand, counting down.
GCAGCCACAACGCGCCGAACACGAGCGTGCCGCTCACCTCGGTCTCGAAGCGGGCCGCCGCGCCCAGGTCGAAGATGCCCATCAGGTCCTGCGCCCGGGCCCCGCCGACCTGCGAGACGAACCGATCGATCGGCAGCGAGTGTTTGCCCATCGACACCACCACGCCGAGCGCGGCCATGGTGAACACCAGGACCCGCACGCCGTGCACGATCAGGTCGAGCGCGCCGATCACCAGCCGGTGGCGCAGCGGGCGCAGGAACAACCAGCCCAGTACGAGTGCGCCGATCAGGCCGATGCCCAGCAGCATGATGTCGACCTTGCCGCTGCCCTGCGCTAGCGAGACGTCGCCGGTGAGTTGGCTGAGGATGTCGTTGCTCGGGCCGCCCTGTTCGGCGCCCTTGAGGTCGACCGTGCCACCGACCGCGAGCGCGATCACCGCCGCGACCAGCGCGGGCATCGTGCTCGACCCCAGGTCGTTCGCGCCCAGCAGCCACAGCGCCGACCACGCCGCCACGGCCATCGCCACGAACGCGGCGAGCACCGCGCCGAGCGCGTGCAGCCATGGCGCCACGCCGCCCCACGGTGCGGGACCGGCCGGTGGTCGGGCCCCGGGCGGCTCGTGCCGCGGTGCGTTGTGCTGCTGCTGGTTCCAGGACACGACCGCTCCTGTCACGTGCGACCCGGCTGCCGGTTGAGCGGGACAAACTCGACTATCGAGCGCACCGACCCGCGCGTCAACGGATTCGGCCGGACTGCCACCCGGGTGGACGGCGCGAGGCAGGGAAGTTGATGTCGTAATCGCCCTTCGGAGTGGTTCCGTACGCTTCCGGACCGGAAAGGCTGCCCGGGAGGCCCGCACGTCCCTACACTCTCGAAGAGTGGGGGACAGCTATACGCCAGAAGGACCGGCAGTGCCGCACCTGACGGTCGGCACCAGCGCCGGAGCACCGGTGATCCTGGATCCCGGGCGAGAACACATCGTCGGTCGCGACCCGTCCTGTGCGATCGTGCTCGACGATCGCCGCGTGTCGCGCCAACACGCGGTCCTGCGGGTGGGCGCCGACGGCTGGGAGTTCGTCGACACCAACAGCGTCAACGGCTCGTGGATGCGCGGCAATCGGGTGCACCGCGTGGTCGTGGGCCGAGGTTGTGAGGTATTGCTCGGCGACCCGGACGACGGCGACCAGCTGCGGCTCGCGCCGGAGTCGAACGCCACCGAGGTGGTGCCGCCACGGGTGGCGCACCCCGACCATGTACAGATTCCCGAGCCGCCGCGCCGTGCCGAGCCACCGCGCGCGGGCGAGCAGCCGTACACCCCCGAACCGCCCTACGTCCCCGAGCCGCCCCGGCAAGTCCCCGAGCGCGCCCACCCGTTGGGCCGCGCGCAGATCGGCGCCGGGCCGCACGCGGATCCGCGCCCGAGCGTGGACCGGGCACCGAGCATGGTCATTCCGCTTCCGGTGCGCACCCTGCGGATCGGCCGCGCGCTGGACAACGACCTGGTGCTCACCGACCTGATGGTTTCCCGGCACCACGCCGAGTTGCGCACCACCCCCGGCGGCCGACGCGAGATCGTCGACCTCGGCAGCCACAACGGCACGTTCCTCAACGGACAACCGATCGAGCGCGCGCTGCTCGGCGAAGCGGACCTGGTCGGCATCGGGCACGCCACCTTCCGGCTCGACGGCCAGGAATTGCGCGAGTTCATCGACACCGGCGAGGTGTCGCTGGAGGTGCAGAACCTCACCGTCACGGCCGGCAAACGGGTCCTGCTCGACAACGTCTCCTTCCCGCTCGCCGAGCGCAACCTGCTGGCCATCGTCGGCGGTTCGGGCGCGGGCAAGTCCACCCTGCTCGGCGCGCTCACCGGCAGCCGCCGCGCCGCCAGCGGCAAGATCCTCTACGACGGCCGCGACCTGTACGCGAACAACGCCGAACTGCGCCAGCGGATCGGCCTGGTGCCGCAGGACGACATCCTGCACGCCCAGCTCACCGCGCGCACCGCGCTGCGCTACGCCGCGCAGTTGCGCTTCCCCGAGGACACCGAGGCGGCCGAGCGGGAGAGACGGGTCGAGGAGGTGATCGGCGAGCTGAGTCTGGACAAGATGCCGCGCGGCGCCACGTCACCGTACGCCGACACCAAGGTCAGCAGCCTCTCCGGCGGCCAGCGCAAGCGGGTGAGCGTGGCCGTCGAACTGCTCACCAAGCCGTCCGTGCTGTTCCTGGACGAGCCGACGTCCGGCCTGGACGAGGGCCTGGAACGCTCGGTGATGGAAAAGCTGCGCGAACTCGCCGACGACGGCCGCACGGTGATCGTGGTCACCCACAGCACCCGCAGCCTGAACGTGTGCGACCGGGTGCTGGTGCTCGCGCCGGGCGGTCGGATCGCGTTCTTCGGACCGCCGGACGAGGCGCTGCCGTTCTTCGGCAAGGGCGACTGGCCCGAGGTCTTCAAGATGTTCGACGACGAGCCGGACCGCGACTACGAAGGTCCCTTCCGTCGCTCGGAGCTGTACGGCCGGTACATAGAGGTGGGTCGCGACCGTGCGCACGCCGAACAGGGCGAGCGGCCGCAGGCGAAGCCGCCCAAGCCGCAGGGCTGGTTCTCCCAGCTGACCACGCTCTCCCGGCGCTACCTCGCGGTGATCGCCTCGGACCGCAAGTACCTGGCGCTGCTGGCGATAGCGCCGCTGTTCCTGGGCATGTTGTGCCGGGTGATCCCCGGCAGGCTGGTCAGTCCGGAGGGCTCACCGCCGGGTTCGAACCAGGAGGCGACCACCAAGCTGCTCGTGCTCTTCGTGATCAGCGGCCTGATGGGCACCGCGACGGCGGTCAACGAGCTGATCAAGGAGCGCGCCATCTATCGGCGCGAGCGCAGCGCCGGACTCTCGGTGTCCGCCTACCTCGGCTCGAAGATCATCGTGCTCGGGCTGATCTCCGCGATCCAGGGCGTGGTGCTCACCGCGGTCGCACTGGTCGGGCAGAAGTTGCCCGCCAAGGGTGTGGTGATCAGCCCACCGATCATCGAGATCGGCATCGCGGTGGTGCTGTCCGCGATAGCGGCGATGGCGGTGGGCCTGGTGGTCTCCGCGTCGATCGGCAGCGCCGAACTGGCGATGCCGCTGCTCGTGGTGATCGCGATCGTGCAAGTGGTGCTGTGCGGTGGCCTGTTCCCGCTCAACGGCAAGGCTGGCATCGAGCAGGTCTCCTGGCTGGCCCCGGCCCGCTGGGCGTTCGCCGCGGCCGGCAGCACGATAGATCTGGCCACCCAACTGCCGCGCAAACCCGGCGAGTCGCCGGATCCGCTGTGGAAGCACGACGCGAAGGTCTGGTACCGCAACATCGGCATCCTGGCCGGCCAGATCGCGGTCTACGGCACGATCGCGCTGATCATGCTCCGGCGCCTGGACCCCAAGACCAAGCGCAAGCGCGGCAGCTAGTGTCTGGCTCGGGCCCGGGTTCGGCTCAGGCCCGGTCCGGCTCCAGGGCCGCGCCGTACGCCGCCACCATCGCCCGGCGGCAGGCCCGCTCCAGCGGGGCGAGCGCGCCGAGCCGGGCGGATATCTCGGCCGCGCTGATCGCGGCGCCGTCCTCGCGGCCGGCCACGGTCAGCACCGCGTGGATCCGGCGCGCCTGGTCGAGCACCCGGCCGGCCCGACCGGGATGGCCGGGGGCGACCCGGGTGTCCGAGTCCTTGCGGTACAGCCCGGCGAGGGTGCGCTGCGCCGCCGGGCCGCCGCCGGCCACGTCCAGTCGGGTCAGGTCCTCGATCGCGTCGCGCATCGCCTCGGCCAGCTCGCGCTCCGCCTCGGCCAGGAACGGTCCCGGGGCGGGCCGGTCGGCCACCTCGACCATGCGCCAGGCCACCCGCACGGTCGCGTCGCCGATCGAGCCGTGTCGGGTCGCCTCGGGCACCAGGCCGTACGCGGTGCCCGGCGCGCCGACCGTGATCGCCGCCTCGCCCGCGACCAGCGCGAGGTCGTTGAACGCGGGCGGTCCGGGCAGCGCCAGCGGATCGCCCGACACCGGCAGCGCCAGCCGCAGACCGCTCACCCCCAGCGCCCGCAGCCGGCCCAGCGCCAGCGACAGGCCGACCGGCACACTTTCGCCCGGCACGCCCGTCACCCGATGTGGTTCGTCCGTTCCGACGATCTCGGACACCGCGTCGTCCGGCGGAACGTGCCCGGCCAGCAGGGCATTGCCCCATGCGACGAGAAGTCCGGAGCGAGGTTCGGCAAGCATGCGGACAAGCGTAAGGGGCGTCACAACGCTCCCGGACACGACCGGAGGTCGCTCGGTGTCATAGGTTTCTCCCGGACCGGGTGCAACAACGCGGACCACGGAGCGAGGCGGTGATCCCACACAAGGGGATGCCGTCCGGCGGCGTAGCGCACGATGGGGAGCTGGCAGGCGATGAGCGACGTTCTCGAACTGGTTGACGTATCGGTGGTGCGCGACGGTCGCCCTCTGGTGGACCAGGTCACCTGGTCGGTCGCGGAAGGCGAACGCTGGATCGTCGTCGGCCCCAACGGCGCCGGCAAGACCACACTGCTGCAACTGGCGTCCACGTATCTGTTCCCCACCACCGGCACGGTCGCCGTGCTGGGCGAGAAGCTCGGCACGGTCGACGTGTTCGAGCTGCGCCCGCGAGTGGGGATGGCCTCGGCCGCGCTCACCGACAAGCTGCCCCGCCGCGAGCGCGTGCTGGACATCGTGCTGACGGCGGCCTACGGGATGACCGCCAAGTGGCACGAGCGCTACGACGCCGAGGACGAGCAGCGCGCGCGCCGGTTGCTGGACCAGCTGGGCATGGCCGAATACCTGGAGCGCCGGTTCGGCACGCTGTCCGAGGGCGAGCGCAAGCGGGTACAGATCGCCCGTGCGCTGATGACCGACCCCGAACTGCTGCTGCTCGACGAGCCGGCCGCCGGGCTCGACCTGGGCGGGCGCGAGGACCTGGTCCGCCGGCTCGGCGCACTGGCCGCCGACCCGTACGCGCCGTCGATGATCCTGGTCAGCCACCACGTCGAGGAGATCCCGCCCGGCTTCACGCACATCCTGATGATCCGTCAGGGACGGGTGCTCGCGGCGGGCCCGATCGCCGACACGCTCAACTCGCGCAACCTCTCGCACTGCTTCGGCCTGCCGCTGATCGTCGAGCAGCAGTACGGGCGTTGGTCCGCCCGCGGGCTGCCGATGCCGGAGGCACCGGAGGAACAGGGCTGACCCGCGGCGTGGATCGTGGGCTGATCATTTCGTCCGAGAACCGTCTGCTGCCCGGTGCGTGCACGATCTACGATGAACACGTGGACGCATGGATGTGGTGGCTCATCGCGGTCGGGGCATTCGGCATCTTCGGCGTGCTCACCTCCTTCGTGGAGATGGGCATGTTCGCGGTCGGGGCCGTCGCGGCCGCCGGGGCCGCCGGAGCGGGCGGCAACTTCCTGATCCAAAGCCTCGTGTTCGCGCTCGTGTCGATCGCGCTGCTCGTGTTCGTGCGACCCGTCGTGGTCCGGCACAACAACTCGCCCGGATCGCGCACCGGCATCGAGGCGCTCAAGGGCACCAGCGCCGTGGTGCTGGAGCGCGTCGACGAGAACGGTGGCCGGATCAAGCTGGCCGGCGAAGTCTGGTCGGCCCGCAGTCTGGACACCACCGCCGTGTTCGAGCCCGGGACCCGCGTGGACGTAGCGGACATCGTGGGTGCGACCGCCGTGGTGATGTGACGCCCGATCGATTGCGCCGATCGTGTTGACGTCCCACGCCGGCCCGCGAAGCCCTAGGCTCGACGCAGCCTTGGTTTTCAAAGGCAGCCGCAGGCAAGCAGGACCTCGGGAGAGATCGTGAAGGCCACCGCCGTCATCGTCCTGGTCGTACTCGTACTGCTGGTGGTCGTCGCCCTGGTCAAGACGGTCAAGGTGATCCCCCAGGCGAGTGCCGCCATCGTGGAGCGTTTCGGGCGTTACACCCGCACGCTGCACGCCGGACTCAACATCCTCGTGCCGTTCATCGACCGCATCCGGCAGATGATCGACCTGCGTGAACAGGTCGTCCCCTTCCCGCCGCAACCGGTGATCACCGAGGACAACCTCGTCGTCCAGATCGACACCGTCATCTACTTCCAGGTCACCGACCCGCGCGCGGCCACCTACGAGATCGCCAACTACATCCAGGCGATCGAGCAGCTGACCATCACCACGCTGCGCAACATCATCGGTGGCATGGACCTCGAACAGACGCTCACCTCGCGCGAGGAGATCAACGCGGGGCTGCGCGGCGTGCTCGACGAGGCGACCGGTCGCTGGGGCATCCGGGTCAACCGGGTCGAGCTCAAGGCGATCGAGCCGCCGCCCTCCATCCAGGACTCGATGGAGAAGCAGATGCGCGCCGAGCGGGACAAGCGCGCGGCGATCCTGACCGCCGAGGGTCACCAGCGTTCGCAGGTGCTCACCGCCGAAGGCGACAAGGAAGCCGCCGTGCTGCGCGCCGAGGGTGAGCGCCAGGCCGCGGTGATCCGGGCCGAGGGTGAGGCGCGCGCGATCGAGACCGTCTTCGAGGCGATCCACGCGGGCGAGGTGGACAACAAGCTGCTCGCCTACCAATACCTCCAGATGTTGCCGAAGATCGCCGAGGGCAGCTCGAACAAGTTGTGGATCCTGCCCAGCGAGGTCACCCGCGCCCTGGAGGGCATCGGCGACGCGGTCGGCAACCTGTCTCCGAACGGCGGCTCCGGCCCGGCACACCGGGTGCCGCAGGTGCCGGTCGAGGAGGAGCCGGCCTGGCCCGGCTCGGGCACTCCCGCCGCGCCGGTGCGCAAGGCGCCGGCCGGAAACGGCGCCTCGTCGGTACCGCGACCGTCCGCCGAACCGCCGGCCGTGCCCGCGCAGCCTCCGGCCGAGCCGCCGCGCCGCGGAAATCCGCCGATGGGTGACGTCGAGCCCCCGCACATCGAGCGGGGCCACCGCCCGACCCGGTGACGCCGGGCCCGCGTCCGGGACGATCACCGGCGTGCTGCGATGATCACTGGCGTTGCGGCCGCGGGGGACGGTGACGTCCTCCCGGCGCCAGGATCATCGCGGCGGAGCGGGTGGACATGGGCTGGTTGGAAGCTTTGGCGATCTTTGCCGCGGGCATCGCTGCCGGTGGGATCAACACGGTGGTCGGATCCGGCACGCTGATCACCTTCCCGGTGCTGCTCGCCTTCGGGTACTCGCCGGTCACCGCCAACGTCTCGAACACGATCGGCCTGGTGCCCGGCTCGGTCAGCGGCGCGATCGGCTACCGACGTGAACTCGTGGGCCAAAAGCCCCGGTTGATCCGCCTGGGACTGGCCTCGCTGCTCGGCGGCCTGACCGGCGCGATTCTGCTGCTGACGCTGCCCGACGACGCCTTCAAGGCGATCGTGCCGGCGCTGATCGTGCTCGCGTTGGTGCTCGTGGTGCTGCAACCGCGCCTGGCCAAGCGGCTCGCGGCTCGGCGTGCCGAGAACGGCTCGGCCGGCGAGGGACCCCGGCACGGCGGTGCGCTGCTGTGGGTGGCCGTGTTCGCGACCGGCATCTACGGCGGATACTTCGGCGCCGCCCAGGGTGTCCTGCTGCTTGCGCTGTTCGGGGTGTTCATCGCGGAGAACCTGCAACGGATGAACGCGGTGAAGAACGTGCTCGCCGGGATCGTCAACGGTGTCGCGGCGATCGTGTTCATGCTCGTCGCCGACGTCGCGTGGTGGGTGGTCCTGTTGATCGCGTTCGGCTCGGTGATCGGCGGCCAGATCGGCGCCAAGGTCGGCCGCCGACTGCCGCCCACGGCACTGCGCGCGGTGATCGTCGTCGTGGGCCTGATCGCGGTCGTGCGGCTGCTGCTCTGACACCGGTTCCGGCTACCCTGACCTCCTCGAACGGCATTGGCGGGCGAACAGCACTACCGGGGAGGTGGCCGAATGGCCCTGGAGATGCGTGAACGGTGCGAACGCTGCGACGTGGCACTCGGCGCGAACGGCCCGGCCCGGATCTGCTCGTACGAATGCACCTTCTGCGAGCCGTGCAGCGCCACCATGGACGACACGTGCCCCAACTGCGGCGGCGAACTCGTGCCGAGGCCGCGCCGCGCGGAACCGGCGGTCGGATAGCGTCCGGCGGGCCGCCGCCGGCGCGGCCACGGGGATCGGGCCCGCGAGCCCGGGCGGCAGGCCCGAGCCGGCCGCAGCGGATCCGCGCCCTCGTGAAACGATGCCCCGCATGCCACTCACGTCCCACGCCGTCGGGCTCGCCGCAGGTGTCCTCCTGGACGCCGCCTTCGGCGATCCACGTCGAGGCCACCCGGTGGCCGGCTTCGGGAGCGTGGCCGGTCGGCTGGAGGGAGCCCTGTACCGCGACGACCGCGCGCGCGGCGCCGCGTACACGGCGCTGTGTGTCGGCGGCACCGTCGGGCTCGGCCTCGGGCTGCGCAGGGCCGTCGCCGGCCGCCCGCTCGCCGACACCGTGGTCACCGCCGGATGCACGTGGGCCGTCCTCGGCGGCACCACCCTGCGCCGCGAGGCCCGGCTGATCGCCACCCCGCTGGTGGCCGGCGACCTGCCCGCCGCCCGGGCCGCGCTGCCCCGCCTGGTCGGCCGCGACCCGGCCCGCCTGGACGACAAGGGCATCGCCCGCGCCGTGGTCGAATCGGTCGCCGAGAACACCTCCGACGCCGTGGTCGCCCCGCTGTTCTGGGGCGCCGTCGCGGGCATCCCGGGTCTGCTGGGCTACCGCGCGATCAACACCCTCGACGCGATGGTCGGCCACCACAGCGCGCGGTACGAGAACTTCGGCTGGGCCTCGGCCCGCCTCGACGACGCGGCCAACTGGCTGCCCGCCCGCCTCACCGGCCTGCTCACCGTCGCCGCCGCCCCCGTCGTCGGCGGCGACCCCGCTCGCGCCTGGGCCGTGTTGCGTCGGGACGGCGGCAGCCACCCGAGCCCCAACGCGGGCCGCTGCGAGGCATCCGCAGCCGGCGCCCTGGACGTGCGGCTGGGCGGCCGCAACGTCTATGCCGGCCGTACCGAGGACCGCCCCGCGCTCGGCGACGGCCCACCGCCGAGCCCCACCGACATCGACCGCGCGAACCGACTCTCCGCCGCCGTCGGCCTGGCCTCGGCGGCACTGGCCATCGCCGCCGTCGCCGTGCGCGCCGCGTCGCGCACCCGCAAGGCGCGTCGATGACCGGCACACTTCGCACCGCCGAACCGGGTACGCGGGCTGCCGCCCGTACGGCACATCGCCTCCGAATGGCACCGCATCCCCGAAAGGCACTTCGATGAACGGCGCCCTCCTGGTGGCCGGCACCACCTCTGACGCGGGCAAGAGCGTCGTGGTCGCCGGGCTGTGTCGACGGCTGGCCCGCGAGGGCGTCAAGGTCGCGCCGTTCAAGGCGCAGAACATGTCGCTCAACTCGATGGTCACCGCCGACGGTGCGGAGATCGGGCGCGCGCAGGCGATGCAGGCCGCCGCCGCGCGGATCGAGCCGGAGGCGGTGATGAACCCGGTGCTGCTCAAGCCCGGCGGGCTGATGAGCAGTCAGGTCGTGCTGTTGGGCAAGCCGATCGCCGAGGTCGGCGCGCTGAACTACCGCGACCTGAAGCCGCGTCTGTTCCAGGCGGTGCTGGAGTCGCTGGCCGATCTGCGCTCGCGCTACGACGTGGTGGTGTGCGAGGGCGCGGGCAGCCCGACCGAGATCAACCTGCGCGACCGGGACATCACCAACATGGGCCTGGCCCGGGCCGCGAACCTGCCGGTGCTCGTGGTCGGCGACATCGACCGGGGCGGCGTCTTCGCGTCCTTCTTCGGCACCCTCGCCCTGCTCTCGCCCCAGGACCAGGCGCTGGTCTGCGGCTTCGTGATCAACAAGTTCCGCGGCGACGCGCGCCTGCTCGATCCGGCGCTGACCCGGATGTGCGAACTCACCGGGCGTCCGGTCCTGGGTGTGCTCCCGTTCCTGGGCGGCCTGTGGCTGGATGTGGAGGACTCGCTCGCGCTGGACGCCGACCGGGGCACGCCCGAGCCGCCGCTCGGCGCGGACGTCCTGCGCGTCGCGGTGCTCCGGCTGCCGCGGATCAGCAACTTCACCGACATCGACGCGCTTTCCGTCGAACCCGGCGTCGTGGTCCGCTTCGTGAGCACGCCCGGCGAGATCGCCGACGCCGACCTGGTCGTGTTGCCCGGCACCCGCGCCACCGTCGCCGACCTGGCCTGGTTGCGCGAGCGCGGCCTGGACACCGCGCTGGCCCGCCGCGCCGCCGAGGGCCGGCCCGTGCTCGGGATCTGCGGCGGCTACCAGATGCTCGGCCACGAGATCCACGACGACGTGGAGAGCCGGCAGGGCACCGTGCCGGGTCTGGGTCTGCTCCCGGTTCGCATACGCTTCGCCGCCGACAAGACCCTGGCCCGCCCGCGCGGTTTCGCCGAGGGCGAGCCGGTGACCGGGTACGAGATCCATCACGGCATCGTCGACGTCGAAGCCGGCGAGCCGGTGTTCACCGCCGCCGACGGCGCCGCGCTGGACGGTTGCCGAGTCGGCGCGGTGACCGGCACGCTGTGGCACGGCGCACTGGAGAACGACGGCTTCCGCCGCGCGTTCTTGACCCGGACCGCCGCACTGGCCGGCCGTCGCTTCCTCGTCTCGCCCGACACCTCGTTCGAGGCGGCCCGGCAGAGCCGGCTGGACGCGCTGGGCGATCTGGTCGCCGATCACCTGGACAACGCGGCGGTGGACCGGCTGATCACCGCCGGCGCGACCCCCGGCCTGCCGTTCGTGCCTCCGGGCGCGTAGGCGTCCCCAAGTCCTGGGGAAATACCCCGGACGGGCCGCCGCCCGATCGCCGATGATGGATTTCGGGGGCGTACAGGTACGCGAAAACGGGGTGGAAGGGCGGGGGCTCACGATGCGGATCCTGCTGGCCGGAGACACGCACGGCAACACTGGGCACGTGCGGCGGCTGCTCGAAGCCGCCGCGGAGCTCGACGTCGATCTGATCTTCCAACTCGGCGACTTCGGTTACTGGGAGCACGAGGCGTCCGGTGTCCGCTACCTGGACGCGGTCAACCGCTTCGCCCGCTCGCGCGGCGTCGACGTGTACTTCCTGGACGGGAACCACGACAAGACCTCGCTGCTGATGGAGTCCTACGGCGACAACCGGGACGAGCAGGGCTTCGTGATCGTGCGTCCCCGGGTGCGCTACGCGCCGCGCGGGCACCGCTGGTCCTGGCGCGGGACGAACTTCCTCGCCTTCGGCGGCGCGCTCTCGCTCGACCGTGAGCAGCGGCTGGCCGAGGAGCGCCGGCGTTACGAGAAGGCGCTGCGCAAGGAGGGCTTCCGGCTCGGTGCGGGTCGCCCGCCCGCGCAGGTGCCCGACTTCGTGGGCGCCCTGTGGTTTCCCGAGGAGGAGGCCACGGACGCCGACGTGGACGCGGTCCTGGCCGATCCCTCGCCCGTGGACGTGCTGTTCACGCACGACAAACCGCTGCGCACCGCACCCGAGTTCAACCGCAAGGGCGACCCGCGCTGCGTGCCCAACCAGCGCCGGGTCCAGCGCCTCGTGGACGCCTACCGGCCCGCGCTGGCGGCACACGGGCACCTGCACTTCCGCTACACCGAGGAACTCGCCCACCCGGACGGCTCGTCCACCCGCGTCGAGGGCCTGGCCGCGGACCCGATGGCCTCCTACGACGTGCCCGGCTACCGCGTGCCCGACTCGTGGCACGTCCTCGACCTCACCGACCCGACTGCCACCCCGACCGCGGACCCCGACGTCGACACCGTCGAGGCCGGCGCCGGTTCCTGACCGAGACAAACGGTTGATCGACCGCGGCCGCCGCCCGGGGCCGTTCGCGGGCCCCCTTGCCGAGGGTGTCCGGGGGCGTGGATAACCTCGGCGAACACATGATCGGATCACCGATCCGGGGCCGGGGGCGGAATCATCGGGCCGGTGGTCCAGGGGAGGACTGGCATGTCCGACATGCCCACTGCCGCCGACGGCGCACATCCGCCGCGCGGCGCATCGACCAGCGGACCCATCGAGTCCGAGAACGAGCACGAACAACCACCCGGGAACCGGGCCATGGCAACGACCGGGGCCCGCCCGGAGGCGATACCCGGTGGCGACGCCATCGCCACGACGCCCGACGCAGCGGAAATCCGCACGCCCGCCGGGCCCGAAACCCCCGAAGTCCCCACCCGGGTCGGCCTCTACGGACCCCTCCCCTTCATCCCGCCGCCCGACCAGCAGCGCCGCAACGCCCGTCGACACCTGCTCGCCGCGGCCGGCGGCGTGCTCGCGATCCTCGCGCTGCTCGCGTCCCTCGCCGTCGGCGGCGTCTTCGACACACCGTCCTCCCCGGCCGCCGCGCCGATCGCGGAACAGAACGGCGCCGAGACCTCCGCGAAGACCGAGGAGAAGGTCCCGGTCACCCGGATAGCGGTGTCCGACGTGGCCTTCCTGACCGACAACCGCACCCAGGCCCTCAAGGCCGGCAACGCCGACGCGTTCGTCGCCGGCATCGACCCGGCCGCCACCGAACTGGTGACCGCACAGCGTCGGTTGTTCGCCAACCTGCGGCTGTTCCCGTTCACGAGCGTCGAGTTCCGGCCACCGACGACGTTCATCGACCCGGGCACCGACGCCGGTCCGCTGACCCGCGACGTGTTCGTCGTCTTCGCCCACCAGGTGACCGGCGTGGACAGCGAGCCGATCGCCGAGCGCTACATCTGGACCGTCCACCGCGCCTCGGTCGGCGCCCCGCTGGTGATCACCAAGATCGTCGGCGCCTCGACCAGCGGCGGCGGCAACGCCTACCCCGCACCCTGGGACGAGGGCGAACTCGCGCTGATCGAACGCCCGCACGTTCTGCTCGCCGTTCCCGTCAAGAACAAGGCCAAGGCCGCGGCCTGGGCCGATCGCGCGGAGAGCGCGCTGAAGAAGAACCTGGCGGTGTGGAAGGGCCCGGCCATCACGCCGCAGCGCTACGTCGTCTATGTCACGCCCGACCACGACACCTTCACCCGCGCGCTGTCCGGCAACGACCTGCCCAACGTCACCGGCGTGTGCCGCACGATGCCGCCGGCCCGCCCGATCGGCCGGGACCAGCCGATGGCCGGCAGCCGGATCACCCTGGACGGCTCGGACACCATGTTCACCAAGAGCGACGGCGAACAGCAGTCGCACCTGATGCGGCACGAACTCGGCCACGCGATGGTCGCCGAGTTCGAGCGCGGCGGCGACGGGCCGCCGCTGTGGGTCTCCGAAGGCTTCGCCGAGTACCTCGCCTGGACCGACCTCTCGCTCGCCGAGTGGTTCCAGCCGGACGCCCGCGACCAGGTCCGGGCGGGCAAGTTCAGCGGAAAGCTGCCCACCGACACCGAGGTCAACTCGCCCGACGCCAAGACCTCGACCGTCGGCTACCACTACAGCATGCTCGCCATCCGCTACATCGCGGAGAAGTACGGGGCGGCCAAGGCCGACACGTTCGTGGTCGCGGTGTACAAGAACTCCGCCCCGGCCGCCCTGGACGCCGCGCTCAAGGAGGCCACCGGCCTGGACCGGGACACCTTCGAGAGCAACTGGGCCAAGTACGTCAGAACCAAGGTGGGCAACTGACGTGCACCCGTACGACCCGTACGGCCTGTGGCCGGACGCCGTCGAACCACGGCGCTCGCGACCGTGGGCGATCTGCGTCGCACTGCTCGGCGGCCTGCTCTCGCTCTCCTTCGTCCTCGGCGCGCTGTCGGTCGGCGGCCGGTTCGTCGGACTCGACACCGCCGAACGGCTGCTGGGCCACGACCGGTCCGCGTCGAACCCGTCGGCCGACCGCTCCGTGCCCGGCACGCACGAAGCGGGGGCGCCGGTCGAGGACGCCACCGCGTACTCGAACCGGATCAGCGCCCGCGTGTTCGCCCGGGTGACGGCTCTGGTCACGACGCGGTCGTCGGCCTTCGAGCGCGGTGACGAAGCCGCCTTCCTGGCCCGCGTCGACCGGCAGGACCCGGCCCTGCTCGACGGCCAGCGCCGGTTGTTCGCCAACCTGCGCAAGGTTCCGTTCGACACCGCCCGCTGGCGGCCGGTCGGCGCCGGCACGACGGTCACCGCCGACGGCTCCAGCGCGGAGCAGGCAGGCACCGCCGCCGCGTGGCCGGTGACGGTGAGCCTGAACGTCGCCTTCGAGCACGCCATCACCGGCGTCGACCTGGACCCCGTCCCGGAGACCTACGTCTGGAAGGCCCGCTGCGCCGGCCCCGACGACCCGTGCACCCTCGTCGGTGTGGACGGCGCCGACGACGAGGACACCGATTCGGGCTTCGCCGGCTACCCCGCCGCATGGGACCTGTGGGACATGCGCGTCGAACGGCGCCCGCACGTACTGCTGATGGGCCCCGGGCAGGACTCGGCCGCGCTGCGCCGGAACGCGGACCTGGCCGAACAGGCAGCCGTATACACACTCGGCGCCTGGAAGGGCGGTTCCGGCACCTCGCCCGGCTTCGCCCTCGTGCTGACCTCGTCACGGGCGTCCTTCGGCAAGCTCTACAGCAGCGGCGACGTCCAGGAGTGGGCGGCGGGCTACGCGCTGGCCATGCCCGGGACCGACCGGCCCGTCGGCGGCGTGCGCATGGTGGTGGACGACGAGCAACTGGCCGGCGATCCGGCCTTCGCGCCGATCCTGCTCCGGCACGAGATGACGCACGCCCTGGTCGCCCCGCTGGCCCGACCCGGCCGCGGCGCCGAACTGCCGACCTGGCTGGCCGAAGGGTTCGCCGACTGGCAGGCCGAGGCCGACCGGCCGCTCGCGCCCGTGGTCACCCGCAACATCCGCGCGCTGATCGACCGGGGGAGGTTCACCGGAGAGCTGCCCGCCGAGGCGGACTTCGAGACCAGCGACGAGGACCGGGTCGAAAACGCCTACAACCTGGCCCATCTGATGCTGCGTTACCTGGCCGAGACCTTCGGCGCCGAGCGGGTGTGCGCGTTCTACACGGACAGCGTCACCGGCCGATACGGCTCCGCGGACGAGGCCCTGACCGCGGCCTTCGGCGTCGCTCCGGACCGACTCCGCAGCGATTGGGCGGCCTGGGTGCGCAAAACCGTCTGATCCGAGGACCGCACGACCCCCGACGACGACCGCGGACAAGGCAGACATGAAAGACATGAAAAACCCGAAGGACCCGAAAGCCGTCGGGGGATTCGCATCCCCCGACGGCTTCGTCGGATCCTCACCCGCGTACCGGCGTCAGGCGCCCATCGCGAGCACCGGCGGCCGTACCGGCTCGGCGAGCCACTGCGCGCCCTCGACGTCCGCCACGCCGAACGCGAGCACCAGCGCCCGGGTCGCCGACGGCTCGTACGGCTGGAACAACAGCCGCATCCCGGCCTCGGCCGGCGTCCGGGCCGCCTTGCGCTGATTGTCGCTCCCGCACGCGGCGACGGTATTCAGCCACGAGTCCGCGCCACCCCGCGAACGCGGCAGCACGTGGTCCACCGTGGTCGCCCGCCCACCGCAGTACGCGCAGCGCCGATTGTCCCGGAGCAACACCCCCCGACGCGACCACGAGGCCTGTTGTCGGAACGGCACCCGGACGAACTTGAGCAACCGGATCACCCGCGGCAACGGGAACTCGGCAGTCGCGGCCCGCACCACCCGGCCGGGATCCACGTGCTCGACGACCGCCTTCTCCTGCAGCACCAACACGAGCGCGCGCTTGAACGACACCGTCGCCAGCGGCTGATACGTCGCGTTCAGCACCAACGTCTCCCGCATGCGACCTCCCCTCACCTGGTCGACGAGGGGAGGAGCGAGCACACCCGGACGCGCACCGAACCGGCCGGGCGCGACCACGCGCTCAGCTTTGGGGCGGTGCTGCGACGCTCATGCGCACCCTTCGACTCGACGAACCGTCAGTACGGACAACTCGACCACTGTGCCTTTCGGACGATCACCGGGACAACGCAATTACCGGACGGGAATTCGGACCGGCCGGCCGATTGTGATCAGCACGCGCGCGGCGCGGCGATCACTGCGCGTACGTGTTCACCAAAACCGCCCGCGCGAGCGTGTGCGAGAACAGGTTGAAGCCCACGTACGCCGGCGTCGCGCTCTCGTCCACGCCGAGCTTGTCCACGTCCAGCGCGTGCACCGTGAAGACGTACCGGTGCGGGTAGTGCCCGGCCGGCGGCGCGGCGCCGACGTAGCCCGCACCGCCGGTGTCGTTGCGCACGTGGAAGGCGCCCGAGGGCAGCGCCTTGCCGTCACCCGCGCCCGCGCCGCTCGCCAATTCGGTGACGTCCGCCGGGATGTCCACCACGACCCAGTGCCAGAAGCCGCTGTGCGTGGGCGCGTCGGGGTCGAAGCAGGTCACCGCGAAGCTCTTGGTGCCGGCCGGGAACCCGGACCAGGACAGCTGCGGCGACACGTCCTCGCCACCCGCCCCCATCACGCCGCTGACCTGCGCGGTCGGCAGGGTTTGACCATCCGTCAGATCCTGGCTGGTGACCGCGAAGAAGGGCCGCTCCGGCAGGTAGTCGTAGGGCATCGAGGGCTTGTTGGGCTCGGTCACGCGAGGCTCCGATCGTGCTCGGCGGCACCCGGCCGCCTGCCGGGCGCCTTGTCCGAACGAGCCTATTCTCACCATCGGCCGAACCGGCGAAGATCGCCTAGGTATCCTCGCGCCAACAAGGGGGAGGCATCCGGCGTGACCCAGCCGACGCACGACACCGGCGATGCCGCCGACAACGCCTCGTCCGGCATATCCGCCGAGCCCGTCGACCGAGCCGACACCAACGACGGGGCGATACCCGAGGCCGCACCGGCCCGGCCGCGATCCGTCGCGCGCCGACTCGCCGCGCCGCTGATCGCCCTGTTGCTCGCCATCACCGCGCTGATCGTCTTCGGCGTCACCCTCAGCGGCCCGGGCAGCGCGAAGCCGCGCGCCACCGACGGCTCGATCGGCGGACCACGCCCGGGTACCGCGACCCCGGTGGCCCCCGCCCACGGCCCGACGATCGCCACCGCCGACATCCAGACCCTGGCCGACCGCCGCAGCCAGGCCCTGATCGGCCGGGACGAACAGGCGTTCACCGCGGACCTCGACCCGGACATCCCCGACCTGATCACCGGTCAGCTGCGGCTGTTCGCCAACCTCGGCCGGGTGTCCTTCGACCAACTCGGCTACCGGGTCGAGATGGTGCAGACCATGCCCGCCACCGACGAGCGAATCACCGCCTACGTGGACGTCTCCTTCGACCACCGGATCTCCGCCGCCGACACCGCCACGGTCGGCGAGGGCTACCGCTGGACCGTGGTCCGAGCCGGCCCCGGCGCCCCGCTGCTCATCTCCGCCGTCGACGGCACCCCCTACGACGGAGCCGGCTACGCGTACGCCCGCGACTACCCCGCCCCGTGGGACCACGCCGACCTGACCGTGGTCCGCCGCGCCCACGTGGTCGTCCTCGCCGACCCGGCCACCTCCGCCGGCGCCGACCGACTCGCCGACGACGCCGAGGAGGCCGCGCGCGCCGATATCGACACCTGGGCCGACGGCGGCCCGCCCGGTACCGCCCCCGGCTTCGTGATCGTCCCGGTCGCCGACCGCGACACCTTCTATCGGCTGTACGGCGGGCGAACCGGCGAACACGGCGAGGAATCCGGCCTCACCTACGCGCTGCGCACCATCGACCCGGCCGGCAAGGGGCGCTTCGGCGGCTCACGGATCGTCCTGGACACCACCTCGGGCTGGTTCACCTCGCCCAACCCGCGCCGGCTCGGCGAACTGCTGCGCCACGAGATGGCCCACGCCCTGGTCACCCCGCTGCGCAACGAGGTGCCCAACCAGGACCAACCCGTGTGGGTCGTCGAGGGCTTCGCCGACTGGCTCGCGCTGCGCGGCAGAACCCTGCTCGGCACCGACGAACTGTACGAGGCCAGGACCTACCTCGCCGCGAACCGCTTCACCGGCAAACTGCCCACGGACAACGAGCTGTATCAGGCCGACACGGTCGGCAACGCGGCCGCTTACGAACTCGCCCACCTGGCGATCCGCCGGATCGAGGAGATCAGCGGCCCCCTGGCCGTCTACGGCTTCGTCACGGCCGTCTACGCCGACCCGGCCCCGGCCGCCGTGGACGCGGCGATCAGCAAGGCGACCGGCCTGCCCAGGGCAAGATTCGAGGCGGACTGGGCGGCCCGGGTGCACGCCCTCCTGGACGTGTGACACACCGGGCCGCCGCACCCCGCCGGACAACCGACCCCGGCGGGTTGCGCCTTCGCCCTAGAACCAGCCGCGGCGCTGCCCGAGTTCCTGGAACCAGCCGTGCAGATAGGCGTTCCAGTCGGTCTGCTGCGCCGTGCCGTGATCCACGGTGAACCGCCGGATCGCGTCGCTCCCACCGGAGAGCGCACCGCCCTTCTTGTCGATCTCCAGGATCACCTCGGTCGCGTGCTCGGCCGACACGAAGGTCAACTCGACCTCGTTGATGCCGCGCGCATACGCCTGCGGCGGGGCGAACTCGATCTCCTGATAGAACGGCAACCGCTGGTCGACCCCGCGGATGTGCCCCTGCTCCAGGTCGGCGGCCTTGAAGTGGAAGCCCAGATTGCCGAACGCGTCGAGGATCAACGCCTGCGCCGGAAACGCGCCCACCGAGATCGGGTCGAGGTCGCCCTTGTCGATCGCCCGATCGATGGCCAGCTCGGTCCGCACCCCGATCGTGGTCCCGCGCAGCTGCACCCCGCGGAACATGGTCAGCGGTGTCTCCCACGGGACCGGCAGCCGGAACTGCAGGTCGTGTGTCGCGCCCTCGCGCAGCCCGAACTCGCCGCCCACCTGGTGCCGACCGAACTCCACGTTCCGCCGCTGCTCGCCGTCCTGGGTCTCCACCTCGACGACGGCCTGGAACCCGACGAACAAGCCCTCGATCCGCTGATCGACCTTGCCGCCCCGGACCCGGATCCGTCCCTCGACCACGCCACCCGGCATGGTCTCGGCACTGTGCAGCTCGGTCTCCACCGAGGCACTGCCCGCACCCATGCTCGCCATCAGCTTCTTGAAAACCACATGTCCTCCCCGAAGATCGTCCCGGCGGCCCATTCCATCACGCGTGCGCGGCCGCCCTAAGCTGGCTCGTCATGCGTGCCTCCACCGCCGATCCCACCGATCCGCTGCCGCGCTCGTTCTTCGACCGCCCGGTCCTGGCCGTCGCCGCCGATCTGCTCGGCCGAGTCGTCGTGCACGAAACCGGGGCCGGCCCGGTCGAACTGCGACTGACCGAGGTCGAGGCGTACGACGGCGCCAACGACCCCGGCTCGCACGCCTTCCGCGGCAGGACCGCCCGCAACGCGACGATGTTCGGCCCGCCCGGACACCTGTACGTCTACTTCACGTACGGCATGTACTACTGCGCCAACCTGGTCTGCGGCCCACCCGGCCGGGCCTCCGGGGTACTGCTGCGCGGCGGCGAGATCACCGCCGGCACCGCCCTGGCCCGCGCCCGCCGCCCCACCACCCGCAAGGACACCGACCTCGCGAGCGGCCCCGCCCGCCTGGCCATGGCCATGGGCCTGGACCGCACCCAGGACGGCACCGACGTCTGCGACCCCACCGGCCCGGTCCGCGTCCTGTACGGCACCCCACCGGCCCGCGCCGCCATCCGCACCGGCCCACGCACCGGCGTCGGCGGCGGTGGCGCCGCCCAGCCGTGGCGCTTCCACATCGCGGAGGATCCGACGGTCAGCCCGTATCGGGCCCACCAGCCGCGCAAGCGCACCGCCAAGCCGGCCGCCGACGCCGGCAGACAAAGCGGTTAGCGCACAGGGCGGCCCGTCGGGCACCCTGTAACCGCTGTACCGGCGGATGCTCCGCACCGCTTGCCCGCGGGCCACGGCGCCATATCGGCCGTAACCCCATATCCGCCGTATTCGCTGTATCCGCTGTATCGACCGAGGAGACCAGGCACTGTGACGGACATCGTCGACGAGTTGCGGTGGCGGGGCCTGCTGGCCCAGACCACCGACGAGGACGCGCTCAAGAAGGCGTTCGCGGACGGTCCCGTCACGGCGTATTGCGGGTTCGATCCGACCGCGGCCAGTCTGCACGTCGGCCACCTCACCCAGGTGCTGACGCTGCGCCGGCTGCAACTCTTCGGCCACCGCCCGATCGCCCTGGTCGGCGGCGCCACCGGTCTCATCGGCGACCCCAAGCCCTCGGCCGAGCGCGCGATGAACGAGGTCGCCACCGTCGAGGCATGGACCGACCGGATCCGGGGTCAGCTCTCCGCGTTCCTCGACTTCGACGGCGCCGAGCCGAACACCGCCGTGATGGCGAACAACCACGACTGGATCTCGCAGCTGAGCATCGTCGAGTACCTGCGCGACGTGGGCAAGCACTTCAGCGTCAACCAGATGCTCGCGCGCGAGACGGTGAAGTCCCGGCTCGCCGGCGAGGGCATGAGCTACACCGAGTTCAGCTACGTGCTGCTCCAGTCCTACGACTTCGTCGAGCTCTACCGGCGGTACGGCTGCACGCTCCAGATCGGCGGCAGCGACCAATGGGGCAACATCACCGCCGGCCTCGACCTGATCCGCCGGATCACCGGCAACGAGCCGCACGGCCAGGCCCACGCGCTGACCACCAACCTGCTCACCAAGGCCGACGGCAGCAAGTTCGGCAAGACCGAGGGCGGCACGGTCTGGCTCGACCCCGAGCTGACCACGCCGTACGCCTTCTACCAGTTCTGGCTTGGTGCCGACGACCGGGACGTGTCGCGCTACCTGCGCACCTTCAGCTTCCGCTCGCGCGAGGAGATCGAGACCCTCGAACGAGACAGCGCGGAGCGCCCCGCCGCCCGCATCGGGCAGCGCGCCCTGGCCGAGGAACTGACCACGCTGGTGCACGGCGCCGACCAGTGCACCGCGGTGGTCGAGGCCAGCAAGGCGCTGTTCGGCCACGGCGACCTGACCGCGCTCGACGAGGCGACGCTCCGCTCGGCGGTCGCGGAACTCCCGGGCGCGCAGCTGGCCCAGATGCCGACGGTGGTCGACGCCCTGGTGGCCACCGGCCTCGCCCCCAGCAAGGGCGGCGCCAGGCGCACCATCAAGGAGGGTGGCGCCTACCTCAACAACGCCAAGGTGACCGACGAGGACGCGGTGATCACCGCGACCGACCTGCTGCACGGCCGCTGGGCCCTGCTGCGCCGCGGCAAGCGCAACCTCGCCGCAGCGGAGATCACCGCCTGACGCACCGCAGTTGATGGATTGTCAGCCACACCAATCGGATCACTCGTCGAGCCGGTTCCCGACCCGTTCCACTGGGTATAGGGACCGGCTTGACCCGTCCAAGAGGGTGGTCTAGGCTCGTACGAGTCGCAACTTCGGGAGATCCGGACAGGCGCGCCCTCAGCACCGGCGCGATGGCCGATCCCACCGCGACTCACACCCCAACGATCCATCCGGAAACGGACGGCCTTCGGCCGCTCCGTACCTGTGGTGTCTCCGGGGCGGGTGTGAACCAGAGAAACCAGTGACAGCCATTGTGAAGCGCGCGGAATTTGATCATCCAAATTCCGGGGGTTCTATTTGTGCTGCCATTAATTACCGGGATCACATTCATGGAATGAGATTCGGATTTATCGCGGAAACCTGCTAAGGTGGAGGCATCGAGTACCGGAGAGATCCGGGGCACGACGCGCGGCTCGCAAGCCGCCGGCACCGCAGAGTGATCGAGCGGGGTCGGGGGAGGCGGGAAAACGGGTCTGCTAAGCTCGGCGGGCCGGAAGCGGAAGAAACGAGAGTTTCGAAAGCGGAAAGCACGAAAAGGACGAAAAGCGGGTCGCAGGATCTGCTAGAGTCCGGAAGGCGGAAAACGCGGAAACGCGGTGGAAGCCGAAAGCGAGGAAAGCGAAGCCGCCGAAACGGTGTGCTAAGCTGGAGACGCGAAAGCGAAACAAAAGAAACACAACGAAACACCTGAACGTTAAACGCCCGGAGGGCGCGGTTGACTCCGCACCAAAGGAAGCGTCCGTTCCTTGAGAACTCAACAGCGTGCCAAAAGTCAACGCCAAAGAAACACCCCCGGCGCTGAACGTCTTCCCACTCGGGAAGCAGCGGTCAGTGTTG
>NZ_KB889709.1 GCF_000372745.1 Embleya scabrispora DSM 41855 | reverse complement strand
CCCCGGCCACCCCCCGGCGCGTCAGCGCCCCCGACCCGCGCGAGACCTCGTGATCGACGCGCGAAGCGCGGAGAGCGGCGGAGCCGCAAAACGTGGACTTCGTGACCCGGAGCGAAGCGGAGGGACACGAAGTCCCGAGCGAGGGGCCGCTTTTTCTTGGAGGAGCGAAGCGGGGGAAAGAAAAAGCGGCCCCTCGCGAGCCGGCGCCGAAGGCGCCCAACAAGCAGCACCGCCCCCGTCACGACTCCGGCCACCCGCACCGCCCGCCCCCGCGACCCCCGCCACACACGCTCACCTGCCCGCGACCCGGCTCGTCCCGACTCGCCGCGACTCGCCGCGTCCGCGACTCCGGCCGGCCGAGCTCATCGAGTCCCCGATTCGGGTGCTGCCTTGCCTCGCCGCGCTCGCGACGTCGCCCAACCGGGTGGCTCCACCGGCGACCTGCCGCCCTCGCCTCGCTCGGCCCGCGACCCCGCCGGCCCGACCCGCCGGCCCGACCCAGCGCCCCCGCGACCTCGCCCTACGCCGTCCCGTCGATCGTCGCCGACCCGATGACGCGCGTCCCGTCGTACAGGACCACCGCCTGCCCCCGGGCGATGCCTCGGATCGGCTCGGCCAGTCGGACGCGGACCTCGTCGCCGATCGCCTCCGCGATCGCCGGGGTCTCCTCGCCGTGCGCTCGGACCTGGGCCGTGCAGGCCACCTCGCCGACCGGGGCCGGACCGCACCACCTCGGGCGGATGCCGACCAGGCGGTCCACATCCAGTGCCTCGACCGGGCCGACTGTGACGGTGTTGCTCACCGGCGAGATGTCCAGCACGTACCGGGGCTTGCCGTCCGCCGCCGGCCGGCCGATCCGCAGGCCCTTGCGCTGGCCGATCGTGTACGCGTACGCACCGTCGTGCTCACCGAGCTTGGTGCCCGTCGCGTCCACGATGTCGCCGCGCTCGGTGCCCAGGTGCTTGGCCAGGAAGCCCTGGGTGTCGCCGTCGGCGATGAAGCAGATGTCATGGCTGTCCGGCTTCTGCGCGACCGCGAGGTCACGCCGCTCGGCCTCCGCCCGCACGTCGCCCTTGGTGTCGCCGCCGAGCGGGAACATCGCGTGCGCGAGCTGCTCGGTGTCGAGCACGCCCAGCACATACGACTGGTCCTTGCCCATGTCGACCGAGCGGTGCAGCTCGCGCGAGCCGTCCGGATGCTCGACGACCTGCGCGTAGTGCCCGGTGCACACCGCGTCGAAGCCGAGCCCGAGCGCCTTGTCGAGCAGCGCCGCGAACTTGATCTTCTCGTTGCAGCGCAGGCACGGGTTCGGCGTGCGCCCGGCCTTGTACTCGGCCACGAAGTCGTCCATGACGTCCTCGCGGAAGCGCTCGGCCATGTCCCACACATAGAACGGAATGCCGATCACGTCCGCGGCTCGCCGCGCGTCCCGGGAATCCTCGATCGTGCAACAGCCGCGGGCGCCCTCGCGCAGCGTCGCGGGTTTCGCCGAGAGCGCGAGGTGGACACCGACCACGTCGTGGCCGGCCTCGACCGCTCGGGCGGCGGCAACGGCGGAGTCGACCCCGCCGGACATGGCGGCGAGCACCCGAAGGCGGCGGCCGTTGGCAGGGGGAAGCGTGTGATCAGACATGGCGCCTCAAGAGTACGTGGTCACCCTACGGACCCCCGAGCGGATTACCCGATCCCGAACCCCGTCCCAAAGAACCACCGGCCCGCACTCCAAAGAACCTCCGGCCCGCGTCCCGAAAAACCACCGGCCCGCGCCCCAAAGCACCACCGGCCCGGGCCCCAAAAGACAACCCAACTCCACCCCGCCCCACCCCACCCCGCCCCACCCCGGAGCCGGCCGCCCTACCGGCGCGCCGCCACCGACCCCGCCGATCGGGCCCGAGTGACCACCGGCAGGATCGCCTCGGCCAATTCCGCGACCTCCGCCTCGGTGGTGGTGTGCCCCAGGCTGAACCGCAGCGAGCCGCGAGCCCGGGCGCTGTCCGCGCCCATCGCGAGCAGTACGTGGCTCGGCTGGGCCACGCCCGCCGAGCAGGCCGAACCGGTCGAGCACTCGATCCCACGCGCGTCGAGCAGCAACAGCAACGAGTCGCCCTCGCAGCCCGGGAAGGAGAAGTGCGCGTTGCCCGGCAACCGGTACGCCGGGTCGAGCCGCCGATCGCCGTTGAGCTGCGCGTCCGGTACAGCCGCCACGATCCGCCGCACCAACTCGTCCCGCAGCGCGCCCACCCGCCGCGCGTACTGTGCCTGTTCGCGAACCGACTCCTCGGCCGCCACGGCAAGCGCGGCGATCGACGCGGCGTCCAGCGTGCCCGAGCGCACGTCGCGCTCCTGGCCGCCGCCGTGCAGCACCGGTACCGGCGTGATGCCGCGCCCGAGCACGAGTGCGCCGCAGTTGCCCGGGCCGCCCAGCTTGTGTCCGGTGACCGTCATCGCGTCCAGGCCGACCGCCGAGAAGTCGACCGGGATCTGGCCGACCGCCTGAACCGCGTCCGAATGGAACGGGATGCCGAACTCGTGCGCGATCTCGACCAGCTCGGCGATCGGTTCGACCGTGCCGACCTCGTTGTTGGCCCACATCACCGACACCAGCGCCACCGACGCCGGATCGCGTTCGATCGCCGCTCGCAGGGTGTCCGGCTGCACCCGCCCGTCGGTGTCCACGTCCAGCCACTCGACCTCCGCGCCCTCGGCCGACTCCAGCCACAACACGGGGTCGAGCACGGCGTGGTGCTCCACCGGACTGACGAGTATCCGCCGCCGCGCCGGGTCCGCCGCGACCCGCGACCAGTAGATCCCCTTGATCGCGAGGTTGTCGGCCTCGGTGCCGCCCGCGGTGAAGACGATCTCGCTCGGTCGCGCACCCAGCGCATGGGCCAGCGACTCGCGGGACTCCTCCACCGTGCGGCGCGCGCGTCGCCCGGACGCGTGCAACGAGGACGGATTCCCGAGTCGGGCAAGCTGTACGGTCATCGCCCGGATTGCCGAAAGGCGCATCGGGGTGGTCGCCGCGTGATCGAAGTAGGCCATCGCACTGCGAAGCTTAGTCGGGTACGCGCGGGCGCCGGCGCGGCGGCCGTACACCCGTCCGTAACGCGGCCCTCCGGGCAGGAATCGGGCGAGCCACAAGCGCCGGGACAGCCGGGGCTGCGAGCCCGCGAAGTCGCCGGGGATGGCCGGCACCAGCACACACGGGTCGCCGCCGGCTCAGTGCTCCTCGGCGCTGGTGCCCGAGTTCCGGCGCCACGCGCGCGGCGCCCGCCACCCGCGCCGGAGCGCGAGCACCCGGAGCAGGAACGCGAAGGTCACCGCCGCCGTCGCGGTGACCGGCCCGAACAGGTCGAACTCGATCAGCGCGGCGGTGATGCCCGCGCCGAGCAGCGCCGGGAAGGTGTAGATCTCCCGGTCCCAGCGCAGCAGCGTGGGCACTTCGCGCGCCAGCACATCGCGCATCGCGCCGCCGCCGACCGCGGTGGTCACCCCGAGCGCGGCGGCCGGGATCGGATTCAGGCCGTACGCGTACGCCTTCGCGGTGCCGGTCACACAGAACAGGCCGAGCCCGGCCGCGTCCAGCACGTCGATCGCGGACATGATGCGCTCGACTTGGGGGTGCAGGAAGAAGACCAGGCCGGCGGCGAGCAACGGAGTGGAGAAGTAACCGAGATCGGTGAAGGCCGCCGGTGGCACCGACCCGATGATCACATCACGTATCACCCCGCCGCCGAGGGCGGTGACCTCGGCGAGCAGGGCGATCCCGATGACGTCGAAGTTCTTCCGGACGGCCATCAGCGCACCGGCCGCCGCGAACACGAAGATGCCGATCAGGTCCAGGACCTGCTGGAGCGTGTGGTGGAAGATCTCGGGCGGCACCTCGGGCGACATAACGGATGTTCTACACCGCCACGCACGGCCCGTTACTCACGGGGCCGATGTGGGCGGTGTGTCCTTGGGCTCAGCCACATCCGTAGGACCACCAGCATCCGCGTCCGCAGCCTCCGCACCGGACGCATCCACATCCGTCACCGAAGCCTCAGCCACACCGGCCGCAGCCGCATCCACATCCGCAGCCGCCCCCGGCTTCACCAACTCCACCACCTCGACCGCGCCGCCCTCCCCCGCCGGCACGTTCTCCGGGAAGTGGCAGGCCACCTGATGCCGTCCGGTGATCTCGGCCAGCGGCGGCTCCTGCGTCTTGCAGATGTCCTGCACCTTCCAGCACCGGGTATGGAACCGGCAGGCCGGCGGCGGATCCATCGGGCTGGGCACGTCACCCTTGAGCAGGATGCGCTCGCGGGTCTCGCGCCGGGCCGGATCCGGCACCGGGACGGCGGACATCAGGGCGACCGTGTACGGGTGCTTGGGCGAGGAGTAGAGGTCCTCGCGGTCCGCGATCTCGACGATCTTGCCGAGGTACATCACCGCGACCCGGTCGCTGGTGTGCCGGACCACCGACAGGTCGTGCGCGATGATCAGATAGGTCAGCCCGAACTCGTTCTGCAGGTCGTCCAGCAGGTTGACCACCTGCGCCTGGATCGACACGTCCAGCGCGGACACCGGTTCGTCGGCGACCACCAGCTTGGGTCGCAGCGCCAACGCCCGCGCGATGCCGATCCGCTGGCGCTGGCCGCCGGAGAATTCGTGCGGGTAGCGGTTGTAGTGCTCGGGACTGAGCCCGACCAGTTCCAGCAGTTCCTGCACGGCCTTCTTGATGCCGCCCTCGGGGGTGACCTTCTGCAACCGGAACGGCAGCCCGACGATGGTGCCGACGGTGTGCCGGGGGTTCAGCGAGGATTGCGGGTCCTGGAAGATCATCTGGAAGTCGCGCCGCAGCGGTCGAAGTTGCCCCCGGGAGAGCCCGGTGATGTCGCGCCCGCCGAATTCGATGGTGCCCTCGGTGGGCTCCAGCAGCCGCATCACCATCCGCCCGGTGGTCGACTTGCCACAGCCCGACTCGCCCACCAGACCCAGCGTCTCGCCCTCGCGGATGTCGAAGTCGAGACCGTCCACGGCCTTGACCGCACCCGCCCGGCGCCGGGTCACCCCGGACCGGATCGGGAAGTGTTTGCGCAGCCCGCGCACACGCACCAGCACGTCCCGTTCCCGCACGTCCGGGGAATCGGCGGCCCCCTCGGCGGCCTGCGCAGCTTTCACGTCGTCTCCCGCTCGGGCGCCCTCGGTCACTTCAGCGTTCCCGTTCCCTTTGATTCCCGCCGTGCCATCCGCCGTGCCCTCAACCCCGCGACCGGTTCCACGAGCCCTGCCACCGGCCCTACGCCCATCCATCCCACCGGCCGCGGGCCCATCCGCTTTCCCGTTCGCCGTCTCGCTCACAGGCGCGGCCTGATGTCCTCGGTCCAGATCCGCTCGCGCTCCTGGATGTCCAGGTGGCATGCGGTCCGGTGGCCCGGCTCGATCTCGAGCAGCTGGGGGACCTCGGTCTTCTCACGCCCGTCGTTGTGGTCCGCGTACGGGCAGCGGGTACGAAACGCGCAGCCCGAGGGCAGCGAGATCAGACTCGGCGGGCTGCCCTTGATCGGCATCAGCCGTTCCTGGCGATCCCGGTCGAGCCGGGTCAGCGAACCCAACAAGCCCCAGGTGTAGGGGTGTCGGGGCTGCTCGAACAGAGTCCGCGAGGGACCGTGCTCGACCGCCCGGCCCGCGTACATCACCAGTACGTCGTCGGCGAGTTCGGCGACCACACCCAGGTCGTGCGTGATCATCATCACCGCGGAGTTGAACTCACGTTGCAGGTCCCGGATCAGGTCCAGGATCTGGGCCTGCACGGTGACGTCCAGCGCGGTGGTCGGCTCGTCCGCGATCAACAGTTCCGGGTCGCAGCTCAGCGCCATCGCGATCAT
Organism: Embleya scabrispora DSM 41855; assembly: GCF_000372745.1. Classification (GTDB taxonomy): domain Bacteria; phylum Actinomycetota; class Actinomycetes; order Streptomycetales; family Streptomycetaceae; genus Embleya; species Embleya scabrispora. Next base: position 42,472 of record NZ_KB889709.1, on the reverse strand, counting down.
CGCGCGCTGGCGCATGCCGCCGGAGAACTGGTGCGGGTAGTCGTCCACGCGCCGGTCCGGACGCGGGATGCCGACCCGGCCGAGCAGGTCGATCGCGTGCGTGCGGGCCTGCTTGCCGGAGACCTCGTTGTGCACCTGGTACGCCTCGATGATCTGGTGACCCACCGTGTAGTACGGGTGCATCGAGGACATCGGGTCCTGGAAGATCATCGCCATCCGACGGCCGCGCATCAGCCGGACCTGCTCGGGCGTCGAGCGAACCAACTCCTGCCCGTCCAGCCAGATTTCGCCGCCGATCCGGGCACCGGTGTTGCCGTGCAGGCCCATGATCGCCAGCGAGGTGACGCTCTTGCCGGAGCCGGATTCGCCGACGATGCCCAGGGTGCGCCCGCGCCGGAGCGCGAAGTCCACCCCGTCGACGCTGCGTACCAGGCCGTCGTCGGTGGGGAAGTGCACGGTGAGGCCGCGCACTTCGAGGAAGTTGTCGGCCTCCGGCGGCGGACCGGCCGGGGCGAGCTTGGGTGTCTCGGCCGCGGTGTCCCGCTTGCGGCGCGGTAGCAGTCGGGGCATCAGGTCCTCACCCGGGGATCGACGACCGCGTAGAGCAGGTCCACGACGAGGTTGGCCAGGATCACGAAGATGGCGGCGATCATCGTCACGCCGAGCACTTCGGGCAGATCCTGTTGCGTGATCGCCTCGACGGCGAACTTGCCGATTCCGTCGAGCGAATAGACCTGTTCGGTCAGGATCGCGCCGCCCAGGAGCAGGCCGACGTCCATGCCGAAGATGGTCAGGATCGGCGTGAGCGCCGCGCGCAGCCCGTGTTTGACGATGACGTCCCGCTCCCGCAGGCCCTTGGCCCGCGCGGTGCGGATGTAGTCCTCGCTCATGGTTTCGAGCATGCCGGCGCGGGTGAGTCGGGCGTACAACGCCGCGTACAGGAACGCCAGGGTCAGCCAGGGCAGAACCAGGTTCCAGGCCCAGCTGCCCGGATTGTCGAAGAAGGGCACGTAGTGCACGCCCTTGAAGATCGGCCATTGATAACTGAACAACGCCAGTGCCACCAGGCCGGTGAAGAACGGTGGCAGGGACACTCCCGCGAGCGCGAAGCCCATCGAGAAGCGGTCCCAGAGGCTGCCGCGTTTGAGCGCCGAGATCACCCCGATCGAGACGCCCGCGATCAGCCAGATCACCGCGGCGCCCGCGGCCAGCGACAGCGTGACCGGGATCCGGTCCTGTAGCCGCGGCCACACCTCCAGGTTGTTGCGGAAGGAGAAGCCCAGGCACGGCGGTGCGCAGTGCACCTTGCGTACGCCGGTGTCGTAGTCCTTGCCGGCGATCATGCCCTTGACGAATTTGCCGTACTGCTCGGGCACCGACTTGTCCAGCCCGAGGCTGTGCTTGACCTGCGAAATCGCTTCCGGGCTGGGTGACTTGCCGACGTACCGCGCAGCGAGTTGGTCGCTTGTGGCGCCTCCCAGACGCGGGATGAGGAAGAAGATGGCGAAGACCGCCATGGTGACGATCAACAGGAGCACCACCGCTCCCGCCAGTCGCCTGAGCAGATAGAAAATCATGAGCCGGCGACCCGGTCCGGTGCGGGGAGCGGGATCACCACTCCCCGCACCGGAACTGACGGGCCTTCACCTCTCCTTCGGGCTACTGACCTCGTCGCAGGCTTACTGGATACCGATGTTGAGGTAGTCGTACATCCCGGAGTACGCGGGGGTGACGACCAGGTTGGTCACGTTCGGCGGGCGGTAGAGCAGCGACTTGGTCCACGCGAACGGAACCATCACCGCCGACTCCATGACCTTCTGGTCCAGCTGCTGCCAGATGGCCGCGCTCGCGTTCTGGTCGATCGTGCGGGTGGCCTGGTCGATCAGACCGTTGACCGCCGGGTCGTTCAGCTCGGACAGGTTCGTGCCACCTGCGGGCTTGATCGCCCGACCGTCCACGATCTGCTGGAAGAAGCCGAACTGGGTCGGGAAGTCGGGACCCCACTGCATGAACATGATGCCGACCTTGTTGTCCGCCACCCACTTGGGCACACCGGCGAACTGGGTGAAGTAGTCGCCCGAGGGGTACTGGCGGATCTCGATCTTGATGCCGACCTTGGCGAGCGCGTTCTGCACCGACGTGGCGCCCGCGACCTCCTTGGGCCGGTTGCTGCGCGCGGTGAGCACGGTGCTGAAGCCGTCCGGCTTGCCGCACTGCTTGAGCTCGTCCTTGGCCTTGGCCACGTCACCGGTGTGCTTCGCGCCGTTGGGGTACATGTCGGCGACCTTGGAACCGGCCAGCGTCGGCGGCATCAGGTTCGTCGCGATGTCGGCACCGACCTCGCCACCGACCGCGCGCTGCATCTGCGCCTTGTTCACCGCGTACTGCACGGCGCGCCGGCAGTGCACGTTGTCGAACGGCGGGGTCTTCGAGCTGATCGCGAGGTACGCCAGCGCGCCGGAGACCGCGTCGTCCGAGTTCGCGGCCAGCTTCTCGTCGGTCAGGATCTTGTTCTGGGCGGCGGCCTGGACACCGGTGCCGACCACGTCGAGCTGCGCCGTGCCGGCGAAGAGCCGGTTGTCGACGTCGTTCGCGTCCTGCTTCTCCAGGAGTTCGATCCGGTCCGGCAGCGCCTTGCGCAGCGGGTCGGTGCTCGGGTCCCAGTGCGGGTTGCGGATCAGGTTGACCGCCTTGCCGGGCTCGTACTGGCCGTCGACCATGTACGCGCCGGTGGCGAGGGGGTGCTTGACGTACTCCTTGCCGGTGTCCTTGGCGGGCGGGACCGGCGCGGTCTGCGGGAGCGCGGCGAGGTAGTTGAAGTCCGCGAACGGTTCCTTCATCTTGAAGACGATGGTGTAGTCGTCCGGCGTCTCGATCGCGTTCAGGCCCAGCTTGTCCGGCGCGCTGTCCTTGTACGGGCCCTTGTAGGCGCCGTCCGGGTCCAGGTACTGGGTGAAGTACGCCGGGCCGTTGGGCAGGATCTCCTTGTCGAAGGTCCGCTCGACGGCGTACTTGACGTCCGCGGCCTTGACCTCGGTACCGTCCTCGTACTTGACGCCCTTGCGCAGGTGGTACGTCCAGGTCTTGCCGCCGTCGTCGGTCTTGCCCACGTCGGTGGCCAGGTCCGGCGCGAACTCGTAGCTCGCGTTGCCCGGGGCGGGCTTGAAGGTCAGCAGCGGACGGGCCATCAGCCGGGAGAAGTTCCAGGCCGAGGCGTAGTACATGTCGCCCGGGTCGAGCGAGTCGAACTTGTCCGAGCTGACCAGCTTGAGCGTGCCGCCCTTCTTGGGCGACTGGTTGACGACCTCGGTGACGGCCTTGTTGCTCGGCGAGTACTTCTTCTTCGAGCCGCCGCCACCACCGCCACACGCGGTTGCGGCCAGCGCGGTGACCGCAACGATGCCGATCAGCGCTTGGGCCCTACGCCTGCGAGTTACCGGGTGTTTCATCGCTGGTCGTGCCTCCTCCGTGGGGACTTGCGGGATATTCAGCGGCTGCGTGGGTCGAGGGCGTCTCGAAGGCCGTCGCCGAGCAGGTTGAACGCGAGCACGGTGATGAAGATCGTGACTCCGGGGACGACCATGAACATCGGTGCGTCCTCGTACCGGGAGGTGGCGCGCGCGAGCATGCCACCCCACGAGGCGGTGGGTTCCTGCACGCCGACCCCCAGGTACGAAAGGGCGGCCTCGAACAGGATGTTGGTCGGGATCAGCAGCGTGGAGTACACCAGGATCGGACCGACCAGGTTCGGCAGCAGTTCCTTGAAGATGATGTGCCGATCGGTGGCCCCGAGGCTGCGGGCCGCCTCGACGAACTCCCGCTCGCGCAGCGACAAGGTCTGGCCGCGCACGATGCGGGCTATGTAGGGCCAGCTGAAGAAGCCGATCACGAAGATCAGCACGGTGACCCGGAGCGTGTCGCCCTTCATGCCGAACGCCTCGCCCTGGAGGCTGCTGCCGATCGCGATCGCGAACAGGAGCAGCGGGAAGGCCAGGAAGACGTCCATCGCGCGGCTGATCAGCGCGTCGACCCAGCCGCCGAAGTAGCCCGCCACGGTGCCCAGGACGACACCGATGACCACCGACAGGAGCGTGGCGAGGAAGGCCACGAGCATCGAGATGCGGGCGCCGTAGACGATGCGCGAGAAGATGTCCCGGCCGTTGACCGGCTCCAGACCCAGCGGATGGTCCCAACTGGCGCCGCCGAAGCTGCCGTTGGGGATGTTCAACACCGGGTCGAGCAGATCGTCGTGGTACTCGGCGGGGTCGCCGCCGACGAACGAGGTGATCACCGGGGCGAAGATCGCCACGAGGATCATGAAGATGATCACTACGCCACCGGCCATCGCGACCTTGTCGCGACGGAATCGGGCCCACGCGATCTGGCCGAGGGAACGACCCTCGATGCGTACGCCGGCGGACTCGGCGATCGCTTCGGGGTGCGCCTCTCGGGCCACACCGGTGGTCTCGATCGGTGCCGTCATGGATCGACCCTCCCCGCTCACGGATGCGACGGCGGCTCGGGATCGCCGGTCCCGTCGCCATACCCGGCATTGCGATCCCGATGATCTTCGGGATCTGTCGTCCGGGTGAGACTCCTCCGTGACGGGGGTCACCAACAGGGGTCGAGGGATACCTTTACTGAACCGTGATTACGGCGACACGATTCACCGGTTGATCCGCGTAGATCGGTCACGAAATCACAACAAGGCAGCAGTTGATGACGTGACGTCAGTTTTTTGGGGGCATCAGTGCCTGTTACCCCCTCCCGCCGCTGTGCGCCGATCTTCGTTCACCGCGTGTTGCGCGCGGCCTCGTCGAGCATGTCGATGCCGATGAACGGCCGGGTGTGCTCGCGCATCCACGCGGCGACCGGGTCGAACGGGTCGTCCAGTGCGACCGAGGACAACGTCAGTCCGGCCGGCGCGGCGGCCGAGGCGCGTGCCATCGCGTCCCGCATCCGTTGCATCGTGGTGGGCTGATTGTCCGTCAGGCGCAGGCCGATCACGAGGCGTTCGGGTCCGACGGTGGGCCGCACCCAGGCGCGGTGCGCGGCTCGCACCACCTGGGTCTGGAACAGTTGGCCACCGAGCAGGGCGTAGAACGCCGGGTCCCACAGGGTCGGTTCACCCACTTCCAGGGGGCCGGCCATCAACCGGTCCAGGCCGCCGACGATTCGCCGGAGGTCGAGGTAGGGCACGCCGACGCCGCCGCCCTGGACGTGCGGATTCAGCCACAGGCCCCAGTGATCGGTGTACAGCGAGGAGGCGATCTCGGTGACCGGACACACCTCGAAGGAGCGATCCCAGCCACTGAGACGCAACTGCTCCTCGGACGTGAACGCCGGGGCGTAACGCCACCCGGCCACGTCCATGTTCCCGTACTGGGCATCCGGACTGCCCGGTTGCCCCTGCCACAGCAGCATCCACACGTGAGCGCCGGTGAGCGCTTCGAGCAACCGCTCGTAGGCGTCGTAACGCCCGGGCGCCACCTGGCTCAACGCCTGTTCGACCTGGTTCACGACGTCCTCCCCGAACCCGAACCGATGTCCCGATGTCCCGATGTCCCGATGTTCTGTTATCCCGTGTCCCGTGTACCGCCGGCCCGCTCGCCGACCCGCCGACGTGATTGCGATGAATGCCGCGGTGGCCGGCACCGGACCCGGGCGCGCCGGTGTGCGCCGCGCACGCGGGTGCGCGGGTGACCGGGCGCGGGCTCAGCGCTGGTCGGCCCGCAGGTAGAACGGCTGGGTCTGTTCCAGCATCCAGTCCCCCACAGGATCCTGCGCAACGTCCAACAGCACCACGTTCACCGGCCACGGGGATGCGGCCCGGCCGAGCGCGCGCTCCAGGGCGCCGACCGCTGCCAGCCGGTCCTCCTCCTGCCAGCGGTCCAGTTCGAGGCCGATGAACAGGCACGGCGGGTCGGACTCGATCACGCCCAGGCCGCGTCGCGCGCTCAGCACCACCGGCAAGTGGGTGAACTCGGCGGCGGCCGCGATCAGGAACTCCATCGGCTCCTCGTCCGGCTCGTACAGCCGCACCCGCGCGCCGCGGACACCCGCGCCGGGCAACCGGGCCAGTTCGAGCACGCCCGGCGGTGGAATCGGGATGCCCGCCTCACCGCCCGGGTTGACCGCGATGCCCACATGCGGCGGCATCCCGCGGGCGAACTCGCGCATCGGCGCGACCGTGCACGGCATCGGGCCGGCGACCCGCCGGAACTCCTCCTCCGAGGAGAACACCGGTACGTACGGCCGGCCGTCGATCTCGGTGGTCGGCAGAGTCAGTTCGCTGTCGCCCGGGTTGCCGCCCTCGGGCAGCGGCACCCACACGTCCGCCTCGGCCAGGGCCTCGAAGAGAGCCCCGGCCCGGGACGGGTCGTGCATCGCCGCGACGAGCGCGCTCTCCACGGGATTGGCCGGGAACGGCATGGTGGTGCTCCTCTGGTGTCCGCCGCAGTTTACGACTCGGTCGGCTGCCGCCGTCGGGCCTGTCCGGGTACGGGCTCTGCGAAAACGATCCGGCCGAGCTTGCGGGCGGCCGGTCGGTCGAGCAGTACACACGATGTGAAGCCGCCGGGCGCGGACGCCAGGGTGGGGCCCGCGTCCAGCCACGGCGTCAGCCGGGCGAGCAGTTCGCGCCACTCGCGGTGGTGCCGGGCGAACACCGATGTGGACACTCCGCGCCCGCGCGCGCGTTGGCCGGAAAGCGCCTGATGGGCGGTCACGTCCAGCAGCAGGGCGTGCGCCGAACTGCCGCGCCGACGGGCGGCGAGCACCAGCATCCGGCGCAGAATCGGGTTTCGGCCGCTGTCGTGCACGACCACGGCGCCGGGACCGCGCAGTGCCCGGGCGACCTCGCCGTAGTGCGAGAGCCGCACCAGCGGCCGATAGACCCGATAGGGGATGCGGCCGGCGCGCACCGCCCAGCGCGCCCGGACCAGGTCCGCGTCCAGCACGGCCACGGTCGGCCCGGGGGTGACCACACGCGCGAGCAGCGTGCTCTTGCCGGCCCCGGGCAGGCCGGTCACCACGAGCACGCACGAAGCCGGATAGACCAGTACGTCCACCACCCGGTCGCCGATCCGGTCCCCCGTGCGATCGTGCTCCTCCCGGAGGTCGTGCACGGCCCGGGGCATCAATACGCCGCTCGTCGCGGCGCCGGTATGCGCCCCCGCCGAGTCCGTCTCCACGCGCCCTCCCCTTGTCCCGAACCGTCCTGCCCTGCGCATGGTGTCGCACCCTCGTACCCTCGCGCGCGAGCGCGTGTCGGCCATCCCTCGAAGTCGCCGGCCCTCGAAGTCGGCAGCCCTCGGGCTCGGCGGGTCCCGGTCCCGGCGGCTCCCGGTCCCGGCGGGGGATTGACGACACGCGCTAGCATGCCGGGCACAACCTCATATCGGCCGTCGACCCCACGCGGAAGAGTCCTCGCCCACGAGCGGGGCGCCGAAGGAGCAACTCCTCCCCGGAATCTCTCAGGCACCGATACCGCATGGGTCAGGCACTTCTGGAAAGCAACCGCACCGCTGGTGCGGTTCACCCACGGTGCAAATCGCTGTTTCGCGCGGATGCGCTCACACGCGATGAAGCTCTCAGGTTCCGATGACAGAAGGGGAGGGCACCCCACTTTTCGACCGACTCCGGTCGAAAAGGGCTGAAAGCCATGGCAGGGAGCCCCCTTTGTTGTCGTATTCGCCGCACCACCCGTCACCTTTCGCCGCACCTCGCGCCGGCACCCCCTCGTCGTCCGCGCTCCCCGTCCGCGGTCCGCGCGTGGTGCGCGCCGCCGAGCACGCGACCGTTCGCCATGCCCCCGACCGGCCCGCGCCCCTCGGGTGTTCCCGCCGGCGCCCCCTCGAAGGAGCCTTCGCATGACCACCGACCGCCGGACCCCGCTCGACGCCGTGCACGACGCGCTCGGGGCCACGATGACCGACTTCGCCGGTTGGCGGATGCCGCTCCGGTACGGAAGCGAGCGCGACGAGCACACCGCGGTGCGCACCACGGCCGGCCTGTTCGATCTCACCCACATGGGCGAGATCGAGGTCACCGGCCCGGACGCCGCCCGCGCGCTCGACCACGCCCTGGTCGGTTTCGTCTCGAAGATCGGGGTCGACCGCGCCCGGTACACGATGATCTGCACCGAAGAGGGCGGCATCGTCGACGACCTGATCGTCTACCGGCTGGGCGACGAGCACTTCGTGGTGGTGGCCAACGCGTCCAACGCGGACGTGGTCGCGGGCAGCCTGAAGTACCGCTCGGAGAACTTCGACGCCGTCGTGCGCGACGCGTCCGAGGAGTACACGCTGCTCGCCGTGCAGGGCCCCGCGTCGACCGAGATCGTCGGCTCGCTCACCGACGCGGACCTGCCCGCGCTCAAGTACTACGCGATCCTGCGCACCGAGGTCGCCGGCGTCCCGGTGTTGCTCGCGCGCACCGGCTACACCGGCGAGGACGGCTTCGAACTGTTCGCCGCGCCCGACGACGCGGTCGCGCTGTGGGAGGCGCTGCTCGCGGCGGGCAAGCCGCACGGCCTGGTGCCGGCCGGGCTCTCCTGCCGGGACACGCTGCGCCTGGAGGCGGGCATGCCGCTGTACGGCCACGAGCTGACCCGGGACACCTCGCCGTACGAGGCCAACCTGGGTCGGGTGGTCCGGCTGGACAAGCCCGAGGACTTCGTCGGGCGCGACGCGCTGGCCGCGGCGCAGGAGGACGTGCGCCGGACGCTGGTCGGGCTCACCTCGCCGGGCAAGCGGGTCCCGCGTGCGGGCTACCCGGTGGTGGACGCGGAGACCGGCGAGCGGGTCGGCGAGGTCACCTCCGGCGCGCCCTCGCCGACACTGGGCGTGCCGATCGCGATGGCGTACGTGGCGTCGGAGCGGGCCGAACCGGGCACCCGGCTGGCCGTGGACATCCGCGGCAAGGCGGAGCCGGTCGAGGTCGTCGCGCTGCCGTTCTACAAGCGGGCCTGACCCGAGCTCGCCGGGCACGGACCGGCCCGGCTGCGAGCGGGCCCGATCCGAGCTCTTCGGCCGCGGCCCGAATCCGGCTCTCGGGCCGGCGGACGCTCTCGGGCCGGCGGGATAAACCATTACAAAACAACCTGCGGAACAGACTCACCTCATTCGAATGGAGAATGGACCCGTGCACGCACCCCAGCACCTGCGCTACAGCAAGGAACACGAGTGGCTCGACGAGGCGGCCTCCCCCGCCCTCGTCGGCATCACCAAGCACGCGGCCGACGCGCTCGGCGACGTGGTGTTCGTCCAGCTTCCCGAGGTCGGCCAGACGGTCGTCGCCGGCGAGCCGTGCGGCGAGCTGGAGTCCACCAAGTCGGTCAGCGACATGTACGCGCCGGTCTCCGGTGAGATCGTCGAGATCAACGACGCGGTCGCCGAGGACCCCGCCCTGGTGAACTCCGACCCCTTCGGGGCGGGCTGGCTGTTCAAGGTGCGCATCGACGGCGAGGCCGAGGGCCTGCTGTCGGCCGACGAGTACGCCGCGTTCTGCGGCGAATGATCGAGATCGACCCGATCGAGGAGCTGACAACCGTGACGATCCTGGACCGTCCGCTGAGCGAGGTGGACCCGCAGGTCGCCGCCGCCGTCACCGACGAGCTGCACCGCCAGCAGAACACCCTGGAGATGATCGCCTCCGAGAACTTCGCCCCCGTGGCGGTGTTGGAGGCGCAGGGTTCCGTCCTGACCAACAAGTACGCCGAGGGCTACCCCGGCCGGCGCTACTACGGCGGCTGCGAGCACGTCGACGTCGTCGAGCAGCTCGCCATCGACCGGGTCAAGGAGCTCTTCGGCGCCGAGGCCGCCAACGTGCAGCCGCACTCGGGCGCGTCCGCGAACGCCGCAGCGATGTTCGCGCTGCTCACGCCCGGCGACACGATCCTCGGCCTGGACCTGGCCCACGGCGGCCACCTCACCCACGGCATGAAGATCAACTTCTCCGGCAAGCTCTACAACGTGGTCGCCTACCACGTCGACGAGAAGACCCACCGGGTCGACATGGAGGAGGTCGAGCGCCTGGCCAAGGAGCACCGACCGAAGCTGATCATCGCCGGCTGGTCGGCCTACCCGAGGCAGCTCGACTTCGCCGAGTTCCGCCGGATCGCCGACGAGGTCGGCGCGTACTTCATGGTGGACATGGCGCACTTCGCGGGCCTGGTCGCCGCGGGTCTGCACCCCAGCCCCGTGCCGTACGCGGACGTGGTCACCACCACGACGCACAAGACCCTGGGCGGCCCGCGCGGCGGCGTCATCCTGTCCAAGGCGGAGTACGCCAAGAAGATCAACTCGGCGGTCTTCCCGGGCCAGCAGGGCGGCCCCCTGGAGCACGTGATCGCGGGCAAGGCGGTGGCCTTCAAGGTCGCCGCCTCCGACGACTTCAAGGACCGCCAGCGGCGCACCCTGGAGGGCTCGGTCATCCTCGCCGAGCGGCTCACCCGCGCGGACGTCACCGACGCGGGCATCACCGTGCTCACCGGCGGCACCGACGTGCACCTGGTCCTGGTCGACCTGCGCGACTCGGAGCTCAACGGTCAGCAGGGCGAGGACCGCCTGCACGAGATCGGCATCACGGTCAACCGCAACGCGGTCCCGTTCGACCCGCGGCCGGCCATGGTCACCTCCGGACTGCGGATCGGCACGCCGGCCCTGGCCACCCGCGGTTTCGAGGCGGCCGACTTCGAGGAGGTCTCCGACATCATCGCCGAGGCCCTCCTCCCCGGCTTCGACGACGCCCGCAAGGCGGCCCTGGCCGCGCGCGTCACGACCCTGGCGAAGAAGCACCCGCTGTACCCGAACCTCTGATCCCACCTCGCGGATCCACGTTCACGCCGACGGCCGCGGGGCCGGCGGGGCACTCGCCCCACCGGCCCCGCGGCCGTTTCGCGACCGCGATCAGCGGCCCGTGAACTTCGGCTTCTCCTTGGCCACAAAGGCGCGCATGCCGGTGGAGCGGTCCTCGGTGGCGAACAGCGCGGTGAACTGGAGGCGTTCGATCTCCAGGCCGGTGTCCAGGTCGACGTCGAGGCCGCGGTCGATCGCCTCCTTGGCCGCGCGCAGCGCGTAGGCCGGGCCGTTGGCGAACTGCGTGGCCCACTTCACCGCCTCGGTGTACACGTCCTCGGCCGGGACCACCCGGTCCACCAGGCCGATCGCGAGCGCCTCCTCGGCGGCCACGAAGCGACCGGTGAAGATCAGGTCCTTGGCCTTGGCGGGGCCGATCAACCGGGGCAGCCGCTGGGTGCCGCCGGCGCCCGGGATGATGCCCAGAGTGATCTCCGGCTGGCCCAGCTTCGCGGTGTCGGCGCACACCCGTACGTCCGCGCACAGCGCGAGTTCGCAACCGCCGCCGAGCGCGAAGCCGGTGATCGCGGCGACGACCGGCTTGGGGATCTCGGCGACGGCGGTGAACGAGGACTGGAGCGCGGCGCCCCGGTCGGCCATGTCGACGTACGACATGTCGGCCATCTCCTTGATGTCCGCACCCGCCGCGAACACCTTCTCACCGCCGTAGAGCACGACCGCGCGCACGTCGGCGCGCTCGCTCGCCTCGTGCGCCACCGCCCGCAACTCCTCCTGGAGTTGCCGGTTCAGCGCGTTCATCGGCGGCCGGCTCAGCCGGATCGTGCCGACGCCGTCGGCCACTTCCAGGTTGACGAATTCGCCCATGACGCTCTCCTTTGGTCAGCCCTGATGTGCTGACCCGACCTTAGGCGCCGGCACCCCGCGCGGCCGCGAGCGGGGCCGCCGGCGCGTGGGTCGCGGCCTTGTCCCGGCCCGTCGGCCTCGGCGCCCGAGTCCCGGTGCCAACCCACCGGGCCCACCCGTCGGCGCCCGGGCCTCGCTCCCCGGGCCTCGGCGCCCGCGCCTCAGTGCGTCGGCGTCGTGCTCTTCGGAGCGCCGTCCGACGTATCGCTCGCGATCCACTTGTCCCAGGGCACGTTCCAGTCGCCGAAGCCGTTGTCCGCGGCCACGGTGCGCTCGTCGGAGCCGGAGATGTCCACGACGTCGCCCGGGATCACCCGGTCGTACAGCCACTTGGCGTTCTCCTTCGTCATCGAGACGCAGCCGTGGCTGGTGTTCTCGCTGCCGAAGACACTCGGGTCGGCCCAGTAGTTGCCGTGCACGAAGGTGCCCGACGTGGTGATCCGCATCGCGTTCGGCACGTCGTCGATGTCGTACTCGCTGCCCAGGCCCACGGTCTGCGAGTTCATCCGGGTCTTCTCGAACTTCTCGGTGATCACCATCTTGCCGTTCCACGTGCTGTACTTCGGCGACTTGCCGGCCGTGATCGGGATGGTCTTGATCAACTGGTCGTTCTCGTACACCTTCATGGTGTGCGCCTTCACGTCCACCATGGCGATCCGCTTGGTGGCGGCCACCTTGAAGCTGTAGCTCTTGAACTGGTTGGCGATCGCGCCGTTGCCGACGTCGACCCCGCGCAGGTTCAGGTTGACCTTCACGTTCGTACCGGGCGCCCAGTAGTCCCTGGGCCGGTAGTCCACGCGGGTGTTGTCGAACCAGTGCCAGTCGCCTTCGACCTTGGGCTGGACGTCGACGGACAGCGCCTTCTCCACCGCGGCCCTGTTCTTGACCGGATAGTCGAAGGTCAGGGACACCGGGAAGCCCACGCCGACGGTGGCGCCGTCCTCGGGGCTGAACCTCGCGGTGACCTTCTTGTCGCCGGACAACGTGCCGAACGTCGCCCGCGCGGTGGTGGGCGCGTTGTCGGCGTTGGTCGCGGTCGCGCTGACCGTGTACTTGCCGCCGAGGGTGAAGGCGACCTTGGGCTTCCAGGTCTTGCCGTCCGGGTCGAGTGCGCCGTCGACCGGTTCGTTCCGCGCGTTGACGACCTTGACCTCGCCGAGCTTGCCACCGTCGACCGCGATCGTGATCGGCGCCTGCGGGTCGATCGCGGTCGCGCCGTCCGCCGGGGTCAGCGTGATCGCCGCCGGATCGGCCCCCTTCTTCTGATCACCCTTGGCCGTCGAGGTGTTCCCGCCGTCGGCCTTCTTGCCGTCGTCGTTGCCGTCGTCGGAGCTGCAGCCCGACACGAGCAGGAGCGCGCCGAGCACCAGTGCGGGCAGCACACGCCATCGAGCCGGCGACCGCCTCGACGAGAGCGGCTTCGATCCTGCTGACATGTACGGGTAGTCCCTTCATCCGGAGCCGAGTCGTAACCCGGCCTGGGCCGAGAGCCACATCTCACAACCCATGTGACGAATCGAACATCCACCGCGGTTCCGAAGTCTCGGTCATCCGCAGGCAAATACGGCCATCCCGGCCATCCTCTCGGACAACGGGCAGCCGGCCCACCGTGATCGCGCCGCCTCGACGTGTCTCACTCGGCCCGCCGATCGGCCTCCACCAGTTCGTGGACCAGCGCCGGATCCGGGCATCCCGGCCGATCGGCCCCGCCGGCGGGCAACTGACGGATGATCAATTCGTACTCCGATTCGGCTCCTTGGGCCCAAGCATGGGTCGGTGGCTGTGGCAGGACCGTGACGATCCGCTGGAGATCCGTACCCTCCGCTGCCTCCAGCAACCACCCCCAGGTGTCACCCGGCGAACCGTCCCCGTCGGCGCCGCGATCGAGGTGCACCACGGTGTGCGCGCCCTCCAGCACCGCGCCCAGCCGCCCCGGGTCGCACAGGTCGCTCACCGCGACCCGGATGCCGGCCGCCCGCAGCGCGCCGACCGCGCCGCGATCGCGGACGGTGGCTCGCACCTCCCCGTCCGAGGCCGCGAGTTCGAGCGCGACGGCACGACCGAGAGGTTGGTCGGCTCCGGTGACTACGACAGGCATACCGGCAACCTTACTCAAACCCGGCATTCGTGAAGCTCGTGTGAAGACGGGAGCGCGCGCCCCCGGCGGGGTGGCACGAAAGGACTTGAGGTGCACTTCCGCGCTCCGCCGGTAGGGAACGACGCCTCGGTCACTCACCGTTCATCGACAAAGCCATGAAATCCAGCCACAATGGCCGAAAGTCTAGGCCGAATCGGCGGAAATCCCACCTCGGCCGCAACCCTCCGTGTCGGCGCTCGTTGGGGGCACGGGGCTCCCATGTCACTCTCCCGAGGGAAGCCGAGCCATGTGACTGGATTTGTTGTCACTGCTTGCGACAGCTTGGTCACACGAAGTCGCTCCGAGGGCCGGGTCGTTCGCCCCCGCAGCGACCCGTGCACCTGATGGGATGCCCGGGCTCAGCCCGGATCCGCGACACACGGAGGATCCACATGAACCGCAAGCTCGGCACTCTCGCCGTAGCCCCCCTCGTCGCCGGCCTGCTCTTCCTGGGCGCCGGCGCCGCCTCCGCCGACGGGGGCAACGGCACCGTCGGAGACAACGGCTCGACCGCGTCGACCACGACCTCCTCCACCACCAACAGTGGCAGCGGGAACGTGCTCGGCGGCGTGGACGGCAACTACAACGCCACCCAGCAGAGCGCGACCGGCGCCGGTGCCTCGAACCAGAACAACACCGCGGGCGTCAACGGCAACTCGGGCGTCGTGGTGATCGGGCAGGGCAACGCGGACATCGTCCGCCACTGGCACCCCTGGTTCTGAGCAGACCCGATCGGCCGCACCGACCCAGCCGATCGTCGTTCCCGCTGCGGCGGCATCCCTCGGGGGATGCCGCCGCAGCGGCGTACCGGGACAGGTCCTGTCCGGGGATCAGGGTCCGGGCGTGTAGGTGTGGGGGCCCGGCGGGAACATCCCGGGGGACCGGGATGGGAGGCGGGCCGTGACGCTCGAGTGGGAATCGACGGACCCCGAGGTCGACACGCGTGACGTGCTCGGCGGATATGCCATGTCCAACGGCCATGTGCCGCCGCCCTGGCCGGGCCGCCGGTTGCCGCTCGGCGCGCGCTTCGACGGCGCGGGCACCAACTTCGCGCTGTGGGCCGGCGACGCGGAGGCGGTCGACCTGTGCCTGTTCGAGGACGGACCGGACGGGACGCCGCGCGAGAGTCGGCTGCCGCTGCGCGAGCAGACCTTTCGGGTGTGGCACGGCTACGTGCCCGGTGTGCGCCCCGGTCAGCGGTACGGCTACCGCGTGCACGGACGCTGGGAGCCGGGTCGGGGCGCCCGCTGGAACCCGGCCAAGCTGCTCCTGGACCCCTACGCACGGGCCGTGGACGGCGATTTCGTGCTGCACGACGCGGTGTTCGGGCACGTGCGCGGCCGCGACGACACGGTGCGCGACGATCGCGACTCGGCCGCGTACGTCCCCAAGTCGGTGGTCGTGGCGGATGACAGCGACTGGTCGCAGGACCGGCGGCCGAAGATCCCGTGGGCCGAGAGTGTCATCTACGAACTGCACGTCAAGGGCTTCACCGCGCGCCACCCGCGCATCCCGGACCACCTGCGCGGCACCTACGCGGGCCTGGCCCACCCGGCCGCGATCGATCATCTGGTCCGGCTGGGGGTGACCGCGGTCGAGTTGTTGCCGGTGCATCAGTTCGTGTCCGAGGAACACCTGTTGCGGGGCAGACGGACCAACCACTGGGGCTACAACACGGTGGGCTTCTTCGCGCCGCACGCCGGCTACAGTTCGGCGGGCGGGCGCGGCGGTCAGGTGCACGAGTTCCGGGACATGGTGCACGCGCTGCACGCGGCCGGCATCGAAGTGATCCTGGACGTGGTCTACAACCACACCGGCGAGGGCGGCCCGGCCGGGCCGACGTTGTGCTTTCGGGGCATCGACAACGCCGGCTACTACCGATTGGCCGACGGGGGCCGGCACTACACCGACTACACCGGCTGCGGGAACACGCTCGACGTGGTCCAGCCGCAGGTGCTCCAGTTGATCACCGACTCGCTGCGCTACTGGGTGATCGAGATGGGTGTGGACGGCTTCCGGTTCGACCTGGCGGCGGCGCTGGCCCGGTCGACGCACGACGTGGACATGCTGTCCTCGTTCCTGACCGTGATCGCCCAGGACCCGGTGTTGTCCCGGGTCAAGCTGATCGCCGAGCCGTGGGACCTGGGCGCCGGCGGCTATCAGGTGGGCGCGTTCCCGCCGCTGTGGACCGAGTGGAACGACCAGTATCGGGACGCGGTCCGCGACTTCTGGCGGGGCGCCCACCCGGATGTGCGCGGGCTGGCCTACCGACTGTCCGGCTCGTCAGACCTGTACCAGCGCGACGGGCGCAGCCCGTACGCCTCGATCAATTTCGTCACCGCGCACGACGGCTTCACCATGCGCGACCTGGTCACCTACGAACGCAAGCGCAACGAGGAGAACGGCGAGGACAACCGGGACGGCACCGACAACAACCGGTCGTGGAACCACGGCTACGAGGGCGAGACGTCGGACCCGAACGTGGTCTCGCTGCGCAAGCGGCAGATCCGCAACCTGATGACCACCCTGCTGCTGTCCACGGGCGTCCCGATGATCACCTCCGGCGACGAGATGGGCCGCACCCAGGCGGGCAACAACAACGCCTACTGTCAGGACAACGAGCTGTCCTGGCTGGACTGGTCGGCGCTGGACTCGCCGCAGTGGCGGCCGCTGCTGGATCTGACCGCGCGGTTGATCCGGCTGCGGCGGGCGCATCCGGTTTTGTGCCGACGGGCGTTCTACTCGGGTCGCCCGGTGGCGCCGGACGGGCTGCGCGATCTGGCCTGGTTCACCCCCGGCGGGCGCGAGATGACCCGCAAGGACTGGTTCGCGCCGACCGCGACGCTGGGGATGTACCTGTCCGGTCTGGACATCGACCGTCGGGGCCCGCGCGGCGAACGGATCCTGGATGACAGCTTCCTGTTCATCCTGCACGCGTCCTCGCAGCCGATGCGCTTCACGCTGCCGGACGAGCCGTGGGCGCACAGTTACGAGGTGGTGCTGGACACGGCACTGGAGGAAGACCCGATGGCACGCTACAGCGAGCCGGTCGCGGGCGGCAGCGGACTGCGGCTGGCCGGGCGCTCGGCGATGCTGCTGCGGGTCGAGCACGCGGTGTGGGCACCCACATGACGACGGTGCCCGGCCCGAACCGGGGCGGCGGGGGCGGGATGGCCGCGCGCGGACGCCCGAATGGCCAAAGGTGATCGCCGAGATTGCCGAACGCGGGCAGCGGCATCCTCCGCCGTACCCTCCCGTAGGGTGGATGCACCCACCCGGCAGCCGCCCGTCCGGCATCCGCTCGCCCGGCATCTCCTCGAAGCGAAGGACCGCGCACCATGACGTCCCCGACGCCGATACTGGTCACCGCCCCGAACTTCCGTGACGCGGGTGGGCATGCCACCGTGGACGGCCGCAAGGTGCGCACGGGTCTCGTGTACCGCTCCGACGGTCTGGGCGAGGTGGATGCCGCGGACGCCGCGACGCTGCTGCGGCTGGGCATCGGCCTGGTGATCGACCTGCGCTCGGACACCGAGCGCGACCGTGAGCCGGACCGGGTGCCCGAGGGCGCCGAGCTGTTGATCGCGGACGTGATGGGGCGCCAGAACGACGAGCTGTTCGGCGAGGTGTTCGCCGACCCGGACCGCGCGGGTGAACTGCTCGGCGGCACGGCCGGGCGCGATCTGATGTGCGAGGTGTACCGGCGCTTCGTGACCACCGAGGGGGCCCGGACGGCCTACCGCGACGTGTTCGCCCGGATGGCGGCCGTGGAAGCGCCGACGGTGTTCCACTGCTCGCAGGGCAAGGACCGGACCGGGTGGACCTCGGCGGTGCTGCTCACCCTGCTCGGGGTGCCGCGGGTGACCATCGTCGAGGACTACCTGGCCAGCGCGGAGCACCTCGCGGACAAGAACGGCGAGATCCTCAGGCACATCGCCGAGCGCGGCTTCGACCCCGCACACCTCAAGCCGGTCTTCGACGTGCACGAGGACTACCTGAACACCGCGTTCACCACGGCGCAGGAGCGGTACGGGTCGGTCGAGGGCTATGTGCGGGACGGGCTGGGGCTGACCGACGCGGAGGTCGCGCGGCTGCGGGAGCGGTTGTTGACGCACTAGTTGTCGACGCACCGGCCGTATCGGCGCGCGGTGTTCTCGGCGCGCGCCGGGGGTGGGCCGGATCGGCCGGCACCCCCGGCGGTGCACGGGGTCAGCCGCGCGGCGGGCCCCATGGCGGCGGCGGGGGGCGGTGGTAGCCGGATTGCGGCTGTTGCCAGGCCGGGTGTTGATGCGGGTTCGGTGGCTGTCGCGGCGGGGCCGGCGGGAAGAACCCTTGCGGTTGCGGCTGCCACGGGTTGGCCTGGTTCGGGAACAGCGGCATCGGCGGCGGCACCGGCTCCGGCCGGCGGGTCGGGTGCGGTCCGCCACGGAAGGTGACGCCGTAGCGACTGCGCACCCGGCGGATCTCCCACAGCGACATCAGCGTGATGGTGACCGGGCCGCCGAGCGTGCCGATCAGCCGTACGCCGGTCGGCAGCGCACCCTTGCCGCCGTCGTCACCGAGGTCGACCAGCGCGCCACACCACGAGAGCCAGGGCGCGATCACGGCGGGCAGCAGCGGGTGTCCGTCCACGGCACGGAACAGGTGCTGCGGAATCGCCCGAACCGCGAGGAGCCAGAAGCGCAGCACCCACAGCGACACGATCAGGCCGAGCAGCGTGACGAGGAACGAGGTCACGTCGGCACCCGCGTTGACCCGTCGGGATCCGTAGGCCAGCGAGGTCAGACCGCCGAGCGTGGCCACCGAGACGACCACGAACAGACCGAGCGAACGCAGCGGCAACATCAGGCTCTTGCGCGTCTCGGTCCGCACGTCGGGGCGGGTCAGGGCGACGATCACGGCCACCGCGATCGGACACGCGATGATCGCCACGAAGACGGACGCGATGAAGCTCGCCATCCAGCCCTGGGCGGCGTCGTCGGTGCCGCCGTAGGTGACCGCGATCCAGATGAGTACGCCGAGGCCGAGCCAGGACCGGATCGCGCGCACCCGCTCCAGGGTCACGTCGCGCCCGATCAACCGATAGTCGGGCACGAAGTATCGCTCGGCGACTCGCTTGGGCAGCGGAATCCAGCCGAAGGCGAACATCGCCTTGCGTTCGATGCCGGCGGCTCCGGGCGGATGGAACGACTGCGTCACAGGAACGCCTTTCTCGACGACGCGCCCCCGTACAGGCGCCGACTCGCCCCGATGCTAGGGGGTATTCCGGGGGATGCCGTCGCCGGTTCGGGCGCGCGGTCCGCCGCGCGACGCGTTCGCGATCGGCCGGAAGTCGCTCGGCGAGCCGGCCGCCACCGCGATGATCGGGTCGAACGTCGCGTCCTCGTCCCGGTGTCCGGCATCGATCCCGTCGTATGCGAGGAACACCACGGCAGCCACCGGGCCGGTGCGCTTGTCGCCGTCGAGGAAGGGGTGCCCACCCCTTCCGGGCCGTTACTTCTTCGACCAGTCGCGCCGCGGGAGTTCCGCGCGGCCCTGTGGGGTGTCGGCGTTGGCGCGCAGGAGGATCGCGGTGGGGACGATGTCCTTGGGGAGGTCGAACCACAGGTCCTCGACCAGGGTGTCCGAGGCGCCGAGGGTGAAGTCGCGGAGCTGGCGCTTGATCTCCATCGATTCCAGGTCCATGCCCAGTCGGCTGCCGTCCGACAGGACCAGGCGCTGCTCCAGGTTGGCGATCTGCACGGTGGCCAGCGAGTTGTTGGCGATGGAGACCTTGACCCGGCACAGTCGGCCCTTGGCGAAGTGCTCGGCGTGGGTACCGGTGATCCACTCGATGCCGCAGGTGAGGCCCTGCGCGGTGAACGTGGCCGGCCCGCTGAGCACGGCCGGGGCCTTGACCGGTATCTCCCACTCGCGCATGGTCATCTTCAGCGGCTTGTCCTTCTCCGGCCAGTACAGCGCCGCCGCGCCCGCGGCCAGGCCCGCGCCGATCAGCAGCCCGAACACGAACCCGATCGCGATCCACTGCCGAATCCGCCGCCGGCACCGGAGATGCCCGACCACCTCGTCGCGTAATTCCTCGGCCTTGCGCCCCACCACACCCATCCGTCGCCCCCGTATTCGGTCCCGAGGCCCGCATCGTACGGGCGGGCGCCAACCCCTGACGAGAGCTTCCGCGGCTCTCCTGCCGGCCGGGCGGTGACGACGGTTCAGCCGTCGGGGGCGTGGCCGTGGTCGATCAGGGTCGCCGCGGCTCTGGTGATGGCGGCGTCGAGGGGGCCCAGCGGGGTGGGGATCGGGTTCTCGGTGGGGGGGACGAACCAGACGAGCGGGCCGGCGCCGCCGCGCAGCGGTGGGAAGGTGACCCACGCGCCGAGGCCGTGCCGACTGGGGCCGCGCTGGTCGCGCAGGCGCGTGCGGGCCGGGGAGGTGACCGGGACCAGGAAGCCCATCTTGGCGCAGCGCCGGTCGTGGATCACCGGCCCGACCCGAACTCCCGCGGCGCGCAGGTGCTTCACCACCTCACGCCCCAACCGCGCGTCGACCTCGACGACATCGAACGTCTGCCCGGCGGCCACCAGGCGTGGAGCGTAGGGATTGCCGGATGAGTCACTCATGGAACGGCACCTTCGCCAATCGGGTCGAACCGGCCCCCGCAGGTTCCATCCCAGCCTGTCGAACCCGTCCATGGGGGCCACACGCACGAGTTGATGCCTTTCCGTCACCTGTTCGGCCCACAACAACCGCCGGACCACACCGAAAGCCCGGCCCACGCGGCTCCCTGCCCCGACGCTCCCACCGTCGTGGGCGCGTCAGTCGCGGTACGGGTCACCGAGGGCCGGCATCGTTCGCCCTACGGCGTCCGGCCCGCCTGGACCAGGCCGGATTCGTAGGCGAAGACGACGGCCTGGGCGCGGTCGCGGACGCCGAGTTTGGCGAACAGGCCCGTGGCGTGGTTCTTGACGGTCTGCACGCCGATGCTCATCGCCTGGGCGATCTCGGCGTTGTCCAGACCCGCGGCGATCAGCCGGAGTACCTCCACCTCGCGCGGGGTCAGGTCGCGCAGGGCGGTCGTCGAGGGCTGCGGGGCCGAGGGTGCCTTGACGAAGGACTCGATCAGCCGGGTCAGCAGTCGCGGCGCGACCGCGGCCTCGCCGAGGTGGACGGTGTAGACCGCCGCGATCAGGTCCTCGGGAGACACGTCCTTGGGCAGGAAGCCGATCGCGCCCGCGCGCAGCGCGCCGACCACGTACTCGTCCATGTCGAAGGTGCTCAGCGCGAGCACCCGGCACTCGGGCAGTTCCTCGGTCAGCCGCGCGGTGGCCTTGACGCCGTCGAGCACCGGCATCCGGATGTCCATCAGGATCACATTCGGGTGCAGTCGGTGCGCCGCCTCGACGGCCTGCGCACCGTCGCCCACCTCGCCGATCACCTCGATGCCGGGATCCGAGCGCAGAATCAGGGCCAGGCCCCGACGCACAAGGGGTTGATCGTCCGCGAGCAGCACGGTGATCGGGGGTGCGTCCACGCTCATCCGGATTTCAGTCCTCTCCTGGCTCCATCGGCGGCAACGGCACGCGGGCGGCCACACGGTACCCGCCTTCGGGTCGCCTGCCCGCCTCCAGCGTGCCGCCGTGCACGGCGACTCGCTCACGCATGCCCAGGAGACCGTACCCGCCGCCCGCCATCGTCGACCCACCGCCGTCGCCGTCGTCGCAGATCTCCACCGTGACCCGGTCCGAGCCGTATTCGAGTCGCACGAAGGCACGCGCGTTGCCCGCGTGTTTGCGCGCGTTCGTGAGCGCCTCCTGCACGATCCGGTACAGCGCGAGCGCGGTGGCGGGCGGCAGCGGACGCGGCTCGCCGAGTTCCTCGTACTCGACGGGCAGGCCGGCCGCGCGCGACTCGATGAGCAACCGGTCGATCTCGTTGACCCCCGGCTGTGGTTCCGAGGGCGCTTCCTCGACCGCGTCCGAACCGCGCAGGACTCCGAGCAGTTGGCGCATCTCGCGCAGCGCCGTGCGGCCGGACGACTCCAGCGTGACCAGCGCGGCCCGGGCGGTGTCCGGATCGCGGTCCAGGGTGGACCGCGCGCCGCCGGACATCAGGTACATCGTGGTGATGTGGTGCGCCACGATGTCGTGCAGCTCGCGCGCGATCCGCCGGCGCTCCTCGGTCACCGCCCGATCCGCCAGCAGTTGCCGGTTCAGCTCCATCTGCTCCTGCCACCTGCGCACCCCGACGCCGGCCGCGCTCGCCATGCAGATCGCCGTCAGATCGGCGAGCGTCGCCATCGGAAGCGACCATCCGATCCGGACTCCGCACACCACCTGGCTCACCAGCGTCGCGGCCCCGGCGGCGGCGACCACGCGGTGGGAGCGGTAGCGGGCCACCGAGTACAGCGCCACCGTGAGCGACAGGCCGAAGTTGTACACGGTCGGCGTGACCAGCAGCACCACCGCCAGGTACAGCCCGGCCACCGCGCCGAGCACGTGCACCGGATACCGCCGGCGCATGATCGTCGACGCGCCACCCGCCACGAGCAACAGCAGCGCAAGCACGGAAAGGTGCCCGTCGCCGTGCCCGGACGACAGGAACGAGGCGACCTCGGCCGCGGCGCAGCCGAGCGCGATCAGCAGGTCGTTGCGTCGCCACGGGAAGGCCCGGATCCGGCGGCCGGCCTGCCGCAGCAGCCCGGTCGACGGCCCCGGCTCGGCCGGCGCGGTACCGGCGAGGGTCGCCGGCGTCGCGGCGCCCGGCTCGACGACGAGCAGCGTGCCGCCCTCGGCCGCTGAGCGATGGTCGGCGCCCATCCGCAGGCCCCCTTCATGATCTTGTGCGGTTCGTTCGGCCGCCGGACCGGCGCCTCCCCCAGGCACCCGGCGCCGGCGCGCCGCCGTCGTCCCGGTCGCGGACCCGACCCGCGCCGACACGCGGCTCATTGACCCATTCCATCCTCTCCGCCCCCATTCCTGAACCGCTTCACAGACGATCCCCGGCCCCGGACCCGAGTCCTGGTTGCGCGGTGGTCCCGGACCGAGGTCCCGGTCCACAGCCCTTCCCCCGGTCGATGTCCGAAGGGGGCCGCGCGTGATGACCTTGAGTCAATCCGGAGTTCCCGTATCGAGCTCCCGCGTTTCGACCCGACGGCGGAGAAGGAAAATGATCCGTAGAACAACCGCGTTCGCCACTCGTCATCGATGGATGACCATCATCGTCTGGGCGATTTTCGGTCTCACGCTGTCCGCCGTCGCAACCCCGTTGATGAACAGCGTCACCGATTCCTCGACCGGCGATTTCCTGCCGAAGAAATACGACTCGGCGGCGGCTCTGCAAATCGCCGAGAAGAAGTTCGACGAAAAGCCCGATCCCAATATGGTGACCGTGCTGGTGGCCCGTGCGGACGGCGCCAAGATCGGCCCGGCGGACCAGAGGAAGATCGCCGACACAGCGGCTGCGCTGGCGAAGAAGCCGATCGAGGCGGAGCCGGAGCAGTTCGCCAAGGACTTCTCGCAGACGCCGCGCTACACCGTCGGGGTGGTCGCCCCGGACGGGACGTTCCAGCTGGTCTCGCTGTCGCTGAGCGGGAATATGAACGATGTCGGCCTCCAGGACGTCTACCGGGACGCCCGTGATCTGGCGAAGACCGATTTCGAGGCCGCCGGGTTCCGGGTCGGATTCACCGGTGGTATCGCGAACACGGTCGACAACCTGGACGAGGAGAAGGACACCGAGGCTCTCGTCGCCATGTTGACGATGGGTCTCATAGTCCTGCTGAACGTGGTGGTCTTCCGCAGTGTCCTGGCCGCTCTGCTGCCGCTGCTCGCGGTGGTGATGATCAGCGGTGTGGCCACCGGCGCGGTGGCCGGCAGCGCGAAGCTCCTGGACATCAAGCTGGACCCGTCCGTGCCGTCGCTGATCACCGTCGTACTGCTCGGCATCGCCATCGACTACTTCCTGTTCCTGATGTTCCGCTTCCGTGAGGAATTGCGCGCCAATCCGGATATGGACAAGCGCGAGGCCGCCGCGATCACCGCCGGTCGGGTGGGCAACGCGATCACCTGCGCGGCGCTGACCATCGTGGCCGCGTTCGCCACCCTGGGCATCGCCAGCTTCGGTCAGTTCAAGGTGCTCGGCCCGGCCATCGCGGTCTCGGTGCTGGTGGCCCTGCTCGGCAGCCTGACCCTGATGCCCGCACTGCTCGCGGTCACCGGTCGCGGGTTGTTCTGGCCGGCCCGTGCCTGGAAGAAGGAACGTCCGGCGGGCTTCGCCGCCCGTCTGGGCGAGAAGGTCAGCGCGCGTCCGGTGCGCTACCTGGTCGGCAGCCTGGTCCTGCTGGGCGCCCTCGGCGCCGGCGCGGTCGGCGTCAAGATGAGCTACGACCAGGAGGGTCAGCCCACGACCAACGCGACCCGGACCGCCGACGAGATCTCCCGCTCGCTCCCCGCGGGCGTATCCGACCCGCACACCGTCTACGTGCAGACCAAGGCCGGCGGCAAGCTCGACGAGCGCTCGCTCACCGGGCTGACCGGCGCGCTGGGCAAGGTCGAGGGCGTCGGCCAGGTCGCCAAGCCGGTCCTCAACCCGGACGGTTCGGCCGCTCGGATCGATGTGTTCCTGGCCGCGAAGGCCGACTCGCAGAAGGCGCGTGACCTGGTCACCGGCCCGGTCCGGGGCACCATCTCGAAGAACACCCCGAACGGCACCGAGGCGCACATCACCGGAACGGCCGCGATCTTCGCCGACGTGTCGAGCGCGGTGGACAAGGACCTCAAGCTGGTCTTCCCGGTCGCCGCGATCCTGATCGCGCTGATCCTGTTCCTGCTGCTGCGCTCGCTGCTGGCGCCGCTCGTGCTGATGCTCGCGGTCGGGTTGGGCTTCGTGGCCACGCTGGGCGCCGGCACCCTGGTCTTCCAGCACATGCTCGACCGGCCCGGTGTCTCCTTCACCCTGCCGCTGGTGCTGTTCCTGTTCGTGGTCGCGCTGGGCACCGACTACAACATCCTGATGAGCGACCGACTCCGTGAGGAGATGGACAAGCCCATCCCGGCCCGCAAGGCGGTGGCCAAGGCGGTCGAGCACACCGCGCCCGCGATCGCCACGGCCGGTCTCGTCCTGGCCGGCTCCTTCGCCAGCCTGGCGGCCAGCCCCGCGACCGCCGAGATCGGCTTCGCCACCGCGGTCGGCATCCTGCTCTCCTCGATGCTGCTGTCCATCGTGCTGGTGCCCGCGATCGCCGCGATCCTGGGTCGGGGCCTGTGGTGGCCGCGCCGGGGCGGCAAGGCCAAAGGGCACGGCGGCGGGACCGGCGCGCCCGAGGCGTACGGCAACCCGGACGCGGACCGCACGCTCGTGACCGAGCCGCAGATGGCCGGCGGCTACGGGCCCACGCCCTACCAGGGACAGCAGCCCTACCAGGCGCAGCAGCCCTACCCCGGGCAGCCGTCCCAGGGGCAGCACCGGCAGCCCTACCCGCCGTACCGCCCGGACCAGTCGCACGGCTGACCGGGTAGGAGGAAATCCGAACGAACAACCCGAAGGGGGCGGTGCCGGTGACCCGGCACCGCCCCCTTCGGGCGTATGCGCCATGCGAATTCGGCGCGGTCGAACGATCGAAGCGGTCAGCTCGCCGCCGTCCAGCCGGCCCAGTCCATCGACCAGCCGCTCCAGCCGTTGTCCGGGGCGATCACCTTGTCGGGCGAGTTGACCACCTCGATCACGTCGCCGATCAGCGACTCCTTGTAGAACCACGCGGCGGCCATGTTCGGGTCGCCGCCGCCCTTGACGTCCTGCAGGCTCACGCAGCCGTGGCTGGTGTTCTCCTTGCCGAACGGCGGCGGGTCGCGCCAGTAGTTGCCGTGCACGTAGGTGCCGGTGACGCTCAGCCGCATGCCGTGTGGGACGTCCGGGATGTCGTACACGCCCTTGGCCAGGCCCACCGACTGGGAGTTCATGTGCACGGTGAGCTCTTTGGACATGATCGTCATCTTGCCGTTGTACGTGGTGTTCTCCGCGTCGCCCAGGCTGGCCGGCAGCTTCTTGAGCACCGCGCCGTCACGGGTGACCGTCAGTGTGTGCGCGCTGTTGTCGGCGACGCTGGTCTGCGCGCGGCCGACGGTGAAGGTGACGTCCTTCTTCTGCTTGCCGTAGACGCCCGGGGAGGTCTGCTTGCCGTCCAGGTCCAGGTGCAGGGTCACCTTCGTGCCGGGCGCCCAGTACTTCTCCGGGCGAAAGTCCAGCCGCTGGTTGCCGAACCAGTGGCCCTTGACGTCGACGGCGGGCTCGGAGGTGACGGTGACCGACTGGTTCACCACCGCCTTGTCCCTGACCGGCTTGGTGAACTCCAGCGACACGATCATGCCGACGCCGTACGTTTCGTTGGCATCGATGTTGAACACGCCGTAGTTGGTGTTCGCCGGCGTCAGCGTGGTGAACGAGGACTGCAGCGCGGAGACCAGCCCGCCGGCGTCGGTCGCGGTCGCGGACACCGCGTACTTGGTGCCGGTCTGCAGCGCCGCCGCCGGCACCCAACTGGCCCCGTCCGGCGCGATCGTGCCCTCGACCGGCTTGCCGCCCTCGGAGCTGGTCACGGTGACCCGGGTCAGTTTCCCGGCGCTCGCGCTCACCTTCAGCGCACCGTCGGTGGCCACCCCGGTCGCGCCGTCCTTCGGGACGATGGTGACCACCGCCTGGGAGGTCTTGGGCGCACCGTCGGGTGCCTTGGTCTGGGCGATCGGCTCGACCTTGTCGTCCTTCTTGGCCTTCTTGTCGTCGCCCCCGCCACACGCCCCGACCCCCAGGAGCGCGACACACACGGCGAGCGCCGGCAGGACCCTGCGTATCCGTCGTCGCGAGCGAGGTCTCCGTGCTTCCGAACCGGATGTCGCCCCTGCTGCCGTCGTCGGCATGGATCTCCCTAAGTCGCCGCACTACCAGAGGAGATGACGACATTTCCCACCCTTGCCGTTACGACCCGGCAGTATGAGGTGGATCACTCTCCCCGGTGCGGAACCGGGTACGGGAGTCGGCCGTCCGCGCGAGAGGTCACGAAGCCGCGACGCCCATCCCGCCCGGCCGACCGCCGGTCGCGATCCGCCCCGGAACGCGTTCGGGCCCCGCCGTCGACAAGGACGGCGGGGCCCGAACGGCCGGTGCGGCTCAGCGCAGCGGCATGCCCTCCGCGAAGCCCTCGCTCTCCGGGGGTGCCGCGATCAGGCCGAGTTCGGCCGGGCCGGCGAGCAGCGGGTGCGACGGCATCACCCGGACGGTGTAGCCGAACGGGCCGGTTCGATCCAGGGCCAGGGAGCCCTCGTAGAGCCGGCGGTCGTGCTCGTCCCGGCGACCCGCCTTGAGCGGGCCCACCGCGGCTTCGACGATCCGGTCCGCGTTGTCGACCCGGCCGTGCACGACCTGGACCTCGACGTCGGTGGGCGCGAGTTCGCCCAGCGAGACGAAGACCCGCACGTTCAGCGTGTTGCCGACCTCGGGGGCGTCCCCTATCCCGCCCGACTCCACGTGATCGACCCGTACGCCGGCCCAGCACCGGCGCACATTCGCCTTCCACTCGGCCAGTTCGCGCGCCGCCCGACCGGTGATCGCCCGGCCGGAGAGCGCCGCCGGCGTGTACAGCACGTCGACGTAGTCCTTGACCATGCGGTCCGCGAGCACCTTCGGGCCGAGCGTGGCCAGCGTGTGCCGGACCATTTCC
This sequence comes from Embleya scabrispora DSM 41855, assembly GCF_000372745.1. GTDB lineage: Bacteria > Actinomycetota > Actinomycetes > Streptomycetales > Streptomycetaceae > Embleya > Embleya scabrispora. The sequence goes on along the minus strand of NZ_KB889709.1, from coordinate 14,904 downwards.
AGCCATCGGGTCGGCAGGCCCTCGGGCCCCCGGTCGTAGAACCGGGCCGCGACCGAGTTCTCGATCAGGTCGTACAACGCGCCCGCTTCGAGGTCGTCGCGGCGGTCGACGTCGGTGATCCCGTCGGCCGTCGGAATCGCCCACCCGTTCGAGCCGTCGTACCACTCGTCCCACCATCCGTCCAGGATGGACAGGTTCAGACAGCCGTTCAGCGCGGCCTTCATCCCCGAGGTGCCGCAAGCCTCCAGCGGCCGCAGCGGGTTGTTCAGCCACACGTCGCACCCGGGGTACAGGTGCTGGGCCATCGCGATGTCGTAGTCCGGCAGGAACACGATCCGGTGCCGTACGTCCTCGCGGTCGGCGAACCGCACCAGTTCCTGGATCAGCCGCTTGCCCCCCTCGTCGGCCGGATGCGCCTTGCCCGCGATCACGATCTGCACCGGCCGCTCGGGGTGCAGCAGCATCCCGCGCAGCCTGGCCGGATCCCGCAGCATCAGGGTGAGCCGCTTGTAGGACGGCACCCGGCGAGCGAACCCGATGGTCAGCACGTCCGGATCGAGCACGTTCTCGATCCAGCCCAATTCCGCGTCGCCCGCGCCACGTTGCTTCCAGGACGCGCGCAGCCGCAGACGGGCCTCGGTGACCAGCTTGGTGCGCAGCGTGCGGCGCAGCTCCCACACCGAGGCGGCCGACAGTCGGTCGATCGCCGCCCAGGCCGAGGGATCCTCGGCGAGTTCGACGCCGGCTTCGCGGCCGGCCAGGTCGAGCACGTCGGCATCCACCCACGTGGGCGCGTGTACGCCGTTCGTGATCGAGGTAATCGGTACCTCGGTGGTGTCGAAGCCCGGCCACAGGCCGTCGAACATGCCCCGGCTGACCCGTCCGTGCAACTTGCTCACGCCGTTGGCCCGTTGAGCGAGCCGCAGGCCCATCACGGCCATGTTGAACACGCCCGGATCGCCGTCCGGGTATGTCTCCGCGCCCAGTGCGAGGACCCGGTCCACCGGAACCCCCGGACAAGCGAGGTCACCGCCGAAATGCCGCTGGATCTGGTCGCGCCCGAACCGGTCGATACCGGCCGGGACGGGCGTGTGCGTGGTGAACACCGTGCCCGCCCGGGCGGCTTCCAGGGCCGCGTCGAAGTCCAGCCCCTCGGCCTGGGTGAACTCGCGGATGCGCTCGATGCCCAGGAAGCCGGCGTGGCCCTCGTTGGTGTGGAAGACCTCGGGCGCCGGATGACCGGTGATCTCGCAAAAAGCCCGCAAAGCCCGCACCCCGCCGATGCCGAGCAGCATCTCCTGATGCAAACGGTGTTCGCTCGTGCCGCCGTACAGCCGGTCGGTCACCTCGCGTTCGGCGGGCTCGTTCTCCTCGATGTCCGAGTCCAACAGCAGCAGTGGCACTCGGCCGACCTGGGCCTTCCAGATCCGCGCGTGCAACTCACCCGTCGGGAGTCCGATGACCACCCGTGCGGGTGCACCGTCGGCACTCCGAAGGAGGGTCAGTGGCAACTCGTTGGGGTCCAGGAGGGGATAGCGCTCCTGCTGCCAACCGTCTCGGGACAAGGACTGCCGGAAGTACCCGTGGCGGTACATCAGGCCGACTCCGACGATCGGCACACCCAGGTCGCTGGCGGCCTTGAGATGGTCGCCCGCGAGGATGCCCAAACCGCCGCTGTACTGCGGAAGTGCCGCGGTGATGCCGTACTCCGGCGAGAAGTACGCGATCGCCGCCGGCGGCGAATCCGGAGCTGTGCCCGGCTCCGACAGGGTTTGGTACCAACGAGGTCCGGTCAGGTATTCGTGCAGGTCTTCGGCCGCCACCCGCAATCGGGCGAGGAAGCGGCGGTCGTCGGCGAGGGCGCCGAGTTTGTCGTTCGGCACGGTGCCGAGCAGGCGGACGGGGTCCCGGCCGACCGAGGCCCAGGTGTCCGGATCGATCGACTCGAACAGGTCGCGGGTCTCCGCGTGCCAGGACCAGCGGAGGTTCATCGCCAGTTCACCCAGTGGCTCCAGCGGAGCGGGCAGAACCGTACGCACGGTGAATCTGCGGATTGCTCTCACGCTGCGACCCTAGCCGGAAGGCGGCAGAACTTGCGACAGTGGATGCGGTGTGCTTGCAAAGCCGGCAAGATCTTGCGGATGCGTCTGGGGGCGTTTTTACACCATATGGACCGTGCCCCGAGTGACTCGATGATCGTTGAACAGCCGGGTCCTTCCGTCCCGGCGTACCGCGGACACACCAGACATCCGCCGTCCACGGTCGCGGGCCGGGCCCCACCCGGTCCCCGCCTGGTGGTCGCGTCACGAGCAATGGCCGCCGCGCAGCGGTGAGAGGTGGACCCGAGCGATCCCACCGGTCGCCGCCGGGTCGGTTTTCCGCCACTCCCGGGTCCGGCAATCGGGGTATCGAGTGGGTTTCCGTACGGGTGCATCGCGCGCGACGCGCACGGGATGCCCGTCCGTGGGTACAGGAGTTCGGCATGACCAGTTCGGCTGAGAAGGACCCCGGGGGCGCCCGCGCACCCCGGGCGGGGCAGGTCGCGGCCGGCAAGGCCGCGGCACGGAAGACGACCGCCACAAGGCCGCGGGCCGCCGGGCCCGCGACCGAATCGGCCCACCCACCGGCGGCCGGCCCGGCCACGACCGAGGCGGGCGCGGTACGGCCGGAGCCGGCGGCCCGCGTCGCCGCGGCGCCGACCGCTGCCGCCAAGTCGGCGGCGCGGGCCGGGAAATCGGCCAAACCGGTGACGCCGCGCATCGGGCGCATCCCGATCCTCGACGTGGAACCGGCCGTCGACGGCGGCACCCGACCGGCCCGGGCGGTCCCGGGCGAGACGTTCCACGTGGGCGCCACGGTCTTTCGCGAGGGTCACGACGCGGTGGCCGCGAGCGTCGTGCTGCGCGACCCGCGCGGCCGGACGGGCGCGCCCACCCCGATGCTCCCGGGCGCGCCCGGGACCGACCGCGTGCACGCGAGCGTCACGCCGACGACGGAGGGCCTGTGGTCCTACGCGGTCGAGGCGTGGGGCGACCCGATCGCCACATGGCGGCACGCGGCCGGCATCAAGATCCCGGCCGGCCTGGAGGTCGACCTGATGCTGGAGGAGGGCGCGCAGTTGCTGGAGCGGGCCGCCGCCGGCGTGCCCAAGAAGGACGGCCTGCGGGCGATCGTGCTGGCCGCGGTGGACACGGTCCGGGACGAGACGCGCAGCCCCGCCGAACGGCTGGCCGCGGCGCGCTCCGCCGCGCTGGACGAGGTGCTGGCCGAGCATCCGCTGCGCGAGTTGCTCACCACGTCGGCCCGCCATCCGCTGCGGGTCGAGCGCGAACGCGCGCTGTACGGCTCCTGGTACGAGTTCTTCCCGCGCTCCGAGGGCGCGGTCGTGGATCCCACCGGCAACCGCCCGCCGCGCAGCGGCACCTTCCGTACCGCGATGGAACGCCTGCCGCGGATCGCCGCGATGGGCTTCGACGTGGTCTACCTGCCACCGATCCACCCGATCGGCCAGGCGTTTCGCAAAGGGCCCAACAACACGCTCGAAGCCGGCGAGCACGATCCCGGCTCGCCGTGGGCGATCGGCTCGCCCGAGGGCGGGCACGACGCGATCCACCCCGACCTGGGCACGATCGAGGACTTCGACGCGTTCGTGGCCCGGGCGGGCGAACTGCGGATGGAGGTCGCGCTGGACTTCGCACTCCAGGGCTCCCCCGACCACCCGTGGGTCGCCAAGCACCCCGAGTGGTTCCGCCACCGTGCCGACGGCACCATCGCCTACGCGGAGAACCCGCCGAAGAAGTACCAGGACATCTACCCGATCGACTTCGACGCCGACTTCGAGGGGCTGGTCGCCGAGACGTTGCGGGTGTTGCGGCACTGGATGGCGCACGGCGTGCGGATCTTCCGGGTGGACAACCCGCACACCAAGCCGGTGATGTTCTGGGAGCAGGTGATCGCCGCGATCAACGCGACCGACCCGGACGTGATCTTCCTGGCCGAGGCGTTCACCCGACCGGCGATGATGCGCACGTTGGCCAAGGTCGGCTTCCAACAGTCGTACACGTACTTCACTTGGCGCAACGGCAAGGATGAACTTCAGGAGTACCTCACCGAGTTGACCACGGGTGAGGCGTCCGCCTACATGCGGCCGAACTTCTTCGTGAACACGCCCGACATCCTGCACGCCTACCTGCAGTACGGCGGGCCGGCCGCGTTCCGGATCCGGGCCCTGCTCGCCGCCACGCTGTCCCCGTCGTGGGGCGTCTACTCGGGCTTCGAGTTGTACGAGCATCTGGCGGTGAAGGCCGGCAGCGAGGAGTATCAGAACTCGGAGAAGTACCAGCTGCGCCCGCGCGACTGGGCCGGCGCCGAACGCGAGGGTCGCTCGCTGGCGCCGTACATCACCACGTTGAACCGGATGCGCCGACGCCACCCGAGCCTGCAACATCTGCGCAACCTGACCTTCCATCACGTGGACGACGATGCGGTCATGGCCTTCTCCAAGCGCACCCGTGTGGGTGACGCAGACGACCTGGTCCTGGTCGTGGTGAACCTGGATCCGCACAACACGCACGAGGCGACCGTCGCCTTGGACCTGCCCGCCCTCGGGTTGGACTGGCAGGACACCTTCGCGGTGCAGGACGAGTTCACCGGAGCCGGTTATCGCTGGGGTCGGCACAACTACGTGCGGCTGGATCCCGCGCACGAGCCCGCGCATCTCTTCTCGGTCCGGAGGAACAGCCCGTGATCGTCAACGAACCCGTCCGCGACACCTTCGACGACACCCCGTCGCGGGATCGCGATCCCCTGTGGTTCAAGCGAGCCGTCTTCTACGAAGTCCTCGTGCGGTCCTTCCAGGACAGCAACGGGGACGGGGTGGGCGACCTGAAGGGCCTGACCCAGAAGCTGGACTATCTCCAGTGGCTCGGCGTCGACTGCCTGTGGTTGCCGCCGTTCTTCGCCTCGCCGCTGCGCGACGGCGGCTACGACGTGGCGGACTACACCGCCGTGCTGCCCGAGTTCGGCGACCTCGCCGACTTCGTCGAGTTCGTCGACTCGGCGCACAAGCGCGGCATGCGGGTGGTGATCGACTTCGTGATGAACCATACGAGCGATCAACACATGTGGTTCCAGGAGTCGCGGAACAACCCCGACGGGCCGTACGGCGACTACTACATGTGGGCCGACGACGACAAGGCGTACGGCGACGCCCGGATCATCTTCGTCGACACCGAGTCCTCCAACTGGACCTACGACCCGGTGCGCAAGCAGTACTTCTTCCACCGCTTCTTCGGCCACCAGCCGGATCTCAACTACGAGAACCCGCGCGTGCAGGAGGAGATGCTCGCCGGTCTGCGGTTCTGGCTGGACCTGGGTATCGACGGGTTCCGGCTGGACGCGGTGCCGTACCTGTTCGCGCAGGAGGGCACCAACTGCGAGAACCTGCCCGCGACCCACGAGTTCCTCAAGCGGGTGCGCAAGGAGATCGACGACAAGTACCCGGACACCGTGCTCCTGGCCGAGGCCAACCAGTGGCCCGAGGACGTGGTGGACTACTTCGGCGACGGCGACGAATGCCACATGGCGTTCCACTTCCCGGTGATGCCGCGCATCTTCATGGCGGTGCGCCGCGAGTCGCGCTACCCGGTCTCGGAGATCCTGGCCGGCACGCCGTCCATCCCGGACAACTGTCAATGGGGCATCTTCCTCCGCAACCACGACGAGCTCACCCTCGAAATGGTCACGGACGAGGAACGCGACTACATGTACAAGGAGTACGCGAAGGACCCGCGGATGCGGGCCAACGTGGGCATCCGCCGTCGGCTCGCGCCGTTGCTGGACAACGACCGCAACCAGATCGAGCTGTTCACGGCGCTGCTGCTGTCGCTGCCGGGCTCGCCCGTCCTGTACTACGGCGACGAGATCGGCATGGGGGACAACATCTGGCTCGGCGACCGCGACGGAGTGCGCACGCCGATGCAGTGGACCCCGGATCGCAACGCGGGCTTCTCCACGTGCGACCCGGGTCGGCTGTACCTGCCGAACATCATGGACCCGGTCTACGGCTACCAGGTCACCAACGTCGAGGCGCAGATGTCCAACGCCTCCTCGTTGCTGCACTGGACCCGCCGGATGATCGAGGTCCGCAAGCAGAACCCGGCCTTCGGGCTCGGTGTGTACAACGAGCTGACCTCGTCCAATCCCAGCGTGCTGGCGTTCCTTCGCGAATACGAGGACGACATCGTGCTGTGTGTTCACAACTTCTCGCGCTTCGCCCAGCCCACCGAGCTGGATCTGCGGCAGTTCGAGACGTACGAACCGGTCGAGCTGCTCGGGGGGGTGACGTTCCCGGCGATCGGTGAGCTGCCGTATCTGCTCACCCTCGCGGGGCACGGTTTCTATTGGTTCCGCCTCACCCGTGGAGAAATGACACTGTGACGGATTCCACCCGACCCCACGATCCGACTGCCTCCGCCGTGATCGCTCTGCTGCGCGACTGGCTGCCGCAGCAGAGATGGTTCGCCGGCAAGGGCCGGCCTCTTCGTGGGGCCGGCGTGGTCCACAGTCTCGAAGTGGTCTCCGGCGATCCCGCGTTGCACCACATGCTGCTGCGGGTCGAACACGGCGGCGCACCCGAGCACTATCAACTCCTGCTGGGGGTTCGCGAGACCCTGCCGGGCCGGCTCGCCCACGCGCTGATCGGCCGGCTGCCCAACGGCCACAGCCTCTACGACGCGGTGCACGACGCGGAACTGACCCGGTGGTTGCCGGAACGGTTCGTCGCGGCGGACGCCGTGGGCCCGCTGGCCTTCCACCGCCCCGGCGCGCAGGCCCCCGATCCCGAGCACGTCGGCCTGGTGATCGGCGCCGAGCAGTCGAACACGTCGATCATCTTCGGCGACGACGTGATCCTCAAGCTGTTCCGGCGGGTGGTGCCCGGGGTCAATCCGGACCTGGAGGTCTCGCTCGCGCTGGCGGGCGCGGGTTCGCGGCGCATCCCGGCGCCGGTCGCCTGGTTCGACATGCCGTTCCCGGGCGCGGACAGCGAGCCGACCACGCTCGGCCTGCTCCAGGAATACCTGCGCACCGGCACCGACGGCTGGGAACTCGCCAAGACCTCGGTCCGCGACCTGTACGCCGGCCAGGAGGTGCGCGGCGCCGGTCCGCAGGCGCACGAGACCGGTGGCGACTTCGCCGGCGAGTCCTTCCGGCTCGGCGCGGCCACCGCCGAGGTGCACGCCGACCTGGCCCGGTCGCTGCCCACGGCGGTGGCGGGCGAGGTGGAACTGACCGCGATCGCTTCGGACATGGAGCGCCGGCTGCACGCGGCGGCCGAGGCGGTGCCGGACCTGGCGCCGTTCACCGACCGGCTGTGCGAGGCGTACCGGGATCTGGAGGCGCTGGGGCGCAACGGGCATCCGGTCCCGTTGCAGCGCATCCACGGCGACTTCCACCTCGGCCAGGTGATGCGCACCGCCACCCGGTGGGTGCTGCTCGACTTCGAGGGTGAACCCGCCCGGCCGCTGAGCGAACGGCGCTCCCTGCACTCGCCGCTGCGCGACATCGCGGCGATGTTGCGCTCGTTCGACTACGCGGCCCGGCATCTGCTGGCCGGTGGCGGCGGGTTCTGGGGTCGCGGGGCGCCCGCGCCGCACCTGGTACGCCGTGCGGAGGAGTGGGCGACCCGCAATCGGGAAGCCTTCTGTGCGGGATACGCCGAAGCGGGCTCTTTCGACCCACATTCCGAGCCCGTGCTGCTGCGGGCCTTCGAGACCGACAAGGCCGTGTACGAGGTCATGTACGAGTCGGGCAACCGACCCTCGTGGCTGCCGGTTCCGATGTCGGCGATCCGGCGCCTGGCCGAACGTGCGCCGCAGCCGCACTGACGATCCGTCGATTCCCGTTCAGCACCAACGTCCCAGGAGGTCCAAGCCGTGACGGCCCGTCAGGACATCAGCGCGTCACCCGAGGGCGGCGGGGCCACCGGCCGCCCCTCCCAGCGTCGGGACAAGCGCCCCCGATCCCGCCCGACCGCCGGCCCGGCCGTACCGCCGTTGGCCGCAGACGAGTTGCGCCGCCTGGTGGAGGGCGGTCATCACGATCCGCACGCGCTGCTCGGCCCGCACCCGAACGTGCCCGGCGTCGACGGCGTGGTGGTGCGGGTGCTGCGGCCGTGGGCTCGCGAGGTCATCGTGGTCACCGGTGAGCGCCGGGTCGAGCTGACCCACGAGGCGGAGGGCCTGTTCACCGGTGTCCTGCCGGATACGCAGGTGCCCGACTATCGGCTGGAGGTCCGCTACGAGGGCAGCGAACTGCACACGGACGACCCGTACCGGTTCCTGCCCACCCTGGGCGAGTTCGACATACACCTGATCTCCGAGGGCCGGCACGAGCGGCTGTGGGAGGTGCTCGGCGCGCACGTGCGCTCGTACGAGACCCCCAACGGGCCGGTCGCCGGCACCTCGTTCGCGGTCTGGGCGCCGAACGCGCGGGGCGTGCGGGTGGTGGGCGACTTCAACTACTGGGACGGCATCGGGCACCCGATGCGCTCGCTCGGCTCGTCCGGGGTGTGGGAGCTGTTCATCCCCGACGTCGGCGACGGCGCCAAGTACAAGTACGAGATCCTCGGCCGGGACGGCGTGTCCCGGCAAAAGGCCGACCCGCTGGCCTTCGCGACCGAGCTGCCGCCCTCCACCGCGTCGGTCGTACACACCTCGACCTACTCGTGGTCGGACAAGGAGTGGTTGGGAAAGCGCGCCGAGGCCGCCCATCACACCTCGGCGATGAGCGTGTACGAGATCCATCTCGGCTCGTGGCGGCCGGGCCTGAGCTACCTCCAACTCGCCGAGCAGTTGCCCGCCTACGTCGCCGAGATGGGCTTCACGCACGTCGAACTGCTGCCGGTGGCCGAACATCCGTACGGGCCGTCCTGGGGCTACCAGGTGTCCTCGTACTACGCGCCCACGTCGCGGTTCGGCAGCCCCGACGAGTTCCGCCACCTCGTCGACGCCCTGCACCGCGCGGGCATCGGTGTCCTGGTGGACTGGGTGCCGGCGCACTTCCCCAAGGACGCGTGGGCGCTGGCCCGATTCGACGGGACGCCGCTGTACGAGCACCCGGATCCGCGTCGGGGCGAACATCCGGACTGGGGCACGCTGGTCTTCGACTACGGCCGCCACGAGGTGCGCAACTTCCTGGTCGCCAACGCGGTCTATTGGTGCGAGGAGTTCCACATCGACGGGCTGCGGGTGGACGCGGTCGCCTCGATGCTCTATCTGGACTACTCGCGCGAACACGGCCAGTGGGCACCGAACCAACACGGCGGCCGGGAGAACCTGGACGCGGTGGCCTTCCTCCAGGAGATGAACGCGACGTTGTACCGGCGGGTGCCCGGCGTGCTGACCATCGCCGAGGAGTCCACCGCGTGGGACGGGGTGACCCGCTCCACCGACGGCGGCGGGCTCGGCTTCGGCTTCAAGTGGAACATGGGGTGGATGCACGACTCGCTGGAGTACATCCAGAAGGAGCCGATCCACCGGCAACACCACCACAACGAGATCACCTTCTCGCTGATGTACGCCTGGAGCGAGAACTACATCCTGCCGATCAGCCACGACGAGGTGGTGCACGGCAAACGCTCGCTGGTGGACAAGATGCCGGGCGACCGCTGGCAACAGATGGCGAACGTGCGCGCCTACCTCGCCTTCATGTGGGCCCATCCGGGCAAGCAGTTGTTGTTCATGGGCTCGGAATTCGGTCACGGCGCCGAATGGTCGGAAGCGCGCGGCCTGGACTGGTGGTTGCTGGACCACGAGGAGCACCGGGGCATCCAGCGACTGGTCCGCGACCTCAACGCCACCTATCGGGGCAAGCCCGCGCTGTGGACGCAGGACACCCGCCCCGAGGGCTTCTCCTGGATCGACGGCGGCGACGCGGCGTCGAACGTGTTGTCGTTCATCCGACAAGGCACGGCCGGCGAGCAATTGCTCTGTGTGTGCAACTTCTCCCCGGTGGTCCGCGAGGACTTCCGGGTGGGCCTGCCGCATGCGGGCCCCTGGCGTGAGGTGCTCAACACCGACGCGGGCGGCTACGGCGGCGGCAACGTGGGCAACCAGGGCGAGATCCGGGCCGAGGACGTGGAATGGCACGGCCGGCCCGCTTCCGCGCTGCTGACGCTTCCCCCGCTGGCCACCGTCTGGTTTGTCCCCGAATAGCAGGCGAAGTACCGTCCGGGGGCCGACGTTCGTAGCGGAGCGTCGGCCCCCGGAAACGTGACACTCCGGCGAATCGTGAATTAGTGTCTTGCCTTCATGCCCCCGGGAGACGTCCTGTCCGGAACCTGCCGGGGACTGTGCGACAGCCAGAGAGACACGGAACACGGGGGTGTTCTCACATGACGGCGGACGCGGGTACGGGGTACAAGGCCCTTCCCTCGGACTTCAAGACGGCGGGCAAGGCTTTCACCGACGCGGGAAGGCGCATCGGTGAAATACGGGCGACGCTGAAGACGTCCATCGAGGGTCTCGGCGAGTGCTGGGGCGACGACGATCTCGGCAACGGGTTCGCGAAGCAGTACAAGCCCGCCCGGGACAAAGTGCTCGAAGCGCTGGAGGCGCTCGCCAAGGGCCTCGGCGAGATCGGCAAGGGCCTGGACACGTCCGCCGGCAACTACCAGAAGACCGAGGACCACAACCGCGATACCTTCGGCGGCAGGGCCTGATGGCGGTCGAAGCGGGGGAGATCGTCGAGAAGGTCCTCGAACTCCTGGTCGGTGTCGACTGGCCGGAGGGCGACGAGGACAAGTGTGAGGCGCTGGGCAATGCGTGGGAGCACGCCGCCGGCGAAATCGCCAAGGTCGCGGGGGACCTTGCCGCGGCGGTCAACAAGCTCAACGCCGCCAACGAGGGCAAAGGCATGGAAGCCTTCCTTCGGATGTGGGACAAGCTGAGCAAGGGCGACAAGGCGTTCTTCCCGGCCCTGGAAGCGGCCTCCAAGGCGCTCGGCGGCGCGGCGGACGACACGAGTGACACGATCTACGCCACCAAGATCGAGTTCGTCACGATGGCGACCATCCAGGGCGCGGCCATCCTGGCCCAGATCGCGGCGGCCCCGATCACCCTCGGCATCACCGCCGGAACCGCCGCGGCCTCGACCGCCGCGCTGCGCTTCTCGTTCATGCAGGTGCTGCGCCGGATGCTGGGGCGGATCGAGGCGTCCATGGTGCGCCGGCTGCTCAAGAACGTCGCCCTCGAAGCACTCTCCGAGGTGCGCGACGACATCATCTCCCAGTTCATCCACATGACCTGGGGCTCTCAGGACGGCTACTCGATCAAGCAGACCGCGCTGGCCGCGGGCGGCGGCGCGGCCGGTGGCCTGGCCGCGATCGGCGTGAACGGCCTCGGCAAGAAGGTCTTCGGCGAGGGCGCCGAGCTGGGCGTCAAGGGCGTCACCACCTCGCTCGCCTCCAACATCAGCGCCGAGGTCGCCGGCACGGTGGCCACCGGCGGTCCGGTGAACTGGGAGACGTTCGCCAGTGGCGGCCTGGGCGGCGCGACCGACCACGGCGCGTCCAAGCTCGGCGACCGGGTGAGCAACGCGTTCACCACCCCCGGCATCGACACGAACCTCGGCGGGCCGAACCTGGGCACCAACGGGCCGGTGACCGGCGGCAACAGAATCGATTCGACGCTCAACCCGAACGGCGGGAACTCCGGCAACGGCGGGGGAAACGGCGGAGGGTCGAACGGCTCGGGCGGGTCCGACAACGGCTCCGGTGGATCGAACGGCTCGGGGGGATCGCACGGGAACGGTGCCGGAAACGGCGGGTCTTCCGGGAACGGGAATCAAAGCGGCGGCTCGTCGCACAACTCGTCCGGAAATTCGGGGAATTCGGGGAATTCGGGGAGCTCGGGAAATTCGGGGGACTCGGGCAACGGCGGGAACTCCGGAAACTCCGGAAACAACTCGGGGAACTCGGGCGGGCATTCCGGAAACTCGGGTGGGAACTCGGCTAACTCCGGTGGGAATTCCGGACATCAGGGTGGCAACACGGGTGGCAGCACGGGCGGGGACTACCGACCCACGCACACCCCGGTCGCCACCCAGAGCGCATCGGCCGCGGCACCGCCCTCGACGGACGCGCCGGCCGGAGTGACCGGCCACGGCAGCGACGCGCCGCGCCGCGTGCCGAGCCACGACGGCGGCTCCTCGCAGAACAACACGTACGTGCAGGCGCCGCCGAGCGGCGGCCAGCAGCCGGGTGGCGTGCCCGGCACCGGTGGCGCGCCGGGCGCCGGCAATACGCCGTCGATGGGCGGCTCGCCATCCGGGACCGGCTCCAACGGCCCGAGCGGTGGTTCGCCGTCCATGGGCAGCCCGTCGAGCGGCAACCACACCGGCGGCGTGCAGACCACGACCGCGTCCACGAGCACCGCGCCCGCCACGAGCGGTTCGTCCCCGATCGGCTCGACGTCGGCCACGACGCCCTCGACGTCCGGTCCGAGTACGACCACCAACGTGTCGACGACGAGCACGGTGGCCGGTACAACGGCGGCGGCGAGCACGGGAGCAGGCCCGGCTGCCGGTACCGGCCCGGGTACGGGTACGGGTTCCGGACCGGGTGCCGGCGCCGGATCGGGATCGGGATCGGGATCGGCGCCCAACTCCGGTGGCAGCAACGGCGCTTCAGCCGCGACGAACTCCGCCGGTACGCCGACTGCGACCCGTCCGGCGAGTGGCGCGACGCCGATGACCGGGAGCCCGGGCACGGGCGCTCCGGCCACGAGCGGGACCGGTCCGACGTCGCCGGGCACGGGCGCGCCCAACTCGGGCCACCCGACGACCACCGGCTCCCCGACCGGCGCGACGCCGAACTCCGGTGCCACGAACCCGACCAGCCCGAACGGCACTTCGCCCACCTCCGGTACGCCGAACGGCACCTCCCCGGACACGAGCCGCATTCCGGGGCAGCGACAGGACGGCCCGGCCGGCAACACCCCCAACCGGGCGACCGACCCGACCGGGACCGGGCCGGACCCGACGCCGGGATCGACGACGGACGCGAATCCGAGCGTCACGCCGAACACCGCGCCGGACCACACCACGAGTCCGACACCGGACGGCGACACGGATCCGAACCAGGACGCCCGGTCGGACACCCGGCCGGACCCGACGACGGACCCGACCACGGACCCCAGGCACGACACGACGCCGGAGACCCGGCAGGATCCGACGACCGATTCGAAGCCGGAGACCGGGCCGGAATCCCGGCCCGACTCGACGCCCGAGTCCACCTCGGACAACACCCGGCAGGACCCGACCGGCGACACCACGCCGGAGCACCGACAGGATGCCGAGTCGGACCCGGCCGCGAACCCGACCCCGGACTCGCGACCGGACCCGACCGGGAACACCGAGCAGGATTCGAACCTCGACCCGAACCAGGACCCGACTCAGGACACCGACCGGACCACGACCCCGGACACCGATCTCAACGCCGAACCGACGGTCGCCGGCCCCTCCATCGCCCCCGCGCCGGACACCGCGCCGCGTCCGGAGCAGGACGGCACGCCGTCCCGGGACGGCGGCGGTGTCGGCATCCTGCACCTGACCCCGGCCGGCAACCCGACGGGGGCGCGGCACGGCACGCCGACCGACCCGAATCCGACCGGTCGGACCGACAACACGGTGCGCGGCCTCGGCGACCGGCTCCGCAGCCTCTTCGGCCGCGGCCCGAACGCCTCGCCGAATACCGATCCGAGCACGCGCCCGGAGCCGAACCCCACCTACGACTCGACTCCGTACGCGAACTCGCCGGCCACTACCGACGCGAATGCACAGCCCGACCGGCCGGATTCGCTGCGGAATCCGACGAGCCCGATCGCCGATCGGCCGCCGCTGAACGACGGCCGTCCGCTGTACGAGCCCGGCGGCCTGATGCCGCCGAGCGTGCGCGATCAGTCCGTGTTGAACGTCGCCGTCCCGCGCAACGCCGACGGCACGCCGCAGGTGCACCCGGACCCGCGCGACGGCCACTGGTTCGCGGTGCAGAACGACGGCGGCACCCAGGTGCCCGGCCGCGACAACAACTGCATGGACGGCGTGCTGGCCTTCGGCAACACCTGGTTCGGGCGTCCGGAGGTGGCCGCGCCGCGCATCCCGGGTGAGACGACCGGCGAGGTCCAAGCGCCGGAGCGGGCCCAGCACGAGCTCGGTACGAACTGGACACCGCTCGCCCGGCGCCCGGACGGCAGCACCGACACCGCCGGCGCGTACGGCGACATCGAGGCACGGCTGCGCGATGCCGGACCGGGCGCGATGACGTACATCGTCACGTCCAGGCCGACCGAGCCGCAGGTGAATCCGGACGGCACCATCAAGACCGGCCAGGTCTCGCACGCGTGGGCCGCGATCAACGTGGACGGCGACGTCCTGTGGGTCGACCCGCAGTCGGGCGAGGTCATGCCCGAGCCGTATCCGAACCAGAACCGGGTGTGGGCGATCGCCGTGGACGCGAACGCGCAGCCGATCGACATGTCGCTGCCGCCGACCACGCAGCCGGCCGACTCGACGTCGGAGCCCGCCCCGCAGCCGCACTCACAACAACAGAACACCGATTCGACGCCGACGGCGCCGCCGACGCCCGAGCAGCACACCGGCACGCCGGACCCTTCGGCTCCCGACGGCACGCCCGATCCGGCGACCCGGCCCGCGACCGACCCGGCCACCGATTCGCACCGGGGCCCGACCGCCGACACCACGCCCGGCACCGCTCCCGAACCGGCGTCGGACACGACTCCGGGCACCGACTCGGATCCGACTGCGGATCCCACGCCGGACACGAGCGCGGACACGAGCCCGGATCCGACTGCGGATCCCACGCCGGACACGAGCGCGGACACGAGC
>NZ_KB889708.1 GCF_000372745.1 Embleya scabrispora DSM 41855 | reverse complement strand
TCGGGCAGTTCCCGCCAGGCCCGCCGGATGTCCTCGTCGTCGATGGCGACGAGTTCGGTGGGCAGCCCCGCGGGCAGCTCCCCGGCGGCGGACCCGGTGGTGAACACCACCGCGGGGCGCGAGTCGGCGACCATGTACGCGATGCGGTCGCCCGGGTAGTCCAGGGCGATCGGCAGATACGCCGCACCCGCCTTGAGGATGCCCAGCGCCACCGCCACCTGGTGCGCGCCGCGCGGCAGGGACACACCGACCGGCTGCTCGGGCCCGATGCCCCGGGCGATCAGCCAGTGCGCGATGCGGTTCGCCCGCGCGTTCAGCTCCTGGTACGACCAGGAGTCGTCGATCGACTCCACGGCGAGCGCCTGCGGCGCCCGCACCAGGCACGCCCGGAACAGGTCGGGGAACGTGGCCGCCGCAACGCTTTGTTCGGCCCGCCGCTGCTCGTCGATCAGCAGCTCGCGCCGCTCCCGAGCGGTGAGCAGGTCNGCGTNGCTGATGCGGNGNGNNGGCGNGNTGACCGCGGCGGTCAGCAACTGCTCCCAGCGGGCGATCAGGGTCTCGATCGTGGNGNNGTCGNACANCTCGGTGGAGTACTCCACCGCGACCNGGATGCCCGCGGGNGTGGTGCGGTCGNTGAACGTCTCGNTCAGGCTCAGNANCAGGTCGTAGCGCGCCGTCCCGGTGCCCACGNCCTCCCCGCGCACCNGNAGGCCGGGCAGCTCGAAGTCCGCCNNCTNGTTGTTCTGCANCACCANGGNGATCTGGAACAGCGGNTGGACNGANGCCGAGCGCCGCGGGTTGAGCTTCTCCACGAGCGACTCGAACGGGATGTCCTGGTGGGTGTAGGCGGCCAGGCTCGACNTGCGGACCTGGGCGATGAGTTCGGCGAAGGTCGGNTCNNNCGAGGTGTCGGTGCGCATCACCCAGGTGTTGACGAACAGGCCGATGAGGTCTTTCAGGCTGTCGTCGGTGCGGCCGGCGATTCCACTGCCGATNGCGATGTCCGTGCCCGCGCCAAGACGCGTCAGCAGCGCGGCCATGGTCGCCTGCAGCACCATGAACGGCGTNGCGNNNGANGCCCGGGCCAGNTCGCNGANNCCCNNGTGCANNTCCGCTCCGAGGGTGAACTGCAGNAGGTCGCCCCGGTATTCGAGCNCNGCGGGACGCGGCCGGTCGCCGGGNATGGTCACCTGTTCGGGCAGGCCGGCCAACTGCCGGGCCCAGTACGCGTACTGCCTGCTGTACCGGCTGTCCGGGTCACCGTCGTCNCCGAGCAGCTCGCGCTGCCACAGGGTGTAGTCCGCGTACTGCACCGGCAGCGGCGCCCACCCGGGGGCCTCGCCTTGGGCGTGGGCGCTGTAGGCGGTGGCCAGGTCCCGGGCCAGCGGCGCGGCCGACCAGCCGTCGGCGGCGATGTGGTGGATGACCATCGCCAGCACGTATTCGGTCGGTCCCGTGGTGAACAGCCACGCCTTCAGGGGGACTTCGTGGTCCAGGTGGAAGGTGTGACGGGCGGTCGCGATGACGGCCTCCCGCAGCGCTTCCGCACCCTCGACCGGCTGCACGGCCAAGCTGATGCGGGCCTGCTCCGGGTCGAGGACGTCCTGGTACGGCTTCCCCCCGATCTCCGGGTAGACGGTGCGCAGCGACTCGTGGCGGGTGATGACGTCGTTGAGGGACGCCTCCAGCGCCGCCACGTCCAGCTCGCCGCTCAACCGCAGGACAAGGGGCAGGTTGTAGGTCGCCGACGGGCCCTCGAACCTGTGCAGGAACCACAGCCCCTGCTGAGCGAACGACAACGGCAACCGCTCCGGGCGCTCCGCCAGGCGCCGCAGCGTCGTGCGCGCCCCACGATCCGTCTTCACTCGTGCCACCAGCCGCGCCACCGTGGGGAAGTCGAAGACGTCGCGGATCGGCACTTCGGCGCCCAGCGCCGAACGGATCCGCCCCGTGAGGCGCATCGCCGGCAGGGAGTGACCGCCCAGGTCGAAGAAGTCGTCGTCGATGCCGACCCGCTCCAGGCCGAGCACGTCGGCGAACAGCCCCGCGAGCACCTCCTCCTCCGGGGTGCGCGGAGTTCGGTAGGCGACGGTGCCGGTCGGTCCGGGAACCGGGAGCGCCCTGTGGTCCAGCTTGCCGTTGGGGGACAGCGGGAGGCGGTCGAGGCCGACGAACCGCGCCGGCACCATGTAGTCGGGCAGCCGCTCGGCGACGAAGGCGCGCAGCTCGGCCAGGGCCCGATCGTCACCGCCGTTGCCGCCATCACCGCCGACCGGAACGACATAGGCGACCAACCGCTGTGTGTCACGTGCCTCATGGGCCACCACGACGGCCTGCGCGACGCCCGGGTGTGCGGTGAGGACGGCCTCGACCTCGCCGGGCTCGACACGGATGCCGCGGATCTTGACCTGGGTGTCGGTGCGGCCGAGGTAGTCCAGCTGCCCATCGGCGTTCCAGCGGGCAAGGTCGCCGGTACGGTACATGCGCCCACCCGGCGGCCCGTAGGGATCGGGTACGAAGCGCTCGGCGGTCAGGCCGGGACGGTCGCGGTAACCGCGAGCGACGTTGCCCGCCACGTACAACTCGCCGGGAATGCCCGGCGGTACGGGCGCCAAACCGGGACCGAGTACATAGGCGCGCATATTGCCCAGCGGCACACCGATCGGAGCGGTCACCGCTCCGGGCCGGTCCTCGCCGATGGTGTGGGTGGTGGCGTAGAAGGACTCGGTCTGGCCGTACGCATTGACCACACGTACGCCGGGAATGGCGTCGCGTACGCGCCGTACGAGCGCGGCGGGCAGCGCCTCGCCCGCCAGAACGACGGCATCGGCCCGCAGACCGTCACCGCACCGGTCCAACAGCGCGGTGATGGCAGACGGAACCGTGCTGATCACACCACCCTGCCAGCCACCGCGCTCAGCGATCGTCAGCACGTCCGGGACGACCTCGACCGTGCCACCCGCAGCCAGGGTGGTGATCACCTCGAAGACGGAGACGTCGAAGTTGACGGAGGTTCCCGCGAGGGTACGGGTGCCCGGGTCGATACCGACCTCGTCCTTCAGGCGCAGCACGCCGTTGACGATGTCGCGGTGGGTGAGGACCACGCCCTTGGGCGTGCCGGTGGAGCCGGAGGTGTACATCACGTACGCGGCATTCGCGGGCCGTAGCAGCGCCGGCTCCACTTCCGGGGCCGCGCTCGTGAAGTCGACGTCACCGGACAGCAGAAGCGGGGTGCCGGTCCGCGGGAGGACGGGAGCCGTATCCGCGTCGGTGAGGATGAGTGCGGGCCGCGCGTCGTCGAGGATCAGGTGCAATCGTGTGCTGGGGTACTTGGGGTCGATCGGCACATAGGCGGCACCCGACTTGAGAACCGCCAGCATGCCCGCGATCAGATCGATCGAGCGTGGCAGTGCCAGCCCCACCAGGGTCTCCGGGCCGATGCCCCGGCCGGTCAGCTCCCGGGCGAGACGGTCCGACCGCACCTCCAGCTCGGCGTAAGTCACTCGCCGATCCCCGAAGACCACCGCAACCGCGTCCGGATCCGCCGCCGCCCCCCGCGCCAGCAGTTCCGGAACGGTCACCTCGGGCAGCTCGACCGCCGTGTCGTTGACCACGCCCAGCACCTGCTCGCGCTCACCCGGCCCCAGTACGTCCACCGAGCCGATCGCGGCCTGCGGGCACCGTGCCGCGCCGCTGATGAAGGCGACCAACGTGGCGGCGAAACGCCGCACGTCGTCCGCGCTGTACAAGGTGCTGTTGGCGTCCACCCGGACGTGCAGGCCGCTCCTGGCGCGGCCGTCGTAGTAGATGCCGAAGTGCAGGTCGTCGAAGGCGCCCCAGGAAGAGCCGGGCTGCATGTACGCGGTCGCACCCGCGAAGTCGACCGGTCCGATGAAGGGGAGGATGTTGAGGGTGGCTCCGAAGGGGCTGGCGACCGACCCCGTGTCGGGTGTCCCGGCCCCGAGGCGGATGTCGGAGACCTGGTGAGTGGAGTGCTGCCCTATGTGCCCCAGCTCGTCGGAGACCGTGTGCGCGAAGTCTCGGAACCGCGTGGACAACGGGGCGTGCACGCGGAAGGGCAGAGTGGTCGACTGCGAGCCGTAGAAGGCCCTCGCGGCCTTCGTGCGGCCGAGGCCCATCATCGAGAAGGTGAATTCCTCGCGCCCGCCCACGTGTCGGAAGAAGACGGCAGCCGCAGCGGTCAGGAAGGCAGGCGTTCGCACGCCGATGGAGGCGGCGGCCTTGAACCACGCGTCCACGTCCTCCGACGGCACCGCCAGCGTGTGGTGCAGCACCGAGGGGTGGCCGGGGCTGCGTTGTCCCGGCAGCCGTAGCGGTTCGGGCGCCTTGTCGAGACGGGTCCGCCAGAATTCGGCGGCCTCGGCGAATTGCGGAGAGTTCCGGTGGCGGAGGTCTTCCTGGCGGATCAGCTCCGGTCCGCCGTGGGAGCGCTCCGGTATCGGAGCGTCCTGCTTCAGGGCCCGGTAGCACTCCGCCGTTCGGAGCGGCAGGAGCCGGCCCAACGTGTAGCCGTCGGCGACGGTGTGATGAGCGGCGAAGAACAGCAGGTGACGCGAGTCCGACACGCGGACGACCCCGGCCCGGAACAGGAGGTCGTGTTCCAGATCGAACGGCTTTCGCTCGATGGCCTCGGCCCATGCGTGGCCCGCCGATTCGGGATCGTCGGCAGCGCTCACGTCGTGGAAGGAGGGCGTCCAGGTATCCGTGTCGCCCTCGCGGAACACTTGCCGCAGCTCGTCTCCGAATTGCCGGAAGTTGACCCGTGCGGCGCTGTTCTCGTGGAAGACGATGCGCAGCGCGGCGCTCAGCAGCTCCACGTCGACATCGCCTGCGATGAGCCACCTGGAGGCAGGGATGTTCGGCACATCCGGCGTGATCTTCTGAGCCAGCCACAGGCTCTCCTGCGCTTGTGAAACGCCAATGGAACGCACCGGATTCGACTCCCTCGTAAAGACACGTCGGAACAAGCTGAAAAGAGAGTGACGAGACCACCACGAACATGTGGGATCCACTGTCATTCCACCTGCCACAGGCTCCCTGCAGTCGCCTTCTCCGCTCACGATGGTCCCGAGTTCGGAATATTGCGTTCCGGAACTCGGCTCCACCGACCGGCTGGTGAGCCCTGGGAACATGATGCGAGAAAGCGAATTCGACGCCAACTCGGCACGCGTCGAAGGTACAGCTTTCACTGCGCTTCTCACTGAAGGCTTCTCATCCCGAGCGCCAGGCGATCTCGATGGCGGGCGTGATGTGGACGGACTGCATTCGGGATCCTTGACCTCTGCCCTGATGTCCCCTGTCCTGGCAACAGGACAGGGGATTCCACGGCACAGGTCCGGGAACGCGGATATGGTCCGGCTACGTCATATCCGGCGGGCGCAATGGCCGGTACGCACTGTCGAACGGCCTCGAACCATTGATTCCCTTGATGGGCGTCCCGGATCCTGTCGCGGTACATATTCCGGCGTCCTTGGTGTCCATCCCGGCCCCGTTAAGGATCCCACCCCATCGAAAAGGAGGTCGAATTGAACGGCATGACCGGCCAGAGCGTGCATCCGAGCACTGATATCTGGTTCAACTGGAACACCGTGGTCGTCGACGCCGCCCCGCACCCCGCGGCGTACTCCGGAACGTTCTTCGACGAAACCCTCCGCGATGGACTCCAGGCGCCCCACATCAGAAATCCTTCGCTGGATCAGAAACGGGCCCTGGTCGACCACATGGCTCGCGCCGGGGTGCGATCCGCCGACCTGGGTTTCCCGGGGTCCGACCCGGAAGCACTCCGTGAGTGCGTGGCTCTGGCCCACCACATCATCGCTTCCGGACACCTGATCGTCCCGGGCTACGCCGGCCGCACTCACCCCGCGGACGTCGCCGCGATCCGTGAGATCGCGGCGCGGGCCGAGACCACGGTGGACGCCTACGTCTTCGTCGGTGTGAGCCCCATCCGGCAGTACGTCGAGGGCTGGAGCATCGCCACCATCCAGCGCAACATCGTCGATTCGGCCGCGGCCTGCCCCCACGGCGAGGTCGACTTCGTCCTGGTTCTGGAGGACGCGGTGCGGTGCACCCCGGAGGTCCTCGGGCAGGTCTACGACGCCGCGATCGATTCCGGGGTGACCCGGCTGACGCTGTGCGACACCGTCGGAGCGGCCCGTCCGGAGGGTACGGCCGCGCTGCTCCACTGGACCTCCCGGTACTTCCGGAACCGGCAGCAGTCCGTCGACCTGGAGTGGCACGGTCACAACGACCGGGGGCTCGCCCTCGCCAACTCCCTGACGGCGTTGGCCCTGGGCTGCACCCGGGTGCACGGCACCATCCTGGGCATCGGAGAGCGCGCGGGGAACGCCTCCCTGGACCAGCTGGTGATCAACAGCCATCTCGACGGACATGGAACGTACGATCTGAAGGCGCTCAGGCAGTACAGCGAGTACGCGGCGGACGTGCTCGACGTGGACATCCCGCGGAACTACCCCGCTCTGGGCCGGGACGTCTTCAAGACCAGCGCCGGTGTCCACGCCTCCGCGATCCTCAAGGCGCACCAAAAGGGCAACACGCTCGTCAAGGACAGCGTGTACTCCAGCGTCCCGGCCAGCTACCTGGGCCGCGAGCAGGAAGTGCTGATCGACCAGGCGTCGGGCACCAACAACGTCCGCTACTGGCTGACCGTCCACGGCTACGACAGCACCGACGCGTCCCTCCTCAAAAAGATCCTGGCCGGCTCGAAGGCCAATCGGGGTCCCCTCACCGACGAACAGATAGGGCGGATCATTGCGACAGCGGAGTGATACCCGGGGCGACGAGTCCAAGGAGCGCCGGATCGGCCTGCACGGCAACGTCCTCGTCCTGACCGAGAACACCGATGTCGTGGCCGCTCAGCTGTCGGGCGGTTCAGCGCTCGGCGCCGCCGAACTGCTGCGCACGCCGCTGATGAACAACATCTCCACCGACGAGATCATCCCGGGCTGGTGCTGTTACTGGTACGACGAGAAGCTCGGTGACTACGCCTACCTGGGACTGCGGGACAACAAGGTCGCCGAGGGTGCCCTGAAGTCTCTCGCGCCCCAGATCATCGTCAGTGGCGAGGCGAAGGGCTGCGGATCCTCCCGAGAACACGCCGTCTACGCCGAGAAGTACGCCGGTGTCGAAGTCGTCTTCGCCCGGTCCTTCGAGCGCATCTACGAGCAGAATTGCCGCAACGTCGGCATCATCACCTGCACCGACTTCGACCTGCTGGAGTCGCTCCTCGAAGGCGAGGAGCTGCCGCTCGCGGCGTTCACCCGACGTGCCAACAACATCGAGCGCGCCATCGTCGACCTCGGGGGCCTGTTCGGCTTCAATCGCCAAGGCTCCGGCATCACCCCCGACTTCGCTCCCGCCCGCCCGCTGAACGTCGTGGAGAAGATCCTTCAGCGTGCCCTGTCACCACGCAACCCGCTCCCCGAGAACGCCTCGGTGCGCGTCGGCGAGTCGTACTTCGTCACGACGGACGTCCGGTTCTCGCACGAGTACGTCACCCCCATGGCCGCAGGCATGTTCACGCGGCAGTTCGGACCGGACGCCCGGCTCGAACAGCCGGACACCTGCTACTTCTTCCAGGACCACCTCTCCCTGGCCGGCCCTGTCCTGAAGCGTCGGGAGAACGGCGACCGGCTCATCGCCCGTGTCGCGGACCTCGGGGTCCGGCAACGGGAGTTCGCGGAACTCGGCGGCGGACACTTCATCGGCACCCGCGAGGACGGCGGCAGCCGGGCGATCTGTCACAACCACATCCTGGAGCACGTCGCCCGCCCAGGGGACGTGATCATCGGTACCGACAGTCACACCTGCACGGGCGGCGCCGTCGGCGCCCTGGCCTTCGGGGTGGGCGCCACCGACATCGCCAACGCCTGGTACAACCGCGAGATCCTGGTGAAGGTGCCGGCCGTCGTTCGGGTCGAACTCGACGGCGCACTGCGCCCGGGCGTCTGCGCCAAGGACGTCATGCTCAGCCTGCTGGCCCACCCCGGGATCGAGGGGAGCCGGACCCTGGGCAAGGTCCTCCTGTTCACCGGCTCCGGCGTGGGGTCCATCAGCGTGGACGAACGCGCCACCCTGTGCAACATGGCGGTGGAAGCGGGGGGCATGACCGCGTTGTTCGAAGCCGACGAGGTCACTCACGCCCATCTGGCCCGCCGCACTCCGGCGGCTCCCGCCACCGCCGTACCGTCCTCGGACCCCGGTGCACGGTACGCCTCCACCGTCACCGTGGACCTGGGCTCCATCCAGCCCATGGTGGCCCTGCCGGGAGACCCGCGCAACGCCGTGCCGCTCGCCTCGGTGCGCGAGGACGTCCGCGTCGACAAGGTGTACGGCGGTTCCTGCACCGGCGGCAAGGCCGCGGACATGGACATGTACGCCAGCGTCTTCAGCCTCGCCCGTGACCAGGGACGATCCGTACCCGCCGAGGTCCAGGCGTACATCCAGGTCGGCAGCGAGGCCGTGCTGGACCACGCCGCCGAACGCGGCTATCTCGACCTCTTCGAGCAGGTCGGCGTCACCGTCCTGCCGCCCTCCTGCGGCGCCTGCATCAACGCCGGGCCGGGCGTCTCGGAGCGGCCCGACGAAATCACCGTCAGCGCGCAGAACCGCAACTTCCCCGGACGGTCCGGACCCGGCCAGGTCTATCTGGCCTCCCCGTACGTGGTCGCGGCGAGCGCCATCGCGGGACGACTCAGCTCCGTGGAGGACATGCTCGCCACCGGAGCGCGGGTATGAAGATCGCCGTGATTCCCGGGGACGGAATCGGAGGCGAAGTCGTCCCGGCCGTCCTGCCCGCTCTCGAACTCCTCAGCGACCACTTCGGGTTGGACCTCTCGTACAGAATCTTCGACTGGGGCGCCGAGCGGTGGCTGGCCGAGCGTGTCGGTCTGCCGCCCGGTGCGCTCGACCTGCTGGCCTCCGACTACCCCGCCATTCTCCTCGGAGCCCTGGGCGACCCCAGGATCCCTGACATGGCACATGGTCGCGACATTCTGCTGGGCCTTCGTCGAGGCCTCGACCTGTACGTCAACTACCGGCCCTTCACCCCTCGCGGCAGCGACCGGGCGATCGCCCTGTTCCGGGAGAACACCCAAGGACTCTACGCCGGAGTCGGCGGCACCGTCTCCCACGGGAGGCACCCGGCCGTAGCCATCGACGAATGCGTATACACCCGGGAGACTGTCGAGAAGTTCCTCCGCTACTGCCTGCGCACCCTGAGCGAGAGCGGTCGCGAACGGGTCACCCTGGTGCACAAGAGCAACGCCGTTCCCCACACGGGTCGCCTCTGGCAGGGGGTCTTCCGTGCCGAACTCGACTGTTTTCCCGGGTTGGTGGGCAGCGAGGAGTACGTCGACGCCTTCTGCTACCACCTGGTGCGCGACCCCTCGCCCTACGAGGGCATCGTCGCCTCCAATCTCTTCGGCGACATCGTCAGCGACATCGGCGCGGCCCTCATGGGCGGACTGGGGCTGGCCGCCAGCGCGAGCGTGTGCCCGGAGACCGGCTGTGCCCTGTTCGAGCCGGTACACGGAAGCGCGCCCGACATCGCGGGCCAGGGCATCGCCAATCCGTATGCCGCAGCGACAGCGGTCGCCCTCATGCTCGACCATCTCGGGCATCCCCAGGCGGCGGCCCCGCTGCGCCGGGCGCTGACTGCCGCGGCGCGGGCCGACTCCGCCACCCCGGACCTGGGCGGCCACGGCACCACCGGCACATTCATGGCGGACGTCATGTCACGCCTGGAAGAGACTCTCGCCGACGACAGGGCCGAACCCCATGCCTGACCGCGTTGCCCGAGGCTGCCACATCGCGTCAAGCCGCTTGACCCGACCCATGACCCCATCCGATCATCGCGGGCGCGACCGACACCGGTATGCCGGTCGCGCCCGACCCCGCACTGAAACCTGGCTACTGCTCCGGCGGGCCATATGCGCCACCTGCCGCATCCGCACCATCGTCCAGGCCGTCCGCGCCCTCCTGAACCGCACGTATTCGGGATGGAAGAGGCTCAGTGCTCGCAGAGGGAGAATTCTCGTTCGTAGAGCTGCTCGTTGTGTTCGTCGACGAAGAACTTGCGTTCCCGCATGAGGTGTTCGCGGTAGTTCCTGGCCTGTTCAAGCGTCATGGTCGAGGTGTCGAACCATGGTTGTTGCGGTGGTACATCGGATGTCGAGACGATCCTTTCCGACGGGTCGACCAGGAAGAACGCGAGAATTTTGCGATGTCCCGGGCGGCTGGGGTCCATGAGGCGGAATGAGCCGACGCGGTGCTGCAGGATGTTCGGGAACGCCAGGCAGCGGCCCGCCGGGGTCGATGTCGATCCCAGCATCTGGTTCAGTGCATCTTCGTCCTCCAGGCCGTAGACCTCACGCAGGCCGTTGTCGTCGTTTTGTTCGTAAGACGGGTCGTACAGTGCCGCCCGGAAACTCAGCCGGCTTTCGGTGGTGTTCTCGCTGTCCCAGTAGTAGATGCCGGTCGAGACGATCCGCTCGTTCATCATCCCCTCGACATGCCAGGAACCGCCGGGGTACTCGGGCTTGTCCGGGGTGAGATGAATGGTGGCGAGTTTGACGATGACCTGGAGACGGCGCCCGCGCAGGTCGACTCGGGCGGATTCGTCGGGCAACTCGGGCGGGACGAAGGTCGGGGCGTCCGGGATGGTCGGACGGCGGTTTTCCCACCAGTCGTCCTGGGCCTCTTCCCAGGCACGGAGGGCTTCTGCGTAAGCCCCGTCATCACTGTAGGAGGATTTGTTCGGATACTCCGGCTTCGAGTCGTACCACCCGAAGGGATCCGCCTCGATCCGCAGGGGCCGCGGATGGCGCAGATCGGTGAGCACGTTCTCCAGCAGCGGGCGCATGCGCGCGAACAAGTCCGGCAGGACGGAGGCCAGTTTGCGATGAGTCTCGGGGTGGACGTTGTTGACGTACGAACGGAAGGCGACATCCCCGTCCGCACTGACGTCGACGTCCGTGGGCAGCCACTGGAATCTCTCCGAGAATTCGTACCTCGAGTAACGGTCCGTCGGGTTTTGCCAAGCCCGCTCGGGCGCACCGCTCACCTCTCGTACCAGGCAGAACAGTGAGGGATGAACCAGATCCAGTACCTGGCCGTCGGATCCGGGATGCCAGTCCTGTTCCGCTTCGGGGACCTGTTCCAGCACCCGAACCGCCTCGCGCAGCCGGGATGTGAGCTTGTCGTCGACCAGTGTGTCCGACTGCCACACCCCGTCGACGGTGGACACCTCGACGCCGGTTCGTCCGTCCCGCAGTGCGGCGTAGTGCAGGAGTTCGGCAAGCACGTAACGAACCTGCGCTTCGGTGAGGCCCTGAGCGACCGCTTCTCGCGTCCACCTGGCGACGATGTCGGCATCGTTCATCTTGTCGAACCACCCCGGCTTCGCCCGAATGTGTGAGCTGCACTGCATCATCCCGAGTTCGCGCAGCGTTCGGGGCGTCGCGAAGGATATGGAACGGGAGGCATGAAAGGGCAGTGGGAAAGCAGACGGGCCAGTCAATTCTCTTGGTCCTCCCAGTCGATGTGCGGCGGCGGGAAGGATACTTCAGCAGGCCGACACCGCAGCCGTGGTCCCCGTCATCGCCGGTCGGGGAGCGGCGGCCGCCGAGGCCGTCGCAGTGGACGACGTGGCGCGCTTGCCCGACAGGGGCGTCGACACCGACGGCGCCGGCGAAACAGCAACCTCCCGACGCCGGTTGCGGAATCGGATATCGGCGCCATGTCTTGGTTCGGGAGTCCGCGGCCGGGCTCTCGCCGATGGAAATCCCTCGTCGTGATCTCCGAGGGCCCGCTCCGGGAACCGCCGCCGGTGCGGTGCCGTCCATCCGAACATCGACGTCGATCGGGCCTCGGCCCGGTTCGACGATGCGAACACCCCACACAGGGGTCGGAGCGGGGGGACCCGGTCCAGTCGGCGGTTTCCGCGAGGGGGGTCCTGCGGGCGACTGGGCGGGATCCGGCACGACCTGAAGTCCACCCGGCGCGCGTGCGCAGGGCATCGAAGCTTTGGGAAACGCGGGGATCCGGAGACAGAATGCGTTATCGACAGGAACAGCCCTATCAGTCGTATCCGCAGCAGATGCCGCCGTCGCCCGGGCGCGAGCGCAGACGCGAGGAGGGACACGGCAGGCTCATGCTGGTCCTCACACTGGTGGGTACGGTCGCGACCGTACTCAGCGTGCTCGTCGCGCTGGGCATCGGACCGTTCGACGTGACGGGCGGCGGCGGGAACGGGAGTGGGGGAGGGGACAACACCCCGCGTGCCGGCGGGGATTCGGGCCCCAGGAACGACGACAAGCCGGCCCAGACGGGCGCGACGTACATCGAGACGGTCAACAAGATCTGTGGCGACAAGATCGACGGCATCACCCGACGGGTCACCGAACTCAACCAGGCCGTCGCCGATCAGGACCTGAACGCAGTCGGCCTGAGCCTGTCCCAGGCGAGTACGGAACTTGCGGCGTTGACGACGCGCATCAAGGGCGTCGCCTTGCCGGCCGACCCGAACGAGGCGCGACCGTTGCGGGAATGGCGGGACCTGTACCAGGCCAACGCCGAGGCGATGAGCAAGGCCTCCAGCGAATGGCAGGACGGCAGCTACGAAGCCGCGAACGCCACATTGGAGGGCGCGCCGAGCGCCGCGGTGGACGCGAAAGGGGACGAGGTGCGCATCTCCTGCCCGTGACGCCGGCGTTAACCCGCGGTTGCTACGGCGGCCGACTCGCGGCGGGCGCCTGGACACCTCGAGGCTGCTCACCCGCGCGTCGCTCCGCGGTGCCGGCGGTTCGAGTCGCGGTGGACGGTGTCGTACTGCCCGAGGAGGGGTCGTCCGCGGTCCCACGTCTCCAGGCGGCCGTTCTTCTCGGCCTGTCGGCGGGCGATGCCGGACAGTGCTTCGAGGACGATGCGGCTGCCGAGCATCGCGGTGATGTCGGCGTGGTCGTGGCTGGGGGCGACTTCGACGATCTCGACGCCGACAACGGGTAGTTCGTAGGCCAGGCGGCGAACCGTGTCCAGGAGTTGGCGCGAGGTCAGGCCGCCGGGCTCCGGGGTCCCGGTCCCGGGGGCCATGCCGGGGTCGACGACATCGACGTCGACCGAGAGGTAGACGCCGTCGCAGTCGTCCAGTGCCGTCCGCGACGCCTCGGCCAGGCAGGTTTCCAGGCCACGTTCCACGATTTCGGTCATCTCGTACGAACGCATGCCCTGTTCGGCCATCCACTCCAGCGTCTCGGGGCCGGGCCAGTAGCCGCGCAGGCCCAACTGCAGGAAACGGTCGCTGCGGGCCGCGCCCGATTCGAGGAGGCGGCGCATCGGCTGGCCGTGGGCGATGAGCGAACCGTGGCAGATGTCGCCGGTGTCGGCGTGGGCGTCGAAATGGATGACCGAGACCCGGCCCCATCCGACCGCGCGTGCGACGCCGGTGACGTTCGGGAGGGCGATCGAGTGGTCGCCGCCGAGTATGAGGGGAGTCTTGCCGGCGGCCGAGATGGTGTTCACCGCCTGTTCCAACGCGGCGTGTGCCTCCTGCGCGTTGCCGCTGAACATCATGACGTCGCCGGCGTCCTTGACGCGCAGGTCGAGAAGTCCGTCCACACCCAGCGCGAGGGAGGGCCGGCTGCCCTCGTGTTCGAGGTAGCAGGCCTGCCGAATGGCCTTGGGCCCGAAGCGGGCGCCGGAACGGTACGAGGTGCCGCCGTCGTAGGGTGCGCCGAGGATGACCACCTCGGCGTCATCCCACGTCGAACGTTCGTCCAGGTCGCACGGCGGAACGCCGAGGAATGTGACGTCGGGGCCGTACATCGCGCCATAGCGGGTCATGGGGGAGTCCTTTGCGTCATGCGGAATGGGCCGCCGGGCCGACGTGTTGCGGTGCGGCGCCGTGCGGATCCGCGAGCAGGTCCGTCGCTCGGCGAACGAGTCCGCCGAAGCGGGTGCGCACCACGCCTTGCCGGACCCGCCTACCCGTCGCGGCGCCCACCGCGCAGGCTCAAATCCTCACAGCCTTGCGCTACTACAGGTATGGAGGAGCTTTCGACAGCACTCCATATGGTCTATGGAAGGCTGCACCACGCCTACCCGGAAGCCCAGGTATCCGGTTGTGCGGTTCGGTCAGGGCACCTTTCGGATCGCTGCCGCGCGGTGCAGTTCCTCTCGTACCCGCTCCACCAGAGCAGGCTGTGCGCCTTGGGGGGTGAGGAATCGGACGCTGCGAGAGCCGAGGACCTGCACAGCAGGGCGGACGACGACGTCGTACCCCTCCTCCACAGCGAGTTCGGGTACGAGCGCGACGGCGGTGCCGGCTGCGACAAAGCCGTGGACCACGCCGTAATCGTCGGTCCTGAGCACCGTCCGGGGTCGGAACCCAAGGGACTGGCACGTCGCGAAAAGAGTCTGGTCACTGGGGTCGTACGAGCCGCGAGAGACGATCCACCCGTCGTCGGCGAGGAGTTCGATGTCGACCGGACCCACCGCCCGGGCCTGGGGGTGCGATGCGGGGAGCAGCACCCGGTACGGATCGTCGAACAGGGTTTCGGCCCGCATGTCGGCGCCGTATCGTGCCCCGGCTCCACCGATGTCGTAGATCACGGCGCAGTGCAGCGACCCGGCTCGTACTTGTGCGACCAGATCGAGTGGCTCGGCCTCGGTCAACTCCACTCGCACGTCCGAACCGATCGCAGCGTCCCGTACGGCCTGGGGGAGCAGCCGCGAGGCCGCGGAGTGGAAGGCGCCGATGCGCAGCGTCGACACGCCGTGTTTCATCCGGGCCTCGACATCCGCCTCGACCGCTTCGATCCGGTCGAGCACGGCGCCCGCATGCTCCAGAACCATCGTGCCGAGGTCCGTCAGGACCGTCCCGGTGGGACCGCGCTCCACCAGCTTGGCCCCCAAGTGCGTCTCCAGCGCTCCGAGATGGTAGCTGATGGTCGGCTGTCCGTAGTGGAGTTCGCGGGCGGCCCCGGCCAACGAACCGCTTGAGGCAACGGCGCGGAGAACCTGAAATTGGCGAAGATCGAGCATCCATACATGCTATGTATCCCGGCCCCGCAACTGCCTCGTCCACATCACCTCCGTGTCCTACACACGCCGCCCGTCTCGTCGACAGCGGAATCGTCCACGACGCTTTCGGCCGCACGATCACGCAGCCGAACGGGGCCGGCACGGCTTACGGTGTCAACGACCTCGTCGGGCCCGTCGCGGCGTCCCGGCTCGGCACCGGCCGAGCCGCGGCGTGCGAGAGGCCGCGAACGGCAAACCCCATGCGGATCCTGTACCTCGACGCATATGTCCGGCGCCGGCTCGACCCGGGCTCGGCATCTCCTTCGGCGTCCCGGCCGTCCGAGCCTCGGCTTCGCGACGACCGCGCACCACGACGCGAACGCCTGCATCGCGTCGCCCCGGGATCCGATCAGCGCACCGGGCGACCGCGCCGGACGGGCAACCGGGCGTTCAGGTCGCCCGGTTCAGCCCCTTCAGCATCGCCGGGACCTCGGCGCTCCGGGCCGCCGCGCTGCGGAGCCCGGCAATCAGGGCGTCGACGGCCAACTGCACGACCTCCTCCTGCGGGACGTCGCGGTGCGTGAGCCAGTGCAGGCTGAGCTCGTCCAGGTAGCCCACCCAGCCGCGCAGCGCGGCGCGCAGGATCGGCGGCGGCTCGCACTCGATCTCGAAGATCTCCAGGACCAGGTTCACTCCCTCTCGGCGGGCGGACTCGAAGATCCGCCTCACGTCGGGGTCGCCCAGGCCGGTGCGCATGAAGCCGATGAAGGTCTGGGTGTGCCGACCGATGTAGTCGAGGTGGCGCCGGACCAGTCCGTACAGGCGTGCCTCGGCGGTCACCTCGTCCGGACGCGGGCGCTGGTACTCCTGGATGTCCCGGGTCACCTGGCCGAGGGTCTCCAGGTAGATGCCGCGCTTGTCCTTGAAGTAGTAGAAGAGCAGGCCGTGCGCGACGCCCGCGGCGTCGGCGATGTCCGCGATGAAGATGTCCTCGTAGGGTCGCTCGGAAAACAGCCGCACGGCTGCCTCCAGGAGTTGTCGGCGACGCTCGCCGCGCCGCCCGGTGCCCGGCCCGGTGCCCGTTCCCAGCCGGTTCGAGGGGCGCTTCTTCGCGGTTCCACCCTTCGTCGGACCGCGTCCGGCAGCCCCGGGTCGGGCCGCCTTCTCCTCTGCTCCCTCAGCCATCGCTCGAGCATATCGAGCCGGATCGAACCGCCCGCGTCAAGTCTTTGACGTGAAATCAAAGTCTGGCTAACGTGGCCGACACCAGATTTTGATGTGAAATCAAAGTCTGGTGTCCGCAGCTGCTACCTCGACCGACGGCGCTCGATGCGCCCGTCGGCGCGCATCGTTCGAGCATCACCGTTGGACCGACCCAGGGAGTACCGATGGCCGTACCGGACGTGGACGTGTTGGTGGTTGGAGGGGGACCGGGGGGCTTGAGCACGGCTGTGCTGCTCGGGCGACTGGGCATCGACACCCGGGTCGTGGAGCGCCGCGCCGGTACCTCGACCCACCCCAAGGCGCACGTGGTCAACGCCCGCACGATGGAGTTGTTCCGCCAGTGGGGCGTGGCGGACGCGGTCCGGGCCGCCGCGCTCCCGCTCGATCAGGGCATCAGCGTCGGCTGGACGACCCGACTGGCCGGCATCGAGATCGGCCGGATCAGCGCGGCCGACTTCCCCGACGAGGTCGCCAGGACGCGGGACGACTCCAGCGAGGTGCTGGTGTCCTGCCCGCAGGATCGCATCGAGCCGATTCTGCTCGCCGCGGCCCGGGAGGCGGGGGCGCGGGTGGACTTCGACACCGAACTGACCGGGCTCGCGCAGGACCCGGCCGGCGTCGACGTGACGGTACGGCGTTCCGACGGCACCGAGGAACACGTCCGGGCCCGCTACGTCGTGGCCGCCGACGGTGCCCGCAGTCCGGTGCGCGAGTTGCTGGGCATCGGAAACGAAGAGGTCGCGCCGATCGGGCACCTGCTCAACGCCTACTTCGAGGCCGATCTCACCGCGTACACCGGGGGGCGGTCGCACACGGTCTGGTGGATCCTCAACGCACAGACCCAGGGCGCACTCGTCGCGCTGGACGGCAGCCGCCGCTGGACGTACAACTTCCCCCTCGACCCGACCCGCGAGAGCCCCGCCGACTATCCGCCCGAGCGTTGCGCCGAGCTGATCCGGCAGGCGGTGGGTGCGCCCGACCTGGCGGTGCGGGTGCTCAGCGTGCTGCCGTGGCAGTTGGAGATCGCCATCGCCGAGCGGTTCCGGTCCGGCCGGGTCTTCCTGGTCGGCGACGCGGCCCACCGGTTCCCGCCGACCGGTGGCTTCGGGATGAACACCGGCGTCCAGGACGCGCACAACCTGGCCTGGAAACTGGCCGCCGTGCTGCGCGGGCAGGCCGGCGAGGATCTGCTCGCGAGCTACGAGGCGGAGCGCGTGCCGGTCGCCCGGTTCAACGCCGCGCAGAGCATGCGCAACGCCGAACGCATGGCGGAAGCCGGAGTGTTGTTCCTCGACCCGGCCGCGTTGGCCGCGATCGAGGACACCGCCGGGCACGAGTTGCGCACCCGTGTGGCGGCGGCCATTCCGGGTCAGCGCGAGCACTTCCTCTTTGCGGGGCAGACGTTCGGGCACGTGTACACATCCGCGGCGATCGTGCCGGACGGGACCCTCGCGCCGCGTTCCACCGTCGCCGAGTACCGGATGAGCGCGCATCCCGGCGCGCTCGCTCCGCACACCTGGTTCCGCACGGCGGACGGCGCGCGGGCGGCCACGGTCGACCTGGCCGCCGACGGCTTCCTGTTGTTGGCCGGGGCCGAGGGCGGCGCCTGGATCACCGCGGCGCGCACCGCGGCCGGGCAACTGGGCGTGCCGATCGCCGCGTTCCGGGTCGGCGTCGACGGCTACCCGGACGCCGAGCAGGACGCGTGGCGGTTGTGGGGCGTCGGCCCGCGCGGGTGCGTGCTGGTGCGCCCGGACGGACACGTCGCCCTGCGGATGGCCGGCGACGAGCGGCCCGAACTGACCACCCCGTTGCGCGCCGTCCTCGCGCGCACCGGCGCCGACTTCGCCCGTACCTGAAGTCGCCGCCATCACGCCGGACTTCGCCCGTACCCGAAGTCGCTGCCGTCACAGCGGACTTCGCCCATCACTGAAATCGACCTCGCCACAGCCGACTTCACCCATACCGACATCGGCATCACCACAGGGGGTGCAACGGGATGACCCGCATGTCGCCGGCGTGGCCCGCCGCCGATGTTCGGGGCCGCGCCGCCGCCCCCGCCGACCGAACCGACCACCCCGACCCCGGAGTCGACCATGCTGCTGCACCTGGTGCTCGCCCGCTGGAAGCCCGACGTACCCCCCGCCGCCGACATCGCCGAACTGCGCGCCGACATCGAACAGTTCACCAGGATTCCGGGGGTGCTGCTGGTTCGCGCCGGTAGCGACCTGGAACTGGCCGCCGACAACGCCGACTTCGGGATGGCCACGGTCTTCGCGGACGTCGCCGCGCTGACCGACTTCGTCGCGCACCCCACGCATCTGCGGGTCTCCCGGCGGCTCGCCGGCATGGTCGCGTCCGTGACCCGCATGCAAATTCCGCTCGCCGACGACGACGCGATCGTCGCCGGCCGGCCCGATTCCGCGAAGGTGTGAGGACGACCCCATGCGTACCGCCACCATCGACGGCCGACTGCACCTCCTGCTCGGCGCCGGCGCGATCGACGTGCACACCGCGAGCGGCGGCGCGTTCGCGGCGGACCCGGACCCGGACGCGGCCTTCGCGGACTGGGACCGGCTCCGGGACTGGGCGCACACCCTCGACCCGGCCCGGGCCACACCGGTGGACCCGGCCCGGATCGGCGCGCCCGTGCGCCGGCCGCGCCAGGTGTTCGGCGTCGGCGTCAACTACCGCGACCACGCCGCCGAGGCGGGCCTGGCCGTACCGGACACCCCGGTGGTCTTCGGCAAGTTCTCGAGCTGCCTGACCGGGCCGTACGACCCGGTGACGCTGCCGAGCGCGGCGGTGGACTGGGAGGTGGAACTGGTCGTGGTGGTCGGCCGGCGAGCCGAACGCGTGGCCGCCGAGGACGGCTGGGCGCACGTCGCCGCACTCACCGTGGGCCAGGACCTGTCCGAACGAGCGGTCCAGGTCGGCGCGCCGGTGATGCAGCTGTCCCTGGCCAAGTCCTTCCCCGGCTTCGGCCCGATCGGCCCGGCACTGGTCACCCCGGACGAGTTCGAGGACCCGGACGACCTGCGCCTGGGCTGCTCGATCGACGGCGAGGTGGTCCAGAACGGCAGCACCCGAGACCTGGTGTTCCCCGTACCCGAGCTGATCGCCCGACTGTCGGCGCACTGCACCCTGCTCCCCGGCGACCTGATCTTCACCGGTACGCCGGCGGGCGTCGGCGCGGTGCGCCGACCGCCACGCTTCCTCCGTCCCGGCCAGACGCTGGTGAGCTGGGTCGAGGGCATCGGCGAACTACGCAACCCGATGCGCGCCCGCCCTGTCAATCCCTGACCGTCGCCGGGACGAAGGTCGGCGTGGGTACCGGCGGCCGAGTGTCGGGTGCGGGCAATCGGCCGTCGGAGCAGACTCGTTCGGTCATCGGACGGCCCGCAGCCCGCCCCGCCGCCCGCCGGTGGCAGCCCGCAACGTGCCGGCAGCCGATCGGTCCACACACCGACTTGCCTCATCGATGGCGCAGACGGCCACGCCCCGACAACGGTTCCTCCCTTATTCCGACAGCGGTTCCTCCCCATCTCCCACACACTGTCGCGCCGAGCAGTGGGCGGTGAGCGGTGAGCGGACCAACGTCCTCGACGCCCATCCCAGGAGCAGCCCGCCATGACCACCCCGGTCCCCACCCCGCCCCCGGAACCGTTCTGGACTCCCGACCCCGTCATCGTCGCGGACTCCCGCATCGCCGACTTCGCCCGCCGACTCACCCGACCCACCCGACACCACGACGCGCACGCCCGCGACGAGGCGTACTCCGGCGCCACACCGTTCGCCGATTACGCGGCACTGCACCGTTGGTCCGTCACCGACCTGGAAGGGTTCTGGGGCGCCGTCTGGGAGTACTTCGACATCCAGGCCCCCACCGGGTACGAGCACGTGCTCGCCGAGGAGACGATGCCCGGCGCCCGCTGGTTCACCGGTGCCACGCTCAACTACACCCACCACGCGCTGCGCCGGCTGCGCTCCGACGAGGCCGCGATCATCGCCTTGGACGAGACCGGCGCGGGCTACGAGATGACGGGAGGCACGCTGCGGGCCGAGGTCGCCTCAGTGGCCGCGACCCTACGCGACCTGGGCGTGGGCAAGGGCGACCGCGTCGTCGGGTACCTGCCCAACACTCCGCACGCCGTGATCGCCCTGCTTGCCGCAGCCGCCCTCGGCGCCGTCTGGTCGGTCTGCGGCCAGGACTACGCTCCCGGGGCCGCCGCCGACCGCTTCGGGCAACTCGAACCCACCGTGCTCATCGCCTCGGACGGGTACCTCTTCAACGGCACCACACACGACCGTCGCGAGGCCACGGCGGAGTTGCGCAAGGCCCTGCCCACCGTCAAGACCATGGTGATCGTGGAGTACCTCGGACTGCCGTGGCCGGCCGGCCACGCCAAGGCGTCGGGCTCAGTCCGGCCGGGTCCGATGCCTCGGCGACGGTGGGTGGTTGGTTACCCGTTTCGCCTGATCCGGGTCATGAGTGAGTCGAGGGGTGGGCGGCGGGGGCGGTGGCGACCGAGATGTTGAAGTCCACAGGGCCCAGGACCCCGTACAGGCGCAGCCACAGGGGCATCAGGAGTTCCGTCGCGCGGGCACTGGACAGGTCGCCGAGGTCGATGATCTGGGCGGGGGTCCAGCCGAAGGTGCCCAGCAGGGTCGCCACTTCGGCCTTGGCGGTCTCGTCGTCGCCGCTCAGGAACACGTTGTGGTGGCCGGGGACGAGGCCGGGCTCGACCATGACCGTGTTGTTCATCGTGTTGAGGGTCTTGACGACCCGGGTTTGGGGGAACGCCTTTTGCAGTTGCTCGGCGAGGCTGCCGCCGTCCGGAGTGAAGACCTTGGGCGGGAACCCCCCGGAGAAGTCCAGTGGGTTGGACACGTCGACGAGGACCTTGCCGCGCAGATTGTCGGCACCCGCCGCCTCCAGCACGGCCAGTGAGACCAGGCCGCCGGTCGCGTTCACCACGAGTTCCGCGATGCCGGCCGCGTCGGCGAAGGTGCCGTGCGCGCCGCCGTTGTCCGCCGCCCACTGCTTGGCTTCGGCGTTGTCCGCCGTCCTGGAGCCGAGCGTGACCTGATGACCCAATGCGGCGAGCTTGCCGGCGAGCCGTCGCCCGACCTCACCCGTGCCCAGTACGCCGATCCTCATCTGCTGTTTCCCCCTCGTACGCGAACGCCGGGCAACCACGGCGGGCGGTGCGGTGGTTGGCCGGATGTGTTCGACCGATTGATCCATGTGACCGTAGATCGCGACGGTCCCGGGCGGAAGTACGCACTATTCGGTACCTGTACCGGGAGGATCCCGCAGAGCCCTCCACGAATGGCGATCCCGAGCGGTGGGGACGAGGTTCAGAATCGGCGGTCGAGCTGGTTGGCCTCGATCAGTTCGAGGGCGCGTTCCTCCAGTGACCGGTTCGGCCGGGGCGTCGATCGAGCGGTGGCCCCGTCGGCGGGAACGTCCGGCCGCGGAGGGCCGGAACAGCCCGCCTGTGCGCCGGGCAGTACGCCGTTGATCAGGTAGTCGTCGATCTTCCTGGTGACGCAGGCGTTGCGGCCGTACAGACTGTGTGTGCCCTCGTCGGAGACCGAGATCAGGTCGTTGTTCAGCCTGTTCGCCATCGCGGGCCCGCCCTCGTACTGGGTGGCCGGGTCGAACTCGGCCTGCACCACGACTCCGGTCGGATATCCCTTGCGTTTCAGGTCGGTGATCCGCTCCGGTGGGGTGAACGAGCGGAAGGTGCACTCGGTCGGTTCGGTCGCCGACGCGCCCCTGCCGTACGGGTACCGGTCGCGGAAGATCCGCATCTGCTCGTAGTAGACGTTCAGGTCCGTGGGCCAGTCGGCCTCGCAGATCACCGCCTGGTAGGTCCCGTTGACCGTGGCCGGGGCGGTTGCCTTGGCGAGCGCCGCGAGGGCTTTGCCCGCGTCGGCGGACAGCGTTCCACCGACCGCCTTCCTGATCTCGACGACCAGTTCGGCCTCCAGCGCCCAGACGACGCGGGGAACGGTTTCGTAGCCCAGCATCCGGTCGAAGTAGTCGCGGTCGATCGGCGGGTCCTCGGGATGCCCCGGCGACGGCACCGGCTTGACCGCCAGTTGCTCCCCGATCGCGTCGAGGGTGGCCATCACCTGGGCGAGCGAGTCGCCCAGGTGGTAGGTGTTGTCCCGTTCGGCGACCCAGGCGGCCCATGCCTCGATGTTCTGTCGGGAGGCGACGGCCTGTTGCTTGAACTGCTCGTAGTAGAGCCAGTCCGGGTGCATCGACGAGTCGAGCACACTGCGGTTGAGCCTGCCGGGGAACAGTGTGCCGTACACGGCGCCGAGATGGGTACCGTAGGAGAAGCCGAGGTAGTTGATCTTCTTCTCGTCCAGCGCGGCTCGGATCACGTCCATGTCCCGTGCGGTGTTCGCGGTGTTGACGAACGGCCGCATGAAGCCGCCCGCTCGTTGGCAGGCCTGTTCGCGTTGCAGCGCGGCGGCGGCCAGCGCGGCGAACTGCGCGTCCGTCGGGCGGGTCGGCCGCGGTGGGTCCTGCTCCACGGCGTCGCAGTGCAGGGGGGTGGATCGGCCCACCCCGCGCGGGTCGAAGCCGATCAGGTCGAAGTTGTCGGCGATGGCCTCGCCGGCGAGTTCGGTGGGCAACGCCAGCCCCTCGCCGCCGGGCCCGCCCGGATTCAGCAGCAGGACACCCTTCCGCTTGTCCGGACTGTTGGCCTTGCGGCGGCTCACCGCGATATCGAGCCGGCCGTCACCGGGCCTGCGATAGTTCATCGGGACGCTCAGCGTGGCGCAATCCATCTTGGCCCACCGCTTGTCCCACTCCTCTTGCGGAACGTCGTCAGGAGGGGGGCCGGGAACGCACGGTGCCCAGGACGCCCGCTGCCCCAGGAACGGGGCAAGCCCGGATTCCTCCGCAGCGGCGGAAGCCGCCGTTGATCCGATGGCGACGGACATGCAGACCGCCAGCACAGGAACGCGGTGCGATCTCGCCAACCGATCTCGAACGCTCATGAAGTCACGCTCCATTCAGATGAGTCCGACAATTTCGGACCGCTCCGAACCTAGTGAGGCCGAGATTTCGTTTTGGTAACCAACGCTGACCGGTGGGTCGTTGCCGGCGGACGCAACGCGCGGTGCTCGTGAAGCAAGAACAACCGTGGGCCTGCTCGGGGACACGACGGGCCGCCGGTGTGTCGCGTCGAGAGCGAGCGGCCTGGGCCTGGTCCGTGCCGACAGCGTCCTCAACGGCTCGGTAGGCGGCGGGGTTTCATGCCCACCGGTCGACCACGCCCTGATGTTCCGATATCTGTCCACTGCTCATCCACCGGATCCCTGCCGGCCCTGCCGCGTATCGAGGGCATTCGTCCGTTGTCCCGTAATGGTTCGGCATCCCCAGGAACTCCGGCGGCCTTCGTGCCGACTACGAGCGTGAGACCCGCTCACACCGAGGAGTTCGCATGTCGAAGAAACGGCTCGTCGCCGTCGTCCTGGCCGGAGCTCTCTGTCTGGTCACGGCGGGATGCGCCGGTTCCTCGACCGAGACGGCGAGTGACAAGTCGTCCACGTCCGCATCGGGTTCCGGTTACCCGGTGACGATCACCAACTGCGGGCAGACCGAGACGTTCACCAAGGCCCCCGGCAGGGTGGTCGTCATGAACGGCGCCTCCGTCGCAGAGGTCTCCACACTGCTCGCACTCGGGCTCGGCGACCGCATCGTCGCCAACGAGCAGAGCTACGGGATGTCCGAGGTCGCGGGCCGGGCGGAGGCCATCAAGGCGCTGCCCACCGGGGGCATCAAGCTCAACGACTCCTACGACATCCCCCGCGAGGCGATGCTGGGCCTGCGGCCGGACTTCGTCATGTCCGTCACGTCCTACGGATTCGACGCGAAGAACGGCTTCGCCACCCGCCGGCAGCTCGAGACGGTGGGCGCGAACAGTTACATCTCCCCGCAGGGTTGCGACGACGACCCCTCCAAGATGACCGTCTCCGACAGCTACACGCTGCTGCGCGACATGGGCAAAATCTTCAACGTCAGCGACCGGGCGGAGAAGCTGATCGCCGCTTCCGAGAAGTCGATCGCCGCAGTGTCCGCGAAGGTGCAGGGCGAGAAGAAGCCGAAGGTGATGGTGCTCTTCGCCAACATGTCGATGGGCGGCAACGCCTTCAGCTCGGTCGTCGCCAAGGGCATCATCAACGACATCCTCACCAAGGCCGGCGGTACCAACGCCTTCGAATCGGCGTCCAAGACCACCTTTGCCGACCTGAGCAAGGAGAAGGTCGCCGCCACCGACGTCGACGCCCTCGTCGTCATCAGCTACAACTCCCCCGACCCGACGGCCTACGCCAAGCAACTGCTCGAGGAGTTCCCCCAGTGGCCAGCCGCCGAGAACAACGCCTACACGGTCCTGTCCGACTCGATCTACCTGGGCCCCGGCAACGACCTGGCCGTGGACAGGATCGCCAGGCTGCTGCACCCCGACGCGTTCCGAACCGGCTGAACCTCCCGCTGATATCGGCCGCGTTGCCGGCCCTGTTGGCCGTCGTCATGATGGTGGCGATCAGCATCGGGGCGGTCACGGTTCCGCTCGGTGACGTATGGCGAATCGTCCTGCACCATCTGACCGGTGCCGGCCCGGTCGGTGACCCGGCGACGGACCAGATCGTCTGGAACTTCCGGGCCCCGCGCGTCGTGCTTGCCGCGCTGGTCGGCGCCGGGCTGGCCGTCTCCGGGGTGGTCCTCCAGGCCGTGGTGTCCAACCCGCTCGCCGACCCCACCGTCCTGGGCTTCTCCTACGGCGCCTCGCTCGGCGCCGTCCTGGTCATCACCGCCACCGGTACGGCGCTCGGCGGCCTCGGCGCCTCCACGGCGGCATTCCTCGGCGCCCTCACCGCGGGAGCACTGGTCTTCCTCCTCGGACAACGCCGAGGACGGCTGGCCCCCACCCGCCTCGTACTCTCCGGCGTCGCGGTCGGATACGTCTTCCTCTCCGCGACCAGCTTCCTGCAACTCCAGGCGACACCCAACGAACTGCGCACCGTGATGTTCTGGATGCTGGGCAGCGTCGCGGGCGCCCAGTGGAGCCAACTCCCCACCGTCAGCGCCGTCGTCCTCACCACCACCGTCGTCCTGACCCTCTTCGGCCGACGGCTCAACGTCCTGCTCGCAGGCGACGAATCCGCCACCGCCCTCGGCGTCGACGTCAACCGCCTGCGTGCCGTACTCCTGGTCCTCTCCTCCCTCCTCACCGGCACCGTCATCGCCGTCGCGGGCGGCATCGGCTTCGTCGGCCTGATGATCCCCCACCTCGTACGCCTCGCCATCGGTGCCGACCACCGCAAACTGCTCCCCGTGACCGCACTCCTGGGAGCCAACTACCTGGTGATCGTCGACCTGCTGTCACGCACCCTCAACCGGCCCAACGAACTCCCCCTGGGCATCCTCACCGCCCTCCTCGGCGCACCCTTCTTCCTCTGGCTGCTCCGCCACAACAAGGGCCTGGACACCGGATGAAACTCACCATCGACCGGCTCCACATCACCCTGGACCGCCAACCGATCCTGCGCGATGTGACCCTGGAAGCCGACAAAGGCGACATCGTCGGCCTCGTCGGCCCCAATGGCAGCGGCAAATCCACCCTGCTCCGCGCCGTCTACCGCTCGCTGCGTCCGACCCGCGGGGTGGTCCGCGTCGGCGGTGACGACGTATGGGCGCTGTCCCCGCGCGCCGCCGCCCGACGCGCCGCCGCCGTCCTCCAGGACAGCACCGGCAACACCACGGGCCTGTCCGTCACCGAGATCGTCTCCCTGGGCCGCTCCCCCCACCACGGCCTGCTCGACCGTGACGGCGCCGAAGACCATCGGGCCGTCGCCGAGGCCATCGACCGCTGCGGCGTACGCCCGCTCGCCGATCGGGACTTCGCATCCCTGTCCGGCGGCGAACGCCAACGCGTCCTGCTCGCACGCGCGTTGGCACAGCACCCCGAGCTCCTCGTCCTGGACGAACTCACCAACCACCTGGACATCCGCGCCCGTTTCGAACTCCTCGACCTGATCCGCGCCACCGGCATCACCACACTCGCGGTCCTGCACGACCTCGATCTGGCCGCGCGGCTCTGCGACCGACTCATCGTGCTGCACGAAGGAACGGTGATCACCGCAGGCCCCGTACTGGAGGTGCTCACCCCCGCCATCCTGCACGATGTCTTCGGGGTACGGGCCGGCACCGACCGCCACCCCGACGGCGTAG
This sequence comes from Embleya scabrispora DSM 41855, assembly GCF_000372745.1. Classification (GTDB taxonomy): domain Bacteria; phylum Actinomycetota; class Actinomycetes; order Streptomycetales; family Streptomycetaceae; genus Embleya; species Embleya scabrispora. Next base: position 263,957 of record NZ_KB889708.1, on the reverse strand, counting down.
TACGCATCACCTATGCCGCCGAGCCTCTCGCCCCCAAACCGGGCGCCCGAACCGCCGACGCATCGTCACAACGCTGAATGGCTACAGGGCCCTCGCACTGCGGAGCGCCGCGGCGTGCAGTCGCGCGTGACCCGGGCTGCTTCGGTATCCGCGCGGCGTCAGCGAGGCGGTCGGCCGGTCGGCGGCCGGCCGGTGTTCGGCCCGCCGGTGTGCGGCATCCGGACGTAGCCATTGGCCGGGATGCCGGGCCCGACGGCGTCAGCCCAGCGGTTGGAGAACACCTGCGGATTCGATTCCTCACCCATCGGCTCACAGTAGACGTCACGGCCCGCGAGACGTAACCATGCCGGACCGGATCGCGCCGGCGCAGAGTACGAGCGGGGGACGATCTCCCGATCCTCTGCGACCGCGAGGTGGTTGTCGAGGGTTGGTCACGGTGCCAGCGCGGTGGCCACCCGGGCCAGGCGATCGGCCGACAGGGCAAAGCGGTTGGCAGGGTTGCGGAGGGAGTACTCCCCGTCGTTCACGGACGAGGTGCCGGGTGACGGACACCGTGAACCGAAGGCGGTCGCCGACGAGGCGCTCGGCAACACGGACCGCCGGGGACGCCGTTCCCGGACCCGGGACGGTGCGCGAGGGTATCCGGCGTCGACTTTCGCCGGCAACGTGCCGAGCCCGTGGGTGTGTTCAGTCGAGAGTGGGCATCAGCGGTGGGCCGCCCGCCTCTGCCGTCAAGGTGATCTTTCTCAGCAGGGCCACAAGTTGCTCCCGTTCCGCTTCGGACAGCGGGGCCAGTAGCGCGTGCTCGGTCGCCATCTGATCGCCGATCGTGGACGACCACGCCTCGTGTCCCTTCTCGGTCAGCGTCACCAGCAGGCTCCGGCGGTCTTTCGGGGTGTGCTCCCGGGTCACGTAGCCGGACTTCGCCAGGCGGTCCAGGCGGCTCGTGAGTGTCGCCGGATGGGTGTCCAGGCCGTCGGCGAGCCGTGTCGGCGTCATCCGGTACGGCTCGCCGGCGGAGCGCAGCCGCCAGAGGATCTCGTATTCCCACATCTTCAACTCGCGTTGGGCGAGCCCTGCTTCCTTGCGACCCTGGAGATGGCGCACCAGCATCTGCATCCGGGTGACGACACCCTCGACCAGCGGGTCCAGATCGGGAACCTCGTGCCTCCAGCGAGCGATGTGCCGGTCGACCGAGTCGGTGGACGGGACTTGGTCGTGTGTCGTGTCCATCACGCCAGCATACGGTCAGTACTACCGATTCGTATAATTTGAAATCGTAGTAATGTCGGAGCTCCCCGTCCCGAGGAGGTTCCGTTGGCCCCATGGCCCACCGTGCTCGCCGGCCGCATCGACGAGCACGTCATCGACAGTGTCCTGTTGCGCGACAATCCCCTGGGAGACGCGGCCAAGAGGCCGTTGTGGGTCTACACCCCACCCGGCTACGACACCGATCCCGGGCGCCGTTACCCCGTGACCTATCTGCTGCTCGGCTACGCCGGCACCCTCCCGGTCTGGCGCAACCACACCCCCTACCGCCGGCCGGTGCCGGAACTCATCGACGGGATCTTCGCCCGCGGCGAGGCACCGCCCATGATTCTGGTGTTCGTGGACGCCTGGACCACGTACGGCGGCAGCCAGTACATCGACTCGCCCGGGACCGGCCGCTACCACTCGTATCTCTGCGAGGAAATCGTGCCGTGGGTCGATGCCGAGTACCGGTCGCTCGCCGACCGCGATCACCGGGCGCTGGCAGGGAAGTCGAGCGGCGGGCTCGGCGCGATGATCACACCGATGCTCCGGCCCGACCTGTTCGGCGCGTTCGCGACACACTCGGGCGACTCGTTGTCCGAGGCCCAGTACATCCCTCATTTCCTCATGGCGGCACGCCAGTTGAGAACATACGACGGCGACATCTTCCGCTGGTGGGACGACTTCCGCTCACGAGTGGCCTTCACCCGGGACGAGGACCTGAGGCTGCTCGAACTGCTCGGCGTCTCGGCCTGCTTCTCGCCCGCTCCGGACGGCACACCACAGTTGCCCTTCGACCCGCGTACAGGCGCACTCAGGCCGGAGATCTGGCAACGTTGGCTGGACTGGGACCCGGTGCGGATGGTGCCACTGCACGCCGAGGCACTGCGATCCCAGCGGGCGATCTGGATCGACGCGGGCACCCGCGACGAATGGTTCCTCGACCTGGGGGCACAGGCGTTCCGCGATGCCCTTGCCGAGGCCCGAGTGGATGAGGATGTCATACGCTTCGAGTTGTTCGACGGAGGACATCACGCCGTGGAATACCGGATGCCGCCCGCACTCGCATGGCTCTCTCATCGGATCGCGCACCCGCGGTGAAGAAACAGGGGGCGCGCACATCGCCGTGCCCCGCACACTGCGCCGTCCGACGCCCACCGACCGGACCCGGGCCGTGGCGGCGTGAGCCGGGAGAGCGGACGAGGGGACGACGAACGGCGACGTGTCGCCGGGTCGTCGCGCCCACCTCGGTCTGCGTCGTTCCCACGCCGACGTAGCACGACCCGGGGCGCAACGCCCGGCAGGGGGTACCGAGTTCCCTCCACCCGTGGTCCGGTTCTTTTCGATCAGGCCCTCGGGGCGCTCGGCTCTTGATTCCGCTCGGGCTCATGGTCGACTCCCTCGCTCACCGCGGCGGCCCGGTCCCCCGAGTCCGCAGAGCGGATTCGGGGCCGAGCGGTGCTTGCCGCGGCCCCGAAGTCTCGCGGCCCTCGCCGACGTCTCACTCACGTTTCGTGTACGTGATGCCCGTGGCTGTGAGCGGGTGGAAGCGGGCGCCGAGCAGGCTTGCCCGGACCCTGGCATGCGGTACAGCATGACCTTGCGTGATGTCGCCGATCGGAGGTTCCCGTGGATGGGAGCCTTGTCGGGAGTGCCTGGCGGTGTCAGGCCAGCGAGGCGGCGCGGGCGGGGTCGATGGCGTGCCGGAGCGGCCGGTTCTGTGTGAGGCGGCGGAGTTCGTCGAGCACGAGCTGTCCGAGGCGGTGGCGTTCGGCGCCCATGGCGCCGGCCAGGTGCGGTGTCAGGACGACGTTGGGAAGGGTGAACAGTGGGGAGTCATGGCTCGGGGGCTCGGGGTGCGTTACGTCGAGTACGGCGGTGAGGTCGGGCCTGGCGTGCAGGACCTGCGCGGCGGCGGTCTCGTCGATCAGTGCGCCCCGCGCGGTGTTGATCAGTGTCGCGCCCGGCCTCATGGAGTTCAGCAGTCGTGCCCCGATCGAGCCGCGGGTCTCGGGCAGAAGCGGTACGTGGAGGCTGACGACGTGACAGGTGGCGAAGAGCTCCTCGACGGAGATCAGCCGGACTCCCGCGTGCCGGGCGGTCTCCGGGGAGGCGACGGGATCCGTGGCGAGGACTTCGACGTCGAAGCGGGCCAGGTGGGCGGCGACGAGCCGGCCGATGTGCCCGAGTCCCAACAGGCCCACCCGTGACCGGTAGGCGCCCGGGACGTCGGGATTGGTGGGGAAGCGGCGGCTCTGCGCCACCTCCCGCCCGATGCGGTGGGCCTGTTTCAGGCCGAGGAGGACATGGGCGAGGGTGAACTCCGCCACCGGAACGGCATTGGCCGCGGCGGCCGAGACGATCGGGATGTCGCGCTCCCAGAAGGCGGATGTGGTCAGGTGCCGGACGGATCCCGCCGCGACGAGAACGGCCCGCAGCCGAGGGGCACGTGACAGGAGGGCGTCATCGAGCACGGGCGCGCCCCAGCCCGTGAGCAGAAGGTCGACGCTCCGCAGCACATCGGGGTCCGCGTCGAGCTCCTGCCGGGTGATGGGCGGTCCCTGCCAGTGCACGAGCCGGCCGATCTCGGCCAGCACTTCGGGCGGGTAGACGTCGGCCCGGCGTGCTTCCTCCATGACCAGCAGGGCTGTCGGTGCGGTGGCCGGCTCGTTCATGTCGGGTTGGTCTCCTCGGTCTGTCGGATGGTGGACCGGCAGTCGGACGGTCGGCGGTCCCTGCCCGGATGAGGTGGTGGCGAGCGTCCGACCGAATGTCGCGGATCGCTGTGGCCTGTGCGTTGTCCGGCCCGTAGCTCGCAGGAACCATACATCGGATCATTGAAATGTCATCGCCGTGACCTTGAGTGCCCGATCTTCTTTGTTCGGGTGACTGGTGTGGAGAGCGAGACGCGCCTCGGGCGCAAACGGTCGCTTCCAGTGATGCCCAAATTACACATGTAACAGCCTATTTGTAGGCGTCGGGTCGTCCTCCCCGTCTGGTTCGGAACACGTGGGAGCGGTGCGGGAGCGTGCCGGATGAGCACTCTCGTCGGTCGCCGAAACCTTTTGTATTCATCGGACTATTGACCGTTTGAATCGGACCCCGTTACCGTCCCAGCAAGCGCTTTCCAGGCCACCGTGGTGCAGCGAAAACAGGAGTTGTCATGCAGAGATCGCGATGGATCGGTGTGGGGGCTCTCGCCTCGGCACTGATCCTCACCAGCTGTACATCCGGGCCTGCGGGAGTGGATGCCAAGCAGAACTCCAAGGCGCCTCTCGAGCTTTGGACCAGGACGACGCCGGGCGGACCCGGGGAGAAGGGCGCGCTGGAGCTGGCCGCCGCCTTCGAGAAGGCCACGGGCTACAAGGTCGAGGTCACGGCCATCTTCGACGACTTCGAGACCAAACTGCAGCAGCGCGCCGCCCAGAAGAAGCTTCCCGACATCGTCATGAACGACGCGACGCAGATCGGAACCATGCACAGTCAGGGTCTGCTCCGGGAGATCGACCTGGGCAAGATCAAGGACAGCAAGCAGATCATCGGACAGGGACTGCAGTCCGGGAAGAGCCTGGACGGCAAGCAGTACGGACTCCCGATTTCCGCGCAGGCGTCCGCGCTGCTGATCCGCAAGGACTGGCGCGAGAAGCTGAAGCTCGACGCCCCGCGGACCTGGGACGACTTCGCCGCGATGGCCGCGGCCTTCACCACCCAGGACCCCGACGGTGACGGCAAGAACAACACCGCCGGGCTCGCCGCCCCTCTGTCCACCAAGCGCGGCTACGCCTCCTGGTACTTCTCCAACTTCCTCTGGGCCGCGGGCGGCGACTTCATCACCGAGACCGGGAAGGGCAAGTACAAGCCGGCGATGACCACCCCGGCGTCGGTGCAGGCCATGCAGTGGTTCCGCGACCTGGGGTGCAAGGCCAAGGCCATCCAGCCCGGCGCCGTGACCATGGACACCCCGCCGACGAACGAGACGTTCGAGGCGGGCAAGGCCGGCATGTACGTCGTCGGCCCGTACCTGCTGCCGCGCTTCGACAAGTCGCTCGGCGCGGACAAGTACGAGGTCGTGCCGATGCCCAAGGGGCCGAAGGACGCCACCGTCCTCGCCGAGGGCAGCTCCGTCTACCTGATGGCCGGCTCCGACAACCGGGCCGGACAGGACGCCTTCGCCGGCTTCGCGGTTTCCGTCGAAGGCCAGAAGAAGGGGATGGAGGGCACCACCGGCTACACGGTACAAATTCCCGTCAACACCACCGTGGACATCGCCCAGATCCGCACCGACCCTCGCTGGAAGACCTACGCCCAGGCGTACCAGGACTCCGGGCGGTACGCGCCCTCCATCCCGAACTGGACGCCGGTGCGGCAGGTGACAGCGGACGCGGTGAACGCGCTGATGGCGGACTGCGGCCTCGACATCAACGCCAAGTTGCGTGAACTCGACAAGCAGCTCGCCGACATCCTCAAGGAGCAGGGGATCGCCGCGTCATGAGCCTCGACCAGGCGGATCCGGCCGCCCCGCCGGCGGCCGGCCCCGCCCCGCGAAAAGTGGGCCGCCGGGGCGGCGGGGCCGCCGACCGCCGGGTGCGCAGCCGCAGAGGAGGCCGGTGGTGGACGCCCTGGCTGTTCCTCGCCCCGGCGCTGATCCTCTCCCTGTACTTCAAGTTCATCCCCATGGTCAACGCGGTGACCATGTCCTTCCAGGAGGTTCAGCCCTACCTGGGAAACCGGTGGGTCGGCACCGACAACTACAGCACGGTGTTGCAGTCCCACGGGTTCCGCGAGGCCGTATGGCACACGATCGTCCTCGCCGTCGGCCAGACCTTCGGCGCGATGGCGCTCGGCTTCGCACTGGCCCTGCTGATGGAGGGGCAGAGCCGTCGACTGGGATTCGTGCGCTCCGCCGCGTTCCTTCCGGTGGTGGTGCCGATGGCGGTCGTCGCCGAACTGTGGCGGATCATGTACCACCCGACCGGCGACGGCATGCTCAACTCCATTCTCGCTCTGGCGGGAATGGGCCCGTCGGGGTTCATCAACGACCCCGACACCTCGATGGCATCCATCATGGTCACCGGCATCTGGCGCGGCGCCCCTTACGACATGATGATCTTCCTCGCCGGTCTGACGAGTGTGGACCGCGGTCTGTACGAGGCGGCCAGGGTCGACGGTGCCTCCCGGTGGCAGCGGGTGCGGCACGTGACGGTGCCCGGACTGCGCTCGGTGTTCTCGATCCTGTTCATCCTCGCCGCCATCCGCGGACTGCGCGTGTTCACCGAGGTGTTCCTGCTCACCAACGGGGGGCCCAACGGCTCCACCGAGGTCGTCATGACCCTCATCTACAAGCTCGGGCTCGAGCAGAACCGGCTCGGTGTCGGCGCGGCGGGAGCGGTCCTGCTGTTCGTCGCGACACTGATCCTGACCGTCATCGTCCAACTGCTGCGGCGGAGGGAGAGCAAGTGAGCGAGTCGACCGAAACCGCGCTGGGCCTGACCGAGAGCCGCAGCATCGGCGGACGGATTCTGAAGGCCGTCGTCTACCTCCTGGTCCTGACCATGTTCGCGGGTCCGCTGCTGGCCCTGCTCGTCGGCGCCTTCGGCGACATCAAGGACCCGACGCAGCTGAGCATCGTGCCCTCGGGCTTCACGTTGGACAACTTCAGGATCGCCTTCGACCAGGGAGTGCTCAAGTATCTGCTGAACTCGTTCTTCGTCGTCGGCTTCGGGCTGCTGCTCCAGGTGTCCGTCTCCGTCCTGGCCGGATACGCGCTGGCCAGGAAGGTCTTCCCCGGAATGACGCTGGCGTTCGTCGCCATCCTGGCGACGCTGATGCTGCCCGAGGAGATCCTGGCCATCCCGCTGTCCGTCGTGCTCGCCGACCTGCCGGTCGTGCACTTCAACCTCATCGGCACCCTCGCCGGAATGATCGTTCCGCTGGGTGCCTGGGGGTTCTCCATCCTGGTGATGACCGAGTTCATGAAGGACGTGCCACGCGAACTCGAGGAGGCGGCGCGCATCGACGGCGCCGGGGACTTCCGGATCTTCGCCCAGATCATCCTGCCGATGTGCAAGCCCGCGCTCGGCGTCATCGGGGTCTTCGGCTTCACCATGATCTGGGACCAGTACCTGCTGCCCCTGCTCGTGGCCACCGACTCCTCCTCGTACACGCTGCCGCTGGCGCTGCGGACCCTGCGGATCGACCCGGCCGTGACCCCCGGCGTGGTGATGGCGGCCTCGCTGCTGGCGCTGCTGCCCTCGGTGATCGTCTTCCTGTTCTTCCAGCGGTCCTTCGTCAGCGGCCTGTCCTCCGGGGCACTCAAGGGCTGACCCGCAGACCGACCAGCCGACCCGCGGCCCCGTCGACTCCGTAGCCTGCCCCGCAGCCCGTACCGGGCCCGCAGCCCGTACCGAGCCCCGACGCGCCGAAAAGCCACCGGACGCCGACGAGAAAGAGCGATTCCCCATGACTCCGAGCGCTGACCTCCCGCAGGCGCATCCGTCCGCGACCCCGGATCCCGAGGGAGGTCCGGAGACGAACTGGTTCACCACCGCCCGGTTCGGCATGTTCGTGCACTGGGGTCTGTACTCCCTCGCCGCGCGGCACGAGTGGGTGAAGAACCGTGAGCAACTGACCGACGAGCAATACCAGGTGTATTTCGACCACTTCGACCCCGACCGCTACGACCCCGCCCAGTGGGCCAGGGCGGCCAAGGCGGCGGGCATGCGGTACGTGGTCCTCACCACCAAGCACCACGACGGCTTCTGCCTGTGGGACAGCGCCCTCACCGAGTACAAGGTCACCAACACCCCGCACGGCCGTGACCTCGTGGGGCCGTTCGTCGAGGCGTGCCGCGCCGAGGGGCTCAAGGTCGGCCTCTACTACTCGCTGATCGACTGGCACCATCCGTCCTTCCCCGTGGACGGGACCCACCCGCAGCGCGACGACGAGGCGTTCAAGGCAGCCAACGCCGATCGGGACATCCGCGACTACCAGCGCTATCTGCACGGCCAGGTCCGCGAACTGCTGACCTCGTTCGGACGGATCGACTACCTGTTCTTCGACTTCTCGTATGCCGAGCGCTCCTGGTGGGGCGGCAAGGGACCCGACGACTGGGATTCCCCGCAGCTCCTGCGGACGATTCGCGAACTGCAGCCGCACGTCCTCGTCAACGACCGGACCGGCCTTCCCGGGGACTTCGTCACCCCCGAGCAGTACCAGCCGTCCGGTCCGATGACCGAGAACGGGCGACCCGTGCCGTGGGAAGCCTGCCAGACGCTCAACGGCAGTTGGGGCTACGACCGGGACAACCTGGACCACAAGAGCCCCGACCTGTTGATCCGCATGCTCGTCGACGGCGTGTCCAAGGGCGGCAACCTGCTGCTCAACGTGGGGCCCAACGGTCGTGGCGCGCTCGACTCGCGCGATACCGCGGTCCTCGACGAGATCGGCCGGTGGATGCGGCTGCACGAGCGGTCGATTCGCGGCTGCGGCCCCTCCTCGTACACCGCCCCCGCCGAATGCCGGTACACCCGGCGCGGCGACCGGCTCTACGTCCACCTGTTCGCCTGGCCGATGCGTCACCTGCACCTGCCGGGCCTGTCCGGCCGGGTGCGCTACGCCCAGCTGCTCAACGACGCGTCCGAGATCATCCCGGTCCACATCGACCCGGACCGGCCCGCGGTCAACACCGAGATGGGCGGCCAGCCTGCCGGAACGCTCACGCTCCAACTCCCGGTCAGGCGCCCCGACACCCCCGTACCCGTCATCGAACTGTTCCTGGACGCCCAGGCAACCAGGGACGCCGGGGACACCACCCGCGACACCCTGACCGCCGGCTGATCGCAAGCCGGAACACCGTCCGTACCTCCACCACATCCTCACGGAGGCACCATGCAACGCCGCACGTTCCTGATGGGCACCGCGGCAGGGGTGGCGCTGGCCGCCGCCCCCGTCGGCGGAGCCCTGACCGCGAGCGCGAGCGCGGCCCCGAAGGCCGTCCGCACACTGGACGAGCTGCAGGCCGCGATCGACCGGGCACGACCCGGCGACCGGATCGTCGTGGCCGACGGGACCTACACCGTCCCGTCGGACCGCCCGCTCACCGTCCGGAACAAGCAGGGCACCGGGCGCGCGCCCATCACCATCGCCGCCCGGACCCAGGGCGGCGTCATCCTGGAAGGCGAGCACAGCTTCGTCCTCGAAGCGTCCGCCCACATCACCCTGAGCGGCTTCTCCTTCCGGCAGCGCAACACCCTGGACATTCCCCCGGACTGCTCGCACATCAGGCTCACCCGCAACGACTTGCAACTGGCCGACATCGAGGGCGTGCACTGGGTGATGGTGCGCGCGGACGACAGCACCGTCGACCACAACCACTTCCACGGCAAGAGCACCCTCGGCATCTACCTCGGTATCGAGGGCGCGAACACCGAGGAGATGGCCCAGCGCGTCCACGTGTACCGCAACCACTTCTCCGACCACACCTTCACCGGCTCCAACGGCGGCGAACCGATCCGGCTCGGCGTCAGCCCCCGGGCCCTGTCCAGTGCCCACGCGGTCGTGGAGTACAACCTGTTCGAGCGGGCCAACGGGGATCCCGAGGCGATCTCGGTGAAGAGCTCGGACAACACGATCCGGTACAACACCATCCGCAACAGCGTCGGCGGGATCGTCCTGCGGCACGGCAACCGCAACCGGGTCGAGGCCAACCACCTCATCGACGGCACGGAAGGCGTGCGGATCTATGGCAACGACCATGTGATCGTCAACAACTACCTCGCCGGCCTGTCCGGGCGTGCCATGGTGATCGGCAGCGGCTCGGAGCGCGATCACCTTCCCGGCGAGACGCCCGAGGCGCGCCGCGGCAACGATGCCCCCGACCGGATCCTGATCGCCTACAACACCCTGCTGAACAACAACGGCACGCTCTCCGGGGAGAGCCAGCGTCCGCACGAGCCGCGCGACGTCACCGTCGCCGACAACCTGTTCGTCGCGGACACGGGCCAATTGGTCGCGATGGCGAACACCGTGCGCTTCACCTGGTCGGGCAACCTCCTGTGGGGCGCCGCCGCGGACGGCAACATCCCCACCGGCGGCGGCACCCGTGTCGACCCGAAGCTGGTGAAGGACCCGTACGGCATCGCCCGCCCGGCCGCCGGCAGCCCGGCGATCGACGCCGGCACGCTGGGCCGGCCGCGCATCACCCACGACATCGACGGACAACCCCGCAGCAGGACACCGGATGTGGGCGCGGACGAGTACTCCCGCCGGCCGCCGAGGCGCGGACCCCTGACCCCGGCCGATGTCGGTCCCCGAGCCGACTGAGCGCACCGCCCGCCCACTTCGACGCAGGAGGCACCATGCAACGACGCACGTTCCTCAAGGGCTCGGCCGTGGCCGCACTTGCCGCGGTACCCCTCACCACCTCGCTGTCGGGCAGCGCTTCGGCGGCCGACATCCCGGTCTCCTCGCTCGCGGCGCTCCAGAGCGCGATCAACGGCGCCGCACCCGGTGACCGGATCGTCGTCGCCGACGGCACCTACACGGTCCCGTCGGGCGGTTCGATCAACATCTCCGGCAAGAACGGCACGAGCGCCGCGCCCATCACCATCGTGTCCAAGACCCGCGGCGGCGCGGTGCTGCGGGGCGCACGCGGCTTCGTGCTCGCCAATTCGAGCAACATCGTGATCAGCGGCTTCGCCTTCCGGCAGAGCACCACGCTCGAGATTCCGACGGACTGCTCGGCGATCCGACTCACCCGCAACGACTTCCAGTTCGCGGACAGCGGCGATCCGTACTGGGTCGTCGTACGGGCGAACGACACGAAGATCGACCGGAACCATTTCCACGACAAGACCACCGCGGGCATCTTCATCGTCGTCGACGGTCCCGGCAAGACCGACATGGCGCAGAACGTGCAGATCTTCCGCAACCACTTCTCCGATCACAGTTTCACCGGGGACAACGGCGGCGAGCCCATCCGCTTCGGCGTCAGCGGTCGGGCTCTGTCCGACGCCGGCGGATACGTGGAGTACAACCTGTTCGAGCGCTGCGACGGCGACCCCGAGGCCATCTCGGTGAAGTCCTCGGGCAATACCGTGCGGTACAACACCATCCGCGACAGCCGCGGCGGCATCGTGCTGCGGCACGGCAACGGTTCGACGGTGGAGGGCAACTACCTGATCGGCGGCACCGACGGGGTGCGGATCTACGGCAACGATCATGTGATCGTCAACAACTACCTCAGCGGGCTGTCCGGCCGGGCCCTGGTGGTCGGCAGCGGCAGCACCCGTGACCACACCCCGAGCGAGACGGAGAGCCAGCGGCGGGGCAACGACGCCTGCGACCGCGTGGTGATCGCGCACAACTCCCTGATCAACAACACCGGCATGTTGTCGGGCGAGACGCGGGCGTTCGAGCCGCGGGACGTGACCATCGCCGACAACCTGCTGGTCGGCGACTCCGGCAGCCTCGTCGCCATGGGCGCCACCACCGCTTTCACCTGGCGGAGCAACCTGCTGTGGGGAGCGGCCGGCAACGGCAACATCCCCGCCGGAAGCTTCATCCGGGCCGATCCCCGGCTCGCTCAGGGCGCGGACGGTGTGCTGCGGCTGACGGCGGGCAGCCCGGCGATCGGCGCGGCCACGCTGGGCACGATAACCCTGGCCGACGACATCGACGGGGACCCGCGCGGCAGCGTACGGGACATTGGAGCCGACGAGTACGCCACAACGCCCGCACTCCGGCACCCCCTCACCGCCGTGGACGTGGGCCCGAACGCTCCCTGAGCGACCATCGGTGACGGGGCACCGCACGCCTGATCGATTCGTCCACCCGGCCCCGCCGGTCCTTCCGAAGCGGTCCGCCCGAACCCCGTGCGGGCGGACCGCGTCGGACCGCGCGAGACAATCGCAGACCACCCGCGGGCCGATCGCAGGAAGGCAGGGCCATGACCGAGGAGAGCCAACGGAGCGCGGCGAACCCCGCCTCGCTCCGCCCGCCGGCCGGGCCGGACACCGGGCGGACCCGTCCGGGCCTGTGCTCGGTCACCTTCCGCGGGCTGCCCGCCGCCGAGGTCGCGCGACGCGCCGCCGACGCGGGCCTGGAGGTGATCGAGTGGGGAGCGGACGTGCACGCGCCCCCGGGGGAGCCCGGCACGCTCCGCGCGGTCCGTGAGGTCTCCGACCGCTACGGGCTGGCCTGTTGCTCGTACGGTTCGTACTTTCGGGCCACCCCCGCCGAGCCGGCCGGGTTCCCCGCTGTCGCCCGGGCCGCCGTGCTGCTCGGGGCGCCCCGGGTACGGGTCTGGGCGGGCGGAACCGGATCGCGGTCCGCCCTGCCGGACGAGCGCGACGAAACCGTGCGCTGCCTGCGGGAGGCGGCCCGGATCGCCGCGGACCACGGCCTGGAACTCGCGACGGAGTTCCACGGCGGAACGCTCACCGACACCGTCGCCTCGACCGTCCGGCTGCTGGACGAGGTGGGCGCGGACAACGTCCGCACGTACTGGCAGCCGCCGCTCGACGTCCCCGACGAGCAGGCGCTGGCAGGGCTCGTCGAACTCGGCGACCGGGTCACCGCCGTGCATGTCTTCTCGTGGTGGCCGGGCAACAACCGGCTGCCGCTGGCGGATCGCCGGGACCTGTGGATCGCGGCCCTCGGCCTGTCGGCGGGCCGGGGTGTCGAGGCGCTCCTGGAGTTCGTCCCCGGCGACGACCCCGCGGTGCTGGCGCGCGAGGCCGAGACCCTGAGGCACGCCGCGGAACAAGCCTCCTCGATCCGACGTGGTCGACTGTGATCCGGCGGGTCACGAGTGAGATGTCCCGTCGCCCGCCCACCCACCAAGACGCCAGGACGGCAGGCATGCATCCCAAGGACGACGACACGCTCCTGTTCATCGGCGACTCCATCACCGACGCGGGCCGCGACCGCGCGGATCCCGCGTCGCTCGGCGCGGGATACGTCCACGAGATCGCGCGGACGCTGCGCGAGCGGGCGCACGACGGACCCGGCCCCCGCATCATCAACAGGGGGATCAACGGCCACCGCGTGTACGACCTCGAATCCCGCTGGAACACCGACGTCATGGAGCACCGGCCCACTGTCGTCACGGTCAAGATCGGCATCAACGACACCTGGCGACGCTACGACCGAGACCTCCTCAGTCCGGTCGACGAGTTCGAGGCGTGCCTCGACCGCCTGCTCGCGACCACCGCGCGCAAACTGTCCGCGCAGCTGATCGTCATCACCCCGTTCCTGCTTCCGGTCGGGCCGGACCAGGAACGCTGGTTCGAGGACCTGTCGCCGCGTACCGACGCCGTCCTGCGGGCGGCTGCGCACAACGGAGCCCAAGTGGTTCGCGCGGACCTCGTGCTGCCCCGCGCGGCGCAGGACCGGGAGCCGGAGGAGCTGGCCCCGGACGGCGTCCACCCGAGCCCTCTGGGGCATCGGCTGATCGCCGACGCCTGGCTCGCCGAGGTCGCTCCCACGGCCCCGGTCACAGGGCGGTAGCAGCGCCGCGGTTCACCACCACCGGAGCGTCGGATGCGCGTGCTCGCGTCGGTGCGGATCCTGGATCAGGTGCGGTCACTGCCCGGCCGGCGAGCGTCCGCGGGTCGCAGAGGGGCTCAAGGCCGGGCTGCGGATGAAGCGGTGGCCGACGAAGTCCGCGAGCCCATACCGCCTTACGAGCTCGGACGCCGGGTGCGCCGGGCCTGTGCCGTCGAGTCACGGACGACCAGCTTCACCGGCAGGGTCATGGGCTTGCCGGTGCGCGGTGCCGGGTTGCCGCGCGAGGACAGCAGCGCGTCGACGGCAGCCCGTCCCTGGGCGCGCAGCGGGGCGGCGACGGTGGTCAGCCCGGGCCTGACGATGCGCGTCGGGAATATGTCGTCGAAGCCGACCATGCTGACGTCCTCGGGAACTCGGACGCCGCGTGCCTGGAGAGCGAGCATGGCCCCGATCGCCAGTTGGTCGTTGTAGGCCACGACGGCGGTCGGCAGGTCCTCGGGGAGCGCGTCGGCAGCTTCGCGACCGCCTGCGACCGTCGGCGCGAACGGGCCCACGCGCTGCACCCGCATGTCCAGCCCGGTCGCCGCCTCGCGCAGGCTCCGCAAGCGCATCCCGTCCGCCCATGAGGCCGCCGGGCCGGCCACGTAGGTCACCGTGCGATGACCCAACCGTGCCAGATGTTCCGCGGTCACGAGCATGCCGTGCGGGTTGTCGAGGGTGATGCTGGGGACGTCGGCGACGTCCCGGTTGAGGACGACCACCGGCCGCTGCTTGGCAGTCATGCGGATGGCCGAGTCCGACAGTCGGGTACCCGCCAGTACGAGTCCCTCGACGGCGGGCAACGCCCTTTCCAGGCTGGCGCGTTCCACCCGGTCGGACTCCTGGGCGTCGATCAGCAGGAGGACGAAGCCGGCCTCGGCGGCGGCGGACTCGGCTCCCCGGATGATCTCGGCGTAGAACGGGTTGGTCACGTCGGAAACCACCAACGCGAGCATCGAGGTGCGGCCGGTGGGCAATCCCGATGCCAACGGATTGACGCGGTAGCCGAGTTCCGCGGCCAGCCGCCGGATGCGTTCCGCGGTCACCGCGTTGACCCGGCCCGGCCTGGCGAACGCCCGGGACACGGTGGACGCGGCCACGCCCGCGGCCCGGGCGACGTCGTAGATCGTCGGTGCCTTGCTCCCGCCGGTTGCGGCGGTCGGTGCGTCGTCACGCTCGCTCACCCGATCTCACTTCCGTTCTCGCGGGAAAGCCGCAGGTCTGGGGCGGCGACACCGGGTATCGGACGACGCCATGGCTGCCCATGGGATGGTGGGAGGGAGCGCACTGTACTCCGCCTCGACGCCGTCACCCACCGCGCGGTCGTCCGGGTCGACGACGATGACCGTCGCCCTGACCGGTATCCGGCGCCCGCGCCATGCCCCTGATCGCGGAGTCGCCCGCCGCCACTGCGGTCTCGACCCTCTCGACCGCCTCCGCGCCGCGCATGCCATCGTCGTCGCTGTGGGCATGGACGGCGCCCTCGCCGGCGTCGTCGGCACCCCGGCGTGGGCGTCCCCGCCTCCGTCGGCTGCGCCGCGGATTCAGGCGGGTTCGGAGGTGAGCGTCTGCGGGGTGGGGGCGCTGGAGGTCAGGCCCGCTTGGTGGGCGGCGGTGGTGGTGGCGGCAAGGACGGTGTGGACGGGAAGGCCGAGACGGGCGGCGAGGGCGGCGGCGGGAGCGAACTCGGGGGTTGCTTGGAGGATTCTGCCGCAATGGTGGCCTACCTTGACGGGGAGGCGGCTGCCGAGGACGTCCACGTGCGTCCAGCCTCGTTGGAGTTCGGTTTTGCGGACCGGCCGTTCGCGTACGCCCAGGGTGGTGGTGAGGCGGAAGACGGCGTCACGGAGGGGTTGGGCGCCTTGCGGTGGGCACAGGACGGAGAGCGTGTGCGCGGGGCGGCCCTTCTTCATGAGGATGGGGGTCAGCCAGGCGTCCGAGGCGCCGGCCTCCATGAGGGACGCGAGGACGCTGGGCCATGCGCGCGGGTCCAGGTCGTCGATATTGGTTTCCAGGACGACGGCTTCGGAGGCGTCGACGGCGGAGTCCGGGGTCGTGGCGGGGGCCGGGGTGCCGAGGAAGACGCGGGTGACGTTGGGGCGTCCGGGGGTGTCGCGGCTGCCGGCCCCGATGCCGGTTCGCTCCAGACGCAGGTGTGGCAGGGGGGAGCACTCGCGGGCCAGGGTGGTGAGCAGCGCCATGCCGGTGGGGGTGGCGAGTTCGCCCTCGCCGCCCGCGAACACCTGCCACTCGGCGGCGAGTTCGGCCACCGCGGGGACCGGGACGGGAAGTTCGCCGTGGGCGGTGGTGACGCGGCCGACGCCCAACGCCACCGGACCTGCCGTCAGATCGGTCACGGCGAGGTCGTGAAGCGCGGCACAGACACCGACGACGTCGGCGATGGAATCCCAGGCACCCACCTCGTGGAAGTGCACCTCTTCCGTTGCGGTGCCGTGGACACGTGCCTCGGCGACGGCGAGGCGGGCGAAGGCGGCCAGTGCCGACGCGCGGACCGGATCGGCCAGGGGCGCCTGCTCGATGAGGCGGCGTACATCACGCCATGTTCGGTGTGCGTGGTCGTCGTCGCTCGGCGTCACGTGGATCCGCGTCGCTCGCATACCGGCGCGGATGACCTGTGTCTGCGCGAGGCGTACCTCGCCGGGGACCACGGCCTCCACCGCGGCACGCACGGTGCTCAGCGCGGCCCCGCCGTCGACGAGGGCGGCGAGCAGCATGTCCCCGGCGATGCCGGCGGACGCATCGACCCACGCGGCCCTCACGGGCGCAGCCGATGCAGGACCTCGCCGGCTTGCGGCACGACGAGTGTGTCCGGGTCGGCGGCGAACGCCGCGAAATCCACCGCGGAGGGGTCCAGATGGCCGAGGTTCGCCCCGCGGACGACGCTTTCGGGAATGCCGGTCGCGAGGGTGACGGTCAACCGGCAGTGCTCGCCGCGCTCTTCGTCGTACGTACCCGCGCCGCGCAGGTGGGTGGAGTGCGCCAGGACGCCCCAGTGCAGGTGCTTGAAGCGGTCCCACTGCTTGGTGAAGTAGTCGCGGCAGTGGTAGCCGATCTCCTCGATCTCCGGGTGCATCGCGGAGATCGTCCGCACGTGCGGTGCGTACAGGACGACCTCGCCGCCGTCCGCGACGACCGGTTCGAGCTTGTAAAAGCCCTTCGCCGCGGTCCAGATGTCCTCGTACTTCTCCGGGATCACGGACAGCACACGCCGCACGGGGGCGTCGAGGTAGCGGACGTGGACCTGCGCGGACACGTCGGCCGCCGCCGACCAGGCCGCCTCCGGGGTCCCGTACGCCATCGACTGCAGCGCTCCGGTGCCGGATTCGACCACGACGCACAGTGCGCGCCTGCGGCTCGGGATCAGCGCGGCCGCCTCGTGGATCAGCGCGCGGACCGGGGTGATGCCGCGCGTTCCGATGATCTCCGCGCTGGTGATCAGGGCCCCGAGCCAGTGCGACAGGTCGATGATGTCGGCGCCCGCGACGCCGGGGAAGAAGTACTTGTCACCGCCGGAGAAGCCGACCACTTCGTGCGGGAAGACCGGGCCGACGACCAAGGCCACGTCGTGGTCCACGACGGCCCGGTTGAGGCGCACGTCGACCTCTTGGCGCAGCAGCCCGCCGGACAACTCGGCCACGCGCTCGGCGCCGATCGTGCCGACCGAGGCGAACGTCGACGGCTTCCACCACTCGTGGTTGAGGACGGTCATGCCCGGCAGCGGCGGGACGTGGGTGGCCAGTTCGGCCTCGCCCATCGGCGCGTGCGTACCCAACGCGACAAGCACCGTCAACCGGGAGACCCGGCCGTACAGCGCCTCGTGCACCGCGGCGAGCAGCAGCGGAAGCGGGCAACTGCGGGTGCCGTCGGGTACCACCAGGCATACGCTCCGGCCGTCGAGATCCTCGTCGGCCAGTTGTTCGGCGACGAAGGCTCGCACCCGGGCCTCGGGGAGGACGGCGCCCGGCCCACCTATCTGTGCTGTCATGGCGGCCAGGGGATCATGGCGTCCGACACGGTGCAAGTGCCCAGGGCAACACATGGCAACCGGTTGCCGCGCCAGGCCGACGGCAGCGAACATGCCGTCATGCCAAGCCCCCACTCCGACCGACCACTCCCCGTCGACCCCGGTGTGCGGGCTCTCGCCCGGCGCCGGTACGAGACGGTGCGCGACCTGCCGATCCCGTCACCGCACCGGCTCGGCCGGGACGAGGCATTCGAGGCGGCGACGGAACCGGCGAGCGTCAACCCGCGAAAGGTCTTCGAACTGTGACCGCCCAACCCGCGACCCGGCCCTTGTCCCGCGCGGACGACGGACGCCCCGCCGCGCCGGTGCGCATGCTCCACCTCGGCCTGGGCGGCTTCTTCCGGGCCCATCAGGCCTGGTACACCGAGCACGCCGGCGACGCCGACCGGTGGGGGATCGCGGCGTTCACCGGGCGCAGCACCGCGATCGCCGAGCGGCTCACCGCCCAGGACGGGCTCTACACGTTGGTCACCCGCGCTCCCGACCGCGACCGCTTCGAGGTGGTCGGTTCGCTCACCTCGGCGCACTCCGGCGGCGACCACGCCGCGTGGCTGGACCACTGGCGGCGGCCGGAACTCGCGGTGGTCACCCTGACGGTCACCGAGGCGGCGTACACACGCGCCGCCGGGGGCGGCCTGGACACCCGACGCGCCGATGTGAGCGCCGATATCGCCGCACTTCGCGCCGATCCGGAGGCCCCGGTATCGACAGTCGCCGCGCGGCTGCTGGCCGGGCTGGCCGCCAGGCAGCGCGCGAGCGGCGGCCCCGTGGCTGTCGTGCCGTGCGACAACCTGCCGGGAAACGGCGAGGTCACCGCCCGGGTGATCGGCGAACTGGCGGACACGATCGGGCGTCCCGGATGGCGCGAGGCGGCCGCGCACGCCTCGTACGTCGGCACCATGGTCGATCGGATCACCCCGTGGACCACTGCGGACGACGTGGCCGCCGTCCGCGAGGCGACCGGGCGCCGCGACGAAGTCCCCGTCGTCACCGAGCCGTTCACCGAGTGGGTGCTCAACGGCGAGTTTCCGGCCGGGCGGCCCCGCTGGGAGGACGCCGGTGCCCGCTTCGTCGCCGACGTCACGCCGTACGAGGAACGCAAACTGTCGCTGCTGAACGGCGCTCACTCGCTGTTGGCGTACGCGGCGCCGTTTCGCGGGCACGCCACCGTCGCCGAGGCCGTGGCCGATCCGGTCTGCCGGGTCTGGGTGCGCGAATGGTGGGACGAGGCCTCGGCCCACCTGGACTTCCCCGAAACCGCGCTGGCCGCCTACCGGGACGCGCTGACGGCCCGCTTCGCGAACCCGCGCATCCGACACACCCTCGCCAAGATCGCCGAGGACGGAGCCCAGAAGATCCCGGTGCGCGTGCTTCCGACGCTCTACGCCGAGCGGACGGCCGGGGCGATGCCGCCCGGTGCGCTCCGCGTCATCGCAGCGTGGTTGCTGCACCTGCTCGGCAGCAACGGGATCCCGGTACGAGACGCCGCCGCCCCGGTCCTCACCGGCTCACCGTCCGACGCCGCGCACGCCGTGCTGGCCTTCCTCGATCCCGCCCTCGCCCGAGACACCGAACTGGTCGAGGCGCTCACCGCCCGCGCCTGGGAACTCACCTGACCGAAGACGTCGTCATCGGCGTGGACGTCGGGAACCCGGGACATCTCCCGGACGGACAAGTATCAGCAGGCATTACCCGGAGATGCACCACCGGGTGTTCGACCGAATCGAGGCGTTCGTTGGCGAGCACGTATGGAACTTCGCGGACTTCCGGACCTGCGACGGCATCCACCGGGTCGGCGGCGACAAAAAGGGTGTGCTCACCCGCGACCGGCGACCCGAGTCGGCCGCTCGTGCACTGCGAACCCGCCGGCGCGGAATCGACGGCCGCAAACCGTCGAGCCGGCCTCGAACAGGAGAAGCACGTCATGCTCCCGGGACTGTCCGACGCCGACAGCGAGGCCGCCGACCGCGTCGGAACACTGCTCCACACGCCCGGACGGCTCGGTGTGGCCTTCTCCGGGGGAGTGGACTCCTCCGTACTGTTGGCCCTGGCCGTCCGAGCGCTGGGCGCCGACCGCGTGGTCGCGGTGCTCGGCGTCTCGCCCAGCCTCGCCGCAGACGAGCGGACGGCAGCCCTGCGAGTCGCCGTGAAGATCGGTGCGCGCGTGGTCGAGGTCGCCACCCATGAGGGCGACCTGCCGGCCTACCGGGCCAACGGCCCCGACCGGTGCTTCCACTGCAAGGACGAGTTGTTCGCCCGCATTTCCGCGGAGGTGGTCCGGGCGCACGGCCTGACGGCCGTCGCCTACGGGGAGAACGCCGACGACGTGGTGCGTGCGGACCGTCCCGGCGGCAGGGCCGCCATGCGCCACCGGGTGCTGCGCCCGCTCGCCGACGCGGGCCTGGACAAGGCGGCGGTCCGCCGGATCGCCGCCGCGCTGGGCCTGCCGTGCGCGGACAAACCGGCCGCGCCTTGTCTGGCCTCGCGGATCCCGCACTTCAGCGAGGTCACACCGCAAAAGCTGAGACAGGTGGAGGCGGCGGAACGGGGCCTGCGGGGGCTGGGTTTCAGCGACTGCCGGGTCCGCCACCACGGCGATGTCGCACGGATCGAGGTGCCCGTCGCCGAGATTGTGGCGCTCGCGGGCGACCTGCGCGAGTCGGCTCTGGCGGTGGTCCGTGCCGCCGGGTTCCGGATGGTCGCCGTCGATCTCGCCGGCATGCAATCGGGCGCCTTCACGCTTTCCCTGATCGGAGTTCGCCATGGCTGAATCGTTCGCACGTCTCGACCATGAGCGGATCGACCGCAGGGGGTATCCGGAGGCGATCTTCTGCGAGGGGAAGACCCCGGACCAGGTGGGCGCGATCGCTGTCGAGCTGCGCGAGCGCGGCCGGGCGGTGGCCCTGTTCACCCGCGCCGGTCCCGAGCACGCGCGGGCCGTCCTCGCCGAACTGCCCGACGCCCGTCACGAGTCGGACGCCCGGTTGCTGGTGTGGCCGCCCGAACCGCCCGCTCCGGAGGGAGGTCTCGTGGTCGTGTTGGCGGCGGGCACCTCCGACCTCCCGGTGGCGCTCGAGGCCGAACTGACCGCCCGCTATCTGGGACGGCGCTGTGAGCTGGCCGTGGACGTGGGCGTTGCCGGGCTCCACCGCGTGATCGGCATGCTCGACCTGCTGCGTTCCGCCCGGGTCGTGGTGGTTGCCGCAGGCATGGACGGCGCGCTGCCCAGCGTGGTGGCGGGGCTGGTCGCCGCGCCCGTCGTCGCGGTGCCGACCTCCGTCGGCTACGGAGCGGCCTTCGGCGGCCTGGCACCCCTGCTGTCGATGCTCAACGCGTGCAGCCCCGGGGTCGCGGTCGTCAACATCGACAACGGCTTCGGGGCCGGGCACCTCGCCGCGCAGATCGCGGCACCCCTCACGCCGGCGGCCGGGGCTCCATCGTGGGGGTCGGACGGCCGGGAATGAGCCCCGTTCCGTTGCCGGCTACCCCCCAGCGGCCCAAGTCGCCCACAGTCCTTGCTGATCGACGCCTGTGCCCACCCCCGCACACAAGCTCTCGCGGCAACACATGACAACCGGTTGCCGTGGCCTCCGGCTGCGGACAACCATTCGGAACATGCCCTCCTCACTCCATCCCGACAGGCTCTTGCCCGTCGACGCACAAACACGCGCCGTCGCCCGCCGTCTCTACGAAGCGGTCCGCGACCTGCCGATCCTGTCGCCGCACGGTCACGTGGACCCTCGGCTGCTGGTCGACGACAAGCCGTTCAGCGATCCGGCGAGTCTGCTGATCTCCTCCGATCACTACGTCACGCGCCTGCTGCACGCCCGCGGTGTCCCGCTCGACGAACTCGGAGTAGGGCAGGGGCCACTGCCCGAACAGCAGGGCCGCCAGGTGTGGCGCACGATGTGTGAGCACTGGACCGCCTTCCGAGGGACCCCTGTCCGCTACTGGATGGAGGCGGAACTCGTCGAGATCTTCGGCGTGACCGAGCGGCCCGCCGCGGCCACGGCCGACCGGATCTACGACCGGATCGCCGCGCGGCTGGCCGATCCGGCCTTCCACCCGCGGGCACTGTTCCGCCGCTTCGGCATCGAGGTGCTGGCCACCACCGACGACCCCGCGGACGATCTGGCCGCTCACCGGGCGCTGGCCGCCGACCCCGAATGGACGGCGCGGGTCCTCCCCACCTTCCGGCCCGACCGCTACCTGGAACCCGGTCAGGGTTGGGGAAAGGCCGTGACCCGCCTGGGCGAGGCCGCGGACGTCGACACCTCGGACTACGACGGCTACATCCGGGCGTTGGAAAACCGACGACGCCACTTCATCGCGCACGGCGCCACCTCCGCCGACCACAGCCACCCGGACGTGGGCACCGAACCGCTGACCCACGGCGAGGCCGCCCGCATCTACCGGGCCGCCCTGCAGGGCACGGCGAGCGAAGCCGAGGGCGTCGCCTTCCGTCGACACATGCTGCTCGAGATGGCCCGCATGTCCTGCGACGACGGCCTCGTGATGACCCTGCACCCATCCGTGCGCCGCAACCATCACGCGCCCACCCACCACCGGTACGGCCCCGACACCGGCCACGACATCCCGCTGCGCGCCGAGTTCACCGACGCCCTGCGTCCGCTCCTGCAAAGGTACGGAACCGCCGAAGGATTCCACCTGATCCTGTTCACCCTCGACGAGGCCGTCTTCACCAGGGAGATCGCTCCGCTGGCCGGGTTCTACCCCTCGGTCTACGCGGGCGCCCCGTGGTGGTTCCTCGACGCCCCCGACGCCATCCGCCGGTTCCGCCGCGCGGTTACCGAGACAGCGGGCTTCTCCCGGACGTCCGGCTTCGTCGACGACACCCGAGCCTTCTGCTCCATCCCCGCCCGACACGACATGTCGCGGCGGCTGGACTGCGGCTATCTCGCCGAACTGGTCGCCGAGCACCGACTCGACGAGGACGAGGCGATGGAGACGGCCGTGGATCTGGTCACGGTCAACCCGCGAAAGGCGTTCAAGCTGTGATCACCGCCTCGACCCGCACCCTCGACGGGCGTCCGGCGCCGATTCGCCTCCTCCATCCGGGACCGGGCGGGTTCTTCCGCGCACACCGGGCCTGGTACACCGGGCACGCGACGGACACCGTCCACCGGGGCATCGCCTCCTTCACCGGGAGCAGCACCGACAACGCCCGGCGCCCGACCGCCCAAGGCGGCATGTACACCCTGATCGCCCGGGGGAGCGACGGCGACCGGTGCGAGTCGATCGCGTCGGTCGGCGCGGCGCATCCGGGCGCGGACCGCGCCACCCGGTTCACCGACCGGTCGTCACCGGACCCGGCGGTCGTCACGCCGACCGTCACCGAAGCGGGCCGCGGCCGGACTCCCGAGGGCGGCCTCGACAGTGCGCTGCCGGCGGTCACGGCCCAGGCCGGGGACCTCATATGACCGGCGAGGTCGTCATCGGCCTCGATGTCGGGACCACCGCGGTCAAAGCCGTCGCCTTCCGGCTCGGCTCCACCCGGCGACATCTCGCCACCCGGGAGTGCCCGCCCGGTCCCGCCCAGAACCTGGCGCACGTCTCGGCCGCGATCACCCACGTCCTGAGCGAATGCGCGAACGCCTGCACGGGCTCGCGCATCGTGGCGATATCCGTCGGTACGGCGATGCACGGCCTGCTCGCCCTGGACGACCGCAAACACCCACTCACACCCTTGGTGACGTGGGCGGACGACCGTGCCGTGGACCAGGCGTGGCAACTGCACCTCTCCGGGCAGGCAACCGAACTACAGCGCGTCTCCGGCACTCCCGTCCATCCGATGACCCCACTCGCCAAACTGCTGTGGTTCCGCCAGGAAACACCGGAGCTGTGGTCGCGAACCCGTTGGTGGGCCGGATTGAAGGACCATGTCCTGCTGCAGCTGACGGGCGATCTCGTCACGGAACTGTCCTCTGCCTCCGGAACCGGCATGCTGGACATGACAACACGACAGTGGAACCCCGAGGCGCTCCGGCTCACCGGTGTCCGGCCCGAGCAACTGCCCCGAATACTGCCCACCACCGCGGTCCTGGACCTCTCACCCGCCGCGGCACGGGCAACCGGCATCCCCGCCGGCACTCCCGTCGTCACGGGCGCAGCCGACGGCCCCCTCGGCAACCTCGGCACCGGGGCGATGGCCCCCGGCGTGGCCGGACTCTCGCTGGGCACCAGCGGCGCGGTGCGAACCGTCGCGACCGAACCGTACGCGGATCCGGAGGGCCGACTGTTCAGCTACGCGCTGACCGACTCGATCTGGGTGATCGGCGGCGCGGTCAGTAACGGCGGCAGCGTGGTCCGCTGGGCCGGAGACGTATTCGCCTCCGATCTGGAAGCGGGTCCACGACGCGACACCGAGCTGCTCGAACTGGCCGAAGCGGTACCCATCGGCAGTGACGGCCTGGTCATGCTCCCCTACCTGCTTCCCGAACGCTCACCGCTGTGGAACCCACAGTTGCGCGGCGCCTATCTGGGGCTCACCCACCACCACACCCGCGGCCACTTCGTGCGCGCCGCCGTCGAAGGAACCGCTCTTCGTCTCGCGGAAATCGTCGCCGACCTGGACCGCGTCCATCCCATCACCTCCGTGCGCATCACCGGCGGCACCTTCCGCTCGCCGTTGTGGCAGACCGTGGTCGCCGCCGCGCTCGACCGACCCACGGTGTTCTCCTCGGGCGCGGAAGGCACCGCACTCGGCGCCGCGGCACTCGGCCTGTACGCGCTGGGGCGCGCCGCTCGTCTCGACACCGCCCCAGCCCTGTTGGACTCCGCATACGCCGCAGGCGAACCTGTATCCGTCAGTGCTCACGATGCCGAGCAATACCGCTCGATGCGCCGAAGAGTGAACTGATCGATTCCTGATCCTGTTGTCAGCGGCGAGGGTGACGGGTGGTGTGGTCCGATAGCACCGCCCGTCACGCAGCAGGGCCCACAGGACGTTGACGCGACGGCGGGCGAGGGCGAGGACGGCCTGGGTGTGTCGTTCACCCTCGGCTCGCTCGCGGTCGTTGAGGGCGCCGCTCAATGGCTGCTCCATTCCTCGCTCGGGATGGATTCGTACACACCGAGGGCCCGGTCGTTGGGCTCGCCGAACACCACCCGGGTCAGGAGTTCGTCGTCGGCCCGCTGTACGTGCGGCGTCATCCCCAGGTCCAGGGATCCGATGTCTCCCGAGGGCATGAACCGGATGTCCAGGCCGTGGATTCCATGGGACGAGAAGTCTGCGGCGGGCACACGCGTTTCCGTGACCCGCACGGCCCGAGTCACGAGACTTGTCTCGCCGGTGACCCGGGCGAGCACGCGCGTTTCGATACACGGCGTGGCCAAAGCCCTACCGAAGGCGGCCGGATGCACCGGATACCCGCCCGAATCCGGGCCCGGGCCCGGCCGGCCGTCTCTCAGCCCTCGGTCGGTGGTTTGATCCGGCTTGATACCGCCACGGCCGCCAAGGCGAGTAGTGCGGTCAGTCCGAACGTCATGCCGAGCGCGGTACCCATGCCCGCGCCGTGGTTGTGGGTCAGGGCGACGGCGCCGCCGCCGAGGCCGCTGAGTGCGGCGATCGCGGAGGTCTGGGACAGCTGGAGCGCCGCGCCGGTGCGGCCCTGTTGGTCGGTCGGGGCCTGCGCGAGGACCGCGGCGGAGGCGGCGTTGTACGCGATGCCCATCCCGAACCCGCCGATCGCCCAGCCCAGTACGGCCACCAACGGCGGTACGGCGTCGATCAGTACGGTGCCGGCCAGGATCGCGATGCCGAGGAACAGCACCGCGCTGCCGACCGCGCTGTGCGTCGGGCGCAGTCGCGCGCCGTGGCGGTCGTCCCACCGTGCCTGGAGCGCGGAGCCCGCCACCCACGTCAACGCGCCCGCCGACAGTCCGAGTCCGGCTTCGACGGTGCTCAACCCACGCAGCTCGGTCAGCCCCAGGGGAAGGAAGGTGTCCGCCCCGAAGTAGGCCCCTGCGAGCAGCCATCGCATGGCGATCCCGGCCGGCAGCCCGCGTCGGGCGCGCGTGGTTCCGGCCGGAGTGAGTGCGCGATAGGAGAGCACGGCGACGACCGCGCCGACCGATGCGAGGAGCAGCACCGGCACCAACGAGGAGAACTCGAACGCGGCGATCATCAGCCCCATCCCCAAAGCGAGTACGAGACTCGCCGCAAGGTCTCGAAGCCGCCGCCCCTTCGTGTTCCCCGCCTCGCCGGCTGTGTCCGCAGCCCCCGCCTGAGAGGTTCCCGCCCCAGGGGCATCCCCGCTTGCCCCCGGAGCCGTCGAACCGCCCGAGTCTCCCGAGCCGCCCAGCGCACGGAGCGCCGGCAACGTCAGCAGGGCCGCGAGCATGGTCGGAATCGGCAGGAGGAGAAACAGAGAACGCCACGAGAGCCGATCGGCGAGCGTACCCGCGATCACCGGACCGATGAGCGCGGGCAGGGTCCACGCCGAGGAGGTGAGCGCCACCATGCGCGCTTGCAGGTGATCGGGGTAGGCCCGGCCGATCACCAGGTAGGCCAGGCCCATGATCGCGCCGACCCCCAGCCCCTGGACGAACCTGCCGACCACGAAGACCCACCACGTGGGCGCGACACCGGCGACCACACAACCCGCCGCCAGCAGGCCGAGGGCCACCGCGAGCGGCCGACGCGGGCCCACACGGTCTCCGGCCGTACCGGCGACGACCGCGCCCAGGATGCTCGCGAGCATCAGCGCGGACAGGCCCCAGCCGTACGATTCCAGCCCGTCGAGCCGCCGTGCGATGTGCGGCATGATCGCGACGACACCCATGGCTTCGAAGGCGACGAGGCCCACCGAGATCAACAACCCCAACGACAGCGCCCGATGCCCGTGATCCCACACCCCCGCGCGGTCGGCGGGGTCGGTGGCGTCATCAGGGGCAACGCCGTCAGCCGCGTCGACGCCGGTGATCGCCGGCGGCGGGGCCTTCCCCGATCCCGGAGGCGAGGCCGTCCCCTCTCCCTCCGCCCGACGGAGGCCCGCGGGTGTCCCCATGTGTGTCCTGTCCATTTTCGGCTCGACTGTCGTTTCGAGTTTGCGCTGCAGCTCGGCTGACAAGGTCGACTCCCGGGTCGTCGCGAATTATGTTCCGTTCCAGAACGGAACGATAGTAGACGCGCTCTATACTCGTGACCATGGCCAGCTCCGGTACGCGACTGATCCCGACCAACCGGGGCCGCCCCCGCGACCACCGCATCGACGAGGCAGTCCTCGCGGCCACCATGCGACTCCTCGAGGAAGGCGGCTACGCCGACTTCACCCTGGAGGCGGTCGCCGTACGCGCCGGCACCACCAAGCCGGCCATCCGCCGCCGCTGGCCGTCGCGCCGCCACCTGGTCGTCGACGCCCTCGTAGCGACCATGGGGGACGCCCCGACCCCCGATACCGGCTGCACCCACTGCGACCTCATCGCCGGCATCGCGACCCTCACCGCCGCCTTCGCCGGCCCCGGCACCCGTCGCGTGTGGCCCGCCCTGGTCGCCGACATCGCCGCCGACCCGGCACTGGCCGAAGACTTCTTCACTCGCCTCTTCGACCCCCGCCGCGCCGCCACGGCCACCGCCCTGCGCCGAGGCATCGACCGCGGCGACATCCGCCCCGACGCCGATCTCGACCTTCTCCTCGACCTGCTGGCCTCGACCACGTACTACCGGGCGCTCTTCGGCCACCTCCCCATCACCGACACCCTCGCCGAGGACATCGTGATGATCGTCATGTCCGGCGTGGCCACGCCCTCCTGGCGGGCGCAGCACGAACGCCCACACGTCCAACCCTGAAGCCGCGCCGCCGAGAATCGCTTTCCGGCGCCGTCCCCCGGCGCTGCCGCCGGCCGTCTCGGGGGATGTGTCCGAAAGTTCGCGTAAGTCCGTGAGCGACGCGCAGGCCGGGGAGACCCAGGGATTTCGAGTGACGTTCAGGGACAGGGCGCGCGCGGATTCGGGTCGGCGCGTTTGCTCCCGGACGGCGTCCCGTCGAGGCGCGGGACCGGGTGTCGGCGTGGCGGGCGGCAACGCTCTCCGGGGCCTTGCCGGCGGCGCGGGCTTTCAAGGGTGGGTGGGGCTCTCGCATCGAGAAGTCGGGCAAAGGTTCGTCCGGAGGGCGAGCGGCGTTTCGCGCGCAAGCTGACGGCGGTGGCGTCGTCGAC
The DNA here is from genome assembly GCF_000372745.1 of Embleya scabrispora DSM 41855. Lineage (GTDB taxonomy): Bacteria > Actinomycetota > Actinomycetes > Streptomycetales > Streptomycetaceae > Embleya > Embleya scabrispora. Next base: position 235,936 of record NZ_KB889708.1, on the reverse strand, counting down.
ACGGCGACGATGCTCGACGAAGGCCCGGCGACGGCGGCGGCCGAGCCGGCCCATCCCCCATAGGGGTATGGCCGCGCATGTCCGAAGATCCCGTGATCCGCCCGTACGTTCCCGCCGACGAGCGCGGCGGCCTTGCACGGCGCGCTGACGCTGGAGGTGTACGAGAAGAACACTTCCGCACGCCGGTCCCACGCCCGGATGGGCTTCGCGGAGGAGAGCCGGCGCGTGGACCGGGAGTGCGACGAGATCATGCTCAAGCTCATCCGCCCGGCGCCGGAGCGCCAATCGCGGGCGTGACTGGTTCGGGGTGTTCAGGAACACGTTCGGGGCCCGCTCACCGAGGGCGACGCAGCGATCCGGGTATCGCTGCGTCGCGTTCCCGGTCGACCGGCGAGGCCGGCGACCACACTCTCCGAGGTCTCGGCCTGCGGCACGGCCGCCGTGGTCACCCCGGTCGGCGAGTTCCGACCGACCGATGGTGGTCGAAGCCCGGACTCGGCGAAGTGCTTTGGCGCTACCGCTGCTCCCGGAGCCACTCGTCGAAGGTGGTCGGTGCGATCCGGGCGCCCTCGCCGGGGAGCAGCACGTCGCCGGCCATCGACGTATCGAACACCGACGACCAGGTCGGCACGAGCCGCACCGTGCGCCCGCGTGCCTCGTTGGTGCGCCGGGCCATGTCCACCAGGTCCTGCGGTTCGGGCCCGGCCACGTCGACGTAGCGCCCCTGCGGCTCGCCGACCGCGATCTCGGCGAGGATGTCGGCGACGTCCGCGGGGGCGATCGGCTGGACGAGCAGCGGCGCGATGTCGGCGACCCCGTCCTGTTCGGTCCAGCTCGTCACCATCGCGGCGAAGTCGTGGAACTGGGTGGCCGGGACGATGGTCCACGGCACCGGCCCCGCCGCCACGAGGCGCTCCTGTTCGCGCTTGCCGGCGTGGTGCGCATTGCCCTCGTTTCGACCGACGCCGGCGATCGAGAGCAGCACGTGGTGGCGGACGCCGGCCCGCTCCTCGGCGGCCAGCAGGTTCCGGGTGGTCGTGCCGAAGTACGCCACCGTCCCGGCTCGGTCGGTCACCGGCGCGGTGATCGCGTCGACGACCACCTCGACGCCGGACAGTGCGTCGTCCAGCCCGTCCCCGGTCGACAGGTCCACGCCGAGCGAGCGGCTGATCCGCACGACGTCGTGCCCGCTCTTTTCGAGGGCTGTGGCGGTCCGGGCCCCGATGTTCCCGGTCGCGCCGGCGATGGCAATCCGCATGACGATCTTTCCTTCTCTCGTCTCCATGTGTGATCCGCACAGTATCATGGACTAAGAAGGTCCATGATATCTGTGATAACCGTCGGCTCGCTGATGGCGCCGATCCGGCGCACCTCTGCGCCCTCCGCCGAACCGGACTCTCCCGGTCGCGGCCGGAACCGATGCGGGCTCTGGTGGGGTGGGTTCAGAGCCGGAAGGTCCGTACGACGAAGGTCTGTCCGGCGACCGACGGCCAGCTCGCCCAGCTCTCGTCCGGGGCCGGGGCGGGTGCGCCGGCCCCGTTTGGCAGGCCGACGGCGGTGGACATCACGCGGAGCGGCAGGGGGCCGTTGCCGCGGGTGCGGATGACGACGTCGATGCCGTCGGCGGGCGGGGCGGCGTAGCTGAAGCTCCAGCCCCAGCCGCGCTCCGGGTGCTTGGGGCCGCCGGCGAGCTTCGCGCCCTCGACGGTGGCGTCGAGGATCTCGTGGGCGCCGGTGTCGGCGTGGACGTCGATGGTGTGCGCGTCGGCGGGGGCCTGGATGCGGACTCGGATCGTACGTACGCCGTCGGCCTCGGCGACCGAGACGTCCTTGGTCGACGGTGTGTCCAGGGGTGCGGTCCTGGCCGCTCCGTTCGCCAGTGCGAGGCCGCCCAGCGAGGGGACGCGGTCGTCGTAGCGTGCCGGTTCACCGGTGAGGAGCTTGCCGACGGTGGGCTGGGAGGTGTCGCCGAGGCTGACCCAGGTGGCCTTGCCGGTGTCGGACTCCAGGACGTATCCCAGGCTGACCGGCCGGGGTTCGTCGGTGCTGTACCCGTCGAGGGTCGTGCCCACGACCAGCGTGCCGGCACCCGCCACCGCCACCGCGAGCATCCCGGCGGTGACCGCCCGGCGCGAGGGCAGGGGCTCCAGGAGACCGGGCAGCAACGCCGCGGGCAGTACCGCGAGGACCAGCGGTGCGGCGATGAGCGTCAGTCCCAGGGCGGGCAGCAGCACGAGCACCACCGGCAGGACGAGTGCCACAACCGGCACGGCGGTCAGCGCTCCGCTCACCGCCCGCCACGGGGAGTCCGCGGCTGTGAACCTCAACGTCACGCCCACGACGACCGTCCCGATCAGCGCCGGCCAGGTGAAGAGGTAGGCGCCCTGGGGCAGCAGCACCGCGCAGACCACGGCGAGCAGCGCGAACCAGCCGAGCACACCCACCACGACGTCCAACGGCGACGCCTTGCGGCGGGCCCAGCGGTACCAGGCGACGAGCAGCACCAGGAGCAGCAACACCCCACCCCACGCGTATCGGCCGAGGTGGTACACGCTGCCCTCACCGAGCGCGAAGTCCGGTCGGGCCAGGCTCAGTACCCACCACCCGGCCAGGCCGCCGGCCGCCGCGCCGATCAGCGTGAGCGGGAAGGTCGCGGCGGCCCGTCCGGCCCCGCCCGGGGACAACCCGCGGCGCCGGCCGAACCACAGCAGCACAGGCACGCCCAGGAGCGTCACCACGGCGAGCGGCAGGACCAGCCATGCCGGGTAGGACACGACCGTGCCGAACAGGGAGAAGTAGGTGGCGTCCGGACCGGTTTGTGAGAGGTCCGCCCCGCCGAGCTGCCGGACTGCTGCGAGTGCCGCTTCCCCCATGTCCTGCACGCTCGCGCGGTCGAGCCGGGCGATGTCGTCGTGGGTGGTGTGATAGTGCCCGGAGCCGTCCATGAAGGCGAAGTTGAGCCCCCGCATGCCGGCCTCGTCGAAGGCTGTCAGGTCGGTGTCGTTGGGCAGTCGGTCGTAGATCGCCGCGGAGAACGACGTGGTGAAGGCACCGGAGGCTCGCACGGCGGGGACGAGACCGGTGCCCGCCATCTGGAACATCACGACGGGCCCGGAGGGGCCCCGGCCCTCCATGTTCACCACGACGGTCCGCCGGGGGTCGGCGGCTCGGCGTGTGCCCGCCTCGGCGTCGACGAACGCCCGTGCGCCGAGCAGTCCTTGCTCCTCGCCGTCGGTGAACAGGATCTCGAGGTCGTTGCGGAGCTGCGGTCCGGTCCCGAGTGCGCGGGCGATTTCGAGGATGGCGGCGACGTTGGCGCCGTCGTCGGAGGCGCCGGGGGCGATCGGCACGGAGTCGTAGTGGGCGACGAGGAGGACCCGGCCGGTGGGCTCCCTGCCGGGGATCGTGGCGTGGATGTTGGAGACGGACCCGACGACAGCCGGGTTGCCGTCGGGGTCGGAGGGGGCGACTCGGGCCTGGACCTCGGGCCGCAACCCCAACTTCCGCAGCTCGCCGACGAGATACTCCCGTACCTGCGACTGCGCGGCCGAACCCGCCGGGTGCGGGACCTTCGCGATGTTGTCGAGCCGGGCCACCGCACGGGCCGCCGAGAACTCGCCGACGGGGGCGGAGGCCGGCCGGGGCTCGGAGACACGTAACGGCAACAGGGCCGCGACAGCGGTGAGAAGCAACAGCACAAGAGCGGCCAGAGCCGGTACTCGCTTGCGCATCGTGGTCATGACCTGCACGGATGTACCTCACGGCGGGAGTGGGATGGAGCAGGGGCTCCGTGTGAACGATTGGCTTGACGCCGTACCGACCGCGAGGGTGCCGAGGTGCGCGCCCGTCGCCCTGGCGGGGCCACCGCAGACCCGTCGTCGGCGGGCAGCATCGGTGTGCTGGGCACCCACCCGGGCGCGATGCAGCACGCCCTGCCGGCGGGAAGGCCACCATCAACGCGTCCGAAGAATGCTCCGCCCCTCAATGCGAGCCGGCCGCACGGCAACCACCTTGGGTAGGGCGACCGCGCCACCGAAGACGCCAGTCCTGCCCCAACTCCTCCACCGTCCCATCAACCCCGTGCCCTCCCTGAACACTGGTGGCCGCACCGCAACCACTGACCTCTTCTCGATCGCGGACAAGCGGTTCGGCGTCGGGGACAGGTTTCGCCCGCCCGGGGTTTGATCAGGCCGCGTGGTTGCGCTGGGGAAACAGCTTCCGACACTGGTGGCGCCGAGGGGTCCGAGCTTCGAGCCGGGCCGAGCGGGCGACGTGCTCGTCCGGCGAGCACGGTGTTCAACGGGACCGCAATCCGGTGCGGACGTGTACGCGCTCGCCCCGGCCGCCCAATAGGCCGAGGACCTCCACGGCCGAGCCACCGAGGGGACCGAACCAGTGAGGCACGCCGGTGTCGAACTCGACGGCCTCGCCCGGCTCCAGAACCAGCTCGCGGTCGCCCAAGACGACCCGTACCCGTCCGGACAGGACGTACAGCCACACGTGCCCCTCATGCGTGCACGGCTCGGGCCGGTTCTGTGCGGCCGGGATGACCAACTTCCACGCCTGCAGGGGGCTCGGGCGGTTGGTCAGTGAAAAATGGACTCTGCCGTGGCGTACACGAGGTCTGGTGTGCATCCGGGACTTGCCCGACTCAAGGGTTCCGAGGAGTTCGTCCAGCGGCAACCTGTGGGCCTGCGCGATCGGCAACAACATTTCCAGGCTCGCGCGGCGTCGGCCGGATTCCAACCTGGACAGGGTGCTGATGGAGATCCCCGTTGCCTCGGCCAGTGCGGACAGGGTCAGGCCACGCTCGGTACGGATGCGGCGAAGTCGCGGGCCGACCTGTGCCAGCGTGATGGCGATAGGGGAGGGCTCGTCCATGCGTCGCATTCAATCCAACCATCGCCGAGGAGGGCAACGAACGTTGCCGATACCGCAAACGAGTTCGGGCTGCCCGAGGACAGCCGCCGCACGGCGGACGAGGTCCTGGACTCGGGGCTCGCCGCCTCGGAACGCGCCCACCGCAGCGGCGTCACCCTCGTCTACGGCTCCGACCCCCTCGGCGGCATGCGACCGGCGGAGCGGCATCGTGCCCGAGTAGCTGCCGAGGCGATCGCGCGTCGACAACGCGCTTCGATCCGGGCCGGGCGTGAGGCTCGGTCGGCGCTCCACCTTTTTGGCCGGGTCGATCGAGCCGTTCGGAGGGTTGGGCCGCCCAGGGGTGCCGGGTGTGGCTGTCAGTCGGCCGCGTCGAGCGGGACGAGTCCCGGGGCGCGGTGGCTGTATATAGGGGACACGCGTCGACACAGTGCCACGGGCCGGCCGGTGCGAGCTGGTCCGGATCGGCGTCGGACAACTGGCGCCGAGGCTTCGGCGGCATGGCATCCGCCCATGGGTGGGTCGGACGATCCGGCGGCCCCGTGGGTTGCGGTGCGCCGGGCGGCCGTGGTGCGGAGCCTCCATCAGCGCTGCCGCAACGGGGCCGGGCCCGCGCCGGCCTTGTTCGCCGTCGTCGGCCGGCACGCGTGGGGCGGGCGTCGATCCCCGGTGTGCCCCGGGGCGGTCGGCCGGTGGGGGTGTCATCGCGCCGTGCGGAGCAGATCGTCGATGGCTCGGAGCACGGCGTCCGCGCGTTGCTCGTGGAGCCAGACGTGTCCGGCGTCGGCGAGGGTTCGGTGCTCACCGTTTCGTACCGAGCGGGCCAGTTCGGCGTGCAGCGCGGCCTTGGCGTCGCTGCATTTCTGCCGTGTCTCGGCGGGCCACATCCGGGCCTCGGCCTCCTCTTCCGCCAGAGCGGTGAGCACGATCAACGGCACATCCGGCAGGCCCGGACCGCTCCGCAGTTCGTCGGCGATCTCGCTGTCGAGGTTCCATGCCTCGTCGAGGCTGGTCCGCCACGCGTCGAGGTGGTAGTCGACGAGTGGTCGGCGAACCGACTCCGGCCATCCCCCCGAGATCGGTGCGAGCTGATCGAGAACCTGTCGCAGTTGCTCCGGTGTCGGGTCCGGCAATCCCTCGATCCGCAACTGCTCCAGCTGCTGCCGCATTTGCTCCGTGTGTTGTCGCACCTCCTCGGGCACGCGGGCGAGGAAGTCCTCGTGGGAGGGATCCAGCAGGAGCAGGCCCGCCACCTGAGCGGGGAAGCGTTGCGCGAACATGCGCGCATAGGACCCGCCCAGGGAATGGCCCACCAATATGTAGGGGGCGGGTATGTCCGCGGAACGCAGCAGGCCGTGCAGTTCGTCCGCGACCTCGCCGGCGGAGCGCGGCAGTTCGGCCCGGTCGCTCCAACCGGTGCCTGCGCGGTCGTAGAGCACGCTGGTGGTCAGCTCGGCCGTCCGGTCGTGAATGTTGAGGTAGTCCAGACCGACCATCCCACCTCCTGGGAGGAACACCACGGCCGGGCCGCCGGAGCCGGAGCGATGCAGCATCAGCCGTCGGCCGCCGACGGCGTGCCGGCGCCCCAGCGGGGGAGGGGGGAGCACGGCGTCGGGGCCGATTGCGGGCGATGGGTTCGGCATGGTCTGCGTCCTAACTACTCTCATTTTTGAGAAAGGTAGCGGCGATGGCATTGTCCTGTCCATGGATACGGTCGACCTGTTTCTGCACCCCGTACGAATGCGCATCGTCCATGCCATGTACGACGGACGGGCGCGCACCACCTCGGAGTTGTGCGCCCTGCTGTCGGACGTGTCGCAGGCCACCGTCTACCGGCACGTCGGCCATCTGGTCGGCGGCGAAGTCCTCGCGGTCGAGAGCGAGGAGCGGGTCCGCGGGGCCATCGAACGCCGGTACGTGTTGTGCCGCGGCAAAACGGTGATCGACGCCGATACGGCCGCCTCGATGTCGGCCGAGGACTACCGCCGGACATTCGCGGTGGCTGCGGCGACCTTGCAGGCCGAGTTCAACGCCTACCTCGATCGCGAGGGTGCCGACCCCATCCACGACCTGGTGGGTTTCCGCCAGCACGCGCTCTGGCTCAGCCGGGACGAACTCGCGGGAATGATCGAGGATTTGCGCGCCGTGATCATGGCCCGGGCGGGCAACGAGCCCTCGCCGGAACGGGTGCGACACATGTTCAGCCTGACCCTGTTCCCCGGAGAAGCACTGCCCTCGCAGGCGCCGGACGCATAGCCCGGAGCAGACCCCTTGTCCTCCCGCACAACATTAGTGCGCCAGTTTCGTCCGAACAGACGATTCACGACCTGCCTCTCGGGTGTCTAAAGTCAGCCATCCCCCCGCCGACGATGTTCTGCCGTCGGCCGCTCAGGAGGTTCCCCAGGATGGCCAAGTCCGTAATGACGCCTGTGCACTTGATGTCCAGAATGAGAACAGCATCCAGGATTGTGGCGCTGACCACCACGGCCTGTCTGACCGCCGCGGCGTGCGGTGGCAGCGGCGGGGGCGGCGGCCCCGGTGGTGCCGCCGGCACCGTGACCATCGGCTTGGGATCCGACCCCGGCACCCTCAACCCGTTCGCCGCCGCCAACTCGGCCGCCGGCGTGATGAACGCGTTCGCGTACGACTCCCTCGTGAGCATCGCGGCCGACGGGCAGGTGGTCCCCGGACTGGCGAAATCCTGGACGGTCCACGGCGTCGACAAGGTCGAGTTCAGCTTGCGCGAGGGTGTAACGTGCGGCGACGGTACGCCACTTGGGGTCTCCGATGTCGCGAACCAGTTCAACTACATAGCCGACCCGAAGAACCAATCGCCGTTGCTGGGTCTGTCCGTGCCCCGGACGACCACCGCGACCGCCGACGACGCCACCCGTACAGTGACCGTGACCACGCGGGACCCCGCGCCGATGTTGCTGCGGATGTCCGCGATGGTCGCCATTGCGTGCCCCAAAGGATTGAAGGCGCCGGACACGCTCGCTCGCGCCTCGGACGGCACCGGCCCGTACATCCTCTCCGACGTCGTGCCGGGCGACCACTACACGTACGTCAAGCGCAAGGGCTACACATGGGGCCCGGCCGGCGCCGGCAACGACCAGTCCCCCGAGAAAGTCATCTTCAAGGTCGTCCCCAGCGAGACGACCGCAGCGAACCTGCTCCTGTCCGGTCAGCTCAACATCGCACAGGTCCTGGGCCCCGACCGACAACGCCTGGAGAGTGCCGGCCTGAAGCAGCAAAGCGTGAACCTGCTGCTCGGGCAACTCCTCTTCGCCGAGACCCCGGGGCACCCGACGGCTGACGAGCACGTCCGGCGGGCCCTGATCCACGCCCTCGACCTCGGTCAGATAGGCACCGTCGCCACCGGCGGAAAGGGCGTGCCATCCAAGGGACTCGGGCTCGCCGAACCCAAGATGTGCCCTGCCGACAACATCACCGGCAACCTGCCGGCACACGATCGCGCGCAAGCCGCAGCCGAGTTGACCGCAGCGGGCTGGACGAAATCCGGCGACGGTTGGACCAAGGACGGCAGGACGCTGGAGATCAGGTTCACCTACCTGAGCGGCGGTGAACAGATCCTCGCCGCCGCGGAGTTGACAGTGCAGCAGTGGAAGGCGCTCGGCATAAAGGTCACCACGTCCACCTTCACCGGCACCACGCTCGCCTCGGTCGTGGGAGGCGACGCCTGGGACGTCTCCTGGCCGCCGTTCAACGCGGCCCTGCCCGACCAACTGGTGCCGTTCTTCAGCGGCCCCCGACCGCCACAGGGCATGAACTTCGGCGGGACGGACAATCCCGACCACCAGCGCCTGGTCGCCGCCGCGCGAGTCAAGTCGGACGCGGCCGGCTGCGCCGACTGGAACGCCGCCGAGGTCGCCCTCTTCAAGCGCGTCGACGTCGTGCCCTTCGTGGACACCCCGGTAACGATGTTCGGCAAGGGCGTCACCTTCCGCCTCGACCGAGGGGCCATCGTCCCCACCGCGCTGCGGAAGAACTGACGATCCGCCCCGGTCGAACGGCAAGCACTCGCGCGTGCCGCCGCGTTCCCCGCACGGGGAGACCGCACCGGGATCGGGAACCGCCTGTCTTTTCGGGTGCAGAACCCGTCAAGCCACGGCGTGGCAACTCGCCGTGACAATGGTGCGTTCGGGGCACTGCCGACGCCGGCCCCGGGCGAGGTACCCGCACCTCGGCGGAACACCGCCGCGAGGATCGATGCCCGGCACAGCCCCCACGGATCGTCCTGGTTCAGGGCCACGGATCGCCGACTTCGCCGGGTCCTCGGCGTCCGGTCGTCCGGTGGCAACCTTCCCGCACCGCTCACACCGACCCGGAGCACGGCCCCGTCGGCACCCGCACTCTTCGAGACGCCGACCCGGCGACGCGACGACCACCAGGCCGACCATCGGGCCTCGGGTGGTCGAGACACAAAGTGCCGCCCAACGGCGGTGACGTGTCCACGACAAGCACGGTCGCCACGAGACGTACCCCTTCCTCGTTGGCGCCGATCGGGCCCACACATCCGGATTTCGGCCTCCGCACGACCCCTCGAAACCGGGGATGACACCTGACCCCCTCCTCGGCCGCCATGTCCGACCGAGGGCGGTCCACCTCCTGCAAGGAGTCCCATGACAAGGACCATCCAGGTCGCGGCGCGGGACGTCGCCGACCGGAACGCCGCCGAGTTCGTGCTCGTGAAGCGTGTCGGCACGATCCCGTCCGCGAACGGCGCACTGCCTCACCACGGCAAGAGCGTCACGTTCGGCGGGGACGGCGGCGACATCACGTCGACGCGGTCGAGAGAGACCCGATGACAACCACACCGACGAGCCGCTTCGCCGATACCCGGCCCAACCCGTGGGTGACGTTCACACTCCGGCGCCTCGGCCGTCTGACGGTGTCGCTCGCCGTGCTGATCACGGCGTCGTTCGCGATGATCCACCTGGTACCGGGCGACCCGGTACGCGCCGCGCTCGGCGTCTCGGCCTCCCCCGAACTGGTCGAGGCACGCAAGCACGCGCTCGGCCTGGACCGGTCCCTGCCCGACCAGTTCGGGAGTTTCGTCGCCGGACTCCTCCAGGGTGACCTGGGCGAGTCGATCGGTGCCGGGATGCCGGTCGCCGAGATCATCTCCGACCGACTGCCCTCGACCATGCAGATCGCGGCCATCGCGTTCGTCACCACCATCGTCGTCGCCGTTCCGCTCGGCATGGCGGCGGGAGTTTTCACCCGCCACGGCCGCCGCCGACGCCTCGAACTGGCATTCGTCGGTGCCACCAGTGTGGTGGCCGTCCTCCCCGAGTTCCTGCTCGCGGTGGGATTGGCCGCGATCTTCGGAGCCCAACTCGGCTGGCTCCCGGTGGCGCTGAAGGACGGGCCCGAATCGTACGTGCTGCCGGTGCTGGCGCTTGCCATCGGCCCGGTGGCCGCGCTGTCGCGGATCGTGCGGGTCGAGACGCTGCGGGTGCTCGACGAGGACTACATGCGCACCGCCCGCGCCAAGCGGCTGCCCACGCGGATCCTCTACGTGCGGCACGCGCTGCCGAACCTGCTGACGTCCTCGCTCACCCTCGGCGGACTGATGCTCGCCGGGCTGCTGACCGGGACCGTCCTGGTGGAGAACGTCTTCGCGTGGCCGGGCCTGGGCATGACGATGGTCCAGGCCATCATCCAGAAGGACTATCCGCTGGTGCAGGGGGTCGTCCTCGTCTACGGCACCCTCGCGCTGCTGATCAACTTCACGGTCGACATCGTCCTCGCCATCGCCGACCCGAACTCCACGATCCGGGAGAGCTGACCATGTCGTTCACCCAACGCCTGCGCCGTACCCTGCGCACGCCGCTCGGCATCGTCACGATGTTCGCCGTGTTCGTGCTGCTGGTCGTCGCGATCATCGGGCCGATCTTCTGGCAGGACACCGCCGACCGCGTCGACACCACCGCGATCGGCCGGGGCGGCAGCGCCGAGCACTGGTTCGGCACCGACGCCTTGGGCCGTGACATCGCCGCGCGGATGATCGTGGCGACCCGCCTGACCCTCGAACTGACCCTCGGCGCCGTCGTGATCGGCGGTGTCGGCGGGTTCGTGCTCGGCACCCTGCCGACCGTGCTGGGCCCGCGCCTCGCGCGACTGGTCACCGCCCTGGTCAACCTGCTCATCGCGTTCCCCACACTGCTGTTCGTGCTGTTCCTCGCGATCGTCTTCGGCGTGGGCACGCACGGCGCGGTGCTGGCGATCGGCATCGGCATCGTGCCGACCTTCGCCCGGCTGATCCAAAACCTCGCGGCGTCGGTGGCGGGCTCCGACTACGTCGCCTCGGCGCGCATCCTCGGGGTGGGCCGCTTCCGACTGATCGTGCGGCACATCCTGCCCAACATCGCCGAGCCGGTCGCGCTGTTCCTCTTCCAGGCCGGCGCCGGCATCCTCCTCGCGTTCTCCGGCCTGTCGTTCCTCGGCCTGGGCGTACAGCCGCCGGACTACGACTGGGGCCGTCTGCTCAACGAGCAACTCAACCGCGTCTACACGCACCCGGAGTCGGCGGTGGGACCGGCGGTGGCGATCGTGCTGACCGGACTCGCGTTCAACCTGGTGGGCGAGGTGCTGTCGCAGGCCGGCGGGCGCCGCGGGCTCCGGACGGCGGCCGACCGGGACCACCGGGCCACGGTGCCGGCGCCGTCGGACGACCCGAACGGCACAGCCGGCGACGGGACCGGCCCCGCCCCGCTCCTCGAGGTCGACCGCCTACGCATCACCTTCCCCGGCGGCCATGTGGCGGTACGCGACGTGTCCTTGTCGGTCGCGCCGGGCGAGGCGGTCGGCATCGTGGGAGAGTCGGGCTCCGGCAAGAGCCTGACCGCGCTGGCCGTCGCGGGCCTGGTCCCATACCCGGCGCGGGTCACCGCGCGCTCGATCACCTTCGACGGTGTCGACCCGACGGCCGGTGCCAGGCTCGGCACATCGCTCTCGATGGTGTTCCAGGACCCGATGGCGTCGCTCAATCCGGCCCTCACGATCGGCAGGCAACTTTCCGAGGTCGCCGAGGTGCACCTCGGCCACAACCGGACCCAGGCCATGAAACGGGCCGTGGACCGGCTGCGCGCGGTGCGCATCCCCGACCCCGAGCACCGGTCGGGCATGCGCCCGAGCGAGTTCTCCGGAGGCATGCGGCAGCGCACGATGATCGCCATGGGCCTGATGGGCGAGCCCAGACTCGTCATCGCCGACGAACCCACCACCGCGCTCGACGTGACGGTGCAGGCGCAGGTACTCGCCCTGCTGCGGGACGTGCGCACGAAGTCGGGTGCGGCCGTGCTGATGATCTCTCACGACATCGCCGTCGTGTCCCAGGTCTGCGAGCGCGTGATGGTGATGTACGCCGGGCGGGTGGTCGAGGAACTGCCGACGGGCGATCTGGTCACCGGCACCGCGCATCCGTACACCCGTGCCCTGATCGGCGCCGTGCCCGACATGACGACCGACCGCGGACTGCCCCTCGTCACCATCGCCGGCCGCCCGCCGGGGCCCGGCGAGGACACTCCCGGCTGTCCGTTCGCGCCGCGCTGCGAACTGGCGACGGACCGCTGCCACACGGACGAGCCGGCGCTGGAGCGGATCGACGCCGCGCGCCGGGTCGCCTGCTGGCATCCGGTCATCACGCCGCCCGAGGCGCGGATCGAGACCGAATGAGCGGCTTGGGGCGTGCCGGTCAAGCACGGCGAGGATGAACCCCCCCAGGACCACCACCACTTTCCGGCAGGCCCCCGGCGTTGCGACCGTGTCGTCGGGGCCTGCGGCAGCGACCCGATGACGGCGCACCGCGGTCCGCATCACGCATGGGCTCGGACACCGACCGCGTGTGTACCCATACCACCATGCGCTCGCGGACCGCGGTACCACCGCGCGCATCCCGCCACCACCCGCAACCATCCAGGAGATACGCATGACCGATCAGACCACCCCTGCCGGCCCCCTCGACACCGCCCATTGGCAGGTTCTCCTCGACGAGTCGGCCGCCCGGCACGGCGTCCCGGGCGCGAGCCTGGGCATCCTGCACGGCGAAACCGTCACCGAGGCCGTCACCGGGTTCGCCAACCTCGACGCGAGGATCGAGGCCACCACCGACACGCTCTTCCAGATCGGCTCGATCACCAAGGTGTGGACGGCGACCGTGGCGATGGGCCTGGTCGACGAGGGCGTCCTGAGCCTGGACGAGCCGGTCGTCAAGGTGCTGCCCGAACTGCGCCTGATCGACGACGACCTCACGCGCAGCGTCACGCTGCGGCACCTGCTGAGCCACACGAGCGGCATCGACGGCGACTTCTTCGTCGACACCGGCCGCGGCGACGACTGCCTGGAGAAGTACACCGAACGGCTCGCCGAGGTAGGCGTGAACCACCCGCTCGGCGCCACCATGTCGTACTGCAACTCCGGCTTCAACCTGATCGGCCGCATCATCGAACGGCTCACCGGCGAGAGGTGGGACGACGCGATGCGCAAGCGCCTGTACGAACCGCTCGGCCTCACCCACACCGTCACCCTGCCCGAGGACGCGCTGCGCTTTCGCACCGCGATCGGACACACCGGCAGGGGCGACGACCGCACGGTCGTCCCGCAATGGGGCATCGTCCGCAGCGCCGGCCCGGCCGGCCTGATCTGCTCGACCCCCCGCGAAGTCCTGACCTTCGCCCGACTGCACCTGAACGACGGCGTCACCGCCGACGGCACCCGCGTCCTGTCCACCGCCGGCGCCCGGCTGATGCGCGAGAAGCAGATAGACCTGCCCAACGGCCACACCCTGGGCGACTCCTGGGGACTCGGTTGGATCCTCATGGGCTGGGACGGGCAGCGCCTGTACGGCCACGACGGCGCTACCCTGGGCCAGTCCGCGTTCCTTCGCGTCCTTCCCCACGCCGGACTCGCCGTGTGCCTGCTCACCAACGGCGGTGACAGCAAGGCCCTTTACACCGACCTGTACGGCGAGATCGTCGAGGCCCTCGCCGGCGTGAGGGTCCCCACGCCGCTGGAGCCCTCCGGCGGCCCGCTGCCCGCCGATGCGGAAGACCACCTCGGCGTGTACGAGCGCGAGGCGGTCCGCGTGGAGGTTCTGGGGCACGACGGCGCGCTGACGATGCGCACCACCATCACCAACGGGATCACCACGGGCAGGCAGGAGACGTCGGCGATCGAGTCCGAATTGCGGCCGGTGGAAGGCAACGTGTACGCGACGCGTTTTCCGGGCCTCCGCGACTGGACGCCGGTGACGTTCTACCGACTCGCCGACGGCTCCCCCTACCTGCACTCCGGCGTCCGCGCCACCCCGAAGGTGAGCTGACCCGGCGGGTGTTGCCGACCCGGGTCAGGGGATCACCGGCCGTCCCGGACGATGGCTGCGGCCCGTACGACCGGGGGCATGCGCAGGACGGGGTCGGCCAGGACGGCGAGGTCCCGCAGGCGTCCGCGAACAGGACGACGAGGTCGGCGCGGGCGCCGATCGCGAGGGTGCCGATGTCGGCCCTTGCGGTCGAGGAGCCGTGCGGCGTTGGTGGTGGCGAAGCGGACGACGTCGCCGTATCCGGATTCCGCTCGACGCACGCGACGTGCACGACCACCCGGTCGGGCGATGGGCCGCGGTGCAACGCAGGGGAGCAGGCAGCCGAATGCCTGGGCAAGGACCGGCTGCGCAAGGTCGTCATGCTCGCCGCTTGCGGGTGGGCGACGTCTACGCGGCGGAGTCCGGTGAGACGACGTCCCATGTCCCGAAGCGGGTCAGGCCGGCCGATCCGGCCGCCGCGACCGAGGCGTGGTTGTCGAGTTGGCAGCGGTACTGCGGCTGGTAACCCCGTGCGAGGGCGTGCCGGGAGATCGCGCGCACCAGGCGGCGGGCGTGGCCCCGGCCCCGATACGGCGGGAGCGTCAACACACCGAGGTCGGCCGGCGGCGCGTCGTCCCAGGGGTACATGCTCGCCACGCACACCGGCCGCCCGTCCTCGAACGCCCCGTAGACCGCCCAATGGTCCGGTTCGACCTGCGCGTCGTCGCGATCCTGTTCCGACGCCGCCTTCTCGAACACGTCGAACGCCGGCCTGTCGTCCTCGGTGAGCGGGCGGATCGAAGGGCCGTCCGGTTCGCCGAGCAACGTCTCCCGGGCCGCGTCGGTGAAGTAGAACAGGTTGTCGGCCCCGTGCAGCCGGATGCCGGCCTTTTCCAGTCGCTGCCGGAAGCCGGTTTCGTCGACCCGCCGTCCGTCGTCCAGGTGCATCGTCTCCGCTACCGCCGGGGTGAGCAGAACCCGCGTCCTCCCGTCGGTCGTGGTGAGGATGGTGAGCCGTTCGTCCTCGTCCAGGGCGGTGTCCGCGGTGACGCTGAAGGCGCCGTCCTCGTAGAGGAGCCGACTCGTGGGGGAGGGAGTCAGCCAGAAGTCGGTGATGGTGGAAGGGAACACGTCGGGTGCCTTCTGTTCGTAGTGTGCGGCCGTCGGGCTGCCGAGCCGTTCGACGGTCGGTGTGAAGTCGGCGCGGGCGGCGCCCGAACCGGTGTGGCCTGCGGGGCGGTCACCGGACCGCGAGCGAGTTCCGATTCGAGGCCGGGAACGCGGCCCGGCAGGCCGTGTGAGGTATCGTCAGCGGCATACCGCATCGCATGGCGGCCTCCTTCCTCGCAGTGAATCCGTTCGGAGGTCCTTCATGCCTGCTCTCACCGTGCGCCCCTTTCATCGTGACGATCGCGACCAGTTGACCGATCTCGTCAACGCGCATGTCGCCGCCGTCGTGCCCGGCGTGTCCGTGTCCGTCAATACCGTTCTGGGGCAACTCACCCGGCGACCCGACGAGTTCGTCACCGATCCGTGGGTGGCGGAGCGGGTCACCCTGGTCGCCGAGCAGCTCGGGTCCGTGGTCGCCGCCGCGCATCTGCTGCGCTACCGCGACGACGCCGAGGTCGGCCCGGACCTTCGCGGCGCGGGCGAGATCGCTTGGTTCGTTTACCGCCCGCCGGCGTCGTTCCGGCCCGACTCCGAGGCGGCGGCGGATCAGCTCATGGCCGCGTGCCTGGCCCGGTTGGCGCGTTGGGACGTGCGGGTGCGCTACGCCGACGGAACCCTGCCCGCGCCCGGGGTCTACGGCCTGCCCGACGTGTGGCCACACGTGCGGGCGGTCTACGAACGGGCCGGCTTCCGGCACACCGGCCACACCGAGGTGGTGTTGCTCGCCGAGGTCGCCGACCTGCTGTCGCTGCCCACCGAGCCGTCGCTGCCCCGACCGGCCGTGCGGCGCACGCTCGGCGAGTGCGGAACCCGGCTGACGGCTCACCTCGACGGCCGTGTCCTCGGCTTCGTCGAGGTCGACACCGCCCTCGACCGGCCCGAACGGCTCGCCCGCAATGGGGCATTGGCCGACATCGGCAGTCTCGTCGTCGAACCGGACCACCGCGTCGACGGGTTGAGGGACTGGCTCTTGGCCCAAGCGGCCCAGTGGCTCCGCCTGGCCGGGGTCGACCGTGTGCTCGCCTACGAGTCGGCCGACGACGCGGACGAGATCGGGCGACTGACCGCCGCCGGCTTCCGCGAGCTGACCCGTACCGACCGAGGGTGGGAGCATCGGCAGGGGTGACGCGGCGAAGGTCCGGACGGGGACGTCCCCGTCCGGACCCGGGTTCCGGGCGTAGTGGGTGGTGTGTGTGCGTCCGTCCAGGAGGGCGAGGGAGGGGGCGCCGAGCACGCGGAGGTAGGCGCCGTCGGGTTGGGAGGTCATCTCGTTGCGCAGCCACGTAGGAGGCCGCGAATCTCTTCACCCAAGCCCGAGCGACGGCCCAGGCCGACGTTGCCCGCGACAACGCACGCATCGCTTCCGGGAGAAGTCCACGCTCCACGGACGATGACCCCGTGGAGTCCGCGCACGCCCGGTCATTCGAAATACGGATGCCCGTCGATGCGGGGCCCGGTAGGAATACGGCCATGTCGATTCGTGTGCAACTTGCCGACCTGAACCGCGAGAACTGGGAGGAGGTGATCGATCTGACGGTATCCCGAGAACAACGCGACTTCATCGCACCGAACCTGTACTCGATCGCGGAGAGTCGTTTTCTCCCGGGCTTCGTGACCAGGGCGGTGCTACACGAGGGGCGCACGGTGGGCTTCACGATGTACGGGCCCGACCCCGACGACGGGGAAATCTGGCTCTACCGCTTGATGATCGACGAGGACCATCAGCGGCGGGGCCTGGGTCGCGCCGCTCTCCGGGAGATCGTCGTACACGTGGGGGAGGTGTTCGGCGCACCTGTGCTGCGGCTCGGTGTGCGCGCGGACAACGTCGCGGCCAGGGCGCTGTACATCTCCGCCGGTTTCGTTCCCACCGGGCAGACCTTCGGCGACGAGGAGGTCTTGGAGCTTCGCTCGTTCGGTGAGGCCGGGGCCTGACGGGTTCGCACCGCCCCGGCCACCGACCGTGCCCGACACCGACTCGGCCACCGAGACGTTCGCGGCCGCGATGCGACGCAGCCGGGCCGCGCCTGCCGTCAGGCAGAATCGAAAGGCGGCCTCGGCCGGGCACCTACGCGCCTGCTCGGGTGGCGTCGTCCAGGTAGTCGACGCTGAACCGCGCACGGGTGAGGCTGTCGCCCGGGCACGCGATGCGTGTCGTCACGGCGCTTCCAGGCCGGACGTGCCGGCGCGTTCGGTCGGGCGGGTATCGGTCCGAGGACGGTGGTCGGTGCCGACGCCGGCGGTGATGGTCAGGATGGACGTCGGCCCCGCCATGTCGACCACGTGCCATATCCCGGCCGGGTTGATGGTGGCCTCGCCCGGCCCGAGCAGAACGCGGTCGAGCACCCCGTCCACGTCGCGGGTGACCGTCGCCGACCCGCTGAGGCAAACGACCAGTTCGTCACCGGCAGGGTGGCGCTCCCAATGGTCGCCGGGGCCGTCGCCGTCGAAGATCATCACCATCCGGCCCTCGGCGCCATCCGCCACGACCGCGGCGCTGTAGGCCCGCAGCACCTCCGGGTCCCAGGCGAAGCCCTCGACGGGCTTCGCTCTCGATCCCAGCCCGAGGTGCACGGGGGTGGCCCGCAGGTCGATGGCGTTGTGTTCGTGGTTGACGAGTCTCATGCCGGCGATCGTCACACGACAGCGATCGGGTGGTCTTGAAGAAAAGGGAACAGCGGCTGACGCGACGGGCAGTCGATTGGCGACTACCCGGTCCCGAGGAGGACTTCGCCACGACGCCAGGCCGTCGGCGATCGGTTCGTGAACTCGCGCCAGTCCCGCACGAGATGGGCCTGGTCGGCGTAGCCGGAGATGGTCGCCACATCGGCCCACGGGAGCGGGTCCCGCGCCGTCGCCAGTTCGTGCGCGTGCTCGAAGCGCAGAACTCGGGCGAACGTCTTCGGTGACAGGCCGAACTCACCGCGAAACCGCTCGGTGAGGTGCCGACGGCTCCAGCCGAGTTCCGCGGCGACCGCACCGACCTGGACGCGGCCCCGCTCGGCGATGAGGCGGCGCCATGCCTCGGCCACCTCGGGGCGCACCCGGGGCACACGGTCGCCGCCTGCGCCACGGCCGACGGCTCGGAGGAGCAATTCGTCCAGCACGGTGAACCGCGCCGCCCATGTCATTGCCGCTCGGAGCCGGTCGACCAGCTCGACGCCAAGCGCTCCGAGAAGCTCGTCGAGTGGGACCAGTCGATGGGCGAGCACACCGGCCGGCATGCCGTAGATGGCCCGAGCCCCGAGCGGTGTCAGCGACACCTTCACACCTTGCCGGCGTCCGTCGTGGTGGATCGCGACGGACCGGCACATCAGACCGCCGGCGACGCCGATGAATCGGGTGACCGGTGACCCGTCGTCAACGCCCGCCGCCACCTCCAAAGGTTCCGACAGGCTGATCACCGCAGTGAGCGCCCGGCTCGGCGGTCCGCAGTGCACCCCCGCCGGGAGCCCGCGGAAGTCGAAACCGACATACGAGTCCACGTACCGCCGCAAGGCGGGCGCCGGACGCGCACCGATCCCGGTGGCCGTGTGGTCCTCCACGCTCCTCAGTGTACGAGCCGGCGGGATCAGCACCCGGACCGCGAAACCCCGGCCCCGCAGTCGTCCGAATCCCGGCTCGGTCAGTCTTCCCCGCCCACGGTGAAGGACCCGGCGGAACGGCCGGATTCCCCCGACCGGGCCCTTCGCGGGTGTCGACGACCGAGGCGCGGACACCCGCGAACGCGCGGTGATGCGCCGGACGTTCCTTCCACCACGCGGCGGATCACCGGGGCCGGCTGCCGGGCGGCCGGTCGGTGAACCGGTCGCGACGTTGCCCGCTCCGGTAGGCGCGGGCCCTCGCGTTCGACCAAGGGGGGTGAATCTTGTCCCAGCGGGCCGAGCGCACGCGTACCCGAGCCGAGGGCCAAGCCGTCATGCCCAGATATCCATCGGCACGAACCCCGTGCTGCGTCCCTCGTGGTCCAGAAGGTGGCCCATTCGCTTGGCGTTGGCCAGCGTCAACCACCGGTCCTCGATGGTGAGTTCGGGGAATCGCTCGGCGAGGTGCGCCTCCAGGCGGCGGGTGTCGGGAATCGAGCGTACCCAGGCGGTGATCAGCAGGCTGTGCCGTGCCGCGATCGCGGCGCACATGCGGACCTCGGCCACCGCGGCGATCGACGCGCCCACGCGGGCCAGTTCGGCACTGGGGACGTTCGCCAGGTAGTGCACGAACACCGGGAACCCCGAGACACTGTGCGCGATTTCGCAGCGTGGCACGACGCTGCCCTCGCGAAGCATGCGCGTCACCCGCCGGCGTACGGTCGACTCGCTCATGCCCGTGGCCTCGGCCAGTTCGCCGTAACCGAGACGCCCGTCCGCACCGAGCGCGATGAGCAGTGGGCGGTCTTCGGGGGCGATGGTCCCGATGCCCGTCGGCGGTGTGTCGTCGCCCGGGCGCAACAGGCTGCGCTGGTGGAGGTCGAGGGAGCGCAGGTCCCAGCGGCTGCCTTCGGTGAACAGGTGGGTGGCGATCATGCTGCGGATGGCGGTGACGCCTTCCTGCGCGCCGATGACCTCGATCGCCAGTCTGGACAGAGCGGTGAGGTCGGCGACCATCACGGTCAGCAGGAGGTCGGTACCGCCGGACACATGCTCGATACCCGTGATGCGCGGGTCGCGCAGCAGGCGCTCGGTGACCGCGCGCACCTGTGCGGGATGACAGTCGACCTCGACATACGCCGAGCAGTTGACCTGTAGGACGAACGGGCCGCCGTAGGCGGTCACCCACGCCAGGCCGCGTGAGCGCAGGCGTTCCCAGCGGCGCGCGGCGGTGACGGCGCTCATGCCCAAGGCTTGGCCGATCAGGGTCCACGATGCGCGCGGTGCCGCTTGCAGGGCGTTGACCAGCGCCAAGTCGGTCTCGTCCAGGAGGGTGGGCCGCAGCTCGGCGGTTGGCGCAAGATCGACGGAATACTTCATCAAGAGCCTCCAGATGACTCCTATCAACAAATTTCTCGGGATTCTATCCGTAAGTTTCATGCTCCAGGGGTTCGCGAAATACGACGACCCCAGGAGCGACCCATGCGTGTCGCAGTGCTTCTGCTGATGGTGCCCGTGACGGCGCTGCTGGCGACGGTGTGGCTGCCGTTCGTCAACGCTCCGCACATTTGGCTTGGCATGCCGTCGATGATGACCTGGAGCGTGGGCTGGGTGATCGCCCTCACTCCCGCACTCGGGTACGTCGAGTACCAGCGCACGCGCCGGAACGGGGGCGACCGATGAGCACGACCCTGGCCGTTTCCGTCGTGGGCATGCTGCTGATCGCCGGGCTCGGCGTGTTCGGCCGCCGCAAGCCGGCCGCAAACCTTGAGGAATGGACGGTCGGCGGGCGCCGCTTCGGCGCCGTGACGACCTGGTTCCTCCAGGCCGGCGAGGTCTACACGACCTTCACGTTCCTCGGTCTCGCCGGCCTGGCGTACGCGTCGGGCGTCGGCGTCGTCTACGCGCTGCCGTACCTTCCCCTCGCGTACGTCGGCATGTACGTCGTCGCGCCGCTGGTGTGGCGGCTCGGCAAGGACCGCGGCTACCTCACCCAGGGCGACTTCTTCGCCGACCGCTACGGCAGCCGCGCCCTGGGCACGCTGACCGCGGTGCTCGGCGTGGTTTTCCTGCTGCCCTACCTCCAGCTCCAGATCACCGGCCTCGGCTTGGTCGTCGAGTTGGCCACCGGCAACAGCGGCTCCGGGACGGCGAGCATGATCGCCGCGTCCGTGCTGATCACCGGCTTCGTGCTGTGGTCGGGCATCGGTGGCGTGGCGCGTGCGGCGTACCTGAAGGACGCGCTCATGGTCCTGGTGCTGATCGTGTTGGCCGTCGCCATCCCCGCGCACTACGCGGGCGGCCTCGGCGAGGTCACGCATCGGCTCGCCGACACGCACGCGGCCAAGCTCACCGTGCACGACGGGCCGTTCGACCGCACCTGGTTCTTCACCAGCATGGTGACCAGCCTGGTCAGCGTGATGTTCATGACCATGCCGCACGGCTGGCCCGCGGTACTGGCCGCCAAAGACGAGAAGGCCTTGCGGCAGAACAGCATCTGGATCCCGTTCTACAGCGCCAGCCAGGCGATCCCGATGCTGATCGGGTTCACCGGCATCCTGGTCGCGGGCGCGGCATCCGGCGGCCCCAGCGGCGTGCTGCTGTACCTGACGAACGGCGCCATGCCCGACTGGTTGGTCGGCATCGTCGTCACGGCGGCGGCCGCGTGCGCCATGGTGCCATCCGCGGCGATCGTGCTCGGCATGTCGTCGCTGGTCGCCCGCAACATCGTGCGCACCCGCAGCGAACGCTCGGGCCTACTGGTCAACCACACCACCGTCGTCGGCGCCGTCGGAGTGGCGCTGGTCCTGGCCATCGAGCGGCCGGACGCCCTGACGAACCTGCTGCTGCTGACCTACTCCGGCCTCGCGCAGATGGCGCCCGGACTGCTGTACGCGCTGACCGGCCGCCGCCCGCTCGTTGGCGCGTGGTCGGTGGCGGCCGGAATCCTCGCGGGCGAAGCGGTGGTGATCTGGCTGACATTCGGCGACGACGGCCACGCCGTGGACACCAACCACGTCAGCGCGGGGCTGATCGGCCTGGCCGTCAACCTCGCCGTCGGCCTCCTTACCGAAGCCGCTCGACGCCTGCCCGCCCACACCCGGCCGACAGCCGACGCGATCACGCGCCCGACGGAGAAGACGGCCGCGTGAGCCCGGCACCGGCCGAGGCCCGGACCAGGCGACACGACAAGGAACAAACGGACGAATGGCACACGAAATGACGGCCCAAGGCATCCACGGCAGCACGGCGTCCGCTCCGACGCACGCCCTGCCCCACCCGGACGAACCCACCGCCAGGATCTTTCGATCCCGCCGCATCATCACCCTCGCCGACTCGGGCGGCGCCGCGACCGCCGAGCCGGAGGCCTTCGCCACCTTCGGAGACCGCATCATCGCCGTCGGAGACGTCGCCGACCTGCGGCTGCGCCTGCCCGGAGCCGAGCTGGTCGACCTCGGCGACGCCGTCGTGGTCCCGGGCTTCAACGACGCGCACTGTCACCCCGCCGGGCTGGCGGACACCCGCCTGCGGGTGTCGCTGGCCCCGCGGACCCTGGCGGCCGTCGGCGGATCGCGCGACCCGCTCGCGGAGCGCGTGCGAGCGACCCCGCCCGGAGACTGGGTGGTGGCCGAGGGATACGACCCCCAAGCCGACCCGCAAGGCCGCCTCGACCGTGCGGCCCTCGACGCGATATCCACCGAACACCCGGTCCTCGCGGTGCACTTCTCGTGCCACATGGCCGTCGCCAATTCCCGCGCCCTGGAACTCGCCGGCTACCGTGACACCGACCCCGACCCGCACGGGGGCACGCTCGGCCGCGAAGCGGACGGTCGGCTCGATGGGTGGATGTACGAGGGCGCGTGGTTCGACCAGTGGTTCCGCCCGAGCGGCGCCCCCGAGCTGCTGGGCGAGTTCACCCTCGACGACCTGGTCCCCTCGTTCGCCGAGGTGGTCCGCGAGTTCCATGCGGCGGGCATCACCTCCTGGTGCGACGCGCTGGTCTCGCCGCGTGAACTGCGGCTGTACCAGGAGGCCGCGCACCGCGGGGTCCTCACCGCCCGTGTCGGCATGCTCATTTGGCACCGCTACTTCCCGAGCCTGGCGCGGACCGGACTGCGCACGGGATTCGGCGACGAGCGCCTGCGGCTGGTCGGCGTCAAACTCATGATCGACGGCGCGCTCGCGGGCGGCACCTGCCTGTGCCGCGCCCCGTACCCCAGCCAGACAGGCACCGACAACGGCATCCAGCTCATGACCGACGAGGAGTTCGCCCGAACGGTCCTCGCCGTCCACCGGGCCGGCAGCCGTGTCGCCGTGCACGCGAACGGGGACCTGGCCGTCGGCAAAGTCCTCGATGCCATCGAGGCTGCCCGCGCCGACCACCCGGCGTACGCGGGGATCAACCACCGCATCGAGCACTGCAGCCTCGTCGACGACAGCCTGGTCGAGCGCATCGCCGCGGCCGGAGTCACGCCCGTGCCGTTCGGCTCGTTCGTCCATGACCACGGCGGCAAGCTGCGCGGCTACTACGGCGACGAACGCGCCGCCGCGGCCTGCGGCCACCGCCGCTTCCTCGACGCGGGCATCACCGTGGGCGGCTCGTCCGACCACCCGGCCGGCCCCCTGCCGCCGCTGCTCGCGATCCGCACCATGGTCACCCGGCAGACCCGCGACGGCGAAGTCCTCGGTCCGGACCAGCGCATCAGCGCCCGCGAAGCCCTGGCCGTGTACACGACCGGCTCCGCCCACGCCACGGGCGAGGGCCGGCTGAAGGGTCGCCTCGCCCCGGGCATGCTCGCGGACTTCACCGTCCTGGGCGATGACCTGTTGGCCATCGCACCCGAACACATCGCGGACATCCCGATCCTGTCGACGTGGGTGGGCGCCCGGCAGGTGTGGGGAGCGTAGGGGCCCGACCGTTCGCCCGCGAAGTCCGGGTCCCTCGACGGTACTCGTGTCGTTCCCGCGCCTGCGGTTTCCTGAAATTACCGGACGGGCCGAGCCGCCGCATCCTGCGGCGACTCGGCTCTGTTTCACAATCGTCCGGCCTGCTTGTCGATGTCGATGTCGATGTCAGCCGGTCGTAGCAGCGGCCGGCGCATTCAGCCCGAAAATCGTGGAGTAGACCCATGTGCGGTAATGCGTGATATCCGTGTAGACCTCCGGGGCGTCGGCGCACGATTCGCCCAGCCCACGACTGTCGTTTCCGACGAGAGTCCAGATGCCGTACACCTTGCGCAAAGCCGGTCCGCCGGAGTCGCCATTACAGGCCGCAGCGGTGTGCTCGTGGTCGTCCACACACAGTTCGCCGGTGGTGATACCGCACGAAGCGTTCGGGAGCAGCGCACTGTCGAGTTGCCGCAATCCCTTCGGGAGCGAATTCGGATCCCCCGCGATCGTTCGGCCCCACCCGAGCATGCGGACGGTCGCGCCGGGCCCACCCGGACCGGGACCGATCAGCGCCGGTATCCGGTTTACGTCACGGTCGAGTTCGAGAAGCGCGATGTCGCCCACGGGATCATCGCCGGTGGCCCAGTCCCAGGTGGGATGCACCTTGATCGAGGCGACGTTCGCCACGACACCGCCGGTGGTGCGGTCGAGCGAACCGACCCGCACGTGGTAGAGCGAAGGGTCGTTGGGCGCGACGCTCGGATAGGTGGTCACGCAGTGTGCCGCAGTCTCCACCCAGCGGGAGGCGACCAGTGTTCCGGTGCAGGTGTGATGGTTCGGGTCGTCCCCCCGAGCCACCTGGATCGATACAACGAACGTGTACGGCTCACTCGCCGGCGCACCACCGACGATGGACGGAGTCACCTCCCCGGCCTGGGCAACGGCGGGGAGCGCGGCCAAGAGAGCCGCGGCCACGCCGATCGCTGCGCCTGTCGCGAGTGGGCCTCGCCTGCCATGCCGGCGCCCGTCGTCTCGCCTACGGGTCGATTTCCCTAACATAGCGTCTCCTTGGATGGTTGGTACCACCGGCGAAGCCGAGTCCGCCATTCGCCGGGCCTCACTCCTACCGTGCCTTGTCATGCCATGCGCGAGAGAAATAGAAGACGGCCGGGCAGCGGTGCGAGTGAGTGCGTGACATGTCCGACCCGTGGTCGGTCGACTTCACGAGAGAAGGAACGAGCCGACCGTTCCGACGTATTCGCATCTGTCGCCACCGACGGGTCATCCCATCACGATGTGGATGCCGCGTATACGTCTCGGACCGGATCGGCCGAAAACGGATGTCATCGCGTATTCGGGATGGCGGGCGCCGAGGTGGCCGGGAGCCACGATATCGAGACAGCATTTCGACCGTCGGCAGGGCACGTTCCGACCGACGCACGAGGAACTCGCCCCCGTGGGAACGGTCGGTCCGTCGGATGGCGTACGTCCAGGTCGACTAGGCCGCCCTCGCCGTCCGGCGGGAGGATCGCCGCTGTGCCGGCACGGTCGTCGCGCGGCTCCCGTTGCCCACACCCTCTGGTGTGTTGTCAGCGGATGAAGAGCCGGTATACGCCGATAGGTTCGTAGGAACACTTCCACTCGTTCCAGCCCTCGCGCTGGTACTGCTGGCCGGCATCCACGCATGTGCTCCAGTTGACGTAGGTGTCCACGAAGAGCCACCCGCCGGACTGGGCCGCGACGGGAGTGGGGGGCGAGGCGGCCGCCACGGCAGAGGTGCCCTGAGCGGACATGGCCCCAAGGGCGACCAACATGGCCAGTAGGGTTGTCATCTTGCGCATTTCGGACCTTCTTTCGAGGGGTGGGACGCGTGCGGGCGCGCTGGAGGAAATGCCCGCGCACAGAGGGCACTTCACACACCGTCAGGTCGAAGTGGGCGTGGTCGGAACCCTAGGGATCCGCCAGTGGACGATCCAGAATCAATCCGCCCCGCGACGCGACCTCCGGGTATCGGATTCGTCCCCGAACGGCCTCGTGAGACGGCGGACGACGGTAAGCGGGGCCGCTGGAGGTGACGGCGGGCGGGACCGAGAGGACGCGCCTCCCGCCCCGAGCCCGCATCTGCTGGGCCGCTCCCGCCCGCCCGCTCCGCTCGCCGATTCGCGTTGCCCGGCTTCGTGGTCGACCCCGGTCACCGAGCCCGTTCACACGGACGCGCTCCTGTGGGGGAACTCGGGAGGGGGACGCCGGCGGAGGACGCGTCGAGACCGAGCGGGACATGGGCACCCAGGACGATCTCGATCACGACCTCGGGCGCGCTGTCGGCGAAGGAGCGACCGTTGCGCTGCCCGGACGCGAAACGGGCGGCTGTGTCGATCTTGTACCCCGGCACGTCGGGGCACAGTTGGTCGTGAACCCGCTCCGCGTGGGGGGACGGGTCGTCGACGCTTCCCATGGTGGTCACCGTGGCGGTGGTGTCGCGCACGATGGACGGGCCGTACAGCACATGGTCCTCCTCGGGACGGGTCGCGTTGCAGCCGATGTCGCGCTCGCGTCCTCGCGTCGGCGATGGACCCGCCGAGCGTTCGGAGCCGCGTTGTGTGGCGTGGGTGGGGCCGTCGGGCCCATGCCGGAAAACCTAAGCCGGGTCCGACCCGGACGCGAGGTTCAACCTGCCCGGCCACGTGCGGCGGCGGTTTCAAAATCGCCGCTTACTTGTCGTTCAACCCATATGGCACGGTGAAGGGTTGATGGGCGACCTTGTCCGTACGGTGGTGTCGATCAGGGGCCCGCCACATGGACTGGCCCATTCGCGAAGGAAATGAGACCCGTCTCCGAGCCGTGGGGGATATAGTTCCGGCGCGCGTCCTCGGCGCGCTCACACCCGAAGTGGGTTCGGTGCCGCATGACTTCCCTTGTCAGTCCCTCGCTCGTGCGGATGCTCCATCGGGCCGGCGGACCGGTGGCCGTCACGGCCGATGGCGCCCCGTCGATCGGCAGCCCGAAGGTTCGCCGGACGCCCCGCGCGCGTGGGTGTCGTGGCCTCGGTCTACAGAAGCACGGGGTGGGCGGTCGCGGTGCCGCCTCGGTGCCCACCCGCCGTAAGTGACGTCACGGGTTCCGAAAGGTGTCCTCACGTGAGTACGGAACGCCCGAGGGCCGAGTCCCCGGAGACCTCCTCGCACGTCGATCACGAGCGCCGCGCCGCCGATGTGTTGACCATGCATCGACTCTCACGGAAAGCCGACGGAGGGCAAGCCCTCCTGCAATGGCTCGCCCGGCACACAGGCTGCTGGGTCGGGCTGTTCGATGCGGTCGGGAATCCGATCGCCGGGGCGTCGCGGCGGCCCGACCATGCCGAGGTCGCGACGGTCGTCGAGGGGCTGACCCGGCTGCGCGACCGCGACCTGCGCACCATCGTCCTGGACGCCGGCACCACCGAGGGAGGCGTGTTGGTGGTCGCGGATGGCCCGGGCAGCCGCTGCGGACTCGTGGTCGCCGTCCTGGGCGCACGCGCGGTCCTCTCGCCCACAGTGGCGGACGCGGCCATCATGCTCGGCGGCTGTAGGCGAGCGGCGGAGAACGAACGCACCCGGCGACGGGTGGAGGCCGCCGACGCACGCGGTCGCGAAGCGGTCTTGCACCTGCTCATGTCCGGCCACCTGGCGACCGCGAAACAGATCGCGTCGACGCTGTCGCCCCCGCTGCACGATCCCGCCCGGGTATATGTGGTCGAGTGCAAGAACGATCGACGGCGCGAGGTCGTCGAAGCGTGCACCGAACTGACCGCGGGGCGGGCGTGGATCGTGCGCTGCCCCGTCTACGTCGAGCACGTGATCGTGATCGAGGCCGTCCCACCGGACACCGGGACCGAGGACGCTTCCCCGTTGGCTGCCGGCCTCACCGCGCGCATCGACACGTGTGTGGTCGGGGCCGGCGAGCCGCTGCGGCTGCACGAGACGGCCTTGGGCTACGAACAGGCCTTCCACGCCCTGGCGACGGCACGCGGTCTGTCCCGACGATGGGCCGGCTTCGACGCGACGCTGGAGCTGTCCGCGGTCATCGGCCGGGACGGCCTCGGCTGGGCCGACAGCCTGCTGCGGCCGCTGACCGAACACGTTCCCGCCCGCAGTTCGGCGCCCACCGGTCAGGAACTGGAGGCCACCGCGCGGTCCTGGCTCACGTTCTCCACGGCCGCGACCCGGCATCTGAAGATCCACCGCAATACCCTGCTCGCGCGATTAAGCCGGATCGAGGAACTCCTCGACCTCGACCTGGAGCGCGTCGGCGACCAGGCGAAGCTCGACCTCGCCTTCCGCGCCCGAGCCGTACCGCGCGGGCCGGACGCGGATTCCGCCGAGTCGCCCACCGCCGCATCGACGCCCACCTTCGAGGAACTACTGGGCACGGCCGCCGCGCGGCGCTGGGCCCTGGCCCGGATGCGACCCCTCCGCGAGTCGCCCAACGCCGAGCCGCTAAAGGCGATCCTGGCAGCGTGGCTGAGCCACGACGGTCGGCTCAGCGCGGCCGCCGAGGCGCTGGGCATCTCCGTCACGGGCGCGCGCAAGCGCCTGATCAAGGTCGAACAGACCCTGCACAGATCCTTGTTGAGCTCGCCGAGCGCCCGCCACGACCTGTGGCTGGCCAACCGAATCCTGGCCGGGGACCGCCGGGCCGAAGGCGAGGATCGAGCATTCCCCACACGGGAATAGGCACCCCGCGACAACGCCGACTGAACGCTCTCCACGAAGAACCGCGTCGACCAAAACTCGCCCGCCCGGCCGACGAACGAGCGTCGACCCACCGCTCCACGTCGCCGCGGGGCCAGGCCCGGCCGCCCCGAACCGCGGCCATACGGCCGGAGTCGGAATACTCCGAAGGTCCGGCTGCCGTACGGCGCGATGTTCCGGCCGCAGGGGTGGTCCAGCCGGATCGGTACATATGGTGATCGTCGAAATCATCAGGAAACGTAAATCGACTCGAGCTTGAGAATTCCCCGCGAGAACAAAGTCGCACACGATCTCTTTACCGTCTGCAAACCCTCATTCTCGTCGCCTCCATGCACTATGGTTCACGTGCGTCGCCATCCAGCGCACGTGTTTTATCCGAAGGAAGGGAAACGATATGCGCATGCGTACGCTATTCCTCGGTGCGGGGGTCGCCATCGCGGCGGTTTGTACCCTCGGCGCTCCCGCACAAGCGGCGGATTCCGCGCCCTCTCAGCCGGCGGTCTGGGTGCCTGCGGACGCTCCCGCGGTCTGGGTTCCGTCCGGGCCGGCCGTCTGGGTTCCGTCCGGGCCGGCTGTCTGGGTTCCGTAGCTCCGGTGGGCTGATCACTCGCTCGATCGGCCCGTATCCGGTCGATCGGGGAGTGGGTGGCCCCATCTGCACCTCGCGGCGCCGGACCGATGGACAGTAGTGGCCCTGACTCCAGGCTTTCGTCGGTTTCATCGCCGATATGGGGCCAGGTCGGGGCACCTCGGCACGTTCAGCCGGGGAAATGTACCAGCGCGAAGGCTGGGAGCTGTGATTGCGCAGGATGTCGTAGTCGCACTTCCACGAGTTCCAGCCCTCGCGCTGGTATCGCTGCCTCACGTCCACACGCTTGTTCCGCTCGATGAAGACGGCGGCGATCCTCCAGCCGGCTGCCGGCGTGACTGGGGTGTCGAGTTCCACCTGAGCGGGAGTGGAGGCGGTGACCGTCGGCTACGCAACTCTCGAGGCTGCGGCCTGGGCGGGGACGGCGCTTGCACTCGCCGCCGCGACGACGATTCCGGTGGTCACAATTACGGCACGCTTGAAACGCGTGAGGATCTTCCATCGGAATTCGGCTGATCGAGGTGGATCCGAAGGACTTTCTCGCGGCCGTGGCAGATGTCCACATCGGCGCACCGCCGGGATGATATCGGCAGCATATGGCGACACGAGATCCCCGGCCGCTTCCGCCGTAGGGGTATCCGGTCAGGCTGAGCGATGTATTTCGGCGTCGGGCGGTTGGGTTCGAATTCTCCCCTTCCGTGGTCGTGGCCCGCCCGCTGGTAGCTGTGGGCGATATTCATGTGAGCCCCACGTCGGCTCGCGTTGACCCATGAGTCCTCGGGGGAGTCGGCGGTGACCCTGTCGACCGTTCGTCGCCGCGCCGTGTGACGTGGGTGGGGACCATCGGGCCCGCACGCGAAAATCTAGGCCGGGTCCGGGCCGGTCGCGAGGTTCAACCTGCCCGGCCACGCGCGGAGGCGGTTTCAATTCCGTGCGCGCCGAGAACGAACGTGACCCACGACGTTCGACGTCGACGGCATCGAGTGGCACGCGGCGGTGGGAGGCGGCCACATCCCATCCGTCTCGGGGTCTCGCGGAGGACGACATCCGCCCGGCGGCGGCCCTGCGCCCCGCGTCGGCGGCCCGGCTCGAAGAGGTGACCCGAAACCTGGAGACCGGAGCGGAACACCGCGCCTGACAAACCCGGTTCGAGCCCGAGCGGACGCGCGGACCCGTTCAGCCGTCGATGCGGTGCCGTGCCCAGAACGGCGTCAGGTCGTGGGTGCCGGCCGCCGCCTGGGCCGCGTGCTTGAACTCGGCCGTCGTGGAGATCCCGTACCAGTGGTCGGCGGCGTAGCCACGCAGCAGCGTCTCCATCGGGGCATCGCCGATCAGTCGCCGGAGTTCGTGCAGGGCGCACTTGCCGTAGTCGTAGACGACGGCCTCGTAGCGGGACGGGTGGGCGTCCCAGTACCGCATCGAGTCGGTGAGCCGTTCCGTCGGCGCGGCCCAGGAGAAGCCGTCTCGGCAGCCGTCGCCGGTCCTGCCGAGGGCGAGGTCGGTGGCGTATTCGGAGAACGACTCGTCGAGCCAGGGGTCGTTGTACTCGTCGTTGCCGACGATCCCGTACCACCACTGGTGCGCGATTTCGTGGACGAGTGCCGTGGACCGGACCCGGTCCAGGACGAAGCCCGGGTACTCCATGCCGCTGAACCACAGATCGTCGTCCAGGACGACGTCCAGTTCGGCGTACGGGTAGACACCGAAGCGCCCGGCGTGGGCGTCGACGCTCGTCAGCGCCACGTCCAGCATGGCCCTGGCGTCGGACGGGTCGATGCCGTCGTCCGCGTGGACGTTGATCCGGACCCCGGTGGCGGAGGTGCCGGAGATGGCGGCGAACGGCCCCGCGGCCCACGCGAAGTCACGGACCTTGCGCGCCGTTGCGGTGGTGACCGTACGACCGGGCGCCCCCGGGGACTCGACCGAGGTGCCGGTGGCGGGCACCCGGAGGCGCGCGGGGTGGTCGAGGGTGACGTCGAAGTCCGCCGCGAGGGAGTAGAAGGACTCGCCGTGGTCGGTATAGGGGTCCAGATGCGGGCCCGCAGCGTCCCGAATCGCCAGCAGCGGCAACGCGTTGCCGAGCATGGCGTGCTCGCCGTCGTGGCCGAACCGGTCGACGCGGTCCGGGACTTCGATCCGTAGATCGAAGGCGATCGAGGTGCGCTCGCCGCGGCCGAGCGGCTTGGACAGGACGATCCGCAGGGCCGTGCAGTCGACGGACAGGGCCACCGGGGTGCCGCCGGCGACCTCGGAGACCGTGATCGGCGGCGCCGCACACGTGCCGTGCGCGTTGTCCCACAACCGCAGGTACACCTCGGCGAGCGGATCGGCCGAGGCGTTGGTGAAGCCCACCCGCTCGTGGCCGGTCCACACGCGGCCCGTGGCGTCACCGGCGAGGTCGACCGTGTACGAGGGCGCCGCGGGTGTTCTCACCAGGTCCGCAGGCGCCCGCACCCCGCCCGCGGCCGGCGCCTCATCGCGCACCGACGCGACGCTCGGGACAGAGCCGGAGCCCGAGTTCGCCCCGACCCCGCCGAGCAGTGTGGCGACGGCAACGAGCACGGCCGTGGCGATTCTCATCGAATGATCCCCGTCGGGTCGGCGGCGTTCGAAGGCAGACGGCCGGGCGTGACCCGGCCGCCTGCCGGTGTGGCGGCGCGCGGGTCAGCTCGCCCGGGCCGTCTCGCGGTGGCGGGACACCGCCCGGTGCAGTGCCAGGTCGAGTTCGGGCAGGGCTTCCGCGACGTCCGTGTACTCCACGTACTCCACGGTGGCCACCGTGTGCAGCCCCTGGACCAGGAACGTGTACTCCCGTCCCCGCTCCAGCATCAGCACGATGGGTTTGTCGAAGGCACTGGCCCAACCCACCTCGATGTGGGTACCCGGCGAGGCGGGGAAGCCCGGGAGCGCGACGAAGACGTCGGCCTTGCGGATCTCGTCCTGGTCCAGCGGGGTGCACTGGTCCGGTCGCATCAGCTCCGCACCCCACGCCTCGCGGCGATGCGCGTTGTGGACGGCGAGCCCACGCGCCTCGAAGTGCTTGATCAGGATGTCGAAGGGCGCTCGTGCCTGCTCGGGCATCTCCCCCGTGGCCGGGTCCAAGAGTTGGATGAAGGGCCCGGCCAGGAACAGCGAAGCCACGTCGAGGCCGCACAGGTAGTCGGTAGAGGGGGCGGTGGTCATACGGCTGCCTCCGGATTGGGGACGTGGGGATGGCGTGGGACGAGGTGCGGCGCCGCGGCGCGCGCCGCCGGCCGCGGGTGCCGGGCCGGCGGGCGGCGCCGGCTCGTGGTCAGGTCTTGCGGAAACACTGGATGTAGGCCTGGCCGCTCGTGCCGTAGGTGTACTCGGTGGTGTCGTACGCCCGGTACGGGTGGGACTCGACCCGGATGCTCCGGAAATGCGGCAGGTATTGCCAACGCAGTTCCGGCTTGGTGCTGAAGAAGGGGATGAACACCCCGCCGGGGCGCAGCGCCCGGACGACCTCCGGCATGGTCTTGGCCCACAGGGCCTCGTCCTTCCAGACCTCCATGTCCAGGGCCGGGTCGAAGAACATCCCGTCGAGGCTCTCCGAGGGCAGTTCGAAGACCCGCTCGAAGAAGTCGCCACGCTCGATGGCGAGATTGTCGGGCAACGAAGGGTGCCGACTCCGGAAGAGGTCCTCGACCTCGCCGAAGAGTTCGAGCACGGTGTGGCTGCGAGTGGCCGGGTTGCCCGCGATCCGCAGTGCGGACAGCCCCAGGCCCAGGCCGACTTCGTAGAAGTCCCGGCCGTACTCGCACAACATGTCGGCGCTCGCCCACATCAGATCGCGTTCCCAGGCCTGCATCGCCTGCTCGCCGCCGATGTTCAGCGTCACCTCGCCGTCGGTCTCGACGAGTTCGATCTCGGGCTTGGACCGGGTTTCCATCACATTCGTCCTTTGTAGTGGCGGGGTGGGGTCGGATTCGGCTCAGGTACGGCGCGGCACGACGCCGAAGTGGCGGCGGGCCGTGGAGACGGCGAGGTCCTGGACGGCGAAGACGGTGAAGTAGTACGCCTGCGGCGCGGTGTCGGCGGCGAAGCGCACCCGGAAGGCCACGTCCCGAGGCCGGTCGTGGCCGGCCCGGATCCTGACCACGCCCGGTTCCACCGTGGTGTCCTCGCGCAGGTAGGTGGGCACGAACAGCCCCAGGCGCACGGGTCCGGTACGGGCGACCTCGACGGTGGCGCGTACCTCCAGCACGCCGCCCTGCTCGACCTCGTCGTGGGCGTAGGCCAGCAGGGAAGGGGCTTCGGGGACCCGGAAGGTGACGTCGCCGCAGCGCATGCAGACCGCGCAGATCGTGTCCGACACGTGCGGGAGCAGCCCCCGCCGGGTGAACTCCTGGGCGGGACGGCCGCAATGGCAGGTCACCTCGTGCACCTGCGGGTCCAGCGAACTGCGGTCCCCGAAGTGCGCGGGGTAACTCATGATCTCGTTCTCGGGGTTCGCCGCGACCTGTTCGGTGATCACGTGGTCGAGCGACTGCAGGTCCGCCGTGAGCGAGGAACGGATCTCGTCGGGCGACTGGTCGGCGAGATGGGTCGGCCGGGACACCCACAGGTCCACCTTGCGCGCGAGCTTGACCAGCCTGGGGCGCAACGCGTGGTTGTGCGGCAGCAGTTCCGAGGTGAGCAGGGTGGTCAGGCGTCGTCCCACGGTCAGTACGAGCGGGTCGGGGCGGTGCTCTGCGGGGGGCGGTGCGGCGGGCGCGTCGCCTTGCGGGAGACCGAAGCGCATGAACGCGGGGTAGGGGTGCGATCCGGCGAGGCTGGCGTTGAGGGTGTCCACGGAGTCCGCGCCGGACAGGGCCGCGCGCATCCACGCGACGTTCTCCGGCCGGTCGGAATCGTGTACCGAGACGGCGGAGACGACGGTGCGGGCCGGGCCGTCCAGGGCGTTGAGCAGCAGCTGGTACCTGGGGTCGTACAGCGCGAGATCGGCGAGCGGACCGCTGTTGCAGGCGCTGAGCACCACCTCGACGGCTTCCACCCGGTTGAGCGGGACCAGCTTGTCCTCGGGCTTGTAGCAGGGCAGTCCGTACGCGCAGCGCGGGCCGAGCAGTCCCGCGCGGGCGGGGGCGGCGGGGTTCAGGCCGCAGATGGTGAACTCGCCGAGGTTGACGCTGTCGTCCTTGCCGTGGCCCTGGAACGCCACCCGGCGCCAGCGCGTGCCGAGGATCTCGGCCTGGATGTCCACGCGTTCGAAGTCGCGGTCGTCGAAGACCCGGACGCCGTCGGAGTGCGGCGGCCGGTCGGTGTCGGTGAACAGCCCGATCGCGTCGACGCCGGGCGCCACGGTCGCGTACTGCTTGGCCACGTTCCAGGCCACCGAGGCCGCGTCGCGTCCGCTCAGCAGCGTCAGCCCGGGCTCGCGGTCACGGTAGGTGGTCAGCAGCAACGCCCGGACCGGATCCAGGTTGAGCCGGTCGTAGCAGCCGACCATCAGCAGCGTCCCGGGGTGTCGACGCCGGAATTCGGCGGCGTCCGCCAGTTCCTCCTCGGCCACCCAGGTACGGGCCAGCGGGCGGGCGAGCGCCGGTACGCCGTCGGGCAGGTCCTGCGGCCCGAGCAGGACTCCGACGTCCAGCGGGCGCGGGAGTTCGACACCGTCGTACAGGCGGGCGGCCAGGTCGACGGCGTGCGTCAGATCCGGGCGTCCCACACCCGGCACGGGGACCGGGGTGTGCCCCGGTGCGGCCAGGAAATCGGCGACGGCCTGAGGCAGTTGCCCGACCTCGACCACACCGAACAGCGCAGGGGCCGGGGTTGGATCCGAGCGGTCGTGTGTTTCGGTGACGACGGGGGCGTTCATGACGGGTGACCTCGACTTCCGTGGGCTGACCCGGCCGGGAACGGGTCGACCGGGGTGGGGCAGACGGGCTTCACGCACCGCCGGCGGTGATCAGGTCGCGCACCGCGCGGGAACGGCGGCGTCGGGCGCCGGCAACCGGCGGCCCGCGAAGGCCAGTCCCGCTCCCGCCAGGGCCACGCCGAACGCGAGGGTGAACACGCCGCGTGGGCCGATCGGTTCGATCAGCAGGCCGCCGACCTGCTGACCCACCGCGTCCCCCAGGACGGTGGCCAGCGACGCCCAGGTGAACGCCCGCGCCAGCAGACGCTTGTCCGCGAGCGCGCCGACCAGGGTCATCTCGGCTGCCGACACCAGGGCGATCGGCATGCTGCCGACGGCCAGGGCGATTGCCAGGGTCAGCGGGGAGGTGCTCAGCACGGCCAGTCCCGTGCCGGCCGCGAAGGCCAGCACCAGGCGCGGGAAGCGCACCCGCATCGGGACCCGCGACGGGGCGCGCCCCAGCCACAGGGCGCCCACCGCGCTGCCGACGCCCCAGCACGCGTAGACCACACCCGTGCCGTCCGGTGATCCGTGGGCGGACACGAAGGCCGGGATGGCGAGCGTCATCAGTCCGATGGGGACGGCACACGCGGTCATCACGCCCAGGAGCACCAGCATCGCGGGATCGCGCAGCGGGTGGCGCGGTATGCCCAGGACCTCGGCGCCGGCCGGCTCCGGGCCGGTCGCGGTCGCGGCTTCGGTGCTCGCCGGCAACCGGACACAGGCCAGGCCGAGGGCTCCGGCGCCGCCGATGACGGCGACCGTGGTCAGCGCCGCCCCGGCGGATCCGGACCACATGAGGGCCGCGAGCATCAGCGGCGCGCCGATGACCAGGACCTCGGTGAGCAGCGCCTCCCACAGGTAGGCGGTCTCGCGTTCCTCGTCCGCGAGCGGCATGCGCGCCCACAACGAGCGCATGCACGCGTTCGTCGGCGGGAGCGCGACACCCGCGGCGACGGCCAGGGCGGGCTGCGCCCAGGAGCCCGGCCGGGTGGCCCACACCAGCGTCGCGAGCGCCACCGGGTAGGCCAGGCCGGTGGCCACCAGGACGCCGCGGCGTCCGCTGCGGTCGAGGCGGCGGGCGATCAGTGGGCTGCCCAGCGCCATGCCGAGCGTGTACAGCGCGGCGATCAGGCCGGCCTGTGCGTAACTGCCGCCCTGTTCACGGATGGTCAGCACCATGGCCAGGGACATCAGGTAGACGGGCAGCCTGGCCACGACGCTCCACCCGGCCGCCGCGGCCACCTGCGGGCGGGTGAGCAGGTCGCGGAAGCGCCCGAGCAGGCCGCCGGCCCCGGGGGGCGCCGCGGGTTCCGGTGGGCTCTTCGCGGATGGCGGTTCGCCGTCTCGGCGCGGACCGGCGGTCATCGGGCGACCGGATCGGGCTCGCGGGCCGGGGCCACCTCGATCCTGAAGGCGTCCAGGACGGCCCGCATGCGCTGTTCGACCTGTGCGATCGAGTCGCCGACGACATGGACGTGGCCCGAGGCGTTGTGCGAGGCCCGGCGGGCCGTCACCGTGTCGCCGACGCCGGTGCGCAGAACGGCATCGACAACGCCCGGCAGGCACAGGAGTTCGTCCGCCGAGGTGATCCGGCGCACGGTTCCCGTTCCGGGCAGGGGCAGCAACAGGTCCCCCGCACAGCGGCGTTCGCGGTAGTCCAGGCGCGGGCGGCGACCCAGGTAGACGTCCAGCGTGGCCGCGAACACATCGAACCCGTAGGCGTGTCCGTGGTTGGCGGGGATCTCGCAACCCGCCAACCGGATCCCGATCTCGCCCGCGAACACCTGCCCGTCGACCACGAAGAACTCCATGTGCGCGTACCCGTGGTCGATGTCCATGCCGGTGACGATGCGCTGGAGCAACTCGCGCAGGTCCACCGGAGGACCCTCGTCGGTGCCGACGCTGATGTTGGCGTTCATCGCGCCGTCCACGATGTCCAGCGGACGACAGGGCATCGCACTGGGCCAGGCGGTCAGCACCTCGCCGTCGTGGATGAGCGCGCACACCTCCCACTCGGTGCCGCCGAGATGCTCCTCGACCATGAAGTCCCGGGTGTCGTAGTCGATCTCGGCCGCGGCGGCCGGTCCCGGGAGCAGGTAGGTGTCCACGCAGGCGAACGAGTCCACCGGCTTGAGGACGAGCGGCCGGCCGTACCGCGCGGCGAACCGCTCCACCTCCGAGGCCGACCGCACCCGGGTGAACGCGGCCGTACGCAGGCCCAGTTCGTGGAACCGCTCCTTCATGGCGACCTTGTCGCGCACCCAGGCCACCTGGCGTTCGTCCAGATGGGGCAGCCCGACCAGGGCGGCGAAGCGATGCGCGACGTGTTGGCGCGGTTCGGAGGGATTGCAGAACCGGGTGGGCGGTTCCGGCAGTTCGGCCGCCCACTCCCGGTAGCGTCGCGCCTCCTCTGCCAGGGGCGCGCCTTCGCGGACCCAGAACGCCGGCAGGTGCGCGGTCTCGCGCAGGTAGTCCTCGCGCAGGTCGCCCCGAAGCTCGGCGAAGCGCAGCAGCACCAGGTTCTCGGACAGCGCCCGGGCCGCGTAGCGGGTGAACGAGGAGGCCCGGTCGTCCACCATCAGCAGCGTGGGAGGCGCGTTCACACCGCCTCCAGCACGCGCCGGATCGCCTTGACCGCGCCGACCTGTTCGGACTCGGGCAACTCCGGCGACAGCGGCACGCACAGGGTGCGGTCCAACCGGTCGCGGGTGCGCGCGAATCCGTCGTGACTGAGCGCGAGCGAGCCCTCGGGGGCGTGGTTCCACGGGAAGCCGTCGGCGTAGAGCGAGCGTCGGCCGGTGAGCACCGGATGCTCGGGCAACAGGTACTTGTTCAGGGTCCAGTTGGCGATGCCCTCGGCGGTCAGCGTGGCCACGGCGGCGTCACGCAGGGCGCGGTCGCGGCAGCGGAAGCGCAGACTGACCTTCACGTCGCCCGCCGCGCGCGGCCGCACCTCCAGGTCCGCGCGGTCGGGGAGTTCGCGCATGGCGATGGCGTACATGCGCTCCAGCCCGTCGAGGAGTTCGTCGAGATGGCGGAACTGCTGGCACTGGACGGCGGCGACCTGCT
Organism: Embleya scabrispora DSM 41855; assembly: GCF_000372745.1. Lineage (GTDB taxonomy): Bacteria > Actinomycetota > Actinomycetes > Streptomycetales > Streptomycetaceae > Embleya > Embleya scabrispora. The sequence continues at coordinate 197,826 of NZ_KB889708.1, read as the reverse complement.
CGCTGGTGACGAAGTTCTCGCCGTAGTAGGCGTCCTCGTTCCAGGTGGGGTAGCGGCCGGGTACACGCGCCGAGCCGTGGTCGTGGTAGCAGCGCATCGTCGCCCACGCCTGCTCGTCGTTGGTGACCACCAGCCCGCCCTCGCCCGAGGTGAGCACCTTGTTGTGGTGGAAGCTGAAGGTCCCCGCGTAGCCGGCGGTGCCCACCGCGCGTCCGTCCGGGAAACGGGCGCCGAGCGACTGCGCGCAGTCCTCGATCACGTACCGCACGCCCTGGGGAAGCGGCGCCACCGTGCCCTCCATGTGGGCCACGATCACCCGCTCGGCGTCCGGCGGCAGCAGTGTGGGATCCAACGACAGCGAGTCGTCGGTGTCGACCGGCACCGGGATCAGGCCGCAGGACAACACCGCGCCGGCCACGGCGACGAAGGTCACGGCGGGGATGTACACCCGATCGCCGATGGACGGGCGGGTGGCGATCAGCGCGAGCCGCAGCGCCTCGGTGCAGTTGTGCACGGCCAACGAGTGGGCGGCGCCCAGGTGTCGGCAGGTCTCGCGTTCCAACCGCGAGGCCATGCTCTCGGTTTCCGTCTGGTAGCGGAACAGCACCCGATGTTCGATCGCCTCGCGCAGCTCCGCCATGTCGGACCAGTCGAGGTAGTTCGCGCCGTAGGGCAGGAAACGTTGTCCCAGTCGCTTGTCCAGGGTCATCGCGCGTCGGCCTCCGTGATCGGGCATGCCGTGGTGTCGAGGAGCATCTCCTCGCCGCGGAAGTTGCGCAGGCGCAGGCCCTCCGGGGTGTTCGTGAAGTACGGCTGTGCGATCGGGATCTTGCCGATCCTGGTGGTCAGCACGTACTGCGGCACGCCGAAGCCGGTGATGTGACCCTGCAGGCCCTCCATGATCTCCCAGCCCTTGGCCACGGAGGTCATGAAGTGCGAGACGCCGGTGACGTTGTCGCAGTGGTAGAGGTAGTACGGCCGCACCCGGATGCGCAGGAGGTCCGTCATCAGGGTGCGCATGGTGGCGACGTCGTCGTTGATGCCCCGCAGCAGCACGGTCTGGTTGCCCACCGGGATCCCGTGGCGCAACATGCGATCCACCGCGGCGGTCGCCTCCGGGGTGATCTCCTTCGGGTGGTTGAAATGGGTGTTCACCCACACCGGGTGATGGCGCGCGAGCATCGCGCACAGGTCGTCGGTGATGCGTTGCGGCAACAACACCGGGAAACGGCTGCCGATCCGGATGATCTCCACGCTCGGGATCGCCCGCAGCCCCGCGATGATCTCCTCGAGCTTGCCGTCCTGGTAGGAGAGCGGATCCCCGCCGGTCAGCAACACGTCCCGGATCTCCGGGTGGTCGGCGATGTAGCGCAGATCCTCGTCGAACGACTCGCCTTCGTCGTCCCGGAAGTAGGTGCCGTTGACGTCGGTCGTGTGGAACTTGCGGGTGCAGTGCCGGCAGTAGACCGGGCACGCCTCGGTGATCAGCATGATGACCCGGTCGGGGTACTTGTGCACGACGCGGTTGGTCTTGCGGTAGTACGTGTCGCCGACCGGGTCGACCTCCGCACCGGAGAACTCCACCAACTCCCCTGCGGCGGGGACGGCTTGCTGCCGGACCGGGCAGAGGGGGTCGTCCGGATCCATCAGCGAGGCGTAGTACGGCGTGACGCTCCACCGGTACTTGCCCGCCACCCCGGCGATCGCCTTCTCCTCGTCGGGGCTGAGGTTGATCCATTGTCGGGCCTTGTCGACGTTGGTGATGCGTCGCCGCATGTGCCAACGCCAGTCGTCCCAGTCCGTGTCGGGGACGCGGGGTCGTGCGATCGTGGGTTCGTCCGAGGTGGTGGCTTCGAGGGGCGTGGCGGACATGGCGGACTCCAGGGGTGACGGGCCTTCGGCGACGCGAGGCGTTCGGCCGGGGCGCACATGGCGGCCGTGCCGGCGTCGTGGGGGCGGTGGGTGGGTCGCGGTGTCGCGGGCCGTTCGGAGGGGGCGTCCACGGCGAGATGTCTGCGCGCGATGCCTACGGCTCGATGGTCACGGCGGGCTGTTCACGGCGGGCGGTTCACCGTGGGCGGTTCACAGTGGGGCGAGCGAGAGTTGGCGGAGAGTCCGGGCGACGCGCTGCGCGCCGCGCAGGTCGTCCAGATCCGGGTCGAGCACGCTCCACAGCGCGGTGGCGTTCCGCTCGGGCGGTGCCCACAACGCGTCGTCCTCGGGATCGTCGGCGGGCGGAACCGGGACCAGATGCCGTACGCACGCGGCCAGATCGCGCTGTGTGTCGCCCAGCGCGGGCAGGAACACCAGGGGTGCGCGCCGCGCTTGGGCCAGCGCCAGCGCGCCCAGGGTCGGCGCGGCCAGGAACACCTCGGCCCCGGCGTGCAGCGCGTCCACGTCCACATCGACCGCGCGGCTCACCCGTACCTCCCGGCGGCCGGCAAGTCCCGCCAGTGCGGCGCGGATCGGCGTCAGCCGCGTGTCGCCGACCACGTCGCACCGGCCGGTGCGCCGCAGCGCCTCCCGAACCAGCGCGGGCAGCGTGTCGGCGATGAACGCGTTCGCCTCGGCGTCGGGCACGTCCCACGCGGACAACAACAGCAGGGTTCCCGCGCGTTCGCGCTTGCGGGCGGAGCGGGCGGGGGCGAGCAGCCCGGTGGGGCGAACTCCGTTGCGGCGAGGGCCCGTCGACGAGAGTGCGGGGTCGGGCAGCCAACCGGGCCGGTGCACGCGGTGCAGCGCCCGGCCGGCGGCCCCGGTCGCCGCAGTCGTCCCGGCCCCGGACGTACCCGTCGTGCCGGTCGTCCCGGTCGTGCCGGTCGTGCCATGGTGACCCGAGGACAGGTGTACGACCGGTACGCCCGATTCCAGCAGCCGCTCCGTGGCGGCCTCGTCGTCGCAGACCAGTGCCACGTCCGGGAGTGGTTGCCCAGTCGAGTCCCGGAGCGCTCGCAGGCCGCCGAGATGGGCGGCGACGCGTCGCCGGGCGAGCACCGAGTCCAAGCGGTCGTCGCGCGAGACCAGCAGGATTCGGCGAGCCGACTCCGCGGGCCCGAGTTCGGAACCGTCGGTGGCCGTTCGTCGCGTGTCCGGCCGTCGGGTGTCCGGTCCCTCCCGGGGAGTCAGTACTGCCATGGGTTCACCGATCCCAGCCGGGCGACGTCGTCGCTGTAGCCGGCGGCCGTGGTCGAACAGCCGTTGCAAACCAGGGGTCCGCGTTCGCGGTAGAAGTCGGCATGCTCCCGGAAGGCCGGTGTGTCCAGGCCGATCACGCCCGCCTGGCGCAGCGGCGCTCCGCCCGGGCCGTCCTCGCCCTCGCGGTGCGGAATGCAACTGCACGCGTACATCCGCCCGTACTTGCCGTCGATGTAGATCACGTCGTCGGTGACGTGGCACTGCGGCAGCGACGCGCGTGGGGTGATTGATTCGGCGAAGTAGCACGCCTGTTCCTCCGGGTCGTCGCCATAGAAGCGCTTGCCCATCGGCACCAGCAGGGAGTTCGGATCGGCGTCGTAGACGCGGCCGCACACCCGGCGCACGTCGTCGGGATCGGGGTAGGTGATGCTGCGATCCAGCTTGAGCGCGGACAGTTCCCATTGTCGGACCCCGGCGCGGGTCAACACCTCCTGCAGCAGCGGCATTTCGCCGTAGTTGTGCGGCCCGACCACGGTATTGACCCTGGGCAGGACCCCGAGTTCGGCGGCGGCACGCAGTCCGCGCAGCCCGTTGTCGAACATGCCGGGGGAACGGCGGTACACGTCGTGGGTCGCGGCGGACGCGCCGTCCAGGCTGACGATCACCTGGGCCAGGCCCGCCTCGGCGAGGCTCTTGGCCATCCTCGGCAACATCGAGCCGTTGGTGATGAGGGACATCCGCATTCCCGCGGCCGTGCCGGAGCGCACCAGCTCCACCACGTCCGGATGCATGAGCGGCTCGCCGCCGGTGAACCGCACATAGGCCACGCCGGCGTCGCGGGCCTTCGGCAACAGGTCCTCGAAGTCCTCCCGGGAGAAGCGGAACGTGTCGCGCGACAGCGCGAAGTCGCACATGAAGCAGTCGGCGTTGCAGGCTTCCAGGATCCTGACGAAGAGATATCGGTGACGCTCACGCACAGGGGGACCCCTTCGGGCCGGTCGCGGGCAGGACGGGTCGAGGTGACGGCAGGGCGGGTCGAGGCGACGGTCAGGCGGGGCGGGGCGCGCCCGGCAGGATCGCGAGCAGGGCATCGGCCACCTGGGCGGCTCCGTCGACACCGACGGTCGCGGTCAGCGCGCCCCAGTCGGTGCCCTCGGCGGTGCCGCGCAGCACGGTCAGGATGTCGTCGCGAAGTGCGACGGTCGTTCTCCGGCAGTCCGGGTCGGCGGCCACCGCGGCGATCGCCGCGTAGATCAGCTCCAAGGCGTGGTCCTCGCCGCGGGTGCGCAGGGACAGCGCCTCCTCCTCGGTGAACACCCCCTTGGGCCAGGCGATTCGGGTCTCGACGCCGATCGCGCGGCGGTGGAATCTTCCGTTGAAGATCTGGCTGAGGTTTTGCGGCGGCAGACAGATGGTGGGTACGCGCAGTCGACCGGCCTCGAGCAGGGTGGTCAGGCCCGGGGAGGTCAGCAGGACATCGCAGCCGGCCACCCGGTCCAGGAACTCGCCGTGCGCGAGCGCTCCCGTGCTCACCCGCGGGGGCGTGATGGACGCGTCCACCAGCTGCCCGGCGAGATCGGCGGGCAGGTTCCCGGCCACGTGCACCTCGTGGATCCCGTACGCGGCGAGCGCCTCCAGGACGGCGGGAACGACGATGCGCGGGTAGGCCGTCCAGTCGGCGAGCCGAGGCGCGCGCAGACCGCCCAGACTGACCACGGCCGTGCGGTACGGGCCGGCGGCGGGTGCGCTCGGCTCGGTGACCGACGGGGTGCCGACGACGGCCTCCACCCAGTGCAGGGCCCGGACGGACGCCAGCACGTCCCGGCACTCGGGGGGAAGTTCGACGCACTTCTGCGCGCAGTAGGCCGTGGCGTCCAGGGGCAGTGCGGCCCGGTCGCCCTCGGCCCACAGGAAGGGCAGGCTGTCCACGAACACGGTGGGTACGCCGGACGCCTCCAGCGTCTTGGCGAGCGCACCGTCCAGGACGACCACCGCGGCCGCCGCTCGTTCCGATCGGGTGATGGCGTTGATGGCGGCGGGTACGTCCTCTTCGGCGTTCGGCAGGTCGTACCAGTGGTCGATGGCGTGTTCGGACAACACGGGGCGGCCGAGTCCGGAGGCCAGGCCGACGAAGCGCAGCGGCTCGGTCGAGCGTCGACGTGCGGCCGACAGGATCGCGCCGAGTTTTCCCGTACTGCCCCAGCCGAATTCCACACCGGAGACGACCACGGTTCGTGCATTGGAATCGGTGCGCATTGAATCCGTCTCGACTTCCGGGAGGGCGAGTTGGCGGAATCAATATAGGTCGATATTCCGGAGCCATGCAACCGGTTTGTCGGTCGTTGTCGATGTACGCGGTGGGCATTCCGAGAAAGCATTCAATTATTCGATGCGAAGGATTGTTTATACGACGAATAGCGTCGAGGTGGATTTCCTGGAACGGTTCCGTCGGCGGCGAACCGGTCCGGTCAGTAGGCGAGTCGGGCGAACACCGGTGCGTGGTTCGAGCCGGGCTCGTCCTGTCGTTCGGCGGGCCGGGCGCTCACCGAAGGCAGCGGGTGGTCGGCTCCGGTGCCGGCGGACTCGACGCGGGCGAGGAGGGCGTGGCTGACCGGGATGTGGTCGATGGGTTCGCCCTGGCCCTCGAACACGCGCGAGAAGCGTTGGCCCTCGGGTATGCGCGGGGGAGGTTCCACAGCCGGGAGGCGGCGTCGCCGGGGTCGGGTGGGTGAAGCCGGGTGTGCCCATCTGCGAGCCGGGCGGGCTGGGGCATGCGTTGTCGGAGCCGATCGCGTCGTCGTGTGGCTTCGGGGCATGCCGGAGCGCCCCGAGGCAGGCCCGAGTTCTGATCGTCGTCGCTTGCACTTCGAGATCCGGGGCAATCGGGGGCCTCAAGGGCCCAGGAAGCCGGCCGCCGAGAGGGCGGCATACGTCCAGCTCATGCAGCAGGGCTACAGCAGCCGCGAAGCGTGCGAGATCGTCGGGATCAACTACCGGACCGGCAAGCGCCGGCGGAACGGCCGGCACTCGCCTCCCAACGGTGGTGGAGCCGCCGTCCGGCGTTGCCGGGCGCGGCGGCGGGTCGCGGGGCAGCCGACTGTCGGCTGCCACTCCTACGACTCGGCGACGGGCGCCGGAGGTCGAGTGCGGAGGGCGACGCGTACCGGGCCGGGCGGCATAGCGGGCGTCACCGCGGGATGGTCGGAACGCAGCCGCGGCGTCCACGAGTTCGGGCAGCGGCACGCGCGACGCCGTCAACGCGGCGGCGCACCGCTCGGGCATCCGCCGCACGACCGCGTCGAGGCCGTCGCGAGCGGCGAAGCCGAGCAGCACACCGAGCGCCACTTCCGGGGAGCGGTCGTCCATGCCTACTCGACCTCATTCGTCTCGGCGGGCGGTGTGGGCAACGGAGGTTCCGCCCCGGCCGGGCCGAGCCGATGGGTGTCGGTGAACACCGTCGCGAAGCTGAACCCCGCCACCTGCCAGAACCACACGCTCGTGACGAGGAAACCGACCCCGGCGGCCAGGAGGCCCAGTACGGACACCGCCAGGCCGGCCAGGGCGATGCCCCACGCCCGCCAATAGGCCGCACCGCAGGCGGATACCCGGCGCAGCGCCCGGACCGGATCGAACAGCTCGGTGGCGTCGAAGGCGACGCAGTAGTGGGTCATGAACCCGGGAATCGCGGCGATCGCCGCGACGAAGAGCACACCCCCGACGATCGCGACAGGGACGCTGCCCCAGGAGATTCCGGCAACCGTCAACAGGCCGCCGGGCGCGGTGTAGCCGACCATCGCCGCGGCGGTGACCAGTCCGTGCCACAGCAGGCGTCTTGGGTGTCGCCAGGCCGGGAACCCCGGCCGGCCGTGCTGAAGCCGGTGGACCACCTCCACGCGGTGGCCCAGGTTGAGCAGCCATCCGACGACCGGTACCAACAGCCAGGCCGCGCCGATCAACACGTCCGTCCGCGCGGCGCGATCCGCGATCGGGAACCGAAACGAGGTACGCAGCCGCAGCGGCGCATTCAGGCTGACCGGCTTGTTCGACATGAGGGCCGCAGGCTACCTGCTGGACAGGTGGTTCGGGCAGGGATGCCGGTTGGTGCCCGTCAGGCCGGAGCTTTCGAAATATGTGGCTGGGTATCTGCACGACCACGAGTCGGCGATGGGCCGGCCACGCCCGCGCGCTGCCGCCCGGCGGCCCGGCGACGCGTCCGGCCGGCCGCTCCGCGTCGCCTCGCGCAGCTCCGGCCAGGCGGCCAACGCGGCGAACTCCGGTGGATCGAATGGTGTTTCCCCGTCGAATCGGAGCCGGCACCGACGGCCGGGCCGGGCCGATCCGCGAGCAGCCCGTTCCACCAGGCGAGCCACCCGACCCGCGCCTGCTCCGTGTCCCGGACCTTCTCGGTGGGCTCGGGGAGTACGGCATCGGCGAGCCGCCCCGGCGCCACCCCACCCGCCGGAACCTCGATCCGTGCGGCCTCCCGCCCCCAAAGCGCCGCCTGCAAGGCCCGCGGCCACCACCGCGCTTCCGACCCCGGGCGGCCCGCCGCCCGCTGGCCCTGCGCTCAGGTGCCCTGCGGGCGGCGGTCGAGGGGCATGCCGGGGCCGACCTCGGCGTGGATCTCGGTCGGGTCGTCGATGCGGCCGCAGTGCGCGCACACCGTCTCCTGGGTGACGCCGGCGCCGCACACCGAGTGGACGTAGAGGATCGGCGGCTCCCCGTCCGTCGCCCACTGGTCGCCCCACTCGGAGAGCGCGACCAGTGCGGGCGCGAGTGCACGTGCCTTGTCGGTGAGCAAGTAGTCGTACAGCTCGGGCTGTTCGGAGTACCTGCGACGCCGCATGAGGCCGGCTTCGACGAAGCCGTCGAGCCGGGCCTGGAGCGTGTTGCTCGCGATGCCGAGGCTGCGCTGGAAGTCGCTGTAGCGGGTCGCGCCCGCAAACAGGGCGTCGCGGACGATCAGCAGGCTCCAGCGTTCGCCGATCACCTCCAGGGCGCGGGCGATGGAACACACCTGTGCGTCGTACGTCTTCCCAAGCATGCGCACCATTCTACCGAGGTGCTTGCTTCATGAAAGTTCCTTGTCTAGAGTCACTTGCATGATGCAAGTCGATCTGCCGCAGAACTTCACCACCACCTTTTCGGTGGACCGGACTCCGCACGAGGCATTCGCCGCGATCACCGACGTCCGCGGCTGGTGGTCGCGGGAAGTCGAAGGCGTCACCGACCAGGTCGGCGGCGAGTTCCACTACCGCTACCAGGACGTCCACCGCTGCACGGTCCGCGTCACGGAACTCGTGCCCGGCCGGAAGGTCGCCTGGCTCGTCCTGGACAACTACTTCGACTTCATCGCTGCGGACCGGACGAGCCCGTCGGCGCCCCCAACGCCAGGCAAACGAGCGATCAGCGGCCTCCGCCCCACCTGCGGCGGTCACCGACCTGGACCAAGGCAACGAGATGGCAGGCCACCGCCTCCTCTCCGCCGCCACCAACATGCCGGTCCACTTCCGCAACCCCGCCGGCCCCTGGCAGCGGGGCGAATGGCGGGGCGGTGGACTCGGGGGCAGCATGGGACGAGTGGGCCCAGTCCTCGCCAGGCCCCGGGTACACGGAGACGGCCGGCGGCAGGTACGCGCCCGGGAAGGACGCCGTCATGGCCCGTCAGCCCGCGTACAACGAGCGTCATCACCGCAATCCGATGCGCCCGAACCCGCCGAAATCCGCCACCGGGAGTATCGGGGCGTCGACGGAGCGCGCGGGCCTGTCGGGGATGCGCGCGAGACGGCGACTAAAGGACGTGCCCGAGGTCAAGCGGCGTGAGCTGGCCGAGCGGTCCCTGGACCTGGGGCTGGAGGCCGCGCGGTCCGTCAAGGACCGGAACATCTCGCTGTTCTCGCGGGGGCTGGACCCGATGTTCGCGGGCATCCCGACGTTCTTGAAGTCCCCGTACGTCGAGAACATCCGCGAGATCGGCGGCTACGACGTGGCCGTGGTGGGCGCACCGTTCGACATGGGCACCACCTACCGCTCCGGTGCCCGATTCGGGCCGCAGGCCGTCCGCCGCATCTCGGCGCTGTACGACTCGTACAGCCCCGACCTCGGCATGGACCTGTTGGAGGAGATCACGATCGGCGACGCCGGAGACATCTTCGTCATCCCGGCCAACATCGAGAAGACCTTCGACCAAGTCGACCTCGGGGTGTCCCACATCCTCGACGCGGGCGCGTTCCCGGTGATCATCGGTGGTGACCACAGCATCGGCTACCCCGACGCGAAGGCCATCGCCAGGCACATCGACGGCCGGCTCGGGATCATCCACTTCGATCGGCACATCGACACCGCCGTCACAACCATGGACGAGCGGATGCACACCACCCACTGGTCGCACGCCACCGACCTGCCCAACGTGCCCGCGTCGAACCTGGTCCAGATAGGCATCGGCGGCTGGATCGGCAACCACTCCGGCGTACAGGTCGCCGAGGAACGCGACACCACGGTCATCACCATGTTCGACGTCGAGGAACTCGGCGTCGACCGTGTCATGGAGATCGCCCTGGAGATCGCGTGGAAGGACGTGGACGCGGTCTACCTCTCCTTCGACATCGACGTCGTCGACCCCGGCTGTGCCCCCGGCACCGGCACGCCCGAACCCGGCGGCATGTCGCCGCGCGAAGCGCTCAAGGCGGTCCGAACGGTGGCGCAGGAAGGACTGATCGGCATGGACCTCGTCGAGATCGCCCCGCCGTACGACGTCGCCGACACCACCTCGCAGCTCGGCGCCCGCGTCGTCATGGACACCCTCGCCACACTCGTCGAGAACGGACACCTGGGCACCCGCCTCACCGCCGAGCAACGCGCCAGTGCCGAAGCCGACCGCGACCGCGCCGCCGGCCTCGAAACGACGTGACCCACGGCTGTTGGGAACGTCGAACAGTTCGTGTTGCCGGAGGCAGTGGTGGAGCTGTCCGAGCACGCGGTTGAAGAGGTGGGCGGTGACGCCCGCGTCCGGTTTGTGGTGGAACTCGGGCCAGGGCGACCTGACCACCGGGCGTGGCCGAGTTTTCGGCTGCGAGCACGCTCAGCCGGCGGTTTTCATCCCACGCCGCCAGGACGTCGTTGGGTGGCGGGAGTAACACGTGTACGTGGTGTCCGTCGCGCGCGTGCGCGGTGGGGGCTCACGGAGGGATGCCGGTGGTTGAATGCCAAATCGCCGCGTGCCAGGCCGGCGAGCTCGACCAGGTAGCGGGCGATCCGCTCGCCGCCTTCGATGGGGTGCAGCTTGGCGTTGGCCGGCCCGCCGCCGTCGCCGGTCACGACCGCGTCGGGATCGAGCAGGCCGAGCAGGGCATCGTTACGGCTGGCGACGGTCGTCAGCCAGGCGCCGGGGGCTTCGATGGCCTCCTACTCCCGCCGGGACATGGCATACCAGCGGGCGTAGGTCTCCTGAACCACGTCCTCCGCGTCGGCCCTGGAGCCCGGCATCCGGTAGGCGAGGCTGATCAGCCGGCGCCGCTCGTTCGTGACCGCGCTCAGGCTCGGCTCGTGTCGGTCGTGGCCTGGCTCGGCGGGGGTGGTCATGGTGCTCGGCTCCTCGATCGCGGCGGTCCTCCATCTGTTTCGACAAGACAGCACCGCGAAATGTGAGGTTATCGGTTCGCCTCACATTTCGCGGTGCTGTCTTGTCGAACAGCTGAGACACCCACGGTGACCCGACGAGGAGAGACCAGTGACCGACTTGCAGGCCATCGCAGATCGTGTGGAAATCGACGCGCTGCGTGCCGAGTTCACCGACGCGGTGATGATGCGCGACTGCGCCCGCCTGGCATCGCTGTTCACGCCGGACGGCGCGCTGCGCATGCCCAATATCCCCGTCGAGTTGGTCGGTCGGGACGAGATCCGCACCGGCCGCGAGCAACTGCAGGCCCAGTGGGACTTCTTCGTACAGAACACGCACCCGGGCACGGTCCACCTGGACGGCGGCACCGCGACCGGCCGTGCCTACATGCACGAAGTCGCCCGCGCGCTCGACGGCCGCCAGGGCCTGAACTACGCGATCTACCACGACCGTTACCAGCGCACTCCGGACGGCTGGAAGTTCAGCGAGCGCGTCTACGAGGTCAGGTACCTCGACACCACCCCACTGACCGGCTCGGCCCCCCACTCGGCGGAAGGACAGCACTGACCATGACCACCCGACCTTCGACCACCCCGTTCACCGATCCGGCATCCGTCGGACCGCCTGGAGCGGACGGCCACCGCGCTGACTGCGAACGGGTTCGCCGTCGAGATCCTCGACGACGTCGCCGCCGCGCGTACGCGCATCCCCGACCTGATCCCCGAGGATGCGAGCGTGTTCACCTCGGCCGGCGAAAGCCTCCGCTTGTCGGGCATCGACGCCGACATCAACTCCAACGGCCGGTACCGAGCCGTCAAGCCACGCGTTCTCGGGATGGACCGCGCCACCCAGGCCGATGAGATCCGGCAGCTTCTCGCCAGTCCCGACGTCGTCGTCGGCAGCGTCGCCGCGCTCACCGAAACCGGCTCCCTCGTGATCGCCTCGGGCAGCGGCAGCCAAGTACCCGCCTACTCCGGCGGCGCCGCCCGCGTGATCCTGATCGTCGGCGCCCAGAAGCCGGCGATCAACGCCGGGCGGGCGGTGCTCTGTTGGTGGCACGCCAGGATCATCAGCGTGCGCACGTTCGTGGCCAAGGTGTCGATGGCCGGGGTACGGACGGTCATGAACGCGGAGTGATGGCCCAGGCGTTCTTCCCGACCGCGCGGCGGTGCGCCGGTCTCGGGAGGTCTCGGGGGCGGTGTGGCGGCGAAGTCCTGTCGGCCCTGCCGGGTGGTCACCGGTCGGGACTGTGCCGTCGTGTCGGTGTGCCCAATGTGCCTGAACCCACGGCGGACCCGGGCGGGGGTCGGCCGTGCCGGTGCACGGGTTGCTCCCAGGGGCGACGCGGATCCGCAGCGAGCGAGCGGGCGAGCCGCAGATGGGTGTGGCATGCGACCCGGAGCCGCGTCCAGCGGTCGGCCGCCTGCGGCGTGCGGATCCTGGCGCGGTCCACCCGCAGGCGGACCAATGTGCCTTCGCAGGTGAGTGCTGATATGTGTGACGACTACGCGACGTTGAAGGTGTTGTCGGCCGGTCCGGTGAAGGTGTCGATGGAGTGCCGTCGGGTGGCGTCCGGCGAGATGTCGGGGCCGGGCCCGGGTTGTGGCCCAGGGCGTGGCGGGCCGCGGTGACAAGGTTGTGTTGGCGCGTCCCGGCCCAGGCGCGGCCGGTGCCGACGAGTGATCTTCAGGTGTTGGGGTGGTGTCGGTTGCCGTTCGGCGGGCCAGGTCGGCTTCCGACGCCTCGGTGATCTCGGGGTCGTCCTCCAAGTCGACGCGGCTGAGCTGGACGACGAGGCCGAGTGCGCCGGACCGGCGCACCGTGTGCAGGATGTCGCGGGTTCAGACCCCGGAAACGCTCGTTCACGGGCGCGGCGCCGGGTGCGGGACCGCCTGGGCGGGGTCCGCGAAGGGCTCGGCGGCAGCGACCAGCTCGGCCAGGGCACGGGTCAGCGCATCGGCGTCGAACGGAGAACAGACGCGGAGAGCGCGGCTTCTGCGGTTCCGTGGCCGCTCTACGACGGTGTCAGACCGCAGTTCCCGCCCACCCACTGCAGAACCAACTGGTAGGCGATGGCGAAGCCACTGATGTCGTCCATCGTGCCGTGGTCGGCCCGTTGGTGCAGTTGGCGGTCGACGTTGTCGACGCTGCTCTCGATGCCGGCGGGCGCCTCCTTGTCCATGCGGTCCCACACCTCGATCGTCTGCGCGTCGGGTAGGCCGTTGTCGAGCTTGTCGTCGGTCGCCATGGCCTTGACCGCGTCGGCGCAGAAGGCCGCGTTGTCGCCCGAGCCGCCTCCGACCGACGTGGAGGCAGAAGGGGGCCGTGCCGTCGGCACACCCGAACCGGGGCCGGAGCCACCGTTGGTCGCGCCGCCCGACGTGCCCGCGGAGGTCGCACTCGGGACGGCGGCGCTCGGTTGCGCCGTTGTCGTCGGGGCGTCTGCGGTCCTGTGGTTCGACGACGACCCGTCGCACCCGGTGAGCGCCGCGGCCATCAGCACACCGCTCGCCACCACGATCACCCCGGACATTCGATCGGTCGGCACAGTCCCCCCTGTTCCCCTTCGCGAACTCCCGCTCTGTCGGCGGAAATCACGTTAACGGCGTGTGTTCCGAACACATTCACATTTGGGGGAACCATGGGAGAACGCAGAAGGTCCACCCGCCCGGCGACCGGGGCACCCGGGGCCGCGAGGGTGAAGGTGTCGTCACTTCCCCGGGTCGATCCGGCCGGCCAGGTGGTCGTAGGCGCGCCGTACGGTCGGCGGCGCGGCGTTGATTCCGATGATGTCGAAGCGGCCGACGTCCTCGACGTGCCCGATGCCGACGGTGTCCGCCCAACTGGCGCCGGCGTCACGGGCGTTCTCGATTTGGCGAGGGCGAGCCGGTGGAGTCGGGCGGCGGCGTCCGGGGCGAAGGCAGGGCCGTCGATGCGGGCGACGATGGGGCGGATGCCTTCCGCGACGGGTTTGCCGTGTTGTCGGTCTTCGGCCGGCCTGAGTTGCAGAGCAGCCATCACCACGAACTGCCGGCAGAAGAGGTAGTCGTCGTGCGACCGCTCCTGCTGAAATTGGGTGATCCGGGCGCGCGGCCGACCCTCGCGATAGGAGATAGCCGGCGTGAGGATCTGGAACCTGGCGTACTGATCGTAGGGAATGCCCGCCGCCAGGACCTGAACGGACCTCTGAACCGTTGCGAGCGTGGGCCGGGTCGGCCTGGTCCGGAGTCGGCTTGGGTCGGCGCCCGCCGACGTGGCTGCGGGCCCGCGCGCAGGTGAGCCCGCCGTTGCTGTTCGCCACGATCGGCTCGCGCCGGAGCCCGGCGAGTACGGACGGAGGTCCACCCCGAACTCGGGTGGGCGGGATGCTCCACCGGTCCACGCACGGACGGCAGGCCGCGTGTGCGTCACCCGCCGTGGAGGTTCGAGGCGATGGTCAGGAAGACGAGGAGGTTCGGCACGGTCTTGACCTTGGTGAGCGCCCAGGCTTTGGGCTCTTCGCGCTGTCGGACGACCACGAAGCCGCCGCGGACATCGATCGTCTCGACGGCCGACCAGGGCAGCGTCCCTTTGCGTTTGGCGGTGATGCCGGTGGCGTCCAGGTCGAACGGGCCGTAACCCGCCCGCCGCCCCGCCCGGACCGCCTCCCACATCTGCTGGACCTGGGCGCGGGCGATCGCCTCGGTGATCAGGGGCGCCCAGGTCCCGAAGTCGGCGAAGAAATCCGAGACGTGGACCTTGGCGCCGTCGGGCGCCACCAGGGTGGAGGTGTGCGCGTTGCTGACACTGGTCTTCGTGCCCTTGTAGTCGATCACTTCCCGGACTGTTGCCTGGTAATGGATCGCCTGGTCCCAGCGAACCGCGAACAGCCGGCCGGCGCCCCTGTCCACGAGCAGCCCCTTCTCGAAGAGGTGTAGACGCCGGCCGCCGAGTCTCCTCCGGAAGTTCGGGCTTTCGAGCAGGACAGCGGAGGCCATTGCGGAGATGAGGAGGGGGTAAAACGCGACCCACCAGGCCACGAAGACCCCCAGCAGGACGCCTCCGGTCACCAGGGAGGCGACGCCCGCCAGGGAACCGACGACGAACAGTGCCCGGAACTTGTCCGGCACGTCGACCTCCTTCCTCGGCAGGAAGGTGTGTTCCAAGCGGCCGAAGCCCTTACGGGAAGCCAGTGCGGCAACTTCGGGGGACGGGGAACCCGGCACGCTCATGAAGGGGCCTCGGTTTCGTGTCGGAGCGACCTCGTCGAGGCCGCTTCAACCGGTCGTGTGATCGATGAGTCGAGCGAGCAGCCGGGCGCGCGGGACCATCCGCGCGACCTCGACGTATTCGGTGTCCGCGTGCGCGCCGGCGCCCACGGCGCCCAAGCCGTCCAGCGTCGGACAGCCCGCCGCCGCGGTGTAGTTGCCGTCCGAGGCGCCGCCGACGGCGATCCCCCGCAGCGGTTCCTGGCCCAGTTCCGCAGCGAGGCGGGACGCGAGGGCGAACAGTCCGGCGGAGGACTCCGGTTCCATGGGCGGCCGTTGCCTGCCGCCCAGCACCTCCAGCCGGGCTCCGGGTGTCCGGGCGGTGAGCCCCCGCATGAGCTCATCGACCCGGTCCTGCGCGGCTGGGGTCGGCACGCGCACGTCCACCGACACCCTCGCCGACGCGGGCACCGTGTTGCGCGTACTGCCGGCCGACAGCAGGGTGGGCGTGACGGTCGCGAAGCCCAGGGGGGAGCGGGCGACACCGACGGCCCCCATAGAGTCCCCGAGGCCGGCGATGGACAGCACCTGGTGAGCGGCCTCGACCGCGGCGTTGACCCCCTTCCGCGGTTCCTGACCCGCGTGCGCGGCCCGGCCGTGCACCACGACCTCGTACCGCGAAGTGCCCTTGCGCGCGGTCTTGAGCGCACCCTCCTCGTCGGCGGACGCCTCCAGTACGAAGGCGGCCGCGGATCCCCGCGCGGACTCCTCGATCAGCTCCCGGGAAGTCCCTGAGCCCACCTCCTCGTCCCCGTTGACCAGTACGCACACCCCGTCCGGGGAGGGCAGCGAGGCCAGCGCATGGAGCATCTGCACCAGGCCCGCCTTCATGTCCAGGACCCCGGGGCCGCGGGCGATCCCGTCGGCCACCGACCAGGGGTGGGTCCGCAGCGAGCCCATGGGCCACACCGTGTCGTGGTGTCCCACCAGCAGCACTCGCGGGGTGCCGAAGGCCCACCGCAGATGGGTCACACCGTCGATCACGATCGTCTCCGGCTCGGCCCCCAGCAGCCTTGACCCGAGGGCGCCGACCACTTCGGCGCTGCGCGCCACCGCCGCGTGATCGGCCGAGAAGGACTCGCAGAGCACGAGTTCCTCCAGATCGGCCAGCATCGCCGGCAACGCGAGCGCTGACGACCGGGTCACCGGTCCGGCCCCGTCTCAATTCCCGTATACGACAGCACAGTTACCCCCTCGGATCGCATGGGCCGGCGGAGCGGCGGAGCCCGTTCCCCCTCCGGGGCACCGCCGCGTGGACGACGTTAGAGGCGGGGAAAGGCATTCCACCAGCGACCGGATTGCATGGGATCTATGCATCCCAGGAATGTGTTGAGAGAGGATGGCGCGGGACAGGACAACAGGATCGGGAAGGCGGGAAGAACGTGTTCGAGATCGACGCGCTGCGGCTGCTCGTGACCGTGGCCGAGACCGGGTCGTTCACCAAGGCGGCGGTCCGGCTCAACTACACGCAGTCCGCGGTGTCCCGGCGGATCGCCACGTTGGAACACCAGGCGGGCGGACCGCTCTTCGAGCGGCTTCCTCGGGGCGTACGGCTCAATCCCGCCGGCCGTACGCTGCACCGCCACGCGCTGGAGGTGCTCGACCGGCTGTCCCGGGCCCGGCGGGAACTGGCGGTGCTGCAAGCGGGGCAGGGCGGCCTGTTGCACATGGGCGCGTTCTCCACCGCCAACATCTCGCTGGTGCCCACCGCCCTGCGGGCACTCCAGGACGCCCGGCCCGATGTCGAGGTCGTCGCGGTCGAGGGCCGGACCGGCACCCTGATGGAGCGCCTCGGGGACGGGGCGCTGGACCTCGCCGTCGTCAGCGACTACCCCTCCGGCCTGCCGTCGGCCGACGGGGTCACGACGAGCGTGCTGTGCCAGGACGACCTGTGCGTCGCTCTCCCGTCCGGGCACCGACTGGCCGGATCCGGGACGCTCGACCTGTCCGAACTGCGCGAGGAGGCATGGCTCCAGGACGCGTACGGCGACCGCCCGACCATGCTCGCCGACGCCTGCGCGCGGGCGGGCTTCACCCCGAGGAAGGTCATCCGGATCGCGGAGTGGACCGGGAAGTTCGGCTATGTGGCGGCCGGGCTGGGGGTGGCGCTGGTCCCCTCGCTGGCCGCGTGGGCGGTCCCCGACGAACTCGTCCTGTGCCGCCTCACCGACCCGGGCCTGCGTCGGACCGTCCATGTGGCACTGCCCGCCGTCCCGCTACCGGCGGCCCTGAAACTGCGGGATCTGCTGCGCGACGCCGTCGACTGAACCGTTCTCCCGAGCGATCGCCACCCGGCCGCCACCGTACTGCCGACCCCGCCACCCGCCGCGCCGCCGGCGCTCAGTTTGTCACCGCCCCACGGTCCCCGATCACGACCCCACCGCGCACCGAACGCCCGCCGGCTCGCGACGGCGCCTTCGTCATCTCCTGGACCGGCCGGGAACCGGTCCCCGACTACGCCCCTTCGAGGTTCAGCCTGTCGGGTGCGGGGGCGGCGCAGTGCGTTCGATCACGACCCGGGCCCGGTTGGGCGGGAGCAGGAGCAGGAGGCTGCCATCCGTTGGCGGGTCAGATCGTCTTTTGAACCGCACCACCGCTGAACCGCCCCGCGAAGTGGGGCGGGGCAGTTCGAAGACGATCTCTCAAGACCGAGCAGGATTCGAGAAGCCCCGGCCGCCGCGCGGCCCCTAGCGTGATGGTCATGGCAACCGCCGGACATCCGGGCCCTGGCCCGGATGTCCGGCAGGTATACATCCACTGTGCAAGGAGCAAGGCATGAAGGCGCACGTCAGCTCGATCCTCCTCGGTGTCCGGGACATGGACCGGGCCAAGCGGTTCTACACCGAGGGGCTCGGCTGGAAGATCAAGAACGACTACGGCATCTCGGTGTTCTTCGACTCGGACGGCGCCTCGCCGGTCGGCTTCTACGCTCGCGAGGGTCTGGCCGGCCAGGTGGGCACGGACCCGGAAGGCAGCGGCTTCAGCGGGCTGGTGCTGACCTACGTCGTCCGCAGTGAGGCACGGGTCGAGGAGATCATGGCGGAGGCCCGGAAGGCCGGCGCCACGATCCTCAACCCCGCCGGTGCTCTGCCGTGGGGCGGCTACGGCGGCACCTTCGCCGACCCGGATGGCTACATCTGGAGTCTCGGCTACAGCGCCCCGGGAACCGACCAGCCCTACGCGGAGTAGCCGCGATCCCTTGCCGCACAGACGTCCGGGACGGCGCGGCACGCGCCGCGCCGTCCCGGCACGGCGATGGTCCCGGTATGGGACGTCGGAGCGGCTGTCGGAGCCGGGCAGGCCGGATCCGCGGTGAGCCGGCAGAACAACAGGAGAAGGATCATGAAGTTTTTGTCCCACGTCGAGCCACCCGAGCCCATGCGGGGCCTGGAAGTTCCGCCCGAGGTGGTAGCAGCGCTCGGCGGAGGCGCGCGGCCGCCGGTGACCATCACGGTCAACGGGCATTCCTGGAAGAGCCGGGTCGCCATCCTGCGCGGCCGCCACCTGCTCGGCCTCAGCAACGCCAACCGGCAGGCCGCAGGTGTCGCGATCGGTGACGAGGTCGAGGTCGAGGTGGAGCTCGACACCCAGCCGCGCGTCGTCGTCGAGCCACCGGACTTCGCCCGAGCCCTGGACGAGGACCCCGTCGCCCGCGCCGCATACGACAACCTTGCCTATAGCCACAAGCGCGAGCACGTGCGCGCCATCGAGAGCGCGAAGAGACCCGACACGCGCCAACGGCGCATCGAGAAGGCCATCACCACCCTGCGGGGTTGAAACCCGCCACAGTTCCCAGCGCCGGTCGGGTCGTTCGGCCCAGGCCCACTGGTGAGGGGGTTCGACGGTGATGCCGAAGTCGTAGCCGTGCGCATGGTCCACCGCGCGCCGGACGGCGGTATCAACTTCGTCGACACCGCCGACGTGTACGGCTACGGCGAGGCCGAGGAGATCGTCGGCAAGGCCCCCAAGGGGCGCCGCGACGACGTCGTACCGGCCACCAAGTTCAACGGCCCCATGGGCAAGGGCCCCAACCGCCGCGGCAGCTCACGCCGCTGGATCGTCACGGCGGTCGAGGACTCGCTGCGCCGTCTGCGGACCGACCACATCGACAGATCCACCACCCCGACCCGGACACCGACATCGAGGAGATCCCCTCCGCCCTCTCCGCGCTCACCGACCTCGTACGCGCCGGGACGGTCCGCGCGGTCGGCTCCTCCGACCTGCCGGCCTCGGAGATCGTCGAGGCCCAGTGGGTGTCCGAGCAACGCGCCCTGCACCGCCTACGCACCGAACGGCCCACCTGCTCCATCCTCAACCACGCCATCGAGCGCGAGGCCCCGCCGACCTGCCGCCGCTACGGCACGCTCGACCCCCACCGCGCGACCCTCGCTCGCCGCTCCCGTGCCGCCCCCGTCAAAGGCCGGCTCGGGCGACCAGCGGGATGAAGATGGTCTCGACGATCTCGCGGATGGCCGGCGACGACATCGGTTTCAGGTTCATGAGTACTTCGTGTCTGAGCAGGTCGTAGGGCAACCGCGCGATGCGTGGGGTCAGTTTCGAACCGTCGATCTCTCCCCGCTCGACGGCCCGGTGCGTCACGGACTCGATCAGTGCCCACCTCCGGTCGATCACGGAGGTGCGCAGTTCGGCGGGCGTCGTCCCGGTCTCCTCGAAGTAGGCGGCCAGGTGCGCGGTCATGGTCACGGCGAACACGGTGAAGGCCCCGTTGAGTTGTTCGAGGAGCGCGACGGTGTCCTCGGCGAGGGACCCGGTGTCGGGATCGACGAGGGAGAAGCGGTCACTGGCGCGGGTGATGGCGTCACGAACGAGGGTTTCCCTGGTGTCCCAGTGGCGATTGACGACCGGTCGGCTGGTGCCGGCGCGTTGCGCGACGCCCGCGAAGGTGAGCGCGGCATACCCGTGTTCCATCAGTTCGGCCCACGTGGCGTCGAGCAGCGCGGCCTTCAGCTCCGCGCCGTGTCGGCGGCGTTTGGGGCCGGGTTCCGTGTTTGCAAGATGCATGAGTGCATCTTACAGTGATGGCGAAGGCTGCGCCACACGGGTCGACGCACCTCGTATGCCGGTCGCCCCGACGGCCCTACGGCCCCGACGCAGTCCGTCGAATCACGAAGGGGAACACACGATGAGCAACGAAGTCGATGTACAGCCGTCCGGCCCGGTGACGGTCGACGTGCACACCATGGGCCGCACGTTCGACGAGTCCGCGGTGGACCGCTGGGAGCTCGAAGCCGCGCGGCGTGCCCTGCGGAACCTCAAGACCGTGGCCGCCGGCCAGGTGATGATGGATCTCCTCGCCGAACGGATAGACGCCGGCGATCGTTTCCACAAGGGGCTCGTCGAGGCTTCGGGCGGCACGTACCGCGAGTCGCGCACCGAGTTCACCGTACGCGGCCTCGGCGGCACCGAACTGGCCGACTGGTTCCGGTCGCAGGCCGGCACCGGCCGCTTCCGGGACAAGACGCTGCTCCTCGACGCCCATCCCGAGCACTACGTCGAGCCGCCGATCTACACGGGAGGCATGGTGGAGACGATCGGTGGTCACCTCACCCGGTTCAAGGTGTCGGTGGCCGACGAACTGCCCCCGTCGGTCGGCGCGTTCCTCGACGGGTCCTTCCCGGTGACGCTGATGAACGCGCTGCTGAGCCTGGACGACGGCACCCCCTTCGCGTACTGCCTGCACCAGGCGCGCGACACCGCCGGCGGCGCCGATGTGGTGGTACGCGTCGTCTACCCGTCCGCGGCTCCGGACTCGATGATCGAGGGACACTGCCAACACCTGGCGATCGAATTCCGCAGTTGGATCCGAAACGCGGCAGCCGCGACCCGATAGCCGCCCGCGAACACGAACGACCCTGCCGCGCCCCCGCTGCGGGTCTTCGTGTGTCGAGGGGCGGAACCACCGCGGAACCACCGCGGGACCACCGCGGAACGACCGGAGCCGGGCCGCCTCGCTCAGTCCGGGCTCGGGGAGTCCGCGTGTTCCGCGGTGTCGTCGTCGGTGGGGTCGCAGGCGTCGTGCAGCGCGATGCGGACCTGTGCGCGCAGCCAGGCGTGGGCGGGGTCGTTGTCGTAGCGCTGGTGCCATGCGAGGTGGACGGGGATGGTCGGCATGGGCAGCGGCAGGGGTCGGGTACGGAGGCCGAGGTCGTCCAGGAGCGCACGGCTGACGAGGCGCGGGACCGCCGCGACGAGGTCCTGCCCGCGGACGAACTGCAGGGCGGTGGCGTTCGTGGGGGCGGCGACCACCACCCGCCGGCTCAGGCCCCGAGCCTCCAGCGCGTCGTCCACGGGATCGCGCAACCGTCCTCGGCGGGAGACGGTGATGTGTTCGGCCGCCGCATAGCTCTCCAGGGTGAGCGGGCCACGGTACAGCGGATGGGCGGGGCGCAGGGCGAGGACGAGCCGGTCGTGTCCCACGATCTCGTGGCGGATCTCGGGCGAGGCGGGTGCGCCGGATCCGGCCTCGAGGTCGACGTCTCCTCGCCGCGGGTCGTGGGTGTCGGTGGCTGCCTCGGCCAGGAAGCGCAGCCGCACGCCGGGTGCCTGGGCGCGCAACGAGTGGAGCAGGGCGGGGCCGGCCGCCGCGGCCAGGGCGTCGTGCCATTTCAGGACGAAGATCCGGTCCAGCGTCGCCGGGTCGACGTCCGTGTGGGGGGACAGGACCGACCGGGCCTGCTGGACCAGGTCGTGCACCGTCGCGCGCAGGGCCAGGGCGCGGGGGGTGGGAGTCATGGTTCGGCCGGTGCGGACGAGGATCCGGTCTCCGGTGGCCCGGCGGATGCGGCCCAGGGTTCGGCTCATCGCAGGGGTCGAGACGTGGAGACGGGCGGCGGCGTCCGTCACGCTGCCTTCCTCCAGCAGGGCGTCGAGCGCGGTGAGCAGATTCAGATCAAGTTGCATGACGGTAAATCCAGACGTAACAAGGTTGCATTTGAAGTTAATGATGCCCGGTCCTAACGTCGAAAAGCGAACGGCCGACAGGCCGTGAACCCCATCCCTCTCCGCGTCAGGAGCGACCATGAACGCCTTCCCCGAGCCCCGTACCGCCGCCACCGAAAGCACCGAGACCTCCGAACTCGAAGCGGTCCTGGAGCGCGCCGTGACCGTGGTGAAGACAGCCGGAGAGCATCTGCGGGAGCGCCACGACGTGGGTGCGCGCCCCGGTGACCTCGACGAGATCGTCCGCGCCATTCACGCCAACGACGAGGCGATCCTGGCGTTGGTCAAGCAGCCGCTGCTCGATATGCGTCCCGGGTCCCGGTGGGTCGAGGACGAGCTGGCCGGCGGCGTGCTGCCCGGGGGCGAGTGGTGGGTGGTGGACACGGCCGAGGGCAACATCAACCACATCCACGGCATGGGCGAGTGGGCGGTGACCGCCACGCTGGTACGCGACAACGCCCCGCTGCTGACCGTGGTCCACCTGCCGCTCACCGGCGACACGTACACCGCTCTCCGGGGCAGGGGGGCCTTCCTCGACGGCGAGCCGCTGCGCTCCTCAGCCAAGACCGACCTGCGGGCCGCTCTGGTGGGCACCGGCCAGGCCAAGCCCGGTGAGGACGAGGCAGCCCTGCGTCGGATGGGCGCCACGGTGACCGCCATGCTGATCAACGCCCTGGTCGTGCGGGTCTCGGTGCCGGCCACGCTGCAGCTCGTCCACGTCGCGTCCGGCCGCATGGACGCCTTCTGGCAGTTGTCCGACGTGCGCTCGGGCCTCCTGCCCGGCGCGCTGCTGGTCGCCGAGGCCGGTGGCACGGTCACCGACACCCGGGGAGAGCCGTGGAGCCTGGCCGGCGACGACTTCCTGGCCTGCGCTCCCGGGCTGCACGCCCAAGCCGTCGACGTCCTGTCCGACCCGCGCTGACCCGCGCTGACCCGCACCGCCCGGTCCGGATCCGCCCCGAGCCGACCCCCGCCCGGCGAGTGCTCTGCCGCGCACCCCGCTCATCCCCCTGCGCCGCCACCGGAGATCATCGTGAAGATCGCAGTACTCGGTTCCACCGGACAGACCGGCCGCCTGGTGATCGCGCACGCGTTGGAGCGCGGGCACGAGGTGATGGCCCTGGCCCGCCGGCCGGAACGGATCGAGGCGCCCGCCGCCGCGAACCTGAGGGTGGTCCGGGCCGACGTGACCGACGCCGGCAGTGTCACCGCCGCCGTCGAGGGCGCCGACGTCGTCGTGAGCGCCCTGGGCATCACCAAGGAGCAGGACCCGGCGATCCTCGTCGAAGGCGCGCGCGAGATCGTCTCGGCCGCGCCCCGCGTCGTCTGGCTCACCTCCCTGGGCATGGGGGCCACCGAAGGAGCGCTCGGCACCTTCACCGGAACCCTCCTCAAGCGCGTCCTGCGCCACGAGTGGGACGCCAAGGACGTCGCCGGCCGCGCCATCCGCGCGGCGGGCGGAACCACCGTCTACTCCGGGCCACTGACCACAAAGCCCTACCAGGGCAACGGGCGACTCGTCCGCGCCGAGGAGTTCAAGCCGCGAATGATCCCGCCCATGGCGCCACGCGCCGGCATCGCCGCCCTCATGGTCGCGGAAGTGGAAACCCCCCACTTCGCCGACGCGGACACCATCGCCCTGTTCGACACCCGCTGAGCCGCTGCCGGGCGGCACGGGGGTGCGCGGATACGAGGCGGCAGCGCACCGGTCGGCCATGCCCACGGCCACGCACCAGGAGGGCGACACCTTGGTCTGCTCCGGAACCGGGCCCATTCCGGGGGGAGTTCGACGACGCCGCGGTCGGCGCCGAGCTCCGGGACCGCCGCGCCGCACGGGCGAGGCAGACGACGGAGAGTCCGTTGTGACCCGTACCCGCGAGTCCGAAAGTGGTTTGTGGGGGTCGCGGCCGTGTGAGGCCCGGCGCCGTGGCCCCGAGCCCCACACGCGCGGTGGAGGTCAGGCGTCGCCGTCGAGCATGGCGGCGGTCAAGACGTTGCCGGCGACGCCCCAGCCGCCGTCGACGACCTCGTCGATCAGCACGACGGTGGTGGGGCGGGCCCGCTCACCGTAGATCTCCGCGAACAGGTCGGTGGTGCGCTCGACGATCGTCTTCTTGTCCTCGGCGGTGACGGTGCCTGCGGGCACCTTGAAGTTGGCGAAAGGCATGGGTGTTTCCCTAAGAATGTGAAGCGGTCCGGGAGGACCGGGTGTGGCTGATGGGTGTCTGCCGTTGATGGCTTCCGGAGAATGGCCGCCCGGTCCTCCGGGACGCTCCGACTGCTGATTGAGAACTGCGGTCATCGCTGGTTAGGGACCTGTCGGCGGAGTGTTCTTCGGGCCATGGAGTGCTGGTCGTGAAGGAACGGAGCAACGGTGGGCACGCCTCACGCGCGCATATGGGTCGGCATCGACGCCGGCAAAGGGCACCACTGGGCGGTCGCTGTCGACGCCGACGGGCAGACGCTGTTCTCGACGAGGGTGATCAACGACGAAGCGCAGATCCTCACGCTCATCGAGACCGCCCGTGAGCGGGCGGATGAGGTGCGGTGGGCGGTGGACATCTCCGGCCGCGCCTCCACGCTGCTGTTGGCCCTGTTGATCGCCCACGGCCAGCGGGTGGTCTACGTGCCCGGCCGCACGGTCAACCGGATGACCGGCGCCTACCGGGGGGAGGGCAAGACCGATGCCAAGGACGCCCGGGTCATCGCCGACCAGGCACGCATGCGGCGGGACTTCGCCCCACTGGACACACCCCCGGAACTGGTCGGCACCCTCCAGGTGCTGACCCACTACCGGGCCGACCTGATCGCCGACCGGGTCCGGCTCATCAACCGGCTCCGTGACCTGCTCGTCGGCATCTGCCCGGCCCTTGAGCGGGCCTTCGACTACTCGGCGGCCAAGGGTCCGGTTGTGATGCTGACCGCGTACCAGACTCCGGCCGCCCTGCGCCGGATCGGTGTCAAGCGGCTGACCACCTGGCTGGAACGCCGCAAGGTCCGCGGTGCCGGCACCATCGCGACCAAGGCCGTCGAGGCCGCACAGTCCCAGGACATCGCCCTGCCGGGCGAGAGCCGGGCGGCAAGGCTGGTGCGCGACCTGGCCCACCAGCTCTTGGCCCTGGACGAGCGGATCAAGGACAACGACCGGGAGATCCATGAGACCTTCCGTGCCGACGACCGCGCCGAGATCATCGAATCCATGCCCGGCATGGGTCCCATCCTCGGAGCGGAGTTCGTCGCGATCGTCGGCGACCTGTCCGGCTACCGTGACGCGGGGCGGCTCGCCTCGCATGCCGGCCTGGCCCCGGTGCCCCGCGACTCCGGCCGCCGCACCGGCAACCACCACCGGCCCAAACGCTACAACCGGCGCTTGCGCTGGCTGTTCTACATGTCGGCTCAGTCCGCGATGATGCGACCGGGCCCGTCCAGGGACTACTACCTCAAGAAGCGCGCCGAGGGACAAATACACACTCAGGCGCTTCTCGCTCTCGCCCGCCGACGTGTCGACGTGCTGTGGGCGATGCTGCGCGACAAGAGGCTCTTCACCTCCGTCCCGCCGGTCACGCGGGCGGGTTGACACGGTCATTGAGATTCTCCTTGAGTGGGTTCTTCCGTGCCGCGGAAGCATGTGTCCGGGAAAGCGTGGCCAGGGGGCCGTTTCCCGACCGGTACCGGCGTGGTCAGCGGCCGGCGTGGGGGGGGGTCGGCAGTTCGTCGATGCCGATGCGGTGGAAGAACTCCGCGCGGATCCGGTCGTAAGTGGTTGGTGCCACTCGGATAGGCGCCGGGAACCACGAGGGTGGTCTCGGCGCCGAGCTTGATCAGCTCGGCGGCGTAGCTCTCGGCCGCGCATCAGCGGCAGCACTGCACGGTTCACCCGCTGCGTGGACAGCACGTTGACGTTCGTAGACCTCGGCGGGCTGCACGACGTCGAACGCCTCGGCCGGGCCGAGGATCATGTGACCGGCGTTGTGCACCACCACGACGTTGGGCTGCGTCGTCACACCACGCCCCCGTTGGCGCGCAGGACCTGGCCGTTGATCCAGTGCCCCGCCGGGCTCGTGAGGAAGGCGACCACCCGGGCGATGTCCTCGGGGGTGCCCAGCCGCTCCAGCGGCGGGGCCACGGCCAGCTGGTCGATCTGCTCGGGAGTCTTGCCGTCGAGGAACAGGTCCGTGGCGGTGGGGCCGGGGGCGACGGTGTTCACGGTGACGTCCCGTCCGCGCAATTCGCGGGCGAGGATCAGCGTGAGCGACTCGACGGCCGCCTTGCTCGCCGCGTACGCGCCGTAGGCGGGGAACCGGGTGCCGACCACGGAGGTCGAGAACCCCACGAACGAGCCGCCCGCGCGCAGTCGCCGGGCCGCCTGTTGTGCCACGACGAAGGTGCCGCGGATGTTGGTGCGGTGCACGGCATCGAGCACCGCCAGGTCGAGGTCGGCGATGGGCGACAGAGCGAGTCGGCCGGCGCAGTTCACCACGACGTCCACGCCGCCGAACTCCCGCTCCGCCCGATCGAACAACGCGGCGACCGCGTGCTCGTCCGCCACGTCCGCCCGCGCGGAGATCGCCCGCCCGCCGGCGGCGGTGATCGCCGACACCGTCTCCTCGGCGGCGACCGCGTCGCGGGCGTAGTTCACCGCGACGGCAAGGCCGTCCCGGGCGAGTTCGAGGGAGACCGCCTGGCCGATGCCGCGTGATCCGCCGGTGACGACGGCAACCCGGCCGGACGCCCGCGGGGGGGAGGTTGTGGAGTGGTTCGTAGTCATGTCCTCCACCATGCGCGGCACCGACCGGCGGAACCAGGGGACCTCATCCCCTGGGTCACCGGCCCGGCCGGACGCACAATGGCGGACATGGGTTCCGTGAAATACACCGAGCTGGGAGCGTTCCTGCGCTCGCGCCGCGCCCGCATCCGCCCGGCCGACGTGGGACTTCCGCACGGGCCCCGCCGCCGCGTGCCCGGGCTGCGCCGTGACGAGGTCGCCCAGCTCGCCGGCGCGTCGGTGGACTACTACAACGAACTCGAACGCGGCGCCGGATCCCAGCCCTCCGAACAGATGATCGCCGCGCTGGCGAGAGCGCTGCGCCTGACCGGCGACGAGCGCGAGTACCTGTACCACCTGGCCGACCGCCCGGTGCCCGCGTCCGGCGGACCGGCCTCGCACGTCCACCCCGGCATGCTCGACCTGCTCACCCGCCTGACCTCGACCCCCGCACAGGTCATCACCGACCTGCACGTCACCCTCGTCCAGAACCCGCTCGCGGTGGCGCTGCTCGGGGACCACTCCGGCCTTCGGGGCGCGCGGGCAAGCTTCGTCCACCGGTGGTTCACCGAGCCCGACGCCCGGCGGCTGTATCCCGAAGCCGACCACGCGGCGCAGTCCCGGGCCTTCGTCGCCGACCTGCGGGCCGCCGCCGCCCGACGAGATGCCAAGGACGGCGAAGCCGGCTCGATGATCGGCTCGCTGCTCGACACCTCGCCCGAGTTCGCCGCCCTGTGGGCCGACCACGACGTCGCGTTCCGGCGCGACGACCGCAAACGCCTCAACCACCCCACGCTCGGCCTGATCGAGGTCAACTGTCTCAACCTGTTCAGCGAGGACGGTCGTCAGCGGCTGCTCTGGTTCACCCCCGCCCTCGGCACCGACAGCGCCGCCCTCCTCGACCTGCTCGCCGTGCTCGGCACCCAGGAGGTCACCGGCCCGACACGCTGACAACTCCCCGCCTCGACGGGCCGTGCATCCGGTCGGTGCCCTTCGGTGAGGTCGACGCCGAGTCGGAGTCGCGCGTACGTCATGTCGCCGTCCGGCCCGTGGAATACGAAATCGTGCGCGAAACAGGCGTCCGGCTTCTCGTCGTCGGCCATGGCGATCGCCTCGCGGCCGATCCGCACCGGGGCTCCAACGCGCCGGCGATCCCCGCGAACACCCCGACGGCGCCGGCTTCGTCTCGACCTCGCCGCGCCACCCGCTTCAAGGTGGCCGGGGCGGTACGCGGTCAGCGGCGGCCGGTGGCCAGGATGACGAGGAACTGACCGCCGCCCGCCTCGATGTCGGCGGTCACCGGCAGCCCCGGTACGAGTCGGGAGAACCGGTCCACCAACCAATCCGCCGCCTCCTGGGCGTCCTTCCTGGTCGGACAACGGCCCACCATCTCGCGGCCGCCCTTGCGCTCCAGCCTCCCGGCAACGGTGATCAGCGGCGCGGGTTCGACTACGCACAGGCGGTCCGGCCAGGCGATGACCACCTTGACCGCGCCCTTGCGGGTGTTGCACCCGCGGTGCGCGAGCCGCTCGGCGACCTTGGCCTTCCGGTCGGCGGTCCGGCTGTCGACACTGGGCCCCCGCGGGTCGTTCACCGACTCGTCGGGGTCGACCGGTTCGTCGCACACCCAGCACCGCCAGCCGTCGCGCTCGGCCACATCATCAAGGAGACTCATCCGAGCAAACTAGCCTGCTCGGCCACCACCTCGGTGCACCAGGCCCCTTGCCGGGACATCCGACGACTCACGGCCGAACCTCGGCCGGGGCCCGGGCGGGCCTTCCCGGGCAGCCGGACCTCCGCGGGCGAACCACTTTCCCGTCGCCGGCTTTGCTCACGAGAACCCGCGAACCTCCGCTGAGACAACCTTCACCCACGCCGAGGGTGGTGGGGCACAGGTCGAGCGTGCGGCGCGGCTCCGGCGGTGGGGTGCGCAACGCGGTTCGGTGCGCGGCGCGGTTCGGTGCGCGCACCGGCGTGCGACGGTGTCACCTGTAGGTGTGGTTTGGCCGCCGAGAGGCAGTCGTCCGGCGCTGTGGGTGCTGTGCTGCTCAAGGCGACGTGCCGGACCGGTCGTGGTGCCCGCGATCGCTCGGTGCGACCTCGCCGTCCTCGGCCTGCCCTGTGGGGCGGGTCGTGGGGTCAGACACCTTGCGACGTAAGGGGTTTCGTCATGTCCACGATGAGAAAACGGCTCACCGGACGCTTCGGCAGCGTCGGTATATCGATCGCGGTGGCCGTTGCGGGTCTGACCGCACCGTTCGCCGTCGGCGGCGCGCAGGCCGCGCCCGGGACACCGGGTGTGCCGCAGGCGCCCGCGGCGATCTTCGCCGAGGGTTTCGAGAACGGCCAGGGTGCGACGCCGACCCTGCTCACGAACTACATCGGCGGTCCGCCGGTGGGCGAGACGTACACCGCCGACCCGGCCTGGTTGACCGCGTGCAACGGCTGGCTCACGTCGCCGGCCGCGTCGACCACGCCTCCCGCCGGCAGCGGGTGCGTCCCGGGCGACTGGGCCCAGGTCAAGAACCTCGCGGGCGTACTCGGTCAGTGGTCGGGCGGTTCCTCGACCACGAACCACGCCGTGACGGCGTACACCGCGGGCAACCCGGGCGCCGGCAAAGTGCAGTTGGAGACGGCGGCCCCGATCCCGTTGCCCGCTGGGCGGCGCTTCATCGCGTTCTCGGTCGACATCGCCGAAGTCAACTGCTTCGCCAACCACTCCAAGTTCAGCTTCTACCTGCTCGACGGCGACCAGGCCAGGCCCGCGTTCACGCGCCCGATCGAGGCGTGCGTGGATGCCACGACGACCATCGGCGGGGCTCGGGTCGGCACCTTCACCAGCAACGGCGCCGTGCTGTTCGCCGGCAACCGGGCCGGCATCCGGTTGGTGAACGAGCAGCCGAGCGGCACCGGCAACGACGTGGCCTTCGACAACGTCAAGCTCGTCGACGCGAGCCCGCAGGTCGACATCGGCTTCGCGCCGACGCCGGTGCTCACCGGTGGCACCTCGACCCTGACCTTCACGATCACGAACACGAACGAGCTTGGCGCCAAGCCCGGTTGGTCGTTCTCGGACGCGCTGCCGGCAGGGCTCAAGGCGACCGGGGTGACCACGACGACGTGCGATGCCGGTTCGGTCGTCGCGCCGGCGGGTGGGGGCTCGATCGACGTATCCGGCAACCTGACGGCGGGTCAGGAATCCTGCACGGCGCAGGTCCAGGTGACCTCGGCGGCACGCGGGACGTACACGAACTGCGCGGCCGGCTTCACGAATGTGGTCGGGGTGAGCCTGCCCGGGTGCGCGAGCGTCGTGTTCGACACGATGCGCTTCGACGCGCACGCGTACGGAGCCGCACTGAAGTCCCCGCTCGCGAACATCGGCCCGATCGCCGCGTCCGACGTGACGTGCTCGAACGTCGCGGCGGTCGACACCGACAACGTCGCGACGGTGTCGCTGGGCGTCGTCGGCAACGCGGGCGTGGTCACCACCCGCGCGGAGGGCACGTTCGACGCGAACGGCCTGCAGCGGGCGAACGCGCGTGCCGAGACGGCCGGGGTGAACCTGCTCGGCGGACTGGTCACGGCGGACGTCGTCGAAGCGGTGGCCACGGTGCAGGGTGACGCGAACGGCGGGGCGACGCCGAGCGGTTCGGTGACGTTGGCGAACCTGCGGGTGGCCGGGGCGCCGGTGGTGAACCCGAACGTCAACGTGGATATCACGATCCCGCTGGTGGCGACGGTGCGTGTGAACGAGCGGGTGGTCGACCCCGGTGGTCGGGGGATCACGGTCAACGCGCTGCGGATCACACTGTTGTCCGGCGTGAGCGTCGTGGTGTCGCATGCGCGGGTGGCGTTGACGCTGCCGGGAGGTACGTGCCCGACCGCGTGAGGTGAGGCGGACGAGCTTGGGCGCGGCGGCCGTTCGCGGTCGCCGCGTCCGCGCCTGTCGGCGTTGGTCTCGGCACTCGTACCGGAATTCGATTCGGTGTGCGCGTCGGTGTCGACGCTGGTCGCCGCTGCGTCGATTCGTGTGAACCACCGTGCGGACCGGACCAATACGACGACGGACAAGACCGCGGCCGGGTGGCACGGAGGCGAACGGTGCCGGTTGGCCTGGAGTAGCCTGCGGGCATGACCGACGTGATCATCCTGCACGGTGCCTGGCATCAACCGGCACACTACGATGACCTGGTCGGGCTGCTGCGCTCCCGAAGTCTGAGCGTGGAAGTGCCCGACCTCCACGAGCTGTCGCTGGTCGACAGCACCGCTCTGGTCGAGGACATCGTCACCGCCTCCGAGCAGCCTCCGCTGGTGCTCGGGCACTCTTTCGGAGGTGTGACCGCCGGAACGGTCCGTGGCGCGGCAGGATTGATCTTCCTGGCCGGCTGGCTTCTCGATGTCGGTGAATCACCCGCACAGCTCCTCGAAGAAGTCGCGAAGGAAACCGGTGCCCCCGCCGAAGGGCTGCTCGCTGCCCTCGACGACAATGGGCGGCTTCGACTCGATCCCGCGGATGCTCGAAAGAACCTCTACGGCGACGTCGACGAACCAGCGGCCACTCGCGCCATCGAGCTGCTGCGTCCGGAACCGCCCTCGATCTTCGGGGCCATACCGAGCCACGTGAGCTGGCGCGACACACCCTCCGTCTATGTTGCCGCCCGCGACGACCGTGCCATCGCAGCTCCACTGGTCAGCCGCTTCGCGGCCCGTTGCTCGGCCTCGGAGACGTGGGAGACCAGCCACTCGCCATACCTGAGCCGGTCCGCGGCTGTCGCCGATCTCATTCACCGACAACGACGAAACGCGAGCCGTTGACCAACCCGTCCGTGCGAATTCGGCAGGCGACGGTGCCCATGGCCTGTGGTCGGGATGCTCAGCATGTCGAGTGGCGGCCGAACCGGTCCGACGCGACGGTGACGTGCACGTCCACATGCGTGTCGATGCCCACCGTCGCCGGGACTTCCTCGACCCCTGCCGTCGCGGCGTTGTCCAGCCTCGCTCCTTGTGCCGTGCCGTCGGGAAGGTGGCGCCGGCCGCGGCGACGCGGGCAGGACCGCGATGGCATGTCTCATGCCCCTATCGGGCCACAGCGCACCCGCCCGGCACCGCGAAGCGGTGTCCTCCGGCCGGTCGACGCGTCGCCGACAAGGCACGAAGCCGATCCGGCTTCGGGTCCGACCCGTCGGGGAACGCCCCGACCACGATGATCCTCCCCGTCCGTCTTGCCCTCGCCGCGGTAGCCGTCGGCCGCGCGGTCGACCACGCGGCCGGGAATGTGGAGGTTCGCTTTGTACGCGGCTCATCGATGCCGACCGACGGGCGCTCGGGACAGCGGCCGGCAGTGGCTTGCCCGTTCGGGTCCGGCGGTATCGGCGGCCAACACGCCCCGGCGTCATCCGGTTCGCCGCTCGACTCGGATGGTTCAACGCTCCGAAACCGCGGTGGGCTGTGGCGGTTCGGGTGCACCGGCCCGGACGGGCGCCGTGGACTCCGGGTGACCTGGACGCTCGGTCGGGGCGGTGCCGCGCAGGGCCGCCTCGACCCGGCGGTTGCTGGTCATGGTCGCCGTGACGGCGGTCATGGTGAGGAGGAGGCCGGCGGCGGTGTAGAGCGGGGTGCGGATGTCGTACGTGGTGGCCAGCCGGCCGCCGAGGAAGGCGCCGAACGGGGCGGCGCACATGGCGAGCATGCGGGAGGTGGAGGTGACCCGGCCCATCAGATGCGCCGGGACGATCGCCTGCCGCAGGGAGGGCCCGAGCACCATCGTGGCGCCCATGCCCGCTCCGCAGACGGCGAGCGCGAGCCCGGCCACGTACGGGTTCGGGGCGGCGGCAAGCCCCAGGATGGCCAGCCCCTCGACCGCGGCCGTGCAGGTCAGCGCGGTGCCGGTGCCGAGTCGTCGGCCGAGGAAGGAGGCGATGGCTGCGCCGAGCAGGCCGCCGGTGGCCTCCGCGGTGAGAAGCAGGCCGAAGCCGAAGGTGTCGATGCCGAGACGGTCGTGCGCGAAGAGGGCGAGTACGGTCTCCACGGCGAGGAAGGCGATGTTCCCGACGGCCGGACGGAGCGCGAGCCCGAGCAGCAGCCGATCCCGGAAGACGTACGAGGCTCCGGCCCGGGCCTGCCGCAGCAGTGATTCGCGGGCCTGCGGTACGGGCCGGGGCGCGGCGGGCAGCGACCGTACGAGCAGTGCGGACAACGCGAACGACACCGCGTCGGTGAGCAGCGGAATTGCCCGCCCGAGCGCGAGCAGGGCACTGCCGGCGGGCGGCCCCGCGAAGCCGGACATGGCGGTCTGAGCACCGCGCAGGCGGGAGTTGGCGCGCTCCAGGAGCGCGGGGTCGCGGCCGAGCAGATCCGGCAGGTAGGCCGTGGCCGCCGTGTCGAAGAAGAGCCCGCCGAGGCCGAGCAGGAAGGCGACGGCCGCGAGCAGCGGGATGCTCAGCGTGTCGAGTGCGGCCGCGGCCACCGGTATTGCGAGCAGCACCGCCCGCGCCGCATCCGCGACCCACATCGTGCGTCGGCGGTCCCAGCGGTCCACCAGCGCACCGCCGAGCACCCCGAAGAGCAGCCACGGCAGCGTCCCGGCGGCCGTGACGACGGCGAGCGCCATCGGATCCCGCGTCAACGTCAACGCGAGCAGCGGCAGCGCGGCATGGATCACCCCGTCACCGAGCGAGGACACCGTCTGCGCGCTCCACAGCCGTCCGAACCCGGGCGGAAACTTCCTT
Organism: Embleya scabrispora DSM 41855; assembly: GCF_000372745.1. Lineage (GTDB taxonomy): Bacteria > Actinomycetota > Actinomycetes > Streptomycetales > Streptomycetaceae > Embleya > Embleya scabrispora. Next base: position 164,373 of record NZ_KB889708.1, on the reverse strand, counting down.
GCATCTGCGGTCACTTGGCGTCCCCCTCGGCCTCCCGGTGCGATGCCGGCCGGAACAGTGCGAAGACGAGCGACGCGTCCGGCAGCGACGGATCGGACAGCTCCCGGTACTCGTCCGCCAGCGCCTGCAGCCGCGCCCCCAGCTCCGTGAACTGCTCCCCGGTGAGCCGCAGATGCGCCATCCGTACGTGCCGCTCGCTCTCCACGGGCGCCGCCTCCAGGTCGGCCACCGCATGCCGCATCAGCACATCCGGCCCTCCCTCGCCCGGATCCGGCAGCATGATCGACCGCGCGGCCATCGCGTAGTACCGCTCGGTAACCCCCCGCACCTTCCGCGTCCGTACCACCTTCACCAGGCCGGCCCGCTCGAGCAGCCGCACGTGATAGCTGGAACTGCCTTTCGCGAGGCCCATCCGCTCGGCGATCTGCGTAATGGTCGCCGGTTCGAAGCGGAGCACCGCCATGATCCGGTGGCGCGTGAGGCTGGAGACGGCGCGTAGCTGTTCTTCAGTGGTGACGTGAAACGTCTCGGGAAGATCATCGGTAGGCATGGACTAATGGTCAACACTTCTTGACCATTGGGCAAGGGGTTTTGCTCGGGCTTTCGGAACCGGCTGTCCGGCACGTGGGGCCTTCGCCGCTGCGCGAGGTGGCCGCCGGCCCGGGACCGCCGAGACGCAGCTACCGGCTCGGCTACGCGATTCACGCCGGCCCGCACCGACCGGCGCCGGGTGGGCGGTGGCGGGTCCGGCGTGCTCGGCCGTGTTGGTGAGCGCTTCCTGGGTGATGCGGAACGCGGCGAGTTCGACGGACGGCGTCGCCGGCCGCGGCGTGCCGGTGACGGTGATTTCGATCGGCAGCCCCGTGCGGCGAAACGACTCGGCGAGGTCGTCGAGATCGGCCGGGGTCGGCGAGGGGGTGCGTGGATGGGCGCCCCCCTCTTTCCGCAACAGGCCCACGGTGGCGCGTAGTTCGTCCAGCGCGGCCCGGCTGGTGTCCTTCGGTTGTCCCAGCGCCTGGTGGGCGGCTTCGGGGTCGGTCAGCACCAGATGCCGGGCGACGCCGGTTTGGGCGTTGACCTGGGTGATGTGGTGGGCGACGACATCGTGCAGGTCACGGGCGATGCGCACGCGCTCGGCGGCAACCCGGCGTGCGGCTTCGTCCTCGCGGGTGCGTTCGGCGTGCTCGGCGCGGTCGTGCAGCGTGGCCGGGTAGGCGCGGCGTGAACGGGTGGTGTCCCCGATGGCGACGGCGAGTACGAGTACGTCGAACCACGCGAGCGTGCCCGCGTCGAGGATGCCTTCGGATCGGGACGCGGCGAGCGCTGCGGTCATCCGGGGGCGCGGACGAGCACGACCCGGCGTCCGAGGGGAGTTGGGCGGACCGCGTCGCGGCGGCGAAACAGGCGTACTTCGAATGGCTCCCGGCACGCCGGGCGGTGCCCGGCTCCACACAGCGTCGCCTGTCCTTCGGCACCCTCGCCGACCTGACCATGCTCGACCTGCGCAGCCACCGTTCCCGGCAGGTCGCGCCGACCGACACCGCCCGGCCTCGACGACCGAGCGCGCACCCTCACCGGCCGCGAACAGATGGGCCGGCTCAAGGACGGCCTCGCGCGCGGCACCGCCACCTGGAACCTGATCGCCGGCTCCGTGCCGCGATCCTCGAGCTGAACCCGCACCTGCAATGGGGCGAAGCCGAATCCCACGGCTGCGGCGTGCTGGACGTGACCGCCGCACGCGTGCAGATGGACTGGTACAAGATCGCCGACCGCACCGATCCGGACAGCACGCCCATCCACCTGAAGTCGTTCACCGTCGACGGAGCCACGAAACGGATGGCGCCCGCGACCACGCCGGTCCGACGGCGCACGCCTGTGATTTCGCGGTGGCGGTTGGTGTGCGGGCGGTGATGGGACTCGCCACTGTTTCGTCCGCTGTCACGACGCGCGATGGTTACGCTGCCACGGGTGCTGTCGCCGATGCTAATCCCACGTGACTACGCTCAGCAGCGGCGCCCAGGCCAGGATCGGCAGGTACCGGACGGCACCGCGCACAACGCCGCCGCGTGTGCCGCCAGTCGAATCCCGCGCGAAGGCTCCGCCACGCCCGCCGTGACTGCTGTCGTTGTCATACCCGAAGGATCACCCGGTACCGAACGGCCCCGAATCGTACGGGAGTCGCACCGGCCATCCTCCACAGGTCGTACCAGCCGCAGATCGCGAGCGCGTATCGGCGGACATGCTCGTACGGGTGTGATCGACGTGCGATCCGCACTTGTGGAACTGCCGACGGGATCCTGTCACATTTCGCGGCCCTGCCCGGTTCCTGCCAGGGACAGCCCTGAAGGAGGAGCCGATGAGAGCGCCAAATCCGCGAACAAGCACCGGCAACCTTTGCCGGTCCGTACCCGTTTACCGAGGCACGCCATGACGAATGCCCGCTTCTGGCTTCGCGCCGGACTCGTTGCCCTTGCCGCCGCGCAAGGTCTGGTGGGTGCGGTCCAACTGCTGCTGCCCAAAGCGTTCTACGAGGACTTTCCGAGCCGCACGCACCCCTGGGTGTCCCTGCTTCCCCCGTACAACGAACACCTCATGCGCGACGTCGGAGCCCTGACCCTCGCCTACGTGCTCGTCCTCGGCGTCGCGGCGGTCACCTTGGAACCCACCATGGTCCGCACTGCACTCGCCGCGAACCTGGTGTTCACCGTGCCGCATCTTGTGTTTCACAGCTCACACCTCGACCACTTCCCGACCGCCCAAGCGGTTACCCAGACCATCGCACTCGCGCTGACTGTGGCGCTGCCCTGCGCCCTCCTCTGCATCACGCAGCGGTCCGCGCCGTGGACGCTTCCGCGACGGCCCAGCCGGTACAGGCGCAATTGACTATCAACCGCGTCGCTACGCCGAGCGGCCGCAGCAGCAAACTCGGGTGCCCGCGGCGCATGCCGCAGGGCGTTCCCTCGAACAAGCGCTCAAAGCCCTGGACCTGCCATGACGCGAACCCACTCCTGCGGTTCTTCCACAACGCGGGCCCACGGCGCGGCCGGTGCCCGAGCGGCGGGGCGGCCGGCCGCAGCGTGTCTGCGGGAAACACCGACGACTCCGGGGTGGCGTCCGGTGCCGCGACCGCCCTGGCGAACACCGCTGCCCACTACCGCGCCCGCCGGCACCTGCGCTTCCGCGCGAGCGGTCAGCGCGCGTCGGTGCGGCGCAGGGATGTGGGCAGGAAACCGCCGCCGTCGACCTCGAACGCGTAGCCTCGGGTGAAGTAGGGGACGTTGCTGTCCATGAAGGTGATCACATCGATCCGCTTCATCAACTCCTCCTCCGCCGCGGTCCATTCGGCACAGCCCGAGGTGTCCGGCTTGGCCATCGCGAGCGCGGTCAGGCGCTCGTACTCCGGGTTCTGCACGGAACCGAAGTTGAGGCCCTCGGGCGGCTTGGTCCCGGAGTAGAAGGGGAGCATCTGGTCGGGCGTGCTCAGTGACAGCGACGCCCACGCCACGTCCCACTGGCCGGTCATCAGCGTGGACACCTTCGTCGCCGGCGTGGTCGGCTGGAGGGTCACCTTCACGCCGAACGACTTCCACTGCTTGACGGCCAGCTCGGCCGCCGCGACGACCTGGGTGCCGGACAGGCCCGGGTAGGGCACGGCGATGGACAGTTGCCGCCCGTCCTTGGTCCAGTACCCACCGGACTTCTTCCACCCGGCGGTGCGCAGCATCTCGGCGGCGCGGTCCACGTCGTGGGTCGGCAGGTTGGCGGTGACCGAGTCGGTCGGACACGGCGGGGACATCGCGGTGCCCAGCCGGGTCGGCCGCACGCCCTTGCCGCCGGTGGCGACCGCGCCGAGCTGCCGGAGGTCGATCGCCGTGACCAGCGCCCGACGCACCTGCGGATCGGCGGTGACCCGGTTCGGATCCTCGTTGAACAACAACTGGCCGAGCGGGTCCTGCATGGCCGTGGACTTGATCCCGGCCGCGGCCAGCCGGGACCGGTCGGGGCCTACCACCGTCGTGACGTCCAACTGGCCGCCCAGGAGCAAATTGGTCCTGGTGGACTCGTTGCCGATCACCTTGAAGACCACCCGGTCCGGGGTGCGGGCGTTGTCCACGCCGTCCGGACCCCAGGTGTAGCCCTGCCGCTTGGTGAAGGTGAAGTGGTCGCCCGGTACCGCCTCGGTCAGCCGGTAGGGCCCGGTGCCGTCCGAGGCATGGTCCAGCCTGCCCTGTGCGCGCATGCCGGAGGGGCACACCAGTTGCAGCGTCGCGGCATTGCGCAGCAGGAAGGGAGTGGGCTCCGGCGTCTTGAACGTCAAGGTGCCGGCGGCGTCGTCGGCGGAGACGGTGAGGCCGGTGGGCACGATCATGCCGAGCATGGGCGACGCGTTGGCGGGCTCGGCGATGTAGGCGTACTGCGCCGCGATCGCGGAGGCGGTCAGCGGCGTACCGTCGTCGCAGGTCACGCCGCGCTTGAGGGTGAAGCTCGCGGTGGTCAGATCGGACGTCCACTTCTCGGCGACACCGGAGACGACGCGCCCGTCGGGCTGGATGTTGAGCAGCCCGTCGTAGGAGAAGCGGTTCAGCATGAACGCGCTCGCGTTCAGCGCGGTGAGCGGATTCAGGCCACCGGGATCGGCGACGACCCCGACGGTCAGCGTATCGCCGTCGCCGGCGGCGCCACCCCCACCGCTCCCACCGCATCCGGCGGCGACCAGACCCAGGACGAGGGTCCCCACGACCCTACGCGAGACGCGTCTCATCGCGCGCCTCCCGGGAAACGCCCGGCCACGGCGTGCCCGGTGCCGCGCACCGCGCCCGACTCGGCGCCCGGTGCCCATCGGCGGTATGCGGGCGGTGTACCCGGCAATTCGGATCGTCCCGTCACGGGAAACCTCCTCGGAGTGCGGCCTGCGCCGCTGCGGACGATCACGGTAGGCAGTGGCCGGAAACCGGGGGATCGTCGCCGCGCACGAAGAACGATCCCCGATCCTGTGCGAATCGCCGACGCCGATCCCGGCTGCCTCCGGGATCGTCGGATCCGACGCCACGGATTCGACCCCCCGGGCGCACCGCAGGCAGCGTCTACACCTGCTACCGCCGGTAAAGCGGTGGCACCGAGGCTGTTCCACGGCAGCGGAAGCCGAGCGGAGGGCGGGGCGCCATGGAGGGCAACCATCACCTGTCCGGCTGGTCGGATCCGATCTCTTACGACACTCCCAGCCGTGATCGAGCCGGGCGACGAATTCGCGGCCACCACGCCGGCGTTGCCTGCCGACTGGCGACGCGACACCGAGGGCGTGGGGGTGGTGCTGCGGCCCGAGGACGTGGAACCGCCCCGGCAGGGTTGGAAGATCCACGTCTCGGCCACGCTCGACGGCGCGCCTCCGACGTCGGAATGTCGTGTGGGAGTACCGGGTCGCGCACGGGCCGCCGTTCAAGCATCAGCGGGATCGACACCTCGAGTTGGTCCTTCCAAGTACGCGCCCGGGCGGAAAAGGGACTCGCCCGGAGAGCGAATGCGCCGCAGGGGATCGGGGAAGGCGTGATTGCGCGGACGAAGACGCGGGTATCCGGAGGCGGTTCGAGCGGGTGGTGATCACCGTCGCGACCGGCGGCGCCCTAGGCGTGAATTGTTCGGTGACGGTCGGGCGATCGGCAGCGGACTGCCCGGTGATCGTCCGGTGATTGCTCCGGCCACCGAGGGCGTCGACCGCGGCGCCCCGCGACTTTCGACAGGGGAGGCCCTTCGCATGCGAGCGGTGACGTACGACGCCTATGGCACCGACAACTCGGGCTTGTCGGTCCGGGAGGTGCCCGACCCGAAGTGCGGTCCGGGGCAGGTCCTGATCGCGGTGCGGGCGGCCGGCGTCAACCCGGTGGACTGGAAGCTCATGACCGGCGGGCTCGACGGCATGATGGATGCCGTGTTCCCGGTGATTCCCGGCTGGGACGTAGCCGGGGTCGTCGTCGCGCGTGGACCCGACACCCCGGAGTTCGAGATCGGCGACGAGGTCATGTCGTACGCCCGCAAGGACATGGTGCATGGCGGCACATACGCCGAACTCGTGGCTGTCGCAGCCTGCTCCGTGGCACGCAAGTCGGCGGCACTGGACTGGGCGGGCGCGGCAGGCTTGCCGCTGGCGGGGCTGACCGCGCTGCGTACGCTGGAGCGTCTCGACGTCGGCGGCGGAAAGACGCTGCTGGTCCACGCCGCGGCGGGCGGGGTCGGGAGCCTCGCGGTCCAGATCGCGCGCGAACGCGGGGCACGAGTCATCGGGACGGCGTCCGAGCGCAACCACGACTTCGTGCGCGGGCTGGGGGCCGAGCCCGTCACGTATGGGGATGGCCTGGTCGAGAGGGTCCGCGAACTGGCGCCGGACGGGGTCACCGCCGTTGCCGACTTCGTCGGCGGGCAGTTGCACACGACCCTGGCAGTGCTGGCCCCGGGCGGGCGACATGCGTCAATCGCCGATAGCAGTGTGGAACAGCACGAAGGCCACTGGATCTGGGTACGCCCGGACGGCGCAAAGCTCGCGGAACTGGTCGAGTTGGCCGACCAGGGAAGGCTGACCGTCGAAGTCGCCGCCACGTACCCCTTGGAGGAGGTCGGCGCAGCTTGGGACGCCAGCCGGACAGGCCACACCCGTGGCAAGATCGTGCTGACGCCGTGACGCCGTGACGCCACCGCGGAGGGCGGGCCGAGCGCGGGGCACGTCGCCGTCGAGGTGCTGTATCAACCGGCGGTCGGCGCGGCGGTCGGGCTCGGTTGCGGCGCGATGGCGACGGGGAACTTCACCCCGGTGAGGTCTTCGGAGACGGCCCACAGCCGCTGCTGGACGGCTACCTCGTACGACTCCGGGCTGGAGGTGACCAGCCGGGGGTGGCCCATGACCTCGTTGCGTCCGCCGGGACCGTAGTACTGGCCGCCGAGCGCGGCGGGGTCGGTGGCGGCGCGCAGGGTCGGCAGCGCGCCCATCGCCGGCGTCTGGGTGATCAGCGGCGCGAGCCAGGTGAGCGGAAGCCGGAGGGCCGCGGGGGTGTTGCGGGCGAGCTCGGTGCTGGACATGCCGGGGTGCGCGGCCATCGCGACGGTGGTGCCGTGCGTGGCGAGCCGGCGCTGCAACTCGTACGTGAACATCAGGTTGGCCAGCTTGGACTGACCATAGGCGGCGACCCGGCTGTACGACCGCTCCCACTGCAGGTCGTCGAAGCGGATCGCGGCCCGGATGCGGTGGCCGGTGCTGCTGACCGTCACCACGCGCGAGTCGGGCACCGGCAGCATCAGGTCCAGCAGCAGCCCGGTGAGCGCGAAGTGGCCGATGTGGTTGGTGCCGAACTGCATCTCGAAGCCGTCCCGGGTGGTCTGCTTCGGGGTGTACATCACGCCGGCGTTGTTGATCAGCAGGTCGATCCGGTCGAACCGGGACCGCAGCGCCGCCGCCGCGGTCCGGACGGAGTCGAGCGAGGTCAGGTCCAGCGCCTGCACGGTCACGTCGCCAGTCATGCGGGCCGCGGCCTGCTCGCCCTTCTCGACGTTGCGCACGGCGAGCACCACGGACGCCCCGCGCTCGGCGAGCGCCTTGGCGGTCTCGTACCCCAGTCCGGTGTTGGCCCCGGTCACCACGGCCACCCGCCCGCACTGGTCCGGAATGTTCGCCGCTGTCCACTTCTCGCTCATGTCAGGCTCCCAATCAACTAACGTACCGCAGGTATCTTGTGTCGACGACGTTAAAGTACTTTCGGTACGTTGTCAACGTACCGCAGGTACCTAAGCTAGGCTGGCAGTCGTGACTTTCCAGCGGGCGCGAACCGAAGAGCAGCGGGAGATCCGCCGACGGGCGATCCTCGACATGGCGTCGGCGATGCTCGACGAGATGCCCGTGGCCGCGGTCACCCTGAACGAGCTGAGCCGCCGGGTAGGCCTGGCGAAGCCGAACGTGCTGCGCTACTTCGAGTCTCGCGAGGCGGTGCTGCTGGAACTGCTGGACCACTTCCTGCAGGAGTGGCTGACGGAACTGGCAGGCGAGTTGGCCGCCGGCATCGACGAAGATCTACCCATGGCCGAGCGAGCGGCAGCGGTGGCCGAGATCCTCAGCCGCTCACTCTCCGGCCGAGTGGTGCTGTGCGACCTCTTCGGGGCACAGGGCAGCGTCCTGGAACACAACGTCTCCGTCGAGGTCGTAGCACGCTACAAGCGCGCCTCCCTGGACCGCCTGACAAGCATGACCGCCCTGATCCGGAAGTACCTGCCGGAGCTGGGCGAGAACGCAACACTGTTCAGCCTGCAAACCGTGGTCATGGCCGGCGCGTTGTCGGCGTACAGCACACCTCCACCCAGCCTGCAGGCGGCCTACCAGGCCGAGCCCGACCTGGCCCGCTTCCACTTGGAGCTGAAGGACTCCTTGAAGCTGGCCCTGACCGCAACCCTCCTGGGCGTGCTACCCCGCCGCTGACCTGCGTTGCACCGGACAGGCCAAAACCTCTGTACTTCTCGCGCTCGAACGGTGGAGGGGCCGGGGGCCCACGCTCGGGCCGCCGGCCCCGACCACTTCGGACTCCGCGTCAACGCTCTTCCTCGGGCCCGGCGGCGGCTGAGCCGGCAGGCCGGCGACGGCGGCAGCGCCCGGCGGACCCGGTCGACCGAGGTGTGCAGAGCCGCGGCGAGCGCGGCCGTATGGGTACGCTCGCCGCCCGCTTACTCTGCTCGACGGCGGCGCAGAGGCTGCCGCTCCTGCTCGCCTACACCGCCTACCAGTACCCCGCGCACCAGCCCACACGGAAGTTCATGCGGGACTGGTGGCCCGACCACCCACCCCACGCTGCGCCGCCCACCGCATGCAAGCCGCCCGGACAAGCACACGGTCCCGGCCACCGGCCGGGCCCGGCAAGAAGCGGTGCTGCGCCGTCGGCTTCTCGTTCGTCGTGCCGGCCGGCCCCGTCCCCGCCGTGGCCCCGATTCCGCCGGCCGCGTCGTGCCGGCTCGGTTCCTGCAGTGCGGGAGCCGTGTTCCGGTCCGCTGCGTGGGTCGCCCGCCGCCGCGCCGGCTGGAGGACGATTGACCTGCGGTGCCCCTCGGTTGCCTGTCCTCGGAGGTCGGTGCGGGCAGGTGGTCCGGATTGCGGTGCTGCCACTGCGAGCCGGGCAGGCCGCCGGCGGCGAACAGCCCGTCCGCGGTGAGTGGCACCCTGGCGCCGGCCGGGGCGTGCCAGGTGCCGACGAGTTCGTCGCGGGAGAGCGCGACCGAAAGCGGCCCGGAGTCCAGGTACGTCGAGCCGATCCAGCACACCGGGAGCGCGGTCGGCAGACACACCGCAACGGAGGTGCGACTCGCGAAGTCGAGTCCGTTACGGCGCAGTTCCGCCCACGTCCGCTCGGCCACGGGCTCCGCGCGACGCGCGTGTCGGGCTCGGGTCAGCGTGACGACCAGCACGATCGCGGCGCAACCGCAAGTGATCACCGGCTGCCACGGCCAACGCAACCACCGTCACGGCCGCCCACCACGTCGTTGCGCGCAGCGGTCGTGGGGGTGACGACGCCCGACTCGCCCCCCGCATCGGAGCCCCGCCCAGCCCATTCCCCATCGCGCCACCTCTCCCCGACGGCCCGCCCGAGCAGCAGGTTTGAACGTACGCCGGAATCGGAATCCTCAGAGCTACGGCCCGCGGGCGTCGGGGTCCCGAGTGCCTGCTCACGGGTGCGCGTCGGCCTGGGCCCGACCGGCCCACGGGCCGAGTTTGTCGTTGTGCCGATGTTCCGCGTCCGCTTTCGGCAGACTGGCCGATGTCGTTGGCGGTCCAGGTCACCGAGGAGCCGCCATGTCCGAGACCCTCCGCTTCGATCCGGCGAGGACCGCACTCGTCCTGATCGAGTATCAAAACGATTTCACCAGCGAGGGCGGGGCGCTCAACAGCGCCGTCGCCGGGGTGATGGCGAAGACCGGCATGCTCGCGAACACCGTGGCCCTGGTCGAAGCCGCCCGTGCCGCGGGCGTCACCATCATGCACGCGCCCATCGCCTTCGCCGCCGGCTACGGCGAACTGTCCCGTCACCCGTACGGCATCCTCAAGGGGGTCGTGGAAGGCACGGCCTTCGTCAAGGACACCTGGGGGGCCGCGATCGTGGACGAACTCGCCCCGGCCGAAGGCGACATCGTGATCGAGGGCAAACGCGGCCTCGACACCTTCGCGAGCACGAATCTCGACTTCATCCTGAGGAACAGGGGGATCGACACGATCATCCTCGGCGGTTTCCTCACCAACTGCTGTGTCGAGTCGACGATGCGCACCGGGTACGAGAATGGCTTCCGCGTCATCACCCTGCCGGACTGCGTCGCCGCCACCTCCCAGGAGGAGCACGAGAACGCGATCACCTACGACTACCCCATGTTCTCGCTGCCCATGACGTCCGCCGAGGTCATCGCCCGCCTCTGACGGCACACCGCGCCCGCGACACATCGCGGCGGGCCGGACCCGCCGCTCGTGCGACACTCCCGGCGACCGGCGCCGCATCGGCACGCGGGCGACCGACCGACCTCGTCGCCCACGACGGGCCCGGCGTCCACGACGGGCCCGAAAGTGCCCGTCGTGAGCCGGGAACCGGTTGACGGTGTCTCGCGTGATGGTTGACGGTCAGCGCGAGGCGATGAAGCGGATCACGGGCCGGTCCTTGCGTGGGTGGGTGGAGATCTCGACCTCGCGGTCGAGGCCCGGAAGCAGGTCTCCTCGATGACGACGGTGACGGTCTTGCCGGCGTGTGCGATGCCGGGGCGGAGCTTGTGGCGGGCGACGGCGAAGGTGCCGTCGGCTCCGACGCGCCGGATGGCCCGTCGCGCTCCACCGCCCGGACGGGGTGGTTCTCTTCGGAGGACCGGGGCGGAGGAAGCACCGGAAGGCGCATGGGCTCGGACGGTTCCGCTGCCGGCTGCGCCACCGCGGCCGGCGAGGGCGTCGGGGGCGTCGAGGGGCCGGTCGTGAGTGTGTGCGGGCGGAAGACCTGGGCCGGGGTGGCCATCTCCAGCGACTGGTGCGGGCGGGTGTGGATGTAGGCGTGGACCCACGCGTCGATCGCGGCCTGGGCGGCGGCCGGGTTCGCGAACGGACCGGAATGGTCCAGCATTTCGCGTCGCAGCGTCTTGTGGAACCGTTCGATCTTCCCGGTCGTGGTCGGTGACCTGGGCTTGGTCAGGCGCTGATTGACGCCGTTCTCGCGACATACTCGCTCGAACATCACCTCGTTGGGCAGCGGTTTGGAGAACCGGCCGGTGAACTGCTTCCCGTTGTCGGTCAGCACCTCCGACGGCATGCCGAAATGGCGCATCGCGTCGATGAACGCCTCGCAGACCGCCCGTCCGGTGGGCTGCAGCAGCACTGTGGCGATCACGATGAACCGCGAGTGGTCGTCGATTCCGGTGACGAGCTTGCACTCGCGTCCGTCCGCGAGGAACACGCCGCCCATCAGGTCCATCTGCCACAGTTGCATCGGCGCGTCGCGCTGCCACCGCTTGTAGACGCGGCGATGGACCTGGAGTTGGTGGTTGACCAGGCCGTTGCGGACCAGGATGCGGTGCACGGCCGAGCGGCCCGGCGCGTTCGCGACGCCGCGGACCGCCAGTGCGTGGGCGATGCGACGCGCTCCCCATCTCGGGTATGTCTCCCGCAGTTGGCAGACGGCGAGTTCGACCTCCACCGGCACCCGCGACGGTGACGAGTGCGGACGCCGCGAGCGGTCCTTCAGGCCGTCCCGTCCGCCCTCGCGGAACCGTCGCAGCCAGGTGTGCACGGACTGGCGCGACGTGCCGTACCGGCGGGCGACTTCGGCCACCGGCGCCCCGTCCAGCACCTCCGCCACCGCACGGAACCGATGCTCCACCGTCCAGTCTTCGTCATCCGCCGCCGGGGACTCGGGTATTTCGATTACGCTCAAGGCAACGACACGCCTGCGAAGAACGTCCCCGGACCGGCGAAGATCTCCTGCGACCGTCAACCATGTCCAGCGACTTCCGCGTCAAGCAAGTCTTGGGACTGCACAGGCCCTCGCGGTGGCGATTCGGCCGTGAGCCGGCCCGGCTCCGCCTGGACCGAACTGCCGTGCTCGGCGGGCGCGGACGCCGGACCGGTTGTGCGCATCCGCCTCGTGTAAGGACGAGCGTCCGGCGCCCGCCAATCGCTGGACACCCAACTTGACTGGCTCGTCGAGGCGGGGGTGACCCGGGTGTTCTCGGAGATTCTGCGGGTGAGGTCGTGGTCGTCGGCGCGTCGGACGCGGATGGTGAGGCCGAGTTCGGGTGCGCCGTTCCGGGGACACGACGCGAGGAGACACCCGCGGCTGTGCCCCCGCTCATCCCCGAACAACGCCGGGCCGTGGTCGAGGCGGCCGCGGTCGTCCGGAGGGAACGAGCCGAGGTGAAGGAGGCACTCGAACGCGGCCACCTGCCGCTGCGCGAGGTGCCGGCCCGCCGACCGCCGGGCCGTCCGCAAGATGCCGCCCGAATCCTGCTCGAATCCTTCCCCGGCATGGGGAAGGTGCGCGCCGACCGGCCTCTCGCCGAACCGGCGATCTTGGAGAGCCCGCGGTCGCGGCGTCGGTGCTCATCAACTCGTCCGCCTCCTGGAACGCTTCACGCCGCAGGGTTGACCGGCGTCGGACGCCCAGTGGGCCCACAGGGGGTGCGCTGTACACGTCGGCGGCGCGGAAGGGATCGACTCGTTCCACGGGCACGGGCACGGGCGGGTGGGCGCGGGTTCACCGGGAGGCACGCCGACCGTGCGAACGGGCCGTGGCGGCGGGCAGCATGATCACTTTGGGTGCCCGAATGATTCCGTATGAGCAGGCCCCCGACCCCCACCCCGGACCCGGTGAGATCCGTGTCCGCGTCGCAGTCGGCGGACCAGGGCCTCCTTGTCCGCGGCCAGGCGCTCGGCCGTCTCTCTCGAGTGCAGCGCCCGGTTGTGCCGTTGCCGCTGCCGTGTTGAGCGTGTGGCGCGGTCGGCGAGGAAGGTCGCGAGGGCGTCCAGGAACTCGGCGGGCGCGAGGTGTCGGCTCGGCGCGTGGTCGCGATGGGCCGACGACATCGTGCGGTATCGACCAGGCCCGACGTGCCCGATCGCGGGTGTACGTCGCAAAACCCAAGGTCGGGCGGATATCACGCGACTTGCGCCAGAGGCCGCGCTGAATATCCGACACGTGTCACTGCGATCTGCCATGATCGAATTCTTGATCTCGATTGTCGGGAGTTCGAAGATCGCCTGGCCAGGCGATATCGACAGCTGTTCGATTGGAAAAAGAACCATCGAATCGGCATTGACTATCGCCGAGAGACTTGGTTCACTCTGGCTGCGGCAGCGGAACACGTGGCCGCCTATTCGATGTGACGCACGTTCGATGGTGGAACCTATGCGGTGACCGAAAATTCCTCGATACTCCGGCACCTCGTTCTCTTATTGAAAAGCGCAGGAATCCCCAGCCCTTGATCCGGCCCTGATCCCTGTTCCCTGATTCCTGATCCCCGACCGTAACGGCAGGTTGTCCGGAAGCGAACCGCATCGATATTCCCTCCGGCGGAGAGGCGGCTTCCGTGATGAAAGCGTCCGCTCGGAGGATCTCGTTCGGCACATCAGATCGCCGCGCGCGCGGGATTCGCGTGTCGTTTCGACGCGGTATGCGGTTTCGCATGCCGAGATCAAGGCTGCGAGCAACGAGCGCACACGCGGCGACCGTCGTCCTCGCCTGCCGTGCTCTCTTGCCGTTCGACGACGCCGTCCGGCCGTCCACCCCCGAACGCGTGACCCACAGATGACCCACACAGGCACTTCGCACCGACTCACAGGAGGTACGTCTTGTCCGCGACCAGACTTCGAGCCCTCGGCGCGCTCGGCGCGGCGACGGCAGCCACCGCCGTTCTCGCCTTCGCCGGCACCGCCTCCGCGGGCGGCCCCGTGACCGCGACCTACAACTGCCTCGACACGACATTGGGCACCTCGTATCCCGGTGTCTCCGGCACCCTGTCGACCTCGGTAACCCACAAACTCCGAATCCAGACCAACTGGAACGTCCCCGTCTTCGTTCAGAACCTGCTCTACACCACCGCCACGCTGAACTCGGCAGGTGGTCCGGTGACGTTCGCCGGCGGGTTGAACAGCAATTCACCCGTCGAGATGGGGCCGTTGCCCAAGACCTCGGGCACGATCTCCCCGGGGGCAATCCTCTCCACCCCGTACGCCACGGGCCCGACGCCGACGATTCCCGGGCCGACCAACTGGAGCCTGCGGATCGACTTCTCGGCGGTCTCCGGCATGCCTGGGCACTACGTCTATTGCGCTCTGACGGGCCCGCCGGTCTCGCTCGCGTATTGATCCGGCCCCGACGCAGAACCCGAGACCGGCGGCCTGCCGAAGCGCCGACCATCCGCCGGCAGGATCGTGGGACGCGCCTTCCCGGGCCGTACTCGACCAGGACGCGCTTCGCACGTTGCGAACGCCCGGCAAGGATCGGAAACCGCCCGGCAGACGAATTCGCGTGACGCCGCCCGCCGACGGCAGAGGTGGCCGTTACGTGAGTGGGGCGTCGACGGCTGCGCGCAGGCAACGAGCTTGCCCGGCGGCAGGACCGTGCGGGGGGGGTGTCGGACGGGCGAGCCCGACCGACACCTTGCCCTGCGGCCCGCGGAGGAGTGTCCGGCGGTGACCGACCGGGAATGGCCGCGTGGGTACTGGTCGAACTACGCGTCGAACACCCCGTCGTCGACATCCGCACCGGCATGACCCCCAAAGGCGGCCGGTTCCCCACCGAAACCGCCTACGGAACGGTCTGGTGGATCTCCGCAGGCGTCTCCCTGCTGATCGCCGCCACCGCGGCAGTCCTCACCACGACCACCCGAACCCAGGTATGTCGTCCAGGGTCGCGAGGGCGGTGAGGGCGGCACCGCCGGTGTGGTTTCATCGTGTCACCGCCGGCGTCGGGCCGAAAGCGTCGGCAAGGCTGGTCAGGACGGAGCCGGACCAACCGCTCTCCCCGAACACGCTGACCGGCATGGCGAGCACGCCGCACTCGCGCTGGAGCGTCTCCGCTGGGATTTCAACCGGGAAGTAGTAGTTGCCGGGACAAGTCCGGCTCGCCGTGGGAATCGTCCCGAGCACTTCGTCCGGCAACCGTTCGAACAGTCGCTCGGCCCGTGCGGCCAGTTCGTCGACGACCTGCCGGGGCACGTCGCTGTGCTCGGTCAGCAGATGGTCGGCGAGCCTCAGCTGTGCCGACGTCGGCGGATCCGCCCGGAACGCTTCGGCCAATTCGGCTTGTGCCGGACCCAGCAGGACCACGCCGAACGTGCGTGGCCACAGCCATCCCTTGGTGACCGAATGCAGCAGGACCGCACAACCGGTGTCCAGCAATCGCCGTGTGCCGGCAGCGAACGGGGCTCCCAGGTCGTAGACGCTGTCGATCAGCAGGCGGCGGCGTGGTGATACCCGCAACCACGAAATCACCGCGGCGCACTCGGCATCGGACAGGTATCGGCCGAGCGGCTTGCTGGGGTTGGCGAGCAGCAGGTATTCGGGCCGGTGGTCCGCCGGCGACGTCGGCAGGGCCGGCGCCGGCAGCGTCGGGTAGGACGCGGGCGCCAGGCCCGCAGCGCGGGCCAACTCGAGGTAGACCGGGTACACGTCGCTGGGCAGCCACAACCGCGCTTGCACGGCGCGCAGCCGGTGGAACACCACGCCGAGCCCGTGACGGACCCCTCGACAGACCATGGCGTGGCCGGACCACTCTTCCGGCAGCTCGAAGCGCCGCAGCCAGGCACGGGCGAGATCGCACCGGTGCACCGTACTCATGCCGGTCGGCGGTTCCGGTCGCATTGGAGCAAGCGCCCGGTACACGTTGGTCTCGGCGGCGTCCAGAAGCGACGAGGAAGCACGGAGTTGCTGCTGCCGGAATTCCTGGAACTCGTCGAACCTCATGCCGTTGCACCTTCCGGCACGATCTCGCTGGCCCGGTCTTCCAGGGAGGCGTAGCAGCGTCCGTCGGCCATGACGTTCCAGCTGCGTGCGATCCCGTTGGTGCGTTCCCAGAGCAGGCTGGGTTCGGTGTAAGCGGCGATCCGCATCGGCCGTCCGTCCCAGCTGCCGTGGTAGACCGGCGCGCCCCAGGGCAGGCGGCTCGCCGGTTCGAGGCCGTGCTCCTCGGCGAATCGGGTGACGATGGACAGCGAAACCTGGTGCTCTCGGCTCCAGACGTTGGCGGCGCGGTCGAAGTAGAGCGACTCGGTGCTGGTGGATACGTAGAGCTCTTTGAAGCAGACTTCCTCGACACCGAGAGCCGCAGCCCACGAAAGGTAGTCGGCGACCTCGGCCGCGTCGGCGACGCCGCCGTGCTGGAGTACGCAGATCAGCCTCATCCGCAGCCCCGGCCAGCGGTCACGTCCCACGCGCCAGGTGTCGATCACAGAGCTCACCGGCGTGCGCAGCATCATCAGCCGCTCGCTGACGGCGTCGTCCTGATGGTGCCGGGAGACCGCCAGCACGCTCAGGCCCGCGGCGCTCAGGGCTGCGAGGCGGCCGGCCCGGTCAGCGTGCCGGCCCTTCGCCAGGGTGTGCGCGTTGGTGATCAGGACGACCTTCGGGAAGGCCGCCGAGCAGGCGGACACCAGTCGCAGCTGCTGTTCGAACGGTATGAGCGTGGGCTCCCCGCCGCCGGTGATCACCGCGCGCTCGGCACCCGCCGCACGGGCGCGCTCCAGCCAGTGGGCGACCGCGTCCCACGGGACCCGTGCCGGCGCTTGGTCGCTGGAGATCGAAGCCGAGGAGAAGCAGAACGAACACCGGGCTTGGCAGGCGGAGGCGACCGGCAGAAGCGAAACCGAGCGCGGTCGCGTGTCGGCGTAGCGACGCTGTGCCGATTCGTGCAGGTACAGGGAGGCCGCCATCGCATCCTCGACGGTTGTCGGGCGCAGAGTGAACTCGTCGCCTACTTGGTCGAGTTCGTGGACCGCTGACAACCGGATGCGAGCCTCGTGCAGTTCCATGCCGAGGCCGGTCGACACGTTGGGCACCAGCTCGTCGGGGTCCACCGTGGTTTCCAGCACCAGCAGCCGATCGCCCGGAATGGCCAGACGGTCCAGCAAGCGTCGTGCCTTGCCGATGCCGATTCCCAACTCCGCACGGGTCAGCAGGTGGAACCGGTCGGGATGGGTACTTTCCGGAATCCCCGCCTTACCGTAGGCGAACGCATACTTGTCGAAGCCCTTCGCGAAGTTCGACAGCACGATGACGTGGAAGCGCTGGTCGCTATGGTTCATCCCGTCATCATGCATGAACGGGCCCCGGACGACATGGGCCGAACCAGGCGGAACCGCAGGCGGAACGCGGTGTCCCGATCCGTTCGGTCGTCAACGACACGCCCCGCCCGTCGCGGTCTACGACACGGCCAGCGGTGACCTGGAGGCCGTTGACCAGCCCGGTGTGGCCGAGCCGAGTGGGTCGTCGGAGCAGGTCGGGTCAGGTTGCCTTCTCGTGCCGCAGCGCGGCCATTTCGAAACATGCCGAACCTCGACGGGCCCACGTGCTCGAACGGCGCGAACGACCACACGGTGCGCTCCGACTCCTCCGCCACGGCCCACACGTCCGCTCCCACGCCGGCCTCCGCTGCTCGTGCGACGATTCCCGGCCGCGCGGCCGATCCGCACACGACCGCGAGGAGGCTACGGGCACCGGGCGACAACCCCGCGCGGCACGCGAGTTCGAGCACGCCACCGCGTCACCGATCCGGCCGAACGATCGACAGGCGACGGCCGGCCCGGTTCGCACGCTTCCCCGCCGTGTGTGCGTGTGTGCGCCTACGGTGGGTGGTGTTCATCGGGCCGGCACGAGGGGAGACGTCCATGGCCGGACGTCATCGCGGTAAGGACGATCCGGTCGAGGGCGACGGTCGGCAGCCCGGACGACCGATCCCGCCGGACCCGAACCCGCCCGCCCCGCCCGAGAAATGAGCTCTCCTCCCGGCATCGACACCCCCGCGGCTTCGGGCAGCCCCGCGACCGTGCCCGACGCCGCCGCGTTGGCTGCCGAGCTCGCCGCCGCCGGCCGGCTCGCCCCGGACTGGGCCGACGCCTGGGCCCGGGTGGACCGCGCCGCGTTCGTGCCCGACCGTGTCCGGGTTCCGGCCCCCGACGGCTACCACCGCCTGGACCGTGCCGACGACCCCGCACGCTGGCACGCCCTCGTCCACACCGACACCGCACTGATCACCCAGGTCGAGGACGGCACCCACGCGCCGGAGTTCTCGCTGCGCCCGACGAGCAGCGCGAGCATGCCGCGCATGGTCGCCGCCATGCTCGCCCACCTCGACGTGCGCGAGGGGCACCGGGTCCTGGAGATCGGCACGGGCGTGGGCATCACCGCCGCGCTGCTCGCCACCCGCCTCGGCGACGACGCGGTCGTCTCGATCGAACTCGACCCGCGCGTGGCCGCCGACGCCCGGGGCGCACTGCACCGCGCGGGCCACCACCCCCACCTGCTGATCGGCGACGGCACCTGCGGCAGCGTCGAACACGCCCCGTACGACCGGGTGTTGTCGACGTTCTCCGTGCACACCATCCCGCCGGCGTGGGTCGCCCAGTCCCGCCCCGGGGGCCGGATCGTCACCCCGTGGGGCAGCGCCCTGTACAACGGCGTCCTGCTCGCCCTGGACATCGACACCGACACCACCGGGCCGCGAGCGTGCGGGCGAGTGGTGGGGGACGCGGCGTTCATGTGGGAACGCGGCCAGGGCGTGCGCGGCGGCGTCATGGACACCGTCCGCGACCAGGACCCCGGTACACCGGGCACCACCACCTTGGACGCCCGGCTCCTGGTCGACGACCGCGACGCCACGTTCTGCACGGGCCTGTTCGCCCCCGGGGTGCGCCGCTCGATCGGCCGACCCCCGGACGCGACACGAGAAGGCGGCGGCGAGTTCACGCTGTGGCTGGTCGACGCGCAATCCCGCTCCTGGGCCTGCGTGGACCACACCCCGGGCGGGACCGTGTTCGAGAGCGCGGTGCACGGCCCCCGGCCGATCCTCGCCGAAGTCGAAGCCGCACTCGCCTGGTGGGGCGCCCACGGCCGCCCAGAACGCACTCGTTTCGGCCTCACCGCCACGGCGAGCGGACAGACCGCGTGGCTGGACGACCCCTCGAACCCCCTCCCCGCAACGCACTCCGACATGTGTCCTTGAACCTCCAGCGCCCGCCTCGAGTCCGAAACCGTCTGTCCCGGGTGCGACCGCCGCCCGAGGCGGGTGCCGGTTCCCGAACCATGTCCCGGCAGCTGCACATGCCCGCCTGAACGGGGCAGCGCGGAGGCACGCGCCGTCTCGTGGGGGTGACGAGCAATGGTCTTGGACGATCTCCGACAGGCAAGACCAACCACGCCGGATCCCGTTGCGCGGTCTCGTGGCGCCGATGCGCCGGGGGCACGGTACGCGGCTTGACGTCCGGGATGTTGCCTCCGACGGTGCGGTAGTGGGGATCGGCGAAGGGTTCGGCGTCCTCGGCTTCGCGTTGCCGCCGTTCGTCCCCCGCGAACGTCGAACCCGCCCCGGGCCTGGGTGTCGTACGGGAGACTGAAACGGCCTTTGGTCGCACCGGCAGTTCCCGAGCTTCGGCGGCCGAGCACATGGAGGATTTCGTGAACACACCCGCTTCCCGTACGTGGCCGGTCTCCGTCAAGGGCGTCGTCCTCGACCACCGGGACCGCGTGCTTTTGCTGCGGAACGAGCGGCGGGAGTGGGAACTGCCGGGCGGCCGACTGGAGTCGGGCGAGGAGCCGGCCGAGTGCGTGGTCCGCGAGATCGAGGAGGAGACCGCCTGGAAGGCCCGGACCGGGCCCCTGTTGGACACGTGGGTCTACGAACCCCTGCCCGGGCGCCACGTCCTGATCGTCACCTACGGCATCCATCTCCCGGACGCCGACGCCGCCCCGGTCCTCAGCCACGAGCACTGCGAGATCGGCCTGTTCACCCGCGCCGAGGTCCCCGACCTGTGCATGCCCGACGGTTACAAGCGGTCCGTGACGGCTTGGTTCGACCACCCCGCCCGTACGGCCTGAGCACGCCGCACACCGACGGTCCCGACAGGGCGGGCCCGGGCGGATGCGTCCGGGCGGCCTCGGGTCCTCGCGATCCGCCCGGGTGGTTCGCATCCGGGCGCGGGTGAGGAGGCCGTGGCCGAACTCCGCAGGCCGGGGACCAGGCTTCAGTGCGAAGCCGTCCGGGACGCTCGCGCGCATCCGGGCGCTCCAGGCGTGGGCGTGCCGCAGGGTGCTCTCGTCCGGGTTGACGAGCACGTCGACAGCGGTCAGGCCATTCAACGCGTCCTCCTGGTCGGAACAGGGTCGTCCAGTCGCTCTTCATGCTCACGACGGTCCAGCCGAGTTGCCGGGCCGTGGCGAGCGAGGCATCGGCGCCCTTGGTGTAGGCGTACTCGCGCCGGTCGTCGTCGTGGCGGACCAGCAGTGCGAACGCGGCGCTCCGGAGCATCTCGATGTCGACGTCGGCGTTGCCGCCCGCGAAGGCGGGCAGTCGGCCGGTGTGGGCGAAGATGTGCTCCGGCTTGCCCGGCCCCAGATCCAGACCGCCCAGGAACTCGCGGCAGCCTCGCGAGCCGGCGCCGCCGGGTCGAGGCCGGTCGACGCGCACTCCTCGAAGCACGCTCCCGCCGCCGATCGCCGGGCCGGGGGCGTCAGTCCTCGGCGGTGCCGTTCATCCTGGCCCTCTTGTAGGCGTCCCAGTCATCGTCAGGGCCCGGACGGTGTCGTCGGTGAGGGGACGGGCCATCCGGGTGGCACCACCTCCGCCCGGTGGACACCGCGCACTCCTCATCGCGGGTTCGGCGTAGGCGGGCATGCCGGTTCGGCAGGTGGAGCGAGCCCTCGGCGGCCCGGTCGAACACGCCGGCGTCGGCGACCTCGACGGCAACGAGTTCGGCGGGAGTGAGGCCACCCTCTACGCATGCGGGCCGGATGCGGACGCGCTCTTCAGCATTATGGCCCCCGCGCTCCGTGGGCTCTGCTTCCGGCCGGCGCACGTCATCCTCCGCTACGGGGAAGGAAGCGACCCATCCGCGCGCGAAGTTCGATGGGGGCGGCATTTCCCGTGAGCGTGGTCCTTGCGCCTGCAACCGTGTCGACCCGCTCGGATAGTGCGGAACTCAGTACCGTATTCAATGGCACCTGAGTACCTCGCGGGAGCCTCACGAGCCACTGTTGTCCTGCTTGAGTGCGGTCTCCACCTTCTGGACTACCTGCCACAGCGGCGTACCGGTGCGAGCGATCAGGACGACAGCGTCCTCCGGTTCGTGGAAAGTGCGGCGGACCATGTCCAGGGCCGGGTCGACGGACGCGGCGGCGTCGCCGGTGGCACCGGAGCGGAGCCAGGTGCGCAGGCCGTAGTTGTGGGCGGCCACGACGGCCGCGGCGACGGTGTAGGCACGGACGCCACCGTCGGGGAGATGGGAGAAGCTGCGTCCGAGGTAGGCGGCCAGCGTGCGTTCGTACTGCCAGACGACCGAGATCTCGTACGTCTTGAGCGCCGGCACACGCCGGGTGAGGGCGTACCGGCGGGCCGAGAACGTGGGATTTTCGGCGTACATGCGCATGACGACGCGGGCGGCGCCGCAAGCCGTGGTGACCGGGTCCTGGCCGGAGTGGTCGGCCTGGAGGTAGGCGACCATCTCGGCCAGGGCGTGTTCGTGGTCGGGAAAGACCACGTCCTCCTTGGTCGGGAAGTACCGAAAGAAGGACCGGCGCCCGACTCCGGCGAGCCGCACGATGTCGTCGATCGTGGTGTTCTCGTATCCGCGCTCCGTGAACAGCTCGAACGCCGCCGATACGAGCAGGTCACGAATGGGGGGCCTGTCGTCCGTACCCGGTTCCTCCGTCTTGTTCATCACCCTATTACACCGCAGTCTTTGGCTTCTGGCACTCAGTGTGCATAAAATAGGGTACTCAGTACCTCTCTAGAGGAGTGCCGTATGTCATCGGACTTCGATCTGTTCCGTCTCTCGGAGGAGCACGACATGCTCCGGGACGCGGTGCGTTCGTTGGCGGAGGCGAAGATCGCCCCATGGGCGGCCGAGGTCGACGAGCTGGGCCGGTTCCCGGTCGAGGCCCGTGAGGTGCTGGAGGCCAACGACCTGCACGCCGTGCACGTCCCGGAGACCTACGACGGCTCGGGCGCGGACGCGCTGTCCACGGTGATCGTCATCGAGGAAGTCGCCCGAGTGTGCGCCTCGTCCTCCCTGATCCCCGCGGTCAACAAACTCGGCTCCCTGCCGGTGCAGCTGTCGGGGTCCGAAGAACTCAAAGTCAAGTATTTGGGTGCGCTGGCGCGCGGCGAGGGCATGTTCTCGTACTGCCTGACCGAACCCGAGGCAGGCTCCGACGCGGCGGGGATGAAGACCCGCGCGGTGCGCGACGGCGACACCTATGTCTTGAACGGTGTGAAGCGGTGGATCACCAACGCGGGGATCTCGCAGTACTACACCGTCATGGCTGTCACCGATCCCGGGCAGCGCTCGCGCGGCATCTCGGCGTTCGTGGTCGACAAGGACGACGAGGGGGTCTCGTTCGGGGCGCCGGAGAAGAAGCTGGGTATCAAGGGCTCCCCGACGCGTGAGGTGTACTTCGACAACGTCCGTATCCCCGCGGAGCGGATGATCGGCGAGCCGGGCACGGGGTTCAGCACCGCGATGAGGACCCTGGACCACACCCGCATCACCATCGCCGCCCAGGCGCTCGGCATCGCGCAGGGCGCGCTGGACTACGCCAAGGGCTACGTGAGGGAACGCAAGCAGTTCGGCAAGGCCATCGCCGAGTTCCAGGGCATCCAGTTCATGCTCGCCGACATGGCCATGAAACTCGAAGCCGCACGCCAACTCACCTACGCCGCCGCCGCCAGATCCGAACGAGACGACAACGACCTGAGGTTCTTCGGCGCCGCCGCCAAGTGCTATGCCTCCGACGCCGCCATGGAGATCACCACCGATGCCGTGCAACTCCTCGGCGGCTACGGCTACACCCGCGACTATCCCCTGGAACGCATGATGCGCGATGCCAAGATCACCCAGATCTACGAAGGCACCAACCAGGTCCAGCGCATCGTCATGGCCCGCAACCTTCCGTAGGGGCGAAGCCCTGACCCGTGCACTTGCGATTTCCGAACTTGTGATACCTGAGCGGAAGGAACCGACCCAGATGAGCACCCGCACGGACCGCAGCAAGGCACAAGGCAGGGAAGGGACGACGGAGCGCGTCGGCGTCGTCGGGTGCGGCCTCATGGGCTCGGGCATCGCCGAGATCTGCGCCCGGGCCGGCCTGGACACGGTGGTGCAGGAGATCGACGAGGCCGCGGCCGCCGCCGGCCGCGGCCGTATCGAGAACTCCCTCGAACGGGCCGTTGCCCGCGGGAAGATCGGCCCGGACGAACGGGCGGCCGCGCTCGGCCGGATCCGTTTCACCACCACGCTGGAGGACTTCGCCGACCGTGATCTGGTGATCGAGGCGGCCACTGAGGACGAGGCGGTGAAGCTGGAGATCTTCGCCACCCTCGACAAGTTCGTGACGAGCCCGCACGCCGTCCTGGCGTCCAACACCTCCGCGATCCCGATCATGAAGCTGGGCGCGGCCACCAGCCGCCCCGGCCGGGTGATGGGCGTGCACTTCTTCAACCCCGTGCCCGTTCTGGACCTGGTGGAACTGGTCCCGACCCTGGTCACCAGCGACGACACCTGGAACCGGGTACGCTACTTCGTCCGCGACACGCTCGGTCGGCACTCGATCGTGTCCCAGGACCGCGCGGGCTTCGTCGTCAACGCGCTGCTCATCCCGTACATCCTGTCCGCGATCCGGATGTACGAGTCGGGGTTCGCGGAGGCCGACGACATCGACGCGGGACTGGTGCGCGGCTGCGCCCACCCCATGGGGCCGCTGGCGCTCGCCGACCACATCGGCCTGGACACGACGCTGGCCATCGCCGAGTCGCTGTACCAGGAGTTCAAGGAACCGCACTTCATCCCGCCGCCCCTGCTCTCCCGCATGGTTCAGGCCCGCCACCTGGGCCGTAAGTCCGGCCGCGGCTTCTACCACTACCACAGCACCAAGACCGGGACGGCAGCCTGACCTGTTTGCGACCCGGCGGGCTACGTGTCCCAGGACGGGACCGATGGGCGATGTGCGGGCGCAGGAACCGGATGAAAGGCGGCCGGGCGGCTCAGAGGTCGATGAGCCGACGCCCTGAATGTCCGGACGGGTGACGAAGGACGCGTTCGGGATGCCCGATCATTCGGGACCGGGTCAACCAGGGCCATCGTTCGGCCGCGCGGACGATGGTCCGCCGGCCGGTGCGGACCAGGGGCGGTTCCGAAGACGCGGAAGCAGAGCTTCCTGATCTCCCGTCGCCTCGCTTCGCCGGTCGGGGCGAGCATCTGCGTCCACGCGACCAACTCGCTGACAAGGGCGACGAGTTCGCGCCGCACCCGGTTCTGCGCGAGGCCGCGCAGGGGCAGCTTCCGCAGGCCGGTCGCGGGGCCCGGCGGATGCGGTCCTCGGCGCGGGCGCGTCGGCGGTGGCGGAGTTCGAGGTCCGCGAGCTGCCCGCCCGCCGTGTTCGTGACGAAGCAGACGCAGCGGTTGCCGTCGACGTCGGTGATCCACAACTGTGCGCCGGGGTACGGGCGTTCCTTGCACACGATCACCCGCACGCCCCTCGGCCACCCGGTGAGGTCGACCGTGTCGGTGACCTCCGCGACCCACGCGCCCTCACGCGCCCTCACGCGGAAGACCGTCGGCGTCGCAGGCGGGTGTCCACGCCGCCTTGGGTCGGTGGGAGGCGGAGTTGGTCGGCCGTGCGGTGACAGGCGGTCGGCAGTGGATCACGGCGTCGGGCCGGCGATGGGTTGCTCCCTCGGGTGCACCGTGGCCCCATGCCGTGACGTTGTCCGGCCCCGGGCGTCGCTCTCGTCCTCGGGTTCGCAGGCGGGCTGCGGAGTCCCGGGGTCCACGGGCATCCAGTCCGCTATAGACCGTTTGCAACCATTAAAAAAATGGTTCACACTGAACCCAAGGGTCTGAACCGTATAGGTCGATCCTCTTGGTTCGATGGACCTGGTGCGTGGATCGTAACGGCACAGGACCTCGGGGAGCGGCGGGATCAAACTCGGGACCTGCCGGACGCTCAAATGGCATACCGAAAACCTGAAAACGGTCCCGGATCCTACGCAGCGTTCTGTGGGGATCACGGTCTGGAGGTTCTTCCCATGAACACCCGTCTTGCCGCCCGCCCGGCACCCGCTCCGCGCGATGGGCGTCTTGTCATGATCCCGCTCGCTGCGGGCTTGGGTTCCGTGCCGTATGCACGTCGGCGCGCCGCGGAGGTGGCACGGAATTGGGGCATGGCCGACGACGATGTCGAGGCCGTTCGCATCATGGTTTCCGAACTCGTCGGGAACGCGGTCCGGCACGCGTGCGAGTGCGGCGGCCGCGGTCGAGGCGAACAGTCCGGTGGGATTTCGCCGGGCATCCGTGTCTCCATGTGGACCGTCGACGGGCTTTTGATCGTGCAGGTCGGCGACGACAGCCCGAAGCCGCCCGTTGTGGGCCTTGGAGCACAGGACGATGAGCACGGGCGGGGGCTCTTCCTGGTCGCCGCGGAGGCCGAACAAGTCGGCTACCACCGCACCCCGGAGGGCGGCAAGGTCGTGTGGGCGGCGCGCGCGGTGTGTATGGGTGCGGTCGCGGCAGGCTGCTCGTGACGGGCGTGTCCCGGGCCCTCGGCGCTGTCGCGGCGAGGGCCCGGGACAGGCCCGTCAACGCCCTGTGAACCGGGGCTGCGTCTTGTTCAGGAATGCGTCCACCGCTTCTCGGTGGTCCGCGGACTTGCCGACACGGAGCTGAAGGGCGCTCTCCTTACCGAGCGCCCTCGAAATCGGTAGCGTGGCCGAGCACGCCAGCGCCTCCTTGATCGCGGCGAACGCCACGGTCGGCCCCGTAGCCAGGCGTCGTGCGAGGTCGTTTGCCGCCACTGCGATGTCTTCGGCCGGCACCATCCGGTTGGCGAGTCCCAGCTCCAACGCCCGCGACGCCGAAATCGTCTCGGGCAGCATCAACAACTCGGTCGCCCGAGCGTGCCCCACAAGCCTCGGCAGGGTCCATGACGCTCCCGAGTCGGCGGCGAGCCCGATGCCCGCGAACGCCAGGTTCAACGTCGCAGTCTCGGCGAGGATGCGGAAGTCGCAAGCGAACGCGAGTGCCGCGCCGGCGCCTGCCGCCACACCGTTGACGGCCGCGATCACCGGCTTTCGCATTGTGGTCAGGGCCATGACCAGGGGGTTGTAGTGCTCGGCGACGGTGGCGAAGGCCGTCTGGGCGCTGCGTGCCAGCTGTTCGCGGTGTTGCCGGAGGTCCTGGCCCACACAGAAGGCACGCCCCGCGCCGGTGAGCACCACCGCCCGCACGTTCGCATCGCCGGCAGCCCGGGTCAGGGCATTGCGCAATGCCACCTTCGTCGCGTTGTCCAAGGCGTTGAGGGCGGCTGGTCGATCAATGGTCACCGTGGCTATGGCGTCCACGCACTCGTATCGGACGAACTCGGTCATGGCCGTACTCCTGGGTCGCGATGGCGCTTGGCGAGCCAACTCGGTCGTTTCGAAGGGCGCGGCGCTGCCGCGCGGGGTGGATGGTCAGGTCGCCTGGATCCGCAGCCCGCCTTCGTCCTGGGCGTCGCGCAACCGGGTGCGGATGGTCATGCGGGTCCGGTCCGCACGGAACAGGTCGTGGGACAACTCGAAGACGCGACCTTGCTGGTCCGCCGCCACACGGACGACGGAGATCAGTGGCGCGCCGGGCTCGACCTCCAGCACCCGGGCTTCGTCCGCGGTGGCGGCCACGACCTCGATTTCCTCGGTGACGTCGGCGGGTGCGGTGCCGTAGTGCTCGGCGATGAGCTCGTACACGGATCCGCCGAGGGCGCATTCGAGGAGGCCGGGGAAGTGTTCGGCGACGAGTTGTGCGTGCTCGAGGCTGATCGGCCGGCCATCGGCGAGTCGAAGCCGCACCAGGTCGAACACGAGGTCGCCGGACGACAGGCGGAGCCGACGGGCGGTGTCCTTGTCCGCAGCGCGCATCGCGGTGGACAGGACGTTGGTGCCGGCTTCGAACCCTTGCCGGCGCAGGTAGGCCGGTACGCCGACGGCCGTGGAAAGGTCGCGCTCGGCTTTGCCGTGGCTGACGAACGTGCCGCCGCCGCGTCCGGGCACACGGCGCACGATGCCGCTTTGCTGAAGGGCGTCGAGTGCGTGCCGCAGGGTGGAGCGGCTGACGCCGTACTGCTGGGCGAGGTCGCGTTCGCCGCCGAGCTTGTCTCCGGGTCGGAGCCGGCCGCTGCGGATCTGCTCGAGGATGCGGCGGCGTACGTCCTCGGCGGTGCCGGACGTCGGGGCTGGGGCTGGGGCTGGGGCTTCGTCATGTTCCATGGACACAACTATGGTTTACACCATTTCCAGATTCGGTTGCCTCCGGTACCCCTAACGGCCGTTCGGTCGCCGGTGGAACCGGAGGCGGAGCGTCACGCCGCTCGCTCCGTGGATTCCTCCAGCACCACGCGGCCGATCAGCGCGAACCGATGGGGCGCCCGGACCTTCGTGTAGAGCGCGAGGACGACACCGAACACGGCGACGCCGAGCACCAGGTAGGGGATCAGCCGAAAGATCGTGGTCTGCGACGCGGCGCCGCCCGCCGTGTCGAGGTTTTGGAAGAGCAGGATCACCACGTAGATCATCGCGATGCCGCCCGACAACGGCGCCGCGAACGTGCGGAGCGGGTGGGCGGTCTCGGGGTGCTTGCGCCGCACGTGGAAGTAGCCGATGACGGCCGCGGAGCTGAGGATCTGGACGATGAGGATGGCCATCGTGCCCAGGACGGACAGGACGACGAAGAGGTCGAGGTAGGGGTCCTTGCCGGCCAGCGCGAAGCTCAGGACCAGCGTCGTGGCGATCCCGCACTGGACGTTGCTGGCGACGTGGGGTGAGCCGTGTTTCGGGTGTGTGGCGCCGAGCGTGCGTCGGGTGCCGGGTACGACGTCTTCTCGGCCGATGGCGTAGAGGTATCTGGACGCGCAGTTGTGGAACGCCATGCCGCAGGCGAACGAGCCGGTGACGAGCAGGATTTGGAAGAGGGTGACGGCCCAGTCGCCGAGCAGGACGCGGGTCGGCCCGAAGAGCAGTTCGGCGGGGGTGCCGCCGCCGGCTACGCGCACCGACTGGTCGAGTCCGTTGGCGGCTACGACCATCCAGGAGACGAAGACGTAGAAGAGACCGACGCCGACGACCACCAGCATGGTGGCGATGGGGACGATGCGCTTGGGGTCGCGGGACTCCTCGCCGTACATCGCGGTCGATTCGAAGCCGACCCATGACCAGAAGGCCATGAACAGGCCGAGGCCGACGCTTGCGCCGGCGACACCCGAGGCGGCGTCGAAGGCGTTCAGGGGGTTGATCACCTGCGGCACGAAGCCGTCCGGGCCGCCTCCGTCCACGAGTATCGCCACGGCGAGCGCGGTGAGGATGAGTACCTCCGAGACCAGGGCGAGGCCGAGGACTTTGCTGGTCAGGTTGATGTCGAAGTGCGACAGCACGGCGTTGAGCGCGAGCATGAGCAACGCGTAGAGGAGCCAGGGCAGGGAAACGCCGAAGAGGTCGGCCACGGTCTGCTTCGCGAAGTAGGCGAACAGGCCGGTCAGCGACGCCTCGAACACGATGTAGGCGACCGTGGCGAGCAGTCCGGCGCACATGCCCGCGACTTGGCCCAGTCCGTGCGAGACGAAGCCGTAGAACGCGCCTGCCGCGGTGATGTGCCGCGCCATGGCCACGTAGCCCACGGCGAAGACGGTGAGCACGACGGTGGCCACGAGGTAGCCGGCGGGAGCGCCGGTGCCGTTGCCGAAGCCCACGGCCACCGGCACGTTGCCGACCATCGCGCTGATGGGTGCCGCGGTGGCCACGGCCATGAACACCACGGCCACGAGACCGATCGAGTTGGGCCGCAGCCGCTGCACGTGTTCTTGCGGGCCATGCTCGGACGGGGGAGGCGTCGTTCTCGAACCAATATCGGTCATTGCATCGACCTTTCAGAGGCTACGGTCGGCATTATGGTCGCCCTCGATGGAGGTTCCCTGGAAAATATCGCTTTTGCGAAGATTCATCAGGGGGATATCGGCGATGGTGTCACCGCTGAACGAGGCCAGGCAAGACCTTCACGGCATACGGTTGAGTTGTTGGGACTGTTGACAACCGTTAAGCCAATCGGTACACATACGGTATGAACCAAAACGACGGCCTGGACGTGGTCCGCCGGTCGAGGAAGGAGTGATGATGCGTGACTACGGCTTCGTCTCCTACTCCTCGAGAGACGACTTCTTCGATCGCTCCCGTGCCGCATGGAACCCCGGCAAGACGCAGTTCTGGCTGGATCAGGGCGTCGACCTCGTCATCGACCGCCGGGACGGGTATCACCTCTGGGACGCCGACGGCCGACGGTTGATCGACGCCCACCTCAACGGCGGCACCTACAGCCTCGGCCACCGGCACCCCGAACTGGTCGCGGCCATGAACGAGGCGATGACCCACTACGACGTGGGCAACCACCACTTCGCGTCGGTCGCCCGCACCGCACTGGCGGAACGCCTGCTCGCCACCTGCGACGGCAGCATGGGCAAGGTCATCTTCGCCGCCGGCGGCGGCGAGGCGATCGACATCGCGCTCAAGACCGCCCGGCACGCCACCAAGCGCCGCAAGATCGTGTCCATCCGGAACGCGTTCCACGGCCACACCGGACTCGCCGTCAACGCCGGCAACCCGCGGTTCTCACGGTTGTTCCTGGTCGACGAGCCGTCCCAGTTCCCCCAGGTCGACTTCAACGACCTGTCCGCGATGGAGTCGGCGCTGCGGGGCGGCGACGTCGCCGCGGTCCTTTTGGAGACGGTGCCGGCGACCTACGGCTTCGTGATGCCCGAACCCGGATACCTCGCCGGGGTCAAGGATCTGTGCGAACGGTACGGGACCGTCTACATCGCCGACGAGGTGCAGACCGGCCTCATGCGCACGGGCGAGATGTGGGGCATCTACAAGGCCGGAGTCGTGCCGGACATCCTGGTCACGAGCAAGGGCACCGCGGGAGGCCTCTACCCCTTGGGCGCGGTCATCGTCGCCGACAAGGTCGCGGGCTGGCTGGACGAGGACGGCTTCGGCCACATCTCGACCTTCGGCGGGGCCGAACTCGGCTGCATCGTCGCCATGAAGGTCCTGGAGATCACCGGGCGCCCCCAGACCAAAGCGACCGTCGCCTCGATCGCGGCCCGTCTCAGCCGCGGCCTGGGCGACATCCGGTCCGATCATCCGGACTTCTTCGTCGGCATCCGACAGAACGGCTTGGTGATCGGCCTGGAATTCGACCACCCCGTGGGCGCCCAACTCGTCATGCGGGCGCTGTATGACAACGGCGTCTGGGCCATCTTCTCCACACTCGACACCCGTGTCCTCCAGTTCAAGCCGGGATTGCTGATGTCTCCTGAACTCGTCGATGACCTGCTCGAACGCCTCCACACGGCAGTCGGCCAAGCCCGCGACGCCGCACGAGTGACGTCCGGGCGGGCCGCGTGAGCGCCCAGCGGGCCCAGGCCCGCACGACCGATTGGGGCCCCGATGCGGCAGCACGCGCACGAACCCTGCTGGAACGCGCGCGTTGGGCAGCCGACGAATTCGCCTCATTCGACCGCGCCCAGGTCGACCGCATCGTTCGAGCCGTCGCGCAAGCCGGGCATGACAACGCCGCCCGCTACGCGGAGTGGGCGGTGCGGGAAACCGGGTTCGGCGTGGTCGCGGACAAGACCACCAAGAACCAGGCGTGCTCGCTGGGTCTCCTGGCCCGCTACGGAGACGAGGACCATGTCAGCGCCCGCTACGACGCGGACGCCAAGATCCTGGAAATCCCCCGCCCCGCCGGTGTCGTCGTCGCACTGACACCGTCGACCAACCCGATCTCGACCGTCTACTTCAAGGTCATGCTCGCGCTGATGACACGGAACGCCATCGTCATCAGCCCGCACCCCGCAGCCAAGGCCGCCAGCGCGGACGCCGCCCGCACGCTCCATGCGGCGGCCGTGGCGGCCGGAGCACCCGCCGATGTCGTCCAGGTCGTCGACGAACCGACCATCCCTCTGGTGGACGCCCTCATCACCGACCCCGGCTGCGGCGTCGTGCTGGCGACCGGGGGAACCCCCATGGTGCGCGCCGCCTACGGCTCCGGGAACCCCGCCCTCGGCGTCGGACCCGGCAATGTGCCCGTGCTCGTCGACGCCACAGCCGACGTCGTCGCGGCCGCGAAACGCATCGTGGCCAGCAAGGCGTTCGACAACTCCGTCCTGTGCACCAATGAATCGGTGCTGCTGGCCGAAGACTCCATCGCGGCGGACCTGTTGCGCGCTCTCGACGACGCCGGCGCACATGTGTGCGACCCCGTCGAGCGCGACCGCCTGAGGGCCTGGCTCTACCCCGAGGGCCGCCTCCGCACCGCCGCCATCGGCCGGGACGCCGCCTGGATCGCCGAGCAGGCCGGATTCCGCATCCGTCCGGGCAAGCGTGTGCTCGTCGCGCCGTTCGAGCGGCCGTTCGAAGAACCGCTCACACAGGAGAAGCTCTGCCCCGTCC
The DNA here is from genome assembly GCF_000372745.1 of Embleya scabrispora DSM 41855. GTDB lineage: Bacteria > Actinomycetota > Actinomycetes > Streptomycetales > Streptomycetaceae > Embleya > Embleya scabrispora. The sequence continues at coordinate 132,649 of NZ_KB889708.1, read as the reverse complement.
TGGGATTCCACACGGTAGCCGACGCGACCCGCGGCATCCGACTGGCCCGGCTGTTGCTGCGCTGGGGCGGACGCGGACACTCCGCCGCCATCCACAGCCGCGATCGGGCCGCCATCATGGCCTTCGGGGCGGGTGTGGAAGCCATGCGCATCAGCGTCAACGTCGGCGCCAGTCTGGGCAGCTCGGGATTCGAGACCAACCTCGCACCCACGATGACCATCGGCACCGGGTTCGTGGGCCGCAGCTCGCTCGGCGAGAACCTGGAACCCCGCCACCTCGTGCAATACACGCGCGTGGCGTACAACCGTGATGCCGGCGTCGCGTTCGACGACTTCGCGGGCCTCCAGCCGTGGACCGCCCGGCCCACGCCGCCCGCGGCCCGCCCGGCCCCCCACGACACGGCCCGGCCGGCCGGTGCATCCCAGACCCCCGACGGCCGGGCGGGTCGTCAGGAACTCGACCTGCTGCGCGAAGAGATCCGCCGGCTCGTCCGCGCCGAGCTGCAAAACGCGCTGGGAGCACACCATGGCTGAACTGCGCTCGTTCATCTTCATCGATCAACTCCAGCCACAGACCATGTGCTACCTCGGCACATTCGTGCGAGGCAGCCTGCCCCGCACCAACATGTCGGCGCAGATCATCGAAGTCGCGCCGGGTCTGGACATCGAGCCGCTCACCGACGTGGCGCTGAAATACGCCGATGTTCAGGCCGGCATCCTGGTCGTCGAGCGGCAGTTCGGCTACCTCGAAATCCACTCACGGTCCACGGACGCGGTGCGTTCGGCCGCCGACGCCATCCTGGACGCACTGGGCGCGGATCCCTCCGCCGTGCCCACCCCGACCATCCTGGCCGACAAGACGATCACGAGTATTGATCCCAGGCACGCGTTCCTGATCAACCGGAACAAGTCCGGCTCGATGGTCCTGCCGGGCGAGTCACTCTTCACCCTCGAAGTCACCCCGGCGTCATACGCGATCCTCGCCACGAACCAAGCCGAGAAAGCCGCCGACATCAAAGTCGTCGACTACCGCATGATGGGCGCCACCGGGCGCGTCTACCTCAGCGGCACCGAATCCGACGTCCGCATGGCCGCAGAGGCCGCGCGCGAAGCCGTGCGAGCCAGGCCATGAACAGCACGCAGTCGGCCATCGGCTTGTCGACCGGCGGGACCTCGTGGGATCAACTGCGCGGCCTCGTCGCCGAGGCGGTTCGCGAAGCGGTCGCCGAATTGACCTCCGCCACACCGGATCACGGGAGTTCGCCGCCTTCTCCCGCAGCCGCACCGACCACCGTCGAGCCGGACAACCGCCCTGTGGTGCTCCGGGACGACGCGGACCTCGCGCGTTTCGTGCGACTGCTGCTCGATCTCACCGCAACACCCGAGGGACGGGCAGCCCTCGACGACCGCAGGATCCGGTTCCGGCTCGACAACGGTGACCCTGCCCGCGGCGGCAGTGCCGAGCCTTCACCGGCACAGCGCGTCCATCGGATCGAGCGTGGCGCCGTCGGCGAGGCCGTGGTCACCGCGGCGGCTGCCGCCGGACAACACATCGTCGCCGGCCCCCGCGCCGTCATCACCCCCTTGGGGCGGGACACGGCCCGCCGACTCGGCATCCGCATCGACCGGGAGGGGGCCTGATGCGCATCGGCACCGTCACCGGATCCGTCTGGTCGACCCGACGCGTCACCGGCGTCCCGTCGGGCGCGTTCCTGACTGTGGCATTCGACGCATCGCCGGAGGTGATCGTCGCGTTCGACGTCCTGGGAACCGGCGTCGGCGAACGCGTACTCGTGGCCCAAGGCATGAGCGCCGCCCGCCGGTTTCCCGACAACGCCCCGATCGACGCCCTGATCATCGGCTCCGTCGACGAGACTTCCACAACCCACCGCAACTCCTGAACACGAAAGTTGGGACCCTCATGTCCGATGCCATCGGAATGATCGAAACCCGCGGCTACGTCGCGGCGTTCGCCGCCGCAGACGCCATGGTCAAGGCCGCGAACGTGACCATCATCAGTCGCGAGGAGGTCGGCGACGGCCTGGTCGCGGTCGTCATCAACGGCGACGTCGGAGCGGTCAAGGCCGCCGCCGACGCCGGTGCGGACACCGCCGCCCAGGTCGGCGAACTCGTCTCCGTCCACGTCATCCCCCGCCCCCACCCCGAAGTGAACCGACACTTCAATGGTGGCGGAACCACCAACGGCTGAGCGCCATGACAACGACCTCCGACGAGCCGACGGCGGGCGCCGCACGGCGGCGCCCCCGCACCGCGGCGCAGGATCGCACTGCGGCGCAGGACCGCACCGCGGCGCAGTCCGCCGCGCCGCCGACCGAACTCCGCGTATACCTGACCTTGCGCAGCCTCCAGCGGCAGTTCGCCGCGTACTTGGGGACCCCCACCCGAGCCCGCGGCTATCCGCCCCTGGAAGGCGACCACGCCCTGATCATCGAAGTGGCCCCCGGACTCGCCATCGAGCGTGTCATCGACCTGGCGCTCAAGGCGGTGCCCGCCGCGGAACCCGGGCTGCTCTTCGTGGAACGCCAGTTCGGCATCCTCGAACTCCACACCAAGAACACCGATGATCTGGAGCGCGCCGGCGCCGCCATCCAGGCCGGGATCCACCGCAGCCCGGCCGACCAGCTCAAGCCCCGCGTGTTGTACACCGACGTGATCGAGGACGTCACCGACCAGCACGCGGTCATCTTGAACCGCACCCGCCAAGCCTCCATGATCCTGCCGGGGCAGACACTGCTGGTGATGGAGATGACCCCCGCGCTGTACGCGGCCCTGGCGGCGAACGAGGCGGAACGCGCGGCGCCGAAGAACACCCTGGTCGACGTGCAAATGATCGGCGCCGCCGGACGCGTGTACATCAGCGGCACTCTGGAAGGGGTCACCACCGCACGCCACGCGATTGACGCGGCACTGGCGGCCATCGAGGGACGTGACCACTGAACCGACGGTCCAGTCCCCCGACCCCACCGACCCTCCGGCTGCCCGCGCCCTCAGGAGAAGGCATGTCCCCCGAAAGACCCGGGTTCGACCGCGACGACACACCCGGTGCCGTCCCCGATGAACCGTACGACTCCCTGGCACGCCGCATCCTGCCCGCATACGGCATCGACCGCGACACCCCACTCGAACTGCTGAACCTCTCGGAGAACGCGACCTATCGCGTCCACGTCGGGCAGGGCGCGGCCCCCCGCATCCTGCGGGTCCACCGCCCCGACTACCACACGGCCGCCGAGGTCCGGTCCGAACTGGCCTGGGTCGCGGCACTCCGCAACGACACCGAGATCGCCACTCCGGAGCCGATTCCTGCTCTGGACGGCCGCCTCGTTGTCAGCGTCGATCCGCTCACCGCAGGGGGGCAGCGGCGTCATGCCGTCCTCTTTCACCTCATCCCCGGTGACGCTCCGGACGAGAACGTGCCCGCTCCGCAGTTCGAACGGCTGGGAGAAATCACCGCACGCCTGCACCGGCACGCTGAAACGTGGACGCCCCCCGCCGGGTTCACGCGGATGCGGTGGGACCTCGCCGCGATGCTCGGCACGCACGCGCACTGGGGACGGTGGCAGGACGGGCCCGGCGCCACCGGCGAGGTCCGCTGGGTGCTCGCGGACACGGAAGCGATCATCCAACAACGGTTGCGGCGATACGGAACCCGCCCGAGCCGATTCGGGTTGATCCACGCCGACCTCCGGCTGGCCAACCTTCTCGTGCACGGCGACCAGACCGCCGTGATCGATTTCGACGACTGCGGTTCCGGCTGGTTCCTCTACGACCTGGCCGCCGCCCTCACCTTCCTCGAAGACACCCCGCAAGTCCCCGACCTCATCGACAGTTGGCTCACCGGCTACCGGCGGGTCCGCGCACTCACCACCGAAGACGAGAACGAGATCCCCACCTTCATCATGCTGCGACGCCTGATGGTCGTCGCCTGGCTGGGCTCGCACCCCGATACCGACCTCGCGCGGGCCAAGGGCGCGGGGTTCACCCGGGCGAGCGCCGAACTGGCGGACAAATACCTCGGTACACAGAACCGATGGTGGCGCGCCCGCCGGTCGACAGCCATCGACCTCCGCACCGCGGATTGATCATGCCCACGGCGCCGGTGCCCGGGCTCGACTCTCATCCGGGCGTCACCGCCGCCCTCTCCTCCTCGCCGACTGATCGCAGGCGGCGCGGCAGTCGGCCTACGTAGCCGACCGACAGCGTGAAGCACGCACTGTCGCCGGCCGATACGTCTGGGGAAACAGACGTCACGGACGTCGTGCCATCGCAGAGCAGTGAGCCGGCCGGTCCAGAACGATCGCGCCGGGAGTCGAAGGGCTGCTTCCGTGCGAGCCACCGACGACAAGACCATCCGACCGGCCCCACCCGAAACACCCCAGGAGCATTCATGACACCCCCATCCATGGACGGCCGCCGTGTCGTGGTCACCGGCGGCTCGAAGGGCATCGGCAAAGGAATTGCCGCCGTCTTCGCCCGATCCGGAGCCCACGTGGTCATCACCGGCCGCAACGCCGCCGACCTCCACGCGACCGCGACGGAACTCACCGCTACGTGCGGGAAAGTCACCGGCATCGCGGCGGACATCGGCGACCCGACGGCAATCTCACGTCTCGCCGACGACGCGGTCGAGGCGCTGGGCGGCGTCGACGTCGTCTGCTGCAATGCGGGCATCTTCCCCAACGCTCGGCTGACCGACCTCACCGCCGAGCGCATCGACGAAGTCTTCGACGTCAACCTGCGTGGCACCATGCTCACCGTGACGGCCTTCCTGCCCGCCTTGCGGCGCAGCTCGCACGGTCGCGTCGTGGTCACCTCGTCCATCACCGGACCCGTCACCGGCTACCCCGGCTGGAGCCACTACGCGGCCAGCAAAGCCGGACAAATGGGCTTTGTGCGGGCCGCGGCCCTGGAGTTGGCCCCCCACGGCATCACGATCAACGCTTTGCTCCCCGGCAACGTCCTCACCGAGGGCGTGGTGGAACTCGGTTCCGAATACATCCGCGACATGGCCCGGTCCATTCCGATGGGCAGGCTCGCGACGAGCGAGGAGATCGGCCACGCGGCGTTGTTCCTGGCCTCCGAACACGCCGGGTTCATCACCGGCCAGGGGCTGGTCGTCGACGGCGGCCAAGTGCTCGCCGAGTCGCTGGAAGCGATCACCACCGCCGGCGCCTGACGGACACGACCAACTCGGGGAGTCCCGGCGCCGACGCGTCGACCGCCGGGGGCGGGGGAGTTCACGCGTCGCGGGGGGCGATCTGGGAGACGCGCTGATGGGACAGACTCAGGGCGGCGCCGATGTCGCGGTTGTTCCATCCCTGGTCGATGAGGGTGCGGGCGGCGTGGCGTGCGGCGTCGCGCACGGCCTGTTCGGCGTACGCGAGCGCGACGCGCGCCTCGATCAGGGCGGTGATCGCCGCGTCGGCGTCGGGGTCGGCGGGGACGAGGTCGACGCCGAACCCGCTGTGTCCGGCCGGAAGGTGCTTGCTGACGCCGGCCCCGGTCGCCTCCTTCGCCTCACGCCACGTTCGGCCCTGGGCTGTGGCGGTCCGGCCGTCGGGGAGGTCCCTGATCTCGACGACCCACGTGTTGCCGACGCGGGTTGCGTGTCCGGTGTAGGAGGGGAGAGGGGCCGGGCCGTCGGGGTCGGCGTCGGTGATGTCGGGCTGGTCGAACAGGGCATCCGTGGACATGCGATCGGTCCTTCGTCTCGGGAACGCGGGGCGCGCCGTCGAGCGGGAAGGCGGCGGTACCCGCACCGGTTGTCTATTCGAACTAGCCAACCATGGCCAGTTCGAATAGACAACCAGGTTGGGGTGGAGTGTCGGAGAGGCTCCGACGGCACGCACGCGGTCGGAGTGCGTTCGCGATTCCGCCTCTGCCCCGGACACCGTCGCGCCGCGTTGTACGGACGATCCGGACGTGCCCCCGACGCAGCAACACCACCCGATGCCTGCGCTGGGACCGCGGCCACGACAGCGAACGCATGGGCGCGATCCTGACCGCCGGCACGGTGGCGATTCCCGGGGCGACCCATCGGGCCGGGCGCGACGAGACGGAGGTGGGCGTGTTCCGGCCGGGGGAGGCGGCCGTCGAACTCGCCGGGCCCTTCCGCCGTGAACCGGCCCCGGCGTGACAACCCGTGCCGGGGCCGTAGTCCCCGATCGGCGGGCGAGGCGACGGTAGCGACGTTCGCCACCGCTGTGCCGTGTCGACGCTTCGGTGGCCCTATCGGCCGGGTGGGCCGGGGTCCCGCGCGAAGGGTTGATCGGTGTTGCCGACCCGGTAGGTGGTTCCGCGTGGGGTGACGGTGGCGCGGAAGTCCCAGAGCCTGGGCTGGTGGGCTCACCCCGCCGTCGAAGCCGCCGGACGCGGTCCCGTCGTCGGCGACGACGAGTCGCAGCAGGCCGCCTTGGTGGAAGGGGACGACGCGGGGGGCGACGAACACGCCTCCGGGCAAGGCTTGTTCGATCCACGCGTGGGGGAGGCGGCTCACGGCGGCGGTGGCGATCACCCGCGCGAACGGCACGTGTTCGCGGTGGCCGAGTTCGCCGTCCCCGCACACCACGTCCACCCGCCGGCCGGCCGCCTCCAGCGCCTCGCGGGCCCGGGCGGCGAGCGCGGGATCGATCTCGACCGTGCACACCCGGTCGGGCCCGGCACGTGCGCACAGCAACGCGGCGTGCGGCGCGTACACCGCCTCGGCCCACCGTTTTGGCTTCGCGGACCGTTCCAGGGCGCGGTACCCGCCGCCCGCGTCGGGAATCCACACGGTGTCGGGGACGAAGCGGTGCCGCGGAATCCCCGCGAACGCCCCGCGCATCCAGGGATGCTCGAACTCGCCCAAGGCATGCAGGGCTTCGACCGCCCGGATGCTCGTCCTCGACGCTCATTTCGGCTTCTTGCGCGTGCCCGGAGCGGGGTTGCGCAGCGTCGGGTCGTCGCCGTCGGGGGAGGGCTCCGGAGCGGGTCGCGGGGGCGGTGTGGGCTTGTTGTGCGTACCCATGTCGAGGTCCCTCCTCGCGGTGACGTCGAGCCATCATCGCGTGACCGACCGCGTGACCGACCGCGTGATCGCCGGTGCCGGTGCCACGCGGCCCCGGTCGCCCGTCGAGGCAGGGGCACGACACATGCTCAGGCGTTCCCGAGGATTTCCACGGTTCTCACGTCCAGCTCGATCATCAGGTTGTCCATACGGGCCTTCTGCTCGATGGACCGTGCGAGTTCCCGGCCTTCGGCGAGGGCTTCCGGCGTCGCGGCGGCGAATCCTCGCGTGACGGTGCCGAGGGCGTGGCGCATCGCCTGATCGTCGGCGTCAGGCGGCCGATCAGGTTCTGCGCGAGATGACCATGATGTATTCGCAGGGAGCGTTCGTTCGGTTGGCGAAGCCGTGGTCCGCGTCGGCTTGGAAGAACAGGGAGTCGCCTGTGTTCAGGGTCTGGCTGATCCCGCCGACCGCGACGGTGAGGGTGCCTTCGAGCACCATGAGTTGTTTCTCCGTACCCGGCGGATACGCGGGCAGCAGCCCGGTGAAGACCTGCGCGGGGAGGTAGTGGACGACCATCTCGGCTCGTCCCGCGCCCGGGGCCGCTGACACGATGTGCCGCTCGAAGCCGGTTTCCGGGTCACGGAAAACGGGGCGCTCGTTCTTGCGCATGGCAACGGCCACACCGGACGCGGCAGCAGCAGGCGCACCGATCAGGTCCGAGAGCGACACATCGAGCGCGTGGGCGATCCGGGACGCGACGCCGATCGTCGGGCTCTTCTCGCCGCGTTCGACCTTGGACAGCATCGCCCGACTGACCGACGACTGTGTGGACAGCTGCTCCAGCGTCAGGCCCGCCTCCTCGCGGCGTCGCCGCACGTTACCGCCGAACGCGCCGGCCAGGTCGTCACCGTGCTGTGGTTCGGCCGCGTTTCCGTCTTGCTCGGCCACGGTGCTCCTCGATCGATGGGTACCTCGCTGCCCACAGTGTAGAGTTTCTCCTAAAGAAGATATGATCTTCTATCGAAGACGCACGATGTGCGTCCGACACGACGGAGGGGTTCCATGCGTTTGATCTCGAGTGGCCGGCACCATGCCACGTTCGAATTCGGCGATCTGCAGGTGATCTCGTTGCGAGACGGGTACATCGACATGCCGCCGACACGGCTCCGCGACGAGGATGGACGCACGCTCGATGAGCTGCCGGCCGCCGTCCCGCTGGCCGGCGACAACTTGCGGCTATCGGTCAACGCCTTCTTCGTCACCGACGGCACACGGTCGGTTCTCATCGACACCGGCGCGTCCAACGCCTGGCACGACCCCACCATGGGATTGATCTACGACGCGCTCGACGAAGCGGGCATCGACCGCGCGCATGTCACCGATGTGGCCATCACCCACAAGCACGAAGACCACGTGAGCGGCCTGATCGCGCCGGACGGTTCAGAGGCGTTCACCAAACTCGAGCGCGTGTGGATCGGCGCGGGCGACACCTCGGTGTTCACGGGGCGGCTCGAGCCGATCCGCAACCGGGTCGTACCCGTGTCGGAGACGGTCGCGATCAACGACTGGACCACCGCGATCCCGACACCGGGCCACACGCCCGGTCACACCGTCTACCACGTCAGGAGCGGCACCGGCCATCTTCTCGCCTGGGGCGACACCGTTCACGTTCCCACGCTCCAATTCGATCAGCCGAACGTGTCCTGGGAGTTCGACGGCAACCAGTCCCAGGCTCGCGCCGCGCGAGCGGCGCTCCTCGAACAACTGACCCAACCAGACCACTTCGTAGCCGGCGCCCACCTCGACTCACCCGGCATCGCCCGCGTAACCCCCTCCGGCGACGGTTATGCGCTGGAGTACCTCGCACCACCGATCGGCTGATCGAGCCTGTCGGCTCCGGGCCGCGCTCGCGTACTCCGGTCGTTGCGATCCTCGACCCGCCGAAAGCTGGTCGCCACCTTCGCGTTCCATGCCCCCAAGGCGGAGGTGTGCCGGTTGCAGTCCTCGACCGGCTCGAAGGTCGGTCGCCACCTGCGCGACCAGTCGTTCGGCTGCTGTGGGGTGAGGAGCTTGGGTGCCTGGCCAGGTATCCTTCGGGATGTTTCGGTCATTCGACTTTGGCTGGACGGCGTGTGGCATGCGTGCTCGAGGTTACGAACCCGCGCCTTCCCATCCGGCCTCCGGCGTCATCGACTACGCCTTTCAGCCCCGCCGGGCCCGTCGCTCCGATCAGGCGGTAATACCTCCACGCCCACACCGTGCCGGCCGGGGGTCGGTGTTTCAGAACGGGGGCGTGGCGGTCGACCGTGGTTCGACCGGCTTGGGCGGGGGCCGTTGAAGAAGCGCCACGGCCTCCGCGACGCGGCCCAGGTCGAATGAGATACCCCGCCAGGACGCTGCCGCTCGCGGGGAAGTGTCGTTCTGGGACGACGACGGCCTCCTCGATGCGCCCGGCATCGGCCGGCAGTTCGGCAAGGGACCGGGCTGCGTATCAGCCGTCGCCCTCCAGATGTGCCCACGCCTGCGCGATCGCCTCCTCGAACCGCCCCCATGCCTCCAACAGTTCGACCACGGTCTCGGCCGCCTTCCACCAGCCCGTGGCCACGTATGGCGCGAGCACCTGCGACGCCTTGCCGGTCCTGCCCACCCAGCAACCGCGCCTGCTCCCGCGCGCAGAACCACTCCCCGCGGCTCGCCTGCGACTCCACCACCTCGACACAGCCGAGAGCCGCTCCGCCGGCCCGGAACCGGACGGTGTCGACCATGCGCTTGCCGGCGGTGTGGCCCATCGCCGCGGCGGCCACCTCCGGCCTGCGCGACAGGTCCGCTGTGGCGGAGGCCGCGACGGTGTCGTCGCGCGCCGGGTCGCGGATCCTCTCCGCCCGTTGGCCGCCGGGTTTTCTCACCCGATGCCCGAACGGCGCGCGTGGCTTCGTCCACCCACCATCCGCGCCGGCCGGTCCGCGCGTTCACCGGCTCGTCCGCCGGCGTGGCGAGCCGCTCCCGCTCGTCGGCGATCGCCGCCAGAACGGCGAACACCGTGAGGGGACCCCGGCTGCCGCCGCGAGGCCGGCCGGCGCGAGGCCGTCCACCGGTTGATCCACCATCGGGCGTGCGTCCGGTGCCCGGCGGGGCGACGGGGGTGGGCAGGCGCTCGCCGGCCAGGTCGACGTCGTCGAGGTCGGCTCCGAGGGCGAACACGCCGGACACAGCCCAATCGATGCTTGATCCAGTCCATATCTTGAGGTGGTGTGGTCCGCTCACAGGAAGCGTCCGAGAGATGTGGAACAGTTCGCGGCATGACCTTGCGAACCATCAACCACAGTTGGGCGGAGACCGTCGCGCTCTTCGAACAGCGGAATCTTCCCGTGTCCGGGTACGAGAATCTGTACAACGAGACGTATGACGTACACACGGGAGATGCCTCGATATCCGGCGACTTCGTGCTGGACGGGGCCGACCTCGCCGGCACGGGCTATGTCATCGACGGTGATCTGACCGTCGGCGGCAACATCGTCAACCTGGACGACGGCTGCCCGGCGCTGATCGTGCTGGGCGATCTGCGCGCCGGGAACATCTATCTCGAAGGCGATGTCAAGCTCCTGGTCCGGGGAACCGTCCACGTGGACGCGTTCATCGGGAACACGACCGACAAACTCGTCATCATCCATGGCGACCTGCGGGCGTCCGTGACCGTCCTGTCCGACGAGTTCTCCCCGGACCTCATCGGCGGCGAGTTGCACGGCGGAGTGATCGCCCCGCCGTACCTCGAACTCGCCCAGGACCGCGACCCGGCCACGCTGCTCGTCCCCGAGGTCCTGGTCACCGACGAGGACGACGACGATGACGACGACCGCCGCGGCTTCGACGCGCCGCGGGTACATGGTGGTCGCCTGCTGCAGCGCATCGAGGAGGGACTTCCGGTTGCCCGTTGTTCGAGACCGCGCTGATTCCGGTCCGCACCGGCGCTCTCGGTCCGTGGAGTCCGTACGTGACCGACCCCGATCACGAAGCCCCCACCCTTGATCCGATCGCCCGCACGGAGCGCGCCGTTGAGGATGTCGCGCACTCGGCCGTGGATTCCGGGATCACCTTCGAGGTCACGGACGTTGTGGACGCAGCGGAGCCTGCGCTCCCCGGTGGCCTTCCCGCACCGACCATGGTGACGCGAGCCGGCGGGACGTGATCGCCGCAATGGCCGGCGACATTTCGAGCGGGCGGATGTACGAGGGCAGGTGACTTCTCGGCGGTCGCCGAGCAGGTTCCCGTGTCTCACCCGACCTTGTCGGGCACCGTTCGTCGAACGCGACCACGGTCTCGACGTGCCCGCACAGGACTTCGAGGTGATCAACCCGTTCCCGACAGGTGGTCGCTGGGGTGTGGATCCCGTCGGCACGAGGGGCACCCGGGCGCCGAGGGTGCCGCCGGCTGCCCGGTGTCCGTCGGGGGCGGCCTTGGCTTAGCCCAGCGCGTCCATCAGGGCGGTGACATAGGCATCCAGCCGCTCCTCCACGGCTCGCGTCGTCAGCTCAGTCCTCCCTGCCTCCCGCCATGGCTGCGCCACCAACTGCACTTCCTCTGAGCACGTCAGGCCGGCCGCGAGGTCACGGTGCGGTCATGCCCCACCACACCCACGAGATCGAGGTCTGCACCCCCGACGGCCGCCGCCTGGGCCCCGCACACCTGGCCGACCAGGCCATCCGCCAACAACTCGCCGCACTGCGCCGCGCCCGCACCCAACGCGCCCGCCGCCTACGGGCCGAGGCCAAAGCCGCCGAGCAACTGCGCCGGGACCGCTTCGCCCCCGCCACGACCCCACCGACGCGCGCCGCCTGGACGCACTGACCGCCACCGAAGCCGCCCGGGCGAGCGACTCGAACCAAGGAAGCCCGGACACGACCCGTGCCAGTACGTCGCCGCCTTCCCCCGCACATGCATATTGATCATGTCCCGACTCCATTCGCCTTGCCACGGCAAGGGCGGGTCGATGGCTACGGCGGTTGGGCAAACGACCGTGCGCAAGAGCGCGAACGACGCCCGCCCGTAGGACCTGCGCTCGATCAGCCATGCGTGTCACCCGTTCTTCGACTACTCCGGAACTCCATTGCAGGATCGGGCCGTTGACGACCGCGTTCCAGTCGTTCCGGAGGAGCGCGGCGACGGCCTGGACGGGCGGCCGGGCCGCAGTCCCAGGGCGCGGGTCATCCAGGTGGTGAGGTCTCCTCCGTGGCGTTCGCGGGCGATGGAGCTGAACTCGTGCGCGAGGTCGCGTGCTGCGGCGAGGTCGTCGCACAACCTGCGGGAGCTCCGGGACGCGGGCACCGAGATCGTGCGCCTGCGTGCCGAGGCACACCGCGAGATTGCCGGTGAGTGACCTGCCCCCGGCACCCGGTATGCGGCGCCCGCGCATTGCGGGCGAACAGAGCCCGTTGTGGAAGGCATTCGAGGGCAGAGCAGTCGGTCACGCGAGAGACTCGGCGGCGCGGTGTGAGCCTTCGCGCTTCGGCGCCCCGTCCGAACGCCGCTTGCCCCTCTGGACGGCCCCGCTGTGTCGGGGGCCGTCATCCCCGCCGACACAGCCCGATCGGGTCGGGACCCGACGTCGTCGACCATGGGATCGTGGAACTCGTTCACGCGTTCCCGCGCACCCGCGACAGTGGACGGACACGCCGTGCGGAGCAGCTCGGGCGCAGGGACGAATCGGCTCAGGAATGCCCTTGTTGCGTGAAGTAGGGGGCGAGCACGGACACGATCACGACGCTGCTCCCGGGTGGCCGGGGCGCGTTCGTGATGGCTTGGGCATCGATGTGCGTGGTCGTGCCGGTCGTGGAGCTCACGACCGTGCTCCTCAAACGGGAGGGGAAGTACGCCGAGCGGCCCAGCACGTCCCAGAACTCCGCGCACAGACTCACGCGCGACGGCAGGATCGCGTCGATTCGGCACGTCGGTTCGTCGCCGAGCGGTGTGGAGGTGGCGTCGACGGTGGATGACGCGGGCGCGGGACACTGGGGCGTACCCGGATCCACAGCACCCGGCCCGTTCCGGAACCAGCCGCCGGCTTCCAGCGCGACGGCAACGACCGTCGCGTTCTCCGCCCGGGGACCGTCGAGCACATACGCGCGCATCACCTCGCGTTGGCAGCGGACACCGCTCCACCCCACCCGGCGGAAGAACCCCTGATCGCGGAACACAACGCCGCACATGTCCGACACCGCCTCGGCACGCTGCGCCGCGCGCCCGCCCATGGTCTGTTCCAGCGTCGTGTACACGGCCTCGACGTCCCGTACGGCCGTCCGCTGGGCCGCACGAACTTCAGCGGCGCCGGCCACCTTGTCGACGTCGGGCGGACTCGGAAGCTTCCCGTGTACGAACAGGCCCCACGCGACGAGGCCAAGTATCACCAGAATGACCGACGCCACCGAGCCCAGGAACCACTTGGCCACGCGCTTCGCCATGAAGTTCATGGTCCCCATGGTGGTTCATGGTCCGGGCCTTCGGCTTGCCGCAGAACAGGCCCCGGTCCAACTGCCCTTGCGGTGTTTTCCAGACCCGGGTTCGATGCCCGGATTGTACGGTGAGCCCCGGGAGTTCGGCACAAGTGGTTGGTGGTCGGCGACGGGAGTCGGCGGAGTGTCTGTATCGGTGGTTCGGGTTCGTGCGTCGCCCGCTGATGTGGGGTGACCGATCGGCTGCCGCGGGGGGTGAGCGAGGCGCGGGGCCGGTGTCGGCAGGCCGGCTGTTCACAGCCGCGTGTGTGGACGTCGGTGTGGGTTGGTCGGTGTCGGTCGTTACGGTTTCGCGGTGTGGACACCATTACCGAGCCCGATCGTCGTCTTCACGCCCTCGACCCCTGGTTGATCGAGTGCGCCGACGGTGCCACCGGGGGCGAGGTCTTGGCGCTGGACGGCATCCGGTGCCCCGGCACCTTCCACTTCGGCCACAACGACCACTTCGCGCGTGCGGCGTCGTACGAGGGCGATGTCCTGGTCGACTTCGAACGCGGCAACGCCTTCGGCCGGGTCGACGTCCGAGAACGGGTCACGCCCTGGGACTTCCCCACCGCGGCCCGTGCCCTGGGGCTCCCCGACGACGAGGGCAACCTGCTGGGGGCGTACACCGCGAAGCTGCTGGGCGAGGGAGGCGAGGCATGACCGCGCGGCGCACCGATCCCCGGCCGCCCGAGGCGTGGTGGTCGGAGGAGGACCAAGAGTGGGTTCTCGGCGACAAGGACGAGCACGGACGTCTCACGGGCCTGGTCCGCTATTGGGACGCGGACGGCCGGTTCATCGGCGAGTCCGAGCATGTGGCCGGTCGGCCACACGGCATCTACCGGCGCTACGACCACCCCGGCGGCGAGTTGTCGCAGGAGGGCCGGTACACGGACGGCCGCGTCGACGGCGTACGGCGCTTCCACCGGCCGAGCACCCCGGAGCCGCAGTCGCCGGGGTCGGGATACGGCTCGGGTGGCCCGTGGCGGGACGCGGTGGAGTCGGTACGTGTCTACGAGTGCGTGTACGCCGACGGCGACTTGATCGGCACCCGTCATCTCGACAGAGCCGGGGTCGAGGTTCAACACAGCTCGGGCAAGCCCGTGCCGCCGCGCCCCGAAGGCGTGGCACCCACGGCGAACCATCTGCCGGGCTCGGGGGACATCGCGTGGCTGTTCATGCGGCGGCGTGGCGAGGAAGGTGAGGAGACGCTCGAAACCCGGCACTGGTGGGCCGACGGCACCCTCCAGAGCGAGTGGACTCTCGACGGCACCGACCGGCGCTACTACCGGAGTGGCGTCCTCTGGTGGGAGTGCCGTCGGGTGCCTCGTGAGGACATCCGCCCCCTGCACGGCACTTGGCGCTACTACGACGTGCATGGACTGCTGCGCCGTGAGTCCGGCTACGACTCCGGGTCCGGACGCGGAGTCGAGCGGCACCGGACCTGGCACCGCACGGCCGAGGAGGCGGACGGCCGCGGAGTCACCCGCTCCGGCCCGGTCGAGGACGCCGTCGAGGTGGGCCTGTGGCAGGTCCGCGAAGCCGACGGCACACCCGTACGGGAGGTCCGGCTCGGGCGCCTGTGGGGCAACGCCGATCTGCCGGCCACCCCGGCAGCCGCCGAACTGCCGTACAGCGCAGCGGAGTTGCACGCCGTGCTCGCCGAAGCCGACGCCGACGACCCGGATGGCGGCCCCGCGCAGCTGGCCCGGATCCGGCTCGCCGCCCGGGAGGGCACCGCGGCACTCACGCCGGTCATCGGCGACGAGCGGCCCTGGCCTGCCGTCATGGTCGACGGTCCCTACTGGCACGAGGGCATACCTGTTTCGCCGCTGACCCCGCAGTCGTCACTCACCGAGGTGATCCATGCCCTGCGGTGGGGCGAGCCTGCGGGCCCGACCCTGGCCCGGCTCGCCCACGACCTCTTCCACTGCGGGCACCCGCACACCGCCCTGGACGTCATCGACGCGGCCCTCCTCCTCAGCGACGACGCCGACCGGCACCGGACACGGGCGGTCCTGCTCAGGGCCCTCGGCCGCGACACCGACGCCGACACCGTCGTCCCGGGACCGGACCACGTCGACCCGGCCGCCGCCCGTCTGCTGCTCGCCATCCGTGAACGCCCCGCCGACAACGGCCCCCGGCTGGCCTACGCGGAGCTGGTGGCCGTCTCCCACCCCGAGCACGCCCGGCTGATCAACGCCCAGTGCGGCAGCAACGCGGACGACGAGGACGCCGCCGTGGCCGGGTACTTGGCCGCGCTGCCCGAAGGGGTGCGCGACGTCCTCATCGGCAGCCCGGAACGCGGATTCGTGCGCTCGGTCACCGACATGGAAGCGGAGACCTTCCTGCGTCACCATGACGCCCTCTTCCGCGCCGCGCCCGAAGACGACTGCCTCGAGCTGCAGTTCGCAAGCGACCATCTCGCCGAGATCTCGCTGCTTCCCGCTCTCGGCCGCTACCGCAGCCTACGCACCTATGACACCTACCTGGACGGCGACGCCGTGGCCCAGCTGGCCCGGTCGCCGTATCTGCGGCGGCTGGAAAGTCTCGCGCTGCCGGATGCCAACCTGGACGACGACGGTCTGACCGCCCTGCTCACCAGCCACAGCTACCCGTGCCTGCGTGAACTGGACGTGTCCGCCTCACGTTACGATGAGCAGGAATTGACCTCCGCCGGGCTCCTGCGGCTGCCCGACGCCGTCTTCGCGCCGCATCTGGAGCGCCTGGACCTCGGACGCAGCACCATCGACGATCTCGACAGCGCCCTGGCGACGGTCCTACCGGCACTGCCGCGCCTCAGCGACCTCACACTCGACAGCCACCTGCTCGGCGACGGGGTGCTGACCCGGCTGAGCGAGCTGCCCAACCGCTTCACCGCGCTCGACCTCGCGGGCGGCGCCTTCACCCAGGAAGGCGTCGACGCGCTGGTCAACTCTCCTGTGGCAGCCGGCCTCCAGAGTCTCGCCATGGCGATCAACGGCGACGGTACCGGGGCCGCCATGCTCACACTGGTGCGGGGGCGGCGGCTGGGCGCCCTGCGGACGCTCCAGCTGTCCGGGGGCTATCTCGACAGGCTGCCACCCGAGATCGGCCCCGCCCTCGCGGAGTCGGTGTTCACCGAATCGCTGGAAATACTGCGGCTGGACCGGGGCCGCCTCGGCCCCGACGGCACGGCCGGCCTGGCAGCGGCATCGTTCCGGCGGCTGCGCCGCCTCGACCTCGGCAACTGCGGCATCGGCGACCGCGGAGCGGCCGCCCTGGCCTGCACCCCGATGCCGGCCACCCTGCGGTGGCTGGTGCTCGACAACAACGAGATCGGCAACGCGGGTGCACTCGCCCTGGCCCAGTCACCGCACCTGGCCGGACTCGAAGGGCTCGGACTCCAGCACAACCGGTTCGGAGACCGTGCCGCCCGGGCATTGCGTGAACGCTTCGGCGGTGCACTGTACAGCTGACGCGCCGGCCGGACTCACCGCCACCCGGACGAAGGCAGCAGCAGCTCTCCTTCGCGTGCCATGGTCAGAGCGAGGTCGGCATCCTCGGTGGTCCCGTGTGGCGGGAAAGGTGACCGGATCGACTATGGGGCCGGGTCGGGGGGTTACCGTTCAATGGCGGGGTCGACGCAGCCCGGGGAGCTTGGGGGCGGGGCATCGCGTCGGACACCACCGACGGAATCACTGTCTGCGGGTCGCGCCATCGGATGCCGTCGGCCCCGTTGGGTCGGTCGTAGACCAGGATCTCGTCGCGTTCCCGACGATAGCTCGCCGAGCGTTTGTCGTCGGCGACGGTCAGCGCGACATGCCCAACCGCCCCCACGGCGTGACCACCCGACCTCCGGGGCGGGCCTGGGCAATTCACGCCCACGGAACGTGTTCCACCGCGTAGGTCGAGATCACCCGGTCCCACGGCCGCGCCGTCCCCGACCTCGACGCTCACGTCCAGCCCGGCTGCGGCGAGCGCCTTGCGGGCCCCCTCGGCCAGGTCCGGATCGACCTCGACACCGACGACATTGCCGGGTCGGGCGCGTCGCGCGGCCAACGCCGCGTTCCACCGGGTCCCCGTGCCCAACTCCAGGACTCGGTGCCCGGGTTCCGGGGGCTTGCCAGGCTGGGACCGGGGGCACACGCCCCGGCGGCGGTGACGAGGGGGCGGGGCGAAGAGGTTGGAACTCGACGAAGGCTTTGGCCGATCCATGGCTCGGTCGAACGTTCCGGGGGGCGGATCCCGCTCGAAGGCGGCGCGATCGACAAAAGCCTCGTGGTCCGAGGCGGCGTAGGTGGAGAGCCGGCTCCGCATCGTCGCCGAGCTCATCTGCCGGGCCACCGGGGCGAGTCGGCGCGGACGGCTGTTGGGTCCGGCTCCGAAGGCGTCCACGGGGCGGTGCCGTGGGCACTCATTCCCGACCGAAGCGAGCACTACATTTCGCCGTATTCACTGCCATGAAGTGAAACCCGATTTATATTTTCGCGCCAGTCGCCCATCACATACAGGCCATATACTGCCCGGATCTTGAAACCACGCCTCCTCCGTTTTACGGTCGACTGCAATCCAACCGTACGGGAGGTTTCATGAAGCCCTATCTCAAGCGAACGCTCGGCACCCTGATCGCCACGACGGCGGCCTTGGTGTCGGTGGTTGCGAGTTCCTCCTCGGCGAGTGCCGCAAGTAGTACTTGGACCAACGTCAACTCTAACAAGTGCCTGGAGATCCGTGGCGATTCGACGGCCGATGGCGCGGACGCCAACCAGTGGGAATGCAACGGATCCCCCACGCAGGCATGGACCTGGGTCGACGTAGGTACGTCGCCCTGGGGAGAGCCTCTGAGGTATATGCAGAACGGGAACTCCGGGAAGTGCTTGGAGATCCGTGGTGATTCGACGGCTGATGGCGCGGCCGCCAATCAGTGGGAATGTAACGGGTCGCCCACTCAGATGTGGATCGTCTATCACACGATAAATGGTCGATTCAACCTCATCAACTACAATTCTCGCAAGTGCCTGGAGATCCGTGGCGATTCGACGGATGACGGCGCGGCCGCCAATCAGTGGGAATGCAACGGATCCCCCACACAGCTTTGGAGGTGATCCGGCCGGCGTTCACGAACGAGGACGACGAGTAGTCGGTCGTGGGCGAATGAGGAGTGTTCACCAGGCCGGGCCCCGTCCGGCGAGGGCAGTGTGGGCGACAGCGGCCATGCGCTTGTCCCTGACCTCGCCGGATGGGGCGCGTGCGGTCGAAGCGGTCACCCGTTTTTCACCCAGTTCTGGGTGGCGGAACCATTGCATGTCCACTGGTCCGCGGCGGCGCCGTCTTCGATCGAGTCACCCCAGATCTCCAGGCACTTGGCGGAGTTGACGTTGGTCAGCAGCCAGGAGTTGTCGACGGATAGGTCGGCCCGCCAGTTCTGGGTGGCGGAACCATTGCATGTCCACTGGTTCGCGGCGGCGCCGTCCTGGGTCGAGTCACCCCGGATCTCCAGACACTTGCCCGAATTGGCGTTCACTATTCGCGTCGATGCGCCCGGCGAAAGGCTGAGGTACCAGTTCTGGGTGGCGGAACCATTGCACGTCCACTGGCTCGCGGCGGCGCCGTCCCCGGTCGAGTCACCCCGAATTTCCAGGCATTTGCCCGAGTTGGCGTTTGTCAGGGTGTACGGACCCGATGCCGAGGCCGTGAAATTTGCCGTACCGCGGTAGAGGCGATGGTCGGAGATCGCGGGGTCACGGGGTAGTACCTCGCCTTGGATGGCGGTGAAGTCTCCCTGGCTCAGGAACAGGTAGTCGATCTTTTGATCGGTCGGATCGTTGAAAGCCAGGTGGGTCGGCCGACCCGAACGGCAATGGGTCTGTGAAGCCTGCGCGCATTGCGGGGTGAAGTAGTTCCGATCGGTCTCGTCCGCTTCGACGAACGCGCCGTTTCCGTCCGGATTCGGGGCCGTATAGAAGTAGTCCAGGACGACGGAGACCGGGGTGTGGTTGAAGTCGCCGCCCAGGATCACCGGCGTGCCCGCGGCCCGCCAAGCGTCGGTCTGTGCGGTCAATTTCGCGGCTTCGATTTTCTCCAGCGTCCCGTCCGACCAATACAGGTGCACGGAACAGGCCCAGTTGGCCCGCCCCTTCGTATAGGTTTTGATGCACGGGGACTTGATCGGTTCGTTCTCGCCGCCGGCCGTGAGGTCGAGCTCTGCGGTCTCGACGACGGGGCCCCGGACCAGGACCGCCATCCCGTAGTCGCCGCCGCAGTGGACGGCTCCGCCCACGGTGGTGGTGAACATGCCTCGGAAGCCCAGGGGTTTGAGGGCCGACAGGATCGCGTCGTACTGAGAACGGCAAACCTCTTGGAGGAACACCTCGTCGGCGGCCCAGTCCCGCGCCTGGGACACCACGGTGTCGATGCGTCGGGCGTTGTCCTTCGGAGGCCCACCGCAGCCGGCCTGGCCCTCGCCGCAGATGTTGTACGTGAAGAAACGCAGTTCCGACGACGCCTGGGCGGCCTTGCCGGCCGGTGCCGCCGGATCGGCGTGGGCCGTCGCGTTCAAAGACAAGAACGCCAGGAACATCGTGAGTACGACGGACAGGACCGGTATGCGACTTCGGCGCACGGAGGGCCTTTCGTCTCGGCGATCAAGATCTTTCCGAGACTATCGGCGGGACTCACGCGTTTGGCCACGATTTCCGGCCGACCTGCGGACGAGCCCGAGCGTCCCGGCCTTGCTGTGGCGGCTGCTCGTCAGGGGCTGGGGACCGGTGGGTCTCGAGTTCGTGTGCGGCCGTCACGCCGACCATCGCGAACTTCCCCCGACCCGACCCGACCCGAGCCTGTCGGTCGAGACCCTTGACCGTCCTGGCCGAACTTCGCCTGCTCGCCGCAAAGTTGCCGTAGGCCGGCCGCTCCGCCGGCGCTGCCCGACGGGCCGCCGGCCGACCGGGACTGCGGAACCCCACAGGGCTCCGCAGTTTCACCCGTGCTCGCCAATCTCTTCCTGCATTACGCGTTCGATGTCTTGTTGTTCGAGGCGCCGGGCATGTGCTCCGGCGAAGCCGTGGGCGGGGGTACGGTGCCGGTTTCGCCGAGGCCGAATCGGTTGTGGAACCTGCGCAGGGGGCGGGGTGCGTACCAGGCCGAGCGGCCGAGCAGGCGCATCGCGGCGGGGACCAGGATGCCCCGTACCGCGACGGCGTCGATCAGGATGGCCAACCCGGTACCCAGGCCGAACATCTGCATGAAGCTGATCTCGGCCGTCCCGAACGCGAAGAAGCTCACCGCCAACAGGGCGGCGGCGGCGCTGACGATGCGTCCCGTGTGCCCGAGGCCGTTGACCACGGCCGACTCGGTGTCCTCGCCCTGGTCGTGGAGTTCCTTGATCCGGCTGGTGACGAACACCTCGTAGTCCATCGAGAGGCCGAAGGCGATGCAGAACATCAGTACGGTCGTCGACACCTCCATCGGCTGTGGTGTGGAGCCGAGTAGGGACGTGAGGTGGCCGTCCTGGAAGATCCAGGTCATGACGCCCAGAGTCGCGCTCAGGCTGATCATGTTCAGGACCAGCGCGCGCAGTGGTTGCACGACGCTGCCGGTGAACAGGAACAGGAGCAGGAAGGTGGTGAGGGCGACCAGGCCGGCGGCGAACGGGAGTCGGCCGGCGATGGAGTCCTTGGCGTCGACCAGTTCGGCGTCGGGGCCGGCCACCAACGGATGCGTCCCGCCGGGCCCCGCGAGCGACCTTACCGTGGTGACCAGTTTCTGGGCATCTTCCGACTTCGGCGGCAGTGCGCTTACCACGTTGATCCGTTGCGCGTCCGGCCGGCCCAGGGCCGCATTGCCGGGACCCGGGGCGGTGAGGTTCCCTTCGGTGTAGGTTCCCGTGGACGCCTCGACCCGGACGATGCCCCTGTACCCGGAGAGTTCGGCCGCGTAGGCGCCCAACGGGGCTTCGCCCACGGGCTTGTCGATGACGATGTGCAGGGCCGCGGCGTCGTTGCCGGCGAAGTTCTCCCGCAGCGCGGTCGCGACCTGTCGACTGGTCGCGTCCTCGGGCAACACGCGTTCGTCGGCCATGTCGAAGGTGATGCCCCGGAGCGGACTCGACGCCAGCAGCAGGACGCCGAGCATCGGCATCGCGGCGAGTGCGGGACGTCGCATGACGGCGCCGGCCAGCCGGCCCCACACGGACGTCGCGGCGTCCGGGCGCGCGGGCTTCACCCATGGCATGCGGCCGCTGTTGACTCGGTGTCCCAGGACGGCGAGCAGGGCGGGCATCACGAACAGGGCGGCGGTCGCCGCGACCATGATGACGCCGACCCCTGCGTAGGCGAACGAACGAAGGAAGGACTGCGGGAACACGAGAAGCGCGGCGAGCGCGGCGGCGACCGTGGCGGCGGAGAAAGCGACCGTGCGGCCCGCAGTGAGCACCGTGTGGCGGACGGCGTCGTCCACCTCGGCGCCGGACGCGAGTCGGTCCCGGAACCGGTTGATCATCAACAAGGCGTAGTCGACGCCCAGGCCCAAGCCCAGGGCCGTGGTCAGGTTGGTTGCGAAGATCGAGATGTCGGTGATGTCGCCGAGGAGGGCGAGTTCGGCGAAGGTGCCCATGACGGCGATGGTGCCGATCACCAGCGGCAGCATGGCCGCGACCACGCTGCCGAAGACGATCAGGAGCAGCACCAGGGTCAGCGGCACGGCGATGGTCTCGGCCAGGACGAGGTCGTCGGTGCCCTGCGTCGACATTTCCTTGGCCACGGCGGTGGCCCCGCCGGCCCGGACGACGAGCTCGTTCCCGCGCGGTCCGGTGTGGGCGGCGATGATGCCCTTGACGTTCTTCGCCTGCTCCGTGTCGTCGCCCTTGACGTGGGCGAGCACCATGGCTTCGCGGCCGTCCTTGGAGCGGAGGGCGGGGTTGTCCGTGTCCCAGTACGAGATCACGTTGTCCAGGGCCCGCTCTTTCCTGAGGTCGGCCGCCAGTGCCCGGCCACCCTTTTCGACGGCCGGGTCGTCGACGCCGCCTTGGCGGGCGCGGACCAGCAGGACCAGATTCGTCTCCCCGCCGAACTTCGCGTCGATGACCCCACCGGCACGGGTGGATTCGGAGGCCGGGTCGTCGAAGCCGCCCCCGCTCTGCAACTTGGCGAACGCGCCGAAGCCCACGGCGGCCATGAGGGTCACGGCCACGGCCGCGACCACAAGAATCAACCGGGGCCGACGGATCGCCAGTTCGGCTACGCGCTCAAACACGTAACGTCTCCTTTGAATTACTCAAAGTGAGGCTAGCACGCGAAGTATTGCACTGATCCGAGCGGAGGAGAATTCGGGGCGTTTCGATCTTGTCGGGCGGCTGAAGGTGTCGAATATGCCTGCAATCCATGGGAGTTGACGTCCGGGCCCGGGTGCCGTCCCGGGGCGGGCGGTGGGTGCGAACTCGTCGGTGGGAGCACGGGGTTGGCCCGCGGGTCGGTCGTCGGCCTCGAGCCGCGCGTGGGCGCTGGGGCGCGGGAGACGCCGTTCGCGCCGGGTGCGACCGCTTCGGGCGCGGCGGACCCGGTGGCCGCGCGCCGCGGGCAAAGACGGACCCGATGCGCCGCGCTGCCGCCACCTGCTCGCGCTCACCGATTCCGGCCCGCGTCACCGTGACGAGCAATGGATCCCCGTCCGCTGGGCGCGCACCGATGCCGAGTGCGCCCGCCCGGCTTCGGGCCGTGTCCACGAGCTTGCGGATCGCCGGGGGCAACGCCGTTCCGGCGTGCGACGGCTTTCGGGCGACATCGTTCCTGTCCGCGAGCGGACGCCGAGGGGTGCCTTGCCTGCGTTCGAGTTCGCCTGCCGCGACTGCGCCGACCAGGCGGGATGTCGCCACGAGGCGGTGCTCGGCCGGCTCGTGTCGCGATGCCCCGGCGACGGAGCTCGACCCTCGCCCCGAGACCCGGCGGGACGCCGGCGTGTGCCCGCCGTGCCGGTGAAGTTTCGCCCGGCGCTCGCGGGATCGCGAGTGGCACCAGGCGCACACAGGTGGTCAACCGGCGCGCAGCCGTCGCCCTTGTGCACCCGGGCGCCCTCCTCCGGCCGTGGACCGCGTCCCGTCGTCCGCGCGATGGTTGGTGGACGCACGGCCTTGCCGACCCCGCCAGTGAGGGAGCAACGATGAGCCGCCCCGTTTACATCCGAGAGACCCGGGCCCTGCACAGCGTCGAGGGCCTGGTGAGCATCCGGTGCCGGGATCGGTGCTGATTGCCTCGGTCGCGAACACCTCACGAATCACCGTGTTCGGGCAGGTCCGTCCAACGGCGGATCCGGAATAGGCGCGATCACCCACTCGCGGCGGCCGGAGCGGGGCGCTCCCGGCGATCGGGACATGTCGACGGTGTGAAGGTTCGCCCTTCCGCCTCGACGAGTACATAGCGTGCGGGTGGCATTTCCCGGTGGCGAATGCCTCCCGGTTCCTTGTTCATGCGGCACTACGAAAGTCAGGGGGCGACTCGGTCGACTCGGGGCTCGGCGGAAGCGGTCGTTCCGCCCGGCGGTCAGGGGGACGGGTGGCCATTGAATCCAGTGTTGCCAGGTGGGGAGTGTGATGTCTGCGAAGGCTATTACGCAATTGTCCGATGAACTCGTGTTCAACATCCTCGGGCCGCTGGCGGTGTCGTCGACCGCAGGCCCGTTGGTGTTGGGACCGGCGCGGCAACGTGCCGTGCTGTCCGCGCTGTTGCTGGCGCCGAACCAGGTGGTGGGTGCCGAGCGGCTCACCGAGGTCGTCTGGCCGACGGGGCCTCCCGGCAACGTGGCAGCGGGCCTGCATAGTTACGTCTCCAATCTCCGCCGCCAACTCGAACCGCACTGCCCTCCGCGGGGACGCAACCGGATCCTGCGGAGGGAACCACACGGGTATCTTCTCGCCGTCGAGGGGGAACGGGTGGACGCCTGCCGATTCGAGTACCTGCTGCGCCACGGGCGCCGGCTCCTGCGCGAGGGCCGTTTCGAAGAGGCCAGTTCGGCGCTCGAGGCATCCCTGTCCCTGTGGCGCGGCGCGCCCTACGCGGAACTCGGCGACTACGAACCGGCCGTGCGTGAGGCGGCGCGCTTGGAGGAACTGCGCTTCCTGACCTGGGAGGCCCTGTGGGAGGCCGAACTGTGCTGGGGGCGGGACAACGTCAACGCCGTGGCTGAACTGGCCGCCCTGAGCGCGAAGTACCCCCAGCGGGAACGGCTGGGCTGGCTGCTGATGATCGCGCTGTGCGAGGTGGGTCGGGAGGCGGAGGCGGTACGGGTCTACCACCGCATCCGTAGGGCACTGGCCCAGGAACTGGGCGTGGACCCGGGACGGGAACTCCGGTCGTTGTTCACCCGGATCATTCGTGCCGAGTCCGTCGGACGGACGTGTATGGAGTACTGACCGCGACTCGGTAGGGGCGGGACCGGCTGTCGTCAATTGATGCGCCGGTCCCGGCCCGACCAATAGGGCTCGCGCAACGCGCCCTTTCGAACCTTGCCATTGCTGGTCCGCGGCAGGGCATCCGTGAAGTCCACGGACGTGGGTGCCTTGTATCGGGCCAACCGCTCCTTGCAGTGCGAGATGAGCTCCGCGGCGGTGGGCCGGACTCCCGTGACGGGCACCACCACCGCCTTGACGGTCTCGCCCCATCGCTCGTCCGGCACGCCGATGACGGCCGCCTCGGCAATCGACGGATGGCTCAGCAGGCACGCCTCGACCTCCACCGAGGCCACGCTTTCACCGCCGGTGACGATGACGTCCTTCAACCGATCGAACAGGACGAGGTGTCCGTCGTCGTCGAAGGAGCCCGCATCACCGGTGCGGAACCAGCCCTCGTCGAGGGATGCCGCGTCGGCCTCGGCATCCCGCCAATATCCGTCGAGCACCATGTTGGAGCGTGCGAGGACCTCACCGCGCGCGCCGGTGCGCAACCGCACGCCCAGGGCGGGCGCCCCCGCCCGGGTCAGACCTCCGCTGCCCGACGACGCCCCCGGCGGACGCCGGTTGAAGGTGAGCAGCGTCGTCTCCGTCAGGCCGTACACCTGGTGGAATGTCCAGCCCAGTTCGTCCTCCACCCGGCAGACGAACCGCTCGCTCACGGGCGCGCCCGCGCACACCACACGCACGCTGCCGTGCCCGGGGATCTCGCCGGGCCAGGACTGTGCCGCCCGAAGTACCGCGTCCCACACGGCCGGAGCGCCGAACGCGAGGGTAACACCGTGTTCGCGGACGCGCCGCAGGATCTCCGTGCCGTCGATCCTGCGCAACAGCACCTGCTTGGCGCCGAGTCCGGCGAGCAGGAACGGCACGCCCCAGCCGTTGCAGTGAAACGTCGGCAGCGTATGCAGATAGACGTCCTGCTCCCAGATCCGGGCGTGCAGGCCGAACGTCGTCGCATTGAGCCAGATGTTGCGGTGGGTCAGGGCAACGCCCTTGGGGCGGGCGGACGTTCCCGAGGTGTAGTTGAGGGTCGCGACGGTGTTCTCGTCGGGACACGACCAGGGGCGGGGGGCGATGTCGAACCGCATCACCTGGGTGTCGGTCTGCTCACCGAGTACGAACCGCTTCGGCCCCTCCACCGAGCCGAGCACGGCCTCGACCTCCGGATCCACGAAGACGACCGAGGCATCGCACTGCCGCAGGATGTACGCGATCTCCTGGGGCATGAGGCGGTAGTTCACCGGAACGCAGATCCGGCCGCTCGCCGAGACCGCGTAGAGCAGTTCCAGGAGCCGGGAGGAGTTGGGGCTGACGACGGCGACCCGCTCGCCGACGCCGACGCCCAGGGAGTCCAGACCCGCCTGCCAGGCCCGAACGCGTCGCAGTACCTCACCGTAGGTGGTCGTCGGCACCGGGCCGGACGGCTGGTCCGGCTCATCCACGAGCGCGGTGCGATCGGCCGCGGCCGTCTCGGCGCGGTCCAGGAAGTCGGCCAGGGTGAGCGGAACGAGCATGATGCGTCCTCACGGTGGGGTCTCACGGCGGGGTTCCCGGGAACGGGACGGGCGCGAAGGCACGAAGAACACGAACGGCGCGGCCGACTGCACACGACGGCGAAGGAGGCGACGGAGCCGACGGAGCGGGCCGGTGCGAAGACGGTGCTCGCCCACGGCGTCCGCGCCACCGCGGCTTCGCGCCCATCGTGGCATCCCCGATCCGAATCCAGAAGACTCGCTCGGACCCGCCCAAGTCGCGTTCAAGAAACGCCCAAGTCCGGCCGGTGAGGATGCAGCGTCGCCGTGGACCACGAGACGGGGAGAGCCGAATGCGCGAGGAGTCGGGCGCGGTGACCACCTGGGCGTCCGGAGGGTGGGTCGAGGAGGACGGTATCGGCAGTGCGACGCTGCGCCGCCTCGTGGAAGCGTGGCCGCGGCGTGCCGCGGTGGCGACGAGTTCCGATGTGCTCGGCGGGCCTGCGACGTACGACCCCCGGGTGCCGGACTATCCGCTGCGGATGGTGCCGTTCGCGCAACACCCCCGGTTCCTCGCGGCCACCGGTGAACAGCGCAGACAGGTTCTGACGGGCCTGTGGATCGGTTACAACGAACGGGTCATCGCCACCGAGCACCTCATCGCGGAGCCCGCCTTCGACCTCGTCATGCGTGGCGTCTTCCCCGGGAGCGATCAGCCGCTGGTGCGGCAGGGAGTGCAACAGGCCATCGTCGACGAGAGTTTCCACACGTACATGCACATGCTCGCCGTCGCTCGGACCCGGGAGTTGCGCGGCGTGCGCAGCCGACCCGAGCAGCCCGCCCTGGTCACGTATCGGCGGTTGCGCGAGGTGCTGGCGACGATGCCGGAGGCGTGGGAGCGCGACGTCGCCGTCCTGGTCTGGGGAGCGGTGGCCGAGACCTGCATCAACTCCCTCTTGGCGCTGTTGGCCAGGGACGACTCGATCCAGCCCATGCACTCCCTGATCACCACCCTGCACCTGCGGGACGAGACGGCGCACGGCTCGGTCGTCATCGAGGTCGTTCGGGAACTGCACGCCAGGATGAACGCCGACCGGCGCCGCGCCCTGGTGCGCTGTCTGCCCCTCGCCCTGGAGGCGTTCGCCGAGCAGGACCTCTCCACGCTGCGGCTCGAACTGGTCACCGCGGGCGTCGAGGGCGCCGACGAGATCATCGGCGACCTGCGGGCCACACCCGCCGGCCGGCGTCTCGTGCGGGACTTTTCCGGGGCGCAACGAATGATCGAACAACTGGAGTTGACCCACGCGGTGGACTTCGACTTCCCCGAAAGGCCCGAGTGGTCGCCCGGCGTGGGCGTGCGCGGATGAGCCCCCCGGAGTCCGCCGGCCTCCGCCACCGACGCAGAAGGGTGACCGATGATCGTTGCTCGATTCCGATCCGACGTGCCGATCGACGACCGGAGCCGGCTGACCTGCGCGTGGCATCAGCGCGGATACCGGTCGCTTCAGTGCCTGGCCGGGCGACACACCCTCGTCACCTTCCCGGACCTCGAGGCGACATCACCGAAGGGTGCGGAATTCGTGGCCTTGTTGCAGGCCACCCCCGAGCTCGAATGGGTCGTCGACAGCGTCGACGCACCGGCCCTGGGCAGTCTCGCGGCCACGGGCGAGCCGACCGCGGTGCGGGTGTCCGACGACTGTGTCGTGGGTGGCGGACGCCTCACCTGGATCGCCGGGCCCTGCGCCGTGGAGAGCGCAGCGCAACTCCTCGGCGTGGCACGGGAGGTGCGGGACCGGGGCGCACACCTGTTGCGGGGCGGCGCGTTCAAGCCCCGCACCTCCCCGTACGCCTTCCAAGGGCTCGGCAAGGCCGGCCTGGACCTGCTGCGGGAGGCGTACGCCGAGACCGGACTGGGCGTCGTCACGGAGGTCGTCGACGTCGCGCACGTCGAGGCCGTCGCCGAGGTGGCCCAGGTACTGCAGATCGGCGCACGCAACGCACAGAACTTCGCGCTGCTCCACGAGGTGGCGTTGACCGGCCGCCCGGTGCTGCTGAAGCGGGGCTTCGGCTGCACGGTCCCGGAGTGGCTCTACGGCGCCGAATACCTGCTGGCGGCGGGCAACGGCAACGTGCTGCTGTGTGAACGCGGCGTCCGTACCCACGGGAACACGACTCGCTTCACCCTGGACATCAGCGCCGTGCCGCTGGCGAAGCGGCTCAGTCGCCTGCCGGTCATCGTCGACCCCAGCCACGCGTGCGGGCGCAGCGATCTGGTCGCCCCGCTGGCCGTCGCCGCTGCCGCCGCTGGAGCCGACGGGGTGATGGTCGATGTGGACCGGGCGGGCCACTCCGCGCTGTGCGACGGCGAGCAAGCGATCACCCCGGACGCGTTCGGGGCGCTCGTGGAGCGCACGAACCGCATGCTGCGCTGTCTCGACCCGGCACCCGACCCGGCGCGCGACGGTAGGCCGCCGACTCCGGGGTCGCGCACGACGACCGCGACAGGCTCTCTCCCTCCTCGTGTCCACGCCCCGCGCGGCGCCGGCGACAACGTCGCCGGGCTCGAACGGCGCACGGACCTGCCATAGCGCCCGCACCCGTTCCCGGCCGTCGTACCCAGGCAGAAAGGACACAAGGATGGACCGGAACGAGGGATACGACCGGCCGTTGCGGCAGCGCCTCGCGGACGCACGGGAGGTGGAGCGGCGCCGGCTGTTGCTCGATCTGATCCGGACGCACGCCTCCGCCGTTCTGGACCGGGACGACCGGGTGCCGCTCGATCCCGGCCGGGCGTTCGGCGCCCAGGGGGTGCGGGGGCGGGCGGCGGCACGTCTGCGGGAACGGCTGAGCAAGGTCACGGGCAGCGCCCTGTCCAGCACCGCCCTCTTCGACTATCCGACTCCCGAGGCCCTCGCCGGACACCTGTGCGCCCTGCTGCTCGGCGAGCCGGCCGCCCTCGCATCGGACCCGGGGACCGGCACGCCCGCCGAGCGACAGGCAGCGATGGAGGAGCCGATCGCGATCGTGGGCATGAGCTGCCGGCTGCCCGGCAACGTGTCGTCGCCGGAGGACTTGTGGGACCTGGTGAGTTCGGAGACCGACGCGATCTCCGCGTTCCCCACCGACCGGGGCTGGAGCGTCGAGTACGACCCGGACCCCGACCACGTGGGCACGACGTGCACCCGACACGCCGGATTCCTCTACGACGCACCGGACTTCGACGCCGGGTTCTTCGCGATCAGCCCCGGTGAGGCCGTCACCGTCGACCCGCAGCACCGGTTGTTCCTGGAGACGTCGTGGGAGGCGGTCGAACGGGCCCGGATCGACCCGACCTCGCTGCGCGGCAGCCGGACCGGTGTGTTCGTCGGCATCATGTACAGCGAGTACGGCGCCCGCATCCGGCGCGTTCCGCCGAGTGCGGAGGGCTACCGGGTCGTGGGCAGCATGCCCAGCGTCGCCTCGGGGCGCCTCGCCTACAGCCTCGGCCTGGAGGGGCCGGCGGTCACCGTGGACACCGCCTGCTCCTCCTCCCTGGTGGCCGTGCATCTCGCCGCCCAGTCCCTGCGCAGGGGCGAGTGCACGCTCGCGGTGGCCGGAGGCGTCACCGTGATGGCCACGCCCTGGGGCTATGTCGAGTTCAGCCGACAGCGCGGGCTGGCACCCGACGGGCGGTGCAGGTCCTTCTCGGCCGACGCGACCGGCAGCAGTTGGTCCGAGGGGGTGGGCGTCCTGCTCCTGGAACGGCTGTGTGACGCGCGGCGCAACGGGCACCACATTCTCGCCGTCGTGCGCGGATCGGCGGTGAACCAGGACGGCGCGTCGAACGGGCTGACGGCGCCCAACGGCCCGGCCCAGCAGCGGGTGATCCGCCAGGCACTGGTCCACGCGGGCCTGACCACGGCGGATGTGGACTGCGTGGATGCCCACGGCGCCGGAACCCAGTTGGGCGACCCGATCGAGGCGCAGGCACTCCTGGCCACCTACGGACAGGACCGGCCGAGCGACCGGCCGCTGTGGCTGGGCTCGCTGAAGTCCAACATCGGGCACACCCAGGCCGCGGCCGGGGTGGCGGGCGTGATCAAGATGGTGATGGCGATGCGCCACGCCGAACTGCCGCGCAGCCTGCACATCGCCGAGCCGACGCCGCACGTGGACTGGTCCTCCGGGGCGGTACGGCTCCTGCGCGAAGCGAGGCCGTGGCCGCGGATCGACCGGCCGCGCCGGACGGCGGTCTCCTCGTTCGGCGTCGGTGGCACGAACGCCCACATCATTCTGGAGCAGGCGCCCCCGGAACCCGACCGGCCTCGTGCGGCACCGGCGGCTCCGGCCGCGGGGGACCCCACCGGCACCGCGGAGATCGAAGGCCGCCCGCTGCCGTGGATGATCTCAGGGGCCGGGCGGGCGGGCCTACGGGCCCAGGCGTTGCGGGTGGCGGACTTCTTGACATCGGACCCGCAGGAGCCGGACCCGGATCTGGCCTACTCGCTGCTGAGTTCCCGGGCCGCCCTGGCCGATCGTGCCGTCGTGGTGGCCCCGGACCGGACCGCGGCGATCGCCGGCCTGGCGGCGCTCGCGGACGGCGACCACGGCCCGCACGCGGCCCTGGGGACGGCCACGGCACGGGACCGGATCACGTTCGTCTTCCCCGGGCAGGGCTCGCAGTGGCCGGGCATGGCCACCGAACTGATCCGCAGCTCACCCGTGTTCCGGGAATCGATCGACGCCTGCGCCGACTGCCTCGCCCCACACGTCGACTGGTCACCGACGAAGGTGCTGCGCGGTGAAGCCGACCCGTCGATCCTGGACCGGGTCGACGTCGTGCAGCCCGCGCTGTTCGCGGTGATGGTCTCCCTCGCGGCAGTGTGGCGGTCCTTCGGCGTGGAACCGGCCGCGGTCGTCGGGCACTCGCAGGGCGAGATCGCCGCGGCCCACGTCGCGGGCGCACTCTCCCTGGAGGACGCGGCCCGCGTCGTGGCCCTGCGCAGCCGCGCCCTGCGGGTCCTGGCCGGCACAGGCGGGATGGTCTCGGTCGTCGCCCCCGTCGAGCAGGTGCGCCGCTGCCTTGCGCCATGGGACGGTGCCGTGTCCGTCGCGGCGGTCAACGGACCGCGATCCGTGGTCGTCTCCGGCGAACCGGTGGCCCTGCGCGAGGCCATGGAGGCATTCGAGGCGCAGGGTCTGCGGGCACGGCGGATCCCGGTGGACTACGCGTCCCACTCGGCACGGATCGACGAGATCCGGGCGACCCTCCTGACGGAGATGTCCGGCGTGCGCCCGCGACCCGCGACCGTGCCGTTCTACTCGACGGTCCTCGGCGAGCCGATCGACACGACGGCCCTGGACGTCTCGTACTGGGTGCGCAACCTCCGCGAGACCG
The DNA here is from genome assembly GCF_000372745.1 of Embleya scabrispora DSM 41855. Taxonomy (GTDB): domain Bacteria; phylum Actinomycetota; class Actinomycetes; order Streptomycetales; family Streptomycetaceae; genus Embleya; species Embleya scabrispora. The sequence continues at coordinate 100,882 of NZ_KB889708.1, read as the reverse complement.
TACAGTTCCACCGCACGGTGGACCGGCTGCTCGCCGACGGCCACACGACCTACATCGAGGTGAGCCCGCACCCGATCCTCACCGCCGCCGTCCAGGAGGCGGCCGACGCCGCGGGCGCCGAGCGAGCCGGTGACGTCCTGACCGTCGACTCGCTGCGACGCGACGAGGGCGGCCCGGCACGGATGCTGACCGCGGTCGCCGAGGCCCACGTCCACGGCGTGGCCGTGCACTGGGCGGAGGCGTTCCGCGATGTCGACGCCCGCCTGACGGACGTACCCACCTACGCCTTCCAGCGCACCCGCTACTGGCTGGAGGAGGCGGCGGCACCGGAGGCGGACGTGACGACGGCCGGTCTGGACGGCCTCGACCACCCCCTGCTGGGGGCCGCGGTCGCACTGGCGGACGGGACCGGCGGCATGCTCTTCACCGGGAGCCTGTCCACCAGGACCCATCCCTGGCTCGCCGATCACGCCGTCGCCGACATCCTCGTCGTACCGGGTACGGCACTGCTGGAGGTGGCCCTCCAAGCCGGTGCGCACGCGGGCTGCGACGTGCTCGAAGAGCTGGTCCTCCAGGCCCCGTTGATCCTGCCCGAGCAGGGCACCGTCCGTCTCCAGGTGACGGTGGGCGGACCCGACGAGTGCGCGCGACGGGGGATCACCGTGTACTCCCGGGACGGCGATGCCGCCGACGCGCCCTGGACCCGGATCGCCGAAGGCACCTTGGCGCGCGGCGACGGCCGTCTTGCGGAGCCCCTGCGGCAGTGGCCGCCGGACGGCGCGCAGGAGATCGAACTCGGCGACTGCTACCGCGAGTTGGCCGGGATCGGACTCGACTTCGGTGCCGCGTTCCAGGGTCTGGAGCGCTGCCGGCGCCTGGACGAGGACCTGTACGCGGAAGCCGAACTCCCCGAGAGCGCCGGCGGCGCCGATCGCTACGGGCTGCACCCCGCGCTGTTCGACGCGGCCCTGCACGCCCCGGCGTTCGTGTCCGCGTCCGCCGTCCCATCCGACGCGTCCGTGATCCGACTGCCGTTCTCCTGGAGCGGGGTGACCCTGCACGCCACGGGTGCCACCGCGTTGCGCGCCCGCATCCGAGCCACCGGGCCCGGCACCCTGTCGGTCACCGCCACGGACCCGGCCGGGCACCCGGTGCTGACGGTGGAGGCCCTGGGCATGCGCCCGGTGGCCGTGCGGTCCCTGCGTCGGGCCGCGGCCGTGGCCGACGCCTCACTGCTGCGCCCGCAGTGGCGGCCCGAGCGGCAACGCGCGCGCCGTGACCCGGCGCCGGCGCACTGGGCGTGGATCGGGGACGGAGCCGCCGAGACGAACGGCGCGCTGGCGGCCCGGGGCATCGTGTGCGCACACCACCGGGATCCGGCGGCGCTGCGGGCGTACCTGGACACCGGCGGCAGCGCACCCGAGGTCCTCGTCCTCGCCCAACCGTCGGGGCACCTCGGGCTCGCGCCGGCCGCGGGATCCCCGGCCGTCGACCCGGCCACCGCCGCGCATCGCAGCGCGCACTCCGTCCTGGCCGCACTGCAGGACTGGCCGGCGGACGAACGCCTGGCCCACACACGTCTGGTCCTGCTCACGCGCGGCGCGGTCGCCGCGGGCCCGGGCTCGCCACCCGACCCCGCCCTCGCCGCGGCCTGGGCCCTGGCGGCCTCGGCGCAGTCGGAGTACCCGGACCGCATTCGACTGGTGGACCTCGACGACCGCGACGCGTCCCGATCCGCACTCGTCGACGCGGTGGCCTCGGACGCGGCCCAGGTGGCGGTGCGCGACGGGGGCCTGCTGACCCCGAGCCTGGTGCGAGTGGCGGCGTCGGCGGCCCGGGGTGCGACCTGGCGCACGGACGGGACGGTCCTGGTGACCGGCGGCCTCGGCACACTGGGCCGGTTGGTGGTGCGGCACCTGGTGGTCACGCACGGCGTCCGACGGGTCGTCGTGGTGTCCCGGTCGGGCGAATCGGGCCCGGGCGCAGCCGAGTTCGTGAAGGAACTGAGCGCCGAGGGCGCCGACATCCGGGTGGTGGCGGGCGATGTGGGGGATCGTCGCACGCTGGAGGACGTCCTGGCGTCGATCCCGACCGAGTACGCGCTGACAGGCGTGGTGCACATGGCCGGCGTCCTGGACGACGGCATCCTGGCGGCACAGACCCCCGAACGCCTCGACCGGGTGCTGCGCCCGAAGGCGGACGGTGCCTGGCATCTGCACGAGGCGACGGCCGGCTCGGACGTGGCGTTCGTCGCGTTCTCGTCGGTGTCGAGCGTACTGGGACCCGCCGGACAGGCCGGATACGCGGCGGCCAACGCCTTCGTGGACGCCTTGATGGCGCAGCGCCGGGCCGCGGGTCTGCACGGCGTGTCGCTGGGCTGGGGACTGTGGCAGGCACGATCGGGGCTGACGGAGGCGATGGCGGAGGCGGACGTACGGCGGATCGCCCGCTCGGGCGTCAGGGCGCTCTCCGACGCCCAGGGGCTCGCCCTGTTCGACCTCGGCTGCGCCGCCGATGAACCCGTCGTCTTCCCGCTGCGGCTGGACACCGCGGGCCTGCGCGACGGGGACGACGTGCCGCGCCTGCTGCGCGGACTCGCCCGTACCCCGGTCCGCCGGACCGCGGTCGGCGCGGTCGACTCGGGGGACGAGCCGGGCGGGGAGCAACTGACCACCCGGCTCGCCGGCCTCCCGGAGGACGAACAGGACGACCTCCTGCTGACCCTGGTGCGCACCCACGTCGCGGCCGTGCTGGCGTACGACGACCCCCGGGCCGTCGGCGAGCGGCGCTCCTTCGCCGACATCGGATTCGACTCCCTGCGCGCCCTGCAACTGCGCAACCGCCTCGGCGGCGCCACCGGCCTACGACTGTCGCCCACGCTGGTCTTCGACTACCCCACGCCGGTCGCCCTCGGCCGACACCTGCGCGGCCTGCTGCTGCCGCATGCTCCGTCGTCGTCGTCGACGACGACGGTCGGGCCGCCCGCCGACCACGCGCTCCCTCCCGCCGCGCACCGCAGCGGCGAGGACCCGGATCGGCTGCGCTCGGCCTCGCGGGACGAGGTCTTCGACTACCTCGACAACCTGCTCGACGAGTAGGCCCGCTTCGGCACGCCGAATCCGAACGATCCGGTCCCGCTCGAACCCGACAAGGAACCGCTCGATGCGTGCGTTGCTGATCGACAACTACGACTCCTACACCTACAACCTGTTCCAGCTCCTCGCCCGGGTGTACGGCAAGGAGCCGACCGTCCTGGTCAACGACGACCGGGCCTGGGCGGAGCAGGACCCGGGGGCGTTCGACTGCGTGGTGATCTCACCCGGTCCGGGCCGACCCCAGCGCCCGAGCGACCTCGGGTTCTGCCGGGACCTGCTGGACCGCTGGCAGGACGTGCCGGTACTGGGGGTGTGCCTGGGTCACCAGGCGATCGCCCACCACTACGGTGGGCGGGTGGTGCCGGGAGTGCCCCGGCACGGCCACCTCACGCGGGTCCGGCACCGCGAGGAGGACCTGTTCGACGGCATTCCCCAGGACTTCACGGCGGTGCGCTACCACTCGCTGCGGGTGGTCGAGCCCCTGCCGGGCGGTCTCCGGGCCACCGCCTGGGCGGAGGACGACACCGTCATGGCACTCAGGCACGAGAGCCTGCCCCGATGGGGCCTGCAGTTCCACCCGGAGTCCGTCGCGAGCGAGTTCGGCGAGCAACTCCTGTGGAATTTCGCCGAGTCGATAGGCGGGCACTACGCCTCCCCATCGCCCGAGTACGCGCGCTGGGCCCCGTCGTCGGACAGTGCCCCGGCGCCGCGATTCGACCTGGCCGTCGAGGTCGTCGACCGGGAGGTGGACACCCCGGCCCTGTTCACCACGTTGTTCGCGGGGAGCGAGTACGCCTTCTGGCTCGACAGCAGCGCCCCCGGCGTCGGCGGGGCCAGGTTCTCCTTCCTCGGCGACGACTCCGGTCCGCGTGCCGAGACACTGACGTACCGGACCGGGGAGAACGCGGTGACGGTCCACGACGCCGGTGGCGTACGGGAGGAGAGGGGCACCGTCTTCGAGGTGCTCCGGGACCGGCTCCGTACCCGTGAACTGCCCGCGGTGGACCTTCCCTTCGACCTCAACGGCGGATACGTCGGCTACTTCGGCTATGAACTCAAGGCCGAGTGCGGGAGCCCGAACGTCCACCGGGCACAGACCCCGGACGCCGTGTGGATGTTCGCCGATCGTCTGGTCGCGGTGGACCACCGGCAGGAGCGGACCTATGTCCTGGCCCTGAGCGGTCCGGATCCGGGCGAGGCCGAGAGCGCCCGTGCCTGGGTGGCGCGCACCGCGCTGTGCGCCCGCTCGCTGCCGGACCCCGCGCCCGCCCGGCCGATCGGCTCGCCGGCCGCGGCGCCCGACCCGGCAGTCGAACAGGAGGCCGAGGAGCCGGTCCTCGCCCGCGTCCGGGCCGACTACGTGCGCGACATCGAGGACTGCCTCGCGGAACTGCGCAGCGGAGAGAGCTACGAGATCTGCCTGACCAACCGGATGCGACTACCCGCCCTGCCCGACCCCTTGGGCTATCACCTGCTGCTCAGGCGCCTCAATCCGGCGCCCTACAGCGCCTTCCTGCGGCTCGGCGCGGTCGCCGTCGTGTGTTCGTCCCCGGAACGATTCCTGCGGATCGACCGGGACGGAATCGTCGAAAGCAAGCCGATCAAGGGAACGGCGCCACGCGGCGCCGACCCGGTCAGCGACGAGGCACTACGCCTGTCCCTGACGGCGTCGGCGAAGACCCGCGCCGAGAACCTCATGATCGTCGACCTGCTCCGCAACGACTTGGGCCGGGTGTGCGAGGTGGGGTCGGTCGACGTGCCCGCGTACATGGTGACCGAGTCGTACGCGACGGTGCATCAACTCGTCACGACGGTCCGCGGCCGGCTGCGGCGCGAGGTGGATCCGGTGTCCTGCGTCCGCGCCTGCTTTCCCGGCGGGTCGATGACCGGCGCCCCCAAGCTGCGGACGATGGCCATCATCGACCGCTTGGAGCAGGAGGCGCGCGGCGTCTACTCGGGCACCATCGGCTACTTCGGACTCTGCGGCGGCGCGGACCTCAACATTGTGATCCGCACCGCCGTGACCTCGGCCACGGATACGGTGATCGGCGCCGGCGGCGCGATCGTGCTCGACTCGGACCCCGCCGACGAGTTCGACGAAGTGCTGCTCAAGGCGAGTGTGTTGCTGCGGGCGCACACCCTGCTGACGGCATCGGGCCGGCGGAGCGGGGAGCCGCGTGCGGGCTGACCCGACGACGGCCGCCTCGTCCCGCAGGAGCCGCGACCGGGCGAGCCGTTCAAGTCGACCCCAAGACCGCACCAAGACGCACCGAACAGAATGCGCTGCTGGCTGCGCACCCGCCTTTCCCCGAGAGAAGGACAGGGATATGTCGACCGTCGAAGGGTCTGGGGCATTGCGGCAGGTTGTGCCGTTTCTGGACATCACCGTGCCGGATTTCGTGTGGGACTCTCCCGAGGTGGCCGAGGCCAGGGAACGATCCTGGGTCGCCGAAACCCCGCTGGGCCTGCTCGTGTTGCGCTACGCCGAGGCGCACAGCCTCTCCCGCGACGCGCGCCTGGTCTCGGGTTTCCGAGACGTCGTGGACCTCGTCGGGCCCGGCGAGGGACTGGTGCGCGATTTCATGCGCGACTTCATGCAGAGCCTGGAGGGTCCCGACCACCGCCGCCTGCGCGGTCTGGTCACCCACGCGTTCACGGCACGCCGCATCGCCGCTCTGCAACCGTTCGTACGTGCCACCGCGGAGCGTCTCGCCGACGAACTGGCCGCCGGGGGAGAACGCGACTTCGTCGACGCGTTCGCCGACCCGCTGCCCGCGGCCGTGGTGTGCGAACTGCTGGGCTTCCCCCCTGCGGACTACGCCACCGTCGGTCGCTGGTGCCGGAACACCAACCTGGTCCTCGCGCTCGGCCCCGACCAGAGCAGGGTCGCCGAGGTCGAGGAGGGTCTGGCGGGGATGTACGACTACTTCGACACGGTGATCCGCGAGCGCCAGGCGAAGCCCGGCGACGACCTGTTCTCCGACATCCTGCGCGCCGAGCAGGAGGACGGCGCTCTCGACGACCGTGAGCTGCGCACCCTGATCGCGACCCTGCTGGTCGCCGGGTACCAGACCACGAGTCACCAACTCGGGCACGCCATGGTGGCGTTCGCCGCGCACCCGGAGCAGTGGTGGCTGCTGCGGGAGCAGCCGGACCTGGTCACCCAGGCGGTGGAGGAGGTGCTGCGCTGGTGCCCCACGACGACGGTGGTGGCCACCAAGTCCGCGGCCGAGGACTTCTCCGTCAACGGCTACCCGATCTCGAAGGGAACCCCGGTGTGGTTGTGCGCGCACTCGGCGCAGCGCGATCCCCTGGTGTTCGAGGGCGGCGACGCGTTCGACATCACGGTGCGGCGGGAGGCCTCCCCGCTGGCGTTCGGCGGCGGCGCGCACTACTGCCTGGGCGCGGCGCTGGCTCGCGTCGAACTCGCCGAGGCGTTCGCGGCCCTGGCCGCCCGTCTCGGGCCGCCCGAGGTCGCCGGACCGATCACCTGGCGGCCCTCGACCGGGGTGTCCGGGCCGGATCTGCTGCCGTTGCGCTTCGGCGCCCCGACCGGCGCTTGACGCCGCCCGGCCCGGCGGTGCGCCCCTGAGGCGGAGGCGGGCGTCACCGGGGACGGGTTCACGGGCCCGCCGTCCGCGCCGTCCTCGGCGGGCGCGCGTCTCCACATCATTCGCGGGAAGGGCGGCACGTTCGACATGACCCACGACATCCACGACGCCAAGATGCTGGACTACCTCAAGCGTGTCTCCGCCGAGTTGGAGCGGACCCGCGAGCACCTGCGGCTCGCCCGGGCCAGGCACCGGGAGCCCGTCGCGCTGGTGTCGATGGCCTGCCGCTTCCCCGGCGGCGTCGCCTCGCCCGAGGAGCTGTGGCGCCTGGTGGCCTCGGGGCAGGACGGGGTCGGTGCGCTCCCCGTGGACCGGGGCTGGGACGTCGAGGGGCTCTACCATCCCGACCCCGAGCAGGTGGGCACCTGCTATGCGCGGGAGGGCGGATTCCTCGCGGACATCATGTCGTTCGACGCGGGGCTGTTCGAGATCAGTCCGCGTGAGGCCCTGGTGATGGATCCGCAGCAGCGGCTGCTGCTCGAGGTCTCCTGGGAGACCTTCGAGCGGGCGGGCCTGGCCCCCGCCGCGGTGCGTGGCAGCCGAACCGGCGTCTTCACCGGGATGATGGGGCAGGACTACACGGCGCGGTTGCCCGGCGCGCTGTCGGAGCACGAGGGCAGGCTGGAGACCGGACGCGCGGCGAGCGTCGCGTCCGGGCGGGTCGCCTACACCTTCGGTCTCGAAGGCCCGGCGGTCACCCTCGACACGGCCTGTTCCTCGTCCCTGGTGGCGCTGCACTTCGCCGTACAGGCACTGCGGAACGGGGAGTGCGACCTCGCGCTGGCCGGCGGAGCCACGTTGATGTCGAGCCCGGCGACGCTCCTGGAGTTCAGCAGGCAACGGGTGCTCTCGCCCGACGGCCGGTGCAAGGCGTTCGCGGGCCGGGCCGACGGCACGGGGCTCGGCGAGGGTGTGGGCGTCGTCCTGCTGGAGCGGCTCTCGGACGCGCGGCGGCTGGGGCATCGCGTGCTGGCCGTCGTCCGGGGCAGCGCCGTCAACCAGGACGGCGCGTCGAACGGCCTGACCGCCCCCAACGGCCCCGCGCAGCAGCGGGTGATCCGCGCGGCCCTCGCGGACGCCGGGCTCACGGGAGCCGACGTGGACACGGTGGAGGCGCACGGAACGGGCACCCGCCTGGGCGACCCCATCGAGGCGCAGGCGCTGCTGGCGACGTACGGACGGGACCGCGGGGCGGACCGGCCGCTGTGGCTGGGGTCGTTGAAGTCGAACATCGGCCACACGCAGGCCGCCGCCGGAATCGCGGGCGTGATGAAGGCGGTCATGGCCCTGCGGCACGGCCTGCTGCCGTCGACCCTGCACGTCGACACCCCCACGCCGCACGTCGACTGGTCCGCGGACACCGTGCGGCTCCTGACCGAGTCCCACCCCTGGCCGGCCACGGGTCGCCCGCGGCGGGCAGGGGTCTCCTCGTTCGGGATCAGCGGGACCAACGCGCACGTGATCATCGAAGCCGCCGACGAGGCGCCGACCGACGAGGACGGGGATCGCGCGCACCGCGCGCCGGCGCCGGCGGCACCGGAACCGGCGGATTCCGACCCCGGGCCGGTGGCGTGGGTGTTGGCCGCGGGCAGCCCACGGGCGCTGCGCGCGCAGGCGGCCCGGTTGCGCGAGCACGTGGCGGCGCATCCGGCCCTTCGCCCGGCCGACGTCGCCCACGCGTTGGCGACCACCCGCGCACCACTGGCGCACCGGGCCGTCGTGGTCGGCCGCCGCAACGGCGAACTCCTGCGTGGTGTCGCGGCGTTGGCCCAGGGTGAACCCTGCGCGGGACTCGTCGAGGGCGTGGCGCGCGACCCCGGCCGGACGGTCTTCGTGTTCCCCGGCCAGGGTTCCCAGTGGGACGGGATGGCCGTGGAGCTGTGGAACTCGTGCGCCGTCTTCCGCGAGCGCATGCAAGACTGCGCGGCAGCCTTGGACCCGTACGTCGACTGGTCCCTGCCCGACGTGGTGCTCGGCCGCGTCGACGACACCGGCAAGGACCGTGCCGACCGGGTCGATGTCGTGCAACCGGTGTTGTGGGCGGTATTGGTGTCGCTGGCGGAGCTGTGGCGCTCGTACGGCGTCGAACCGGCCGCCGTGGTGGGGCATTCGCAGGGCGAGATCGCCGCGGCCTGTGTCGCGGGCGCGTTGTCCCTCGACGACGGCGCACGGGTCGTGGCCCTGCGCTCCCGGCTGATCGCCGAACGGCTGGCCGGTGCGGGCGGCATGGTCTCCCTGACGGCCCCGGTCGAGGAGGTCCGCGCGCGGCTCGCGGACTTCGCCGGACGACTCTCGCTCGCCGCGGTGAACGGCCCCTCGTCCGTGGTGCTCTCGGGAGACCCCGCGGCGCTCGACGAGTTGACGGGCGCCTGCGCGCGGGACGGTGTACGCGCTCGGCGTGTGGCCGTGGACTACGCCTCCCACTCCCCGCACGTGGAGGCGCTGCGCACGGAACTGCTCGCCCGGTTGGCGGACATCCGTCCCCGGACGGGCACGCTGCCGCTGTACTCGACGGTCACGGGCAACGTGGTGCCGGGTGAGGAGTTGATCGCGGACTACTGGTACCGCAATCTGCGGCGCACGGTCCGGCTCTCGGACGCCGTGGAGCGACTCGGCGCCGCCGGACACGGCACGTTCGTGGAGTGCAGCCCGCACCCGGTGCTCGCCCTCGGCCTGACCGAGACGCTCGGCGGGCTGGGCCGGGAGGCGCTCGTGACGGGCACGCTGCACCGAGACGACGGCGGCCTCGACCGGTTCCTCCTCTCCCTGGGCGAGGTGTACGCGGGCGGCCGATCGCCCGACTGGACGAAGGTGTTCGCCGGGACCGACGTGCGCCGTGTGTCGCTGCCCACGTACGCGTTCGACCGGCAGCGATACTGGCTCGACGCCACGCCGCCCGCCGGTGACGTCGGTTCGGCCGGGCTGAGCCCGCTCGACCACCCCTTCTGGGGAGCGGTCACCGACCTTCCCGACTCCGGCGGCGTGCTCCTGACCGGGCGGCTGTCCCGCGACACCCACCCCTGGCTCGGTGGCCATGCGGTCGGCGACGTCGTCCTGCTGCCCGGGACGGCCTTCCTGGAACTGGCGCTTCGAGCCGCCGAGCAGGTGGGCTGCGACGGGGTGGCGGAACTGACCCTGGAGGCACCCCTGGTCCTGCCGCCGCGCGGCGGTGTGCAGTTGCGGGCCGTCGTCGGTCCGGCCGACGCGGCCGGCGACCGCGCGATCACCATCCACGCCCGGCCGGAGCACATCCCGGACGGGGCGTGGACCAGGCAGGCGGCCGGATCGCTCGCCCGTACCGTCGGGCACGAAGTCCGCGCGTCGCACGCCTGGCCGCCGCCCGGCGCCGAACCCGTGCCGGTGGAGGGCGTGTACGAGGACCTGGCCGCGCTGTCCCTGCGCTACGGCCCCGAGTTCCGGGGTCTGCGGGCCGCCTGGCGGCGGGGGGACGAGGTCCTCGCCGAGGTCGTGCTCCCGGGGGACGGCGACACCGACGGGTTCGCGATCCACCCGGCCCTGCTCGACGCCGCGCTGCACGCGGCGGCGGTCGGCGATGCCGCGACACGTGCGCGGACAGGCCCGGCCTCGTGGCCTCGGCTGCCGTTCTCGTGGTCCGGTGTGCGCATCCACGCGGTCGGCGCGACGCGGCTGCGGGTACGGATCACCCCGCTGGGCCCCGACGCCGTCGCGGTGGAGGCCGCCGACGCGACCGGGGCGCCCGTGGTGTCCGTGCAATCGCTCGCCCTGCGTTCGATGGCACTCGACCGCCTTCGACCCGCCGTCGCGGAGTCGACGGACTCCCTGTTCGCCGTGGACTGGGTGCCCGTTGCGGGCGGGGCGTCCCCGACGCCCCGGTCGTGGGTCGTCCTCGACGGCGCCGAGGCGCTCGTCGCGGCTCTCGAAGGCACCGACGTCCCGGTGCACAAGGTCGCGGAACTCGTGGCGGCGACGGCGGGAGAGCATGTGCCGGGCGCGGTCCTGGCGGCGCTCCCGATGCCCGCGCCCGGCTGCGCCGACCCGCGTGCGGCCGTCCGAGACCTCGTCGGGGGAGCACTGACGCTGATTCAGGCGTGGCTCGCCGACGAACGCGGCGCCGCCACCCGCCTCGTGCTGTTGAGCCGGGGCGCGGTGGCGGTGCGCGACGACGAGACGTGCGATCCGGCCCTGGCCGCGGCATGGGGCCTGCTGCGCTCGGCGCAGGCGGAGAACCCGGACCGGCTCGTCCTGGTCGACTGGGACGGCACGGAACCCTCCGGCGAAGCGCTGCCCGCCGTCGTGGGCGGCGACGAGCCGCAAGTGGCGCTGCGCGCCGGGAGGGCCTTCGTACCCAGACTGCGACGGGTGCCGCCGTCCGGCGGTGATCGCGACAACGCGGGCAACGGCGCCACCGGCACCCGGGAAGTTCCCGAACGCCCGGACGGCCCGGAGGACTTCGCCGGCTTCGGCGGCGAGGGCACCGTCCTGGTGACGGGCGCGACGGGTGTGCTCGGCCGGGTCGTGGCCCGCCACCTCGTCCGGGCGCACGGAGTACGGCACCTGTTGCTGACGAGTCGCCGCGGCGCGGCTGCGCCCGGAGCCGCCGAACTCGGCGCGGAACTCGCGGAACTGGGCGCGTCCGTGCACTGGGCGGCGTGCGACGCGGGGGACCGCGCGGCCCTGATGGAGGTCCTCGCGCGGATTCCGGTGGAACACGCGTTGCGCGGTGTGGTCCACGCGGCCGGCGTCCCGGACGACGGGGTGGTCCCGTCGCTGTCCCCGGAACGGATCGACACCGTGTTCCGGCCGAAGGTCGACGCGGTGGTCAACCTGCACGAACTGACCCGAGACATGGACCTCTCCGCGTTCGTCGTGTTCTCCTCCGGGGCGGGCGTGTTCGGCACCGCGGGCCAGGGCGGCTACGCGGCGGCCAACGCCTTCCTCGACGCGTTCGTCGGTGTCCGACGTTCGCTGGGACTGCCCGCGCTCTCCCTGGCCTGGGGGCTGTGGGCCGAGACCGGCGCGATGACCGGCGCGATGTCGGACACCGACCGCGACCGGATGCGCCGAGCCGGGGTGACCGCGTTGTCGGCGGGAGAGGGCGTCGCCCTGTTCGACGCGGCCCTGCGGTCGGGGCTGCCCGTCGTCCTCCCGGCCCGTCTGGACCTCGCCGCCGTACGGGCGAGGGCCGCCGCGGACGGCGTACCCGCGCTGTTGCGCGCCCTGGTGCGGCCACCGGCGCGGCGCGCGGCGACGGAGGTCGACGGCGACTCCGCCCTCGCCGGTGAACTCGCCGACCTCCCGACCCGGGACGCGGCAGCGAAGATCCTCGACGTGGTGCGGGCCCAGGTCGCGGCCGTCCTCGGCCACCCGGACACGAGCGCCGTCGAACCCGGGCGCGCGTTCAAGGAGTCGGGATTCGACTCGCTCACCGCACTCGAATTGCGCAACCGCCTCGCGCGAGTGACCGGCCTCCGGCTGCCCGCCACGCTCGTCTTCGACCATCCGACGCCGCACGAACTCGCCGAGCACGTCCACGAACGGCTGACCGGACGGAACGGGCGTCGACAACCCCCGGCACGCGGCGCGATCGCAGCGGACGAGCCGATCGCCGTCGTGGGCATGGCCTGCCGCTTCCCGGGAGGCATCGGTTCGCCGGAGGATCTGTGGAACCTCGTGGACCGGGGCGCCGACGCCATCTCCGCCTTCCCCACCGACCGCGGCTGGTCCCTCGACTCCGCCGGCTTCGCGACGGCGGGTGGATTCCTGCCCGACGCCGCGCGGTTCGACCCCGAGTTCTTCGGCATCAGCCCGCGCGAGGCGGTGGCGATGGACCCACAGCAGCGCCTCCTGCTGGAGATCTCCTGGGAAGCGCTGGAACACGCGGGCCTGGACCCGGCGGCCCTGCGGGGCAGCCGCACCGGCGTGTTCGCCGGGCTGATGTACCACGACTACACCACGCGGCTGGGCACCATCACGCAGGACATCGCCGGATACCTCGGCACCGGCGGGTCCGCAAGCGTCGCCACCGGACGCGTCGCCTACACCTTCGGATTCGAGGGGCCGGCCGTCACCGTGGACACCGCCTGTTCCTCGTCGCTGGTGGCCCTGCACCTGGCGGCGCAGGCGTTGCGCGGCGGAGACTGCGACCTCGCCCTCGCGGGCGGGGTCACCGTGATGTGCACGCCGAACGCCTTCATCGAGTTCGCCAGGCAGGGCGCGCTGGCCGCCGACGCGCGCTGCAAGCCGTTCGCCGCCGCCGCGGACGGCACGGTGTGGGGCGAGGGCGCCGGCGTGCTCCTCGTCGAGCGCCTGTCGGACGCGGTGCGCAAGGGCCACCGCGTCCTTGCCGTGGTCCGGGGCTCGGCGGTCAACCAGGACGGGGCGAGCAACGGCCTGACCGCCCCGAACGGACCGTCCCAGGAACGGGTGATCACCCAGGCGTTGGCCGGTGCCCGGCTCACGGCCGCCGAGGTGGACGTCGTCGAGGCGCACGGCACGGGCACCACCCTGGGCGACCCGATCGAGGCGCAGGCACTCCTGGCCACCTACGGCAGCGGGCGCCCCACCGACCACCCGGTGTGGCTCGGCTCGGTCAAGTCGAACATCGGTCACACCCAGGCGGCGGCGGGCGTCGCGGGTGTGATCAAGATGGTCATGGCCCTGCGCCGTGGCGTCCTGCCGCGGACCCTGCACGTGGACGCACCCTCCCCCCATGTCGACTGGTCGTCCGGCGCGGTCGAACTGCTGACCGAGGCACGCCCCTGGCCCGTCACCGGGCGACCGCGTCGAGCCGCGGTCTCCTCGTTCGGCATCAGCGGCACCAACGCGCACGTCGTGCTGGAACAGGCTCCCGCCACGCCGGACCCGCACGCTCGACGCGCACCCGAGACGGGGGAACCCGAACATGCCGCCACGAATGCCCGAGCGGCCGACACACCCGTGCCGTTGGTGCTCTCGGCCAGGAGCGAGCCCGCGCTGCGGGCGAGGGCGGCCGGACTGCGCAAGCGCCTCGTCGCCGAACCGGGACTCGACGCCGTCGACGTCGCCCACTCGCTGCTGACGACCCGCGCCTCGCTCGAACACCGGGCCGTGATCATCGGCGGCGACCGCGACCAACTGTTGTCCGCCCTGGCCGCCGTGGCGGAGGGTCGGGAGACCCCCGCGGCGATCGAGGGGCTCGCCGGTGACCCCGGCCGGACGGTCTTCGTCTTTCCCGGCCAGGGAGCCCAATGGCCGGGCATGGCCGCACGATTGTGGGACACCGCACCCGTGTTCCGGGACCGCCTGGCCCAGTGCGCCGACGCGTTGGCCCCGTATGCCGACTGGTCCGTTGTGGACGTCGTCCGGGGCAGGGACACCGGAGTCGACCCGGAACGGGTGGACGTGGTCCAGCCCGCGCTGTGGGCGGTGATGGTGTCGCTCGCCGAACTGTGGCGATCGTACGGCGTCGAACCCGACGCCGTGGTGGGGCACTCGCAGGGGGAGATCGCCGCGGCCTGCGTCGCGGGCGGCCTCTCCCTCGACGACGGCGCGCGCGTGGTCGCCCTGCGCAGCCGGGCCCTGAGGGCGATCGCGGGCCGCGGCGCGATGGTCTCGCTGGCGCTGACCGCGACCGAGGCCGAGGACCTGACGGCGGCCTGGCACGGACGAATCCACCTCGCGGCCGTCAACGGACCGGCGTCGGTGGTGGTGACGGGCGACACGGCCGCACTCGAGGACCTCCTCGCGCACTGCGAACGGACCGGACGGTGGGCGCGTCGGATCCCGGTCGACTACGCCTCGCACTCGCCCCACGTGGAAGCCGTACGCGAGCGGATGGCCCACGACCTCGCCGAGATTCGCCCGGGACCGGCCCGCATCGCCTTCATGTCGACGCTGACCGGCGCCTTCCGGGACACCACGGGACTCGACGGCGACTACTGGTACCGCAACCTGCGCGAGCCCGTGCGATTCGAGCCCGCCGTACGGGAATTGATCACCCACGGCTACGGCACGTTCGTCGAGGCCGCTCCTCACCCCATGCTCACCACGGGCCTACGGGAAATCCTGGAGGAGCACCCGGGCACGCCGGGCGTGGCCGTCGCGTCGCTGCGCCGCGACCAGGGCGGACCGGAACGTTTCCTGGCCTCGGTCGCCGAGGCGTATACCCACGGTGTCGCCGTGGACTGGTCCGCGACCTGGACCGGCCGTGCACCACGCGTCGTGGACCTGCCGACCTACCCCTTCCAACGGCGCAGGTTCTGGCTCGACACACCTGCCGGTGCCGGCGACGTGAGCGCGGCGGGCCTGGGCCGCCCGGAGCACCCGCTCCTGGGCGCCCGCGTCGATCTCGCCGACTCCACCGAGGCCGTGCTGACCGCGCGCTGGTCCCTGGACACCCACCCGTGGTTCGCCGATCACGCCGTCGGCGACACGGTGCTGGTGCCCGGTACCGCGTTCGTGGAACTGGCGGCGCTGGCGGGCGCCGAGACCGACTGCCCGCACATCCGGGAGCTGATCCAGGAAAAGCCCCTGATCCTCGCCGGAGACGGCGCGGTGCGGCTCCAGGTCCGGGTCGGTCCTGCCGAGGAGGGGGGCACGCGGGCCCTCGGCGTGTACGCCCGCCCCGAGGACGCGGCCCCGCAGGACCCCTGGTCGTGCCACGCGCGCGGCATGCTCACCGCGACCCAGGCCGCGACCCCGGCGGCCCTCGACGGCGCCTGGCCACCCCCGGGAGCCGTAGCCGTCGACCTGACCGACTTCTACGAACGGCTCGACGGGATCGGCCTGTCCTACGGCCCCGCGTTCCACGGCCTGCACACCGCGTGGCGGGTGGGGGAGGAGGTCTTCGGTGAGGCTGCGCTGCCGGACGAAATGGCGGCCGAAGCGGGCCGCTACCACGCCCATCCCGCGCTGCTCGACGCCGCGCTCCACTCCTGTCTGCTCCGCGACCGGGACGACGGCCCCGATGCGGCGGCCGTGCCGTTCGCCTGGAACGACGTCGCGTTCCACGGGCCCTGCGGCCCGGCGGTGCGGGTCCGGGTGTCCGCGGGGACGAACCGGGACGTGTCGGTGGTGGTGACGGACACCGAAGGCACCCCCGCGGTGACGGTGCGCTCGCTGGCCGCCCGTCCGGTCTCCCCCGAAGGACTGCGCGCCCCGGGTGTTCGCCGGGACGACCTGTTCCGGCTCACGTGGGTGGCCGCACCCGCCGCACCCGCCGCTCCCACCGGGCGGGGTGAACCGCGGCACGGCGCGTGGGCGGTGCTCGGCGGCGACGACCTGGACCTGCCCCCGGAGGTGAAGCGCTTCCCCGACCTGTCCGCGTTGCGCTCCGCGACGGGTGCCGGCGAGCCCGAACCCGACCTCGTGCTCGCGGTGTTCGGCACGGACTCCCGCGCCGGTGCAGAGGCGGTGCGGGCCCGGGAGGCGACCCGTCGAGCCCTGGAAGTGTTGCGGGACCGGATCGCCGAGGAACCGGTGAGCGCGGCGCGGAGCGTCGTCGTCACACGCGGAGCGTTCGCCACGTCGGACGACGAACCTCCCGGGGACCCGTCCGCCGCGGCGGTCTGGGGCCTGGTGCGCTCGGCCCAGGCGGAGAACCCGGGCCGGTTCGTGCTGGTCGACCTCGACGCCCACCCGGCCTCCGTCGCCGCGTTGTCCGCCGCACTGGCCACCGACGAGCCTCAACTCGCGGTTCGCGAGGGGCGGATCATGCTTCCCCGGCTCGAACGTGTCCCGGTGGTCCCGATCGCCCCGGTGGACCCGGAACGCGGCGACCCGGGCACGGCGTGGGACCCCGCGGGCACCGTGCTGGTGACCGGCGCCTCCGGAACCCTGGGGCGCGCCCTGGCCCGGCATCTGGTCGTCGAGCACGGCGTACGCCGACTGCTCCTGGTGAGCCGGCGCGCCGACGAGAGCGCCGAAGCCTCGCTCCTGACCACCGAACTGGGTACGCACGGCGCCGAGGCGACGTGGGCGGCGTGCGACGTCGGCGATCGCGACGCGGTGGTTGCGCTGTTGACGTCGGTGTCCGCCGCGCACCCCCTCACCGCCGTGGTGCACGCGGCCGGTGTCCTGGACGACGGCGTGATTCCCGCGCTGTCCCCGGAACGGATCGACCGGGTGTTCCGGCCCAAGGTGGACGGAGCGTGCCACCTGGACGAGCTGACCCGAACCGCACCCTTGGCGGCGTTCGTGGTGTTCTCCTCGGCCTCGGCCACCCTGGGCAGCGCCGGACAGGGCAACTACGCGGCGGCCAACGCGTTCCTGGACGCGCTGGTACGGCGGCGACGTCACGCCGGACTGCCCGCGCTGTCGCTGGCCTGGGGGCTGTGGGCCGAGAGCAGCGATATGACGGCCGGACTCGACCGGGCCGACCGGGCCCGGATGGCACGCGTCGGCGTCCAGGGCCTGCCGACCCGGGACGGCCTGGCGCTCTTCGACCTCGCCGGCACCGTGAACGAGCCGCTGGTGTTGCCGATGCGGCTCGACCTGTCCGTGTTCCGGACGCGGCCCGACACGCTGCCCTCGGTGCTGCGCGACCTGGTGCGCGGCCCGGCGCGACGCAGGGGCTCCGGGGGTACGAGCGCCGCGGCGCCACGGCGGCGCCTGGCCGCGCTGTCGCCGGCCGAGCGGGACCGGCAACTGCTCGAACTGGTCCACGTCGAGACCGCGACCGTCCTCGGCTACCCGACCACCGAGGCGGTGGGACGGGACCGGGCCTTCAAGGACCTCGGGTTCGACTCGCTGACGGCCGTGGAACTGCGCAACCGGCTCGCCGGCGCAACCGGCCTGCGGCTGCCCCCGACGCTGGTGTTCGACCACCCCACCCCCACGGCGCTCGCCCAGCGCCTGGCCGCGGAGCTTGCTCCCCGAGAGAAGGGGGCGGACGTACCGCGTGACACCGAACGTCGGGTGCGCGATGCACTGGCCGGCATTCCGCTCTCCCGGCTGCGCGACGCCGGCCTGCTGGACTCGCTGCTGCAACTCGCGGGCCACGCCGCCGCGGCCGAGTCGGCACCCCGGGAGCACAGCCCCGGGCCGGGGTCCGGCTCGATCGACCGGATGGACGCCGAGGGGCTGCTTGCGATGGCGCTGCACGACGGCCCGTACGGCGAGCACGACGACCTCGTCACGGACCCCGACAACGCGGCACACGCACGGACGGAGGAGCACGATGGCGGTCGCTGACGAGAGGTTCGTCGAGGCACTGCGGGCCTCGCTGAAGGAGGTCGAGTCGCTCCGCGCGCAAACGCGCGAGCTGACGGCGGCAGCCCACGAGCCGGTGGCGATCGTGGCGATGGGCTGCCGCTTCCCCGGGGGCGTGCGCTGCGCGGAGGACCTGTGGGAGCTGGTGGCCACCGGAACCGACGCGGTCTCGGCTTTCCCCACCGACCGCGGCTGGGACACCGGGACGCTCTTCGACCCGGACCCCGACCGGTCGGGCCACACCTACGCCCGCGAAGGCGCCTTCCTCGACGACGCCTCGGAGTTCGACGCGGACCTGTTCGGGATCAGCCCGCGCGAGGCCGCCGCGATGGACCCCCAGCAGCGGCTGCTCCTGGAGATCGCGTGGGAGACGTTCGAACGCGCGGGGATCGATCCCGGCGGTCTCAAGGGACAACCCGTCGGGGCCTTCGTCGGATCGGTCCTGATGACCGGCGGCAGCGGGGGCGGGACCGGCGACGGCACCGAGGGGCACCAACTCACCGGCGCCGCCGCCAGTGTGTTGTCGGGTCGTCTGGCGTACACGTTCGGTCTGGAGGGTCCGGCGATCACGGTCGATTCGGCGTGTTCGGCGTCGTTGACGGCTTTGCATCTGGCGGTGCAGGCGTTGCGGCAGGGCGAGTGCACCCTGGCGTTGGCCGGCGGAGCCGCGGTGATGACGACCCCGGGGATCTTCGTGGAGTTCAGTCGGCAGCGGGGTCTTGCGGTGGATGGTCGGTGCAAGGCGTTCGCGGCGGCGGCGGATGGTACGGGGTGGGGGGAGGGTGTGGGTCTGGTGTTGTTGGAGTGTTTGTCGCGGGCGCGGGAGCAGGGGCATCCGGTGCTTGCGGTGGTGCGGGGTTCGGCGGTGAATCAGGATGGTGCGTCGAATGGTTTGACGGCGCCGAACGGTCCGTCGCAGCAGCGGGTGATCCGGCGGGCGTTGGCGTCCGCGCGGTTGTCGGCGGACTTGATCGACGCGGTGGAGGCGCACGGCACCGGTACCGCGCTCGGTGATCCGATCGAGGCTCAGGCGTTGTTGGCGACCTACGGTCGGGAGCGCCCGGCGGATCGGCCGCTGTGGCTGGGATCGATCAAATCGAACATCGGCCACACCCAGGCGGCGGCGGGCGTCGGCGGCGTCATCAAGACGGTGATGGCACTGCGCCGGGGCATCCTGCCGCCCACCCTGCACGTGGACGAGCCGACCCCGCACGTGGACTGGGCCTCCGGGGCGGTTCGCCTGCTGACCGAGGCGCGGGACTGGCCGCGGACCGGCCGACCGCGCCGGGCCGGGGTGTCGTCCTTCGGGATCAGCGGCACCAACGCCCACGTGATCCTGGAACAGTCTCCGGACGACACGTTCCCCGCGCCCCTCGTCGCACCGACCGCCGCACCCGTCGCGCCCGACGGCTCTGCCGACCGAGCGGACGACCGCGCGCGGAAGCTCGTCGAGGGCGACCGTGCGCACACCGGGCCGCTGCCGTGGCTGATCACCGCGAGGAACGGTCGGGGGCTGCGAGAGCAGGCGGCCCGGCTGCGTGAGCACGTACGTACCCGCCCGGACCTGGCGTCGGCCGACGTCGCGCACTCGCTGCTCACCTCGCGCACCCTGTTCGACCACCGAGGCGTGGTGCTGGCCGACGACCGGGACGCGTACCTCGCGGGCCTCGAAGCCATCGCCGAGGGGAAGAGCGCCGCCGGTGTCGTCACGGGCGTCGCACGCGACCCCGGGAAACCGGTGTTCGTCTTCCCCGGCCAGGGCGCCCAATGGGAGGGCATGGGAGCGGACCTGTGCCGCGACTCGGCGGTCTTTCGCGAGCGGCTGCACGAGTGCGCCGAAGCGCTCGCGCCGCACGTCGACTTCTCGCTCGTGGACGTCGTCCGCGGCGCCGAGGGCGCGGCCTCGTTGGACCGCGTGGATGTGGTCCAGCCCGCGCTGTGGGCCATGATGATCTCGCTCGCCGCCCTGTGGCGGTCGCACGGCATGGAACCCGGCGCCGTGGTGGGCCACTCCCAGGGCGAGATCGCCGCCGCGTGCGTCGCCGGTGCCCTGTCCCTGGAAGACGGGGCGCGAATCGTGGCAAGGCGCTCGCGCCTGGTCGCCGAACGCCTGGCCGGCAGCGGGGGCATGGCGTTCCTCGGCCTTCCGGCGGACCGGGCCCGCGACCGGCTCTCGGCATGGGGAACACGCCTGTCCGTCGCCGCGGTCAACGCCCCCGGGTCCGTCGTGGTCTCGGGCGACGCCGAGGCGCTCGACGAACTCCTGGACGCCGCCGAGCAGGACGGCGTGCGAGCGATCCGCGTCGCGGTGGACTACGCCTCGCACTCGGCCCAGGTCGAGGCACTGGAGGCCGAACTCGTCACGATCCTCGCCGACATCGCCCCGCAGGCGGCCGCGATCCCGTTCTTCTCGACGGTCCTGGGCGGCCCCGTCGACACCTCGGGGCTCGACGCCGCCTATTGGTACCGGAACCTGCGCGAGACGGTCCGCTTCGACCCGACGGTGCGCGAACTCCTGGCGGCCGGGCACCACACCTATGTGGAGATGAGCCCACACCCGGTGCTCGCGGTGTCCCTGCACGAGATCACGGAAGGCGCCGCGAGTCCCGGGAGCGTCGGCGAAGGCACGGTGTTGACGTCGCTGCGGCGCGACGAAGGGCACCTCGGGCGTTTCCTCACCTCCCTCGCGGAGGCGCACGTCCGGGGCGTGCCGGTGGACTGGTCGGCCCACATCGGAGGGCGGGCCCGCCTGGTGGACCTGCCGACGTACGCGTTCCAGCGCCGCCGCTACTGGCCCGACGCGCTGCCCGCTGCCGCCCCGATCCGGGAGAGCGACGACAGCGCGGCCGCCGTGTTCCGGCAGCGCCTCGCGGAACTGCCCGACAGCGGCAGGGGGAACCTGGTCCTGGAGACGGTTTGCGAGCATGCCGCCGCCGTGCTCAACCGCGGCTCCGCGGCGGACGTCGACATCACCCAGGCGTTCACCGACCTCGGGTTCGTCTCGATGACGGCGATGGAGATGCGCAACCGGCTCGCCACGGCGACCGGTGTCCGCCTCTCCCCGGCGGCGGTGTTCGACCACCCGACGGCCGAGAGGCTGGCCGCGCACCTGCTGGCGCGCCTGACCGGCGCCCCCGAGCAGGTCGACGAGCCGGTGACGGCTGCCGCCGCCGAGCCGATCGCGATCGTCGCGATGGGTTGCCGCTACCCCGGTGACGTGGCCTCGCCCGAGCAATTGTGGGACCTGGTCGCCTCGGGACGGGACGCGATCTCCTCCTTCCCGAGCAACCGCGGCTGGGACACGGCGGGTCTGTACGACCCGACCCCGGGCCGCCCGGGCCGCACGTACGTCCGCCGGGGCGGTTTCCTGCACGACGCCGACCGGTTCGACCCGCTCCTGTTCGGTATCAGCCCGCGGGAAGCACTGGCGATGGATCCGCAGCAGCGCCTGCTCCTCGAGGTGACGTGGGAGGTCCTCGAACGCGCGCGGCTGGCTCCCGACGCCGTCGCCGGCAGCCGCACCGGGGTGTTCGTGGGGGTCAGCGGTCAGGACTACCTGTCGCTGCTGACCGCCGATCCCGAGGGCGGCGCCGGCTACCTGATGACCGGCACCTCGACCAGCGTCGCCTCGGGGCGGGTCGCCTACACGTTCGGCCTCGAAGGACCGGCGGTGACCGTCGACACCGCCTGCTCGTCGTCCCTGGTCGCCCTCCACCTGGCCGTCCAGGCGATCCGCCAGGGCGACTGCACGGCTGCGCTGGTGGGCGGGGCGACGATCCTCTCCACTCCGGGGGCGTTCGTCGAATTCAGCCGCCAGGGTGCACTGGCGCCGAACGGGCGATGCAAGGCGTTCGCCGCGGAGGCGGACGGCACCGGCTGGGGCGAGGGCGTCGGCGTGCTCCTGGTCGAACCGTTGTCGGTGGCCCGAAACGCCGGGCACCCGGTCCTCGCCGTGATCCGCGGCACCGCGATCAACCAGGACGGGGCGAGCAACGGCCTGTCGGCACCCAACGGACTCGCCCAGCAGCGCGTGATCCGGCAGGCCCTGGCCCACGCGGGGCTGACCGTGCGGGACGTGGACGCCGTGGAGGCCCATGGCACGGGCACCACGCTCGGCGACCCCATCGAGGCGGAGGCCCTCCTGGCCACGTACGGGCAGGGCCGGCCGGTCCACGCCCCCCTGTGGCTGGGGTCGCTCAAGTCCAACATCGGCCACACCGCCGCGGCGGCCGGGGTGGGCGGGGTGATCAAGACGGTGATGGCGATGCGCACCGGCGTGTTGCCGCCCACCCTGCACGTGGACGAGCCGACGCCGCACGTCGACTGGACCTCGGGCGCGGTGGAACTGCTCACCGAGGCCCGACCGTGGCCGGATACGGGTCGGGCCCGGCGAGCCGGTGTCTCGTCCTTCGGGATCAGCGGGACCAACGCGCACGTGATCCTGGAGTACGCACCGGGCGACGCGGACGCGGTGCGTGAACCCGAACCGGCCCCATCGAGCGCGGGGCCGGCGCAGCGGACGTCCGGCGATCAGCATGCGCAAACACGGCCCCCGGGTTCGCCGCGGCACGCGCCGGATCCGTTCGCCACGCTGCCCACGGTGCCGTGGGTGTTGTCGGGCGGGACCTCGGACGCGCTGCGTGCGCAGGCCGGCCGGTTGCGCCGGTTCGTTCGCGAGCGCGCGGAACTCGCACCGGTCGACGTCGCGCGTTCCCTGGCGGCGACCCGGGCCGGCCTCGCCCACCGCGCCGTGATCCTCGGCCGGGACCGGGACGCCTTGCTGGTGTCGCTGGCGGAACTGGCCCGGGACGGATCCGCACCGGGGCTGGTCCGGGGCATCGCGCGGGGCCGGGACCGGGTCGCGTTCCTGTTCTCCGGTCCGCCGCGCGAAGCGGTGGCGGAACGAGCCGGACTCGTGGGGGAGTTGTCCGCGCGGATCCCGATGTTCGCGTCGGCCCTGGACGAGGCCGATACCGCGATCGCGGCGCGGCTGGACCGCCCGCAGGGCGAGGTTCCACCGCGGCACGGCGAGACGCCGCAGGACCCGATCCTGGCTCAGGGCGCGCTGTTCGCCGGGGAGGTGGCGCTGTTTCGGCTCCTCGAACACTGGGGGATCGAACCCGGGCTGCTGCTCGGGCGATCCGTCGGTGAGGTCACCGCCGCGCACTGCGCCGGTGTGCTGTCCCTGACCGACGCGGCCGCACTCGTCGTCGCCCTCGGCCGGGCGTCGGAGTGCGCGGCGCAGGCCGACCCGACGGTGTCCGACGACTCGGCGGGGGAGGGCGTGCGACGGGTCGTCAAGGAACTGACCTTCCGCCGGCCGCTGACCCCGCTCGCCTCCGGCCGCACGGGCGGGCCGGTGGCGTACGAGGAGTTGTCCTCGCCGGAGTACTGGGTGCGGCTGATCCGGGACGACGGCGCGCCGACCGACGCCGTGCGCGGGCTCGGGTCGCAAGGGGTGTGCGTCTGCCTTCGGATGGGGGCCGACAACACCTTCGCGGAGTGTGTGGGGCCCGGCGCCGCAGCTCCGACGGACGGTACCGAGGACCCGAACGGCACGGGTGGCGCAGACGCCGCGATGGCCGCGACCGCCGCGGCCGAGAACGTCACCGTTCTGCCGATGCCAGGGCCGGAATACGGCACCGAACTCGGCGCGTTCCTGGGCGCGCTGGCCCATCTGCACGTCCGGGGCGTTGCGGTGGGGTGGGACAGGATGCTCGCCGACTGCGGTGCCCGCCTGGTGGACCTGCCCACGTACGCGTTCGGGCGCGAGCGGTACTGGCCCGAGGGCGGCGGTCCGACGATGGGCGCGGCCCGGTCCCCGGGCGAGTACGCTCCGTCGCGGCCGGACCGGGGCCGGGAGATCAGGGAGCGCCTGGCGGCCGCGAACGGGGAGGAACGGGCGCGATTCGTCGTCGCGTGGGTTCGTACGCACGTGGCCGCGGTCCTGGGCCTGGCGGATCCGGAGGCCGTCGACGCCGATCGGCCGCTGCCCGAGCTGGGGTTCGACTCGCTGACGGCGGTGGACCTGCGCAACCGCCTCGGCGCGGACACCGGCCTGCGCCTGGTGCCCGGCCTCGTCTTCCAATACCCCACGGTCGTCTCCCTGGCCCGGCACCTGGTCGCGCGATGGGAGGAAACGGGGCCTGCGGGCGACGAGGACACCGGCGGCGCGGAGGTGGCACGTGCCGGGACGGGCGGGGCCGGGTTCACCCTCGGCCCCCTGTTCGCCCGCGCCGGTGACATGGGCCGGACCGACGAGTTCGAGGAACTGATGCGACGCATCGCCCGGTTCCGTCCCATCTTCGACAACCCCGACGAGCGGTTCCGGCCCGCGCACGTCAGGCTGGCGCGCGGCTCCGCGGCCCGCCTCGTCTGCTTCCCGACCTTCGCCGTCGGCTCGGGAGCATCCCAGTACGCCCGACTCGCGGCCGCGTCCCGAGGCGAGCACGACGTCTGGGTACTGCCGGTGCCCGGTTTCGGTCCGCACGAGTCGCTGCCCGCATCCGTGGACGTGTTGGCACAACTCCAGGCGGACGGTGTCGTGCGGTGCGCCGAGGGCGGTCCCGTGGTCCTCCTCGGCTACTCCGCAGGCGGCTGGATCGCCCACGCCACGGCGGCTGTTCTCGAAGCACGCGGAGCCGGGCCCGACGCCGTCGTCCTCTTGGACAGCCATTGGCCACGCAGCGCGATGCTCCGACACATCCACGCCCGGATCGAAGCGGCTCGCAGGTCCGGAGCATCGGACGAGCCGTGGACACAGGAGGCCGAGGACGACACCCACCTCACGGCGCTGGCGCACTACACCGGTCTGTTCCAGGCGTGGACCCCCGCGAAGATCGGCGCGCCGACGCTGCTCGTACGGGCCGCGGAGGCAAGTTTCGACGACCCGCCGCAGGACTGGCGGCCCCGCTGGCATCTGCCGCACACGGCAGTCGACACGCCCGGAACGCACTTCTCCATCATCCGTGAGCACAGCGGCCCCGTGCTGCGCGCGGTGGGCGACTGGCTCGGCGGTTCGCATCGAGACCACGGCAGCCAACCACCCCGAGGCACCCAAGGAGCATGATGACGTCCGACAGCACCAGCGACAACAAGCCGCTCGAACGCCTCGACGACAAGCCGCTCGACCACCTCGACCAGGCCGTCCTCGACGGGCAGGCCGGATACTCGAAACCCTTCCTCAACCTCTACGACCTCGTGGTGTATCGAGGCACCGCACCGCTGTTGTGGCGCTGTCCGCCGACGGTCTCCCGACGCCTGTACGACACCGGCGTGGGTGCGCGCCACATGGACATCGGCGTGGGCAGCGGGTACCTGCTCCACCACGCGCGGTTCCCGGTGCCCGACCCGCGGATCACCCTGGTCGACCTCAACCCCAACTCCCTGGCCCACACGGCACATCGCCTGCGCCGCTACCACGTCGCCACGGTGCGCGCGAACGTGCTGGAGCCGCTGCCCGTACCGGACGGCTCCCACGACTCGGTCGGGATCAGCTATCTGCTGCACTGCATCCCGGGAAGCCTGCGGGAGAAGGGGATCGTGCTGGCGCACGCCGCGGCCGTGGTCCGCCCCGGAGGCGTCGTCTTCGGCACCACGGTCCTGTCGGCCGGCGTCCCGGTGTCCCTCGCCGCCCGTAAGGCGATGCGGCTGCTCAACAAGCAGGGGGCGTTCCACAACGACGGCGACACACTGGACGACCTCCGTGCGCAGCTCGATCGGTACTTCGATCACCACGAACTGTCCGTCCGCGGCTGCGTCGGCATCTTCCGCGGCTGGACGGCCGACTGACCGAGCTGCCACGGACACCCCGATACCGGCAAGAACTCACCCGCGACCATGAGCCCGGTCGTACGGGATCCGACGGTCGCCCTCCGATTGCCGATCGTGGACGACCACGCCAGGGTGCTCCGATGTCGCGTTCGACGTCGGTGACGGTCAGGCCGTCCACGCCGGCGGTTCGGTCCCCCTGGTTGCCCGCGACCTGGTCGAACGCCACGATGAGCGTCGCCGGGTCGTGTCGTGGCCGGCCATCGTGGGCACCTCGCCGGGAAGCCGACAACTTCGTCGACAACCACGAGGGGATGGGTGCGGTTGTACGCGCCGGAGCTCCACACACGGAACTGATGCTCCGTCAGTACGTTCCTGAAGATTCGATCGAGCGGCGCGTGTTCCGCATGCCGCGACCAGGCCGCCCCCTGCGCCTGCTGCCACGACACCCCGGCCTGACCCCCGGGCCCGCCGCGCGCGACGCGGCGGGCCGGGCGAACCCGGCGACCTGTTCGCCCGTGCCCCCGGATACACCCGGCGAGGCCCCTGCAACCGATCCGGCACCCCGCGATCGACACCGACACGGCCACACGGATCGCCGCCGATCCGACCTCGACACCCGCACACGACTGCTCGACACCGCCACCGGCCACCACGCCCGCGCCGCACTCGCACACCCGGAACACACCCGCGACCCGCTCGCCCTCGCCGCCGACCTCGGCACCCGTGAAGGACACCCCGACGACGCCGTCCACCCATCTCGCGCGTTGTGGACTATGCACGTCCCGCGTCGGCCGTCCGGCCCATGATTGGCTGCGGCCACGCGGCACCATCATGGAAGGGATCGATGTGAGGACCAGACTCGTCATCCGGTGCGGAACGCAGAGAAGGACAGCCAGTGGCGACATCGGCGTGATGTACGTCGACACACGCCCGGACCACCCCCTCACCGTCCGGCTGGGCGTCAGCGACGGTGAGTCGCGCCAGTACATCCTGGCGGTGGGCGACACCTTCCGCCTCGGGGACGAACTCTGGGCGCTCGAAGGCGTGGCGGGCGGCGGCGCTCGCCCTCGCCCGTCGGTCGCCCTGCGCAAGGTCGAGCAGCCGCCCGAGAACACCCCGGATCCGTCCCACAGTTGATCTTGGTTCGCAGCCATTCGCCGATCGCGGCGATGGTGACGGTGGCTCCGTGGCGGACGGCGAGTCGTATCGGATGGCGACGCTCTTCCCACCGAGGGCACCCGTGATCACGACGCCCTCCGAGCCCTCCTGGAGAACCTGCGCCCCGGACCCCGGACCCCGGACCCGGACCGCGAAACGGAAACCGGCACCCCGCCCCGGGGCGGGGTGCCGCCGCGTCAGGTGCCGCCGATCGCGAGCGCGACGCGGCCACCGGGACGAGCTGATCCGGAAGCCGAAGGACGAGCGCGTCGACCAACGCCCACGCCACCGCGAACGGCACCAACCAGCACCAGACGATCACCGTCCACGGCGCCGCCACGGCCACCGCGCCCACGAAACCCAGCCCCGTCGACACCTCCGGCACCCAAGGCGCCGGACCCACCCGCACCCGACACCACCCGCAACGCCCCCGCGCGGACAACGGCCACACCACCACCGTCGCCGGCACGGGAACCGCACCAAGGCCCACCGAAGCGGTTCGCCCGCGGTCCCCACGTACGGCCAGTTGCGATGTCACTCTCCGTCTCGCCGTAGCCGACGCCTGATGCGGCCGGTCGGGTACAGGCGAAGGGGCGGCCGGCTGGTTCGTCGGTGCCTACCGTAGGCAATCAGCTGTCGTCTGGGGTGTCGTCTCGGGCGAGGAGTTCTGCCGTGAGTTCCATGCATCGCATCCGGGCGGGAGAGAAGTCGTAGGGCATTTTGGTGACCGCTTCGAAGGCGCTCATCCGGGAGACCTCTTCGCCCGTCAGGTCGGCGTCGTAGATCTCGAAGAGCTTCTCCTCAGCCGCGTCCAGCCCGTCCGCCTCGATGGCCTGTACCAGGGCCTTGTGGTGGGCACAGTGCTGCGCGGCGAGTTCTTCGACCCGCGGGTCATGGGGATCGACGCTGTCGTCGAGGGCGGCGTCGGCCGCCTCTAGGCGGTCCGCGTCGGCCCGCAGATCGGGGTGGGTGGCCAGCACGATGAACACGCCGGCCTGGACAGCGGCTCCCAACGGCCCGAAGACCCGTTCCGTGACCAACAGGGCGTCCAGGTCGGAAGGGCACAAGGCGCCCGGAGGCAGGTGGCCGAGCCGGTCCGTCACCAGTTGGGAGAGCAGACCCAGCGGGCTGCCCACGGCCCGCAGGCGCCGGACTGCCGCCCGCTGACGCTTGATGTCGGCCTCCTGCGCGGCCAGGGTTTCCTCCAGTCGGCCCAGGGTCTCCTCGATGTCCCGGGCTCCGTCGAAGGCGGCCCGCATGTCGTCCAGGCTGATTCCGGCCTCCGCCATCTTGCGGATCCACAGCAGGCGGATCATGTCGTCGTAGCCGTAGCGGCGGCGACCGTCCCCGCCTCGCTCGGGCTCCGGCAGCAGACCGATCTGGTGGTAGTGGCGGATGGCGCGTGGGGTGGTCCCGGCGAAGGCGGCGGCATCACCGATCTTGACCTGGCGGGGAGGCGTGACGGAGGGGTACATCGCAGATCGAGCCTTTCTTGCGGTGGTGCCTCGACGACACCACATGCCGCTACGGCAGGTGCAACAACACGCATCCCGACACCACCGAGAGCCGGGCCCTGATCACCACCGGCCCCATCCGCCGCCATCGCCGAACCGAGCACGCCGGAGCCTCCTTCCGTCTTCACCCGTGAGCCGCTGAGCGATGTGGAAGATCGACACAGAATGACCATCGGCGGCCGGATACCTCCCCACCAAATGGCCGGTACCGGGGAATTCCAACGGCTCTGATCAACAATTTCGGGATCACCCAGCGTGGTTGGCTCATGGTGTGAGGAGGATGGGGCGTCGGAGGAGGTCGAAGTTGGCGCGTCCATAGCCTTGACGCTTGAGGAACTCGACCTGGTTCACGTGTCCTTCGACCGTGCCGCTGGAGAGGGCATGGTCAGGCCGGCGGTCACAGCGTCGAGGTCCTTGGTGAGGTTGCGGGCGAAGTCGCGCAGGGGCGGCAGCTCACTTCCCTCGGCCGCTTTCATCCGGCGCGGCAGCAGATGGCCGTCGAGGATCTTCATCATCGTGGGCGAAGTAGGCCCCGGGCGAACGTCAAGCAGTAGTCGGATCCGAACTCGCGGGCCTCGCGCAGCCACGCGATACCGTCCCAGGCACTCGTGCCCACACCGTAGGACCGGTGTCCGACACCCGCCGCGTCCACACAAGGGGAACATGCCCCGGCCCGCCCGCGATCCGTGGGGCGGTGTCGGTGTGTTCGGGGTCGTACCGGCCGTCGACAGCCGGGTACGACCACCCAGGCTGCACGGCCGCCGACGGCCGTGGAGACGGGCATCGGCGGACTCGACGGCCACCGATCAGGCCGGGGGGAGACGTGGGAGAAGGTGGGGTCGGTGTGCCATGCGCGACGCGTCCGGGCATCGGGGTGCCCATTCCCGGGCGACGAGGACCGGCCGGGTCAGGACACGGTCCCCGGCCCGTAGGACACGCATCACGACACCGATTTCGGGCGCGCACAGGTTTGCCTCCAGTGGATACACCCCTTCGAGGGCGTGTGCGGTGCAGTTGTCGGACAACGCGTCCTCCAGGAGGGACGGCACCCGGCCCACCAGCGGGATCCCGTCCAGATCCACCTGCGGACCGTGCCGCGCGTCGATCGCGATCGCGGCCGGGCCGATCGCCCGGTCGTAGTACAGGTGCACCGCTGCCCCCGCGCCGCCGCGGGTGGGCCACATGTCGGCCTGCGACACCCACCCGGTGCCGTCTCCCCGCGATCCGATGGTCTCCAGGACCCCCTCGACCGCGGCCGCCGCCCGATCGTGGGTCATGCCGAATCCCAGCGGGCCCACGTGCTCGAACGGTGTGAACGACCACACCGCGCGTTGCGACTCCTCGACCACGTCCCACACGCCCGCTCCCACACCGAACCCCCGCCGCTCGTGTGACGATCCCGCGGGCCGATGCGCACCCGCCCTCGGAGAGGCTATGGGCATGGGGCGACAACCCGACTCGGCACGCGAGTTCGACCACACCACCGCGAGGCCCGCGCCCGAAACCGGCCGCCGCAGTCCGCAGTCGTCTCGCGGCGAGGGTGTCGGGGAGGATCTCCTCGCGCGGGATCTCGGCGCGTTGTTCGTCGGTGAGGTGGCGGTCGTCGGCGGGCGGGTCGTCGCTCATCGGTCCTCGTCGCGGGCCGGGTCGAGGCGGGCCGGGCAGGTGTCGAGGATGCGGTCGATCGTCGCGTGCTCGCGTGCGTCGAGCCGGGCCAACTCGACGGCGTACGCCCGGCGTTGCTCGCGCAGGGCGCGTTTGGTCGGGTCGTCGGGCGCGGCGGTTATCAGCGTGCTGTACCTGGCCGTGAGCGCACGTGACAACTCGCGCGCCCGGGAGCATGCCTCCGCCTCCGGGGCGCTGACGGCCGGGCGTGGAGCCCGGGACGGAACTGCGCGCCCGTATCGAGGCGCTCCTCATGGGCTGGTGGGACGAGTTGTCGGCGGCCGACACCGACAAGGACGGCAGGGTCGACGTCCACGAGGTCCACGCCCTCATGGACCGGCTGCATTCCATGCCGGAGGCCGTCACGGCCACCGCCCGGACCATCTTCGACGCCATCGACGAGAACCGCGACGGCCAAATCTCCCGCACCGAACACCGCCGACTCGTCGAGACCTGGCACGGCCGCAGCGTCGACACGGACGCGGTCTTCGACCTGCTCGACCTCGACGGCGACGGCTACCTGAGCCGGCCGGAATTCGCCCTCCTGTGGTCCCAGTTCTGGATGAGCGACGACCCCGCCGAGCCCGGAAACCTGCTCTGCGGACGCATCCCGGAACCGGGGCCGGCGAGCCGGAGGGCGTGATCGGGCAGCCCGCCCGGCCGACGGGCTCCCGGTACTGCGAGGCCAGGGTCAACCGCTCCCTGCCGTCCGGGATGACGCGCCGGGTCACCGTTCAGGGCTGCGCGGGTCCGGCGCGGGAACGTCGACTGAGTTCCCGGGTCCTGCCCGATACGGCGCCGCGCCGGGTCGGAGCCGATCACCACCAGCCGAGTCGGGCACGCGGTCCGATCGGCCGGCACCGTGTCGAAACCGTTGACAGCTCCGGGCCGTTGCGGTTTGGGTGGGCGCGTTGCTGTCCGTTTCGTGAGCGACCGTGGGTTGCTCGGGGGAAGGGATCGGTCATGGCGCGTATTCGTGAGGGGTATCGCGGCGAGGGACCCGGGGCGTTCACGCCGGACGGGTGCGCCGTGGACATGTACGACCGCCTGCCGGCGCGAGAGGAGCCGGAGATGATCGCGCTCGGCGCTCGCGAAGGGGCCCGCACCCTGCTCGAACTCGGTTGTGGGGCCGGGCGGGTGACCCATGCGTTGGTGGAGCGCGGGTGGCAGGTCACGGCGGTGGACGAGTCGCCGGAGATGCTCGATCGGGTACGCGGGGCGAAGACCGTACTGTCCACGATCGAGGACCTGCGGCTCGGGGAGCGCTTCGACGTGGTGTTGTTGGCGTCCTACCTGGTGCACACGGTCGAGCCCGCGTTCCGCCGGGCGATGCTCGACGCCTGTCGGGCACACGTCGCCGACGACGGGGTGGTGCTGATCCAGCGCGAAGGCATCGGCTGGCACGACCAGTTGCCTCGAATCAGCCAACATCCCGACGGTGCCGTGAAGATCCTCAGCTCCGAGCCGATCGGAGACGGAGTGCGCGCGGTGCACATCGAATACGAATTCCCGGACGCCAAGTGGGTGCACGAGTTCCGCTGCCGCCCGCTGACAGACGAGGAGTTCGAGGCGATATTGGCGGAATCGAACCTGGCGGTGGACGGCCACCTGGACGAACTCCGCACGTGGGCACGCGTGTTGCCCGTTGCCTGAGAACGCTCCCGCCGAGCCTGGTCACCAACCGCTCGGCGAATACCCCGCCGTCGACGCGTAGCCGGTGGGTGAGGTGGCCGCCGGTTGTCGGCCACCCGCCCCCGGCTTCCCATGGCGGCGATGGCGGATCCGGCGTTTGCCCGGGCCACCGGCGAACCCTCGGCGGTGGCGCCTCGGCGGCGGCACCGGCACGGGGGCCGGCTGCTATCGCCTCCGCTCGCGACCGGAACGGGCCGACGACCAAAACGCCCGCCCCGGCCGAGGCCAAGCGCGAGCGTAGATCGGGATCACGATGGGGGCGCCCAGATGAAAAGAAGACCGTGCGGCGGTGGCTGCACCGGTTCAACGAACAGGGCCCGGACGGGCTCGGCGACCGGCCCGGGTGCGGCCGCAAACGGCGGATTACCGAGGCCGAGCGTTGCCGGATCGTTGCCCTGGTCAAGCCGACCCCGCCCGGCCGCTTGGAGATGCAGCCGTCCGACGAGTTGTGGGCGGCGGACGAGTCCGGGCCTCCGGAGTGGACGTCGGACGCCCTGGCCGCCGAGGCCGGGAGACTGGGCATCCGCGTGAGCCGTTCCCAGGTCCGCAGGATCCTGCTCGCCGAGGGGGTCCGGTGGCGCCGCACCCGGTCGTGGGTCCGGTCGAGGGACCCCGACTTCGCGGGAAATGGACACGGATCGTCGAGCTCTACACCCGCCCGCCCGAAGACGCGACGGTCGTCTGCGTCGACGAACTCGGCCCGGTGATCCCACGCGCGTTCCCACCGGCGCCGGGTTGGTCACCGGACGGATACCGCATCAAGAACATCGTAGGGCGGGTCGCGGTGTCCTCGCCTGCGTGTGCGACACGTGTCAATTCACGTCGAGTTGGCCGAAAAACGGCCGATATTCAGCAATCGAGCCAAACATGCGCAGTCCGGTACCCCCGGGGGACCCGTGTGTGTACGTTCGTGCTCGGCCCGGGCGCCCCACGGTGTTGCCCGGACCGGGCAAGGCTCTTCACTGGAGGGCGGGCGCGTCCCGTCGGGCTTCGCACGGAAACGATCGCGGCCCGCGAGAGGGGACACGTCCGCCGGGGACATGAGAGGAAGCCTCATGACGGACATCGATCTCGGACAGGCATCGGACTGGAACGAGGGCGACAACCACGCCCGGATCAAGCTGCGGGAGAACCAGGTCTACCCGGGCACGGACAAGAAGGACGTGCTCATCAGCTCGCCGGTGAGCATCGAGCTGTCGGTGAACTCCAATTACTCCTCCTCCCAGGAGGCGGACAAGATCTACTTCACCACCCACCACGGCTCCGCGAAGAAGATCATCGCCGTCCTGGACTCCGAGGGAAACCTGCACATCCGCGGCAAGGTGTTCTCGGACCAGACGGACCTGTCGTACTAGGAAACGACACGTCCGCCCCCGAGCCGACCACATCGGGCACGGAGCACGCGGCGACACACCGGCTCGCTCACCGGCACCCGGCGACGTCGCCACCGATGAGGCCCGGGGGAGCATGAACCACACCGGGTGCGCACGCGCGCCCGAAGGGCCGTGGGGGTGGCGGCAGGGCCCGCCGTCACCCCCACCGTCCGCCCGCGGCGGCCGGCAACACTCGGCGCCTTGCAGTGGACCGTGCCCTCGATCGGAGCGCCCTTCGCTTCCTCGAACGTCCTCCTCGCCCTCGCCGTCCTCACGATCCGAGGCCGCGTCAAACGCCGACACTTCTCGATGCCGAGCCCGCCGACACTCACTGCCGACAACCGACCGGGGCGCGCGAATCTCTCCCGGTCGGGATCACCACGCGCTCCGCCGACGCCGAACGGGACCTCGACCCCACCCGGCCCCAATCCCCGTGCTCATGTCCATCGCATGTCGAGTGCGGTGAGCGCGTCGAGCCGGTCCGGTGGGAATGTGGCGCGTCGTTGTCGCGCGTTGGCGAGGGCGACGCCGAGTTTGACCTGGTGTGCCTCGCCGTCGTGTTCGACGGTCTCGACGTACTTGCGTGGCACCGTCAGATGCCCCTCGCGCTCCCGGAACGCGGCTGCGGCGGCGAGGGTGAGCGTCCACCGATCCGCCCGCACCGCCCCTGCCGCCGATGTTGCCGACTGCTCCTTCTGTTCGGTGACATCGACACCCCCACCCGCAAGCGCTTCCCGCTGCGCCGGTGTCAGCGCGCTGTTCGAGGTGTTCGTTCGGCTTTGAGGGCGTTCGACAAGGCTGTCGCCGTGCGCCGTCGAATCCGAGGTCCCGTTCGCCCCGGGCCGACGGACCGGCACACCGACATCGGGATCGTTCGCGTCGTCCACACCGACGACTCGGGGGCGGCGTCCGCCGCCGCGACCGCGCCGACGAACACCCCTGCGGGGCGCGGTGACATCGTCGTGGTATGCGCGCTCCGCTGTGACCTCGGCAACTCGTCCTGCAATGGCGCGCCGGCGCCGCGCCCCTGACCATCGACGTCCCCGTCGGAAGGCGGGAGCGGGCACTGCGCCGTGCCGCGCGCAACCCCGTTTCGGACCGACCGCACGCACTGCGCTGACCGCTGCGGCCGACGTCGTCCACAACGCCCACGTCGACGCCACCATCGACGAGGCCGACGGTTTCGGCCGGGGCGCCGGTCCTTCGTCGAGGCCGAGCTCATCGCGGTCCTGCGCCGTCAGCCGTGGAAGGTGGTGGTCTCGTCCAACGCGGCACGTCCGGTGTCGATGTGGTTCACCGCCGCGGCGACGTCGGCGTATCCGAACGAGATCCCGACGAGCAGTTTCCCTGCGGCACGGCCGAGTTCGGCGCGTACGTCGTCGGCGTAGAAACTCAGCAGTCCCTGCGGGCAACTCGCCACGCCGTACGTGGTCATCGCCAGCAGCAGCGTCTGCATGTAGGCGCCGACGTCGCCGGCCAGGCGTGCGTTGTCCTGTTCGGAGACGAACAGGAACGCGACGTGCGGTGCACCGTAGAAGTCCAGGCTCTCGGCGTCGTAGGCCGCGCGCGCCGCATGGTCGTCGGGCCGATGCCCAGCGTCCCGTAGAGCCGGCTGCCGAAGGCGGCCCGCCGCTCCTGCTGCACCGGCGAGTAGATGTCGTCGCCGTACGGGAAGTCGACCGACGTGCGCCGCGCCGCGTGGGCGGCCCGAAGGGACGCGGCCAAGCGCTCACGCGGTGCGCCGCTGACCACCTCCACCCGCCACGGCTGGGCGTTGGAGTTGGACGGCGCCGCACCGGCCAGCGAGAAGATCGCGCGCATCGTCTGCTCGGGCACGGGGTCGGGTCGGAAGGCACGCGTCGCCCGTCGGCCGCGGATCAACTCCTGCGCGTAGCCGCTCAGCTCGGTGTGGTCGGACCGGGTCATGGGACTCCTCCACGAGAATCAAGGTAAACGGTGGCGTTTCCTTGGCGTCGACGGTAGCCCCACGCCCGGCGCAAAGTAAACGCGACCGTATGCTTTCCTCATGGATGTGACGGGTGACACGACGCCGCGGCGAGGGCGGGGGGCGAGGGAGCGCATCCTGGCCGCCGCCGCCCGACTGTTCGCGGAGCAGGGCATCTCCGCGACCGGCATGGAGCAGGTCGCGGGGCAGGCACCCGTGTCCAAGCGCACTCTGTACGTCCACTTCCGTTCCCGGGACGAACTGGCGATCGCCTACCTGCAGTCGCTCGTCGCGTCGGGGAAGACCATGGAGAGTGTGCTGATCCGTGCGGACCTCGGCCCGCGCGAACGCATCCTCCACCTGTTCGATCAGCCGGTCACGGACGCGTCCGCGGTGCGCGGGTGCCCGTTCATCGACGCGGCGGCCGAGTTCCCCGACCCGAGGCATCCGATTCACGCCTACGCCCGCGAACAGAAGCTCCGGATGGTGCGGTTGGTCACCGACCTGGTGACGGAACTGGGCTGCCGTGAACCCGTCGCGCTCGCCGAGCAGTTGGTGACCCTCGCGGACGGAGCGGCGAGCCGCGCCATGGTGCTGAACCAGGCGGACTACGGCCGGTACGCCCGCGCGGCCGCCACGACCCTGCTCGATCAGGCCCTCGCCTGAGGGCTGTCTGATAATGATCTTGTGGTGTCTCGGAGTGGGTTGACGGATGCGGCGTGGGCTCGGATCGAGCCGTTGTCTGCCGGTGGTGTGAGTCTTCTCAGTGGCGGGTTCGGGGTGTGGTGTTCTGACCTGGGGTGCAGCACTGATCCTGTGGGAGAAGGCGGGCGATTACGATGCCGGAACGCCTCGCCTGCGAAACCGCCGACGTCGGAGACCTCTTCGCACTGACGTGGCGTGCCGAGATGCTGGAGAAGGCGGGCGACCACGAGAGCACCGAACGCCTGCGCGCGTGGTTGCTTCGAGATCTCGACGCAGACAGCGTGCCACCCGTCGACGGGTGAGCGGATGCTTTTTGCGGTGTCGACCGCGCCGTGGTTGTGCGCATCGTGACCGACGCGGTGTGCCGGCCGAAAGGGTATGCGGCGGATCCGGGTACCACTGCGCCGAGCGACCCGCCGCCCTCGTGATCCCGCGCCGTGGTGAGTATGCGCTGCCGCCCCAGGGGTCACTGTCGGGCCGATTGCGCACGGACCGATTTGTGTCAATTGGGTTCGGTTGTCCGAGTTTCGGGTGCCAGGTACGCGGACGACCGCCTGTACCCGAACCTGTGCATGGACCTGTCCGGCGCGGCGACCAACCCGAACAACAGCTTCATGGACGTCTACACCTGCAACGGGCAGCCCAACCAGCAGTGGATCCTCAGCCCGTACGACCCGACCGGCACCCCGCAGCAACCGTCCGACCCGGAGATCAACGAGTCGTTCATCCGCGTCGCCACCCCCGACCCGGGCGCGCCCACGCAGCGCGTCGGCTACTACACCAGCTGGTCGACCTACGCCAACGCCTTCCACCCGAAGAACCTCGACACGCAAGGCATCGCGGGCAAACTCACCGTGCTGCAATACGCGTTCGAGAACATCGACCCGGTCAACCTCACCTGCATGGCCGCGAACAAGCCGTCCTCGCCCGACGAGAACGACCCGGTGGGCAACGACGGATCGGCCGACGCGTACGCCGACTACCAGAAGATCTACGGCTCCGACATCAGCGTCGACGGCACCGCCGACAGCTGGGCCCAGCCGCTGCGCGGCAACTTCAACCAGCTCAAGCAGCTCAAGGCCAAGTACCCGAACCTGAAGGTGCTGATGTCCATCGGCGGTTGGACGTACTCGAAGTACTTCTCGGACGTCGCGGCCACCGACGCCTCCCGCAAGACGTTCGTCGCGTCCTGCATCGACGTGTACATCCGCGGCAACCTCCCACAGATCGGCGACGACCCCGCCGGCGGCTCGGGCGCGGCGGCCGGTGTGTTCGACGGATTCGACATCGACTGGGAGTTCCCCGGCAGCGCCAACGGCCACTACGGCAACCACGTCTCCCCCCAGGACGGGGCCAACTACACCGCGCTGCTCGCCGAGTTCCGGGCCGAGCTCACCGCGCTCGGCGGACGCCCGTACACGCTCACCGCGGCCCTGCCCGCCGGACCCACCGAGATCGGCAACCTCGATGTGCCCAGCGTCGCCAACGTCCTCGACCTGGGCAACGTCATGTCCTACGACATGCACGGCGCGTTCGAAGCCAACGGACCCACCAACTTCCAGGCCCCGCTCTACGACACCCCGGCAAGCCCCGCGTACGGCACGGCCTTCACCGCCAACGACGCGATCAGCCGCTACCTGAACAACGGCTTCCCGGCCGGCAAGCTGACCATGGGGGTGCCGTTCTACGGGCGCGGCTGGACCGGTGTGCCCGATGGCGGGCAGCACGGCCGCTACCAGTCCGTCACCGGGCCGACGGCCGCGTTCCCCTACTCGCAGCAGCCGGGCGTGGCCGACTGGAAGGAACTCAAGGCCGCGGGCCTGACCAACAGCTACTACTACGACCAGGCGAGCCGCAGCACCTGGATCCACGACGGCACCAACTTCTGGAGCATCGAGACCCCCGACTCGCTCGCTGACAAGCGGCAGTACATCAAGAACCTCGGCCTCGGCGGCGTCATGATCTACTCCCTCGACGCCGACGACCCCTCGACCACCCTGCTGAACGCGGCAACGGGAATGGGCGGCTGAGCCACTGAGTCCTGCCCTCGGACCCGCCGGCCGGCCCGCATGTCTGCGGACCGGCCCGCGGGACTTGTGACGGGGTCGTCGGCGACCGGCCCGGACGCGGATGTGCGGTGGCGGCCGTGGCCAGATGGGACGAGGCCGACGGGTTCGGGGGTGGCGCGCTGAGGGGGACCCGGCCGCAGTGGGACGTTCGGTGCCCGCCGATCGGCCCTGTCGCGGGGCGCTCGGCGGGCGCTTCCGTACTGCGAACCTCGGCGGCGTTCAGCCGGCGGCGGCCTGCTTGATCACGTCGGCGACGGCGGCGGCCTGCGAGACGTGGATCGCGTGACTGCCGGGCGGCCTCGACGGTCCGGGCGCCGATGCGCTCGGCCATGGCGTGCCGGGCGGGCGGCGGGACCATGCGGTCGTCGGTGGCGACCAGGTACCAGGACGGCTTGCTGCGCCAGGCCGGTGTGGAGACCGCGCCACCGGCCGCGTCCAGGCCCCAGCGGACCTGCGGACGCGCCGGCCGACGAGGTCGCGCGGCGACCGGAGGGCAGAGTCTCCTCGGCGGTCTTCGCCCTGGCCAGTGCCCAGGCGGTGCAGGCCGGCGGGCTGGGGGCGGTCACCAAGGCGCTGGAGTTCACCGCCACGTCGGAGGACGGGCGGGTGCCGGACGCGCTCGCGCATGCCCTGCGGCAGCAGGCGGCCCGTCGGCGAGTGCATCACCGCCCTTCGACGAGGCGGGCAGGGAGCCTGTCCGCACGGCTCCGTCAGACCCCCGCCTCGAGTAGCGGTCTAGCATGAAAAGCAAGGATTCATCTCCAGGCCCAGGCCCAGGCCACAATGGCAGGGAGGCCGGTATGGCGTTCGACACGACTGGTTTCGAGCAGGCGGACGGCTCCCGTTACACCCCGATTTCCGAGCACGGCCTGATCGGCGATCTTCGTACGACCGCCCTGGTCTGCACGAACGGCACCATCGACTGGTACTGCTGCCCGCGCTTCGACGCGCCCAGCGTCTTCGGGTCCATCCTCGACGCCGACCGGGGCGGGTCGTTCGAGTTGGCCGCCGAGGTCCCGACCCGCACCAGGCAGTTCTACTTCCCCGACACGAACGTGCTGATCACGCGGTTCTTCGCCGCGGACGGGGTGGCGGAGATCCAGGACTTCATGCCCGTGGTCGACGAGTCGCGCGAGGCGGCCCGGCACCGGCTGATCCGGCGGGTGATCTGCGTCCGCGGAACCCTCCCGTTCAGGGCGCGGATAGCCCCCCGCTTCGGCTACGGCGCCGAAGCGCACACCACGCACCTCGAAGGCCACACGGCGGTGTTCCGCTCCCCGTCACTGACGCTCGCGCTGACCGCCACCGCGCCCCTGGAGAGCGACGGCCTGGACGTGTGGTCGCACTTCAAACTCCTCGAGGGCGAGTCCAATGTGTTCGCCCTCGACCAGATCGGCGACGGCGTCCCGGCCCGGTCGTGCCCACGCGCCGAGGCGCAGGAGCAGGCCGAGGCGACCGTCCGGTTCTGGCGCCACTGGCTGGCCGGTTCGCGCTACCACGGGCGGTGGCGGGAGATGGTGAACCGCTCCGCGCTGGTGCTGAAGCTGCTCACCTACGCGCCGACCGGTGCGATCGTCGCCGCACCGACCACCAGCCTGCCCGAGCAGATCGGAGGCGAGCGCAACTGGGACTACCGGTACGTCTGGGTCCGTGACGCCGCCTTCTGCGTCTACGCGATGCTGCGCCTGGGGTTCACCTCGGAGGCCGAGGCGTTCATGGGGTTCATCTCCGAGCGGGGCATCCTGCGGGGCACGGGGGAGGGCGGCCCGTTGCAGATCATGTACGGCATCGACGGGCGCGTCGAGCTGCCCGAATACGAGCTTCCGCACCTGGAGGGATACCTCGGCTCCGCACCGGTCCGGGTGGGCAACGCCGCCACCGGCCAGCTCCAGCTGGACATCTACGGTGCGCTGGTCGACTCGATCTACCTCTACGACAAGTGGGGGCAGCCGATCGGCAGTGACCGCTGGGACGAGGTCGGTGCCGTGGTGGACTGGCTGTGCGAGCACTGGGACCAGCCCGACGAGGGGGTGTGGGAGACCAGGGCGGGCCGGCGGAACTTCGTGTACTCGCGGCTGATGTGCTGGGTGGCGCTGGAGCGCGCGATGCGCATGGCGAACCGCCGCGGTCTGCCGGCGGACCTGCCCCGCTGGCGGGAGTCCCGGGACGCGATCTACCGGCAAATCATGCGGCGCGGCTGGTCGGCCGAGCGAGGGGCGTTCGTCCAGGGGCTGGACGACCACGTGCTGGACGCCTCGTTGCTGATGATGCCGATGGCCAAGTTCGTCTCGCCCACCGACCCCAAGTGGCTCTCCACCCTGGACGCGCTCACCACGGACCTGGTCTCCGACTCGCTGGTATACCGCTACGACCCGACCGCCAGCCCGGACGGCCTGCACGGCCCCGAGGGCACCTTC
Organism: Embleya scabrispora DSM 41855; assembly: GCF_000372745.1. GTDB lineage: Bacteria > Actinomycetota > Actinomycetes > Streptomycetales > Streptomycetaceae > Embleya > Embleya scabrispora. The sequence goes on along the minus strand of NZ_KB889708.1, from coordinate 60,696 downwards.
TCGATCTGCTCCTTCTGGTACGTGGAGGCGCTGGCCCGCGCCGGCCGGTTGGAGGAGGCTCGGCTCGCCTTCGAGAAGATGCTCACCTATGCCAACCACCTCGGTCTGTTCGCAGAGGAGATCGGCCCGACCGGAGAACAGCTGGGCAACTTCCCCCAGGCCTTCACCCACCTCTCGCTGATCAGCGCCGCCTTCAACCTCGACCGCGCGCTGGGCTGACGCGGCATCACCGCCGGGACGGCGGCGCCGGAAGTTTGTCAGGCGGGAGAGGACCCGGGGTCGGCGATGTCGCACGGGGCGGGGGGTGACGTCGCAGGGGGCAGTGGACAGGTCCGTGTCCTGGACGTCGCAGGCGATCCGGCTGAGCAGGGTCCGGAACGCCTGGCGCTCATTCTCATCGAGCGCCTCAAGGAGCCGGTCTTCGGCTTCCCGTACCCGCTCCCGCAGGTCCTGGAGGGTGCTGACGCCCCGGGCGGTGGCGACGATCTTGCGCCGGCGCCGATCGGCAGGGGTGAGCCGACGCTCGACCAGGCCGGCCGTGACGAGGTCGCGCGTAATCGCCGGTCCAGGTGGACGTGGAGGTTGTCCCGGACCAGCACGCCGAGCTGATGGTGGGCGGCGGTCGGCAGGTCGCCGTGGTCGGTCCAGGCGAAGCCGCGCCGCCCGCCGCCCTGGTGGTCGGGGTGGTCTCGGACTTGTCGGTCACGGTGGCAGACGCCGCTGACCTCGGCCCGGGTGGGCCGCTGCCGGGTCAGTCCGCGCCGTATATCCCGTCGAAGACGACGCGTTGGGGCGGTGACAGGATGGCTCGGGCGGCGGCAAGGAGGGTCTCGCCGTCGTCGACGCCCCACGGCCAGTGGCAGTCGCGGGCCGTGCCGAGGTGCTCGCGGGCCTTCCCGGGGTCCGCCGGGAGGCCGTCGCTTCCGCGCAGGTACGCCAAGGCCAGCTCGAAGTGGGCGTTGCCCTGGACGAAGCGGTCGTCGTCGTAGCGGAGCGAGGATGCCTCCAACAGGTCGTCGATGAGGTCCGCGGCTTCTTCGTGGCCGAAGTCGGAGGCCACGCAGAACAGCTTGTAGGCCAGTTCGTCGAGGTCTTCGTCCTTGCCCTCGCTGTCGGCGAGGAGGCTGAACACGGCCTCCAGTTCGCCATGCCGGGCGAGTCGTACGGACTCCTGGAAGGAGGGCGTGCACCCGGGGCCCGGGCTGACGATGTAGTCGCGCTGGTATCGGTCGTGGAACGGCGCGCCGCCGTCGGGAGTTGTCATGGGCGCACGGTAACGCCGGGCACTGTCACGGGAGTTTGTGTGGTGAGAGGGTGGGCTCAGCATCGCGGGGCGCCGACTGCGTCCCAGGGCGGCGATCGGGCCGCCGTCCCAACGCCATGTCGCGTCGGGGATCTGCGCGGACGACACCTGTGCGCTCAGCGTGACGGCGCCGGTGGTCGCGTCGTGCAGGGCCACGGTGGCCCGTCAACCCGTGGACGGGGACGAGGAGAGAAGAGGATCCGGAAGCCGGCCGGGGCGCGTCACGCGCCGGGCGGCCGGATCCTGCGGCGTTCCCAGGTCCGCAGGATCCTGCTCGCCGAGGGTTCAGTGAAAACGGCAGGGACGACCGGCGCGGCGGGCGCCGGGGGCACTACGTCGTGGGCATCCGGTCCGGGCACCGCCCGTCTTGACGGCGCGGCAGGGCCGCCGCCGGTGATCGTGGGGGTGGGGGGGATCTGGGCAATGACGCGGCGGTAGCGCAGGACCAGTTGCGGGGTGCCCGCCGCGGCCGCGCGCACCAGGTTCCCCGGGCCCCGGCACGTGTTCCGCCGGACACGGCCTCGCGCCCGACGCGCCGCCCGAGGCGTAGCCCGGACGGCGCGTCACATCACACCAGGGCAAACGTTGCCTGATGCGCGCATCACACCGGTTCGTGTGGGTTCGGTGTCATTCGTATGCCCGATCGTTGCGCCCGGGGTCGGCCGATGGAACCGGCGCGAACGGTGGCGGATGCGATAACGGAAGACACTGTGGGCTACTCGGACCGGTTAACGTATCGGCCCGGGATCACTGAAGCTGGGACGTCCGTTCTCTTGGTGGCCGGCGAACCGACGGAGGTAGCTCGGGTCGGCCTCGTCGGTCACCGAGATGTCATACCAACCGTGCGCAGATTCGGTTTCCCACGTTACCTTGGTGGTTTTGCCCGGTTTGAGGTTGACGGTGCGCTTGGCGGCGTGACTGTAGTCGTTGCGGATGTGGAGCGTCCGGGGGGTAGTACCAGGGTTGCGGACGTCAAGGACCAGCTGACGTGTTTTGGTGTCGTCGAGGCGTACCGATACCCGCGGTTCCGCGGTGTTCGCGGTGGTACCGGTGAATTGGCCGAGGTATCCGTTGGCTCCGGTCACGCGCAGGTCGTAGCGGCCCCGCGCATCGGTTGCGAGGGCACTGTCCCAGACGTCGCTGATGGTGTCGTGAGCAGCCACGGTGTAGCGGCGCGGCGCGTCGTTGTGTGTGTATACGTAGAAGTATGTGCCGGCGGTTCCGCTGTTGACGAACTGCAGCGAGATCGACCGCGCATCCCTGTTGCGGTCGAGTTCGACGCCGAACCGGTACGGCAACGGCCGGGCCGGCCGGACACCGGGCTCCTGCTGAGGCATCGCCTGTGGGAGCGTGACGGAGAACGGCTGGTGCTGACTCTGCATCGGCTGGGGTACCGCGGGGGTGACGGGCCTGCTGTCGGGCCGGGTGAAGTCGAATGCGGAGGTGAGGTCGCCGCACAAGGAGCGCCGCCAGGCGCTGATGTTCGGCTCGGCGACGCCGAATCGAGTCTCGAGGAACCGCAGCACCGAGGTGTGGTCGAACACCTCGGAGCAGACCCAGCCACCCTTCGACCACGGCGACACGACGATCATCGGCACACGGGAGCCCAACCCGAGGGGTTGCTTGCCGCGAACGGTGTCGCCCGACGGTGAGCCGCCCTCGCGCCAGACGTCGAAGTCCAGGATTTCGTCGGCCAGGCCGGCTGCCAGGCTTTGCGATACGAGCCCGTCGGTGCCGACCTTGTTGGCCACGGGCAGCGTGGGTGGAACGACGTGGTCGAACAGACCGTCGTTCTCGTCGTAGTTGAGGATCAGGACGGTTTTGCTCCACACCTCGGGGTTGGCCACGAGTGCTTCCAGGACGAGGTCGATGTAGTACGCCCCATCGGCGGGGGACGCGGAGGCATGTTCGCTGTATTTGTACGGTGGGACGATCCAGGTCACCTGCGGCAGTTGCCCGCTCGCCACGTCACTGCGGAATTCCTTCAGCGTATGGGTGGAAACGCCCTGCTCCACCAGCGGTCCCGATGCGCCCTCCTGGACCTGGTATCGGGAGAAGAACTCCAGTGAGTTGTCGGTGAAGTTGTCCGTCGGCTGGCCGGGAATCCCGGTGCCGCCCTGATAGAGCTTCCAACTGACTCCGTTGGCCTGCAGTCGCTCCGGGTAGGTGGTCCACGTATAGCCGTTGACGCCACCGCGTTCCCACAAGCCGGGGCCATTGGGCTTGCTGCCCAGCCGGTTTTGTGGGTCGATCGTGCCGCTCCACAGGAGGATGCGGTTCGGGGCGGTGTCGGCAGGCACCGAGCAGTGATATGCATCGCACACGGTGAACGACTCCGCCAGGGCGAAGTGATATGGCAACTCCGACCGTTTCAGGTGAGCCATGGTGAACACGTCCTGCTTCTCGTTCACCCACCCGTCGTATCGGCCCTGGTTCCACAGCAGTTGCCCACTGCCCCAGCCATGATCGGTCCCGGCGATGAACTCGCTGGTGCGCAGCGCATCCACCGGGAACGGCAGCACGTACTCCGCATCGGCCGGCAGGCCCCGGCCGTTGTACCTTCCGGTGTGTACACGGGCCGGCGGCTGGTACCACACGGGCCGGCCATTCGGCAGGATGTGTGGCCGCGGGTCCCCGTACCCGCGCACACCCCGCATCGTGCCGAAATAGTGATCGAACGAGCGGTTCTCCTGCATCAGGATCACCACGTGCTCGACGTCCTCGACAGTCCCCGTCCTGCGGGCGGGTTCGATCGCCAGTGCTTTGCCAATCGCACCCGGAAGCAATTGAGTTGCCGCGGCACCGGCCAGCGATGCGCCGGCGATACCGAGAAAGTTCCGACGACTTGTACCCGTCATCTGATATCTCCTGTCTCAGGACAACATCTGTATCGGAAAGCGGGTAGCCGTGGTTCATTGAGGTCGCCTGAACCAGGTGTGGCTACCGGGATATTCGGCTCGGAGTGACGGTGGGGCCGGAGTCGGGTGTATGCAGGTGTCCTGCGGAATCCCGACGGGGACGCCGTGACCGTGAAACAGCGGGCCCTACAGGAGCAATTGCGTTTCGAGGCCGCCGAGATGTCCACGCATTGAGATGCCGCGGCACCGGCCGGCGATGCACCGGCCATACCGAGTAAGTTCCGACGGCCTGTACTCGTCATCTGACAACTCCCATCTCCAGACAACATCCGTTATCGGAAAGGAAGGTAGCCGTAGTTCATTAACGTCGCCTGAACCAGGCGTGGCTATTGAGATTTTCGAGAACCTGGGCCTGTCCCACGGCATCGGCGCGGTCGTGGCTCTGCCTTCGCTGAGCGTGCTGCGCGCCGTGCGGTGGCCGGCGCCGACGGAGCAGCAGTGGAAGTGGCGCCACACCGCGCTGCCCGCACAGGCGCACAACCGCGGCCGGCCCAACCCCGCGGCCGTGTGGGGGACTTCGGACGACGACGTACACATCGCCACCTTCGGCGGCGTGCTCTACCACTGGAACGGCCGCCACTGGTCGCAGTTCCACCCGGGGACCGCCGCACCGATCAGCGCGGTCCGCGGCCGCGCGGCGAACGACGTCTACGCCGCCGGCCACCGGTACCGCCGGAACGACGGCGGAGCTGCGTTCGGGCGGCGTATCAGGTGACGGCGACGAGCAACCCTGCGGTCACCACCAACGGGCGGGGGCGGGACGTCGCACCGCACCGGGACGGTCTCTCCCGCTTGGCGGGGTCGCGGAGGTCGTGGGTTCCGACCTGCGCGTGTCGGTTCGGGGCGGTCGAACGTACCTCTCACCAGTGGCCGAGCATGCCGGGGGAGTCGATGTCGACGGTGACGATTCCGCGTGGGTATGCGTCCTCGCGGTTGGTGAGCAGGATGGACCTGCCGGTGAACTCGGCCCGGGGAAGGGCGCAGTAGAGCGCGTGGCAGGTGTCCGGCCCACCGAGACCGTCGCGGATCATCGTGCCGACCCCGACGGCCGCCACCGTGTCGAGCGGGTCGACGCCGACACTGGACAGAGCCAGGACGCGGTGGGCCACACCCTCCTCGTCGGACTCGGCCACGGTCAGGCACAAGGCGGGGATCACGAGGTGGTCGCCGGGGGTGCGCGCCATGTTGCCCGCGAGGAGGTTCAGCGTCTTGTGCCCGACGGCGAGGGCCTTGACCGCGCCGGTGTCCAGGACGATCACGCGAGGGTCTTCCGGGCCTTCTCGGCGGCGATGCGGTCGGCGCGCCCGACATCCACACCGTCGCCGCCACCAATGGCCGGCTCGGTCACTCCTCGAAATCCTGGTAGCCATACGACGCGAGGTTCCCGTCGACCAACTCGAAGGCATCGTCTTCGTCATCGTCGGCCACCAACTCACCGCTCAATAGCGGTACTTCTATTCGGCTCCAGTCCACGCTGACACCGACCGCGTCCCCGAGGCTGCCATAGAACATCTTGGAGGAGAGCCCCTCCTCCTCATCGCCCGCCCCGTCGTCCGCACGGAAGTCGTACCCGATCGGCTCCCCGGGGCCGCTGAAGGTGATGTCCGGATAGCCCTTGATGGAGATCGTGACAAAGGGATGCAGGTCTATCGACTGCGCCAACTCCCCTTGCTGGTACACGTGTAGCGACAAGTCGGCCCCGTACCAACACAGCAGATAGAGATTGGTCTCCTCGGCAAGCTCGTCGGCCAGTGCGGCCTTCACGTCGTCGAGGCTGTCCAGGATGTAGTGCGCGTCCTTGCGAGCGCCTCCCGGGGCAACGCCGAAAGCCAGGTCGTAGAAGCTCTTCTTCACCATGGTCGCCACGGTAGCCGGCCCCACCGACGATCCCACGCGACCTCACGAGCAAGGCCTATGACGATCAGGCGGTACGCAGGAAACGCAGCACCGGCAATGACGATGCGCGGGGATGCCCTCGGCGAATGTGGCGGCTGAAGCGACTGTGGCTCGGCCATGAGGAATTCGTCGGCGTGTAGGCGATCTCGACGTCGTCGGGCATGGGTGGTGATTCGGCGCCGGTTCGGGGCACCCGGCCGTACTGGGACACTTCGTCGACGGCGTCGAGGCAGCCGTGGCCAAGGCGCAGGAGCTTGCGGGTGACCGCATGGTCGAGGTCGCCGCCGACGTCGGTGGCCAGGTGCTTGCCGCAGGCCTGATCGACGAGGTGCGCATGGACGTCGTACCCGTCGTGTTCGGGTCCGGTAAGCGCTACTTCGGGTCGGTCCACGCGCAGCACCTGTTGGAGGATCCTGACGTGGTGATTCAGGGCAACCGGGTGCTTCACCTGCGCTATCGGGTGCGCCGTTGACCGATCCGAGCGGGTACGCGAAGAAGTCCACTGCGAACGGTGACACAAGATCGGGCCTCCGGCTGCGTTTGCGCATCGTTGTCCCTGGTCGGGCAGCCGACGCCCTTCCGGCGGGCCTCCTATCAAGAAGAGGCGAGGGTGGCGAGGGCGACCTGGCACGTCGACCATCCGGCGATGCCGACCCGGATCACCCCCGCGCGCACTGTCGCCCCCGCTTCCGCGACGCCGCGCGTCGGTGCCTCGGCCGTGTTGCGATGGGGTTCTTGTCCGGGGGTGCGTGGGGCCGTGGTCCGGCAGGCGCGGCCTACCAAGGCGGTGAGGCATTGCCGTCGGCGTCCAGTCCGTACCGCAAGATCTGCGACGACAACCCCTCGCTGTCTGTGCGGAGCAGCTCGGCGATGCTTTGCAGCGCATCGGTGGCTCCCGCGTCGAGAGCTTGCCGGTAGACGCGTTCGGCGCCCGACCATTCCCCAACTTCCTTGCGAATTTCGGCCAGGCCTGCCAGCGCGTCGTACCCGGCATCGGCAGCCAGTCGGGCGAGGCGCTCAGCTCCGTGTGGGTCACCCGCTTCCTCGCGCGCGACGGCCAGACTCCACAGCGCTTCGGGGCCTCCGGCGTCAGCCGCCTGACGGGCAAGGCGTTCGGCATCGACGTGATCACCGGCCTCTTCGCGCAATACCGCCAGGCCCCACAGCGCGTCGACGCTTCCGGCGTCAGCGGCACGCCGGTACATCCGTTCGGCGCCTGCCCGGTCGTCGGCGTCCCGGTACTTCATCGCTGCGCGCCTGAGTGCGATGCTGTCACCGGCTTCGGCGGCCATCTCGTACAGGCGCTCGGCGCCGTCTGGATCCCGGTTCGTTTCGCGGACTATCGCCAGGCCCATGTAGACGTCGGTGTCGCCGGCGTCCGCAGCCTGCCGGGCGAGGACTTCCGCCCCCTGCGGGTCGCCCGCCTCCTCGCGCATGATCGCCAAGTCCCAGAGCGTTCCGGAGCCTTCGGTGTCGGCGGTTTCGCACTGGTGCTCGATGCCGTCCCAGTCGTCGGCATCGTCCTGCATGAGCGTCAGGACGTGGAGTGTGTCGGAGCCTTCGGGGTCGTGGGCAATGCGACTCGATCGCGCGGTACGTCCGTCGTCAGCCTCGCCGCGCATCCACCCGAGATGCGTGCGCGCATTCGTGTCGCCCGCGTCGGCGGCCTGCCGGCACAGTCTTTCGGCGCTTTCCCGGTCCCCGATATTCCACAACATCAGGCCCCAGTCCGTGAGCGCGTCGACGCGTCCTCCCGCAGCTGCCAATCGGTACAACGAGGCGGCCTGACGGAATCGGGCACGCGCATCGGCTTCCCCGGCAAGCGCAAGGAGATCGCCGGCGGCCGGAGTGAGCTGCGCGGCTTCCCAGAACGAGGCTGGTGGGCAAACGTACCGACGCTCGGCGCGCCCGTGTTGTTCGAGGTAGTCCGCGAGGCGGTACACCGGTCCCGCTTGGGCCGGTTCGCCGCGGCGGGGGCGGATGCGGGTGAGGGGCCCGGGAATGCCGTGTGAGGACGCGGCGCAGTCAGCCAGAGCGCGTTCGAGCCAGTCGTCGGTGAGCGCGTCGAACTCGTCGTCGAGATAGCCCTCGGCGGCGTCGGCGAGGAACGCGAGGGGGAGGGCGGTGGAGTGGCCGAGGCGGCGTGCGTCCATCGCCGCGTTGATCAGTGCCCGCATCGGCGGTGCCGCGTCGTGGTAGCGGGTGAGCAACTGCGGTGCGCCGGCGAGGAACTGCGTCACCTTCCCGCGCGTGGCCCGCTGGGCGGCGAGTGCCAGTCGCGGGTCGCGGCGCGCGCTCGTGCGCAGGTTCTCCAAGTCCTCGGCGCTGAACGCGTCGGGCACGGACACGCGCAGCCCGGTGTCGGTGAGTAGCGTCCGCTGCTGCGCGTAGGTGTCCCGCGCGCCTGGTTCGGGCCGGGTGGTGAGGATGCGCCAGTACTCCGGCCACAGAGTCGCCACCACCAGTACCGGACCGTGCCTGCCCGCCGCGGTGTCCGGGCGGCCGTCGGCCACCAGCAGGCGCAGCGCCGCGGCGATCCGCTCGGCATCGGTGGGCCGGTCCAGCAAGTACAGCTGTGCTTCGTTGAGCCACACCACGGTGCGCGGCGCGAGGGCGTGGACGGTGTCAAGGAATCCGTCGGGCGAGGTGGGGTACACCGGATGCCACAGCCGCCACCCTGTGGGAAGTCGGCGGACCGCCTCCCAGCAGGCCCGGGTTTTCCCGGTCGAGGACGAGCCCACCAGGGTGACCAGGGCACTATCGCCGGATGCCGCGCGGTCCACCACCGCAGCAAGTTCACGGTCGTGGGGGCGCTCGACATACGCGGGCAGGTCGGGGAGCTTTTCGGTGCCCGGGGCCTGGACAGCCCGGTGGATCTCGAATCCGAACGCCGACCGGTCCGTCAGCGATGTGAGCAACACTCCCGGCGCGTCGGCCTGCGTGCCGCTGTCCATGTGTGCATGGTCCCGCATCAGCGACCCGACGCGCCCCGAAATCCTGGATGACCGGAGATGTTCTAAGGCTCCAGCGCGGTGCGTGCCGCCGTGAGGAAGTCGGTGTGGCGTGTGGCGAACGCGCCGACCGACAGAGCCGGGGCAGTGGCGGGGTCGATGGCGGCGGCGAGTGCTTCGGCGGCGGTGGTGACCGCGGGAGGTCCTTCCAGGCGGACGATGTTCAACGTTTCGCCCACGGCACGCGTGCTGGTGTTCCAGGCGTCGCGGGTGGCGGTGGTCGGGTTGGCGTTCCACGTCAGCTGCGCTGCGCGTGCCTGGTCGACGGCGCCCAGGTAGGTGGTGTAGGCGGTGCGTCGGACGGCGCGTTGGGCGGCGGTGGCCTGGTCGCGGAATGTCTGCCGCATGACGTCGAGTTGCGCGTCGGCACCGCGTTGCGCGGCGGCGATGGCGGCGGCGGCTTGTTCGCGCGCGGCGGTGATGGCGGCGGTGGCTTGGGCCTGGGCGGCGGCGAACGCGGCGTCGGCTTGGCGCTGCGCGCCGCGGATGACGAAGTACCCGCCGATCAACGCCACGATCAGTGCGCTGCCTGCGCCGATGACCGCGGCGAGGGTCTCGTTGGCGATGGCTGCCCCCTGTCCTTCTCCCGGTCGGCGGTGCGGCGCGCGTGCCGAGTTCTCGGTGCCGGATCACGCCGGTTGGGGTGTCCGCGACCAGTGTTCCTGTGACTGGGTGCGTTCCGCAGGTCGATGGAGCGGTTCGACGTGCCGACCGCTTGGCGCGAGTACGTACCGACCGCGCCGTGCTGTTCACGGTGTGTCGTGAGTTGGTGGCCGAGGCCCTCGCGCACGAGGTCCGCAAGCATGGAGGCGCCCGCGATGCCACAAGGGTGACGCGGGCACGACGAGGGAGCGCCTCCGTGCTGTGAATGTCAGCCGAAGGTCCCGCCGGGTGGTTCGCGGCTGGGCTACGTGACTCATGAACTGCCGGGGCAATCCCAACCCCGCGAGATCCCATTTGATCCGACCGGCAGGCTCGGCCAAGTCGGGCAATGGACAGTGGGCTGAGAAGCGCACCGGAGCAAATCCCGGCTCGCGGCTCCGGACGGTGAGAGTCATCGGGCGAGGCGAGCGACCCGACCGGGGAGATCAAAGTTTCCGTTGACACAAGTGAGTTCGCGGTGCGGCGGGCTGCGAACAGCGGTCTGCCGACTCGCCTGGAGCCGCGGGATGTGTACGGCTACCAGGGTGGGGCGATGTCGCCGTTGGGTTCCCAACCATGGCGGCGCAAGGCCTTTGCGGTATCGGAGCGTCCTGCGGCGTCGAGGCATTCGACGGCGACGCGTAGCGCGAGGCGGTCGCCGGTCCGGGCGCGTTGTTGCATCCAGGTGACGAAGTCGTCTGCGCGTCCGGCTTGGGCGTAGCTTTTGGCGGCGGTCCAGGCCAGGTCGATGTCGCCGGCTTCGACGGCCAGGTGGAACCATTCGAGTGAGTCGTCCAGGCGCCCGGCTTCGTCCAGGGCGCGTGCGGCGGACGAGTAGCCGCCGCTCTCGCCGGCTCGGCGCCACCAGGTGAGTGCCCGGTCCAGGCGGCCGCAGTCACTGAGGAGTTGGCCGATGTGCCAGGCCGCGCTCGGGTGGCCTGCGTCGTGGAGCCCGCGGAGCCAGGTGAACGCTTCGTCGACCCGGCCGTGGCGCGTCATCACGTATCGCGCTTTCCACAGCGCCTCGTGATGACCGGCTTCGGTGAGCTCGCGGAGCAGAGCCACCAGTTCCTCGATTTCGCCGTCGGCCTCCATCCGGCGGACCGTGTGCTTGAGGCTCCAGGAGGTGCCGGCTCGGGCTGTGCACCACCACAGCTGTTCCGCCTCGTTGCCGTGGCCGACGTTGCGCAGCCGCTCCACGCCCGCGTTCACCGACTCCAAGTGGCCCGTGCGGGCGGCACGCCACCACAAGGCCCGCGCGTCGTTCTCGCGTCCGCCGTCCCACAGCGCGATGGCCGCCTGTCCCAGGGCCGCGTCGTCGCCCGCGGCGGCGGAGCGTTCCCACCATCGGACGGCTTCGTCCAACTCGCCCGTACGGGCGAGTTGCGCGGCCAGACCGGAGCAGCCGTATGCTTCACCGGTGTCGGCTCGGTGCCGCCACCAGGACGCAACCACCGCTTCGCGGCCGTGCTCGTTCAGTAACTCACGTGCTTCGTCGAGGAGATGTCGCGTTTTATCGGTGGCAGCGACGCGGTCCCAGCAGGCGACGGCGTCCTCGGGGCGATCCGCATGCCACCAGGACCGCCCAAGGGCTGCGAGCAGCCTCGGCTGGGCATCGTGCGCGGCGCGCCGCCACAACCCGACGGCCTCGTCGGAACACCCCTGCGACCAGGCCAGATCGCCGGCCTTCAACCAGCCATCCCGGCCGGCCGTGTCGGCGACCGCGCACAGGAACGTGATCGCGTCACGGACGTGCCCGGCTTCCACCATCCGATCCGCCGCCTGGTGCATTGCACGAGGATGTCCGGCTGCGGCAACCCGGGTGAGCCACGGCAGCACGGAACCCGGACGCTCGGTCTGCAGCCACCAGGCCACGCGTTCGACATCTCGGTTCAGGCAGTCGGCGCCCGCCAGGATGTAACCCTCGAGTGCATCGTCGACGCGGCCTACGGTCCACAGCAGACCGGCGGCATGCCGCCACGCGTGGGTGCTTCCGATGTCCCGGAGCCCGGCAAGGACCTCGTCCACGAAGCCGTGGTCGTTCGCCAATCGCACAGCCTGCTGGAGCCCCAGCGTGTCACCGTGCCGCCCATCTCGGAGGTACCAGGCGATCGCCTCCTCCACTCTTCCCGCGTCCTCGAGCGCACGGCCGGCTTGATACAGCGCCCCCTCGTCACCGGCGACGGACGCGCGTTCGTACCACGCGAGGGCGTCGTCCACACGTCCGCATTCCGTCAGGATCTGGGCTACGGCACCCATGGCCTGGTGCCGGTCAGGCCCCTGGCGGATCTCCGCTTCGTACAGGGCAACAGCCAGACGCACAAGCCCTCGGCGCGCCGCCGCGTTCGCCAGCGCGCCGAGCGCATCCGGATCGCCGATGCCGCGGAGCGCGGCTTCCCAGAACGCGGCAGGCGGACACACGTACCGCCGCTCATCGCGTCCGTGCTGTTCGAGGTAGTCCGCGAGCCGGTACACCGGCCCCGGCAAGGCGGGTTCACCGCGCCGCGGCCGGATACGGGTGAGAGGGCCGGGCGTGCCGTGCGCCGGTTCGGCACATGCGGCCAGGGCCTGTTCGAGCCAGTCGTCCTCGATCGCGTCGAACTCGTCGTCGCCGAGGTAACCCTCGGCCGCGTCCGCCAGGAACGCGAAGGGCAGGGCGGGAGAGTGCCCGAGCCGGCGCGCGTCCATCGCCGCGTGGATCAGCGCCCGCACAGCCGGTGCCGCATCCGTGTAGCGGGCGAGCAACTGCGGCGCCCCGGCCAGAAACTGCGTCACCTTCCCCTGCCCTGCCTGCCCGGCCGCCAGCGCGAGCCGCGGATCGCTACGCGCACTCTTCCCCAAGGCGACCAAGTCCTCGCAGCTGAACGCGTCGGGCACGGAAACGCGCAGCCCGACGTCGGTGAGCAGCGCGCGCTGCTGCGCGAACACATCCGGCCTGCCCGACTCGGGCCGGGCGGTCAAGGTACGCCAGTACTCGGGCCACAGCGTCGCCACCACCAGCACCGGACCCCGCCCGCCATCCGCGGCCGGACGGGTATCGGCCAGCAGGACACGCACCGCCGCAGCGACCCGCTCGCCGCCCGCAGGCCGGTCCAGCAGATAAAGCTGCGCCTCGTTCAGCCACACCACCGTGCGCGGCACCACGGCATCGACGGCCGCCAGGAACGCCTGCGACGGCGTCGGGTAGACCGGGTGCCACAACCTCCACCCGTCCGGCAGGGACCGGATCGCCTCCCAACACGCACGCGTCTTCCCCGTCGACGACGAACCCACCACAGTGACCAGACCGCTCTCCCCGGCGGCCGCCCGGTCGATCACGGCGCGCAGCGACCGGTCGTGGGCCCGTTCGACATACGTCGGCAGGTCCGGGAAATCCGGTCCAGGAGTCTCGACCGCCCGGTGCACGTCGAAGCCGAACGCCGACCGGTCTGTGAGCGATGCGAGAGGTACCCCTGGCCCGTTCGTCGACATGCTCCTGTCCATGGGTAGATGATCCCGGACCAGGGCGGCCGCTGGAGGACGATTCGAAGGGACGTGACCCGCAGCCCGGCACATGTCCACCCGGCGGTGGCTTGGTGACAGCGGCACAAGGGCCGGGGTTCCCGGCCGCCACCACAACAAATGCGCACGCGGCTACATACAGTAAGTGCCGGATCCGGCCCGGGCCCGCCGGCACGCACCGGCCGATCGACTGCCGCAGGGTGACGAACGCGGAGATGAGTTGGCTGTCGGCAACCCGACCGTCGACACCACGTCCTCTTCATGGAGTATCGATGGCCCTGCTGGTACCATGGGGGCCATGAGTGATCCGAAGGCCATCAATCTCCGTTTCCCCGACCCGGGGCAGCGGGCCGCGATCGCGGCCGCGGCCAAGGCCGAGGGCGTGAGCATGCAGGAGTACATCCTGGGTGCGGCGTACGCGCGCGCGACCGCCCTCGAGGACCGTTTCCTCGACGCGTTCCGCGCGTCCATGGCCCGCAGCGGCGACGCGTTCGCGGCCGAGGCCGGCGAGGTCGACCCCACGCCCGAGCAGCGCGCCGCCGAACTCGAGGCCGCACGCGAACTCGCCGCGCCCGAGCGGGGCCACGCCGCGTGAACGATCCGCACCCCCCGCACGTGGACGTGGCGTTCCTGCTCCACGCCGCCGAACTGTTGCCCGGCGATCCACAGGTCGACGACCTCGGCCCGCTCTACGCCGCCCTGTCCCGTGTACAGGCCCGTGCGATGGACCGGGACGTGTACGGTTCGGACCACCTCAAGGCGGGGGCGCTCCTTCACACGCTGGTCCGGTTGCCGTGTCTCGAGCATTCCAACGAGGCATTCGCCTGGCACGCCACCGAGGCGTTCCTGGCCCTGTACGGACATCGTCTCGACTATCCGCCGAAGGAAGCCGTCGTCCTCGTCCGCGAAGCCGCCCGGGGCGTCGTCGGCGTCCGACGCATCGCACGCCGACTCCGCGAATGGACGACGCACTGACGCGTCCGGCGCGAACCGGCGGGGTCGTGCGGAGGCTCTGTCATGTGTCGTGCGTGGCGTATCACGCCGGGCGCGGATCGTCGGCGGCGATCCTCTCATCCCCGACGTCCACCTCGGACGGCAACGCCCTGTCCGGTAGCGCCCGTTGCTCGATCGTGTCCCACAGCGCGTGTCCCATCGCCTCGTCGAACCCGGCGCATCGTTCCTCGGGTGGCGCGACGCGGATCCCGGCGAGGGTGTTCGGCGGTTCGACGTGCCCGCCGCCGACCATGGTGGTGCATTCCCCGGCCGGCGACGTCCTTCCCCGCCACGATCCGAAGACCCCGGCGTGACGTCACGGCGTCCGTGACCGCGGTCGGCACGCGACGCGCATCGTCCCGTTCGCGAGTCATGCTCCGAAGGGGTAGCCGTCGATCACGGCGTCGGCCGGCGCGGCCGACGTGCCGTGTTGCCGGGCGTATTCACGCGCCAAAACGAGACCGTCCTCCCATGCCTGATTGTGCACGGACCACACCATCCCGAGTGGACGCGGCCACCGGCGCCGGCGAGTGGGTCTCGATGGTGACGGCACCTCGGTCGGACGACGACGCTCGCGACCGATCCTTCATCCACGCATCGTCCCGAACCGGAACCCGCCGACACCACGCGGGGTCACTCCCGATCCCCGGAACGTCTCGTCCTTCCCAGGTCGAACCGAACGCCACCCCTACGGGACCCGCCGACCGGACCCCCGGTCCGGGATCGCGGTTGGTGTCGAGACCCATGGGTCCGCGAGTGGGCCGGGTCCTCGCTGGGCCGTGTCCCTGACAGGCGTGGTGCGCGAGGGCCCGGTGGCGCGCAGGTGGCAGCGCCTGTATCGCTGCGTACTGCGTGATCGGTGTCTGGTCCCGCATAGGACGGGTGTCAGCCGACCCTGCCAAACTCCGTTGGCCGTGATCGCGGATGTGCGGTCGATGAACCATCGGAGTGGGAACGTGAGCGTGTCCTTCTTTTGGCGACGTACTTCCGCTGAAGCGGTCTCGTCGTTGGCCCCGCAGGAACTGCTGGAACTCGTCCCGTACTGGCGTCAGCAGCCCGAGGTCTGGGATGCGGGCCTGGTTACCGGGGTCGAGTTCCACCCTTCGGTGCTGGACCAAGTGCTCGTGGAATGCTGTCCCGAGCAAGCGGCGGCCGGCCTCGCCGTGTATGGCGGCGAGCCGCGTAAGGACCTGTGGACCAGCCCCGATGGCGAGGTGCAGGAATACACAGTTGTCACGGTGCTCCCCCCTGACGAGGTCGTCGCGGCCGCCGATGCACTGGGCGGGGCACCGTATGAAGCCTGGATTTCCGCGAGCCCGCAGCGCATGACCGACATGGTGGCGGAGTTCGGGTTTTCCACGCCGTGGCACGACGACTGGGCCCGGAAGGTCGTCCACGACTTGGCGGACCTCTCCGACTTCTACCGCGCGGCGGCGGATGCCGGCGACGCGATGGTCAAGTACTCGAGTTGCTGAGGCAGGTTCCGAGCCGCTGGTTCCGAGCGGTTTCGGCGGGGTGTTCGGCTTCGGTGGCACGCGGGCGGAACGACTCGGAACCGGTTTGGATGAGGATCCCTTTGAAGGTGAGCCGGTCCGCGATGGCCGCGCAGAGCCTCGGGTCGGTGAAGGTGCGGTCCCATTCGGTGAAGGGCACGTTGCTCGCGACCGCGGGCGATCACCGACGAGAGGCGGCGGGCCTGTTCGGCCTCTCGTGAACAGGCCGAGCGTGCCCAGCATTGCGGTGCAGACGAGGGCCGGCGCCCAGGTTCGCCATCGGCGGCGCGGCCGTGGTCGGATTCTCGTGGACATGACGAACTCCTTTGCCCTGCAGGGCCGAGTCAGGCCGGGCCCGAGGCAGGGGACGAGGGTTGAGCCGTTCGTGGCCCCCTCCTGCTGGTGTCGTGCCGCGTTGCTGAGGAAGCTCTGCGGCGGCCGAATCGGAGCGGAACACGTTCGGACCGGCTATGCCGAAGTTTTGGCGGCGCGCTTGGCGAGCAGGCCCGCAAGCATCATGACGAGCAGAGTGATCCCCACCCCGCACAACGTCCACAGCACCCGGTAGCCCTCGGCGGCGTAGTCGGAGGGCTGCGGAAGGTCGACCAGGATGAGCACTCCCGCAGCGATGGCCGCACAGTAGAGCGCGTAGTTATAGAAGCGAATTGCCGCCCCGTGCATCAACAGGACGAGCGCGACCGCTTCGAGTCCGCGCTCGGCCGCGACCAGCTTGTGTCCGTGTTCACTGGCGGGCACCAGCAGCAGCAGCGCAGCCGCGGCGGCGCCGATCACCGCGCCGGCAAGGCGCTGCGTGCCTACGAGCGTGCTCTGCTCCAGGCTCGGCTGCATCGCCACCATGGCCGCGATCGGCATCCAGTAGCCGTGCGACAGGTCCAGTCCGAACGCAAGCGCGACGGCGGCGGCGATGGCCATGGCGCGGATCACCGCGAACATGATCAGCGGCCGGGTCAGCTTCCGGTGCGAGGTGTCACCGGGGAGCTCCGCGATCGGCTGGGGCTGGTCCTCGCGCCCGCGGATCAGCCACGCAATGAACGTCACTACGATCCACAGCGTCGCTCCCCCGGCCCAGGCAAGCACCTGAGCCCAGGTGTGGCTCGTGATGCGGGCATCGTGATGGAAGCTGAACGCGAGCGCGAGGGTGACGATGAACCAAACGTTGAGAAGCAGGGCGGTGACGAACCTGTGCACGCCGAACGCGACTGCCAGGCCGGCCACCAGCGTGACCGTGAAAGCGGCAAGCACCGGCCAGCCCCAGGCGTCTGCCCCGATGCCGAATCCCAGCGCGGTCAGCCCTGCGCCGATCAGCGCGAAGACGGCGATGTGGGACGCGCGGTGCCCGTAGTCGCCTCCCGGGTCGGCCAGCCCCGCAAACAGCAGGCCGAACAATGCGCTGAGAAGGTACTGCTCGTGCCCGATCGCCCAGAAGAGGACCAACGGCACCAGCGCGGCGTCCAGGAACATCACCGCTCGCGGCCAGTTGAGCCCCGCGGGGTTGAGCTTGAACACCTTCGAGAGCCGGCTCATGACCTTCCTCCCGCGAACGGGTCCCAGGCGACTGGGGCGGCCCGGATGTCGTCGCCGTGGTGGCCGACCGACAACACCTCACGCGACCGTCCCAGCAGCGGTCCCCCCGACCCGGAACATGATCAACAAGCACAGCTTGACGGCTGAACAGCCCAACTCCCCCGATTGCGTCGAAAGCGGCATGTCACACACCATCAGGCCGGGTGGTGCCCAAATCTCACTGAAGATGCGATGGTGCCGAATGTCGGCGGAAACGTGGTGCCCAGCCGCCCCGAGGAAATCCGTCGCGGGCGATGCCGCCCTCGTCGCCGTCGACGGGCACCCGCTGCGGCCGGTTCGACGGACGCGGCGGCTGCTTCCGTGGTGACGCCGCCGTGCGCGGCCGGGCGGGTGAGGTGGCCGTAGATGTTGGCGGTGGTCGGCAGGGTCGAGTGGCGCAGGGTCTTGAACACCACGAGCAGTGGTACGCCGGTGGTGGCGGCGAGGGTGCCGCTGGTGGACAGCCGCCGGAACCGTGCGAGCAGTTCATGGGCCGCGGCGGTCGGTCGTCAGGCTGAGTGAACACCGGTCCTGAGTAGAGGTCGTTCGGTGAGGCTCGGGCTGTCTTCGGGGCAGCCGCGGCCCGGTGCCGGAGTGCGTCGGCGAGACGGGTGAGATGCCACCGCGCCTGAGCGGTCACAGGAAGAGCCCGGTAGCGGACGGGCAGTTCGTAGCCCGACCGTGTGACGTGTCCGGTCGAAATGCGGTTGCGTGGCGTGGCTGTCTGCCGGCCCGAGCGGCGCGTGCTTTCGTCTAGGGGGCCGGCATACCTGCGTCTTTCCGGCCCTGTTTACGCGCGTCGCCCCCCTCCCGGCGGGCGTGCCATCCGCAGCGCCGAAGGAGAGATCGTGGTCGCAGGAAGTGTCGACGAGAACCGCGGGGTGATGTCCGCGCAGCTTCTGAAGGGTCAGAAGGCGCTGGTGACCGGTGCCAACTCGGGTATCGGTCTGGCGACCGCCGTTGCCCTGGGCCGGGCGGGTGCGGACGTCGTGGTGAACTACGTCGTCGGTGCGGACGAGGCCGAGAAGGTCGTGGCGCAGATCAAGGACTTCGGGGTCCGCGCATACGCCCACGAGGCGGATGTGTCCGACGAGGACCAGGTGGTCGCGATGGTCGCGCGGATGATCGAGGAGTTCGGCACGATCGACATCATGGTGGCCAACGCGGGTCTCCAGCGGGACGCGCCGGTGGCGGAGATGACGCTCGCCCAATGGCAGAAGGTGATCGACGTCAACCTGACCGGCCAGTTCCTCTGCGCGCGGGAGGCCGCCAAGGAGTTCGTGCGCCGCGGCGTGGTGGAAGAGGTGTCCCGGTCGGCGGGAAAGATCATCTGCATGAGTTCGGTCCACCAGATCGTCCCGTGGTCGGGCCACGTGAACTACGCCTCCTCCAAGGGCGGTGTGGGCATGCTCATGCAGACCCTCGCCCAGGAGCTGGCCCCCAAGCGGATCCGGGTCAACGCGGTCGCGCCCGGCGCCATCCGTACGCCGATCAACCGCGACGCCTGGTCCACCCCCGAGGCAGAGGCCGACCTCCTACGCCTGATCCCCTACCGCCGTGTGGGTGACCCGGACGACATCGCCAACGCCGTCGTCGCCGTGGCGTCCGACCTGCTCGACTACGTCGTCGGCACCACCCTCTACGTCGATGGCGGAATGACGCTTTTCCCCGGCTTCGCCACCGGAGGCTGATCCCCCATGCAGGACCATGTCACGCCCCGCCGGGTGGTGATCCTCGGCGGGGGGTTCGCCGGGCTGTTCGCCGCCCGCGCCCTCCGGCGGTCGCCGGTCGCGGTGACCGTGGTCGACCGCCGCGCCCACCACCTCTTCCAACCGCTGCTCTACCAGTGCGCCTCCGGCATCCTGTCCGAGGGGCAGATCGCGCAACCGCTCCGCGCGGTCCTGCGGCGCCACCACAACGTGAGATGCCTGCTCGCCGAGGCCACCGATGTCGACGTCGATGCCCGGGTGGTACATGCCCGGCGACCCGACGGCGGAGCGGTCGAACTGCCCTACGACGATCTGATCGTCGGAGTCGGCATGCGCCAGTCGTACTTCGGGCACAACGAATTCGCCGCGCACGCCCCCGGCATGAAGACCCTGGAAGACGCGCTGGACATCCGTCGACGGCTCTATCGGGCTTTCGAGATGGCCGAATCGGCCGCGGACGACCGGGAACGGCAGCAGTGGCTCACCTTCGCGCTCGTCGGCGCCGGTCCGACCGGCGTCGAACTCGCCGGCCAGATCCGGGAGATCGCCGGCCACACGCTCGACCGCGAGTTCCAGACGATCGACTCCGCCAAAGCCCGGGTGTTGCTCTTCGAGGGGTCCAACGAGGTGCTGGGCGCGTTCGGCCCGCCGCTGGCCCGCCGTGCGGCCCGAACCCTGCGGGGCCTCGGCGTGGAACTCCACCTGGGCACGATGGTCACCGACATCGACGCGCACGGCCTGACGGTACGCGACCACGACGGCGCCACGACCCGCTTCGAGGCGCGCACCGTGCTGTGGACGGCGGGCGTCGAGGCGCCGCCGATCGCCGGCGCGCTGGCCCGGGCAACCGGTGCAAAACAGGACCGGGCCGGACGCATCATCGTCGAACCCGACCTCACCATCCCCGGCCATCCGGAGATCCGCATCACGGGCGATGTGATGAGCCTGAACCGGCTGCCGGGCCTGGCCGAGGTCGCCATGCAGTCGGGGGCATACGCGGGCCGGGTCGTGCGCCACTTTGTGGAAGGCAGGACGAAGCCGCCGCCGTCCTTCAAGTACCGGGACCTCGGCAGCGCCGCCTACATCTCCCGCGGCCGGGCCGTCGTCAAAGCGGGCCCCTTGCACCTGTCGGGCGTCACCGGCTGGTTCGCCTGGCTCTTCATCCACCTGGCCGCCCTCACCGGATTCCGCAGCAGGCTCGGGGCGCTGCTCAGCTGGTCCGTCTCCTTCGCCACCAGCTCGCGCCGCGAACGCGCCTTCACATTGCCCGACACCGACGCGCCGTCCGGGCGGGCGGGCGAGCCGAAGGCGCCCCCGCCGGCTCCCTGACGACGGCCCTGTCGCTGCCCCCGTCCCCCTCCGCATCCCGTCCCGCATCGGCCCGCCTCCGCGGGCGAGTCATCGAGGCACACATGCTCAGTACAGCGGCCATTCTCGCGAACACCCCGGCCCAGCTCCTGCCGGCTCGGGAGCAGATGGCCTTCACCCTGGCCATGCACATCCTGCTGGTCCCGTTCGGCGTGGCACTGCCGCTCATCACCCTGGTGATGCACCACCGCGGGCTGCGCCGAGGCGACGCCGTCGCCCTCCTGCTCGCCCGGCGCTGGTCGGCGGTGATGGCCGTACAGTTCGCCATCGGCATCATCACCGGCACCGTGCTGTCCTTCGAATTCGGCCTGCTGTGGCCCGGCATGATGGGCCGCTGGGGCGATGTCTTCGGCCTCGGGTTCGGTGTGGAGGCGTGGGCGTTCTTCCTGGAAGCCGTCCTGATCGCGATCTACCTGTACGGCTGGCGCCGGCTCAAGCCCTGGACGCACTTCTGGCTGGGCGTACCGCTGCCGCTGGCCGCCCTCATGGGAGCGTTCGGCATCATCGCGGCCAACTCCTGGATGAACACCCCACGGGGATTCAGCCTCGACGCCAACGGAAATCCCATCAACGTCAACGTGCAGCAGGCGATCTTCACCCCGATGTTCGGGCCGGAGTACTGGCACTTCGTGGTCGCGATGTTCATGACCGCCGGCTACGTGGTCGCCGGCGTCTACGCGGTCGGCTGGTTGCGCGGGCGCCGCGACCGCTACCACCGGCTCGGCTTCACCGTGCCGTTCACCGTCGCCACCATCCTCACACCGATCCAGTTCATGCTCGGCGACTCCGCCGCCCGGGCCGTGTTCCACAAGCAGCCGGTCAAGTTCGCCGCCATGGAACTCGTCTGGGACACCGACACCCACGTGCCCGAGTACATGTTCGGGCGCCTGAACAGCGACGGGACGGTCTCCGGCGGACTGAAGATCCCCCAGCTGGACTCGATCCTGGCCGGTTTCAAGCCCAGCACCCAGGTCACCGGGCTGACCTCGGTACCGGCCGACGACCGCCCCACCATCGTCCAGGCCACCATCGCCCACTGGGCCTTCGACATCATGGTCACCGTCGGCAGCCTGCTGATCCTGCTCGCGCTCTGGTACGCCTGGTCCTGGTGGCGTCACCGGGACCTCCCCCGCACCCGCTGGTTCTTCCGCAGCGCCGCCGTCGCGGGAGCCGCGTGCCTGGTCACCGTGGAGTGCGGCTGGATCACCACGGAGGTCGGCCGCCAGCCCTGGATCGTCTACAACCGGATGAGGGTCTCGGAGGCGGTGACCGACACCCGCGCGTCATCGCTGTGGACGATGCTCGGCATCGTCATCGTCGTGTACATCGCCGTCTTCGGCGCGTTCCTGGCGGTCGTCCTGAAGATGCGCACCCGCTGGCGCATCGCCGACGAGGGCTCGGCCGCCGCCCGCGCCGCACTTCCCCCCGAGACCGACACGCCCTACGGGCCCAGAAGCGAGCCAGAGCCCGCGGGGGCCGCGTCCGGCGGCGGGTCCGACAGCGGTTCCGGTGGTGCGTCGTAATGGCCGAACTCATCGCCTGGGTACTCGTGGTTGTGATCGCCGCCTACGCGTGTGCCGGGGGCACCGACTACGGCGCGGGCTTCTGGGACCTGGTGGCCGGAGGGGCGGAGCGCGGCAAACGGCCCCGCGGGCTGATCGACCACGCCATGGCACCGGTCTGGGAGGCCAACAACGTCTGGCTGATCTTCGTCCTGATCGTCATGTGGACCGGCTTCCCCACGATGTTCCAGGCCGTCTTCAGCGCGATGTGGCTGCCACTCGCCCTCGCCGCCGTCGGCCTGGTGCTCCGCGGCGCCGGATTCGCCCTGCGCAAGCCGTCCCGCCGCCTGGCCCAACGAAGGATCTACGGCGCGATGTTCGCCGTCTCATCACTGCTCACGCCGTTCTTCCTCGGAGCCGTGCTCGGCGGCATCGCCTCCGGTCGCGTCAAGGTCGGCACCACGGCCTCCGCCGACGCCTGGGCCAACCCGACCTCCATCCTCGCGGGTCTACTGGCCATCGCCGCCACCGCGTTCCTCGGGGCGGTCTTCCTCTGCTCCGACGCCCGACGGTTCGGCGCGCGCGACCTTGTCGACTACTTCCGCCTGCGCGCGCTGCTCGCATTCGCCGGCGTCGTCGTCCTCGCCCTCATCGCCCTGCCCGTCACCCACAACGACGCCCGGTACGTCTGGGACGGCCTCACCGGCGGCGCCGGCCTGCTGCTGGTCATCCTCGCCGCAGTCTGCGGCCTGGCCACGGTGCTGCTTCTGCTGCGCCGGTCCCACGGCTGGTCCCGCTACACCTCGGTGGCGAGCGTCGCCCTCGTCGTCGGCGCCTGGGGCTTCGCGCAGCGGCCCTACGTGCTGCCCACCTCTCTGACGGTGACCCAGGCGGCAGGCGCCTCCCACACCCTGCGCTGGCTGATGATCGTCACGGTCATCGCGATCATCCTGGTCGGCCCGGCGCTGGTGCTGCTCTACCGGCTCGACACACAGGGTGAGCTGGAAGAGCTCACGGATGCCGAGACCGTTGCCGCCAGAACACCCGGGGACAACCTGTAGCGGCGCTTCGCTGGTTCGCGCAGCAACGGAGCCGACGCAGGTGGCACTCCACCTGCGTCGGCTCCGTCGCCCGTGCGGCACCCCCCGTCAGCGCAGCCGTTCGGCGATGTGGTCGCCGACCCGAAGAGCGTTGGCAATGGCGGTCAGCGACGGGTTCACCGCGCCGATGCTCGGGAAGAAGCTGGTGTCCACGACGTAGAGGTTGTCGAGGTCGTGGGCCTTGCAATTGAGGTCGAGGGCCGAACTCTTCGGGTCGTCGCCGAACCGCACGGTGCCGGCCTGGTGCGCGGTGGCGCCGATCGGCATGCCCTTGTGCAGGTAGATGCTGTGCGGGAGCAGATGGTGCGGATGCATGCCCAGGTGCCCCAACATGCCCTGCAGCTTGTGCTGGAGGCGCTTCAGCCCGGCGATGTTGTTCCTTTCGTCGAGAGCCAGGTGGATGGCGTCGTCCTTGTCCAGGGTGACACGGCTCTCGGACAGCGGGAGGTCCTCCCCGCACAGCCAGAAGTCGACCGCGTGGTGCGCCAGCACCTCGAACGGCATGTCCGGCGAGACCTTGCCCGCCCAGCGCGGCGCCTCGCCGTGGATCTGGTCGCCGTCCGACTTGCCGAGCATCTGGATACCGCCGAGCGGATAGTCCCAGTCGTCCGCGCCCAGGTACCAGTCGTTCATTGCCAGGGTCTTCTGGAACCTGGTGGGGTTCGGTTCCTTCGACACCGCCATCAGCGCGAGGTTGTTGTGCCGCATGTAGTGGCGCCCGACCACGTCCGAGCTGTTGGCCAGGCCGCCGGGGTGCTTGTCGTTGGCCGAACGGAGCAGCAGGACCGCGGAGTTGACCGCGCCGGCGGCGACCACCACGATGTCGGCGCGGAATCCCTCGGTAGTTCCGTCCCCGAGTTCGGCGACGACCCTGGTGACGGTGCGTCCGGTCGGGTCGGTCTCCAGGCGCCGCACGTTGGCATTCGTCACCATCGTGACGTTGTCGTACTTCAGCGCCGGGTCGACGCAGATCACCTGTGAGTCGGATTTGGCGCCCACCAGACAAGGAAAACCGTCGACCCGGTCGCATCGGATGCAGACGCTGTCATGGGTGGCCAGACCGTTCTCGCCCTGGGTCAGGTTCACGCCGATGGGGAGGTGGAAGGGGTGCAGTCCCTGCTTCTCCAAGTCGTCGCTGAGCTGCTGGATGCGCGGCTCGTGCTCCACCGGCGGGTGGGGGTACTGGCCGCCGGCCGGGCCCTCGGTGGGGTCCTCGCCGTGTCGGCCGTGCACCAGGTAGAGCTGTTCGGCCTGGGTGTAGTACGGCTCCAGGTCGTCGTAGCGGATCGGCCAGGCCGGAGAGATCCCGTCGTGGTGGCGCAGCTCTCCGAAGTCCTCGGGCCGCAGCCGGAAGAGCGCGGCGCCGTAGAACTTGGTATTGCCCCCGACGTAGTAGTTCACTTCCGGGGGAAACTCGTTGCCGTGCTTGTCGTACCAGAACTCGGGGGCACGGTACTTGCCCTTGACGAAGACGGCGGTGGAGTCCCAGTTGTCGCGCTCCCGCGGCAGGTAGTCGCCGCGCTCCAGGATCAGGACCCGCTTGCCGGTGGGGGCCAGCCGGTGGGCGAGCGTGCCGCCGCCGGCCCCGGTGCCGATGATGATGACGTCGTAGTGGTGATCGTCGGCCATGCGAAGGACCTCTTCCGGGAGTCGTCGGTGTTTGGAAACTATCCGGCGATATTGGAAGTTATCCGGCGATACCGATTGCATCGACCCGGCAGGCGCCGAACAGGCGCCCGTTCACCCGATCGCCCGCACGGCGCTCACGGCCCGCTCGACGATGGCCCGCGGGTCGGCCGGCGCGTCGACGGTCAGCCCAGCCTCGTCCGGCCGCAGGGGCTCCAAGGTGTCGTACTGGGAGGCGACCAACCGCGCCGGCATGAAGTGGCCCACGCGTTCGGCGTCACGCCGACGGGCGATCTCCTGGTCGAGCGCCAAGTGCAGGAACCACACGCCTGCGCCGGCCTGGCGGAAAACGTCCCGGTACTCGTGCTTGAGAGCCGAGCACGCCATCACCCCGCCCCGGCCGGTGTCGGTCGCCTCCCTGATCCAGCCGGCAAGCGTCCGCAACCACGGTCGGCGGTCGTCGTCGTCGAGCGGCCGGCCGGCGGCCATCTTGGCGCGGTTGGCGGCCGGGTGGGCATCGTCCGCCTCCAGGAACGGCACCCCGAGCCGCTGCGCGAGCAACCGTGCCACGGTGGACTTCCCGGCCCCGGACACGCCCATGACCACCACGAACGTGGGCGCCGCAGCGGCTCCTGCCATGACACTCCACTCCTCGGAGGCGACACCCCCAGGCGTCCGTAGGGCCGGGGCCTCACAGGACGGCGATCGGATTGACCGGCGAGCCGGTGGCGTTCGGCAGCCTCAGCGGGGCGATCACGCACAGGAACGACCAGCGCCCCTCCGCCTCGCAGGCCGGCGCCAGGTCCTCGAACTGCAGGTAGTCCAGGAGGTGAAGGCCCATGGCGTGGATCGCCAGCACATGCACGGGGAAGTCGACGCCCTCGGTGAAGCTCGGGGCGGTGTCGTTGTTCCCGTCGCCGCCGAGCACGGCGACCCGCCGGTCCGCCAGGAACTCCAGCGCGGACGGATGGAGCCCGGCACGGGCACGCGCCGCGTGCCACGCTCCCAGTTCGGCGCGGCGTCGGCGGTGGCCGACCCGGACGAACAGGAGGTCGCCCTCGCCTACGCGGACGCGCTGGGCGCTCTCGGCCGTGGTGAGGTCGTCGGCGGTCACGCAGTCACCCGGTTCGAGCCACGGCACGCCACGCAGCCGTGGGATGTCCAGCAGCACGCCGCGTCCGACGATCCCGTCGTGAGCCGCCTCGATGGACAGCGCGGTCGCACCGCCCGCCGAAACGCTACTCGCGGCCACGCCGCCGTGCAGCGTGCCGTCGTAGATCACATGGCACAGGGCGTCGATGTGGCTGTCGGCGTCGCCGTGCACGTTCATCGCAAAGCTGTCCATCGCGAAATGGAGCCCGCGCGCGGCGTTCTCCTGCGGCTGCCCGCGCATCCGGTGCCGTGCGGGCTCTGCGTTGTCCGGGCCGGGAAGCGTTTCCACCGGCGCTGCGAGCGTGACCGTCCGTCCGGTCCGCACCTCGCGGGCGGCGGCCAGCACCCGGGCGGGAGTGAGCGCGTCCAGAGCACCCCGGCCACCCGCGGCCCAGGCGGTCCGCGACACCAGGCGCCGGTACAGCGCCCCGAACTCGTCCTCGGTCAGCTGCGGCGGTCCCGCCGGAGCGGCATGCGTGACCACGTCAGCGCTCATCCTCGGCGTCGAGCGCCTCGTCGAGGGTGGTGGCCGCCATGATGAGCGACAGATGGGTGAACGCCTGCGGGAAGTTGCCCAGTTGCTCCCCGCTCGGACCGACCTCCTCGGCGAACAGCCCGACGTGGTTGGCGTACGTCCGCATCTTCTCGAAGGTGTATCGGGCCTGCTCCAGCCGCCCCGCCCGGGCCAGCGCGTCCACGTAGAGGAACGTACACAGACTGAAGGTGCCCTCCGAGCCGCGCAGACCGTCCGGCGACGCCGCCGGGTCGTAGCGGTAGACAAGGCTGTCGGAGACGAGCTTGCGGTCCATCGCGTCGAGCGTGGACAGCCAGGCCGGATCCTCCGGGGCGATGAACCCGACCCTCGGCATGAGCAGCAGCGAAGCGTCCAGGACGTCACCGCCGTAGTGCTGGACGAAGGCGCCCTCCTTCTCGCTCCAGCCGCGTTCCATGACCTGCTCGAAGACGGCGTCCCGGGCCCTGCGCCACCTCTCCAGGTCGGCGGGCTTGCGGAACTGCTCGGCCAGCGTCAGCCCGTGGTCGAAGGCGACCCAGGACATCACCCGGCTGTAGGTGAAGTCCTGGCGGCCGCCGCGGGTCTCCCAGATACCCTCGTCCGGGCGGTCCCAGGCGTCGGCGAACCAGTCCATCGCCCTGGTCAGCGCGCGCCATCCCTCGTAGGTTGCCTGGTGCATCAATTCGCGGCCCTGGGAAAGCGCGTAGACGGCCTCGCCGTAGATATCCAGCTGGAGCTGGTCGGCGGCACCGTTGCCGACGCGCACGGGGAAGGAGCCCCGGTAGCCCTCGAAGTGTTCGAGTGTCTGCTCCGGCAGGTCGGGGTTGCCGTCGATCCGGTACATGGTCTGCAGCGGCTCGTCCTCCTTGCCCTCGCGCTCGCGCAGCCTGGCCACGAGCCAGTGGACGAAGGCGGTGGCCTCCTCGACGAAGCCGAGGTCCAGCATGGCCCGCACGGACAGCGCGCCGTCACGGACCCAGGTGAACCGGTAGTCCCAATTGCGCTCTCCGCCGACCTGCTCGGGCAGGCCCATGGTGGCGGCCGCGACCAGTGCCCCGGTGGGGGCGTAGGTCAGGAGCTTGAGGGTGATGACCGAGCGGTGCACCAGCTCGGGCCAGCGGCCCCGGTAGCGGGACTGGCGCAGCCACTGCCGCCAGAAGAGGCTGGTATCCCGGACCTGTGCGATAAGCCCGTCGACCGTGGGGGGCGGAGGCGCCTCGCCGCCGGACGCGCAGACGGTGAACACGGCGCCGCCGACTTCGCCGGCGCTCAGCGTCACTGTGCCGCGCACGTCCTGACCGTCCCGCTCCAGTGGGAACGTGGTCTGCAGGTGCGCGTCGATCCCCGGGGCCCGGAACAGACCGCTGTTCTCATCGAGGTCGAGCCGGTGCTCGGCCCGGCCGTAGTCGAAGCGCGGCCGGCACGCGAGTGTGAACTCGACGGTGCCGCGCACCGCACGCACCGCGCGGATCAGGGTGTGACGGTCGGTGGCCGTGCGGGTCTGGTCCGGAGGCATGAAGTCGAGCACCTCGCCCACGCCGTCCGGCGACATGAACCGTGTCACCAGAACGGCTGTGTCGGGGTAGTAGAGCTGCTTGCAGATCGCTTCGGGGTGCTCTGGAGCAAGCCGCATGTATCCGCCGCCGTCGTGGTCGAGCAGGGCGGCGAAGACGCTCGGCGAGTCGAACCGGGGGGCGGCGAACCAGTCGACGACGCCCTTGGACGAGACGAGAGCGGCGGTCTGCAGGTCGCCCACCAGGCCGTGCTCGGCGATGGGGGGGTAGCGGTCCATGGCTGCTCCAAAGTCTCGGAAGAGGCCCCTGCATCCACTCTCCGGCAGCCCGGTCGTCCTCGCCACGTCGCAAAGGTCGACGACAGTCCGCGCCCGGCCGTCACCCGTACGGCGCAACGACGATCGGCTGAAATGCCACAGCCGGGGCTTGGCCCGGCGTCCGAAGCGACCGTGGTCCGCGGCAGCCGCGTCTCACCCGGCGTGCTGCCCCTCCCTCCGGGCGCGCTGCCCTCCCTCCGGGCGTTACCGGCCGAGGCCGGCGGGGCACAGGTGCGCCAGTGCTGCACTCGGGTGCGGCCTGTCGGCCGAGCAATGATGGAGGTCGTGCATGGACATGATCCACCTCCGACTGGTGAGCCCCACCGAACTCACCTCTCGGGCGGTCGGGCTGCTGGCTGATGACCGCTGTGTCTTCAACCTGGTCGTCCTTCCCGAGCAGGCGCGGAACCCTGACGGCGACGCGGTCGAATGCGACATCCTCGCCGGCGCGGCCAACGGCGTGCTGCGTCGTCTGCGTGAGCTGGAACTCGACCGCCGCGGATCCATCGTCATCGAGCCAGTCGAGATGGCCTTCTCCGGGGCGGCGGCGCAGGCCGAGCAGCAGCAGCTCGGGGCGCTCTCGCACGCGCCGGTCTGGGAGGAAGTCGAAGCACGCATCCGCGCCGAGGGCACCTATCTGCCGAGCTTCTACGTCTACCTGGTCATCGCAGGCATCATCGGGGCCGTGGGAATCATCACCAACTCCCAGATCCTGATCGTCGCAGCGATGGTCGTCGGACCCGAGTACGGCGCGATCACCAGCGTCGCGCTGGGCATCGACCGCGGCAACGGCACCAGGATCCGGCAGGGCCTGTTCGCCCTGACCGCGGGATTCCTGCTGGCCATCGCGGCGACCCTGCTGTTCTCGTGGGCGGTCCGGGGCCTCGACCTCCAACCCGAGCTTTTCACCCTGGGCATCAGGCCGGTCTCGTCGCTGATCGACGCACCCAACTTCTTTTCCGTCGTCGTCGCGGTGCTGGCCGGCATCGTCGGGATCGTGTCCTTGACCCAGGCCAGGACGAGCGCGCTGCTCGGCGTGTTCATCTCGGTCACCACCATCCCCGCCGCCGCCGACATCGGCGTCTCCTGGGCGTTCTCCAACTGGAGCGAAGCACGCGGATCCCTGGTCCAACTCCTACTCAACATCGTGCTGTTGGTCGTGGTGGGCGTGCTGATGATCAAGTTCCAACGGGCTCTCTGGCGGCGCATCAGCCTTCGCAGCGAACGTTCGGGCGCAGGGTGAGGCCGCCATCGCTACCGGGAAACCGCGCAAGCGGCCCGGCACCGACCGGAGGAGGACTGCGCACGGGCGCTCCGACGGCTGCCGCCGGCGGCCCGGATGGGCGAACGTACCGGGTGATTTCGGCCGTGGGAAACGTGTCGCGCTTGACCGGGTTGGTGCGGGCACGCACGCTCGCAACCAGAGGACCGAAGCCACATGCCACCACGACGACCGCGTCCGAGGACGACAATGACGGTGCACTCATGGCCCCTGCCTGATCCTCGGACGCCGTTGGTCGGAAGAGGCCGCCTGTGACGACAGACCAGGTGCTCATCGGCGTGGGCCTGATCCTGGTCCTTGCCGTCGGTTCACAGATCCTGGCGAGCCGACTGCGCATCCCCGCCCTCATCGTCCTGCTGCCGATCGGCTTCGCCGCGGGCGCACTGAGCGACGACGTCGACCCCGAGCGGTTGCTGGGAGTGGCGTTCTCACCGCTGGTGTCGCTGGCCGTCGCCGTGATCCTGTACGACGCGGGCCTCGGGCTGGATCTGGCGAGGCTGCGGGGGCACACTCGCCGTGTCGTGGTCAGGCTGATCTGGATCGGGGTTCCGATCACTTGGCTGCTCGGTGCGATCCTCGCCGCGCCGTTGCTGGGCATGTCCCGGCGGGGTGCCGTCATGCTCGGCGCGATCCTCGTGGTCTCGGGTCCGACGGTCGTCGGACCGCTGCTCGGCTTCGTACGACCGAAGGACCGCCTTCAGCACATCCTGGTTTGGGAAGGCTCCCTCATCGACCCGGTCGGAGGCATCCTGGGAGCGCTGGTCTTCCATGCGGTCGTGTCGAGTTCGAAGCACCACTTCCGCAGCGGGGTTGCGGACTTCCTGGTCAGCATGGGCGTCGGAGTGGCCGGCGGGGTGGTCGGGGCGGGTCTGCTGTGGGGGCTGTTCCGGGTGCTGCGGCTCGGCGAGGTACTCGGCACCACGGCACAGCTCGCCGCGGTGATCGGGGTTGCGGCGTTCTGCGATGTCGTGCGCGACGACACGGGACTCATCGCCGCCGTGATGATGGGCCTGGCGGTCGCCGACCTCCCCGGCATCGACGTCCCGGCGCGCCGGCCGTTCTTCGAGACCCTGGTCAGCCTGATCCTCGGTCTGCTGTTCGTCACCATCTCAGCCACAGTCACCCCGGAGTCGCTGCGCCATGTGGCTCTGCCCGCGCTCGGGCTCGCCGCCTTTCTGGTTCTGGCCGCCAGGCCGCTGGTCGCCGCCGTGTCCACCGCCGGCACCGATCTGACACGCGGCGAGCGGGGCTTCATCGGATGGATGGCGCCGCGCGGCATCGTCGCGGCCGCAACCGCGTCGACGTTCTCGGCCGGCCTCGTGGCCGCGGGGATCGGCGGTGCGCACAAGATCCTCCCCGCCACGTTCGTGGTCATCGTCGCGACCGTGACGCTCTACGGCCTGACCGCCTCACCCGTGGCTCGGCGCCTGGGCGTCGTGCGCCTCTCCCGCTCGCGGCCGCTGCTGGTCGGCGGCGATCCGTGGGTGGTCGACCTGGGTGTCGCCCTGCGGTCGGCGGGTCTGGAAGTGCTGATGTGGGCAGGGGAGGAGGAGCAGCGCGAACGGATCGGGCAGGCCGGCATCGAGCTTGCGCCCGGTGAGCTGCTGGCCGCCACCACCGGCGGTGCCGCCGAACTGGAGGGCATTACGGCGGTGTACTTCCTCACCGCCGAGGACGACTTCAACGCCCTGGCGGCGGTAATTCTGCGCGGCAGTGTGGAAGGGACCGTCCACCGCCTCAACGCACCTCCCGAGAGCCATGGCGTGGTAGCGCCGTTCATCGGCGGCGAGGTCCTGTTCGGCGCGGATCTGACCTGGCCGGCCATCTCGCGCAGATACCAGCACGGGGCGGCCGTCGTGGGGCAGCCCGCCGGCGATGCCGTGCCGCCAGGCTGCGATCTGCTGTTCCTGGTACGCCGGGACGGCAGCCTTGATCCGGTCACCAACAGCACCACCCCACACCTCCGGCCGGACGACACAGTCCTCCTGCTGACCCCAGGCGGGCAAGATGCCACACGTCCACCGGAGTAGGCCGACGACAGCCGACCCCGGACCCACGACGGCCCCGGACGTCGCGACTCCTCTCCCTTGGCACCCCGCGTCCGCGCGGTTCGGATGTGGTCATCCTCGGCACCTGCGTCCGCGAGTTCGGCCTCGTGGTTCCCGGTCCCCGCGCCGGTCGACGCTCGCCTTCACGTGCCGCCACACATGGACGTCGAACGGCGCACTCACATGGTCGCGGGCTCGCGCTGCCGAACTCGCACGGTTCCTGCGTTCGCCGCTGCCCCGCCCGGTGTCCCTGGTGTACGTGTACTGCCGGTGCACGACCAGGACCGGAGCCGCGCCCGTGCCGCGCTTCGGCGCGGTGGCGCTGAGAACCCGACCGGAGCACCGGCTCGCCGGCGCTCGCGTACATCGGCGCTTCCGGACCCGTCACCACCACGAATCGACGTCGGTGTCGCTGCCGGCCGGCATCCGGGTGTGGTCGGCCGCAAGTCGGGCCATCCAACGCCGACCGATCCTCCGAGGACATCCGCCGTGATCGTATGTTCGGCGCCGAAGCCGCCGTTCGGGTCACACAAGGCGGCCCATCCGGTGAATGCCGAACGCTTCGTGAGCGAGCCTGGTCGCAGGGGGTACGGGGCCTGGGCAATGCGCGAACCGGAACCGTCGAGGAGATCGGCATGTATGCAGCAGTCCGGCGGTATGAAGGTGTGACCGATGCGGCCGAGGCGGCACGCGTCGTGAAAGAGGGGTTCGTGCCGCTCATGCGCCGGGTTCCCGGCTTCGTGGCCTACTACTGGATCGATGCCGGGGACGGAGTGATGATCTCGACGAGTGTCTTCCAGGACCGGGCCGGTGCCGAGGCGTCGATCTCGAGCGCGTCGGAGTTCGCGCGGGACAACCTCGCGTCAGTACTCCCCACGCCTCCCCGGGTCATGGCCGGGGAGGTTGTGGCGTCCGCATAGCGGCGCACGCATGCACCTGGTCCGCGCGAACGTCACGCGGTAGCCGAACTCGTCGAAGGACGAGTCCTCCAGCGCCTCGCTCCTTCGATGGTTGTTCGCCGCAGGATTCGGGACGTTGGTCGAGCGGTCGGACACGGTCCCGGCCCGTGTCGGGGCGAGCGTTGGGATGGGGTGAATCACGATTCCCGACGGCGTCGACCTGCGCGCTGTGCCGTCGATCTCGTCGCCCAGGACGCGGTGTTCGGGGCCCAGGATCGCCTCGACGTGCCGTGACGTCGACGTACGCACCGTACATGGCGTCTCCGTATGATTTCGCAGCGCACGCAGCCGGGGAATCGGGTTCGCGTCCTGCCCCAGGCACGCCGGCGACTGAATGGCGGCCCACCGGCGCAGCGAAGCCGTGTCGATAAGGGGCTCTCCGTTGTGTCGCCACGCACGGGTGTGGGCGAAGCTGCACCGTGTCCTGTTGGACGAGCTCGGCGCGCGGGGTGCCTTGGACTGGTCGCGATGCGCGGTGGACTCGGTGGACATGCGGGCCCTGAAAAGGGGGAGTTGACGGGTCCGAATCCTGTGGATCGGGGCAAGTACGGGTCGAAGATCCATCTGTTGACCGAACGCTCCGGTCTGCCCCTGTCGATCGGGATCTCCGGCGCGAACACGCACGACAGCCAGGCGTTGATCCCCCTGGTCGAGGGCATCCCGCCGATCCGATCCCGCCGCGGACCACGTCGCCGCAGGCCTGCCGGGCTCCACGGCGACAAGGCCGGTCGTGGTCCTCACGCGCTCCCGTGCGACCCCACGACTGCGACGAGCCCGCCCGGTCCGCCGGCGCCGAGACGGGGACCACGACCAGCGGACCGCCCGTCGACTCCACCCAACACAAGGAGCCGCGGACCGCACCGAGAGCACCGGATGACACTTCATACATACATGCGGTGATTTTCGCCGACCCCGTCGAACCCTCATCCACCAGGTGCCGACAGCTTCACGCACCGACTCAGCCTGGGGAACCGGGGCTGCGGTGGCCGTAGCGGGTGAGGTCGGCGGAGCGTTGGCCGGGGGGTTGGAGGTCGGCGTAGGGGTGTTGGAGCGCTCCGGTGCCGTGGACGAGGATGCGCCGTGGTTGGGCGGGGGTGGGGTGTGCGGTGGGGGCGCCGAGGAGGTCGAGGGCTGCTTGGGGTCCGTGGTCGCGGCGGAGGGTGGCGATCTCGTCGAGGTCCCAGGCCATGGTGCCGACGACGGTGCGCCGGCGTCCGCGGACCTGGATCTTGCCCCGTACCAGGAGCAGTCCGGAGTGGAAGACGGTGTGGGCGCAGGCGGGGTGGGAGTCCTCGAAGAAGGCGAGGTCGACGAGGCCGGAGCCGTCGTCGAGGGTGACGAAGATGACGCGTTTGCCGGAGGCGATGGGTGGGGTCTGGGTGGAGGCGCGGACGCCGGCGACCAGGACTTGTCGGCCGGGTGGTTGTTCGGCGAGGTGGGCGGCGTCGACGGCGCCGATCTCGCGGAGCAGTCGGTGGTGGTGTTCCATCAGGTGCCGGGAGAGGTCGATGCCCAGGACGTGGAGTTCGGCGCCGACGGCTTCGCGGGTGGTCATTTCGGGGAGGCCGCTGGGGGCGGTGGCGTCGAGTCGGCTGTCGGCGAGGGGGAGTTGGCCGTCGCCGACTCTGCGGGTGCGGCGGTGGAGTTCGGGGAGTTGCAGGAGCAGGTCGCGGCGGGTGAGGCGTCCGTTGTGGAGGCCGTCGAGGGCGCCGATGCGGGCGAGGTGTTCGGCGGTGGGCAGGGCGGGGCGGGCGCGTTGCCACAGGTCGGACAGGGAGGTGTAGGGGCGGCCGGCGTCGATGCGGGCGCATTCCTCGTCGGTGATGCCGCGCACCGCCGACAGGGCCAGCCGCACCCCCCACGTGCCGTCGCCGGTCTGCTCGACGGTGTGGCCGGGGTGGGAGTGGTTGACGTCGACGGGCAGGATCGGGACCCGGTGGCGGCGGGCGTCGGCGACGATCACCCGACGCGGCCACATCCCCGGATCGTGCTCGAGCAACCCCGCGTACAGCGCCGCGGGGTGGTGGGCCTTGAGCCACGCGCTCTGCAACGCCGGCACCGCGAACGCCACGGCGTGCGCGCGGCAGAAGCCGTACGCACCGAAGCTCTCGACGATGCGCCACACCTCCTCGCGCACTTCGGGGCTGTAGCCGCGGGTGGCGGCGCGTTGGTGGAACCAGGTCCGGAGCGAGGGCAGGCGGTCGCGGTCGCCGAGCGCGCGGCGGGCGACGTCGGCCAGCGCCAGGTCGCAACCGGTCATGACGGACAGCAGGCCCATGATCTGTTCGTGCCAGATGGTGACGCCGTAGGTGTCGGCGAGGACGGGTTCGAGGTCGGGGTGGGGGTAGGTGGGGGCGGCGCCGTGGCGGGCGGCGATGTACCGCTCGGGCATGCCGCCCGCGACCGGTCCGGGCCGGAACAGGGAGATGTCGGCGATGACGTCCTGGACGCCGCGCGGTTGCAGGCGGCTGAGCAGGTCCTGTTGTCCGGGGCTCTCGAGCTGGAACATGCCGATGGTGTCGGAGGTCTGGATCAGCTTGAACGCGAAGAAGTCGTCGAGCGGGACCTGGCGCGGGTCGTCGAGGTCGATGTGTTCGCCGGTGGTGCGTTCGACCTCGGCGACGGCGTGCGTCATCGCGGACTGCATCCGCACCCCCAGCACGTCCAACTTGATCAGGCCGAGGGCTTCGACCTCCTCCTTCGCGGCCTGGACCATGGGGAAGGCGTCGCCGGGCGTGGGCTGGACCGGCAGTCGGTCCAACAATGTGGCGTCGGTGATGATGACCCCGCACGGGTGCATCGCCATCCCGCGCGGCAACGCGTCCAATTTCTCGGCCAGTTCGAACAGCGGCCCGTATCGCCCCGCCTCGGCCGCCAGCGATCGCAATTCGGGCAACTCGGCCAGCGCGGTGGTGATTCCGCGGGCGCGGATGTGGGGGAAGGATTTGGCGATGCGGTCGATGTCGGGTGCGGCCAGGCCCAGGGCGAGGCCGACGTCGCGCAGCGCGTGGCGGGCTCGGTAGGTCTCGGGCATCGACGTCACCGCGACGCGCTCGCTCCCGAACCGTTCGAAGATCCTGCGGTAGACGTCCAGACGCCGGGCGGACTCCACGTCGATGTCCACGTCCGGCAGCGACGACCGGCGCTCGGACAGGAACCGTTCGAACAGCAGGCCGTGGTCCAGCGGATTGGCGGTGGCGATGTCCAGCGCGTGGCACACCATCGAACCCGCCCCCGACCCGCGCGCCGCCACCCGCACCCCCATCTCCCGCACATCCGCGACCACCTGGCCGACCGTGAGGAAGTACGTGTCCACGCGCAGCCGTCCGATCACCTCCAGCTCCCGCGCCAACCGCTCCATCGCGGCCTCGTCGCGGTCCAGGCCGCGGCGGACCATCCCGGCCTGGCAACGCTCGCGCAACACCCGCGCCGCCGACTCGGCCGTGGCACCGACCACGGCCGGCTCGGGGAAGAACATGCCGCCCAGACCCAGGTCCGCCACCGGATCCACCCGGCACTCGTCGGCGGTGGCCGCGGTCCGCGCGAGCAGTGTTCGGGCGCGGTCGGGTCCGGCCCCGGCGGCGTCCGCGATCCGTGCCGCGGTCGCGGCCATCGCCAACGGGTCCTTCAACCAGCGCTCGCGCGGATCGAGAAAGTCCGGGCGATGGAAACGGATCGGGCGCAGCAGGCGGGCCGCGTCCAGGACGTCGGCGATCTTGTGCTGGTCGGGGTCGGCGTAGCGCACGGCGTTGGTCAACACCGCCGCCACCCCGACTCGGTCGGCCAGGTGCCCGGTGCGGGCGGCCAGACGCAGCGAACCCGGCCCGGTCCCCGACGACCCGTAGTACAGACACTCCAGGCGCAGCGCGTCACCGAACAGTTCACGCCACGGCGCCAGCAGGTGCTCGGCGGTGTCGAGGCGGCCGTCCGACAGCGCCCTCACCGGTTCCGAGGTCGGGCCGAGCAGCACGGTCAGCCCGGGCCCCGCGTGCTCGCGCAGCGCCGACCACGGCACCACGGGCGGCCCTTCGACGGCGTGGGCGGCCGAGACCAGGCGGCACAGCCGCGCCCAACCGGCCGCGTTCCGGGCGAGGAGGGTCACCCGCAGCGGGGGTTGTTCGACGTGGGCGCCGCCGCGGACCGGTGTACGGCGCCGCTGTGCGCGGGGCGTGCCGGGCGCGGCGGGGGCGACGGCGAGGTCCACGCCGAAGATCGGGCGCACTCCGTGGGCCGTGCAGGCCTGCGCGAAGCGCACCGCGCCGCCGACGGTGTCGCGGTCCGTCAGCGCCAGCGTGGTCATGCCGCGCTCGGCGGCCCGCGCCACCAGGTTCTCGGGGTGGGAAGTGCCGTACCGGGCCGAGTAGCCCGACGCGACGTGCAGGTGCGCAAAACCGTCCACCGCGCACCTCCGCCCGCGTCCACCCCCATGTCTGAAAACTGCCTCTCATTCGGACAATAGTTCGAATGGATCGACTTTGCCAACCGCCCTGCCTGCGACGGTCAGAGGTAGTTGGCCATGGGCAGCGGTTGTTGGCCACGTGGGTCGGTCGGTGACCGTTCAGGCACGTGTAGTGAGCGCCCGCCAGGCCGACGAGGACACGGTCCGGATGATCCGCACGATGGGCGTCCGCATCCGAGTTCCGCCGTGCCGCGCGGTCGTGCTCGGCTCCGACGCTGCATCCCCTACGCGCAGCCGTCTCGCGTCACGGGTGCGCGTAGGGATTCGGTCGACGGTGTCGGCGCCGTTTCCGCTACGCGGCGGACCTGCAGGCGTCCCGGTCGTACACCGCGTCCCGCCGGCGCGGGTGGCCCAGGATGAACCGCCGCCCGCACACCGGGCAGCGCACCGCGACCCGATGGGATGCGACGACAGGGCGCGTGGGTCGGGTCGATTCGCGGGTGGGGAGGGTCCGCGCGTGCGTAGGGTGGATGCGGGGCGGGCGAGGGGCGCTCGGCGGTCACCGGTGGGGCCGCCGGGGAGCGTGGGGGCGGACGGTGGAGGGCTGCGTATCGCGCGGGGCAGGTGGACGGCCGGACGGGTCGGATGGTGGTCGGCCTTCCCCCGGGAAGGGCACGACGGGGGGCGGGTACTGCGCCCGAGCCCTGATCTCCGACGGATGGGGGCCGGCGATGGGCAAGAGGCGAAACCATGGGCCGCGGCGCTTTCTGATCGCGCCCGCGGTCGACGCGGAAGCGGCCGATCGACCGGGTTCCTCATCGGGTCATCCGGACGGCGCGCGAGCGCGTGCGCTCGTCGTCGACCTGTTCACGAACGAGTTGGGATACGTCCTCGTCCGCGTTCCGGAACCCACGCCGGTCCGGGAGGGGCTGCCGGGGCGGCTGATCCGGTCGACGAGCGGGTGGGATCGCCGCCCGGACGACATCGTGGCCGTCCATCTCGCCGGCCCCGGTGGGCTGTTGGGCGGCTCCCCGGGTCGGCACGTTTTCTTCACCGCGGACGAGGTTCCCGGCCGGCCCCGGCCGGCGATCTCCACCGCGCGGATTCTCGACGCGCTCGTCGAGGGTGCCGGGATCGGGCAACTGCTGCTCCTGGCGGACACGTTCGCAAGCGACGCGTCCTTCTGTGACGCGACAGCGTTGTCGGCCGCGACGGAGCGCTTGTCGCGTGACCTGGGCCACCCGGACGGGCTCGCGGTGATCGGCGCCCTCCAACCCACGGGAATGGCCGCCGGGGCCGGCTTCGCGGAGTTGTTCGCAGCGGCGGTACGCGCCATGTCCCGCACCGGAACGCGACCATCGGTGCTGGACCTGCGTGCGGTGCTCGCGCACATCGAGGCCGACCCGAGGCGTTCGCCCGCCCTGTGCCTGGCGTGGGCCGGCGGACCCGGCCGCCTGCCCGCGTTCGTATCCGAACCTCGTCGGGCGCCCGGCGGCGCCGCGGACGCGAATCGCCGCCCGCCTCCGTCGATCGGTGCCGACCGGGCCGAGTCGGCCGACCCCGTCGGATCGCAGCCGGAGTCGCCCGATCCCGGGTCGGCGAGCGCCGGGTCGCACCCGCCCGAGTCCGTCGAGCGCGCCGATCCGCCCCGCGACCTGATCCGCCCGCTACTGCACGCACAGGGTCACGGGCTGCCCTGGGAGGACGTCTGGCCCGAACTCGCCTCGCGACTGGCCGGGCACCGCTACACCGACGCGGACATCGCCGAACTGATCGACCGGCCCCCGGGCGAGCACGTGCGGATCGTCGAGACGACGGTTGTGGAACGCTCCTACTATCGGGTCGACTTCCTCGCCTCCGACGGGCCCGTACCGGCGTACCGCGACGAGGACGTCGACGACGCGGAGATCCACACCGCTTTCGTCCGCACGCTCATGAGCCGTGTCCCGTATCGAAGCGACGGCGGCCGGGACTGGGCCCGAGCCCATCCGTACACCCTGCGGTACCTCGCCACACACGCCCGGAACGCGGGTCTGCTGGACGAGATCGTGCTCGACGCGGAGTACCTCGTGCACGCCCACCCGTCGACCCTGAACCCGCATCTGCCCACCGTGCGCACTCCGGCCGCGCGGGTTGCCGCGGCCGTCTACCGCGCGTCGATCGGAGTCCATCGCACCGTCGGTTCGACCACGCGGCGGCGGATTCTCGCCCTGGACGCGCTGTGCATCGACGCGGCTCCCCTGGCGGCGGCCCTCGTCGCCGGGATCGCGCCGGATGCGTGGAAGCCGCTGGCGGCCACCGGGGGTTCGGTCACCCCCGCCGCCCTGGACACCATCCGCGGACAGGCCGGTTCCGTCGACGCGGTGGTGTGCGCGACCCTCGACGGCCGACCCGTCGCCGTCACCGCCTCACGGGACAAGAGCGTACGAGTCCGGGATCTGGCGACCGGGCGCTCGGTCGGGCCCCCGATCGCACACGAGGCCCTCGCCGGGAGAAGCCACCGCACGAACGCGTTGGCCTGCACGACTCTCGACGGCCGGGTCGTGGTCGTCGGCGGGTCCTGGGACACCGCGGTACGGATGTGGGACCTGCGCACCGCCCGACTCGTCCGTGAGCCGTTCCTCGGCCACGAGGACTCGGTGACTGCGGTGGCCTGCACGGTCCTCGACGGCCGGCCCGTCGCCGTTACGGGGTCCGCGGACCAGACCGTGCGTGTCTGGGACCCGCATGGCCCTGCTCCAGGCCATGCAGTCGTTCTTCGGCGTCCGCGAGCACTACGAACGCCCCGACCCGGTCCACCAGGCCGACCTCGACGGCTACTGGCATCGCAGGTGGCAGATGACCCGCCGGCTCCTCGAGGCTCTGCCCGACATCGAGGACGCCCTCGGGACATCGACGAAGTGACCTCGATTCACCAGGTAGTCCGTGCAGCAGGGCCCGACATCCACCTCGGACGGGATGTGGGTCGCCGTCGTCGGTGATTGCCCGAGGCGTGCCACGTGTCGGGACCGAGCGTCTACCCGGTCCCGGGTGGCAACGGCCCCTCTGTTGCGAGAGTTCGTCACTCAGAGTCGTCGGGGGCCGACACCATCCCCGGCGAGCGCGTCGCCGGGGTTCAGCAGAGCGCATGCCTTCATCGAGAGACATCCGCAGCCGATGCACCCGGTGAGCTCGGCCTCGAGTCGTTCGATGGTCTGCCGACGCTCCTCCAGCCGACGCCTCCAGCCGCGCGAGGCGCGCTGCCACTCCTGGTGACTGGGCGGACGGTCGAGCGGCACGTCGGCGAACGCCTCGCGGAGGTCGAGCAACGGGATGCCGATGCGTTTCGCCACCGAGATCAATGCGACTCGGCGAAGCATGTGCCGTGGATAACGGTGTTGGTTGCGATCGTCGCGTTCGGACGCGATCAGGCCGAACTCCTCGTAGAACCGCAGAGCGGAGACGGCCGCCCCGGTCCGGGCGCTCACCTCACCGATGCTCAGCCAGTCGTCCGGGCCTGCTCGAACCTCACCGGGACGGTAACTCGTCATGCACAGCCTCCTCTTGACCTCAACATTACTTGAGGCCCTACGGTCGGCCGCGTCGAAACGACAAGCAGGAACACCCCGGAGAGGACGGCAATTCGATGACGTTTGTGATCGCTGCGCCCTGTGTGGACGTCAAGGACAAGGCATGCATCGAGGCGTGCCCCGTCGAGTGCATCTACGAGGGGGAGCGCATGCTCTACATCCACCCGGACGAGTGCATCGACTGCGGCGCCTGCGAGCCGGTGTGCCCCGTCGAAGCGATCTTCTTCGAGGACGACACCCCGCACGAATGGCGCGACTTCAACACCGTCAACGCCGAGATCTTCTCCGACCTCGGCGCCCCCGGCGGCAGCTCGAAGGTCGGTCCGATCGCACGGGACCATCCGATCGTGGCGCAACTGCCGTCCCGGGGCGCCGTCGCCTCATCCATGGCCATCCCGCCCAAGTCCTGACGAGCCAGGGGTCGTTCACATCGCGCCGTGGACGACGCCCCCGACGCGGACGACCCCCCCGACGAAGCCGACGCGTCGACGGCGTCGACCACCAGTTCCTCGAGAACGTCCGGCCGTCTCCGGCAACTCGTGACGTGGCGAGGCAAAAGAGGCGCCGCTCGACGCCGGTCCAGGTGTCCATCTCGTCCCATTCACGACGACCTCCAACCACGGAACGTGCTCTGGTCCGCGGGTGTCGGCCTCGAACCGGGCGTCGCCTCGGGCGTTTTGACCTCTCGGGCGCTAAGTGTCGGCGCCGAATTCCCAGTTCGGACCCGCCTGCTCAAGCTCCGGGAGCGGATCATCGCGCGGCCGGGGTGTGGATCGCGTGCGCCCGTCGCGGCGGATTGTGTCCTTGCCGGCGAACCCGGGCGTAGGGTCGAATGGTGACGAACACCCACGGAGCCGACGCGGGCGTCGACGTGCGGGCCGAGGCGGGCGAGGCGGCGGCGATCCACTTGGTGGCCGAACGGGCCGCCGCCAAGCGAGAGTACGACCTGGCGCGTTCCTGGTTGGCGCGGCTGGGGCCGCGTGAGGATCCCCGGGAGTTGGTGAGCGTCGCGTCGGATCTGTGGGCGTGGTGTGGCTGGGGAGGCTTCCGGCACAGGTTCGCCGATCCCTTCCACTTCGCGGACGACGAGCAGGGCTCCGCGGCGTTCACCGTCGTCTCACCGGACACCGAGGGGGCGACCGAGGCCCTGCGGCGCGCCGCCGCGGTGTTCGGGCGCGTGATCGGCGACGGGTGCGTCCTGTCCCGGGAGAACATCGAGGACGACGTCGACCCCGCCCACCCCCACGAGGAAGGCACGTGGCTGCACAGCCCCAACTACGTGTCCGATCCGGAGCCCACCCCCGCGGGGCCCCACGTGTGGGTCGACACCAAGAACTTCCTGCCCGCTCCCATGGGCGAGACCATGCTTCGCCTGCTCACCGACGAACTCGTCGCCTCCCGCATCCCCGCGCACATCATCTCCGGACACGGCGATCCCGAGGACCTGCCGAAGCGACCCACGAACCTGATACCGCTGTCACCCGATTGACCCCCGAGCCGGTGGCGCCGCACAGCCGGGTCGTTGGGCGTTCGGCGGTGTCAGGTTCCCGTGGCGTTCACCAGGTGCGAACTGCCCAGCCCGCCGTTGAGGACCGTGATCGGCGTGTCCGGCGCATCGGGGACGGACACCAGCACCGACGCGACGTACTCCAGCCGGATCGAGGCGAACGACTTTGTGCGGCCCAATAACGCCACCAGGTCCGGGCCCTCCGCATTCAGCTTCACCTCGGGATCGGCCACCGCGGTCTC
This sequence comes from Embleya scabrispora DSM 41855, assembly GCF_000372745.1. Taxonomy (GTDB): domain Bacteria; phylum Actinomycetota; class Actinomycetes; order Streptomycetales; family Streptomycetaceae; genus Embleya; species Embleya scabrispora. The sequence goes on along the minus strand of NZ_KB889708.1, from coordinate 18,547 downwards.
GACGACCTTGTTCGGCACACACGGCACCAACGAACTGCCCGCCGTAGCACGGAAGACCGGCGCGATTCGATTCTCGCGCGCCGTCACGGTCACGGACCGCCTGATCCGCGCGTCCCGGTTCCCGATGATCTCCTGACGCAGCACCGTGGTGTGTGTTCTGGCGTCGGAACCGTCCTCGGCGGCCGTTCGTGTCATTCCTGACCCGCGTCCTTTCCGACGGCCACCCCGGCGGGTGAGGCCTGGCACGCCCGGTCGGCGGGTCCTGGCGCAGTTGAGCCGAACCGGCGCCGCAGGCGCGGCGGTTCCTGCGGCGCCTCTCGGTTTCCTGTCGAGTTTTCCTGTCAGGATTTCCTCACGACTTTCGGGTCGGGTTATCGATCGGGCGCCGGGTCTGTCGATGGGGCTCTGTGGTGTTGTCCGGCCACCCCGGTGATGGGCATGTGGCGATCGGCTGTGCAAAGGCCACAGGAGGGCGTCCAGGTCGCTTGTCGAGGGGTTCCTGGTGGTTGCCGGGGCGGGCTTGTGGCACGTGGCCGGGATGTCGCGGGACAATGGAACGGTCGCGCCGGGCCCCTCCGGTGCGTTCGGACTCGCCGGCCGGGACGTCGGCGGCCGGGGTCGGGACGGGAGCACCGACCGGTCGCCGGTCTTCCCCGCCCCGCACGTCGTCGAGGACGGCGCGGTGGTCGAGCGGATCGTCGGCGTCGGGCCCGACGCGGTATTCCCCCGGGCGGCCGGTTCCGGGTTTGGGCTCACTGCCGATGTCGTGGCTGATCCGGCTGAGGCGTGGCTCGCGTTCGTGGAGGGCGGCAGCGTGCGGGGCACGCTGCCGCCGTGACGGCGTGGTCGTCGCTGCCGGTCGGGGTGGTCCGTCGGGGCAGGGGCTCGGGATCGCTCGGATGCCTCGGCGGTTCCCGCGCATCGTCCGCGGCTACCGGCGTGACTCGCGCGGAAACGTTCTTCGGGACACGCGGTGGCAGGGTCCATGCCGGTTGTCGACGGCGGTCGTGCCGGGCCCTCGACCGGGTGTGCTCACGCCCCGGGGTGTTGCCGGCGCGGGCCTCGGAGGCGGACGAGTCCTTCGCGTGCCTGGCCCAGGTGCTCCCGCATCGCCCGTGCTGCGGCCTCCGGGTCGCGCCGCCGGATCCGGTCGAGGATCACGGCGTGGGCCTCGACGATGGGCCCGATGCCTTTGCCCGACTCGGTCCAGCCGCGCCATGCCTCGACGCGCAGTTGGTGCAGGTGGGGTGTGATGCCGTCGATGGTGAGCAGCAGCAGCCCGTTTCCTGCCGCCCGTGCCACCTCGCGGTGGAACGCCTGGTCGGCCTCGTGCAGTTCCTCGTCGCTGCGCGCCGCGCGGATTGCGTCCAGTTTCTGCTGGATGGCTTCGATGTCCGCGTCCGTGGCCTTCAGCGCGGCGAGCCTCGCGGCGCCGACCTCGGCCACCTCCCGGTAGGTCTGGATGTCTTCGAGCTGTGTTCCGGTGACGGCGAACCGCAGTCGGAGAAGCCGTTCCAGTTGGCGGGAGCCCGGCAGGGTGACGACGGTCTCCCGCCCCTGCCGTCGTTCGAGAAGCCCCTGCCCGGCGAGCTCGGCGATGGCCTCGCGTATCACCGGCCGGGAGACGGAGAGCTCGTCGGCCAGTTCGGCGGTCGCGGGAAGGGCGTCGCCCTCCGAGAGGCCACGCTCCTCGATCAGGTCGATGAGCGCGTCGACGGCCATGTCGGTCAGCGACTGCCGTTGGATCGGCTTCGGCATGTGGCACCCCTCCTTTCGCGCGGTGTTGCTGTCCTGTGCATCCGCCCATCTTATAGGTAGATATCTGCTCGGTGACACGGTGCTATGCGCTCGACACCGCCCCACCCCGCTCATGTGGCCGACCTGGATGCGCCTTCCGGGTGGGCGTGGGACCTCCGGCGTGGCTCGGGCGCAATTGCTCCTATGGGTGGGTTTCCTCGGACGCACGTTTCCGGACGCAAGCTCGTAACGACCTCTTGACGAGCCTGAAACGTATCCCTAGGGTCCACTTATATGACAAGCGGCTAACCGTACAGGAGACCGTGATGAGAAGAATGATCACACTTGCTCTTGCTTGTGTGGCGGCCGTGTCGGCAACTGCCACGGCATGCGGGCCGAGCGACAGCAAGGCCGACTCGGGTGCGAGCGGCAAGCACGCAACGATCGGGCTGGTGCTCCCGCAGGGTGACAAGTACTTCCAGGGCATCCAGAAGGGCGTCGAGGCCGCGGCGCACAAGGACGGCAACACGGTCATCGTGGTCAACACGAACAACGACGCCGGCCAGGAGGCGACTCAGGTCCAAAACCTCATCCAGCGTGGGGTGAGTGCCATCATCATGCAGCCGGCGACGTCGTCGGCCGGATCGATCGCGACCATGAAGTCGGTCACCGCCGCCAAGATCCCACTGATCTGTTTCGGCAACTGCACCGGCGACGCGGTGAGCACGAACATCGTCAAGGGCATCGTCCAGTCGAACAACACCGCCCTGGGCACCGGCAGCGGTCAGGAGGCCGCCAAGTACATCAAGGAGAAGCTGGGCGGCAAGGCCGTCGTCGGACTGCTCAACTGCGACTCCTTCGAGGTCTGCAAGCTGCGCAAGGCCGGATTCAAGGAGGCACTGACCGCGGCCGGGGTCGAGGTGACCTACGCGGCCGACCAGGAGGGCTACCTCGCCGACAAGGCGACCCCCACCGCCACCAACATGCTCTCGGCGAACAAGTCGATCAACCTGCTGTGGTCGGCGAACGAGGGCGGGACTTCGGGTGAGATCGCCGCAGTCAAGAACAGCGGCCGCATTGTCCCGGTCTTCGGAACCGACATCAGCGACCAGCTCGCCCAGGGCCTGCTGAACGGCGACAACGTCCTCCAGGCGACCACCGGTCAGGACGCCGACACGACCGCGGCGAAGGCGTACGAGCAGGCGGTACGGGCCGTCGCGGGCCAGCCGAACGACCCGTTCTCGGTGGGTGTCCCCGGCATCACGTACACGCGTGCCAACCCCGACGCCGTCCACGCCTACCTCGGAAAGTGAGTCCCGTGACCCGACGTGATCCCGTCGGCCCGGCCCGTGCGGCCGGGAACCGGCCCGATCCCGAGGAGGAGGAGTCCGATGCCTGACGCCGAAAACACGCGCCCCGTTCTCGAGGTGGCGCACCTGGCCAAGGCGTACGGCCCGGTGCGGGCGTTGAAGGACGTGGGTCTGCGGCTCGAGCGCGGCGAGGTCCGTGCCCTGCTCGGCAAGAACGGGGCCGGCAAGTCGACCCTGGTCAAGCTCATCTCGGGCGCGGAGCGGCCGGACACCGGCACGATCCGCGTCTCGGGGGAGGAGGTCCGGTGGAGCGGACCCGCGGCGGCGCAGGAGGGTGGCATCAGTGTGGTGCACCAGGAACTGTCGCTCGTCCCGGGACTGTCCGTGGCGGAGAACATCTGCCTGGGCAGATGGCCGCGGCGGGGCGCGGCACGCGCGCTCATCGACGCCAAGGCCGTCGAGCGAACGGCGCTGCGGGCCTTGCGACTGGTCGGCGAACAGATTCCGCTGTGGCGTGAGGCCGGCAGGCTCAGCCTCGCCGAGCAGCAACTGGTGGAGATTGCCAAGGGGGTCGTTCACGACCCGCGGGTGCTGATCCTGGACGAACCGACGAGTTCGCTGAACGCCCACGAGGCGGACGCGCTGCTCGCCCTGGTCCGGCGGCTCGCGGCCACGGGCGTGGCGATCGTCTACGTGTCGCACCGCATGCAGGAGATCCCGCGGGTGGCGGACTCGGTCACGGTGCTGCGGGACGGCGCCGAGGTCGCGACCCTGTCGATCGGGGAGGCATCGCCCTCTCGGGTGGCGGATCTCATCACCGGCGACGTCCGGTCGAATCGGGAACGGCGCCCGTCCGCCGCACGGCGTGCGACGTCGTCTCCGCCGCTGCTGAGCGTGCGGGACCTCACCAAGCCGCACCTGCTGAACGGCGTCTCGTTCGATATCCACGAGGGCGAGGTGCTCGGCATCGCCGGACTGCTCGGCTCGGGTCGCAGCGAGATCCTCGAGAGCATCTTCGGAGCCCGCCGCGACGTGCTGGGCGAGGTGAGCTTCAGGGGCCGGAAGATCACCGGGCGCAACCCCAGCCGCATGCTCTCGCTCGGTGTCGGAATGAGCTCCGAGGACCGCCGCAACGCGGGGATCGTTCCCATGCTCAGCGTCTTCGAGAACCTGCTGCTGTCCGCACGCGGTCGGATCCTGCCCAAGGTCTGGGTGCGCCCGGCGCGAGAGCGGCGGATGGTGGCGGAGCAGATCGAGACACTGGCCATCGCGACCTCCTCCCCGCAGAAACCCATCGTCAACCTGTCCGGCGGCAACCAGCAGAAGGTGGTCATCGGAAGGCTGCTCGCCTCGAACCTGAAGGTTCTCCTGCTCGACGAACCCACGCGAGGGGTGGACCTCCATGCCAAGCAGCAACTGTACGAATTGATCCGTGAGTTCGCCCGATCGGGAGTCGCGATCGTCTTCGTCTCCTCCGAACTCGAAGAACTCCCCGAAGTGTGCGATCGCGTCCTCGTGCTGCGCGGTGGCCGAATCGTCGACGAAGTACCAGGTGAGGACGCGGCGCCGGAGAAGCTGCTCGCCCTCGCCATGTCTGGAGAAAGCAAATGAGTTCTACCGCGACGACCAACCGTCCCGGCCCCGGCGCCCTTTCCTGGCACCGGGTCGGCGGCTGGGACAACCTCGGCCTCCTGCTGGCGGCCGTCGTGATGTTCGTCTGCTTCTCGCTGACGGCGCCGAACTTCCTCACGACCTCCAACCTGCTGAACGTCCTTCAGCAGACGGCCTTCTTCGGGATCATCGCCTACGCCATGACCCTGGTGATCGTGGCCGGCGAGATCGACATCTCGGTGGGATCCCAGGCCGCGCTCTCCTCCGCGCTCCTGGGCGTGCTGGTGGCCCACCACGGGTGGCCGATGTGGTTGGCATGCCTCGCGATCATGCTCCAGGCCGTGCTCGTGGGTGCGCTCGCGGGCTGGATACGGGCCCGCTGGCAGGTGCCGAGCTTCATCATCACCCTGGCGCTCTACATGGCCCTGCGCGGCCTGGCGATGATGATCACCGACACGTACGCCATCCCGATCGACTCGGGACGCTTCTTCTACTGGGGCGACGGCAAGATCTTCGGCCAGGTCCCGGTGGCCGCGCTCTACATGCTGTTCGCGTTCGCGGTGTTCGCCGTGCTCGCGCGGTTCAGCGTCTTCGGTCGGTCGGTGTACGCCGTCGGCGGCAACCCGAAGGCGGCCCACCTGTCCGGTATCAGGGTGCAGCGCATCCGCATCGCCGTGCTGGCGCTGACCGGCCTCGCCGCCGCCGTCACCGGGCTGCTCCAGTCGGCGCAGCTCTCGTCCGGAACTCCCACCATCGCGGTGGGACTCGAGTTCGATGCCATCGCCGCCGCGATCATCGGCGGGACCAGCCTCTCGGGAGGACGGGGCACCGTCGTCGGGACCTTCCTCGGCGTGATCTTCGTCGCGATGCTCGCGAACGGCATGGTCCTGCTCGGCGTGGACCCCTATGCGCAGAACGTGGTTCGCGGAGGCGTGGTGTTGCTCGCCGTGCTCATCAACGTCCTGCGATCCGAGCGCTCGGCGTTGAGGACATGACGCGGACGGGGCGTGCGAGTGCGTCGGGTTCCGGCGCCCCACAGGGACGACAGCGTGAATCGCAAGGCCCGCGTGCAGCGGAGATCGGAGAACCGTCGTGATCCACCTCAGTGAACTCTTGGACCCCCAACTCTCCAGTGACCTCTGGAAGCTGGTCAAGCAGTGCGGCGTCGACGACGTCGTGGCACTTCTCGAAGGCGGCGAACAGCAGCGGAATTGGCCGGCACAGCCCGCGTCCCGCGGCCCCGAGCCGTGGAGCCGGGCCGGCCTGGAGAAGGTGATCGCACGCTTCGCCGAACACGGACTGCGCGTGATCGCCTTCGAGGACACGCCGCCGATGGACGCCGTACGCCTGGGCCTTCCCGAAGGCGAGGAGCAACTGCACCGGATCCACGAGCAGATCCGCGCCATGGGCGAACTCGGCGTGGGCGTGCTCTGTTACAACTGGATGGCGCTCAGCGGCTGGGCGCGCACCGACACGGCGATCCCCGACCGGGGAGGGGCACTCGTCACCGGCTTTCGGCTCGCCGACGCCGACCGCGAGCCGCCGATCGTCGCGCCCGGCGAGGTCACCGCGGAGCAGTTGTGGAACGGCCTGCACACGTTCCTGGACGCGACCCTTCCCGTGGCGGAGGAGGCGGGCGTCAAGCTCTCGCTGCACCCCGACGACCCGCCGTTGCCGGCCGTTCGGGGGATTCCGCGCATCGTCTCGTCACTGGACAGCTACCGCAGGATCCTGGCCGCGCACCCGTCCCCGTCGAACCGCATCACGTTCTGCCAAGGCAATTTCCGGCTGATGACGTCCGACCTGCCGGCCACCGTCAGGGAGTTCCTCCCGCACATCGCGTTCGTCCATCTGCGTGACGTCCAGGGCACCGCCGAGGACTTCACCGAGACGTTCCACGACATCGGGCCGACCGACCTGGCCGAATGCATGCGGATCTACCAGGAAGGGGGATTCGACGGACCGATGCGGCCGGACCACGTTCCGACGATGCACGGCGAGTCCAACGAGCGGCCCGGATATGCCACGCTCGGACGGCTGTTCGCCCTCGGTTACATCCGAGGCCTACAGCACGGAGCCGGCGGCAAGCCGTGACCGTCTCGGGGACGACCGGCGGGCGGCTGGTGGTCGAGGACGGTCTGCTCCGGGTCGAGGTCGACCCGGCCGTGGGAGCGACGATCACCTCGATCCGTCATCGGAGCGCCGGAGCCGAACTCCTGTGGCGCAACCCCCGGCACGGTGTCGGCGCGAGTCGGCACGAAGACGGCGGCGTCGACCGGTGGCTCCGGGCGACCGAAGGCGGTTGGCAGCTGGTGCTGCCGAACGGCGGGACGGAGTGCACCCACCAGGGCGTCCGTCACGGCTTCCACGGTGAAGCCGGTCTGGCACCGTGGAGTTGGCGGGTCCGGAACGGCGGGCTCGAACTCTCCGTGGACCTGTGCGACCTGCCGCTGTCGGTGGTCCGCTCCGTGGACCTGCCGGGCCCCGGTGTGCTCCGGGTGAGCACCTCGGTGCGCAACGACGGCGACCGCCCCGTCGAACTCATGTGGGGCGAGCACATCGGCTTCGGTTCCGATCTGCTCGACGACCCCGCGCTGCGGCTCGACTGCCCGGCCGCCGAGGTCACCGCCGACGACGAGTACCGTGCGCCGTCCAATCCACTGACGCCGGGCGCCCGTTCCAGGTGGCCGTACGCGGCCGGCCCCGACGGTCCGGTCGACCTGCGTCGGCCCCTCGAAGGATCAGGGGCGCTCGCATACCTGTCGGCCGTCGGCCAACCCATCACGCTGACCGCCCCCCACATCGGGCTGTCGGTCGCGGTGCGGTGGTCGACCACCTTCCCCTTCGTGTGGTTCTGGACCGAACTCGGCGGCGGACAAGGGCCACCGTGGTTCGGCCGGGCGCGCGCGATCGGTATCGAGCCGTTCGTGTCCTGGCCCAGCCAGGGACTGGCCCGGGTCGCGGAGAAGACGGGCACACAACTGCGGATCTCCCCCGACCAGTCGGTGTCGGGCTGGGCGGAGATCGCCATCACCGAAACTGCGAGGACCCCTTCATGAAGCTGCTCGGGACGAGCGACAACGACGGACACCGAGCCGGCACGGCGCCGACCGGAACCGAGGAAGACGAGCTGCTGGAGGCCGTCCGAACCGGGCTCTCCACGCCGGTCGTCGGCGACATCCTGGACCAGATGGGCCACTGCCACCAGTTCCTGCCCCCGGAGATCCACGGCATCTCCCCCGGCATGGTGGTGGTCGGCCGGGCGATGCCGGTCCTCATCGCCGACTGCTTCGGACCCCAGAACAAACCGTTCGGGCTGCTCACCGAGGCGCTGGACGACCTGTGCCCGGGCGAGGTCTACGTGGCCCGCGGGTCGCGGCTGCCGTGCTCGGCCTGGGGGGAGATCCTCACCGCGACGGCGCGGAACCGGGGCAGCGTCGGAGCGGTGATCGACGGCTTCCACCGCGACACACCCAAGGTCCTGAGCCAGGACTGGCCGGTGTTCAGCCGCGGGGCCTACGCCCAGGACGCCGCCGTCCGAACACAGGTCGTCGACTATCGCGTGCCCGTCGAGATCGGCGGTGTGACGGTACGTCCCGGTGATCTCGTGTTCGGCGACATCGACGGCATCGTCGTCGTCCCGCGCGAGATCGAAGCCGAAACCGTGGAGCGGGCACTCCACAAGGCCTCGACGGAGAACCTGGTCCGCCGCGCGATCGAGGACGGCATGAGTGCCACCGCCGCCTTCGCCGAGTACGGCGTTCTGTGACAGACAACGGTCAACGGAGTGTGGGAGATGACGATGCCTGAATTCGCGGATCGGCCCGGCCCATCCGGATCCGACACGCCGCCGGTCCGCCGCCTGGAGGGCAAGGTCGCCCTCGTCTACGGCGGAACACGGGGAATCGGCGAGGCCACGGTCCGGAGCCTGTGCCGTGACGGCGCCAAGGTGGCATTCGCCGGTTTGGAGGGAGAGGAGGCACGATCTTTCGAACTGGCACTGCGCGAGCAAGGCTTCGAAGCGTGGGGCGCGGCGGTGGACGTGCGGAGCTCCCGAGAGGTCGGCGACTTCACCGCCCAGGCGACGAAGCGGTTCGGCACCCCCGGGATCATGGTCTACTCCGCGGGTATCCAGCGCTACGGCACGGCACTGACGACCAGCGAACACGTCTGGGACGAGGTGATGGAGGTCAACCTCAAGGGCGCCTTCCTCGCCGCGCAGTCCGTCATCGGACACATGCTGGAGGGCGGCTCCGGGTCGATCGTGCTGGTGTCCTCGGTCCAGGCGAACGCGACCCAGAAGAACGTGGCCGCCTACACCGCCGGCAAGGCGGGGATGCTCGGCCTCATGCGCAGCCTCGCCGTCGACTACGCACGGGACGGGATCAGGACGAATGCCGTCCTTCCCGCGTCCGTGGACACCCCGATGCTCCGCGCGTCCGCCGCTCAGGTTGCCGGCACCCCGGACCAGGCCGACCGGGTGGTGCGCGAGTGGGGCGAGATGCACCCACCGGGGAGAGTCGCCCAGCCGCGCGAGGTCGCCGAGGTCATCGCCTTCCTCGCCGGCGACCAGGCCGGCTACGTGAACGGCATCGAACTGCGCGTCGACGGCGGACTCCTCGCCGGACTGCCCCTCGTCGCCCCGACCAGGGCCGACACGTGATCCCCTGACGATCGGCCGTCACATCGAAGGCTCGGTACCGCTCGGGAGTTCCCGAAGCGTCACCCGCCGATCGGATCGCGTGAGGGCTGTTGCCACACGAGTGGATGGATGCCTGGGCCGACGAGCCGGCCGCCGGCGCGGGCGTGCGACGGCTCATGCCGATGCACTACGACATGTTCGCCCAGAACGTCGACCCCCACGCGCTGGACGGATTCCGGACGGCCCTGACGAGCAGGCCCGCCTTGGAGATGATCCGGCCCGGGATCGGCGAAGCAGCCGTGATCGAGAGCGGCCGGCCGGCCGGAGTCGGAGCACGGTCCACGACCAGCTGAAGCACCCCGGACCTCTGCCCGCGACTGCCTGGCAGAGGGACGGCCGTGGGGAGTCGCCTTCGCGACGGCCGCCGGACGGCCACCCGTGGTCGTGGAAGTCGCCTACGGCAACCCGCCGGTCCGCCGCGCGCAGGGCGCGCAAAGCCGCCTCGAATGCGGAGCCCCGACCCCGGACGGCGCAGCGCGCGGCAGCCGGAACCGCCGGCCGGACCTCGGTTTTCCCATCAAACCGCATGGCACCGACTCACCAGGAGCACGTGATGACCTCATACCCAGGCGCAGACCGCGCTCTGCGGGCGATACGCCGCTCGGCCGTCCTGCCCGTCCTCCGTGAACCGGACCAGGCCCGGCTGCTCGCACATGCCGACCGGTTGCTCGCGTCGCTCTTCGACGTCGTCGAACCGACCACCACCACCCCGGGTTGGCAAACATGCCTCGCCCGGCTTCGCGCCCAGTACCCCGACGCCGTCCTCGGCGTGGGCACGGTGCTGGACGCGGACCATCCGGAGGGTGCGGACCTGCCGGCGGCGTTGCGCAGGAGGTCGCAGTCATGACAACGCTGGCCGTCGTCGGCGAGTGCATGCTCGAATACCTGGCCGCCCAACCGGAGCGCCCACCCGCCGCATCCGGCGACACCTACAACACGGCGGTGTACGCGGCCCGTACCTCGTGCCGGGACCACCTCGACATCAGCTATGTGACCGCGCTCGGCGACGACGCCGGCAGCGACACCATCCTGCGGGCCATGCGCGCGGAGGGCATCGACACCGAGCAGATCGTCCGCCTGCCCGGCCGAAGCGCCGGAACCTACCGGGTCCACACCGACGCGGCCGGGGAACGGAGCTTCACTTACCAGCGAGCCCACTCGGCAGCCACAGAACTGTTCGGCTCCCACTTCCCGGACCGGATCGACGAGTGGCTCACCACCTCCGACGTGATCTACCTCAGCGGTATCACGCTCCAGATCATGACCACCGCCGCACGATCACGACTCGTCGCATGCCTCGCCCGAGCGCGCGGACACGGAGCCACCATCGTCTTCGACAGCAACTACCGTGCGGTGGCCTGGGCTTCTCCCGACGCCGCGCGCTCGGCGCTGGAGGAGGTCACCCGCATCACCGACATCGCCCTGCCCTCGTTCACGGACGAGGCCGCACTGTTCGGCGATCCGGACCCGGCCTCGTGCGCGGACCGACTGGAGGCCGCCGGAGTCACGGAGATCGTGGTCAAGGACGGCGGCCGACCCGCCTACGTCCGCGCCGGCGGGGAAAGCAGCCTCATCCCGCCACGGCACACGCCGACCATCGTCGACACAACCGCCGCGGGCGACTCCTTCAACGCCGCCTACCTCACGGCGCGGCTCACCGGCCACAGTCCGTGGGACGCGGTGCCGGCAGGACACGCCCTGGCCTCGCTGGTCGTCCAGCACCACGGCGCCGTCATCCCCTACGATCTCCTGCCCGCGCGGGAGACCTCCCCGCCGCTCCACGCGAAACCGTAGGCGGGGCGCTCATTGTTGCCGATGGCTCTGGCGGCGCGCTCCGAGCGTGCAGACGGCGCGGAGATCGTCAAAGCCGCCCGCACGTCCGACGGCTGATCGGCAGGCGCCCCCAACCGCGGCCGGATGCAACGTTCAATAATCGATTATCTATTTCATGGCAGTGAGCGGTTGCCGCTCCGCCCGGACGCCTCAAGAAGGGTTGGAATCGACCATGACCACAGTCATCGACCCTCTGCACGACACGACTCCGCCCTCGGGCGCCGCGGCCGCAGGCGCGCCCACGCGATCGGTACCTCATCGGAGCTCGGAGCCCAACGCCACGGGACGGTTGCCATGACCCGGCAGGTCTCATCCACGCACCGTCAAGCGATCTCGGAGCATCAGATGATCGCCACGGTCGACTCGTGTACCGAAGCCCGACCGGGTGCCCCCGTGGGGACGGTGAGGACCGCCGCGTGCCTCATGCCCGCCGTCTGCGAGTCCGTGTCGACGATGCGGCACTTCACCGTCGGCGTGGCACGGCAATGGGGGATGCCCGACGAGGTGGACGAGGCAGTCGGTCTCATCGTGACCGAGCTCGTGGCCAATGCCGTGCGCCACAGCGGCAGTCGCGACGTGGCCGTGGTCGTCACCGTGTACGAATCGGAACTCACGGCGAGCGTCAGTGATTCCGGACAGTGGTGCTCCAGGCCCGATCCACCCGATCCACCGCGCGAGAGCGCGACCTCCGGACGCGGACTCCTGCTCGTCGACGCGTACGCGGACAGCGTGACATTCGACCGCAGCCCCCATGGCACACGTGTCACGGCGCGCGTGGCGCTGCCCTCCCACGGCAGCGGGACCTGAGGCCGCTCGGGCGCACCGGTTCTTCGTCGCTGTATTCGAGCCGGCCGGGCATCGTGGGGTCGCCGGGTAGCCGTGAGCGAGGGGTTCGGCCTCACGCCCCGGTCGGCCCGCGCGCCTACGTCTCGCATGCCATCGAATACCAGCACACCGGTGCCGCGTTCGCGATCCTCCTGGTCCTGGACAAGGCCGTGGGAGCCGAACGGGCCGGGCCGGCGCGTGAGCCCGACACCGCGCCGGGAACCGGCCTCGGGTCGACGCACGGCGAGCGAGCCTGCGGGCGGTCGTGTCCGGGTCCCCGACGGGTGAGCGCTTCGAGGTTTCCCGACGCGAACCGTGTCGATCCGTGGTCACACCGTTCGACCTGAGGGTGAGAAGGTCGAGAGGCGACCCCGTGGGCAAGGAGATCGAAGATGGCGAAGTACATGTTGATCCTGCGAGGCACCGACGAGTCCGTTGCGAAGATGATGGAGACGCCCTTCGAGCAGATGCTCGAAACCGTCGGCCGCTTCAACGAGGAGATGATCCGCGCCGGCGTGCTCGTGGCGGCCGAGGGCCTGGACGACCCGACCCAGGGCGTGGTCGTCGACTTCAGTGGCGAGACGCCGGTGGTCACCGATGGTCCGTACGGCGAGACGAAGGAACTGTTCGGCGGCTTCTACGTGATCGACGTCGCCACGAAGGAGGAGGCCGTCGAATGGGCCATGCGACTGCCCGCGATCACGGGCAGCAAGTGCGAGATCCGCCGTGTGCCGAACATCGACGAATTCCCGCAGAACAACGAGTGGATCATCAAGGAGCGGTCGTGGCGCGAGCGGACCGGCCAGCTCTGACACACAAGGCAACCGGTGGCCCGCCGAGCGCCGAGTCGGCGCGGCGGGCCACCGAGGCCGTCTGGCGGATCGAGTCCGCGCGGATCGTCAGCGCGCTGGCCCGTTACACCGCCGACTTCGCACTCGCTGAGGACATCGCACAGGAGGCGCTGGCGGAGGCACTCGTCAGCTGGTCGCGCGACGGCACGCCGGCGAACCCGGTGGGCTGGCTCCTGGCGACCGCACGGCGGCGGGCGATCGACAGCTTTCGCCGCCGTTCCGCCCTCGACGAGCGATACGGCATGCTCGCCGGGCAACTCACCGAAGGGCAGGCGACCTCGGGCGCGCCCGCCCCTCGGGACGAACCGGACGACCTGCCGTGGGACCCCGACCGGGTCGACGACGACATCCTCGCGCTCATGTTCGTGGCCTGCCATCCGGTGCTGTCGCCCGAGGCACGCGTGGCCCTGACGCTGCGCGCGGTCGGCGGCCTGTCGAGCGAGGAAATCGCCCGGGCGTTCCTCGTGCCCCAACCCACTGTCCAAGCACGGATCACCCGGGCGAAGAAAACGATCGCCGCGGCGGGAGTCCCGTTCGAACTGCCACCATCCGAAGAAAGGCGCGAACGACTCGGCGACGTCCTGAGCGTGTTGTACGTGATCTTCACCGAGGGCTCGACGGCGACGGCGGGCGACCGCCTGCTGCGCCCCGATCTCGCCTACGAGGCGATCCGACTGGCCCGGATGCTGGCAACGTTGCAGCCCGACACACCGGAAGTGTTCGGGCTGCTCGCCCTGTTCGAGCTCACGGCCGCGCGCTTTCCCGCACGCACCGACGCCGATGGTGATCCGGTGCTCCTGGAGGACCAGGACCGACGCCTGTGGGACGGATCGGCGATCCGTCGCGGTCGGGCCGCGCTCGCCCGTTCCGCGGCGGTCGGGCGCGGCCTCGGACCGTACGGCCTGCAGGCGGCGATCGCCGCCTGCCACGCGTCCGCATCCTCGGTGTCGGAGACCGACTGGGAACGCGTTGTACTCCTGTACGAGGCCCTCGGTCGCGTGGCTCCGTCACCCGTCGTCGAACTCAACCGCGCCGTCGCGGTCGCGATGGCACACGGACCCCGGCAGGCGCTGTCCATCGTCGACGAGATGCTCGCCTCTGGACGCCTGTCGGGATCGCACCTGCTGCCGAGCGTGCGCGGCGAACTCCTCGTCCGGCTCGGCCGCACCGCGGAGGCACGGGCCGAGTTGGAGTTGGCCGCGCGACGGTGTGGCAACGCCCGTGAGCGGTCGGTGCTGTTGCGCAAGGCGGCCGCGCTGTCGTGACCTGGACAGCGGGACCGGTACGCCGCGTGTGGGATTCTCGAAGCCGGGCCGGGGGCGGGCCCATTCCTCGGCGAGTTCGGGGTGGCGCCACTGCTCGGTGGCGATCACCCGGCGCAGCGCCACCATCTCCTGGTCCAGGACCAGTTCGGTCCAGCCCCGGGCCGCGCCGGGTAGGACCCGTTCCAGGTCGCCGCGTCACCGACCGCTGCGCCGTCGCCTCCTTCGGGCTCGATGCCGAGCGTCGAGCTGCCGGAGCTGTCCGGGCTTGAGGTCGGCACGTATGGCCGCCCGCCGTAGGTGCCGCTGCGCCCGGGCTCCGCACCAACCTCGACCTTGTCGACGGTGACCCTACAGCGGACGCCCTGGACTGTTGGGCGAGCATCGCGGACCCGACGGGCCGGCCCGACTGCGATGGGGACGCCGGCGGAGTCGGGCCGCCACGGGCAGGCGTTCGGCGCGTCAGCCGGAGAAGACCTGGGTGTTCCGCGCGGTCGTGCTCCGCCGGCGGCCGTTGTCCTTGGCGAGGACGTACATCGGGCGGCCAACACCTCGATACCGCCCGTGTCCACCTGCGGGTACGAGAGTTCGCGCACGTCGGCGACCGCTCCCGCGCGCCGCGGCAGCCGGCCGAGGCTTTCGCGCGCCGCGTCCCCGCTCACGGTCCGGTCGAGGGCGAGCGCGTCGGCGAAGGGGGCACCGAGCTCCGGGCGGGCGTCCTCCAGGGGCCACGACCGCGGCTCGCCGTCGACCCCGACCGACGCTCCGGCCGCCGCCGCGAGGATGCCGGTCAGTCGCGCTCGGTGGCGTCTTCGTGGTCCGGTGTCACGATCACGGGACAACGCGCGTGGTGCAGGACGCCGTGGCTGGCCGAACCGAGCAGCATGCCGCGGAATCCGCCGAGGCCACGGCTCCCGACCACCAGGCACAGCGCGTGCGCGGAGGCTTCGGTCAGGGCGGGGACCGGGTGGCCGAAGAGAACTTCGTGCTTCGTCGGCACGTCGGGGAATCGTTCCTGCCATCCCGCGAGTGTCTCGGCCAGGCGGATCCGGCCCTCCTTCGTCTGTTGGGCCCGCACGTCGGACGCGACGGCCGGCAGTCGATCGAAGCGGCGCACGTGGACGGCCGACAGCGTCGCACCACGCAGTGACGCCTCTTCATAGGCGAACGCCACCGCCGGCACCGAGGCCCGGGACCCGTCCACGCCCACCACGACCGTCGCGGGTGTGGCGGAGGTGTGCTCCGGTTCTCGAACGACGACCACGGGGCAACGAGCGTGGGCGACGATCGGCACCGCGATGGTACGAGTGGTCATCACCTCCCGCGCCGACGACAGATGTCGCGAGCCGACGACGATGAGCGCGGCGTTTGGCCGACTGCGGCTCAGCGCCGCGGTCGGCGACCCGTTCACGAGGACCCGATCGAGGGGGACGCGGGGGTGTCGTGCCGCCGCCAGGGCCTCGGCCTCGTCGAGGATTCGCCGGCCGGCCGATCGCCGGACTTCGTCGGACGTCTGTCGCGTCTCGAGCGCGGAGGGCCGCGTCTCGAGCGCGAAGGGCTCGGCCGCCGTTTCCGCCTGCCCGTTCCACGCGTGCACCAGACACAGCGGCAGTCCTCGTCGGTCGGCCTCGTCGATCGCCCACACCAGCGCGAGTCGCGCCGCAGGGGTTCCGTCGACACCCACCACGACGGGTGGCCGTCCTTCGTCGCCGGTCATGACGATCCTCCATCCGCGCGAGTGAGGGATGCTCCGCTGCCGAGCCCTTGAAGCGACATGTGCTCGCGTCGCCCTTTCAGGGAACCCGTCCGACCGTCGTACGGGTGCGACGACACGTCGACGGGACCGGTTTCCATACGAACGACATGCGCGGCCGTCCGGATGCCGACGCGTGTGACGTGACCGCGACGTTCGTACTCCACCGCGGCTCCCTCCCACCGAACCGGGTCGCCGGGCTCGGACGTCGACCACCGCGGCACGACGTTCGACGACGTCCTGACCCGGGGACTCATCGATGCTCTACGCGAGCCCACGGGAGAACCCCGTTTCGGTGCCGCCTCGTTCGAGGGCGCCGTGTTCGAGGCTGTCGCCTGGTTCAACGACGCCCGCTTCACCGCAGACGCCCGGTTCGACGGTGCCACATTCGCGCGCGATGCCCGGTTCCACAACGCCGCGTTCACGGGAGACGCCTGCTTCGACAAGGCGACGTTCACCGAGCACACCGACTTCCTCGGCGCGTCCTTCACCGGAGACGCGCGCTTTCACATGACGACTTTCGCCGGACACATCCGCTTCGACGGCGCCACGTTCGCGGCCAAGGCACTGTTCGAGACCGCCGGCCTTGACGACGCCCTGCCGATCGCGGACACCGTGTACGCCGCCCACCGCGACCTGCGCCCCGAGCTGGTGGAGGACGACCGCGCCCGCGAGATCACCGCCCTCAACGGCCTCTTCGGCCCCTGAACCCACCCTGAACCCACCAGCCGCCGCCACCGATCCGTTCCGGCCGGACCGTGAGTATCCGGTGGGGAAATGCAGAGAGCCTCATGACCGGCGGGGGATTCGCGGCGGCACGACCGCCGCTGTTCCCCGGAGCCGGAGGATGCCATCGCCAACGAGCGTTTCGCGACACACTCACCGACCTCCTGCCCGCCCAACACGGCCGGTTGCCCACCGTCGGTCCCTCCGCGTGACCCGCCGCGTCGCAGACCGCGGCAACGGCCGTCCACGTCGCTCCGGAACTCCCCGACCAGCGCCCGGATCCGCTCCGGCGCCGCGTCGTGGTTCGTGAGGACGTCCGCAGGTTGTCCACACCCGCCCTGCGTGCGGGAGCGTCCTGGATCGAGTCGGCGATCGGCAAAGCCCCGTCGTACCCTGCCTACACCCACCGCGCGCAGAGCACGCCCCGGGCCGACACACACCGACACGAGCCCGAGAAGCACTCACCCGGCGAGCCCACTCCACACCCCGACCCGGCCGAGCCCGACCCGGCCGAGCCCGAGGTGGGCGACATCCCCGCCGAACAGGCCATGCTCGGCGCGATGATGCTCCACCCCACCTCATCGACGACACCTGGGCGGCGAAGTACTTCGACGCCGCCGTCGAACAGCTCCAGGCGGAATTCTCCCGCCAGCCGTGGCGGCCCGCGCTGCTGGACTTCTACGAGGGCGTCGGTCGCCTGCTGGACGCCCTCGGTGTTCCGGAAAAGGCGCGCTTCGACGCGGCCGGCACGCTTGTGAACTACGTCCTCGGCGTCGCCGCGCAGAACGCCGCGAACGCACGGCTCCGCGCGGGCGGCGACACGGACTGAGAGACCTTCCTGGAGAACGCCGCCACACAATGGGCGCAGATCGACCCGGGCCGGTACCCGTTCGTGCATGCGGCGGCGACTCAGTTGGGCGAGCATGACGATCGCGAGCAGTTCCTCGTCGGGGTGGACATCTTCCTCGCCGGCATCTCAACCCTGAGCTAGGGCCTGTTTCAGAAGTTGATCTTGATCTGCCATGATCATCGTGTGGGACGGGGAGATCTGACGGATGGTCAATGGGCGCGCCTGGAACCGCTGTTGCCGGTCGGCGTCAAGTCCGGACGACCACCGATATGGACGAAACGGCAGCTGATCGACGGGATCCGGTGGCGGACGCGGGCCGGGGTGCCCTGGCGTGACGTGCCGGAGCGGTACGGGCCGTGGCAGACGGTCTACGGCCTGTTCCGTCGGTGGCAGCGCGACGGCACCTGGAAACGCATCCTGGAGCGACTCCAGGCCGACGCCGACGCGCGAGGCCTGATCACCTGGGACGTCAACATCGACTCCACGATCTGCCGCGCGCACCAACACGCCGCCGGAGCCCGTAAAAAGGGGCACTCCAGAGGGAGCCGCCCGGTGGTGTCGCCGTCGAGCCCGACGACCACGCGCTCGGGCGCTCGCGCGGCGGGCTGACGACGAAGATCCACCTGGCCTGCGAACAGGGCCAGAAACCCTTGTCGGTGCTGGTCACGGCCGGACAGCGGGGCGACTCGCCGCAGTTCGCGGCGGTCCTGGACGGGATCCGGGTGCCCCGGATCGGGCCGGGCCGCCCGCGCACCCGGCCCGACCGGGTGCGCGGCGACAAGGCCTACAGCTCCCGAGCCAACCGCGCGCTCCTGCGAAGGCGCCGCATCGCCTGCACCATCCCGGAGAAGGTCGACCAGGCCCGCAACCGCCGCAAACGCGGCCACAAGGGCGGCCGGCCGCCCGCGTTCGACCGCGAGGACTACAAGGCCCGCCACGCGGTCGAATGCGGCATCAACCGCCTCAAGCGAAACCGTGCCGTCGCAACCAGGTACGACAAACTCGCCGTCCGATTCGAAGCCACCATCACCATCGCAGCCATCGGCGAATGGCTGTAACCAAGATCCACTTCTGAAACAGGCCCTAG
>NZ_KB889707.1 GCF_000372745.1 Embleya scabrispora DSM 41855 | reverse complement strand
GACGCGACCAGCACGATCGTGCCGATGATCGCGATCGGCAGCAGGATCCGGATCGAACCGCGGATCAGGTCGACCCAGAAGTTGCCGATCTCGCCCGAGCGGACCCGAACGAACCCGCGCACCAGGGCGATCGCCACCGCCATGCCCACCGCGGCCGACACGAAGTTCTGCACGGTCAGACCGACCATCTGGACCGTGTGGCCCATCGCGGTCTCACCGGAGTACGACTGCCAGTTCGTGTTCGCGGTGAACGACGCGGCGGTGTTGAACGCCTGGTCCGGCGTGATCGGCTTCATCCCGAGGTTGAACGGGAGGTGGTCCTGGAACCGCTGCAGGGCGTACAGGCCCAGCAGCGAGAACATCGAGAAGCCGAGCACGCTGCGCAGGTAGACGGTCCAGCGCTGCTCGGCGTTCGGATCGGCGCCGATCAGCTTGTACAGGACGCGCTCACCGCGCATGTGCTTGTCGCTGGAGTACACACGGGCCATGTAGTCGCCGAACGGGCGATGGACCGCGGCCAGGACGGCTATCAGCAGGGACAGCTGGAGTATCCCCGCGAGCGTGACGCTCACCTAGAACCTCTCGGGGAAGATCAGGGCCAGGACCAGGTAGCCGAGCAGGGCGATGGCAACGCTCAGGCCGACGATGCTGTCCGCGTTCACAGCTTCGCCACCCCCTTGGCGATCAAGACGACCAGCGCGAAGAACGCGATCGTCAGGAATACGAAGGCCAGATCAGCCATCGCGGATGCTCCTTGGGACGGACAGGCGCTTGATCGCCCGTAACGAGGACATTGATAGCACTTCCAAGCCGTCAAAAATCCCCATAAAAAGGGCAAAACCCAAAGCGTTGGCGGCGCCCTAACGCACCCATATGCCTTCTTGATGCGCCCTTGACATCAAAATTCGAAACAACCCGAACCGAACACCACCGGGGCACGCGCCGCCCGACTCCACAGCCCTGCGAAAACCGGGCCCGAAACGCACGAAGCCCGGCCCCGCCTTTCGGCGGAACCGGGCTTCGGTGTCTTGTGGTCCTTCGCTGCTACCGGACCTCGGTGATCTCCGGGCCACGCTGGAACGGGTCCAGATCGCCCGCGAAGCGGTCCTCATCGGCGCCCTGCGGCGGCACCGCGAGCCCGCTGTTCGGGTCGACCTGGGCGTTCTCCGGCAGGCGCAACAGGATCGGGTCGCGCGGTGCCATCGGCTCGTTGCCGCGCACCACCACGGTGTCGCGGAACATGCTCTCCAGATCGGCGCCCACGGCGGGGTCCACCGCGGCACGGCCGGAGATCACTCCGCGCAGGAACCAGCGCGGCCCGTCGCACCCGACGAAGCGGACCAACTGGTGGCCCTGCGTGCCGTCCGGAAGCTGCACGGGCACCTGGGCCCGCAGTTCCCAGCCGAGGCCGGCGTCCTGCTCGTCCACGATGCCACCCTGCTGGGTGATCCCGGAGGCGATCTCGGCGCGCACCTCGTGCCAGATGCTCTCGTTGCGCGGGGCGGCGAACGCCTGAAGTTGCAGACCGCTGTCCTCGAGCACCACGGTGGCGGCGATGATCAGGTCGTTGGAGACCTCGACCCGCAACTCCATCCGGGGATCGCTCGGAATGAGCATCCCGCCGAGGTCGATGCGGTCCTCGTGCGGGTCCTCGAGCTCGTCGAAGTCCCACGGACCGTCCGGCCGGGGCGCGGGCGGGATCGGTCGGCTCAGCTCGTCGAGGTCCGAGTCGTCGGAGCCTTGCGCGGCCCCGTCGCTCGACGCCTCGTCGGCATCGCCCTCGTCATCGATGATCTCGTCGAGGTCTTCGTGCTCCTCGACGGGCAGATCATCCTTTTCGCTGCGTCGGCGACGACCGAACACGTCACAGTCCTTCCCTGTCGGAAGCCGAGTCTTGCACGATGCCCGCGCTGCCCGCCGCCACGGCGCTCGAAACGCCGATCGCGGCGTGCCCGCCGGTGGAACCGAAGCCGCCTTCGCCGCGCCCTGAACCGGGCAACTCGGCGACCTCGTGGAACCCCGCTCGCTCGACCCGTTGGATCACGAGTTGGGCGATTCGGTCGCCGCGACGAAAAACGACCGGCGTACGCAGGTCGTGGTTGACCACGACAACCTTGATTTCGCCACGGTATCCCGCATCGACGGTGCCTGGGGCGTTCACCAGGGATACTCCGCACCGCGCGGCGAGCCCGGAGCGCGGGTGCACGAACGCGGCATAGCCGTCCGGGAGCGCGATCGCGATGCCCGTGGGCAGCACCATGCGCTCACCGGGCGCGATCTCGGCGTCCTGCGCGGTCACCAGGTCCGCGCCGGCGTCGCCCGGGTGCTCGTACGCGGGCAGCGGAAGACCGGGGTCCAGCCGGCGCACCAGGATGTCCACACTCGTGCTCACGGGTTCACCTCGAACGCTCGGGCCGCCTTCATCAGGTCGGGGTTGTCCATGACGCGCTGTACGTCCTCCGCACGTCCATTGTCGACGAAGTGCTCGAGTCCCACGCTCACGAACAGCGCCGCGGCCTCGACCGCGATCGGCCCGTCCGGGGAATCGAGCCGGCCCACCGCGCGTGAGTAGATCTTGCGGCCGGCCACCGCCTCGCACCACGCGTGGATGTGCAGCGTGGACCCCACCGGCACCGGGCGGCGGAAGTCCGTCTCCAGGTGCCCGGTCACCGCCGTGGTGTGCAGCATGTACCCGATCGCCCCGAGCGCCTCGTCGAACGCGCAGGTCAGCAGCCCGCCGTGGGCCAGGCCCGGGGCTCCTTGGTGCAGCGCGGTGACGGTGAACTCGGCGTCCACGGACACGCCCTCGCCGGCGCGCGCGCGAATGCGCAGCCCGCCGGGGGCGGCCTCGCCGCAGCCGAAG
The DNA here is from genome assembly GCF_000372745.1 of Embleya scabrispora DSM 41855. Classification (GTDB taxonomy): domain Bacteria; phylum Actinomycetota; class Actinomycetes; order Streptomycetales; family Streptomycetaceae; genus Embleya; species Embleya scabrispora. The sequence goes on along the minus strand of NZ_KB889707.1, from coordinate 46,351 downwards.
CAGTCGCTGTAGTGCTCGCCCAGCTCGGTGCCGGGAGAAGGTGCGTCCGGGTGGGGCCGGGGCGCCACCGCTTCCGGAGGCGGGGTCAGGGATGTTGGTCGACTCACGCCGAAGGACACTACCGTCGTTGCGACCGACACCCGCGCAGCGGCTGGGGAGCCGCCGGCGCCGCGGCCCGAAAGGGGCGCGGGACGGAAGGAAGCGCATGACCAAGAGCGTGGTCGTCACCGGGGCGACCGGTGGCATCGGCCTTGCCGTCGCCCTGGAGCTGGCGGGATCCGGCTTCGACGTGATCGGCACGGCCAGGACCCAGGAACGGGCCGAGCGCCTGCGCGAGGCCGCCGAGCGCGCCGAGGTGGGCGTGCGCACGGTCCTGCTCGACGTCGCCGACGCCACGTCGACGGTGCGCGCGTTCACCGAGATCGCCCAGATGACCGCCGGCGGCCCGTGGGCCGTGGTCAACAACGCCGGGATCGCACAGCCGGGTGCGATCGAGGACGTGGACGACGAGCAGATCCGCGCCCAGCTGGAGACCAACCTGATCGCACCCGCCCGGATCGCGCGCCTGGTGCTGCCGCAGATGCGCCGGCGTCGGGACGGGCGGATCGTCAACATCTCGTCCGTCTCCGGCCGGGTCTCGGCCCCGTTCTTGGGTTGGTATTGCGCGAGCAAGCAGGGGCTCGCCGCGACCACCGACGCGCTGCGGATCGAGACCGCCGGGTTCGGCGTCAAAGTGGTGCTGATCGAACCGGGCAACTTCGGCACCGACATCTGGGAGCGCGGCATGTCCCGCCTGCCGCCGCGCAAGACGTCGGCTTACCACGACTCCTACGACCTCGCCGACGACGTGGTGCGCCGGGCGAAGACGCTGCCCGCTCCGACGCCGGTCGCGCACGCGGTACGGGTCGCGCTGAGCGTGCCGCGGCCGCGGCCGCGCTACCTGGTGGGCAACGACGCCAGGGCCGGCGCACTGCTGGACATGGTGGCGCCGACCGCTCTTTCGGACTACGCCAAAGGGGTGGCGACGGGCCTGCGTACGCCTCCGGAGCGGGTCACCCGTGCGCTGGCCCGGTTGACCCGGCGGCACGGCCCCCGCTGAACCGTGTCCGCCGCGCATGACAGGCTGGGGCCATGCAGGCGTACAGCGAACGACTCGGCGTGCCGGCCTCCTGGTGGGCCCTGACCGTCCTGATGGCCGTCTCGGGCGCGCTGGTGGGCCTGGCCTTCGGGCTCGTGGCGACCATCGTGCTCGCGTCGGTCCTGGGTGCTTTGACGGCGTGGGCCACCAGTGCCTACGGCGCGGTGCGGATCACCGTGACCGAGACCGAGCTGCTGGCGGGCCGGGCCCGGATCCCGCTGACCGCGCTCGGTGCGGGCGTCGCGCTCGACCCCGAGCAGGCCCGCTCGCTGCGGATGGAGAACGCGAACCCGCGCGCGTTCATGGTGCTGCGCGCGTACATCCCGGGGGCCGCGCGGATCGAGGTCACCGACCCTGCCGACCCCACGCCCTATCTCTATCTGTCCTCGCGCAACCCGCAACGTCTGGTCGACGTCGTGGCCGCGCTGCGCGCCCGCGCCTGACCGGGCGCGAACGGGCTCGTTCCCGGCTCGGGCGAGCCGGGAGTGAGCGAATCGTCCGGCGCCCAGGTGGTCACCGGACAGTCAAGAACGCCCGCCGGCGAGTCGGCGGACGTTCGACTTCGTACGTCATGCGTGCGGCTTCATCACTTCCCACGCTCCGTATCGTGCTTTCGCGTTCAAGGACGCTCGGCGAACGTCGACGGTCCAACTCCTGCCGATACCCGTATGGCGTGTGCAGGGTTGCCGTTCATCGCCGGTCGTCCTCGACCGCACACGATCAGGCGCAGTCGCTGCAGATCGCCTGGCCGTCCTTCTCCTTGGCCAGCTGGCTGCGGTGGTGCACCAGGAAGCAGCTGGAGCACGTGAATTCGTCGGCCTGCTTCGGGACGACCCGGACGGACAGCTCCTCATTGGAGAGGTCCGCACCGGGAAGCTCGAGAGACTCGGCCTGCTCGAACTCGTCGACGTCGACCGAACCGGCCGACTTGTCCACGCGCCGAGCCTTCAGCTCCTCGATGCTGTCTTCGTTGATGTCGTCATCGGTCTTACGCGGGGTGTCGTAGTCGGTTGCCATGTACCTCTCCCCCTCCGGGTGGATCTGCGGTGCTCAATCGTGCGACATCGCCCGAGGACCTTCGTGGACGATGCCTTCAGCGCACGTAACGCGCGAGGGGCCGGAGTTGTGCCCGACCCGAAGCGCAGATTTTGCCTTACATCAAGGCTCGTTACGCAATCGACACCCAACCGAACCCCCAAAGAGGTGACTTGGTTGGATGGGGGGCCACTGTAACCCCGTACCGCCCTGCACAACCAGGAGGAATCGTGACGGTCTACGCGCTGGGTGATCAAATACCCAAGGTGCACCCCGATGCATACGTGCACCCTGATGCGGTCGTGATCGGCAGCGTGGAGATCGGCGCGGATTCTACGGTGTGGCCGGGTGCCGTACTGCGCGCCGACCACGGCCGGATCGTGATCGGCGAGCGCACGTCGGTACAGGACGGGTGCGTACTGCACACGACGGCGCCGTGGCCGACGGTAGTGGGCGACGAGTGCGTGATCGGTCACATTGTGCATTTGGAGGGCTGCGTGATCGAGGATCGTTGCCTGGTGGGCAACGGCGCGGTGGTCATGCATCAGGCCGTCGTGCGCACAGGTGCGCTGGTGGGAGCGGGTGCGGTGGTCGGAAATCGGATCGAGGTGCCGTCCTACGCGATGGCCTTGGGGGTGCCCGCGAAGATTCGCGAGAACGCCGTTTCGCCGGGCGCGTTCGCCGAGGCGGTGCGCAGTTACGTCGACAACGGTCGCCGATTCCGTCGGGATCTGCGCCGGATCGACTGATCGGCGCGCCTGCTCGCGGTCGGCGGGGTGTGTCGGATCGCACACGTCCGCTTCGGTTTGAAGGCCCCGTTCGGCCCCGTATATAAGTGCGACACGGGGGCTGGGAATCACACGGGGAGTGTCGTGCTCGAGTTGGCCGGCCTGGACAAACGATTCGGTGAAAAGGTCGTCCTCGACGACCTCTCACTGACCGTACAGCCAGGCCAAATGTTTGGTTTCGTCGGTACCAACGGTGCCGGGAAGACCACGACCATGCGTATCGCGCTGGGCGTGTTGGCGCCGGACGCGGGCGAGATCCACTGGCACGGCGCGGCGGTGGACCGCGGCGTGCGGCGACGCTGGGGCTACATGCCCGAGGAGCGTGGTCTGTATCCGAAGATGCGCATCCGGGATCAGCTGGTCTATCTGGCCGAGCTGCACGGGATGACCCGCGCCCGGGCGCACGAGTCAACCGAGCGCTGGTTGGACCGGCTCCAGGTGGCGGGCGGGCCCGCGGACCGGCTGGAGACCCTCTCGCTGGGCAACCAGCAGCGGGTCCAGCTGGCCGCCGCGCTGGTGCACGAGCCGGAGCTGCTGGTCCTGGACGAGCCGTTCTCCGGCCTGGACCCGGTCGGCGTGGACGTGATGGCCGGCGTGCTGCGCGAGCGCACCGCCGCGGGGGCCTCGGTGGTCTTCTCCAGCCATCAGCTGGAACTGGTCGAGTCGCTGTGCGACGCGGTCGGGATCATCAACAACGGCCGCATGCACGCCGTCGGTACCGTCGCCGAGCTGCGCGGGGACGACCGTGCGGTGCGCTACCGGGTGCGGCTCGCGCAGGCGCCGACGGGCTGGGCGGACGAGCTGCCCGGGCTGAAGGTGCTCTCCGCACAGGACGACACCGTGCTGGTCGAACTGCTTGCCGGGACGAGCGAGCAGGCGCTGCTCGACGCGGCCCGGGCGGCGGGCCGGGTGCTGGCCTTCGCGCCCGCGACCCCCTCGCTCGCCGAACTCTTCCGCGAGGTCGTCAACGGGACGGAGGTCGGCGCGTGAGCACCGGCGGCAGCACGTTTTGGTCCGCCGTGCGTCTGGTCGCGCGCCGCGAGTTCACCGAGCGCATCCGGGATCGGGGCTTTCAGATCTCGGTCGGGGTGATGCTGGCGATCCTGCTCGCGTCGGTGGCCATCCCGGCCGCGATCGGCGGCGGCTCGAACAAGTACGACGTGGCCTTCCTCGGCCCGCAGCAGACGCAGCTGGCGCAGACCGCGCAGCGTCAGGCGACCCTGCTGGACGTGGACGTGCGCGTCGGCTCCGTGGCCGACCGCGCGGCGGCCGAGAGGGCGCTCTCGGACGGGAAGCTGGACGCGGTCGTGGACAACGGCCGGATCCTGGTGGACAGCAAGCTGGCCGACCCGTTGGCCGCCGTCCTGCAGAGCTCGTGGGCCACCGTGGAGCGTGATGTGCGCCTGGGCGCGGCGGGCATCGACCCGAGCGCGGTGAACCAGGCGTCGGCGATCGCGCCGATGCCCAGGACCACCCTGGATCCGAACGCCGACCAGCGCGACGCGCGCAAGGGCATCGCCTTCATCGGCACCCTCGTGCTCTACGGCATGCTCATGCTGTTCTGCATGTGGGTGGCCAGTGGCGTGGTCGAGGAGAAGTCCAGCCGGATCGTGGAGATCCTGCTCGCGACCGTGCCCGCCCGCGCGCTGCTGACCGGCAAGATCCTCGGGATCGGCCTGCTCGGCCTGCTCCAGATGCTGGTCACCGCGGTGGTCGGGCTGGCCGCGGCGTCCGCGCTGGGCACGATCGAGTTGACCGGCGCGATGGTCTATCCGGTGGCGCTGGTGCTGCTGTGGTTCGTGGTGGGCTACGCGATCTACGCGTGCATGTTCGCCGCCGCCGCGGCCCGGGTCTCGCGCCAGGAGGACCTGCAGAACGTCATCACGCCGATGACCTCCCTGCTGATCGCCTCCTTCCTGGCCGCCGTCTTCCTCGGCCAAAAGGGTGGCACGCTCGCCCACGTGCTGGCCTACGTGCCGCCGTTCTCGGCGATGCTGCAACCGGCGATGACCGCCGCGGACGAGGTCTCCGTGCCGGAGAACCTGGCCGCGTTCGCGGTCGCGCTGCTCGCCCTGGTGGGGTTGGTCCGGCTCGCGGCCCGGATGTACGAGGGCGCGGTGTTGCGGATGGGCGGCAAGGTCGGCTTCAAGGAGTCGCTCGGCAAGTCGGCCCGCAAGCGCTGACCCGGTGCGCGCGTACGAAGGCCCGCCGTCCCCGGGGGGATGGCGGGCCTTCGGGTGTCGCGTCGGGGCCGACTCAGCGTCGGTTGGCCGCCTTGCGGGCCTCCAGGGCGAGCCGGCGCTCCTCGAAGCGCACCACCTGGGAGTCCAGGCCGCCCAGGAACAGCGCGAGCTCCTCTCGGGCCTTCTCGCCCTCCGGGCCCAGGTCCGTGCGCTCCATGATCTTGAGGTTGCGCAGCACCGGCAGGATCACGTCGTTCTGGTGGATCGGCAGGTTGTACACGCCACCCACCGCGAGCTTGGCCGCCGCGCGCTCGAAGCCGCTGATCCCGTGCCCGGGCATCCGGAAGTCGGTGACCATCTCGGTGACCGCGCGCATCGCCTGGTCCGGGGCGATCTCGAAGGCGGCCTTGAGCAGGTTGCGGTAGAAGACCATGTGCAGGTTCTCGTCGGTGGCCACCTTCGCGAGCAGCTGCTCGGCGATCGGGTCGCCACACGTGCGGCCCGAGTTGCGGTGCGAGACCCGGGTGGCCAGCTCCTGGAAGGTCACGTAGGCGATCACGTGCAGCGGATTGTCCATGTGGTCGCCCTGGTAGCCGGCCTCCATGTGCTCCATCCGCGAGCGCTCCAGCGCGACCGGGTCCACCGCGCGGGCGGCCATCAGGTAGTCGCGGATCGCGATGCCGTGCCGACCCTCCTCCGCCGTCCAGCGGTGCACCCAGGTGCCCCACGCGCCGTCGCGGCCGAACATCGCCGCGATCTCGTAGTGGTAGCTGGGCAGGTTGTCCTCGGTCAGCAGGTTCAGCGTAAGCGCTATCCGACCGACGTCGGTGAGCCCGGACTCCTCCGGGGTCCACGCCTCGCCGCCGAGCACGCCGTCGAAGTCGCGACCGGCACTCCACGGCACGTACTCGTGCGGGAACCACTCCTTGGCCACTGCCAGGTGGCGGTCCAGCTCGACGGCGACCACCTGCTCCAGTTCACGAAGCAAGTGCTCACCGGTCGGGGCGGGGGCGAGAAGGTTCATCGGCTCTCCAGGGCATAGGCAGACAACGTCGTACAGCGGCAGACACGGAGGACGGCGCTGTGCATCGCCCGCACGACGCGTCCCTACGATTCCGTAACTTACGACAGCGTAGGTTGGTTCCACCCCAAGACGGAAATGTGATCCACGACTCTCGTACGCACGTACGAATAAATTGGGTCACGGCGACGGCCGCACGGGCCGGCCATCGCGTCGATCAGCCCGCCGGGAAGCCGATCCGCATCATAAGACCGCCCTCGTCGCGCGGCTCGACCTCGATCCAGCCGCCGTGCGCGCGCACGATCGAGCGCACGATGGACAGCCCGAGCCCCACGCCCTTGTCGCTGGCGATCCGCTCCGTGCGCAGCCGCCGAAACGGCTCGAACATGTTGTCCACCTCGTAGCCGGGCACCACCGGCCCGGTGTTGACCACGGTGAGCACCGCGACGCCCGCGGTGGACTCGGTGGAGATCTCGACCGTGCCGTCGGGCCGGTTGTAGCGCACCGCGTTTTGGATCAGGTTCATCGCGACCCGCTCCAACAGCACGCCGTTGCCCTGGAGCACGGCGGGAGCGAGCTCGTCGTGCAGGGTCACCTTGCGCTCGGCCGCCTCCGCGCCGGTCTGGTCCACCGCGCGGCGGGCCACCTCGGCCAGATCCACCGGCTTGCGCTCGGTCAGCTCGTTGTCGCTGCGGGCCAGCAGCAGCAGGCCCTCGATCAGGCCCTCGCTGCGCTCGTTGGTGGCGAGCAGGGTCTTGCCGAGCTGCTTGAGTTCGACGGACGCCTCCGGATCACCGAGCGCGACCTCCAGGAGGGTGCGGTTGATCGCCAGTGGCGTGCGCAACTCGTGCGAGGCGTTGGCGACGAACTTGCGTTGCGACTCCAAGGAACGGTCCAGCCGGTCGAGCATGTCGTCGAAGGTGTCCGCGAGCTCCTTGAACTCGTCGTCCGGCCCGTCCAGGTCGATCCGGCGGTGCAGGTTGGATCCGGCCACCTCGCGGGCGATCGAGGTGATCCGCTCCAGCGGGCGCAACACCCGACCCGCCATCACGTAGCCGAAGCCGAAGGCGATCACCGACAGCAGCAGCAGCGCCAGCAGCGACTGCTGGAGCAGCGAGTTCAGCGCGGCGTCGCGCTGGTGGATCTGCTGGATGGTCTGCCACTGCTCGAACTGCTCGGGCGTCATCGGCACGCCGTTGATGGTCATCAACGTGTTCGGTGCCAGGCTCAGATTCAGCCGGCCCTCGGTCAGACTCTGCCGCACGAGCAGGTAGACGGTGCCGAGCAGCAGCACCCCGGCGATCAGGAACATCCCGCCGTACAGCGCGGTCAGTCGCATCTTGATGGTGGACCGCAGCAGCGCGGGCAACTGCGAGGGAGCCATCCGCGACAGCCGGGACATCTCCGCCGCGTCGTCGGCGTCCCGACCCAGGATCAGCCGTCGGCCACCGGCGGTGGGGCGCTGCGGGTCGCGGGCGGGTTCGCGGTTGGGCTTGGGTGGTGTGCCGGGCGGTGCGCTGGGACGCGGCGGCTGGGGCGGGCGGCCCGGGCGCGGCGGTGGACCGGACTTGGGCGCCGGGCCGGGCTTGGCCGGCGTCGAGCTCGGCTTCGCGGGCGCGGTCGAGGCGCCCGCGACCGGCTGCGCGGACCCGGCTGCGGTACTTCCGGCTTCCGCCGGGACTGCCCGAGAGCTGTCGTTCATGGCGGTCCTCAAATGCGGTATCCGGCGCCGGGCACCGTCAGGATGACGGGCGGCTCGCCGAGCTTGCGGCGCAGCGTCATGACGGTGACGCGGACGACATTGGTGAACGGATCGGTGTTCTCGTCCCATGCCTTCTCGAGCAGTTGCTCGGCCGAGACCACGGCGCCGTCGGCGCGCATCAGCACGTCCAGCACCGCGAACTCCTTGGGCGAAAGGTGCACCGGGACGCCCTCGCGCAGCACCTCGCGCCGGTTCGGGTCGAGCCGGATGCCGGCCCGCTCCAGCACCGGCGGCAGCGGGGAGACGGCCCGCCGGCCGAGCGCGCGCACCCGGGCGATCAGCTCGCTGAACGCGAACGGCTTGGGCAGATAGTCGTCCGCGCCCAACTCCAGTCCCTCGACCCGATCGCTGACGTCGCCGGCGGCGGTGAGCATCAGCACCCGCATCGGAATGCCGGTCTCCACCACCGCCCGGCACACGTCGTCGCCGTGCACGATCGGCAGATCCCGGTCGAGCACCACCACGTCGTAGTCGTTGACGGCGATCCGCTCCAGCGCCGCCTCCCCGTCGTATACGACGTCGACGGCCATGGCTTCCCGGCGCAACCCGGTCGCGACCGCGTCCGCCAGGAGCTGCTCGTCCTCGACTACGAGAACCCGCACCGGCTGTGCCTCCTGCTCGATGAAAGGGGATGCATCCGCTGTCCATCTTCCCCCGCACCCCGGTAAAGCCCCGGTAAGCCGACCGGCGGCCCGGGACGGGCGGGGCCGGCCTCTCCGGCCGGGCGGGTCGCGAAGTTACGGCACCCCCCGAAGGAGGGAAGGATTCCGGTACGCCCCGGAAAGTCCCACACCGTGCCGTTGGGTAGGACAAGTCCCCTGGTCAGACGCCTCGGTCGGGCGTCGCCAAAGGCCCGGATCGGTGGTTTCCCCGGCGTTGCACGGGGGGTAGGACAACCGAAACCGGCGACGACGAGTGACATTGGGGCGGCCTTATGGACGAATTCACGGCCGGCGTACTGCGACGCATACGTGAGACCGAGCAGGCACTGAAGCAGGCATGCGACACCGGCGACGATTTCCTCGTCGAGGTCGAGCAGTCCGAGCTGGACGACCTTTTGCGGATGGCGTCGGAGCACGGCGTGCGGGTGCTTCCCGAAAGCGCCTGAGCCGCCGCGACACCACCCGAACCACAGGAGAACACCAGACACACGGATTCTTTCCCCCGGCGAGGTTCCCGAGCGGACGCCGGGGGTTCGGCTGTCGGGCCGACCCGCGCGGGGCCCGGATCATGCGATCCGGGCCCCGCGCCCGCTTCGGGTCTACGCGTGCAGAGCGGCCAGGGCGGTCTCGAGTTCGGCGCGCAGCCCGCTGGGCGCGGCCAGGCAGACGCTCGACCCGTCGGGTTCGGGCCACAGGTCCTCGATCACCTCGGCGCCGGCCTCGCGGGCGATCAGCGCGCCCGCCGCGACGTCCCAGGGGTTCAGGCCGCGCTCGTAGTAGGCGTCGACTCGGCCCGCGGCCACCGAGCACAGATCGATCGCGGCCGAACCACCTCGGCGCAGGTCGCGCACGCGCGGCAGCAGCGCGCCGATCACCGCGGCCTGCCGGGTGCGCCGCTCGACGGTGTAGCCGAATCCGGTCGCCACCAGCGCCCGGGCCGGCACCGCCGCGGGCCGGCAGTGGATCGGCTTGCCGTTGCGGTAGGCGCCGCCGCCGCGCACGGCGTGGAAGGTCTCGCCGACCACCGGCACCTCGACCACGCCCAGCAGGGTGCCCTCGGTGGTCTCGGCGGCGATCGACACGCACCAGCCGGGCAGGTCGTACAGGTAGTTCACGGTGCCGTCGATCGGGTCGATCACCCAGCGCACGCCGCTGCTGCCCGCACTCGCGTCGCCCTCCTCGCCGAGGAAACCGTCGTGCGGTCGGTGGGCGCGGATCCGTTCGATGATCAGCTTCTCCGCGGCCGTGTCCATCTCGGTGACCACGTCGGTGGGGCTGCTCTTGGTCGCCGCGACGCCGAGGTCGGCGGGACGCTCGTGCAACAGGAAGCCGCCGGTGTGCCTGGCCGCGTCGCGAGCGATGGCCAGGAGTTCCGCGGTGTCGATCGTCATGGGCCCATCCTGCCGGCGCGACTAGCCGAGCAGCGCCGCCCCGCGTGGCGCCCGGGCGGCCGCCTCCGGGTCCGCGCGCAGCGCCCGCGGGTCGGGGCAACAACCCACCGGGCACACGTCGTGCGCGGCGCCGAGCGCACCGAGCGCGCAGCGCGCGGGTGCCTGGCCGCGCACCGTGGCGGCGCGTTCCAGCACCAGTTCGCGCACCGCGCCGGCGAACCTGGGGTCGGCGCCGGTGGTCGCGGCCCGACTCACCGGCAGCCCGATCCGCGCGGCGGTCGCGGCGGCCTCCACGTCCAGGTCGTAGACCACCTCCATGTGGTCGGACAGGAACCCGATCGGCACCAGCACCGCCGCCGGCACCTCGTCGTCGCCGCCCAGTTCCACGAGGTGGTCGTTGACGTCGGGCTCCAGCCACGGCACCTGCGGCGGGCCGCTGCGGCTGGAGTACACCAGGTCCCAGTCGTGCTCGCGGCCGAGCACCCGCGCCACGCCCTCGGCGACCAGGCGTGCGGTTTCCCGGTGTTGGGCGACGTAGCCGCCGCCGGCCGGGCCCGCGGTGCGCGCGGTGACCGTGGGGACCGAGTGGGTGACCATCACCAGCCGGGCGCCGGCCCGTACCGGCTCGGGCAGTTCGGCCAGCGCGGCGACCACGTGGTCCACGAGCGGTTCGACGAAGCCGGGGTGGTTGAAGAAGTGCCGCAGCTTGTCGAACGTGGGGGCCCGATCGCCGACTTCGGCTCGGGCCTGGAGCAGGTTCTCGTGGTACTGCGCGCAGCCCGAGTAGGACGCGTAGGCGCTGGTCACCAGGACCGCGGCGCGGCGGATCCCGTCGTCGGCCATCCGGCGCACGGTATCCGCCAGGTACGGGCGCCAGTTGCGGTTGCCCCAGTACACCGGCAGCCGCACCTCGTGCGCGGCGAGGTCGGCCTCGACCGCCGCGATCAGGGCGCGGTTTTGCCCGTTGATCGGGCTGGCGCCGCCGAAATGCGCGTAGTGGCCGGCGGCCTCCTCGAGGCGTTCGCGGGGCACCCCGCGTCCCGCGGTCACGTTCTCCAGGAACGGAAGCACCTCGTCGGGGGCGTCCGGTCCGCCGAAGGAGAGCACCAGGAGCGCGTCGAACGGACTGGGGTCGGGGGCCTGGGTCGCGTGCATGCCCGTGATCCTCGCATCGCGGCCCCCGTCTTCCCCAACGCCCCACCCGCGCGGGCGTGAGTTGCGGCGCAACCGTGCGCGACCCCTTCCCGCTCCGATGACCGGCGAGTAATGTCCGGCTGATCCCACGGCGACCCCAGGAGGAACCCGTTGAGTAGCGCCACCCCCGTCGTCTCCAAGACGCCCCCCACCTGGCGGAACTGGTCCGGGAACCAGTCCGCTCGGCCGCACTCGGTGCTCACCCCGAGGTCCGCCGAGGAGATCTCGGCCGCCGTGCGCCGCGCCGCCGGGCAGGGTCTCGCGGTCAAGGCCGTCGGCGCCGGGCACTCGTTCACCTCGGTCGCGGTCACCGACGGAGTGCAGATCCGGCCGGAGGGGCTGACCCAGGTGCACGCGCTCGACCGCGCGGCGGGCACCGTCACGGTCGGGTCCGGGATGCGGCTGAGCGACTTCAACACGCTGCTCGCCGGATACGGCCTGGCGCTCACCAACATGGGCGACATCGCGGTGCAGAGCCTGGCGGGCGCCACCTCTACCGGCACGCACGGCACCGGGCGGGCGTCCGGCTCGCTGGCGGCGCAGATCCGGGGCATGGAGATCGTGCTGGCGGACGGCGAGATCACCACGTGCTCGCCGACCGAGAACGCGGAACTGTTCGCGGGCGCCCGGGTGGGTCTGGGCGCGCTGGGCATCGTGACCGCACTGACGTTCGCGGTGGAGCCGAGCTTTTTGCTGGAGGCGCGCGAGGAACCGATGAAGTTCGACGCGGTGCTGGCCGAATTCGACGCGTTGTGCGCCGACAACGAGCATTTCGAGTTCTATTGGTTTCCGCACACCGACAATTGCAACGTGAAGCGCAACAACCGGATCGAGGGACCTGCGAAGCCGCTCTCGAAGGCGCGTTTCCTGCTGGACGACGAATTGTTGTCCAACGGCGTCTTCTCGCTCGCCTGCCGGGTGGGCAGGCGGGCGCCGAAGACGGTGCCGTCGATCGCGCGGCTGTCCAGCCGCGCGTTGTCGGCGCGGACCTACTCGGACACCTCGCACAAGGTGTTCACCAGCCCGCGCCGGGTGCGCTTCATCGAGATGGAGTACGCCCTGCCGCGCGAGGCGGCGACGTCGGCGCTGGCCGAGGTGCGCGCGTTCGTCGAGGCCGCCGGTCTGCCGATCAGCTTCCCGGTCGAGGTGCGGGTGGCCCCGGCGGACGATCTGTGGATGTCCACGGCGTACGGCCGCGACACCGCCTACATCGCGGTGCACATGTACAAGGGCACGCCGCACGAGCGGTACTTCACCGAGGTGGAGAAGATCATGGTCGGGCACGGCGGGCGCCCGCACTGGGGAAAGATGCACACCCGCGACGCGGACTACTTCGCGAAGCTCTACCCGAGGTTCGCCCACTTCACGGCGCTGCGGAACCGGGTGGATCCGGAGCGCCGCTTCGGCAACGACTACCTGCGTCGGGTGCTGGGCGACTGAGCCGCGGCGCCCCGGGCCCGGCCCGGCCGATCCCGACGGGATCGCCGGGCCGGGCCCGGCCGCGTCACGACCGGGAGCCCGTGTTCGACTTCGGGTCGCTGTGCGCCGCGCCCCGGGCGCTGCCGGCCGCGTCGTTGCCCGCCGCGGCGCCGCCGTTCGCCGCGCCGCCGCCCGAGCCGCCGGGCGGTGTGGTCGCGGGTGGGGCCGTGGTCGGCGGGCGGGAGCCGGTCGGGTCGGGCGAGGGGGTGTTGCTCGGGCGCGTGGTCGGGGTGGTCGAGGGCGCCGGGGTCGCGCCATCGCCGCCGGGCCCGCCCGAGGTGCCCTTGTCGTCGGTACCGGGGCTTCGGGTGGGCGCCGACGTGCCGGTGCCGGTCGGGTTCGGGGTCGAACCGGTCGGCGACTCGGGCGTGTCGTGCCGGGCGGGCCGGTCCTCGACGATGCGCGAGATGGTCGAGCCGCCCGCGTCGCCGTGGCCGAACAGGCTCGCGAACGAGCGGCCGATGGCGGTCTCGGCGAGCGTCACCACGCCCATCGCCACGACGAACACGAGCACCGCCCCCACCAGCGATCGGCCGAGCCACACCCGTCGGTCGGCGAAGCCGTCGGACGGTGTCTCGCCCCGGGACGCGCCGCCCGGCGAACCCGGACTCGGGCCGATGCGCTCGTAGTCGCCGACCGGCAGCACCATCGTCTCGTCGTTCGCCGGTCGCCGTTGGGCCACGCCGGTGGGTCGATCCGGCACCGCGGTGGGGTCCGGGCTCGGGCCGCCTTCGTGCGGCGGGCTCAGCGTCGCCCGCACGTCGCGCAGTTGCTCGCCGGTGCGCCGGAACAGGTGTACGTAGACCGCGCTTCCGACCGTTGCCACCACGCTCGCGAGCGCGGCGCCGATCACCGTCCCGGCGACGCCGAGCGTGGAGAGCAGGAACGCCGAGGAGATGGCCGCCAGGGCACTGCCCACAACCTGCACCACGTTGACATCGATTCGGCGACGATCATTCTCGGTCCTTTCCGGCATCACTTTCCTTGCCCGTCCGCGCTCGGACGGTGGTTAATCATGAAAAACAGGACTTCACCCTGGTTACGACTGAACGGCCCATCCACATCGTTCCGATCGGCCCAATCTTGTGATCGACATCACCCCGGACGGCCGAAAACGACTCGTCCGAACGGGACGCGCCGATGCGGCGCGGTGTGTCCCGGTAGAGCCCCCGAATGGAGTACTGTTCACGCCAGGTTCCGGAAAGACCTGTGCGCGAAGGGGGAGGCGACCGACCGCAGAGGTCAGGGTGGGGCGCCGCCCCGGTATCTACCCGAAATGGTGTAACCAAGGCAATTCGGCCAGTCAGGTAATAAATCCGACACGCCGGACAACTCGGTCAGGTTGTGGCCATGCCGAGGCTGGGCAGGTCACACTCGTAGCGGGAGCAACGACGCAGGTGACGTCGGCAGGCACCACCCGGGAGGTCCCCATGCCCGAACTGCGTGTCGTGGCCGTCAGCAACGACGGCACACGGTTGGTGCTGAAGGCTGCCGACGGCACTGAGTACATGTTGCCCATCGACGAACGGCTTCGTGCCGCCGTCAGGGGCGACCGCGCCAGGCTCGGCCAGATCGAGATCGAAGTCGAAAGCCAGTTGCGTCCGCGTGACATCCAGGCCCGGATAAGGGCCGGTGCCACCGCGGAGGAGGTCGCACAGCTCGCCGGCATCCCGGTCGACCGCGTGCGGCGATTCGAGGGTCCGGTGCTCGCCGAACGCGCGTTCATGGCCGAGCGCGCCCGCAAGACCCCCATCCGCCGCCAGGGCGAGACCACCGGCCCACTGCTCGGCGAGATCGTCACCGAACGCCTGCACCTGCGCGGCGCGGACTCCGAGTCCGTGCAGTGGGATTCGTGGCGCCGCGACGACGGCAGCTGGGAGATCCTGCTGCTCTACCGCGCCGACGGCGAGATGCGCTCCGCGAGTTGGAGCTTCGATCCGCCCCGGCGGCTGGTCACCACGAACGACGACGAGGCCCGTTCGCTGATCGGCGAACACCCGGCGGCGTCGGAGACCCCGTTCCCGTTTCGGCCGCGCCTGGCCACCATCCCGCGCGAGAGCGACGACGACGCGATCACCAGCCTGCTGGACGCGGTCCCGGGGCTGCGCGGCGAACCGCAGACCCAGTCGGTCTCCCCCGGTCCGATGCGCATCGACGTGACCGCACTGGCCGAACGCCCGCGCGTGGGCAGCATCGAGCGGTCCGAGCGCGCCGAACGCCCGGAGCGAATCGAACGCGTCGAACGCGCCGAGCGGATCGAACGCGCCGAGCGGTCGGAACGCCCCGAGCGCGCCGAACCGATCGAGGAAGAGGAGACCCAGGCCCCCGCCGCGGCGGCGGGCGCGGGCAGCGCGTACGAGAACGTCCTGGTGCCGCGCGGCGTGGTCGGCCCGCACCGCGAGCGCCTGGTCGGCAGCACCGACCGGCAGGCCGAGGCCGACGGCGTGCGCCCCGGCCGCCGGGCCACCGTGCCCAGTTGGGACGAGATCGTGTTCGGGAGCAGGCGCAAACGCCGCGAGTGATCGACGCGTACGGATACGAGGAGAGCCGAGGGTCCGTCGGGCCCTCGGCTCTTTCGTTGCCCGAAACGGCCGGGCCTGGGCTCGGTCGCTACTCGCCGGTGGCCACCGGGCGCTGCGGATCGGTGATCCAGTCGCTCCAGGACCCGGCGTACAGCGCGGCCGGGACACCGGCCAGGGACAGGGCCAGCACCTCGTGCGCCGCAGTCGCGCCGGAGCCGCAGTACGCGGCGACCCGCGCACCGTGCACCGCGCCCCGGGCGGCGAAGTACTCCTTCAGCTCGGCGGGTTCGCGGAACCGGCCGTCGGGGTGCGTGTACTCGGTCGCGGGCGCGCTGGTCGCGCCGGGAATGTGGCCGGCCTTCGCGTCGATCGGCTCGCTCTCGCCGCGGAAGCGCTCGCCGGCACGCGCGTCCAGCAGCACGCCGCCGGCGGCCACCAGCGCCGCGGTCTCGTCCGCGTCCAGCCGCGTCATCCCGCCCGGACGCGGCACGAACGTGCCCGGCTCGGCGGGACCGGGCACCACGTCGGTGACCGGCAGGTTCTGCGCCGTCCAGGCCGCGAAGCCGCCGTCGAGCACCCGCACCCGGTCGTGGCCGAAGTAGCGCAGCAGCCACCACGCCCGCGCGGCGGCGACGCTCTGGCCCCCGTCGTAGACCACCACGTCGGTCTCCGCGGCGATCCCCAGGCGACGCATGGCCGCGCCGAACGCGGCCGGCTCCGGCATCGGGTGCCGGCCTCCGGCGCCGGTGGGGGTGTGCGGTCCGGACAACTCCGTGGCCAGGTCGACGAAGCGGGCGCCGGGCACGTGGGCGATCCGGTAGGAATCGATTCCGGGCGGCCCGCCGAGTTGCCAGGTGACGTCGAGCACCAGCGGCGGCGACGAACTGTCCAGGGCTGCGGCCAGGTCGGCCGCCTTGATCAGGGAACTCATACCCGCATCCTGCCTCGTGCGGCGGTCACCGACGAGCACATGCCCGACCCGGGTGGCAGCATCGGTTTCGAATCGTCCCGAATTGTCGGCGTCTGCCCGAGGAGGCAGTGATGAGCGAGTGGACCTCGCGGTATCCCACCGGCGTGCCGTGCTGGGCGGACCTGGGCGTACCCGACGTCGAGGCCGGACTGGCCTTCTATCGCGGTTTGTTCGGTTGGGAGGGGGAGATCGGGCCGGCCGAGGTGGGCCACTACACGACCTGCACGCTCGGCGGCCGTCCGGTCGCCGGCCTGATGGGGCGCAGACCCGGACAGGAGGGACAGCCCGCGTGGACCACCTACCTGGCGGCGGACGACGCCGATGCGGTGATCGACCGGGTCCGCGCGGCCGGCGGCACGGTGATCGTGTCGCCGATGGACGTGCTGACGTTCGGCCGGATGGCGGTGGCCGCCGACCCCACGGGCGGTGTGTTCGGCGTATGGCAGGCGGGCGACCACAACGGCGCGGGTGTGGTCAACGAGCCCGGCGCGGTGGTGTGGAACGAGCTGTACACGCCGCAGAGCGCGCGGGCCAAACAGTTCTACGCGGCGGTGTTCGACTTCACCTACGAGGACATGTCCGACGCCGACTTCGACTACGCGACGTTCCACGTCGGCGGCGAGCCGCGCGGCGGCGTAGCGGGCGTACGCAACGGCCCGCCGCCGCACTGGGCGACGTACTTCGCGGTGGGCGACGCGGACGAGACCGTGGACCGGGTGGACGAGCTGGGCGGCAAGGTGCTGCGTGGCCCGGAGGAGTCGCCCTACGGCCGGGTGGCCGCGGCGCGGGATCCGCAGGGCGCGGTGTTCAACGTGATCGCGGTGGCGTCGAATCCGAATGATCCGCAATAGCCCGCCTGATCCGAATGCGCGGCCGGCGCCCCGGAACAGGCTTGCCACTCCGACCGGAAACCACTGCACCCTTGAGCCAAACAGGTGACGTAGAGTCGAGTTCGACGGGCTCCCGTCCGGAAACGGGGTCCGGGATCGGCGGGCATCCGTGCGCCTACGTACACACGGAACACGTCGCCCGCGGCCTTCCCGGTCGGGAGACGCATCTTCGTCCGACCATCGAGGGGGTCCATTTCCATGGGCAAGCTGTTCAAGATCGTCCTGCTGCTCGCCGCCGCCGCGGGCGTCGCCACGCTCGTGGCGTCCAAGAAGCGCAACCAGGCCTGAGCGGGCCCCGGTTCACGTCGAGGGGACGGTCTCCACACGGAGACCGTCCCCTCGACGTGTACGGACCCGGTTATCCACGGACCTCCAGGAGCGGAATCAACTGTTCCGCCGAGGTCATCGACCCGTGCACGCCGGTGAGTCGCGACTCGCCCGGCTCGCGCCGGGAGGCCACCACCGCGATGTCGCCGAAGGCCGCCGCGACGATGTCGCCGATGCGCGCCCGCACCCGATCCTCGACGATCGGCCCGAACCAGCCCGATTCGATCGCCTCGTCGCGGGTGAGCACCCACATCTGGTCGCCGAGCATGTCGTCCCAGATCGCGTGCACGTCCTTGGCGGCGCCCGGACGCGTATAGACGTGCCGGGCCCGGGACTCGCCGCCCAAAAGGGCGACACCGGCGGACAGACCGGGGTCGGTGTCCACGTCGACGCGCTGCTCGGGGGCCACGTCGACCATGCCGTGGTCGGCGGTCACGTACAGGACCGAATCCGCGGGCAGGCCCTCGGCCATCGCCCGGACGACGCCGTCGATCCGCCGCAGTTCGGCGCGCCACTCGGGCGAGTCGACGCCCATGCCGTGGCCGCAGCGGTCGAGTTCACTGGCGTAGGTGTACACGAGCACGGGGCCCGGTTGGGCGAGTTGCCGGTGCACGCCCTTGACCCGGCGTTCGCCGAACTCGGCGCCGACGTAGCGACCACCGCCGAGCACCGCCCTGGTCAGCGGGGTGTGCTCGAAGATCACGTCGTTGACCTGCGCGACGGTGATCCCGGCGGCGGCCGCCCGCTCCAGCACGCTCGGGTACGGCTGCCAGTCCCGCGGGCGGATGTCGTCGACCCAACGCAGCTGGTTCATCAGCCGGTTCTCGCCCGGTACCGCCACGGAGTAGCCGACCAGTCCGTGCACCCCCGGAGTGAGCCCGGTGCCGAACGACGCGAGGCTGGTCGCGGTGGTCGCCGGGAAGCCGGCCGTCAGCGGCCGGCCGCTGCCCGCGAACGAGGTGCCCAGGAGCGAGTGCAGATACGGCGCCTCGACCGGGTGGGCTCGCAGCAGGTCCCAACCCAGACCGTCGATCAGGAACACGCACGCGGCGCGCGCGGGTGCGAGGCCGAGTGTGTTCGCCTCCCCCGGCATGCCGAGGGAGGCGGCTATGGAGGGCAACAGGTCGGACAGCGCCCCGGTCCCGTAGCGAGGCAACGGGACCGGGGGTTGTTCGTCGAGCCAGACGGAAGCACTCACTGGTTGATGCCGGCCACTGCCTCGGACAGCGCACGGGCGAACGTGAGGGTGCGCTCGACCGCTTCGGGGCCGTCGGCGGCTTCGCTGACCCGCAGCGAGAGGTCGTCGGCGGTCAGCGAACCGGTGTAGCCGTGGTCGACCTCACAGTTCGGGTCGGCGCATCCGGCCGGTTCGAGGTCGATCCGACCGACCGCGCCCCACCCGATGGTGAGCACGGCTTCACGCGGCGGGGCCCCCTGGACGTACTCGGCGGGGTTGCCCACGACGCGACTGACCACCACCGACTCGAGGCGGTCGATCCGCACCGTCTCGGTGGACGTCGTCGCGTACGGGGTGGGCGAGGTGTCGTCCGGTGCGTGTTCATCGGTGTGGCTGACCAGAAAACGGCCTGGCGTGAGCACCAGAACGGTGATGTGGCGGCGGACCTCATTGGAATCGAACGTGGTCTCCTGGTGCACCAGGAAAGCGTCGACCGGCTCGGTGCCGATCGTGGACTCGACCGCGTCGGCAACGAGGCTCGGGTAGTAACCGCTGCGCTCGATGGCCGTGCGCAGCCCCTGGGTCGAGGTGGTGGTCTTAGCCATACCCCCATCCTGGCATCTCCGGGGGCACGCGTGCGCCATCCGCCCCATGCGAAGGTCGGTTGCGCACGTGCCGTTGCCAAACGGTGACGGTTTGTCGACGTAATGACAGGACCGAACGGGTGAGGTGGATGCGCACTGTTGGTGCAACCTCTACGGATCGCCACCGTGCGCCTTCCGTGCGCCCTCCCGAAGCACGGCTCGGCGGGGTTGACTGGTCTCTCGAGAGGCCCGACCGGGGCAACAGGGACGCGCCGTCGACACGGTGGCACCGGTGGATCTCTCGCATCACTCGTACCCCCGGGCGGGGGCACGAGTGACACCGCCTCACCGCCGGGGACACTCGGGGAAACGACCGGCGCGGGGCGGCTCGGTCCGGACGGCGTCGAACGGCATGAGATGCGCAGCCATGTGGAGGGTAGGCGCGGAGGGGCATGCCGCGGAGCGGATCCGGCCTGGAGTCGCCGCCGTACGTACGTGCCACAGCTCGGGGTGGCATGTGAGTACGGCGGCGGTTCCGCATGTGGGCACGTGCCCGGTCCTGTCTCGACACGCACCCGGGGTGGGCCTGACACATCCGCACCGCAGCCGCGTTCGGGCGGAACCGACGCGACGGCCGGCTACGGTCGGGACAGTGACCGCGGGCCGAGGTCGGTGCGGGCCGGCGGACGGGACAGGCGGATCTGCGCACCCAGCACGTGCGCGCCATCGGCCGCCACCACCACCGGGTTCAACGCGACGGACGTCACCTGCGGCAGGTCGTCGGCCAGCCGGGACAGCCGCAGCAGGACGTCCTCCAGCGCCGGCACGTCCACCGGCCGTGCGCCGCGGTAGCCGAACAACATCGGCGCCGCCCCGACCTCGCGCACCAGATCGGCCACGTCCTGGTCGGTGGCCGGCACCAATCGGTGGGCCACGTCGCCCAGGAGTTCGGTGGCGGGGCCGGCCAAGCCGAACGAGAGCACCGCACCGAACGATTCGTCGTAGGTCAGCCCGAGCACGGTCGCGATCCCGTGCGGCGCCATCGGCTGCACCACCAGACGGGCCTGGTCCGGGCCGCCCAGGCGGGTGGTCATCTCCCTGAACACCCGGCGCAGCCCGGCTTCCGCGCCGATGTCCAGGCGTACCCCGTCCACGTCCACCCGGTGCCGCAGATGTTCGGCGATCGTCTTGAGTGCCACCGGATAGCCCAGTTCGGTCGCCGCGCGGATCGCCGCGTCCTCGCTGTCCACCCGCACCGCGGGCAGCAGCCGGATGCCGTAGCAGTCCAACAGGTCGGCGGCGTCCGCCGGGGACAGGCCCACCGCGTCCGCGGCGCCGAGCCGGGCCCGGACCAGCGCGCGGGCCTGATCGGTGCGCACCTCGGGATGCTCGGGCACCGAGCCCGTGGGCCGCCGGCGCCACGCGGCGTAGCGCACCACCTCGGCGAGCGCGCGGACCGCGTTCTCCGGGGCCGGGTAGGAGGGCACCGAGCCGAGGGCGGGCACGCCGTCCGCGTCCAATCGGCGCAGCTGCGTGGGCAGCCCCTCGTGCGCGAGGTAGGTGGTCAGCAGCGGCTTGCCGATCTGCGCCGCGTGTCCGGCCATCTCCGCGATCGCGCTCGCCACCTCGTCGCCGGAGGTGGTCAGCGGCGGGATGAACACGGTGATCACCGCGTCCGTCTCGGTGCAGGCCAGTGCCTCGGCGAGCGCGTCGCGAAAGTCGTCGGCGGTCGCGGAGGTGGTCAGGTCGACCGGGCGCCGCGGCTTCAGGCCCGCGCTGGCGCACGCGTCCTGGGTGAGCAGGCCCAGCGAGTCGGAGTTGCCGATGATCGCGATCCGGTCGCCGGCGGGCAGCGGTTGGTAGGCCAACAGTTGGCCCACGTCGAAGAGTTCGGCGACGGTGGGCACGCGGATCACCCCCGCCTGCCGGAACAGTGCGTCGACCGCCGAGTCGGGCAGGGACAGCGTGCGAGTGACGTGCCCGAGTGGTACGCCCTGGGTGTGTCGCCCGGACTTGACCGCGACCACCGGCTTGGCCCGGGAGACCCGTCGGGCGAGCCGGGTGAATTTGCGCGGGTTGCCGATCGATTCCAGGTGCAGCAGCACCACGTCGGTGGCCGGATCGTCCTCCCAGTACTGCAACAGGTCGTTGCCGGAGACATCTGCGCGGTTGCCCGCCGACACGAACGTGGACAGCCCGATGCCCCGGCTCACGGTGGACTCCAGGATGGCGATGCCCAGCGCGCCCGACTGGGCGAACATGCCCACCCGGCCGCGGCGCGGCATCCGCGGCGACAGGCTTGCGTTGACCAGCAGTTCGGGGTCGGTGTTGAGCACGCCCAGGCAGTTCGGTCCGATCACCCGCATCCCGAGCCGGCGTGCGGCGCGGACCAGGCGCCGCTGCCGTTCGCGGCCCTCGGGACCGGTCTCGGCGAAGCCGGAGGACACCACGACCAGGCCGTGCACGCCCTTGCGCCCGCACTGTTCGACCACCTGGCGCACCGCGTCCGCGGGGACCGCCACCAGCGCCAGGTCCACTTCCCCGGGGATGTCCAGGACCGAGGCATGGGTGGGCACGCCGTCGATCGGCTCGCTGCCCGCCTTCGGGTTGACCGCGTACACATCGCCGGTGAACTCGCCCGCCCGCAGGTTGGCCAGGAGTGTGTTGCCCACCGTGCCCTGGTGCCGGCTCGCGCCGATCACCGCGACCGAGCGCGGGGTGAGCAGGCGGGCGATCGAGCGCGACTCGGCCCGGTGTTCGCGCGCGAGCATGACGCCGAGCGAGGTTTCGGTGGGCGCGAGTTCCAGGGTGAGCCGGACCACGCCGTCCTCGAAGGCGGACTGTTGGGTGTAGCCGGCCTCGGTGAACACCGTGACCATCCGGCGATTCGAGGGCAGTACGTCGGCCACGAAGCGTCGGATGCCGCGCTCGCGGGCGACCGCGGCGATGTGTTCGAGCAGGACCGACGCGACGCCGCGGCCCTGTTGGTCGTCCTGGACCAGAAACGCCACCTCGGCGGTGGAGGAGCGGCCCTGCGGGCCGGTGCGCACCGCGCGCCCGTCCGGGCCGATCCGGTCGTAGCGCACGATCGCGACCATCTCGTCGCCGACGAACAGGCCCAGGCCCACCCGGTCCACCCAGTCGTGCGTGGTGAAGTGTCGGACGTCGCGGTCGGAGAGTCGGGGGTAGGGCGTGAAGAAGCGCAGATACTTCGACTCGGCCGAGACACGCGCGTAGAAGTCGACGAGGCGGCCGGCGTCGTCCGGACCGACAGGGCGCACGTGAGCGGTGGCGCCGTCGCGCAGCACGACGTCGGCCTCCCAGTGCTCGGGGGGCTTCGGTGGCGGATCTGCGGTGTCGGTGGGCTCCACGTTTGCGAGGCTAACCCCTGCGGCGCACCGCCGGCGTGTTCCGGGCGCCCCGACTCGGTTGGTGTCCGTCCCACCTGATAGACCATCAGATACCGTGCCCGGTCTCGCCTCAGGAGGTAACCCATGTCCGCTCAGGGCCTGTCCGCCGCTTTCCCCGTCGCCGACATGGCCGCGGCGGTGCGGTTCATGACCGCGGTACTCGGTGCGGAACCGACCTTCGTCGACGGTGAGCGCTGGGCGCAGTTCGATGTGAACGGCGGTCGGCTGGCGCTGGCCGGCACCGACCGCGAGGGTGAGTCGGCGTCGGTCATGGTCAAGGTCGCCGACCTCGACGCGGCCTTGGCACCGCTGCGCGAGGGCGGGTTCACCGTGGGCGAGTCGGTCGAGGGGCCGCACGAGGTGCGGGTTCAGGTGACCGGGCCGGACGGCTGGGCCGCCGTGTTGTACCAGCCGCGGCGCTGACCGCGGGTCGCGACGGGACGGCGGATTGCCATGATCATCGGAGTGTCCGAGCGCCGGGGCGAGGCCGAGCAGCCGCGTCCCGGCGCGTATACGGTGCCGCTTCCGCTCGCGCCCGGTAGCGTCCTACCGGTGAACGGCTTGCGGATCCTGCCGGAGGTCGCGGACGCACTCGCCGCGGGCCGACCGGTGGTCGCCCTGGAGAGCACGATCATCGCCCACGGGCTGCCGCGCCCGGACAATCTGCGGATCGCGCGCGAGATCGAGGGGCGGGTCCGGGCCGCGGGCGCGGTCCCGGCGACGATCGCGATCGTGCACGGCCGCCCGTCGATCGGGATGGACGCCGAGACGCTCGAATTCGTCGCCATGTCTTCGGACGTGCTCAAGGCCGGCATGCGTGATCTGGCCCTGGTCGCCGCCCGGGGCGGACACGCCGCGACCACCGTGGGGGCGACCGCGCATCTGGCCCACCAGGCGGGCATCCGGGTGTTCGCCACCGGCGGTCTGGGCGGGGTGCATCGTGAGGCGCGGGAGAGCTGGGACGAATCGGCCGACCTGGTCGCGCTGACCCGGTGCGGGCTCGTCGTGGTGTGCTCGGGGGTCAAATCGATCCTGGACGTCGGTGCGACGCTGGAGCGGCTGGAGTCGCTCAACGTCCCGGTGATGGGCTTCGGCACCCACGCGTTCCCGGGGTTCTACCTGGTCGACTCCGGCCGGCGGCTGGAGTGGCGGGTGGACACCGCGGACGAGGTGGCCGACGTCGTGCGCGCGCACGAGGCGCTCGGACTGGGGCGAAACGCCCTCGTGGTGGCGAATCCGGTGCCGCGGGCCGACCAGTTGGACCCGCGGTTGCACGACCGGGTGCTGAACCGGGCCCTGACCGCGTTGGCCGACAAGGGCATCAGCGGCAAGGCGGTCACCCCGTTCCTCCTCGACTTCTTCCACCGCGAAACCGCCGGCAGCAGCCTGACCGCCAACATCGCCCTCATCCTCAACAACGCCGCCCTGGCCGCCCGCATCGCCCAGGCCCTGACCATCACCTGATCACCCACCCCGAGCCCACCCGACACCAAATCAGCCCATCCGGCGCTTGAGAACACTCGGCCCAGGCCACGCTCCGGCCCGTCCGGCGCTTGAGGACACCCGACGCGGGCCACCACTCCGCCCGCCCTCACCCCTCCGGCCTGCCCGCACCCAATCCAGCCCATCCGGCGTTTGAGGCAACCGACCCGGGCCATGTTCCAGCCCGTCCGGCGCTTGAGGACACCCGCCCCAGCCCACCCTCACAGCCCACGCGGCGCCTGAGCCCACGCGGCCCGAACCCGCGCCCGCACGGGCACATACCGCACCGCGGCCCGAACCGCCTCCCGCATCGACGCGTATTCGGCCGCCCCCGTCCCCGCGATGTCGAACGCCGTCCCGTGGTCCACGGACGTGCGCAGGATCGGCAGCCCGACCGTCACCGACACGGTCCCGTCGAAGTCGAACGTCTTCGCCGCGATGTGCCCCTGATCGTGGAAGTGCGACAACACCCCCGCGTAGCGCCCCCGCAGCCCCTGGTGAAAGACCGCGTCGGCGGGAATCGGCCCGACCACGTCCAACCCACGCGCCCGCGCCCGCTCGACCGCAGGTCCCAGCACCGCGGTCTCCTCGTCGCCGAAGGCCCCGCCCTCGCCGCCGTGCGGATTGACCGCCGCCACCGCCAGCACCGGCGCCTCGTCGTCGCCGAACACCCGCAGCGCGCGACAGGCCGCCTCGATCGCCGCGTCCACCCGCTCGGCGGTGAGCAGGTCCAGTGCCCTGCGCAGCGACACATGCCGCGTGGTGAAGAAGATCTTCAGGCCGCCGACCACGAACATCGTGTCGGGGTGCGCGGCGCCGGTGAGTTCGCCGAGCAGTTCGGTGTGTCCGAGTTGCCCCGCACCCGCGGCCCAGATCGACTCCTTGTTGATCGGGGCGGTCGCGATCGCATCGACCAGACCGCTCTCGGCGGCGCGTACCGCGAGTTCGATCGCGGCGAGCGCGGCGGCACCCGCCCGTGCGCCGACGCGCCCCCACGGCATCGCCTCGGCGATCTCCGCGTCGGTGACGGTCGCGGTGTCCAGGATGTCGACCACCGCGGGATCCGGGTCCGGCGGCACCAGCCGGGAGTCGATCACCCGCACGGTCAGGCCCAATCCGCAGACCTGCGCGCCCCGGCGCAAGGCCGCCGCGTCGCCCACCGCGACACACCGCGCGTCGCCGCGCAGGCCCGGGTCCGCGAGCGCGCGTGCGACGATCTCCGGGCCGATCCCGGCCGGGTCGCCCAGGGTCAGCCCCACCACGGGGAGCGTGTTCCTATCGTCGTCCATCGTCGATCTCCCGAGCCGTGACTGCCGTCGGCGAAGCCGCCTGGACGGTAAAACTCATCCGCAGGTGCAAGGCACACGCCACCGCCGCGTTCGTGTCCCCGACCAGGCCGCCCTTCGCCGCGAACGGCAACCCGTCGTGCGGCCCACCGACCAGCCGGCCGGCCACCACCAGCGGTTGCACCTCGGTCTCCACCGCGAGCCCGTCCGCGCCGAGCGCGGTGCACACCGCACCCGCGATGTCCCCGCCCGTCGCGTACACCCCCGCGAACGGCGCGGCCGCCAGCGCGCGTTTGACCACCTCGCCGAGCAGCACCGGCAGCCGCGCGGCGCGCACCGGGTCGATGCGATCCGGGACCCGGGTGCGGATCCCGGTCAGGGCAGCGCCGGTGCGGGCCAGCGCGACCAGGTCGGCGGCGACCCGAACCGGATCGGGCGCATCGCCCACGTCCAGCCAGCGCGCACCCAGTCGGCGCTGGGTCTCGGAGACCTGCTCACGGCTGAGCCGGCTCAGACTGCCCGCGACGCCGAGCACGGGCGGCCCGGCGGGCACCGCGCCCGACGCACCGACCAGCGCCGCGCCGAACGGCCCGGGATCCACCGGCAACCAGCGCAGTTCGCCGCCCAGGGCGGCGGCCGCGGCGGCCAGCGCGAGCGTCTCCACGTCCGCCTCGGTGACCGCGTCGCAGACCAGGACCCGGGCTCCGGGGTCGCACAGCGCCCGCGCCAGGCCGGCCGAATCGCCGCGCACCACGTCGAGCGGGACGTGCGCGATCGGCCGGTCGATCACATCGAACGCCTCGACCACACACGAGGACGTCACCGGGCAGAACGGGTCGCGGGCAACCTCGCTGTCCGCGAACGGCACGCCGTGCACGTGATGGACGCCGCCCTCGGTGGTACGCCCCGCCTCGGGATGAGCCGGCACCACCAGCGCCCGCACCGGCGGTCCCGGGCGGGCGTCCAGCACGTGCAGCAGCGCCGCGGTCTCCGCGCCCGGGTTGCCGCGCAGCGTGCTGTCCACCCGCTTGGTCACCAGCGGCGCGTCCGGGAACACCGAGGCGCCCGCGACCACCCGGCGGGCGGCCTGCGCGGCAGGCAGGTGACGGCTGGCCAAATCCAGCACGAGCACGTCCGGCGCGCTGACACAGGTCCGGGGCGGTCCACCGGTGACCAGCGTGCGCATCCCGCGCCGGGCGAAGCGCACCGCGGTGGCGTTGGCGCCGGTGAGGTCGTCGGCGAGGACGAGCACGCGCGGGCCGGATCGCCCCGTACCGTCTGTCAATTACGGTCCCGAATGTCGGATCAAGATCAACTTTGTGCGCTTTTTGAGGTGCCTCCGGGAGTCTTGCGGCCCGGCGCGGCGACGGTCAACGCGAGGAGCCCGTGCCCGGTCGTTGACCGCTCGAACGGGTGATGCGAGGGTGCGTTCCGGTACCGACGACGCGATGCTGCGGTACGGCGTTCCGCACGACAGACGGAGGAATTCGGCGATGACGACGGGTGCGACCGAGGCTTTTCGCGCTGCGCGCGACTTCCTGCTCGAACACCGCGAGGACCAGCCCACCGCGTGCCGGGACTTCCCGCGCCCCGAACCCACCGAATTCAACTGGGCGCTCGACTGGTTCGACGTGATCGCCCGCGGCAACGACACGACCGCGCTGTGGATCGTGGCCGAGGACGGCACCGACACCAGGCTCTCCTTCGACGAACTGGCCCGGCGCTCCGACCGGGTCGCCGGTTGGTTGCGCGCGCGGGGCGTGCGGCGCGGCGATCGGGTCCTGCTCGTGCTCGGCAATCGGGTCGAGTTGTGGGAGGCGATGCTGGCCGCGATGAAGCTCGGCGCGGTGATCATCCCGGCCACCACGATGCTCGCGCCGGCCGACCTGACCGACCGGGTCACCCGGGGCGATGTCGCGCACGTGATCGCCGAGTCGGCGGTGACCCCGGGCTTCGCCGAGGTGCCGGGCGGGTGGACGCGGATCGTGGTGGGCGAACCGACGCCGGGCTGGCTCTCGTTCGCCGACGCGCACGACGGGCCCGACGCCGACGACGCGAACGCGGCGTTCGTTCCGGACGGCCCGACCGCCGCGACCGACCCGCTGCTGCTGTACTTCACCTCCGGCACCACCGCGCAGCCCAAGCTGGTGGGCCACACCCAGGCGAGCTATCCCATCGGGCACCTGTCCACGATGTACTGGCTGGGCCTGCGTCCGGGCGACGTGCACCTGAACATCTCCTCGCCCGGCTGGGCCAAGCACGCCTGGAGCAACTTCTTCGCTCCCTGGAACGCCGGGGCCACGATCTTGATCGTGCGCCAGGAGCGGTTCGCCGCACGTCCGTTGCTGGACACGATGGTGCGCTGTGGGGCGACCTCGTTCTGCGCGCCGCCGACCGTGTGGCGGATGCTGGTCCAGGAGGACCTGGGCGCGTGGCGCACCGCGTTGCGCGAGGTGATCGGCGCGGGCGAGCCGCTCAACCCGGAGGTCATCGAACAGGTGCGGGCCGCCTGGGGGTTGACCATCCGGGACGGCTTCGGGCAGACCGAGACCACCGCGCAGATCGGCAACGCGCCCGGGCAGGAGGTCCGGCCGGGCTCGATGGGCCGGCCGCTGCCCGGCTACACCGTGGCCCTGGTCGACCCGGTCTCCGGCGAGGTGGTCACCGGCACCGACGCCGAGGGCGAGATCTGTCTCGAACTCGCCGCCCGCCCGCTGGGCCTGATGACCGGATACCTCGACGACCCCAAGCGCACGGCCGAGTCGATGCGCGACGGTTTCTACCACACGGGCGACGTCGGCACCCGGGACGCGGACGGCTACATCACCTATGTGGGCCGCTCCGACGACGTGTTCAAGGCGTCCGACTACCGCATCTCGCCGTTCGAGCTGGAGAGTGTGCTGATCGAGCACGACGCGGTGGCCGAGGCCGCGGTGGTGCCGTCGCCGGACCCGGTCCGACTGGCCGTGCCCAAGGCGTACGTGGTGCTCGCGCCAGGGCACGAGCCGACCCGCGAGACCGCGCTGTCCGTCCTGCGGCACGCCCGTGCCGTGCTCTCCCCGTACAAGCGGGTCCGCCGGATCGAGTTCGCGGAGTTGCCCAAGACCATCTCGGGCAAGATCCGCCGCGTCGAACTGCGGGGTCGCGAGCGCGAGTTGCACGACGGCGATCCGGCCGGACGGGGCGCCCTGGAGTGGTTCGAGGAGGACTTTCCCGAGCTCAAGGGGAACTGACCGCGGATCCGGGGCCGAGCCGACACCGGCCCGGCCCCGGGCGGCGGATCAGATCTTGTCGGCGATCAGCTTGGCGATCGCGATGTGCTGCGCGCGCGGCAGATCCTTCGCGGCGGGCGCCAGGCTCACGTGCATGTCGACGATCAGATCGCCGTGCGCCTTGGCGAAGTAGATCTCGGGAACGCTGGGCGCCGGGTAGCTGCCGGTGCCCGGCACGTACAGCGTGGGGAACGCGCCGAGGTCGGTGATCGGCTTGCCGTACTTCGACACGTCGTTCTTGGCCACGACGCTCTCCGGGGTGTCGCCGAGCTTGCTGCTGCGGGTGAAGTATTGGAGGGTCACCACCGGCGAGTCACCCGGTCCGTAGTAGCGGCAGGTGCGCAACGAGTCGTCGTTCTTGGTGCGGGTGACCTCGCTGTTCAGCACGCCCTTGAGTTCGGCGGGCGTGAGCAGGTTGCAGAACTCCTTGGGGTTGAGGTCGCCCGCGCCACCGGGCTTGCCGGTGGCCGGCGCCGTCGCGGGCGTGCTGCCCTTGCCCCCACCGGGCTGCGTGGCCGGCGCGCCGGTCGCGCCACCGGTCGAACCGCGGCCCGCCTGGGGCGCGGTCGTGGCCGGGTCCTTCTTCTTGTCGTCGTCGCCCTTGACCTTGTCGACCAGGCCGCATCCGCTGGAGAGCGCGATGACGGAAGCGGCGATCAACAGTCCCGGAACGGCAGGCTTGCGCAGGTACAACGTGGTTCTCCATCCCCGTGGCGCGATCGGCCGCCGCCACCCCCCTGGATGCGTGACGGATGGTCACGATGGCGCCGATCCCGCGATGTTGCCGATGCGTGTGTGCGGCAGAGCGAGGCTAATGCACGAAATCGCCGACCGCTGAAGTGCCGTGGGGGCGATACCGTGACGGATGTGACAAGCACGCTGGGTGATCTCGAGAGCCTCGTTCGCAAAGCGACCTTCGCCTGGGGTGGTGCCCGGGCCGCGCTGGGCGTGGTCGCGCTGCTCGACCCGCCGCGGGTCTCCCGACCGTGGATCGGCGACGACGCGGACCGCACCGGGGCCCTCGTGTTCGCCCGCGCGCTCGGCGGACGCGACCTCGCACTCGGCGCCGGCGCGATGTTCGCGGCCGCTCGCGGCGAGCCGATCCGCACCTGGGCGCTGGCGGCCTCGGCGGCCGACCTCGGCGACACGCTCATCACGTACGGGCACCGCGGCCGACTGCCCCGCGGCCGCCGAGCCTTCATCGCCGGCCTGGCCGGGGGCTCGGCACTGATCGGCGTGGGCCTGGCCTTGGCGGAACGGCGCCGAGGCGGCCGATAGGGACCGGCCACACCGGGGGCAGCCGGGCCGACACAGCGGCCCCCGACGTGGTGCGATCCCACCCGCCGCACCGAACGCGACCGGTGCTGCGGGTGGGTACAACCGAGCCGAGCGCAGCCGCTAGGCCGCGACCTCGCTCGCCAGCCGCCGCTTGTTCCAGTAGGCGACGACCTCCAGCAGGATCCCGGCGACAACCGCAATGCCGACCGCGGTCCACGGCATCCGGGTACCGACCAGCTTGAGTTCGAAGAAGTCCTGAAGCCACGGCACCGTGAGCACCGTGGCGAACCCGGCCCCCATCACCAGCACCAGGGCTATCCGCCACCACGTGTACGGACGGGCGATGATCGCCAGCACCCACAGGCCGACCAGGAACAACGTGAGCGTCGCGATCGACGTCTCGGCCGTACGCGTGGCGTCCGTCGCGCCGTAGTCCGCACGGGCCAGCAGGTACGCGGTGAAGGTCGCCGTACCGGCGATCACGCCGGAGGGGCCCGAGTAGCGCAGCACCCGCTTGACGAAGCCGGGACGGGCCCGTTCCTTGTTCGGTGCCAGGGCCAGGAAGAACGCCGGAGTGCCGATGGTGAACCAGGCCAGCAGCGTCAGGTGCCGGGGCAGGAACGGGTACGGCACGTTGGCGATCACGACCAGGATGGCCAGGAGCACCGAGTAGGCGGTCTTGGTCAGGAACAGGTTGGAGACCCGCTCGATGTTGCCGATCACCCGGCGGCCCTCGCCGACCACCGACGGCAGCGTGGCGAAGCTGTTGTCCAGGAGCACGATCTGCGCGACGCCCTTGGTGGCCTCGCTGCCCGAGCCCATCGACACGCCGATGTCGGCGTCCTTGAGCGCGAGCACGTCGTTGACGCCGTCGCCGGTCATCGCCACGTTGTGACCGCGCGACTGGAGTGCGGCGACCATGTCCCGCTTCTGCTGCGGGGTGACCCGGCCGAAGACCGTGTTGGCCTCCAACACGTCCGCGAGCTCGTTCTGGTCGGTGGGCAGCGTGCGGGCGTCCACCGGGTGTTCGGCGCCCTTGATGCCGAGCTTGGCGGCCACCGCGCCGACCGAGATCGCGTTGTCGCCGGAGATCACCTTGGCCGCCACGCCCTGGTCGGCGAAGTAGTCGAGCGTCGCGCCCGCGTCGTGCCGCAGCCGCTGCTCCAGCACCACGAGCGCGGCGGGCGTCACGTCGGCGCCGTCCGGGCCGCCGACGAGCGCGTCCACGGTGTCCGCGAGCGAGGCGTCGGTGCGGACCAGCATCAGCACCCGCAGGCCCTGGGCGCCCAGCCGTTCGGCATCGGCCAGCAGGTCGCCGTGTGCCTGCGTGGTCACCAGCACCTCGGGGGCGCCGATCAGCCACGTGTCACGGGCGCCGGACACCTCGAAGGTCGCGCCGCTGTACTTGCGGGCGGAGGAGAACGGCACGCTGTCCACCGACGTCCAGCCGGTGTGCGCCGGGCACTCGTCGATGATCGCGGCCAGGCTCGCGTTCGGCCGGGGCTCGGTGGTGCCGAGCGCGCCGAGCGCGGCGCGCACCGGCAGGCCCTCGGCCTGCTCGCGGATCTCGGCGACGTTCATGCCGCCCTCGGTGAGCGTGCCGGTCTTGTCCAGGCAGACCACGTCCACCCGGGCCAGGCCCTCGATCGCGGGCAGTTCCTGGACCAGGCACTGCTTGCGACCCAGCCGCACCACGCCGACCGCGAAGGCCAGCGAGGTGAGCAGCACCAGACCCTCGGGCACCATCGGCACGATGCCCGCGATCATCCGGGTGACGGCCTCGCGCCAGGTGGTGTCCTCCAGCCGGTACTGGCTGATGATCAGCGCGATCGAGGCCGGGAACAGGATCCACGTGACGTACTTGAGGATCGTGCTGATGCCGTTGCGCAGTTCGGACGCCACCAGCGTGAACTTGCTGGCCTCCTCCATCAGCTGCGCGGCGTACGCCTCGCGACCCACCCGCGTCGCGGTGAACGCGCCGTTGCCGGCCACCACGAAGCTGCCGGACATCACCGGGTCACCCGGGCGCTTGATCACCGGGTCGGCCTCGCCGGTGAGCAGCGACTCGTCGATCTCCAGGTTGTCCGCCTCGACGACCACGCCGTCCACGGCGGCCTTGTCGCCCGCGCCCAGCTCGATCACGTCGTCGAGCACGAGGTCCGAGGGGGACAGCGCCACGGGTTGCCCGTCCCGGCGCACCACCGGCTTGGATTCGCCGATCACCGCGAGCCGGTCCAGGGTGCGCTTGGCGCGCATCTCCTGGATGATGCCGATCCCGGTGTTGGCGATGATCACGAAGCCGAACAGGCCGTCCTTGACCGACCCGACGGACAGGATGATCAGCCAGAGCACACCGATGACGGCGTTGAACCGGGTGAAGACGTTCGCCTTGACGATCTCGGCCGTCGAGCGGCTCGACCGCACGGGAACGTCGTTGACGTCCCCTCTGGCGACCCGTTCCGCGACATCCGCGGCAGTCAGCCCGACGCCCAGAGGCACATCGGGTTCGCTTGCTTTCCCGTCGGGTCTGTCGAGCGGGATGGCTGTCGTCTCTCCGGGCCCGGCGCCCGGCAACGGCTGAGTCATGGGTCTACCGTAAGTGCCCCAAGAGATCGCGGTTGGCGGTGGGCCGACCGTTGTCGTCCGCCCACCGCCGGATCGCGATTATTCGACGACCGTGACCGGTCCGAGTTCGAGGGCTTCGAGCGGTTCGCGAATCTTGTCCGCGTCGCCGACCAGGACCACCACGAGGTGCTCGGGATCGAACCCGGCGGACACCGCCTCGGCGGCGTCCTTGGTCGCGACCTCGGCCAGCCGCAGGTAGAGCTGCGGCAGGTAGCCGTCCGGCTGCCGCTCGGCGGCCATGTCGGCCAGCGAGTCGCACACCGCGCGCGGCGTCACGTACTTGAGCGGCGCGACGCCCACGATGCTCTGCACCGCCGCGTCCCGCTCGCCGTCCACCAGGCCCTCGGCGGCCAGCGTGCGCAACACGGCGACCAGGTCGGCGACGGCCGGCCCGGTGACGTCGGTCTCCACCGAACCCTGGATCGCCAGCAGCGAGCCCTCCTGCAACGACTGGTTCGCCGCGCGCACGCCGTAGGTGTAGCCCTTCTCCTCGCGCAGCACCCGGTCCAGCCGCGAGGTGAGCGTGCCGCCCAGGCAGTACGTGCCGATCGTCAGGGCCGGCCACGAGGCGTCCTCGCGGCCCGGCCCGACCCGCCCCACCAGCAGCTGCGTCTGCACGCTGCCCGGTCGGTGCACGATCAGTACGCGGGCGTGGTCGTCGGCGAGCACGGGAGCGGGCCGCGAGGGCTCGGCGGGTTGTGCGCTCCAGGTGCCGATCGTGCGCTCCAACACGTCGGTGACGTCCACGCCGGCGAAGTCGCCGACCACGACCAGGGTGGCGGTCTGCGGGCGCACATGCGCGGTGAAGAAGTCCCACACGGCCGCGCGGTCCACTCGCGCGACGCTCTCCGCGGAGCCGGCCCGCGGCCGGGACAGCCGCATCGAGGCGTCGAACAGGGTGCCGCTGAGCGCGAGCGCGGCGCGCCGCGGCGGGCTGGCCAACTCGTGCACGATCTCGTCCAGCCGCTGGCGCACCAGCCGGTCCACCTCGGCCGCGGGGAAGGCCGGTGCCCGTACCGCGTCCGCCAGCAGCCCCAGTGCCCGCTCCAGGCGCGAGGCCGGCACATCGAGCGCGACCCGCACGCCCGGGTGGTCGGCGTCGGAGTCGATCGTCGCGCCGCACCGCTCCAGCTCGGCGGCGAACTCCTCGGCGCCCATCCTGTCGGTGCCCTCGGTGAACGCGCGCGCCATGATCGTCGCCACGCCCTCGCACTCGGCCGGTTCGGCGGCCAGCGGCGAGTCGAGCACCAACTCGACGGCCACCACCTTCTGGCCGGGCCGGTCCACGCGCAGCACGGCGAGGCCGTTGCCCAGCACGAAGCGCTCGGGCGTGGGGAAGGTCCACTCACGGGCCGGGCCCGCGCCGGGGCGCGGGTGGAACACCATCTCGCCGGTCTGGGTCACGCGACCTGCTCCTCGTTCTCGTCCGCGTCGTCGGTCGGTTCGTACACCAACACCGCACGGTTCTCCGGCACCAGGCGTTCGGCGGCGACCGCCCGCACCTCCTCGGCGGTGATCTCCAGCAGCCGCTCCAGCGCGGTGAACGCCAGGTTCGCGTCACCGAACAGCGTCGCGTAGCGGCACAGTTCGTCGGCCCGGCTGCCCACCGTCGCCATCGTGTCCAGGTAGGCGCGCTCCAACTGGGCCTGTGCGCGCTCGAGTTCGGCCGGGGTGGGGCCCTCGGCGGCGAACCGGGCGAACTCCTCGGCCAACGCCGAGTCGATCGCCGCCACCGCGCCCGAGCCGGACGCCTTCACATCCAGCATGCCCACCGACGCCGTCCCGGCCTGACGCATCAGGCCCACTCCCGCGTAGAGCGCGAGTTCGTCGTGACGCACCAGACGGGTGTTCAGCCGCGAGCTCTCCCCCTCGCCCAGGATGGTCAGCGCGATCTCCGCGGCGTCCGCGCCCCGCGTGCCGTCGGCCGGCATCCGGTAGGCGGCCATCAGCGCCGGCGAGGGCACGTTCTCGCGCACGACCTCGCGCAGCTCGGCCCCCAGGACCGGCGGCAGCACGCCGTCCGCGGGCACCGGCTTGCCGTCGTGCGCCGGAATGGTGCCGAAGTACTTCTCCACCCAGGCCAGGGTCTGCTCGGGATCCACGTCGCCCACGATCGCCAGCACGGCGTTGTTCGGCGCGTAGTAGGTGCGGAAGAACTCCTGACAGTCCGCGAGCGAGGTGGCGTCCAGGTCGGCCATCGAGCCGATCGGCATGTGGTGGTACGGGTGGCCCTCGGGGTAGGCCATCGCCACCAGGCGCTCCCACGCGGTGCCGTAGGGCACGTTGTCGTAGCGCTGACGGCGCTCGTTCTTGACCACGTCGCGCTGGTTCTCCAGGCTCTCCTCGGTCAGCGCCTGGAGCAGTCCGCCCATGCGGTCCGCCTCCAGCCACAGCGCGAGTTCCAGCTGGTGCGCGGGCATCGTCTCGAAGTAGTTCGTGCGCTCGAAGCTCGTGGTGCCGTTGAGCGAACCGCCCGCCGACTGCACGAACTCGAAGTGTTCGTTGCCGTGCACGTTGGCCGAGCCCTGGAACATCAGGTGCTCGAAGAGGTGCGCGAGCCCGGTCCGCCCGGGCCGTTCGTGCCGTGAGCCCACGTCGTACCAGAGGCAGACGGCGGCCACGGGGTCGACGTGGTCCTCCGAGAGCACCACGCGGAGCCCGTTGCCGAGGGTGTGCGTGGTCGCGGTGAACCCCAACGATGCAGTCGCCGGTCCTGCCATAAGCCCATCCGTCCTCTCCTGGAGGGTGACCGCCGCGACGGCGGCCACCCTCACCCTAACGACGCGTGGTGCCCGTTCGACTCCCGCTCGCGAGGGTGTTCGCGATGGGCGAAGCGCGCCCGCCGGCCGCCTACTGCTCGTAGCCCTCGACCTCGCGCACCGGCCGCGCGGCCGCGCTCGCCGGGTCCGCGCCCGCGTCGCGCAATGCCTGACGCTGCCTCAGCAGGTCCCAGCACTGGTCGAGTTCGGCCTCCACCTCGGCCAATCGACTGTGCTCCTCGCCACTGGAGATGCTGCCTTGCGCAAGTTGCTCCCGCAGGGCACGCTCCTGCTCGACCATGTCGGTGATGCGTTCGCGAATCTGCTTGTCGTCCATCGCGAAACCCTTCTTTTTCCTGCTCGGACGGCGGCCGGAGACTGCGGCGCTACCGTGGGCCAAAGGGCTGTCCTTCCCTCCTTGCACGGCCCTCAAGCACGGTGTCACCCGGGTCGATGCACTCACATGTCGCACCGGCGCGTCACAATGGGCACGCCGTGCGGGCCGTCCCCGGCCGCGCCGCCCTCGGGCGGACACGGGAGACACGGCCCGGCGCCGGCCCGAAGAAGCAAAGGAGCAACGCCGCGCATGGCCCGCCGTAGTACGAAAACTTCCGGTCCGCAGCCACCGGACGACTTCGAGGAACGCATCCTCGACATCGATGTCGTCGACGAGATGCAGGGCTCCTTCCTGGAGTACGCCTACTCGGTCATCTACTCGCGGGCACTACCGGACGCCCGCGACGGGCTCAAGCCCGTGCATCGCCGCATCCTGTACCAAGCCGCCGAGATGGGCCTGCGTCCCGACCGGGGGTACGTCAAGTGCGCCCGTGTCGTGGGCGAGGTGATGGGCAAGCTGCACCCGCACGGTGACGGCCCCATCTACGACACCCTCGTGCGGATGGCGCAGCCGTTCTCGATGCGCCTGCCGCTGATCGACGGCCACGGGAACTTCGGCTCGCTCGGCGGCGACGACCCGCCCGCCGCGATGCGATACACCGAGTCCCGGCTGTCCACGGCCGCGATGTTGATGGTCGACTCGATCGACGAGGACGTCGTCGACTTCGGCCCCAACTACGACGGCCAGGAACAGGAACCGGGTGTCCTGCCCGCCGCGTTCCCGAACCTGCTCGTCAACGGGGCGTCCGGGATCGCGGTCGGCATGGCGACCAACATGCCGCCGCACAACCTGGTCGAGGTGGTCGCCGCCGCGCGCCACCTGATCCGACACCCCACCGCCACGCTCGAAGACCTGATGCGCCACGTGCCCGGCCCCGACCTGCCCACCGGCGGTCGGATCGTCGGCCTGGGCGGTGTCAGGGACGCGTACGAGAAGGGTCGCGGCACCTTCAAGATCCGCGCGACCGCGACGGTCGAGTCGGTCACCGCCCGCCGCAAGGGCATCGTGGTCACCGAACTGCCCTACAACGTCGGCCCGGAGCGGGTGATCGCCAAGATCAAGGAGCTGGTGCAGTCCAAGAAGGTCCAGGGCATCGCGGACCTGAAGGACCTCACCGACCGCTCGCACGGACTGCGCCTGGTCATCGAGATCAAGAACGGCTTCAACCCCGAGGCGATCCTCCAACAGCTCTACAAGCTGACGCCGATGGAGGAGACCTTCGGCATCAACAACGTCGCCCTGGTCGACGGCCAGCCGCTCACGCTGGGTCTGAAGGAACTGCTCCAGGTCTACGTGGACCACCGCTTCGAGGTGGTCCGCCGGCGCAGCGAGTTCCGCCGCCGCAAGCGCCAGGAGCGCCTGCACCTGGTCGACGGTCTGCTCGTCGCGCTGATCGACATCGACCGCGTGATCGAGCTGATCCGCTCCAGCGACAACTCGGCGCAGGCCAAGGAACGTCTGATGGAGACGTTCGCGCTGTCCGACATCCAGGCGTCCTACATCCTGGACACCCCGCTGCGCCGGCTCACCCGGTTCGACCGGATCGAACTGGAGGCCGAGCAGGAGCGGCTGCGCGCCGAGATCGCCGAACTGACCACGATCCTGGAGGACGACAAGCTGCTCCGGAAGGTGGTCTCGGACGAGATGGCCGCGGTGTCCAAGAAGTACGGCACGCCGCGCCGCACCGTCCTGCTGGAGTCGGCCGACGTGCCCGCCGCGGCGGTCCCGCTCCAGGTCACCGACGCGCCGTGCACGGTGCTGCTGTCCTCGACCGGCCTGCTCGCGCGCACCTCGACCGGCGGCCCGCTGCCGCCCGAGGG
The DNA here is from genome assembly GCF_000372745.1 of Embleya scabrispora DSM 41855. Lineage (GTDB taxonomy): Bacteria > Actinomycetota > Actinomycetes > Streptomycetales > Streptomycetaceae > Embleya > Embleya scabrispora. The sequence goes on along the minus strand of NZ_KB889707.1, from coordinate 8,899 downwards.
GGGCAGGTCCAATCACGATCTGGTGGTGTCCTCGGTCGCGGCCACCGTGCGCGGCGAGGTCGGCGCGGTCACCAGCACCGGCCGGCTGCTCCGGATCAACGTGGTCGACCTGCCCTCGTTGCCGGAGACCGCGACCGCGCCGAACCTGGCCGGCGGCGCACCGCTGTCCGAGTTCGTCTCGCTGGAATCGCACGAACGACTGGTGTGCCTGACCACACTGGCCGCCGACTCCCCCGGGCTCGCGCTCGGCACCGCGCAGGGGGTGGTCAAGCGGGTCGTGCCGGACTATCCGGCGAACAAGGACGACCTGGAGGTGATCACGCTGCGCGAGGGCGACTCCATCGTCGGCGCGGTCGAGTTGCGCACCGGCGAGGAGGACCTGGTCTTCATCACCGACGACGCCCAGTTGTTGCGTTTCCAGGCTTCGATGGTGCGGCCGCAGGGTCGCCCGGCGGGCGGCATGGCCGGTATCAAGCTGGGCGCCAAGCAGTCCGTGCTCTCGTTCACCGCGGTGGATCCGGGCGCGGACGCGGTGGTGGTCACGGTCGCCGCCTACAGCGGCGACGCCCTGTTCGGCTCGGAGCACGGCACCTGCAAGGTCACCCCGTTCGCGGAGTATCCGCGCAAGGGCCGAGCCACCGGCGGCGTACGCTGCCAACGCTTCCTCAAGGGCGAGACCACGCTGCGTCTGGCCTGGGCGGGCCCGGCGCCGGCCCGAGCCTCGGACGCCAAGGGCAAGCCGGTCGAGCTGCCCGCCCTGGACCCGCGCCGGGACGGCTCCGGCACGCCGCTGGCCAAGCACGTCGACACGGTCGGCGGCCCTCCGGGCACCGTCTGAGTCGACCCATCGACGAGGCCCCCGCAGCGTCCCTCGCTACGGGGGCCTCTCCCGTTCCGTCGTCTCGTCGTTCCGTCGCCGGGCGCACCGCGCCGGCCTCAGCGTGCGGCGAACTCCTCGAGGAGCTCGATCGAGCGCGCGTACTTGCTCCGCAACCGCACCTGCGTCGGTGCGTCGAGCTGGCCCAGCCGGGCCTCGGAGCGGTTGTCCGCGATGTCCGCCCGCTTGACCACGAGCGCGATCGGGTCCGCCGCCGCGCGCGCGATGCTGACCTCCAGCGGTTCGCCGGGCAGCTTGGACAGCGCGATCACCGCGGCCACCACCCGCTCCGGCACGCCGGCCGCGCGCAGGTCGTCCGCGCCCACCGGTGTGTCCTCGATCACGTCGTGCAGCACCGCCGCCATCTGCGTGTAGGTGCCCTCGACCTTCCGCATCACCCGCAGCGGGTGCGTGATGTACGGGTGACCGCCCTTGTCCAACTGACCGTCGTGCGCGGCCCTGGCGAGCGCCACCGCGTCGTCCAACGTGAAGCCGGCTATCGCCGCTCTCCCGTCGGGCCGTCCCTGGGGCATGGCCGCCTCCCATCGTTACCGTGTGCAACAACCGTACCGGGATCACCGGATCCGGGCGCTCGGGGCGGGGCCGATCAGGCCGGGCGGCGGGTGCAAGCTATACGGTGCACAGTCGTGGAAACCTGCGTCTTTCTCTCGCACGAACTCGCCGAGCCGATGGCCGGCACCGCTTCGACCGCGCGCGGCTGGCTGCTCGTCGAGCACCCCGGGCCGTGGGCCGCCAAGGCGCTGACCGGCAGTCGCGGGCTCGACGACGGGGTGGGCGCGGAGTTGGACGAGCGGGCCGGGCGGGCCGGTTTCCGCGCCGCGCTCATCCGTCGGCCGGACGAGGCGAGCCGCCGCCCGGACGAGGCGGGCCCCGGGAGCGAGAGGAGCGACCGCGCCGCGGACGGTCTCCGGACCGCCTTCCTGGCCTGGACCGAACCCGGCGGCACGTGGTTGCGCCGGCTGCGCGTGCGCACCGCCGCCGACCTGCTCACGCTCGACCTGGCCGCGCTGGCCGGACCGGCCGAACCCTCGGTGGGCGAGTCGGCCGCCGAACCGCTCCTGCTGATCTGCACCAACGGCAAGCGCGACCGGTGCTGCGCGGTCGCGGGCCGACCGCTGGCCGCCGCGCTCGCCGTGAGCTTCCCCGAGGCCACCTGGGAGGTCAGCCACCTGGGCGGGCACCGGTTCGCCCCGACCGCCGCCGTACTGCCCCAGGGCTACCAGTACGGGCGCCTGGACCCCACGTCGGCCCGCGCCGTTCTCGCCGCCGCCCGACGCGGCGAGATGTCGCCGGATCGCTGCCGGGGCCGGGCCACCTACTCCCGGGCCGGTCAGGCCGCCGAACTCGCGGTTCGCGCGGACTGCGGCGAGCGCCGGGCCGACGCGCTGTCGGTCTACGACGAGCGCGCGGAGGACGAGGGCGGCTGGACGGTCCGGGTCGATCACATCGACGGCCGCACCTGGACCGTCGCGGTGGACGCCCACAAGGAGGCCCCCGCCCGGCCGGAGAGTTGCGGCAAGGACGAGGGCCTCCCGACGAGCATGCGGGCGCGCCTGTTGACACACCGTCAGTAGGCGCCCGCCCCGGTCAGTGAACGGACCTCCATCTCGGCGTACTTGGCGGCGTCCGCCTCGTCGTCCGAGCGCAGCGTGCCGATCCAGCCGCACAGGAAGCCGATCGGGATCGACACGATTCCCGGGTTCTCCAACGGGAACCAGTGGAAGTCGGTCCCGGTCACCAGCGGGGTCTTGCCTCCGGAGACCACCGGCGAGAACAACACGAGCACCAGCGCCGAGCCGAGCCCGCCGTAGATCGCCCAGACCGTGCCGTTGGTGTTGAACCGCCGCCAGAACAGGGTGTACAGCAGCGTGGGCAGATTGGCCGAGGCGGCGACCGCGAAGGCGAGCGCGACCAGGAAGGCGACGTTGAGCTTCTGCGCGGACAGACTCAGGCCGATCGCGATCCCGCCGATCACGATCGCCGAGAGCCGGGCGGCCCGCAGTTCGCTCTTCTCGTCGGTCGCCTCCTTGCGGATCACGTTCGTGTACAGGTCGTGCGCGAAGGACGCCGAGGAGGCCAGCGTCAGCCCGGCCACCACCGCCAGAATGGTCGCGAACGCCACCGCCGCGATCACCGCGAGCAGCACCACACCACCGAACGAGTCCGGCCCGCCGCCGAGTTCCTCCGCGAGCAGCGGCAGCGCGGTGTTGCCGGCCGCGTTCGACTTGCGGATCTTGTCCGAACCGAGCACCGCCGCGGCGCCGAATCCGAGCACGATGGTGAGCAGGTAGAACGTGCCGATCAGGGCGATCGCCCACATCACCGAGTGCCGCGCGGCCCGCGCGGTGGGCACGGTGTAGAACCGCACCAGGATGTGCGGAAGCCCCGCGGTGCCGAGCACCAGCGCGATCGCCAGGCTGATGAAGTCCAGCCGACTGGTCAGATTCTTCCCGTACTTCAGACCCGGTTCGAGGAACTGCTGTCCGTGGCCGCTGGTGTGCGCCGCGGTGTCCAGCAACTCGTCGAGGTCGAAGTGGAATCGCAGCAGGACCAGGATCGTCATCAGGATCGCGCCGCCGAGCAGCAGCACCGCCTTGACGATCTGGATCCAGGTGGTGCCCTTCATCCCGCCGAAGGTCACGTAGACCACCATCAGCGCGCCCACGCCGACGATCGTCCAGGTCTGCGCCGAACCGCCCGTGTCGCCCAGGAGCAGGGCGACCAGCGTGCCCGCGCCGACCATCTGGGCGATCAGGTAGAAGATCGACACCACGATCGTCGCGGCCCCCGCCGCGGTCCGCACCGGCTTGCGGCTCATCCGGAACGCGACCACGTCGGCCATCGTGAACCGCCCGCAGTTGCGCACGAGTTCGGCCACGAGCATGAGCACGACCAGCCACGCGACCAGGAAGCCGATCGAGTACAGGAAGCCGTCGTAGCCGAACAGCGCGATCAGTCCGGCGATGCCCAGGAAGGACGCCGCCGACATGTAGTCGCCGGCGATGGCCAGCCCGTTCTGGGACGCGGAGAACTCCCGCCCGCCGGCGTAGAAGTCGTTGGCCGTGCGGTTGTTCCGGCTGGCCCACACGGTGATGCCGAGCGTGATCACCACGAAGACCACGAACAGCAGGCCGGTCAGGCCGCGGTGGCCGCCGGCCGCCGCGAGGTAGGCACCGTTCACCGGAACATCTCCTGGGTCTCCCACCGCAGGTTGAGCGCGGACCGGTCGCGTTTGCCGCGCGCGTTGCGGGCGTACGACCACGTGATCAGGAACGTGCTCGCGAACTGGAGCAGACCGAAGGCGAGCGCGATGTTGAACGCGCCCAGGATCCGGTGCGCCATGAAGCCGCGCGCGAAGGTGGACGCGAACACGTACAGCAGGTACCACGCGAGGAACGCGAGCGACATCGGGAAGACGAAGTCGCGATAGCGGCGCCGAATCTCCTGGAATTCCGGGCTCGCCTGCACACGTAGATAGATGTCCGCGCGCGAATCCGGTTCCGGGTCGCCGAACGGCACACCCCGGGTGGGTGTGGGTCGGTACGAACTGGTCGTCACCGTAGCTCTCCTCGTCGATTGCCGAACCGCGCGCGATTTCGCCCCGAACGGACACCCGAGACAGGCGTTCGATGGGACCGGTGTTCAGCATGGGCAGCGGGCGCGGGCCGCACGGCCAGGTTCTGCACGATTCACCTGTACGGATGAATCGCCGGCACGGCCGCACTCCTGGCTCCGCCATGCGTCGTGGAATCGTCTGGCCAACGAGGATCCGAGCCCCGGCGATACGGGAGGGGTGACGGTCACACGCCAATGAGTGACATTCGTCCTTCTATCGCAGATATACGGACTGTTTGCCCCGGATCGTGATCATGAAAAAAGCCGGGCCCGAAGGGACGAATCCCTTCGGGCCCGGCGCACGACCGGCGGTCCGGTGTGCTCAGACGTCGATCCGCGAGCGGTCGAGCAGCGACGCGGAGTTGGTGATGAATTCCTTGCGCGGCGCCACCTCGTTGCCCATCAGCAGGTCGAACACACGCTCGGCCGCCTCCAGGTCGCCCAGGTTGATCCGGCGCAGTGTGCGGTGCCGGGGATCGACCGTGGTCTCCGCGAGCTGGTCGGCGTCCATCTCGCCCAGACCCTTGTACCGCTGGACCGGGTCCTTCCAGGCGATGCCCTTGCGCTGGTACTCCAGCAGGGTGCGCTTCAGCTCGGCGTCCGAGTACGTGTAGACGTACTTGTCCTGACCCTTCTTGGGCCGGGACAGCTCGATCCGGTGCAGCGGCGGAACCGCGGCGAAGACCCGGCCGGCCTCGACCATCGGGCGCATGTAGCGCTGGAAGAGGGTGAGCAGCAGGCAGCGGATGTGCGAGCCGTCGACGTCGGCGTCCGCCATGAAGATGATCTTGCCGTAGCGGGCCTGGTCGATGTCGAACGTACGCCCGGAGCCCGCGCCTATGACCTGGATGATCGCGGCGCATTCGGCGTTCTTGAGCATGTCCGAGACGGACGCCTTCTGCACGTTCAGGATCTTGCCCCGAATCGGCAGCAGGGCCTGGAACTCCGAGTTGCGCGCGAGCTTGGCGGTGCCCAGCGCCGAGTCGCCCTCGACGATGAACAACTCGCTGCGGTCGACGTCGTCGCTGCGGCAGTCGGCCAGCTTGGCCGGCAGCGCCGAGGTCTCCAGGGCCGTTTTGCGCCGCTGGGCCTCCTTGTGCTGCCGCGCGGCGATCCGGGTGCGGGCCGCCGAGACGACCTTCTCCAGGACGGCGCGCGACTGCGCCTTGTGGTCGCGCGCCGTGGAGGTCAGGAACGCCTTGAGTTCCTTGGACACCACGTTCTGCACGATCCGCGCGGCGGCCGAGGTGCCCAGCACCTCCTTGGTCTGCCCCTCGAACTGCGGCTCGGCCAGCCGCACGGTGACCACGGCGGTCAGGCCCTCGGTCGCGTCGTCCTTGGTGATGTCGTCCTCGGCCACGCGCAGCAGCTTGGTCGAACGCAGCACGTCGTTGACCGTGCGCCGAAGCGCCTGGTCGAACCCGGCGACGTGGGTGCCGCCCTTGGGCGTGGCGATGATGTTGACGAAGGAGCGCAGGGTCGAGTCGTACCCCGTGCCCCAGCGCAGCGCCACGTCCACGCCCAGCTCGCGCTGGACCTCGGTGGGCACCATGTGCCCCTGCTCGTCGAGCACCGGCACGGTTTCCTTGAAGGTGCCGGAGCCGGTGAAGCGCAACACGTCGCAGAGCGCGCGGTCGGGAGCGAGGTATTCACAGAACTCGCTGATCCCGCCGGAGTAGTGAAAGACCTGTTCATCCACTTCGCCCGGATTCGCACCATTACGCTCGTCGCGAACAACGATAGTGAGTCCGGGCACAAGGAAGGCGGTCTGGCGGGCGCGCGCGTACAGCGATTCCAGGTCGAGCGCGGCGTCCTTGAGGAAGATCTGCCGGTCCGCCCAATAGCGAACCCGAGTGCCGGCCTTGGCCTTGGAGATCTTCTTGATTTTACGCAGCCCGTTACCGGCACTGAACGGAGCGTCGGCGCCGAGGGCGGCGAACTCGCCGGGCACGCCGCGGCGGAACGAGATGGCGTGGGTGTGCCCGCTGCGGTCCACCTCGACGTCGAGTCGGGCGGACAGGGCGTTGACCACGGAGGCGCCGACGCCGTGGAGGCCGCCGGAGGCGGCATAGGATCCGCCGCCGAACTTGCCGCCTGCGTGCAGCTTGGTCATGACGACCTCGACACCGGACAGGCCGGTCTTGGGCTCCACGTCGACGGGGATACCGCGACCGTTGTCCCGAACCTCCACCGAGCCGTCAGCGTGCAGGAGCACCTCGATCCGGTCGCCGAAGCCCCCGAGGGCCTCGTCCACCGAGTTGTCGATGATCTCCCACAGACAGTGCATCAGGCCCCGACTGTCGGTGGAGCCGATGTACATGCCGGGCCGTTTGCGGACCGCGTCAAGACCCTCGAGAACGAGGAGATGCCGCGCGGTGTAGTTCGAGTGGTCGGGCTCGCCCGCCAGGAGCGCGGTGGACTGCGCGGTCGTCTGGGCGGTCACGCGGTGCAACTCCTCGCATGTAGTCGCGTAGTCGAATCGCCGCGTAACGCGTCGATCCGTACGGCGCGCGGCGGTGTCCGAGCCCATGAAATCGGGCCCGCTGATCACCCCCGTCGCGCCGGAGAGCAAGGCTACCGGGGCCGGAAGACAGCCCGGCGACGGCTCGCCGCCGCATCCTAGCCGGCATCCGAACACATCTTCGACCACCCGATCGGGTGGCCGGCATGAACCGTACGCGCACAGGGCACGTCCTATGCACAAGGAATGAGTTGCAGAAGGGGTGTGCCGAGAAGCTGTTGAACATGACACGATCACCCCGGGAACGTTCGAGGCTGATTTGATGTTGGACATCGATGAAGGCTTCGTCGAGTAGAGAAGAGGCGACGTGAATTCGGTTCTGACACCCGCCAGTCCGTTGACGGCCGCCGACCGTTGTGATCGGTGCGGCGCCCAGGCATACCTTCGGGTTGTCCTTTCCAGCGGCGGCGAACTGCTGTTCTGTGCGCACCACGCCCGCAAGTTCGAGCCAGAACTTCGGAAGGTGGCCGTGGAGATACAGGACGAGACCGACCGCCTCACGGCGGTCCCCGTTACCGCACCGGACGACGACAACTGACCAGACAGCCGACCCTCTGAGACCCCGACGAGCAGACATCGCGCCGATGGCGGCCACCGCGAGGTGGCCGCCATCGGCGTCTGTCGTGCTCACCGACGGGGTGGTCGGCGCCATCGAGAGGCGTGATATCCCTCACAATCCGGCGGCATCCCGGATGTCCCGGGCGAACGTGGCGACCCGGGTATAGACACCCGGTTTGCCCGGCAGGGCACATCCGTCGCCCCACGAGACGATCCCGGCGACCCGACCGCCCACCAGGAGCGGGCCGCCGCTGTCCGCGCTGCACGCGTCCTTGCCGCCCTGCCGCTCACCGGCGCACACCATCGCGGTGGCGTCGTACGTCCCGAACCGCCCGCCCGGGTACGCGGTCCCACAGGCCGCATCGGACACCAATGGCACGGTGACCTGTCGCAGTGTCGAGGAGTAGTCGCCGAGTCCCGTGGTGTCACCCCACCCGATCACGGTCGACGCGGACCCGCTCGCGTAGACGTCCGCGCCCTGTTCGACCATCGACGCGACGCCGCTGTCGAGCGGCTCGTGGAGGGTGAGCACCGCCCAGTCGCCCAGGATCCGCCCCGGATCGAAGTCCGGATTCACGTACACCTTGCCGACCACCACCTCCCGGCCCTTCGTGCTGCGCAGGTCGGTCCGCCCCTGGATCACTTTCAGGTCCGGGCGGTCGTCCCGCTTGCCGTTCGCGTCGTACATGCAGTGCGCGGCGGTCAGCACCTTGGTGGGCGCGATCAGCGTGCCGCCGCAGAACTGCCCCGATCGTGCGGAGCCGTACTCGGCCCGACTGGACAGGGCCACCGCCCACGGATAGGTCGCGGTGTCCGCGGGAATCCCGCCGACCACCACGCGCGGAGGTCCCGAAGGCATGGCGCCGGTCAGGACCGCCGCCGTCACGGCCGCGGCAAGGGCGACCATCGGTCCTCGTGTGTACCGCCGGAAACTGCTGCGTCTGTTCCGCTCGGGCGCTCGCACCATCATGGGGAACCTCTCGCCGGCTACCGTCAGGTAGAAGCCGGTGCCCCAGCGTGGCCGAGCGGAACCCTCACTCGGTGCGAACGGGTGATTTCCTCGGTAATCGCACACACGAAAGCCCCGGATGGTGTATCCGGGGCCGATGTCGTGCGGTGCGCTCCGCCGGGTCCGCGCCGCCGGCTCAGTCCAGGTAGTCGCGCAGCACCTGGGAGCGGGACGGGTGGCGCAGCTTCGACATGGTCTTCGACTCGATCTGGCGGATCCGCTCCCGGGTGACCCCGTAGACCTTGCCGATCTCGTCGAGCGTCTTGGGCTGACCGTCGGTGAGCCCGAAGCGCATCGA
>NZ_KB889706.1 GCF_000372745.1 Embleya scabrispora DSM 41855 | reverse complement strand
CGGCTCACCCCCACCTGCGTGGGGACTTCTCGTGGAGCACGTCGAGGAGCGGAACTACTGCTGGCTCACCCCCACCTGCGTGGGGACTTCCTTGCGGACGTACAGCTCGTGGTACTCGGACGCGGCTCACCCCCACCTGCGTGGGGACTTCATCATCACCGATACGGGCGAGACCAGGATCAACGGCTCACCCCCACCTGCGTGGGGACTTCCTGTACGCGTCCGAGGGCATCGGGCAGGTCGACGGCTCACCCCCACCTGCGTGGGGACTTCATGGTGTGCTCGACGTGGCGTACGCGCTCAACCGGCTCACCCCCACCTGCGTGGGGACTTCGAGACGATCAACTCGGAGGTGAACGGGATGGGCGGCTCACCCCCACCTGCGTGGGGACTTCGGGTTGACGGCGAGGATCCCGGGAACACGCTGCGGCTCACCCCCACCTGCGTGGGGACTTCGCCATGCCCAGACCATGCACATCCGTTGACGACGGCTCACCCCCACCTGCGTGGGGACTTCCGCGCGGTCCGGACGGCGTTGCTGGTCCAGTCCGGCTCACCCCCACCTGCGTGGGGACTTCGGGGGATCTCTCGGTCAACCGCCGTAAAGGTCCGGCTCACCCCCACCTGCGTGGGGACTTCGAGGGGCCGCAGGTCGGCGAGCGTGGCGGTCACGGCTCACCCCCACCTGCGTGGGGACTTCGGACGGACATGGGCAGGAGGCACTCTGTCTCGTGGCTCACCCCCACCTGCGTGGGGACTTCTCCTCCAGGCCGTAGGGCCTGTCCGGCAGCCCCGGCTCACCCCCACCTGCGTGGGGACTTCGGATGCGGGCCCGGGGCTGGACCCCGGACCGACGGCTCACCCCCACCTGCGTGGGGACTTCCCGATCACCCCCGAAAGGGCGCCATCGTGCAGCGGCTCACCCCCACCTGCGTGGGGACTTCCGCTCCAGGGTCGCCTCGTCGAGCGGCACGCGCGGCTCACCCCCACCTGCGTGGGGACTTCGGTGCCGCAAACGGCTCAACGGTTGAACGAGCCGGCTCACCCCCACCTGCGTGGGGACTTCAGCGGGCCCGCCTCGAAAAGCTTGACACGGCCCGGCTCACCCCCACCTGCGTGGGGACTTCCGACGAAGCCCCGACCGGAATCCCGGTCGGGGCGGCTCACCCCCACCTGCGTGGGGACTTCCCGGACACCATCGCGCCCATCACCTTGGGCATCGGCTCACCCCCACCTGCGTGGGGACTTCGGGGTACAGCAGCCCGAAGAAGGGCATGTACATGGCTCACCCCCACCTGCGTGGGGACTTCTGTTCCACAAAGCCGCCGACGCGATCGAGAACCGGCTCACCCCCACCTGCGTGGGGACTTCACGCCGATGGGCGCTGCGGTGACGCTGACCTACGGCTCACCCCCACCTGCGTGGGGACTTCTGCTGATCGCCCTGTTCACCGCGCCCGCGATGCGGCTCACCCCCACCTGCGTGGGGACTTCGTATGCGGGTGTACGAGGAATACAAGTCGGTTCGGCTCACCCCCACCTGCGTGGGGACTTCTGGCAACGGGGGACGACACACGGGAGACCGGGCGGCTCACCCCCACCTGCGTGGGGACTTCTCCGTGATCCGGCGCCGGACCGTCGTGCGGGACGGCTCACCCCCACCTGCGTGGGGACTTCCAGCAGGCCGGCGCCCCGGGCGTCGCGTGTGGCGGCTCACCCCCACCTGCGTGGGGACTTCGCCGGTGCGCATCTCGCTCGCGAGGGTCGTCACGGCTCACCCCCACCTGCGTGGGGACTTCGCCTTTGGGGTCCAGGATCGCGACGGTATCGATGGCTCACCCCCACCTGCGTGGGGACTTCCTGCTGATCTTCCAGTCCGTGTACGGGCCGGCCGGCTCACCCCCACCTGCGTGGGGACTTCGCGTGTGCCATCAACGGGCGCAGAGACCACGACGGCTCACCCCCACCTGCGTGGGGACTTCGACGCGCCGAGGCCCGTCACATGCATGCGTGCAGGCTCACCCCCACCTGCGTGGGGACTTCCCTTGCTGACCTGCACATTCTCACAGGCTTTGCCATGTCGTGATCTAAGATGGGCCATTGAGGCAAGAAACGTTCCTGAATAGCACCTGATCACCAGGTTTCCGCACTCGTCACTCCCCTCCTGCACCACCCATCCCGATCCATACGCCCATTTAGTCACACAAACCCTTTCGAACTCTTCGCGCAACTACTCGCCACAGGCATCGACCTCTACGCCTACGCGACCTTCACCGCGCCGGACGACACGAACCTGGACCGCGACATGACGGACTTCGTCGACCGCCTCCAGGAGATCCACCCCACCCTCCCCCTGCGCACGGTACCCCTGCGCATCGAGGCATTCGGGGTCGTACGGCCCCGGCTGCGCCCCGAACACCGACATGCCCTCGAAATCCAGGATCGGGCCATACGAGCCTGGAACCACGAGATCGAACGACGATTCGACGCGCCCACGCGCGCCCTGGCCATGCCGGACGTGCCGCCGAAAGCGTGATCGGCCGTGGAATTCGACGTGTCCGACTCCAAGTTCACCGACCGCCTCGTCACCTGGCTACGTGGCCTCGACGACTCCACCCTGGGCGACCCCCAGGCCGTCGTACGCAACTCCCCCGGCTTCTACCCCACCACCATCCTCGCGTTCTGGCCCGAGGAGATGGCACGCCGCGGCCTGCGCCTCGCCCCCACCGCGCCGACCCCCTGCCCTTCTGCCATCCGGGGGACTTCGAATGGCGCTTCACCACCGACACCGCCCGCCGACTCGTCCGACGAGCCACACACCACCTGAACCACGACAGCACCGTGCTCCACCTGGGCACGCCGAAGACGTTCCTTTCGGCCGCGGACGCCACCTCGATCCACCATCACGTCCTGCTCGAGCGAAACGACTCCGTCGTCGACTCGTTGAACAGTCGCGTCCACGACGGGCACACCGTCGTCCGTCTCGACAGCGCCACCGACCCGCTTCCCGCCCTGGAATGCGCAGCAGCCATCGTCGACCCTTCCTGGTACCCGGCCGACACCACACACTTCCTGATCGCCGCGGCCACCATGTGCCTACCCGGCGCCCGGACCCTGCTGTGCCAACCCACCGCCACCACCCGACCCGGAGTCCCCGAGGAACGCGCCCTGCTCACCCGGACACTGCCGGGCCTCGGCTTCCGACTCGTCGCCGTCGAACCCTCCGCCGTGCGCTACCGCATGCCCCACTTCGAGGCCGTCTCCCTCGCCCGCACGGCCCCGGCGGTGGCCGTACCCGTCGACTGGCGCACCGGCGACCTCCTCGTCCTCGAACGCCGCGACACCGCCCCACCGCCCCACCGCCCCACCGCCGCGACCGATCCTCACCACCACCGACCCCGCCTTCGACGAAATCGCCTTCGGACCGGTCCGCATCAAACTGCGCGCCGCCGGCGGACCCGACCTCGGCGAACTGGTCCGCGGCGACGTCCTGCACAACGTCAGCCGCCGCGACCCGCGCCGCGAACGCATAGGTCTGTGGACGAGCGGAAACCGCGTGTTCGCCCTCTCCTTCCCCCGAACGCATCGCCTGCCTGATCCGCGACTGCCACGCCGACTACCTCAACGCGCGGTTCGGCCGTACGTCGACCCTGGCCCACGCCCGCAGAGCCCACGTACCCGACGTCGTGGCCATGCGCCTCTTCGACGTCCTGCTGACCGAACTCCTCGAACACCTCAAGGACGAGAACACGTGATCGAAACCCGCATCCTCACCGAGATCCTCCAGGCCACCGAGAAATGGGACGACTGGGGCTCGTTGGGCCTCATAGACGACGACGAACCCTGCGGCGTCCACGTCGCCGTCATGGTCGAGCCGTTCCTCGGCTACATCCTCAAGGGCCGCAAGACCATCGAATCCCGATTCAGCAAACCACTGATCGCCCCCCACCAACGGATCGCCGAAGGAGACGTCGTACTGCTCAAAGCAGGCCCTGTACGCGCCTCCTTCCGCGCGTCCAGCGTGGAGTTCCTCGAACTCGACGACACCGAACGCGCCCGCCTGGCCCGCGACAGCAGCGACGCCATCTGCGCCGACGAAGCCTTCTGGCAGGCCCGCGAGAACAAGCAGTACGCCACCCTGATCGGCATCTCCGAAGTACGCCATCTGACACCGATCAGGATCTCCAAGAACGACCGCCGACGCTGGCTCGTCTTACGCGAGGCCGCACACGACAGCCGACAACTGAGCCTGCTGTGAGACGCATACTCTGCCTATCCGGCCCCATGGCCAGCGGAAAGTCCACCGTCGGCAGGCAACTCCAGGCCGGCGGACCCGACATCGCCTACCGCTCCTTCGGCGACGTGGTCCGCCGCCACACCCCCGACCACGGCAGACCCGCCACCCGCGACGAACTCCAGAACACGGGCATGCGACTCGTCGCTGGCGGGTGGCCCGCGTTCGTCGACGCCCTCCTGGAAGACCTCGACCCGTCGACCACCCACACCCTCGTGGTCGACGGGATACGACACCGCGCCGCCGTCCACGCGATGCGAACCCGCTTCCCCGAGGCACGCGTGCACACCGCGTTCCTACGCGTCGACCCGGGCACCGCTCACACCAGGATCCTCTCGCGCGGAGAAGCCCTCACCGCACGCGAACACCCCGTCGAGAAGAAACTCGACCACGCAGCACCGGAGGCTCCCCCGGTACCACGCAACGACCAGGCCTACGCCACCGACCCGGCAAGGAGCGTGTGCTCTCGACATACCAGGCGAGACCAGCGGCTCACCTCCGCTCACGACGGGACTTCACCCGACCGGCATCCGTGCGGACCCCGCGGAGGACCACGAAGAACATCGACGCTCCGGGGCACCGGCACATCCACTGCGTCGCCAGCGGCAACGTCCTATCGGATCAGCTCCAGCTGGGTGAGCCACCGCAGCACCAATCGCGCCTGGGTGGAAGTCATCCCTTCTGGTCTGCGCTCCTCGACGCGACGTTGCCGAGCGGCCTTGGACGGGATGCCCTCGACCAGCGCCCGGATCTCCTCGGCACCGGCAATCCTGCCCATGAATGCTTCCTGCAGCAGCCGCACATCACACCCGTCGAGGAAGCGGCGCCCCACAAGGGTGAGCGAGACGTGATCGCTCTCGATCTCCGCGAGCCCGAGCGCCACCAGGACCCGCATCCGCCGACGCGCCTCGTCCACGCGGGTGATCTTCGCGAACCGCCCCTGGAAGGCCGCGATGTAGTCACGCAGACTGGGCTGGGACTCCGCCAGCTGGACCATGGTGAACAACGTGTCGCAATAGTCCCCGTTGCGGCCCTCGGGAAGCTGCGCGAGATTGAACTCCCCCTGCACCGCCGACGGCCGACCGTCGGCCACCGCCACCGGTGCTGACGAGACGTCCGTACTTCCGGCCAGCAGCTTCTCGTCCACCGCGAACAACACGGTCGTGGTCGTACTCACGCCCAGGCCGTGTTCGACCATCAGATCGACCAGCTTGGTCCCATCGATGAGTTCGACCGGAATCGCACCCTCACGCCGAGCGTCCTCGATGGCGTCGGTGGTGAATCCACCCGTCGTGACGAGCACCCCCAGGCCGGCAACGGACATGGCACCCCGCAACTGCTGGACCTCCGGACGTCCGACCTTCTTTTTGCGCCACCGCTTCACCTGGACCGCTGTCTTGACGCGCACCACTCCCCCGGTATGAACCGCCTCCACATCGATACCGCCATCCCGGGAAGGCGATGTGACCTGCACGTCCTCGTACCCGATGGAGACCAGCAATTTCGCCACGATCTGCTCGAAGATGAAGGGGTCACAAGCGTGCAACTGTTCGAGAAGGTCCAGCTTCACCTCGCTGTTCCACTTCTCGATCGCCGTCTCCACCTCGTTCCCCGGTGGACGCAGACTCACCGAACGGCCGACCAGACCGAACCGCACCCGCAGCCCACGCGCCGCCCGGCGACGCTGATCGTCCTTCAGAGCCTTGACGAGCTGAAACTCCGGCCCCAGCACACTCTTGTCGGCCGTCGACCCCATCCCCAACGCGGCAACCAACTCGGCCACCGACATCGGCCCTCGATGCGCCTCCAGGACGCCCACCACAAGATCCGGAATCCGTGCGCTCGTCTGTACGGGACTCGCCATGCCTGCGTGTTCTTCCCTTGCCGCTCGTCACCGTCGATGTCCCGAACACAACCGAGACGTCGGACATCACCTGACCTTGCAACGTATCGGCCGTCACCGACACGTCCCTTGCGTGCGCAACCGTCGACTCCCCGCGTTGACAACGGGGTTCGCCCTTCACATGCACAGCTCCGCACATGAACATCTTGGTTGGGCATGGTGGAACGCCGACGCCCTCGACGGCCGTCCGTCCTCACCCCTCGCGCCTCGCCGGAAACCCGGTCGTCGCGCAGGCTGTTCCAAAGTCGCAGAACCGCCCCCGCCCGCCGGTTCCCTCGATCGATCCGCCATCGCGGACCCGATTCTCCGCCGTGAGTCCGCGCGGTGACGACTAGAAAATGTCCTTGATCTTAGACATGTAGAGTTCGGTAAACATGCCCCACAGCGTACGCAGTGGTTTGAATTCCTCGGTGGGGGTGGGGTGTTGCGCCTCGGCCTTGGCGTATGCCACCAGCAGCAACAGAATCGCCTCGACGGCGCGCCTGGCCGTCGCCGCATTCTGGGGATTGCCCGCCGAGCCGGCCTCAAGGGCCATCGTCTTCAGCGGTTCGTACATCTCTCGATAGAAACGATGCCGTGAGTTCAAGCGGACGATCGTCTGGTCGGCTGTGTGGGTCAGCAGAATCAACTGATCGCCCGCAACGTTCACCGTCTCGACGAGGAATGGGAGACCCTTCACCTGCTTGATGTAGGCCTCCTGCTCCTCCTTGCTCTCCTTGCCGATGTCGTGCGCCAGATCAGCGAGCACCATCAGTTCTTCAGCCGGTGTGAGCACCTCCTGCACGCGGCTCTTGGGCATCGTGCGTTCCGCGTCATTGATGGCCTTGACCAACGTCTCGTGCTCGCCGGTCCGCTGTTTCAACGTTCGATCCTTCTCCCCCCAGATGCGCTCGACTTCCTCGCGAGCCGAAGGAATCCAGTCATGGGCGATTTTCCTCAGGGTCTTGCGCATCTGGTCAGTCGGTTCCGCACCTCGCTTGACGTTGCGCACACCCATCGAGCGATCCAACTCGGGCGTGAAGTAGACCTCGAAGCCGATGTAACGATCGAGATCGAGAACCCCATCGGGGAACAGTCTGGGAACATTGGTGTAGCTGATCTCTCGATCGAGACGCATGAAGCTGATGGCACCTTGGTTCTCCGGGACTCGAAGCTTCTTGGCCAACTCGTCACCACCCCTTCCCCGCGGGCGGACGACCTGACGGGGAGCCACCGTGATGACCACACGAATCTCGTGGTCCGTTCCGGGGACGGAGAAAACCTTATCGACGAACTTCATCCCCTCGAAATGCGTCTCTGCGGAGTCCGGTCCACCGGCGACCCGGGTCGCTTCCTCGACGAGGACATGGTCCGCCCAGGTGCCCGAACGCTGAAAGGTGGGGTCGTGCGGCAACAGCGTGGTGCCATCGATCGTGATTCGGATGCCACCACAAAGGAAATCGCGAAACACCCGCGAGATCTCCTTGGAGAGCTCGGTGCGGACATGGTCAGGGGTGCAGCGGCCCTGTGCATCGGACACGTTGTCGATCTGAGACCACAAAACCAGCGTGCCGGAACCCTCGGGAAAGTACGGCAGGAGGCGATCCGGAAGTACCTCGCTGTCGGGGGGCTTGATGGTCGGGTCCTCGCCGTTCTCCTCAGCTTTGGTAACTGCATGGAGGTCGAAGATCACGTGCCGGACGGCATCCGAGCCCTTGTGCCGAGTCCACGCCTCGATGCGAGTACCGACACTGAGTCCGGCCAGTTTGGCACCGACCCCAAACTTGCCGATGGTCTTGGTGGACATGAAGCGCGTCGAAAAGCCGAACTGCATGTAGTGCTGCAGCGTCTCGTCATCCATGCCGTCGCCGTCGTCGACGACAACGACCTCGTCGACGACCTTCTTTCGGCCGCGATACGACTCCGCGATGACGATATGGATGTTGTTTGCCCGCGCCTCAATGCTGTTGTCGACGATCTCGCTGACTGCGGTGGGAAAGCTGAAGCCGGATTCGCGCAGGCTCGTAAGAGCCTGTCCGGAAAGCATCACCGGAATCGGTTTCTGGTCCATGGACATCGTTGTTCGTTCTCCCGTGGAGGATGATGCGAGGTATCGGCAGGGCAGAGGCCGGGGCGACGGCCGAAGGTGTCGCGGTGGCTCCCGATCGAGTCCGCGCGGCGCGTCGGACCCGATCGAGGCGGCGCGACGTAACCGCCGACCCCGGCTCCGTCCGGTCAGGGGGTGGTGTCGAGAAGATGTTTCGTGTGGGCCCGAAGCGCCTTCCTGGTGCGCTCGACGGTGGCCACGGACACGCAGGCCTCATGGGCCGTCTGCGCCAGTGTCCGGTCGCTCAACAAGCCGCGAAGACAAGCCGGTCCGTGCTCCCCGAGCCCCGCCGCGAACACGGCGAGCTCGTCGAGGGTCTCGGCAACGAGAGCATGCGACTCGGGCGTCTCGTGGGTGATGAGTTCCACCACTTCGGCGCCGTCGTTGCCGACTTGGCGCACGCGCTTGCGGGCGTGGTCGCTCAGGGGGTGTTTCGCTGCGGCCTTCCGGGCGCTTGCCCGGGAACGCGAGATCGTACGTCGGGCGTCACTCAGCACGTTGCGCATGAGGACGTCGGGCGATTCGGCCGCCCGCTTCTCACCGAGCGTCAGACACAACGCCGTGTCGATCGTGTCGAGCCGATCCAGATCGGCGCTTCCACGCCCAACCAGTTCATACAAATCAGTGAGCGTCGCAACGCGCACGTCGTCGAGCTTCAGCAAGGGATGCTGCCTCTCTGGGTACCTGACGGCTGTACGTCGGGCCCCACTGTGTTCGAACCTGCCGTACCTTTGGACGGTGTCGCCATACGGTCGACGCCGACATCGGCAAGTCCACTGGAGTGTAAGGGACTTGATGGATGAGTCCGTCGCGTTCCCTACTCCTATAAGGGGACAGGAGAGCGCACCTTTCCCTCATGCAACATCCACACGGATCCGCATTCCACCGCTGCCGACGACCGAGGCCAGGAACCGAAGTCGGCAGAGGTCGGGCGCCGACAGATCGATCGGATCGGGCAGCTTCTTGCGATCGCCGACCGGTTCGGCATCAACCTCGCCAAACGGATCGGCGTTCGCCGCGACACTCCTGCGGCTACGACGACACCGCCAGGCTGCAAGGGCCTTGGTCACCCCAACCCGCGTGGGGAGTTCGCCGGCGATCGACTTCGGGACAGGCTGGTACGGCGGCTCACCCTCACCCGCATGGGCACTTCGGCCGAGACCTCGGCCGTGTCACCGGGCGGGGCGGCTCACCCCCACCTGCCAGCGACTCCTGTACGAACGTTTCAATGACGCCCGGCTCACCCCCACCCACGTGGGGACTTCCCGGGCAACGGCATCGTGTACGCGCTGGAGAACGACTCACCCCCACTCGCGAGTGGCGGCTGGCCCCCAACCGTCACATCCGCAACCAGGTGAATCAGTGCTTCCCCGCTCCGTACGAGAAGCCCGACAGCATCGGCACGCGGCTGGCCGATCAGCGACCGTTCCCCACCTCCATGCCCAAAGACGCCCACATCGTGGACATCGCGGCTGGCGGCCTGGTCTTCGTGCCACGCGGCTGGTGGCACGAGACCGAGTCCCGCGGCGAATGCCTCCAGGTCAACTTCGTGGTCAAACGCTTCATGTGACTGACAAATACTGACCCGCGCCATCCGCAACATGCTCCTGGAGCGTCCCGAGTGGCGTACCTACGCCGTCGACATCTTCGCGACGGACAGCAGGCAGGACGCAGCGCTCGACACCCTCGCCGAGCTTCTTCCGGAGCTGTGGAACGAGTTGAACAAGACGTTCGTTGGAGACCCGCGCCGAGCAGCAGGGCACGTCATCGAGATGTCCGGCCTCAAGCCCGCCGGCCACCGGCCCCGGACCGACACCGCAGCGGCAGCAAACACTGGTTGATCCCCCGGAAGCCCCCGATCAACGGGCCCATGAGTCGGCGGCAATCGCACGCCGATCCGTTCCTCACGTGCCGCTCCGGAGCCCATGGCCGGAGGGAAGACGCCGATCGGCGCGCCGATACGGGCCGGCGAACCCGACATCGTCTGCCGACCGGATGTCCGGCTTCGCCGCGCTGAGCTTGGCGCCGGGTAGGACGACGAGCCGTTCGCCGACCCCGAGCGTCACACCTTCCGGCAACCGCGAACCGTAAACTGCGGTCAGATCCCGGCTGATCACGGCGATGTCGCCATTGCCGAGCTGCCGGATTTCCGGACACTCCTCCCGGCTCTGGGAGTTCCACTTCCCCAGGCGCTTGACGAACAGGGCCGACGGGGTCGGCTTCCCGGGTAGTGGCCACGGATGTGCCACTCCCAGGTTCCCAGGGCCACGGAAACATCGTGGCCACGATACCGCGCCGACATGGCCACAGTACGTACGCGTGCCGGATCCGAACCCTCCCCGCCGAGGATTCCGATTGGCCTCACGCCGGGACCCACCGCCGGATCGCGCCACCACGATCCACCTGCCGCGCGCCACACTCAACGACGACCGCGACTGTGCTCGTCGTCACCCGCGTGGGGACTTTGGCGCACAGGGCGACGCGTTCCAGGGGCCCGCCGGTTTGAGTGCGGGCTTCGTCACGTTCGCCCAAGCGCGCGAACGTGGCGTGGTGGACACGTTGGGATCGGCGAAGATCCGTGTGTCGGATCGGAGACGGCGCCCTGCCAAGATGTGCTGGAGTGGCGGAGGTGACAACTCGGCCCGTGGTGCTCGTCGCGGTCGCCTACGGTGGAGCAGGTGCAGGATCGGTTCGAGACAAACGTGCACGATCCAGCTGAATGTGTGATGCGGAACGTGGCGGCGGTGCGGGCCGCGTCGCGTCCGGAGTCGTTTCGCAGTCGGGATGGCGGGGTGCCAGCGTGCGCCTTCAGTACATCTTCCGCGTACCTTCGACGCACCGCGGCCGGATGGGGCGTGGCCCGAGCCATTACCCGATCGGGTAATGGCTCGGGCCACGCCCATGCCGACAGTGTGGCGCCGCAGTCCGAGTGGGGCTTCCGACGGCGCCGCTACGGAGCGGGCTCAACAGTGCTACCGGAGCACCATTTATTCGGATTGCCCGGAATCGTGTGCTTATTGGCTTTTCCATTCTGGTCCACGCCAACTCTTTGTTTACACGTCGTGCATTGCCACTCCGATGCCATCGCTTGCCTTCCTGACGGAGGTACGTGCGAGGGCGCGCTGTTCCTCGATGATTCAGATGGTGTCGGGACACTGATACGCCGCGCCAGGGCGACTGCCAGAGCTGTAGGCGTGCTGGAAGTTCACGCGAATTTTCGCTCCGCTGTGCCAGCGAAGTTCGAGACCATAAGGGATCGTCCCGATCGGCTCCTCCTGCGAATAGCGCGTGCTCAGCGTTCGCAGCTCGGAGCTTCCGCTGTTGACTGTCAGAGCGCCCAGCCAGGCTTCGATGTCGGAGACCTTCACCTTGGCTCCATCAATCGCCGGCACAGATTCGATGCGTGCCGGTGGCGGTCCCTCGATGATCTGTTCCGGCTCCGAGTACCGATCCCCCGGAGCTGATTCCGCAGTGATGCCCAGATCGACCGTGGCGCCGTTGCGCAGACGGAGCGAGACCCCGTACGGCCCCGGTCGAGGGGTCTGCTGCTCCTCGGCCTCGGTACGAACGGCAACGTCGGTAACTGCACCGGACTGTTTGAGCAGTTCGGCCAACCACGGCTCGAATCGCATGGGACGCATGGATACCTCTCGACGACGGCGGAATTTCAGCAGTCTAGATCGAGCGTCCGACGTGGATTGGCCTGACCAGTCGGATTGCCATCAGCAACCGGCCCGTGGCACCGTCCACGTGGATCGCCGGACGCCCCGAAGCCCCTCGGACCTGGGCGGTGTTGACACTCCGCGGTCCTGCGAACCAATCCGCGAGGCTTGAGCGCGGTGAGACAAAAGTCGCTGCGATGAAGATCGGGCTCGCCATCTCGGTGGTAGGAAGCTCGTCGGGAGCCATTCCCAGCCCGACGTTGGTATCAGTCCAGGGCCGCGCCGATGAGCGTGTGTCTCGCCCGGCGGTTCCGCACCGTGAGTGACGGTGCGGCGGGTGCGCACTCCGATCCGGTTCCGGACGATGCAGGCACCGATCCCATAGAGGTCACTTGCAAGTACCGGGCCCCTGCCTACTGTGGCGTACTGGGATAAGCAGGGCCAGCCTTGCACAAGCCGTCTAAGCCGCTGAAGGGGCAGAACGCGTGGCCGGTACGGTTGGCTCTTCACCGTAACGAGTACAAGAAATATCGCCCGGTACGTGGTGAAATTTACCTTCCCCCGCGTCAGGTACCCGTCGGTCAAGGCAGTAGCTGAACAGCAGGACGTGACCGGTCGATGGCGCGAACGACGACTCGTGGGGTCCGCCGCGGGCGCAGAGGGGCGAGGTAGTTGGCACCTCAAAATCCGCGCTCCCGCATGGCGATCATGTCCGTCGCCAGACCGACTGGCCGGAAAATCCCATACTGATTACTTCATGCTTATCAAGAATTTTGTAAGCATCTAATCTGCTATGTCTACCTATGAGTTGAGGTGTCGCGTGCGCGTGTGGGCGGCAAAGGCCCTTTCGAGATCTGCGTAGGGACTTCGTGAACGCGGTCCTCGACGCCCGCCCGCCGGTCGGCTCACCCCCACCCGCGTGGGGACTTCGGGCTCGGTGTAGTTGGGGCATCCGGCCCAGGCGGCTCACCCCCACCCGCGTGGGGACTTCAACAGCGTGCGCTCGACCAGGTCGAGGAAGAACGGCTCACCCCCACCCGCGTGGGGACTTCCCTTCCCGACCTACACGTTTCTGGGAGCAATGCCATTTCGTAATGTTAATTCGGCTATTGAGGCAAAAAGCCTTCCTGAATGCTGCCTGACCAGCAAGTTCTTTCCTCGCGTCCTGTCCGCGAAGAGGTTGGTCACCTGCCGAACCACCTTGGTAGGGCAACCACTCCCAGACCAACCGGAATGATTCCACCGTGAGACACCACGCTACCGAGTCCCGACCCCGAAAACCCGATCGCTTCGGTCCGTACCAGTGAAGCTGCCTGAACTGCGCCCCGGGGCCGTCCTCGCTGTCCTATGGTGTCTCGCGACCCGGGCGGCGATGGGCGGCCGGAATCTCCGGTGGCTCGCCTTCGCTGCTGATTGAGAGCTGCGGCTCGGCCGCTTTCTTATGGACGAGACAGGTGGGCAACCGCCCGGGTTCTTCTCGAGTCACCGAAACACTGTTCTCGACATTCACCGCGACTTCGCTGTGGCGTTGATCACACGACCACATCTTCAGGGCTATCCAATCGTTCTGATTCGTGGCCGGGAGGCCAGATGCGGCTAGCTTCGGTCTGCCCTTCGGGGGCTCGCAGCGACTGGTCCGGCTGGCCTCCGGGTCGCTCGTACTTGCTTATTGAGAGATGCGGTTGAGCCGCTCTGTACGGACTCAGCGAGTGAGCGCCCTGCCGGCCAGAAGACCGAAATCCGGGAGGGGCCGCAGGGTGGGGATGAACGAAGTTTGGGTCGGAATCGACGCAGGAAAGGGCCACCACTGGGCCTGCGCCGTGGACGCGACCGGAAAGACGCTGTTGTCGAAGAAGATCATCAACGGCGAAGACGAGATCCTGGCCGGCCTTGGTGAAATCCTCGGCCTGGCACCGAAGGTGAACTGGGCCATCGACATCTCCAGCAGCCCTTCCTCTCTGCTGGTGGCACTCCTTATTGCCCACGGCCAGAACCCGCGGTACATCAGCGGCACCCTGGTCAAGCAGATGTCGAGGGCCCTCGGGAGCGAGAACAAGACCGACGCCAACGACGCGCACGTCATCGCCAGGACGTCCGTCTTCGCCGCAGACCGGCTCTCGGACCTCAAGATCCCAGCTCAGATCATGTCCGACCTCACCTTGCTCACATCGCACCGCACCGACCTGGTGCGGGACCGCACCCGCGCCTACAACCGGATGCGAGACACCCTCACCGGGGTCTTCCCCGCCCTGGAGCGCGCGTTCAACTTCTCCGCACACAAGGGCGCCATGGTGCTGCTGACCGGGTTCCAGACGCCGGCCGCACTTCGCAGAATGGGACACAGCCGGCTGACGGCATGGCTCGCCAAGCGAGGCGTTCGACTGCCCCACGGCGTCGCGGAGTTGGCCATCGAGGCGGCGAAAGCTCAGCAGACCTCGCTGCCTGGCGAGGATGCCGCCGCCCAGATCATCGAAGACTTGGCAAACAGCATCCTGAACCTCACCGAGCGGATTGCCAGGGCCGAGAAGCAGATGGAAAAGATGCTCAACGAGCATCCCCAGGGGCCCATCCTGCTGTCGATGCCCGGCATGGGACACATCCTGGCCGCTGAACTCCTCGTCGCGGCCGGCGACTTCTCGGCCTACGCCACGGAGGGGCATTTCGCTTCGGCCGCCGGAATGGTGCCCGTCTCGCGCGATTCCGGGACAAGGACGGGCGTCAACGTTAGGCCGAAGAGATACAGCCGTCCCTTGCAGAGGGCCCTCTTCCTTACCGCCCAGGCCGCCTGTTTCCATCATCAACGGGATCGCGACTACTACAACCGGAAACGCGCCCAGGGAATGCGGCATTCGGCTGCTGTCATCTGCGTTGCGCGGCGCCAGATCAGGATGCTCTGGACGCTCCTGCGGGAGGACAGGAAGTACCAGCTCGAGCCTCCGGAGCGACGCAGCAACGCATGACACGGACCTCACGACGGCCGCTCTTCCTCATTGAGAGTCGCTACCGACACGCCCGACGGCCCACCTCCTACCCCTTCGGCAGCGTTATCCCCAACTCGCGCATCGCCTCCGACGGCGGGCCGCCCTCCGACCGCTCCGTCTTGTAGCCCGGCACCCGCGGCTCCAGCGTGCGCGGGTCCACCGCCTCCGACGGCGCCCCCGACACGTACGCCCCGTCCGGCACCCGGTCCCGATCGTGCGGCGCCAACCAGAACACCCGCCGCCGATACGTCCCCGACGCCGGCGAACTCCGCGCCCCCGGCCCCAGCAACGCGTACCCCACCATCCGCCCGTCCCGATGGAACGCCGGCACCCCGGTACGCCGCGGCAGCCGATCCAGCACCTGGCGCACGTAGTCCAGCCCGGAAGGATCCTCCAACCACACGATGTCGATCTCGTGGGCGATCTGCTTGGCCGTGATCAGGGCACTCACGACGTCTCCTCGTGCTCGCCGAGCAACCCGATGCCCGGGTAATACTTGCGCTGGTTGGACGTCATCATCTGCCGCGGCGACGAAAGACCGACCGCTTCCCGGATCCTCACCGCGAACGCCCGCGCGGAAACCGGCGTCGCGTCCTCGAAGCCGCACCACGTCCTGTACGCCGCGTACAACCCCGTCTGCTCCGCCCGCATCGTGGACCCCATCCGACACCGCTCCGCGACGAACCGACCGATGTGGTCCTCCGTCTCGGCGTACGCGTGCGTGGCCACCCGCACCCGAGGCGGCCCGGTCAGGTCCCGGTCGCCCCCCAGATACCGGCGGGCGCCGTCCACCAACCAGGCCAGGATCCCCGGCCCCTCCTCCGACACCAGCACCTGCGCCAGGTTGTCGACCCGCTGCTCGTCCGCGACCACCCTCTCGAACGGGATCAGCCGCATCCGCCGCCAGAACGCGAAACCGCCCGTGCCGACCTCCGGCCGGTGGTTGCCCAACAACCAGAGCTTGTGCGTGGGTTCGAAACTGAAGAAGTCCTGCCGCATCCGCCGCGCCTTCAACCGGTCGCCACCGGTCAACAGCTTGAACCGCGCCTCGTCGAACCGATCCCCGGGCTTGAGCTCGGAACACACGATCACCCGCCGCCCGTGCAACTCCGCCAGGTCGGTGGGATGCCCCTCGAACGGCTTCGCCATCAAGAAACCCGGCGGCGCCGCGTCCGCGTAGTCGCCCAACAGCGTGACCAGGACGTCGAGCAGGACACTCTTGCCGTTCTTGCCCAGCCCGTACAGGAACGGCATGATCTGCCCGCCGACGTCGCCGGTGACCGAGTACCCCAGCAACAGATGCAGGAAGTCAATCATTTCCGCGCCCTCGGCGTCGTCGCCGAAGGTATCGGTGAGGAACCGCATCCACCGCGGCGTGGGCATCGCCCGCGGGGCGACCGCGCACGACCGCGAGTGAGGGTGCTTCTCCGGATCCGGCGCCACCACCGCCCCGGTGTGCAGGTCCACGATGCCGCCGGGCGTGCACAACGCGTACGGATCGGAGTCCAGATGCTCGGCCTTGAGCACCATGCCCGGCGCCGCCTGCGCCTGCATGAGCAGCGCCTTGAGCCCGGACGTGGACAGCGACCGCCGCCGATGCCGCCGCAGGTCCGTGTCCGAATACCTGCCCTCGGCGTCGGTGACCGCCAGCGTCTCGGCCATGTCGCCGGCCGCCCACAGCACCCCGTCGTCCTCGTCCAGCTGCCACCGGTGCCCCTCCCACCGATACCAGCCCAGCCCCGGCACGTGCCGGAAGTCGCGCCCGTACAACGCGACGAACGACTTCGCGTTCCCACGGTCGCTGAGCGAGTCGGGCACCAGACCGCGCGCCGTCACCGTGCCGGGCAGCACCCCCTGCATCGGGCTCCCCTGGGCGGGCACGGACGTGGACTGCTGGGCGAGGATCTGCGCGGCGACCGCCGCCGCGTCGAAACCCCCCTGCGGAACACCGTTCACGGGCGACCCCCCGGGTACAGCGGCCGCGCGGCACCGGCGGCCATGCCGCCGCGGATCGTGGCCAGGGACCGCTGTTCGTGCCCGGGACGCGCGTGTCCCGCAACCTCCAGCAACATCCGCTCGCCCTCGCCCACCCCGAGATGACCCGCCGCGACCAGACCGCCCACGATGAACGCGGCCCGGTTGAGCTTGGCATTGAACCCGGCGCCGAACGCGGTCGCGGCGCAATCCGCCACCTCCTGCACCGCGTTCGCCAACACCCGCGCCGCGGCATCGCGATGACCCCCCGCAGCGGCGACCGCCGCCCGAGCCCGGGCGGGAACACCCACCCGCACCGGCACTGCGGGGCGATCCGCGTGGCCGGTGCGCTCCAACTCCCGGACCAGCCACGTCGGCAGCGGCGCCGGAACACGACACGACCCCACCGGCACGTAGGTCCCGGCGTGGGTGACCGTACCGGGCGCGACGATGTACCCGCCGCTGGCACGCACGTCCACCTGCCACGCCAGCGCACGTCCCGTACTCGAACCGGTCGAGCACAACCACCGCCGCGGCGGCGTGCGATACCACACGTGCAGGCCCCCGGACGGCGTCCGCACCCGCAACGTCCCCTCGTCGGTCGCGGGATCGGGTGCCCCCCGCAGGGCCGCAAGCAACGCCAAAGTGTGGAA
This sequence comes from Embleya scabrispora DSM 41855, assembly GCF_000372745.1. Classification (GTDB taxonomy): domain Bacteria; phylum Actinomycetota; class Actinomycetes; order Streptomycetales; family Streptomycetaceae; genus Embleya; species Embleya scabrispora. The sequence continues at coordinate 32,198 of NZ_KB889706.1, read as the reverse complement.
GCCCGTGGACAGGCCCGCCAGGTCCACGTCCTCGCCGATCGCGATACCGGGCAGGAGCCGATCGCGCTCCGGCACCGGCGGGCCGTGCGCGTCGACGTCGATCACCACCAGGTCCGCCGGCCCGCATGCCACCGCCACACCCAAACGCGAGCCACGCCCCCACCACGCGCGGATGCGCTCGGGATCCAGCGTGGCCGCGTGGAAGCCGTGACACCACCGACCGGCCGGGATACACGGGCAGTCCACGTGGGAGTGCCCCGGCGCGTGGCACGCCTCGCAGTTCGCCGGCGGTGTCTTGCGCCGCGGCGCCAGGGGATGCACCGGCCAGCCCGAACGCGCGCACCAGCGCGCCACGGTCAACGCGTCCGGCGCCGCCGACTCGGCGGCGCCCTGCTCGGCCGTCACACTCCCACCACCCTCCGACGGAACCGGCACAGCGACCGAAGCCCCCGCCCGAGAACCCGCGCAGCGACCGACCGGACCCGCCGCCGACCCGCCCGCGCCTGCCGACATCCGGCGAGAGGACGTCGAGCACCCACCCGTTCCCCGCCGCGGACTACGCCTGTCGATCGACATCCGTCCTTCAGTCGCTGTACGAAAGTGCAGGTCAGAGCAACAACCGAGACCGAAAGCGACTGAAGCGACTCACGTCCCGATATTGCTGCGACACGACAGGCTAGCGGACGGCCCCCTCCTCGACCTCACGTCGGCTTCCCCGCGTGTCAGCGACCGGGAGAACAGCGACCCAGCGACTGAGTCGCTTCGGTCGCTGCTTCGGTCGCTGAAGGGAAACCGCAGGTCAGGGCCTGAACACTAAGGAAAACAGCGACTGAAGCGACTGAAGGTCGGTATCTATGACACGCACACGCACACGCGCCAATGTCGTCATAATGCAAAAGTTCAGTCGCTTCGGTCGCTGATCTGGCGCCGGTAGCGCTCTGACCTGCACTTTCACGGAGCGACCGAAGCAGCGACCGAAGACTGTCGGTCGCTTGCGCTCCCTCACACCGGGTCGCCGAACACTGATACCCCGTGACAGGTCCGCCTCCACCGATCTCGACCGCGGGGCAGGCCTCGCCGACTCCCTCGAACGCCCCCGGCTTCGAATGGGTCGACAACCCGAACACCAGATGGGGCCATCGAACCCTGCACAGCCCTTGAGGCGGTCGACTCCTTCGCCCCGCCACCGGTCGCATCACCTCATGCACGGATACAGGCCGGGCACACCGTCACCCGCGAAGCCGCCGAGCAATCCTTCCCGGGCACGGATGCCGGTGGCGGTGCCCGGCATGATCCGAGGGCATGGATCAGATCCCTTTTTCCGCGGCGTGGCTATCGTCGTGGCGCGCGGACATCACGAATGCCGTGAACGCGATGACCGCCACGTTCGAGCAAACGTACGGCTATCCCCCGGGAACCAACGCGATTCACGCCCCCGACGAGGAAGACCGCCGCGCGGCGGTGGACTTCGGCCGTGAACCGCTGTGCTTCCCCGACAGCGAGACGTACTACGAGTGCATCGGCAACGTCGTGCTGGAAGACGTGGGCAACGGCTACTTCCTGTACTCCGTGAGCGAGGTCCTGCGGCGACTGACGGACGAGGGCGCGGTCTTCATCCCGTTGGCGGACGACCCCGGCGGCATGGTGATCGGCTCGGATGGCGGGAGGCACCAGTTCGTCGCCGACTGGGGCGGTGTTGTCCACAAGTCCCGAACGGCTTCCGTGCACGAAGGCGAGTTCGATAGGGTCGCCGACGACTTTCCGCAGTTCCTCGAACTCCTTCGTCGCTCCGTGCTCCGATTCGCCGCGATGAGCGACCTTGGCAACCTCTAGAACGTCGGCACACCATCCGTCGACTCCGACGTTTCGTCGACACCCATTCCTCACCGATCACCGCAACGCAACACGGCATTCGCCGGTGCGACCGAGCGCTCGAGCCGGCAGGCGAGCCCCCGAGTCGGCGAAGCCTTCAAAGCCGGGGATGCAGCCGATCCGCCAGACCTTGGGCACCGATGTGACCGGCTGTCGGTCACCTTTGCTAGAACGTCCTGCCACTGCCGTAGTGAACATAGGACGAACCTATGAATCGGTACACCGCTCGGATTGCGCTCGACATCATCACTCCCCGAGGTATCAGCGCCGGTCTGGGAGTTCTCGGCATCCGCTGGAATCCGGTGCCGTGGGAGCAGTGTCCGCTGATGGACGAGGAAGGCCTGTACGCGTGGGTGGACGGGATCGGGGCTCGATCCGCCTCCGGAGCCATGAAGTTGGCCGCCGACCCGCTCGACCGCGCAGTCCTTTACCACGGCATCGGCCAGGGTGTTCTCGGCGTTCGTGGACGTCTGCTGCATGAGCATGCGTGGATAGGCCCCGACGCGGGACACGCACACGGCATCACCATGCACGCGCGCCGAGCCGGCGCCGTTGTCGGTGCCGTGGACGCCCAGGAGACCGACCTTTCGTGGCTTCCGGAACTGGTCCACGAAGACGGAGCGGAGATCATCCGGCACTGGATCGAGAAGTGCCGACAGAACCCGAAAGCCCTGCTGGAAGCCTCCGAAAGGATCGCCATCCGCCTCGGGATCCACCTCGGCGACACCGTCGCTCCGGTGCAGAGTCAACACGCGGGTGCCTGGAACACCAACGCACCCCACGACTGGGCGGCCTACGCGGCTGCTGCGTACCTGCGGCGGGACAACCCCGCCGACCGCACCACCGGTTGACAGTCATGTCGGAGTAGGAGCGGCGAGGCCCAGGCATTCACGTCTCGTTCGCCGAGCCGGACGCTTCGCCAACCGAAAAACTCAGCCCCGCCATTCCAGGTGCTCATCCACCGAGTGAAGCACCCAGCCCCCGCTGTGGTCGGCGCTTTGAGTTGGTTCCCGAGCGGTCGAGTTGGCCCGGATGAGCATCAGGGCCGGCCCGCAGGAGGCCGGCTCCCCTTCTCTCCTGAGGGGCGGTGGGGGACGTTCGTGAGCTGTGCTGCCGTTCGTGTCATCTCGGCGGTGATGGCCCATCGCTCGTGGTCCCTCCACTCGCCGTCGATGTATTGGAAGGCGGTCGAGTAGCCCTCGCGCCGGAAGCCCAGGCGTTTGACGAGGTTCAGCGATGGCGTGTTGTCCGGCTGGATGTTCGCCTCGAGCCGGTGCAGTTCCAGCGGGCCGAAGGCGAGCTGTACCACGAGCCCCAGTCCTTCGGTCATATAGCCCCGGCCGGTCGTGGAGGCGTAGGAGGTATAGCCCAGGGTTCCGCTCTGGAGGGCGCCCCTGACGATGTTGTTGATGTTGACTCCGCCCACGATCGTGCCGGCGTCGCGCAGGCAGATCACGAAGCCCTCGTGGGTCGGCTGCTGGATCCGCCCGAGGTAGCTCTCGAACCCCTCCACCGTGTTCTCGCGAGCGCCCACCCAGCGGCGAAGCATCTCCGCGCTCTCCCGGGCCAGCGCTGTGAGCTCGTCGTAGTCCTGACGACAGACGCGGCGTATGGCCACTCGCGGTCCCTGCCGGAGGTAACTGGTGACTGACATCCGGGGATCCTATGCAGCCTGCTTGTACACCTTCGGCGGCTCGTGAACCCCGAAGGTAAGAATGACAGCCCTTCCGGGCCGACCACGACGCTCAGCCGGGCCGCCCCGGCCGCCCAAGGACCACCATCAAGCGACCACATCCGCTCGACATCCCGTGGACCCTCATTCGGGACCAGCGCCACTACACGGCCCGGCAACCCCGACCGGAGCCGGCCGCCGCACGGCGATCACGGCGCTCGACCGCGCACATCGAGCTTCTGACGGCGTCCGGTGGACCCGTCGGGGTGACGCCCGAATGTGTGCCGTAGGTTCCCGGTGATGGACACGAACACACAGCCCGATGCGATGGAGCTGATCCGGCTGGCCGACTCCGTCCAGAGCGTCAGCGTCCGTCTGCGTTCGACCACGCCCACCGCGGAAAGCCTGGGCGTGCGGTACTACGACGCGGAGGCCGTCGTCACGAGCGGCTTCGTGAACGGCACGGTCCATCTCGGGTTCGACTCCGAGGACCTCACGGACTGGAGCCGACTCCTGGAAGCCATTGCGGGGGCCGAGCAGGAGGGTGGACCGGTCGAACCCGTGAGAGCCGACTGGCCCCGCGCGGGCAGCTCGGCCTATCTCCGGTTCATTACCGAGGATCCGTACGTGGTCGAGGTGCACGACGGCCCCAGCACCCAGATCGTCGTCTCCGTGCCTCTGGACATGGGCGAGGAGTGGATAGCCGAGTCCAGTGAGCGTCTCGCGGCAGTGCGAGCCGTTCTCGGTGAGTAATTGTGGCGAGTGTGCGTACCCGGTGGAGAGCTTGCCGACAGCCGCCTCCACCCCACACCGACTGTCGACAACGACGACGGGGAATCAGTCACAGGCGGATCCCGTGCTCCGACAAGGTGGCGGACGGGCCTCGGCCCACTTGCGATGTCCGGTCGCTTCGGTCGCTGCCGGCTGTTCCCAGCCCGGCACACCACCGTCGACCGCCGCACGCGACGCCACCCGCCCACGACGCCCGGCCCGAGGGAACGAACACCGCCCCGACAAGACGCACTCACTGCCCCGCCACACAATCTCGGACCAGATCCCGGCCCCGGCCCACCCTGCGACACCCGCCGCCGGGTCCGCCTCGCAGCCCCGCACCGATCGCCCCACGATGATCCACTCGCGAAACGAACCCCAACGCGGCCCGTCACCCTGTTAGCCTCACGCCCGGTGCCACCGCATCAACCCCCGGGGGAGGGTATGAGCAAGATAGAACGCGCACTCCATCCGACCGCCCACACCCAGGCCGCGAACGACGACCCGCCCAAACCCGGCCCCACCGGGCCGCCGCCTCCCGGCGGCCGGCAGGCGGACCCCGGATTACCCAAGCCCCAACCCGGGACACCGCCCACACCACCCTCGACTCCCGGGCAAGCGGCACCGGACTTCCGCGTGGCACCCGAACACCTGCGCGCCGCGGCCACCGCCCAGGACCGCATCCTCGGCGACTTCCGCCCCGGTGCCCGCACCGCCGTCCCCGCCACCCAAGCCGCCGCCGCGGGACTCCCCGGCTGGCGCACCGCGGGCCGACTCACCGAACTGGCCTCCACCTGGGACCGCCAAGCCGCCGCACTGGAGCGCAAACTCGGCGAATCCGCCACCGGACTGCGCTTGACCGCCGACGAGTACGCCCGCACCGAAGTCCACGTCACCCGCACGATGGGCGGTTGAGCCGTGCTCACGCTCACCCAGCTCCGGGACGCGAACATCGCCCCCCTCGCCGAAGCCGCCACCGCCTGGGAGACCGTCCGGGCCAAAATCCAGGGCCTGTCCGAACGCCACCGAGGCGAAGTCGTCAACTCCCCCGGCCTCAACGGCTGGAGCGGCACCGTCGCCGACACCGCACGCGCCCGCCTGGCCGAGACCCAGCGCCAACTCGGCCTCGCCGCCGCCCAGGCCGCAGCCCTGTCCCGCGCGATCTCCGACGCCCACACCGCCTTCACGAGCGCCCAGACCTCCCTGCGCACCGTGCTGGAGGAGATCGCCCGCTTTCCCGAGTTCACCGTCCGCGAGGACGGCGGCGTCGACTGGCGCATCCCCGACGAGGTCGCCCAAGCCCTGTCCGTCAGCGGCGACGGCCTCGCCGCCGCCCAACTCAACACCGACTACACCAACCGCGCCCGCGACTTCGCCTGGCGTGTCGGCCAGGCCCTCGCCCAGGCCACCCAGGCCGACAACGACGCCCAATGGGATATCTACCAGGACGTCAGCGCCCGCGACGACTCGTTCAACCCGCACGCCACCCTCGGACGCGACGGCAACGGCGCCGACATCCTCACCGACTTCCAGGCCATGGACGACCCCCACGGCACCACCAAGTGGCCGGGCGGGATCATCGGCTTCTTCACCGGCCAACAACAGGTCACCCGCACCGAGGCCGAACTCCTGGACCGCCTGGGATGGCTCGCCCAGAAAGACTTCTCCGACATCAAGGACGAAGCATTCGCCGAGGCCCAGAAACGGTTCACCTCCGACGACAAGAACGACGACCACCAGGACGCCTTCCGCCACACCTACTGGAACGCCCTACTCACCCAGCGATTCGGGGCAGACTGGACCGCCAAGTACACCACCGCCCACGAAGGACTACCGGGCAACCCCGGCCACCGAGAGGCCATGGACCTGTACAACAACGACCTCGGCCGCCGCATCGCCCAGGAACACCCCAACGCCTCCCCCGGCGAACTCGCCGACTACGTGGACCGGGCCGTCCGCGAGGGACAAGCCGTCGTGGTGGACCGCAACCACGAACTCGTCTACAGCGACCAGGAGGAGATCGGCCGGCACACCGTCATCCCCAAGCCCGATCCGCCCTTGCCCGCCCACGGAGCCCCACCGCAGGGCCCTCCGCGCGACCAACCCGAGAAGAACGGCTACGACCCCGGCAACGGCGTCGACAACGGATCGACGGTCAGTTGACACGACACCGGACCTTCCCGGCAGCGACCCTCGCGCTGATCCTCGCCCTGCTCCTGACCGCGTGCGCCGACTCCTCCGGCCGCGTCGGCGTCGAGATCGACGGCAAGGCCCACGACCGACTCGCCGCCGGCGTCAAGGACCTGGGCGAACACGGCCGCGAAGGCGCCCTCCGCGACCTCACCACCTTCCCCTGGGACAACGTCTACGTCTTCTTCGAAGGCGCCTCCCGCAAGGACATCGAAACCGCCACCGGCGACCGCGTCGACCTCTCCGACGGCACCGCCAGCGGCTCCGACTACTACTCCGGCGTCGGAGCCCTCCTCGTCTTCACCCACAAGAAACACGCCACCCGCGCCATCGCCGTCCCCTACGGCGGCATCACCGAAGGCGGGGGCCCCTGGCCCATCACCACCCGCCTGATCCCGGGCAGCCCCGGCACACCGGGGACCCTGACCCTGCGCGGCTGACCGCCCGGCCACCACCACCAAAACCGCACCGCCGGCCGACGCCCCCACCGACCCGGCGACCGACCATGGGGCGAGGTCGCCTCCCCCGGGCACCGACCACGACCGCCCCCACCGGCGGTAAACCGACGCGACGCCGGCCCCGGCGTCCACGCCCTCCCCGCCGGAACACCCGACGCCACACATGGGCCAGGATGGTGCCCGTGGCACGAACGTGGGGCAGCGACCGCCGACTTACCGCCATCGGACGCACCGCACTGTCGGTCCCCGCCCGCCAAGCCGTCGCCGACCAACAGATCACCCCACACACCAGCGTCCTGGACTACGGCTGCGGACGCGGCGGCGACCTGCGCGCCCTGCGCCACATGCAGATCACCGCCGACGGCTGGGACCCCCACTACCGCCCCGACACCCCCCTCGCCCCCGCCGACGTCGTCCTGCTCACCTACGTCCTCAACGTCATCGAGGACCCCGCCGAACGCCGCGACACCCTGCGCCGCGCCTGGGAACTGGCCGACGGCGTCCTGATCGCCTCCGCCCGCCTGACCTGGGACCGCTCCCGCGTCAGGGGCGACGAATACACCGACGGCATCCTCACTGGCCGCGGCACCTTCCAGCACCTGTTCGGCGCCCGCGAACTCCGCGACTTCGTCCGCGACACCACCGGCACCCGCTGCGTCGCCGCCGCCCCCGGCATCGTCTACGCGTTCAAGGACGACCGCGAACGCGTCGCGTTCCTGGCCCGCCGGATCATCCCCCACGTCCCGTGGCCCGCCACCGGCGACACCACCGCCGCCATCGCCGCCGCCGTCGACCACACCGAACGCCGCGGCCGCACCCCCCGCCCCGAGGAGATGCCCGCCACCACCGCCGCCCTCCTCGAGCACCTGCGACCCACCGAGGTCCACCGCCTGGTCCGCACCACCGCCGACCCCGACAAGACCGCCGCGGGCGCCCGCCGCACGACCCTGGACACCCTGCTCTTCCTCGCCGTCGAACTCTTCAACGGACGAGGCCCCTTCGGCAGCCTCCCCCTGGCCGTGCAACTCGACGTCCGCGCGTTCTTCGCCTCCTACAAGGAAGCCTGCAGACGCGCCGACCGACTCCTGCTCAAACTCCGCGACGACACCTACCTCCACGGCGCCATGCACGCCTCCACCGCCGGCACGGTCAGCCCCACCGCGCTGTACGTCCACCGCCGCGCCGTCGACCGCCTGCCCATCGTGCTGCGCCTGTACGAACACTGCGCCGCCATCGCCGCCGGACGCCCCCAGACGTGGACCATCGCCAAACTCGCCCACCGCGGACGCTCCGTGGCATGGCTGGACTACCCCGACTTCGACACCGACGCCCACCCGCGCCTGGCTGGCTCCTACACAGTCGACCTCAAGACCCTCGAGGCCGCGTTCCGCTCCCACACCGACGACGCCGATCGGCCCGTGCTGCACCGCAAACACGAATTCCTCGCGCCCGACGATCCCGACGCCCCCAAATACCGGCGCCTGACCGCCGCCGAGGCCCGCGCCGGCCTGTACGCCCGCCCGCACCTGATCGCCACCGAGACCGGCTGGGAGGCCGAACTTGCCCGCTGCGCGCGCACCCTGCGCGGCCACCGCCTGATCCGCCGCGACGCCGCCCCGCACTGAAAGCCGACTACGGCTGCAGCTCGCCCACCAACACGGCGAACTCCTTGGGGTCCAGGTCGCGCGCCTGACGCGGATCCCACGACAGACGCAACCCGTTCGCCGCCACCTGCGGATCCAGCCCCATCCCGATCAACACGTGACTGGGCGTATAGGACGCACTCGTGCACGCCGAACCCGTCGAGAGCGCCACCAGGTGCTTGACCCGCACGATCAACGCCTCCGCGTCCACACCCTCGAACGACACGTTCACGATGTGCGGCACCGTGTGCACGGGATCCCCGTTGAGGCGAAAACGCGTCGCCGCGAGCGCCTCCAAAAGCTCCTCCCGATACGCCAGCGCCTGCTCCCGCCACACCGCGTGCCCGCTCCGGAAGACCTCCTCGGCCTTCGCCAGCCCCATGATCAACGGCACGGGCAGCGTCCCCGGACGCAGCTTGCGCTCCTGGCCCCCACCGAACATCAACGGCGTCAGCGGGATCCGATCCCAGCCGCGTCGGCGCATCACCAACGCGCCCACCCCCTTGGGGGCGCCGATCTTGTGACCGCTGACACTGATCAAATCGATCGGCGCGGTCAGATCCTCCGGGAGCTTCCCGAATCCCTGCGCCGCGTCGACGTGCAGGAACGTGGGCGTCTCCCGCAGGACCCGGGCCAACTCCGCAACCGGCTGCACCGTCCCGGTCTCGTTGTTCACATGCATCAACGACACCAACAACGTGTCCGGCCGCAGCCGCTCGCGGATCGCCTCCACCTCGACGCGGCCGTTCGTCCCCGGCGACAGGAAATCGACCTCGAACCCGCGCGAGCGCAGATGCTCCAACGGCTCGATGACCGCCTTGTGCTCACTCGCCGACGTGATGATGTGCCGACGGCCGGACTCCTCGCCGTGCGAAGCCAGCCCCAACAGGGCGATGTTGTTGCTCTCCGTCGCACCGCTGGTGAAGATCAATTCTTCCGGACGGGCATCGAAGGCGGCGGCGAGTTGCTCCCGGGCGCGTTGGACGGCAGCCTTGGCCCGCGCACCGTACTCGTGCGTGCGACTCCCGGCATTGCCGAAATCCTCGGTCATCCAATGCAGGACGACGTCCGCGACCCGGGAGTCCACCCGAGTCGTGGCCGCGGCATCCAGGTAGGCCACCATCGACCGTCACGCACCCCTTCGACGTTGTCGACAACACATGCTTCAAGCCAACACGAACGTGAAAATTGAGACGTACCTAAGATAGCGTTACGCGTGTGGGATCACGTACGCAGCCCGGAACCGCAGAGACTCCGATCTTCACCGATTACGAGTACACGTTTCCGGCGATCAGGGGCATCCAGGCGGGACGCGAGTTCTACGTCTCGATGTGTCCCCTCCGCCTCATCCCGAAGATCTTCGTCTTCGACGAGGAAGAACTCGCGCCCGAGGTGCGCGCCCAGCGCATACTCAACAAGGGGCGCCTGCCCGCGCTGACCCGCTACATCCTGGACAACCCCGACGACTACGTCTTCAGCGCGCTCACCGCCTCCGTCGACGGCGACCTGCGCTTCGAAGGCGCCGCACCCGCCGGCCCGGGCATGAGAATCGGCCAGATCCGCATCCCCATGGCCGCCCGCTTCCTGATCAACGACGGCCAGCACCGCCGCGCCGCCATCGAGGTGGCCCTGCGGGAGAACCCCGACCTGGGCGACGAGACCATCGCCGTCGTCTTCTTCCACGACTCCGGACTCTCCCGCTGCCAGCAGATGTTCGCCGACCTCAACCGCCACGCCGTCCGGCCGGCGCGCTCCATCGGCGTGCTCTACGACCACCGCGACGACCTCGCCGCCCTCACCCGCCTGATCGCGCTCAAATCCCCCGTGTTCAAGGGGCACGTCGAGATGGAAGCATCCACGCTGTCGGCCCGGTCTCGTAGGTTGTTCACCCTCAGCGCGATCCACTCGGGCAACCAGGCCCTGCTCCAGAACGTGGAGATCGAATCCGCCGCGGCGCCGGCCCTGGCCCAGGGATTCTGGGAGGCGATCGACACCACCGTTCCGGAATGGGCCATGGTGCGCGAACGCACACTGCCCGCCCCGGACGTACGGCGCGAGTACATCCACAGCCACAGCCTCGCCCTGCACGCCCTGGGACGCGTGGGCAACACGCTCCTGCGGGAATCGACCGACCCCACCCACTGGCTCCCCCGGGTGGAACGCCTCAAGGGCGTGGACTGGACCCGGAGCAACCCCGACTGGGACGGCCGTGCCATCCTGGCCGGTCGCGTGTCCAAGTCACACCGCAACCTCAGCCTGACCACCAACTATTTGCGCTTGCGCCTGGACCTGCCGCTCAGCCCGGAAGAACAGCAGATCGAAGACGCGTTTCGCCAGCGAGGAGACGCATGAGCACCCCGACGCACACAGCCCCGTTCCAGGGCCGGACCATGTCCGAGGTCGTGAACGAGCTCACCGAGGAGATCCGCGAGCTCTATCTCGCCGACGAGGTCCCCTGGGTGGTCGGCTACAGCGGCGGCAAGGACTCCACCGCAGTCCTCCAGCTCGTGTGGCTGGCCCTGCAGGGCCTCACCGCGGAACAACGCACCAAACCCGTCCACGTCATCAGCACCGACACCCTCGTCGAGAACCCCATCGTCGCCAGCTGGGTCACCCAGTCCCTGGAGACGATGCGCGCCGCGGCCGCCGAGCAACAACTGCCCATCGAGCCCCACCGCCTCACCCCCGAGGTCAAGGACACCTTCTGGGTCGGCCTCATCGGCCGCGGCTACCCCGCCCCCCGCCCCAAGTTCCGCTGGTGCACCGAACGCCTCAAGATCCGACCCTCCAACGCGTTCATCCGCCGCGTCGTCCGCCGCCACGGCGAGGCGATCCTGGTCCTGGGCATCCGCAAGAGCGAGAGCCAGGCCCGCTCCAAGTCCATGGCCAAACACGAGAAGCGCCGCGTCCGCGACCGCCTCTCCCCCAACGGCAACCTGCCCAACTCGCTGGTCTACAGCCCCGTCGAGGAATGGACCACCGACGACGTGTGGCTCTTCCTCATGCAGCAGGCCAACCCCTGGGGACACAACAACAAGGATTTGCTCTCGATGTACCAGGGCGCGTCCGCCGACGGCGAATGCCCCCTGGTCGTGGACAACACCACGCCCTCGTGCGGGGACAGCCGCTTCGGCTGCTGGACGTGCACCCTGGTCGAGAAGGACAAGTCCATGTCCGCCATGATCCAAAACGACGAGGAGAAGGACTGGATGCAGCCCCTCCTCGACCTGCGCAACGACCTCGACGTCCCCGACGACAAGCACCTGCGCGACTTCCGCCGCATGAACGGCCAAGTCCAGCTCATCGCCGACGAACGCGTCATCCCCGGGCCCTACACCGAGAAGTCCCGCCACGAGTGGCTGACGAAACTCTTCCAGGCCCAAAAGCACGTTCGCGACAACGCCCCCGAACACGTGCGCGGCATCGAGCTGATCACGATGGAGGAACTCCACGAGATCCGCCGCATCTGGATCTTCGAGAAGCACGAGGTCCAGGACGCACTCCCCAAGATCTACGAAAAGGTCTACGGCGAGACGTTCCCGGGCCTGCCCGTCGACGCCCACCTCGCCCAGGGATCCGACGAGATGGACATCCTCCGCGAGATCTGCGACGGCGACGAACTGCGCTACTCCATGACCCGCGATCTCCTCGCCGTCGAACGCCGGTTCCGCACCAGGACCCGCCGCACCGGCCTGTACGACGAATTGCAGAAGACCATCGTCAAGGGCTACTACACCGACGAGGAGGACGCCCTCGCCTTCAAGAAGGAACTCGAAGGGATAGTCCCCCGCACCGAGGCGGACCCCACCCCCTCCGACGCCGACGTCCAAGAGTCCCTGGACCTGGAAGGCATCGCCTCCCGGACCGACCACACCCCAGCAGAGGACGAAGAGACCAGCAATGCTTCTGCGTAACATCACCCTGCACGACTTCGGCGCCTACCGGGGTGAACAGTCGCTGGATCTCACCACCGAGAAGGGCCGCCCGATCGTCCTGATCGGCGGCCTCAACGGTTGCGGCAAGACCACATTGCTGGACGCGATCCAACTCGCCCTCTACGGCAACCGCGCCCGCTGCAGCGGCCGCGGCAACTCCTCCTACGACACCTACCTGCGCGAGAGCATCAACCGCCTCGCCGACCCCGAGGACGGCGCACGCGTGGCCGTCGAGTTCTCCATACTGCTCGAGGGCGAGGAACATCGGTACCACGTCAGCCGCAGCTGGCGAATCCCCGCAGGCAAGAAGCTCGACGAGAGCCTCGAGATCACCGTCAACGGCAAACCCGAATGGGGCCTCAGCGAAGGCTGGGTCGACCACATCGAAGGTCTGCTGCCCCTCGAAGTCGCCTCCCTCTTCTTCTTCGACGGCGAAAAACTCGAGGAACTGGCCGACCCCGACCAGGCCTCCAACATCATTCGCTCCGCCGTGCACTCCCTCCTGGGCGTCAGCGGTGTCGAACGTCTGCGCACCGACCTCCTCGTCCTCGAACGCCGGATCCAGACCAGCGCTGCCGACGAAGGCAGCCAGGCCAAGATCGCAGCCCTCGGCGCGGAGCTCGAGGAGCTTGCCTCCGCCATCGGCGACGCCGTCCAACGACGCGGCTCCCTGAACAACCGCCTCAAGGCCGCCATGTACCGCGCGGAGCAGGCACGCGTGCGCTTCGCGAAGGAAGGCGGAGAGGTCTTCCGCCGATTCGCCACCCTCAAGGCCGAGAACGACGGTGTCGCCGCCACCCTCAAGGCGACCAACGACACTCTCGTCAACACCGTCGCCGCCGGGCCGCTCCCCCTGCTGCTTCTCCGCGAACAACTCGACACCGTTCGCGAACACGCACAACGCGAACACCGTGCCGACCAGGCGGCAGAGGTCCTGAGCGTCCTGCGGGAACGCGACTCGTGGCTAACCGACCTGTTCCGCGACGCCACCGGACCCGACCAGATCGCCCGCATCGAGAAGGAACTGAGTGCGGACCGGGAAGAACGCGACGCCCAGGCCAGGGCTCCCCGCGAACTCAACGTCCCGCACGACATGCTCGCCCAGTTGTCCGCGCTCGACGACACCCTGAGCCGGGACCGGACCCTCGCCGTGGAACTGGTCGAACGCGCCATCAAGGAGCAGGCCCGCTTCGACGCCACCGACCGCCTTCTCGCCTCCAAGCCCGAGGACGAGGACGAGATCCGCTCCCTGATGGACGCCCAGAGCGCCGCCCTCGACGCGGTCTCCGTCCTGCGCGCGGAACAGGCCCGCATCGAAACGGACCTGGAGGAACTCAGGGCACGACACAGAGGCCAGGACGCGGAACTCGAGCGGGAACTGCGCAAGCAGAAACTCCACGACAAGGTCGACAAGATGGAGGCCCGCGTCAAGGAGTACTCGGCATCCACCCGAGGCATCCTCGAACGCTACGCAGCCGCCCTGCTGACCCGCCACATCGGCCGCCTCGAAGTCGCCGTCCTGGACAGCTTCAGCAAGCTGATGCGCAAGAAGAACCTGGTCGCCGACCTCCACATCGACACCAAGGACTTCTCGCTCGCCCTCACCGGATCCGACGGACAACCCCTGGAGTCGGGAAGGCTGAGCGCCGGCGAACGCCAACTCCTCGCCCTGTCCCTGCTCTGGGGCGTGGCCCGCGTCGCCGGCAACCGCCTGCCCAGCGTCATCGACACCCCCCTGGGCCGGCTCGACAGCAAACACCGCGAACAACTCGTCGAGCGCTACTTCCCGCACGCCGGCGACCAGGTACTGCTGCTGTCCACGGACGAGGAGATCGACGAGCGCCTGTTCCACAAGCTCGAATCGTCCATCGCCCGTTCGTACACCCTCACCCACGACAACGAGACCTTCACCACCAGCGTCCGCCAGGGCTACCTGTGGCCGACCGGAGAAACCCATGTCGCTTGAGACGATCCGCCTGTCCCAGCCGGCCCGGGACCAACTCATCCGCCTCAAGCGCGTGACCGGCATCAAACACTGGAACGTCCTGTGCCGCTGGGCACTGGCCTACTCCCTCCAGGAAGGCTCCACACCCCTGGTCCGGGACATCACCACCGACTCCAACGTCGAGATGAGCTGGAAGACCTTCGCCGGTCAATACGGCGACATCTACCTCGCCCTGCTCAAGGAACGCTGTCTGCGTGACGGTGAGGAGCCCACCGACGAGGCGGTTTCCCGCACCCTGACCATCCACCTCCACCGCGGCATCGGCTACATGGCCGGCCGCAACGACCTGCACACCATCCAGGGCTTGGTGATGAGCGCCGCAGGATGACCGCGGACGGCCGGGTGGCCCGATGCCACCCGGCCCCGAGAGCAGGCAGAACACGAGCCCACCGAGGTCATCTCCCCGTCACGGCACCGGATTTCGTTTCGTAGACCCCTGTCACCGCCCTTCCCTCGGGCGTATGTTCCACAGACATGGCCGAGATCACGGAACGAGAAAGCGACGGCATACGGCGCAAGCGCCCGGAAGGCCCGTCGTACATCGAGGGTTGGGACGTGGTGTACCCCAAGCCCGTCGACGACGCCGACGTGATTCGACTGCGCGGGCAGGTGCCCGCGGAGTACGCACTCGCGTGCAGGCGCCACAAGACGCACCATCGGGTCGGCTCGAGCATCATCGATGAACGCGTATTGCGTCGCGGTCCCCGCGAGAAGTGGTGCCAGGACTGTGCCAGGGACTCCGGTATCGGGTCCGAGGTCACGGTGACGCCTGCGGCCGAGGCCGTGGCGGACCGCTACCGCCGATTGTGCGCAGAGGTGAAGGCCGCCGAGCTCGAGAAGGGCAGGCGGGTTGTCGAGCGCACCGTAACCGAGCCGTACCGCGATCCGAAGGCGATAGAGGCCGTGCTGGACCGATGCGGAGGCAGGTGCGAGAACCCGCAATGCCGGGGGATGCCCGATGACCTCACGCTACAAGGCCTGCCGATACTCGAGGTCGACCACATCGAGGACCTTGCCCTGGGCGGTCGGGACTACCCCGAGAACATGATCGCTCTGTGCCCCAACTGTCATGCAATGAAAACACGTGGCAGACAGCAGGAGGAGATGCGCAAACGCCTCCGGAAGGTGGCCGAGGAGGCCCACCGCACGGCCATCGGAGGATCCACCTGACGTCGTGGCCGCACGCCCGCTGCCGCGAAGGCATCCACCTGCACCGTCCGAACCCGGAGGAGACCGAACCGCGGCCGACGCAAGACGGTCGGGACGACGTCTGCGGTCGTCAACGGATCGGCGCCCCGGTCACCAGGGCGCGGGCAGCGCAATCTTGCTGCGGGGCACGATCTCCCCGTTGTAGTCGCGGAATTCGTCCTCCCCGACGGAGCGCGCATCCGCGACCAGTTCGCGCAGCGCGCGGCGGTCCCTGTCCGTGGGCAGACCGGCAATCAGGTGACACAGCAGCTTCACGGCCGTTTCGAGGCCCTTGGTGTTGATCCGCTGACCGTTGAAGTCGTACAGGACCCCCCACCAGGGCCCCCCCACGAAATCCAGCCGCAGACCGTCCGCACCGTCCATCGCGGCCACCTTCGCGAAGATGTCGTCCCACGACACCCCCTCGGCCCGCATCACGCCGACCGCCTGCCCCAGCGCCTGCTGGCCGATCGGGCGCAACAGCATGTACCCCCGCCCGCCGCCGCTGCCCTTCTCGACCTCGTGCTCGAATCGTCGATACCGGGACGGCGACTGCCCCGACGCGATGCCGCGGAACGTCGGCAGATCCGCGATGTGGTCCCAGAGCTCCTTGAAATCGGCACGCCCGCGCACGAGTTCCTCGTCGACGGGCCGACGGGCCAGCTCGCGACCCTTCGCGTTCCACCCCGCGTAACTCTCGTCCGCCGTGAGATACCGCTTGGCCATCTCGGTGAGCGTCTGCAGCGTGGTCAGATGCGCGGACCGCTTGGTGATGGTGCTGTTCTTGAAGTTCACCGCGTTCCTGCCGGTCTTGAACAGCGGGTGCTCGACCGCGATGCGACGGGCCACGATCGCGAAGCCGTTGTCCTCGTCCAGCTGTGCCACCTCGCCCTTGGTGAGTGGCGAGGCCTGCTTGTTCACGTGGGTGAAGATGCTCCGCACCCGCCGCTGGGCGTCCGCGCGGGTCTCGCCCCGGATAACGGCGGGGATGATCTCCACACCCATGCGCTCCGCGCCCAACTGCTGCAGCCGCGTCTCGTCGAGGCCGTGCTCCTCGACGAGGTCGTCCAGTACCAGCGCTTCGTCGCGCTTGACGTTCCCCTCGCGGTCGCGCACGTCCAGCCGGCCGTAGGTGATCAGGTGCAGGGCGGCGGCGATGCCGATGAGGCGGTGTTGGCCGTCGAAGACGTACAGCGAGCTGGTCGGACCCAGCTCCAGCATCCCCACCCGTCCCTGACCGTCGAGGGCCTCGAACGTGGTGGACGTCTCCCGGGCGGCGCCGTCCTCGTCCCACATGTCGCTGGTGGGGTCGTCCACCCACGGCTGTCCCAGCACCACGAGGATCGGCGGGAACTTGTGGTTGTCCCGCTCGATCAGGTACTTCGCCAGGACGGCCTCGCGTGACCAGTCGATCGCGCGCTGGGAGATGATCTCGATGCTCTCCTCGTCGATCCGCAGCTTGCCGGTCTCCGGGTCGAGGCTCCGCTTCAGCAGCGGCATCGTGTTCGCCAAACGCACGTGGTTGCGGATCCACTCCAACGACGTGGACGCGATGTAGGAGGGGCTGCCGCCCATTCGGGCCGCCTCCACGAACAACGCGTCCTCGTGCTTGATCCGGTCGTCCAGCAACAGCGCCAGCACGGCCTTCGCCCGGTCCCAGTGCCCGTTGATCTGATCCATCGCGGCGGCGAGCTCGGCCGAGATCTGGTTGTCCATGGTTTCTCCGATGGTTCGTTCGACGGCCACGGCGTGGCGCACGGGGCGACGGAGGCGGCGGCGCTCCCCGACCCGACCCGACAAGGCTCCCTGCCCGGTGCGGACCGTCCACCCGTCTTGAGATAGAGGGATGGAGTCACGACAGGATGATTCCATGTCTGCGTAACTTCGATCAAGTCTCCAAGACACTCTTTCATGTCTCGAGACATTCGGGTATCTTCCCTGAACACAGAGCCAGGCTCTCAGCAAAAGAAGCCGCCGGCTTGTGACGCAATCACTCACGCGCCGACACACGACACCCTCGGGGGAACCACGTGCACGTCTTCTTCCAACCCGCCCGCCTCTCCGACAAAGAGGTGCACCGGCACTACCTCGACACCATCGCCTCGCCCGTCGTGCTCGCCACCCACCGCGACCTCCTCGACCCGGCCACCCGAAACACCCTCGAGACCCGCTTTGCCGACGGCACTGCCCGCCTCTGGGGAGTGACACCGGGCAAGAACGGTGCCAACGTCACCAAGGCCCACAAGATCTCCCCCGGTGACCGCGTCTTCTTCTCCGGCGACAAACGCACATACCTCAGCGGCATCGTCGTCACCACCTTCCACAACCCCGCCCTCGCCAAGCGCCTGTGGAGCACCAACGACCAAGGCCAGACCTGGGAGTACATGTACGCCATCGACTCCGTCCGCGGGCACGACATCGCCATCGACGAGATCCGCCGACTCCTGGGCTGGAACCCCAATCGCAACATCCAGAACCTCACCCACCTCAGCGACCTCGAGGGCAACCTCCTCCTCGAACTCCTCGGCCTCGACGACGTCCTCCCCCTGAAACCCTCCGACTCGCTCACCCACCTCGACCACGAACCCGTCTCCTTCGACGGTCCGCTCGAGATCGAAGCCACCCTCAAGCGCCGCGGCGAACAGCGCCACCTCAAGCAGTACCTGCTCGGCCGGTCCGACGCCTGCGCCCTGTGCGGCCGCGTCCTCCCCCAGGGCTTCCTCATCGCCGCACACATCAAAAAGCGCGCCCACTGCGACGAGAACGAGCGCCGCGACCTCGGGCACGTTGGCATGCTCGCCTGCGTCCTCGGCTGCGACAGCCTCTACGAGAGCGGACACATCACCGTCGACCCCGGCGGCCACATCCGCATCAGCCCGGAGGTCGACGACTCCCCCCACGTCGCCGAACACGTCCGGACCTATCTCGCGAACCGCACCACCACCTGGTGGACCCCCAAACGCGAGCCCTACTTCGCCTGGCATCGCAGCCACACCTACCGCCGCGCCCCCGTCTCCTGACCCACCGACGGCCGACCGTGCCCGCCCCGGGGGCCACGGTCGGCCCTCACCGAGTCCCAGCCCGATCAGTCGATGCCGCCGGCCCCCGACCACCAACTCTCCCGATCCACCACGCGGCCCCGCCCCACACCCCACCACGATCCCTGTCCGGGTGAAGTCGTCTCCCCGATACGACAGTGTGGCCACCATGACGTCACAGCCTCGACCAACGCAGGCCGAACCCCACGCGACAGCCCGCGAGTTCCCCACGTCCGAGGCCTTCGTCCCGAACCCCACGCCGGCCACCGCACACGACGCGACTCGCGACAACGACCGACGCCCACCCACCAAGGAACCACCCCCACCGGCCGCCGACGCCCCGCCGACGCCCCGCCCCACCGCCGACGCACCCGTCGCCGACACCCTGTTCGACATCACCCCCGATCCCACCGCACGCCGGCGCGACATCGTCGCCGAACAGGCCCTGAAGCACCTGCAATCCGCCGACCACCCCCTCTCCACCCCCACCCTGGCCACCCGCATCGGAGGCGGACTCCTCCCCCGCATCCTCAACACCCGACTCGCCAGGGACGACCGCTTCACCCGCAGCGACATCGACACCTGGGCCCTGACCGAATGGGGGCTACGCCCCTACACCAGCGCCCACGACCTCATCGTCGAAGAACTCGACAAGGCAGGCGGCCCCATGCCCCTCCACGACCTCGAACGCGTCCTCACCCGCGACTTCTCCCTCCAACCCGCCACCATCCGCACCGCCGCCGCCACACCACCGCTCACCACCCGCAACGGCCTCGTCCACCACCTCGATCCCCCCACCGACCCACCCCAACCCCGCACACCACCACCCCGAGACCCCCCGCCACCCGGCACACTCACCCGCGAAATCCTCGACCTGATGGGACTCGCATGACCCGCGACCCCGCCACCCTGCGCACCACCCCCATACACGGCGACTACCGCAGCGACCGCACCCACCTCGTCGAGGACTTCTACCTCCCCGCCCTGGCCGCCTCCACCCGCTACGACCGCGCCGTCGGATACTTCAACGCCTCCGTCCTGGCCGTCCTCGGACACGGACTCGAAGAATTCGCCCACCGCAGCGGCTACATGCGCATCGTCGCCTCACCCCAGCTCCGCACCGAGGACATCGACCAACTCCGCGCCGGATACGCCCTGCGCGCCGTCCTGGAGCACGCAGCCCTCCGCGACCTCCACCAAGCGGCGGAGGACCCCCAGGCCGCCGCCGGCATCGGCCAACTCGGCCGCCTCGTCGCCCACGGCCGCCTCGACATCAAACTCGCCTACATCCTCGACCGCGACCGCGTCGGCATCTACCACGAGAAGATCGGCGTCTTCCACGACACCCACGACACCGTCGCCTTCAAGGGCAGCGCCAACGAGACCCTCCCCGGACTCGTCGGCAACTTCGAATCCATCGAGGTCTTCCGCAGCTGGCTCACCCCCGACCGCGAACGCGCCCAACGCATCACCCGCGACTTCGACGACCTCTGGCACGACCGCACCCAATTCCTGCGGGTCTTCACCTTCACCGACGCAGCCCGACCCCTCCTAGACGAATACGCCACCCGCACCGCACCACGCACCCCCCGTCACGCACCTCTTCCCGACGGCACCCTGATCACCCTGCCCCGCCCCCACCCCGACGGCACCCTCGCCATTCCCCCCGGCCTCACCGTCCGCGACTACCAGAAACACGCCGTCGAGGCATGGTTCGCCCACGGATGCCGCGGCATCCTGCGCATGGCCACCGGAACCGGCAAGACCGTCACCGCCCTCACTGGCGGCGCCCAACTCGCCAAACAACTCGCCCACCACGACGCGGGCCCCCTGCTCACCGTCGTCGTCGCCCCCTACCAACACCTCGTCGACCAATGGGCCACCGACGTCGAACGCTTCGGCGTCACCCCCATCCGCGCCTACGAATCCGTCGACACCTGGCACAACCGGGCCTCGGCCCTCATCGACGCCCTGGCCCTGCGCGCCACCTCAGGCGGCCTGATCGTCACCACCAACGCGACCTTCGCCGGCGACACCTTCCAGACGCTCCTCGCCCGCCACCGCGGCCACCTCCTGATGATCGCCGACGAGGTCCACAACCTCGGCGCCCACCGACTGCGCGACCGCCTCCCCCACACCGCCGCCTACCGCCTCGGCCTCTCCGCCACCCCCGAACGCTGGTTCGACGACACCGGAACCGCCGCCCTCCGGCAATACTTCGGCGACATCGTCTTCGAAATGGGCATCGGCGACGCCATCCAGGCCGGCGCCCTGTGCCGCTACACCTACACGCCCGTCCTCGTCGAACTCGACGACGAGGAGAGCGAACTGTACGGCCGCGTCACCGAAGCCATCGCCAAGGCACTCGCCACCCACGGCAACGCCGACGAAGCCGACGCCGACAGCCCCCTGGGCATGCTCCTGCGCAAACGCGCCAACATCCTCGGGCACGCCCGCGCCAAGATCCCCGCCCTGCGCGAGCAGGTCCTCCTCCGCCGCGACCACCGCCACCAACTCCTGTACTGCGCCGAAGGCCGGCACCCCCTGGCCACCGACATCCGCACCACCGACGAACCCACCCAACTCCACCGCGCCATGGACCTCGTCGGCAGGGAACTCCGCATGCCCACCGCCTCCTACACCGCCCAGACCCCCCGCCCCCAACGCCTCGAACTCCTCCACCGCTTCGCCTCCGGCGACGACCTCCAAGTCCTGGCCTCCATGCGCTGCCTGGACGAAGGCGTCGACATCCCCGCCGCCCGTACCGCCTACCTCCTCGCCAGCTCCTCCAACCCCCGACAGTTCATCCAACGCCGGGGCCGCGTCCTCAGACGCGCCCCCGGCAAGACCCACGCCGACATCGTCGACTTCGTCGTCATCCCCCCCGACGACGAAGGCGGCCTCCGACGCGAGACGGAACGCCGCATGGTCGCCCGCGAGCTGACCCGCGTCACCGAATTCGCGCGCTTCTCCGACAACGAGACCACCACCCTCGACACCCTGCGCCCTCTGCGCACCCGCTTCGGCCTGCACGACGTCTAGAACACCCACCGACCACCAGGAGAGCTCCGTGACCGCCCGGGAAACCCCCGTCCAGATCCTCGAAGCCATGTCCCCCGAAGCCCAGCAACTGGCCAAACGTGTACTCCAACTCGAGAAGGAATACCTCCACGTGAAGAGCCCCTCACTCCTCACCCCCAAGATCATGGAAGCCGCCAAGGAGCTCACCCGTTGAAACTCCTCAAACTCACCGTCGAGAACTTCCGCGTCTTCCACGGCAGGCACGTCCTCGACCTCGACGTGCGCGACGACAAACCCGTCGTCCTGATCCTGGGCATGAACGGCGCGGGCAAGACGACCCTCCTCAGCGCCTTCGCCTGGGCCCTGTACGGCACCTTCACCAAGGACGTCGAACGCCAGGAACGGATCATCAACGACCGCGTCTGGAACGAGACCCAACTCGACCTGCCCGTCGCCGCGTCGGTGAAGCTCGAGTTCGAACACGACGGCGCCGTCTTCACCGTCCACCGTCAAGCCGCCGTCACCAAGGACGCCCCCGAACAGAACCTCACCGGACCCTGGCCCGTCCTGGTCACCGAGAACCAGCACGGCGAGAGCAAGAAGATCGAGAACGGACAGGACCGCATCGAGAAGATCCTCCCCGCAGGCCTGCGTCAATTCTTCTTCTTCAACGGCGAACGCGTGGAACAGATGTTCGCCGGCGACGGCAACAGCGACGTCCGAGGCGCCATCAAGACCCTCCTCGGTCTGGAGATCATCGAGCGCGCCATCACCGATCACCTCCCCGAGGCCTCCCGCCGACTCACCAACGAGGCCCGCAAACTCGGCGACAGCCGCCTCGGGCCCCTGGCCGAGAAACGGGAAAAGCTCGAAAAACTCAAGGCCGACGCCGAATTCCGCGCACAACAACTGTCCCGGGACATCGCCAGCTACCAGCACGAGGCGGAGGAAGCCGGGCGCGCCCTCATGGAGAACAAGCACGCCGCACCCCTGCAGGAACGACGCGTGCAACTCGACCAGGAGCGCCGCGCCGAGAAGATCCGCCGCAAGGACCTGCGCGAACGCAAACAACGCATCCTCGGCGAGAGAGGCTTCATCGCCTTCACCGCGGGCATCGACCGCGCCGTCATCACCCTCGCCGACGACATGCGCAGCCGACACCAACTCCCAGCCGGCGTGCAACGAGACTTCATCGACGGCCTGATCGAAGACGGCAAATGCATGTGCGACACCCCCGTCCCCCCGGGATCGGCCGGGCACGCCGCACTCAGCGAACGCCGCCACGGAGCCGGCCTCGTCGACGTCCAGGTGCGCTGGATGAACCTCCGCGGCGACGCCGCACGACTGACCGACGCCCGCGAGACACTGCGCGCCGACCTCCGCGGCATCGCCGCCGACATCCGGGACGCGGAGGAGCGCATCGACCGCATCGACGCCGAAAGCAGCGACATCGACCGGAAACTCAAGGACGTCGACGTATCGGACGTCCAACGCCTGGAACAACGCCGCAGCGAGTACGAGGGCAAACGCTACGCGGCGTCCGACAACCTGCAGGAGACCACCAAGGAGATCGAGCGACTCGACGAGGAGATCGTGAAGCAGCGCCGGGCCTTCCACGCCGCCGAACTGCGCGACAACGAGGCACAGCGGGTGCAACGACAAGTCTCCCTCGTGGACGAGGTCCTCGAAGCGTTCGAGAGGATCCTCAACCTCAAGACCGAGGAAATCCGCACGGAACTCGACACCAAGGTCAAGAACGTCTTCTCACGCATCTGCATCAAGCCCTTCACCCCCGAACTCACCGCCTCCTTCGACCTGCAGATCCACGCCGACACCACCGGTCCCGCCGCGATCCGCAGCACCGGCGAGAACCAGATCCTCGGCCTGTCCTTCGTCGGCGCCGTCGCGGACATGGCCTTCGAGATCCACAACCGCCGCCAGTCCCCCGGCGGCGACACCTTCGAAGGCGGCGGCATCTACCCGGTCGTCATGGACGCACCCTTCGGGAACCTCGACATCGAGTACCAGAACCAGGTCGCCGAGGCGCTGCCCCGACTCACCACCCAGATCGTCACGATGCTCTCCCAGTCCCAGGCCCGCGGCCAGGTCATGGAACGCCTCCAAGCCGCCGCCACCCGGGTCTACGTCCTGCGCTCGGTCACCTCCAAGCCCGACGCCAAGGAACAGACCGTCACCATCTCCGGCCGCGCCGTCCCCTACGTCACCCGCGGCGACTTCGAGCACACCGTCCTGGAAGAAGTGACCCTCTGATGGCCGAGGACCGATTCAGGCGCCCCGCCGACCACGAAGACCTGCTCACCGCCATGACCACCAAGGACGGGCCCTTCACCACGCTTTACGAGGCGATGATGTTCGCGGCCACCCTCGGCGCCCGCAAGGGAGTCCCCACCCCCTTCACCAGGACCGACGAACCGATCAACCTCTCCCGCCTCGGCAACAGGACCCACGGGGAAATCCTCGTCGACCTCCTCGCCGCCGCCCGGGTCACCGACGACCCCAAGATCCTCGCCGACGACCGACTCCAGGACCGCGTGCGGATCTTCGAGGAATACGCCAACACCGGCCTCAACTTCATCCGCGGCGAACTCAACGCCAGCGGCCGGGACATCTCGGACGTGGTGAACAACCTCGTCCTGGACGCCCTCGCCGAGACACCCGACACCAAGCCCGACGTCGTGAGCGAGATCCTCGACGTCGGAAAACTCGTCTGGGAGTAGCCCCCACCTCACCGGCACCGGCAGAGCCTGCCATCGGACACCGGCCACACACCCTCCGGACACGCCCCGCCCGCTCGTCGGCCGTCGGACACGAGCGGCCGGAGCGTGTCCGGTCACGCTGTCCGACTCTGCCGCACTCGCCCTCGGGAATCCGGCGGGCAACCCCCTGGGAGGTCGTCCGCCGCTCACCCGCTACCGGACGACGGCGATCGGACACCATGACCGGACGACCGGACACACCGGTGACCGCCACGACCGGACAGCCCACCTCGTGGCCGGACACCGGACGAGGCATCGGACACGGGCCCGGCCACCGCGAGAACGCACGCATCACACGAACTCCTCGACACCGTCTCGCCCAACCGACTCCGGTACAGGTCACGCAACTCGGCCGACCGACACCCGTGTCGTTCCCGCCGTCCGACAGGTCGTGTCCGACCGGACACCGACTCGACGGATGTCGTCCGATGCGACACCGCCATCGGACACGAGGCAACACGCGTGTCCGGTCGACGCCGTATCCGGACACCGGGCGGCAGGGGATCGGACACGCGACACCGGCCACGGCCATCGGACATGTCCGCCGGACACCGTCCGTCCGCCCCTCCGCCGGATCGCAACGAGGTTCGGACACGCGGACGTTCGCCGCACAGCGTCGAAAGAGATTCACCCGGGACGTCACAACCGGCGTCCCCCGGTCACCTCCCCCGAACATGCACCCACGACAGATCCCGGGAACCCTCCACCGGACCGCGGAAGTTCACACGAGCAATGCCTTGACACCGACCCGCCCGGATGGGCGACACGCCGAGCGGCGAGTTGCCCCGTGTTCTCGCACCTGGCCCCCCGAAGGGACTAGGGTTCCCCTGAAACTCCCGTAAGTAACGGAAGCCTCACCAGGACATGAAGAAGCCCCCTGCCAGGAGGTGCAACTCCCCGGGGGCGCGGCCGACTACACCTTAGAAAGAAACGTCGACATGAGTGAGAGTACCGGCAGACACCCCCCGGTGCACAAGAGCCCGCCAGTGACACGCCGCGCTTTGTCAGCGCTTGATGTCCGGCGGGCTGTGCTGTTGCGGGTCCGTGTCCGCTCCCTCTCGTCGGAGGGGGCGATCGTGATCTAACTCTTTCGAGCGGAGTCTCCCACACACGGAGACGGTCCGCTCTTTGTGCTATCCGCAACCTGCCAGGGTCGCGGGTCGCTTTCGTACGGCCTCCCAGCACTACCCGGGAGGGCCGACGTTCGTCGCTGTCCGGTTACCAGGCCGGCCAGGCGTCGTACGTGAACCCAATTACTTCCAGCTTTTGCTCGAAGTCCCGCTCTCCACCAGAGCACTTACGGGGCTTCTGCATGCCCTCACGAGGAGGTCCTGCGTGCCAGAGTCTATGCATACTCGCGGCGCCACGCACGCCCTGGTGCGACTTCGTTCGCGTGTCGCGCACTATAAAAAGCCGCATACCCCACAATTCCGGGCTTCTGCGGGGGGTGCGCGTGGATGGATGCCCGCCGTCGAGTGGGCCGTTCGTGTGAGGCTCCACCCGCGACTGAACGCCACGAGCCTGATCCTGGCCCGCGCGCTGTGCGGATACGCGGACCACGACGACGGCCGCAACATCCGCCCCGGACACGCCCGCCTCACCGCCGCCACCAACCTGTCCCTCCCCAGCGTGCGCCGACACCTGCGATGGCTGCGCGAGGCGGGCCTGCTCGAACACGTCGCCCGGGGGACCCGCTGCCCCGGAGGCGTGCGCCTCGCGGCCGAGTACGCAGCCACCCTCCCCGCCGCCTGGGACGAACACGAACTGGTCCGCCTCGAGGCACTGGTGGGATCCGAGGACGACCACTCCCCCACTCCCGCGGTCACCGCGCCCCCGCATCCTCCCGTCGACGTTCCGGCTTCGACCGAGCCGATCGATGAGCCGTGCACAGATACCCCACCAACCCCCTCACCGGACCTTGGTACCGATACCTACGTTGACGATGAACTCAACCGCGCGGGCGCGAGCGCGCGTAACCGCGCACCCGTTACGACGCGGACCGAAAAACGGGCCGGGCGACGACCCGCGCCCCGACCCGGGACACGCCGCGCGCGGCGCTGGGAACTTGCGCGTCAGGTGCGTTCCAAGGTTCTCCTCGTCGCCCGCGAACGCGTCGGTCGACTCGCCGCGGCCCTGCGTCCGGTGGCCGACCAGGGCTGGACCGCGGAGGACGTGGTGGCCTGGCTGCTGGTCTCCCCGCTGCCCGCGCTGGTGCTGTTTCCCGTGGCCTGGCTGCGGGCCCGCCTCGAGGGCGCGACCGCGGTGTGGCCGCAACCCCCCTCCGTCTCCAGGGCTGTTGCGCGTCGGCGCCGCGACGAGTCACGGCTGAGGGAGCAACGCGCGTTCCGCGAACGCGTGGCCGCCGACCGGGAGGCGGCCGTCGCGACCGAGGACCGCCTGGCGGACTTCGGACCGGTACGGGCGACCATCAGGGCACACGCCTCGGCCTGGCTGACCGCGGCGCGGTCGCGTACCGATCGACGAGCCGTCCGGGCGAACGGAATTCGCCGGGGGAGTGCACGCCCCGAGTACGTCGTGGCGGAGCCCGGCTGGCGCGAGCCGGAGGCAACCTTCCTCTCCGTCCTGCCCGTTGACTCCACACGCCCCGGCCGGACCAGGAGCGAGACCGTCCACGCCGCCGCACTTGCCCGGGCTCGCGCCGCCCGAGTTGCGAAACCGGCACCGGTCCCCATTACGCCGTAATGAACCGCGCTGCCCCCACGACACCGGGCGCACCCGCCCGGGCCGACTCCCACGGCAACTTCATTACGCCGTAATGGCATCACCCGTCCGGCGGCCCAACGGACGCGGCTGTTCGGGCGTTTTATTACGCCGTAATGACGCGGCTCGAACCGAAAGCCCGGGCCGTCCGCCATCGTGAGTCTTTGACATGGCATAGTTCGTCCCGCTCACGCCTGCACCCAAGGCGTGCAGGGCACCGGGGAATCAGACCGAAAGGGCAGTACCCGTGGCAAAAGTTCATGTTCTGCTGAACCAGAAGGGCGGGGTCGGCAAGTCCACCCTGACCGTCAACCTCGCGGCCGTCACCGCCGACGTCCTGAGCCGGCCCAATATGGAGACACCGCCGGTCCTCGCCGTCAGCATCGACCCCCAAGGATCCACCACCTGGTGGGCCGAACGCGTCGGCGACGAACTGCCGTTCGACTTCGTCCAGGCCCACCGCGAACCGCATCAGCTCGCGCGCCTCAAGGAAATCGGCGGCTACCAGCACATCTTCGTCGACACCCCCGGTTGGCTGGGGCCCGACTCCACCGACTACGAACCCGGCCCGGACGGCGACCCGCTCGGCGACGGACGCGCCGGAGCCGCACTGCGCGCGGTCCTGTCCGCCGCGGACGACGTAATCGTCCCGATCGAACCGGAAGGCATGTCCTTCCTCCCGACGGCCAACACGATCGAGAACATCGTCAAGCCGCGCGGCCTCCCCTACACCGTGGTCGTCAACAACTGGGACCCCCGCGACGGCCTCGCCGACCTCGAGGACACCCGCGCCTTCGTCGACAGCCAGGGCTGGTGGCGTACCCAGACCGTGGTCCGCCACTACAAGATCCACGCCAAGGCCGCCGCCGAGAGCCGCGTCGTCACCCAGTACCCCCGCAACCGCATCTCCCTCGAGGCCCGCGAGGATTTCTACCGCCTCGCCCTCGAACTCGGCCTGGGCGGTGCGACCCGACGCCTCGACGAGATCGCCGCGAGCGCATGACCGTGTCCAAACGCCAACGCTCGCTGGCGACCCTGCTGCCGCCGAAAACGGGGGAGGGCTCCACACCCCACCCGCCGACACCGGCCACCGCCGCCGAGGCCCTCGCGGCCCCCCCGATCCCGGACCCGACACCCGCCGCACCCGACGGCGCCCCGTTCGCGATCCCCCTGCCCCACCTCGCGTACAACCCGGCCAACCCGCGCGAGACGCTCGGCGACGTCGCGGACCTAGCCGACAGCATCCTGGAGAAGGGCCAACTCCAGGCCGCCGCCGTGGTCACCCTCGACGCCTACCGCACCGCCAACCCCGACCTGGACCACACCTTCGGCACCGACGTGCGCTACGTCGTCGTCGACGGCAACCGACGCCTGCTCGCCGCGGAACGGGCCGGACTCCCCAGCCTCAACAGCGTCGTGGACGACACCCTCGCCACCAGCGCGGTCGAGATCCTCGAATCCGCACTGGTCGCGAACATCCACCGCAAGGCGTTCGCCCCCCTCGAGGAGGCCAAAGCCGTCCAGGAACTCATGGACATCCACGGCTCCCAGGACAAGGTCGCCAAACGGCTGTCCAAATCCCAGGGATGGGTCTCGCAACGCATGGCGCTCCTCGGCCTCCTGCCGGAGCTGCAAGACCTGCTCCGCAACGGTGAACTCAAGGTGGAGGACGCCCGCAAGATCGGACGGATGGCACCGGAGCAGCAAGTCGGCGCCGCTCGCACCGCCCAGGATCATTACGCCGTAATGAAACCCAAGGCGGTTCGACCCGAACGGACCGAGACCGCGCCGGCGACCCCGAGCACGCCGCAGGCCCGAACGGACCACTCCAGGGTCATCCGGCTCGGCCCGCCCGCCGACCTGGCGGCGTCCCTCCAACAGCACCTGTCCGCGGAGGACTTGGAGAAGCTCGTGGAACTCCTCCTCACCCGCGTCGCCCGCTGACCGCACCACCTCGCCGGGGCCTTCTCATTACGCCGTAATGAGAAGGCCCCGGTTCGTGCTTGGTGGAGGTCGCCGGTCGGCGCGTTCATTACGCCGTAATGAAGTCGGGCGGCCAGGGGAGTGGGGGAGAGGACCCGCCTCCCGAGCCCTCCCGCGCCGGCGGCCTCGGCATGGCCATCGGAATCGGCAGACCCGCAGACCGCCGCGAAGCATCACGGCATGCGACTTGCCTCCCCGCGCCGCGCGGGGTCATTACGCCGTAATGAAGAGTCCCCCCGGGACCGCCATCGCTCATTACGCCGTAATGAAGACCCGACCCCGGGGGAGTGGTCGCCCTCTCAGACGAGGCCTCGCTCCCCTCGGGGCCGAGTCTTCATTACGGCGTAATGGCCCTCCCCCGGAGCGGCCGGTCGAGCCGGTCGACCAATGCGACGGTGGTCGTGCACCCCGACTTCATTACGGCGTAATGAACCCTGGGTCGGACGATGCGAGCCCATTACGGACCGGTTCATTACGCCGTAATGACGGCAGGGCCGGCCTTGGGCAAGCCCTGGGTAAAGGGTAAAACCGCAGGCCACAGCCCCGCACAGAGACCATGCGCCCGGCTGGCTATCATCGTCCGATGACGAATCCGTGATAACAGAAGGCGGCAAGTCGGGGGAGTGGCACACTCCCGCAACTAGTCATAGGACCTCACCGCACATCCCACAGAACCAGCGCGGCAGCATCACATAGGGCCGAGTCCGCCGCATAAAGTGCTGTGACATGAGCCCTCGCGCCCGCGACATCGTCGACGGATTCCTCGCGGATCTGCGCGGCCGACACGACGACGGGACTATCGGCGCGGCCACCCTGCGGCAACGCGTCGCCTTCCTCGAAGACCTCCTCGCCTACGTCGAACACGCCCACGGCCACGACGGCGGCACCAGTACCGCAGCCCCCGCCCCGGCGCTCTTCGACCCCCCGACGTGCCAGGCCTGGCTCGAAGCCGTCGCCCAGGGCCATCGCCGCCGACGTGCCACCTCCTCCGGGAATCGCCACGGATCCACCGCCACCATCCGGGCCGCCGCCGCGTCCCTCCGCGCCCTGGCCGGATGGGCGAACGTCCCCCTGGAGACGACACCCCACCCCCGCCAACCCGCCCGTCCCCACCTCGACGCGAACCACCTGCACCACCGGTGCACGAACCTGTTCGAAGGCCCACGCCCCCACCGCGTCACCTCCGCCCTGTGGATCCGAACGCATGCCCTCGTCCGCGTCGTCATCGACACCGGAGCCCGCGTCGGTGAGATCGCCGCCATGACCGTCCACGACCTCGCCGACCACCCACCACGAGCCCGCGTCACCCCCAGACCCCCCGGCACGGGCACCCCCGAACCACCCCGCACCACACCCCTGGACGCCCGCACCGCCCGCGCCCTCCGCGCCTGGACCCGTGAACGCACCCGCCTGACGACCGCCCTCGAAGGCGGACCCGTCCACGCCCTGTGGGTCACCACCGTCCCCCACCGCGCCGGTGGTCCCCTGCGCCCGGCAGGACTCCCCATCGGTGCTCGAGCTCTCGAAGGCGCCTGGGAACGCCTCCGTGCCGCCCTGACCGAAGCCCGAGCCGGCCACCCGGACCCATCCCCTCCCCCGGACCTACTCACCGACTGGCGCCCCAGTCCGCCTAACTAGGCCACCGCCAACGGCCCGGCGCAGATAGGGTGCGCAATCTAAACGGACGCGCGACCGGTTGAGGGAAGTGGAGAGTGCGGCCGGAGCCCGCAAGACCGTCTGCGACGTTCGACGGGACTTCGACTCAACCACGAGAGGAGTACAAGCAACACTGCCCCCACAGCGCCACCGCAGTTGAAGCTCAGAACCGCCTGCAACGACTCCCGTCGACAGGAAAAGCCTGGTCAGATGCCATTCAGGAAGACCTCTGGCCTCAATTGCCCAATTTTTATTACGACATGGCAAAGCTCCAGAGAACGCGCAGGTCGGAAAGGGAAGTCCCCACACGCGTGGGGGTGAGCCGGAGGACAAACTCCTCGGCCCCCTGACAGCCCGGAAGTCCCCACACGCGTGGGGGTGAGCCGACCGGAGAGACCGCATGAGCGACGACAACGAAGAAGTCCCCACACGCGTGGGGGTGAGCCGGTCATGGGCGCGATGGTCTCCGGTGCACAAGAGAAGTCCCCACACGCGTGGGGGTGAGCCGTCGACNCACGCGTGGGGGTGAGCCGGTCATGGGCGCGATGGTCTCCGGTGCACAAGAGAAGTCCCCACACGCGTGGGGGTGAGCCGTCGACGTCGTTGGTGATGTCGTCGGCGCCGAGGAAGTCCCCACACGCGTGGGGGTGAGCCGTGATGATCGAGACGCTGAAGCGGTCTGCGTCCGAAGTCCCCACACGCGTGGGGGTGAGCCGGCGTGTGTGGGTTCCGAGATGTCGTCGATCGAGAAGTCCCCACACGCGTGGGGGTGAGCCGTCGATTCCGTATCTCCCGTGCCGCAGGAGAACATGAAGTCCCCACACGCGTGGGGGTGAGCCGGGACCCGGGCCCGTCCCGGCGTCCTCCCCGGCGAAGTCCCCACACGCGTGGGGGTGAGCCGCGGATGCCAGCCCCGGACAGCGACACCCCGGCGAAGTCCCCACACGCGTGGGGGTGAGCCGACGCGCGGCGTGAGCCCGAGTTGCTGTTCGCCGAAGTCCCCACACGCGTGGGGGTGAGCCGGCCGGACACGCCGCCCTCGTTGTGGCGATGGCGAAGTCCCCACACGCGTGGGGGTGAGCCGGCGCCACCGCCGCCGACACGTACGCACGCGACGAAGTCCCCACACGCGTGGGGGTGAGCCGGTATCTACGAGACGCATTGCGTCGGCGGCCGGGAAGTCCCCACACGCGTGGGGGTGAGCCGTCGTCCTCCGCGCGTCCGAACGCCGGGCCCGGGAAGTCCCCACACGCGTGGGGGTGAGCCGT
>NZ_KB889705.1 GCF_000372745.1 Embleya scabrispora DSM 41855 | reverse complement strand
GACCTCCCCACCGAACCGGCCCGCTCGGTGACCCGGGATCAAGGCAGCGAGATGAGCCGGCACGACGAGTTCACCCGCTCCACCGGCATCCCCGTCTACTTCTGCGAACCCGCCGGCCCCTGGCAACGNGGCTCGAACGAGAACACGAACGGCCTGCTCCGCCAGTACTTCCCCAAGAGCACCGACCTGTCCCTCNTCGGCGCCGAGGACCTCGCCTTCGTCGCCGCCGAACTCAACAGCCGCCCCCGCAAGACCCTCGGCTGGAACACCCCCGCGAACCTCTTCGCCAAGCTCGCCGCAACACTGGAATGACCACCGTGTTGCGACGATTGCTGGAATCCGCCGTTCGCCGCGGCTTGGCCATCGCAGCACCCCGCAGGGTCAGGTGTTGCAACCACCTTTAGAACCCAAGGCGTCCCGCCGGGGCCAACTCAAGACGTCATAGCCACCATGACACCGGGTGGTACCGGCGACAGCACCTGCCTGGTGCGCGCGTCCAAGGCGAGCGGTGTGGTCGAACCGCTGGCGCCCCGGTCCTTCCGCACTCCGTACACGACGGTGCCGACCAGTTCGCGCGGCACGAAGGGGAGTTCGTCGCGGCCCTGCTGCCACAGCGTGCGGCCGGTCGCCGGTTCCCACGCGGCGCACCGATCTCCGCAGACGACGGCCAGGGTGCCGGCGGCGTCGGTCCGGAAGACCGAGACCCCGTCGGGGACTTCGGGCCCGGTCGCGATCAACGCCCCGGTACGGCGGTCGTGCAGTCCCACGACCACGCCCATACCGCGTGGACGTGGGACTGCACGAGATCGCGACCGCGTCGACGCCGACCCGGCCCAGGACGACCGGACGCAGGCCGTGCGCGTACGCGGCCGGGTAGACGCCTGCGGAAGCGGGCGCGGCTACCCCGTCGGTGGACCATCGTCGGGTGCCGGTCGCGACGTCGTAGGCCGTCACGTTGCCCGGCGCGTCGGCACCGGGGCCGCCCTGGTCGGAGACGAGCAGCGTGTCGCCGAGGACGAGGGGCGATCCGCTGTAGGCGTCGGTGGGATCGCAGCCGCCGGTGGCGCACGATACGGTGACGCCCGCGTCGCCGCCGTCCGCCGGCGCGATGTGGACGGCGCGACGCGTGTTCTCGCGGGTGGGGGGGTGACCAGCCACCCGTCCACGACCGCGGTGTCGCGCGAGCCTGCGTCGGCCGGGGGCAGGTCCGCCCCGCCGATCCGTGCGCCATGTTCGTCCCAGGCGTCGACGCGCCAAATCGCGCTTCTCCGGCGTCAGCCCGTCGGCGGGGGTGACGCGCCGGCCTCGCGCCACGATCGCCGGACGCCCCCGCCAGGTCTCGGCCGTCACCGCGCCGTGGACCCGAAAGGTCCCGCGCGTCACCCCGGTCGCCGGATCCCGCAGCTCGACCCGCTGCGGCCTGGCGGCCCTCGCCGGGACGCCGAACTCGTGGCCGGCCGAGGCCGGACCGATGGGCGTGGCCACCACGACCGTCGAGCCCACGACGACCTGCGGCGCGTCGTCCTCGTATCCCTTGGGCGGCATCGCGATCGACCAGGCCGGGTCCCGGCCGAGACCGGGCAGACTCGGGAACACGGCGGCGGCTCCCGACGCGGGGGCGTGTGCGGCTGGGTCACGGGAGATCGCGTCGCGTGGGGCCGGGTCGGCGGGCACGCCTGCGCCGCGCCCAGGCCCGGGAAGGCCGCTGCCGGAATCGCATCCCGAGACCGACCCACCGCCCAGGAGCACGACCGCCGAGACCATCACCGCCCAGATCCGCCGCACGCGATCCTCCCCGTGTCCGTGTCGACGGCCATCGGGATCCCCTGTGTTCGATCCGGCCGACGAACGTGTGAACGGGCCTCGTCCCCGCAGCCGCGACAGCACACGGGGAAACGTCGGATCCCGTCGCCGCCCGCCCACATCACAGGAGGTGCCGACGGCGGCGCCGGTGTGACCGGGGACGCGGCCGGTCTCCCGCGTCCCCGCCCGACCCGACTGGCGAGGTGGCACTTGAACGTACGGGGCACACGGTGGTTTTTCCGGATCGACCTGACGGCCGGGGGTTTGCGACCGAACGTGGCGACGCGGAGTTCGAGGACGTTCCTCGGACGCGAGGTGCGGACGCTGGCCAGTCACCGCCGGCGAGAACCGTCGGACGACTCGGCAGCGGTGAGGATCGGTCCCAACTCGACCACCTGGCTCCGACGATGTGGCGGCCCGGCTACTCGCGTACGCCAGGTGGGGGAACCGGGTGATCCCATGCCGTACCGTTCGGACCGGGCGTCCTCGAGGCCACGTTTCCGGCGACGTCGGTCCGTTCGACTGCCGGCCCGAGCCCGCGGAGACCGACGGGACGGGCACCGACCCGGCACCGGCGGGGCCGGACAGCCTGCGGAAAAGGGGAGCCCCGGCAAGGTCGGAGAAGCACGTGGCGATCGAGTGGGGGCGGTTAAGCCGCGGCGGCCCGAAGTGGTCGACCCGCCGGTCCGTGACGCCCGTGCCAGCCTCGCGAGCGAGATCCGAAACGGGGCGACCTGCCCTCGGGCGCGCAATATGTCCTCGATCAGCCCAGGAGCGTCGCGCCCGTGTCCAGGGAATCCCTCTTCACGCAGAACGCGCGCAGCGGGCACGAGCCGCACATCGGGTCGGTCTCGCGGCAGTAGGAGCTGCCGATGAGTCGGATCGCGGCCATGCGCAACGGTGCCTGCTCGCCGGCTCCTATGATCTTCGAGAGGTCGACGCGTCCGTCGCTCAGACGGTTCGTCCGGTCCGATGCGGAGCCGGTGACGCGGGCGGCCACTCGTAAGGACCCCTGGCCGACCAAAAGCAGGTCTTCGCCGGTCAGCAGACGAAAGAGGGATTGTTCACCGGGGCGCATGTCCAGGGCGGTGGGGAGTTCCGCCCTGGTGATCGACCTCGAGCGTTCCCGCTTGCGAATGAGCAGTTCCTCGATTCCCCGCCGGGCCCGGTCGCCGTTGACGACGGCCGAGACGGCGATCAGGTCGCGTTCCGTCAGCCGTTGCCTGCCCCGCAGGGGCGCCAGTTGCCTGCCGACGACGGCCGGGGCCGTTCGGGCGGCGGTCAGCAGCGCCGACAGGGCAGCCGCCGCCGGGATCACGTCCGGCCCCGGCAGCACGGCCCAGTTCGGCCCCGTGGTCTCACGTACGGCCCATGCGGTCAATGCTTCGCGGACCCGGAGCCAGTAGGGGCGCGCCTCGGGCTCGGGCGGGGGCGCGGACGCGCTCGTGTGCACGGGCAACAGGGCCTGGGCGGCGGCCTCGCCCAACAGCGGCGGTACGGCGTTGCCGATCTGTCGGAAAGCGTCGCTGCGGTTCCCGGCGAAGCGGAATCGGTCGGGGAAGGTCTGCACGCGCGCGGCCTCGCGGACGGTCAGCGTCCGGAGCTGCTCGGGATGGATGTACCAGTATCCGTCCTTGGCGATGTGTGCGGTGATCGTGCGGCTGAGCTCGTCCCAGTCCAGTTTCTTGTACTTGTCCTTGAAGTGCTCGGAGTCGTAGCGCCGCAGGTGCTCGGGGACGTCGCGGTACGACGACTTGGAGTCCATCCCCGCGAAGATCTCCCGGTCGTCGTCGCGGACCGGGCGTGTCATGTGGTCGTGGACGCGCCCCCTGGGGGCGCCGGCGCGCATGCGGCGCGCGAACTCGGAGAGACCGGCCTTCGCGCGGTAGGCGAACTCCCGTTGTCCGGTGTTGCCTTCGGGCAAAGGGGGCAGGTCCTCTATCGCGTCGCGAAGGGTGGTGCGGCTGTGCGGCCGCGGCCACGGGAAGGCTTCGGCGTCGCGTCGCGCCAGCAGTATGAGTCGCTTGCGGTGTTGGGGCACCCGGTAGTTCCACGCGTCCACCAGCCGGACCTGGGTGTAGTAGCCCGCGTCCTCGAGCTCCTGCTCGATGCTGCGGACGACGAAGAAATCGTCGCTCAGGCCCATGTCGGGGACGTTCTCCATGAGAACGGCGCGGGGGCGCACCCTGAGGATGACGTCGAGGTAGGCACGCCAGAGTTCCTTGCGCAGATCGATGGCCTCGCGGACGCCTTCCCGCACCAGGCTGCGGATCTTGCTCCGTCCGGCGCGACTGAACGGCTGGCAGGGAGGTCCTCCGGCCACCAGGTCGATCTCGGCGTGGCTCAGGAGTTCGACGAGACGGTCCCGTTCGTCCGGGTTTCCCAGGTCGGTGCACAGCGACAGGCCGGGGAAGTTGCCCGCGTGGGTCTCGCGGGCGCGTTCGTCGTAGTCGGCGGCGAGGGCAACCGTCCACCCGGCCTGCTCCAACCCCAGGCTCAGTCCGCCAGCCCCGGAGAACAGGTCGACGGCCAGCCGCTCGTCGGGGGATCGTCGCGCGAGCCAAGCGGGGAAGTCCTCCGGCGTGCAGGCGTCCGCGTGCGGAGGGAGCTTGAGATAGTCGCTGCGCTCGAGGCGCACCCCGTAAGCCACGCTCCCCACCCTTCAACGAACACCGACGTCGAGCACACAGATCACACGCAAGGACCGGGCATCAACCGAGCCCGCGGGTCAAAGAGTGTTCGGAGAGTGGCCGCGCCGTCCGCGCGCGAACGCGGGGTTGCCCCGCGAACGAAACGATCTCCGAGGCACGCAGTATCCCGCATTCGAGCCGCTCACCGACACATGGTTCGTGGACGGACGTTCGACGACTACCCCAGGAACGTCGGGGGAAGTCCCCAGTCGGCGCCGACCACGGTCTTCCAGCATTCTTCCTTCTTGCACCATTCGGTGACATTCGCTCCTCCGGGCGGGTGCGTCAGGATCGGACGGATCGAGGCGAGCAGCCCCGGCAGCAGCGCGGCGATGTGTTCGGGCAGCGACTGCGATTTCCAGACGCGGTCCAGGTCGACCGCACCGCCGGCGCGGTCGACGAGGAGAGCGACGACATAGTTGGTGAGTTGGGCCAGGTATCCCTGGTGATCGTCGGCTGCGCTCAGGGCGCGGATCAGCTTCCGCGATTCCTCGAAGAGGATCGACTTGGCGACCAATTCCCTGAAGTAGGCGGCGGAGGGCGGCGACGCGTACGCGCTCACGACGTCCGACGTCCAGATCTGGAAGCATTTCTGACCTCCGCGGCTCACCAGGTGCGGATGCCGCAGGTACAACATCTCGTATTTGGCGACCTCCGTCTTGCCGAACCGCTGGGCCGGAGGGTGCTCTTGGCGGAACTGCCGTTTGCGGGCCTCCGTTCGCTGCTCGCTCAACGCGACCTGGTACTGCCCGCGAACGCGTTCGTAGTACCAGCGGGTCTGCCGTGTGCTTCCGCCGACGGCCGGTGCCCACAGGGCCCGCGACAGCCTCTCCAGCTCCACGTGGAAGGGGCTGTTCGCCTCGAAGTCGGCCTCACGGATGATGTTCTGCGAGTTCGCGTACTTGGAGATCTTCGGCACGAACTCGTCCAGGGCGTCGGCCTCCTGGACGATGGTGAACTTCGCGGGCACCCGGACGTCGGCCAGGTCGGCGCGATCGCGCAGCGACGTGTGGTGTAGGGACGCGGTGGTCTGACCGCCGTTGACGATCTGCAGGTCCACGAGGCGGGCGAGCATGATCTGGCCGTCGGGTCCCTCCTCCAGGCCGACGTCGGTCGCCGTGGCGGAGATGCCGTTGTTGTAGGCCAGGAATCGTCCCGGGGCCTCTCGCACGGTCTGGCTGATCGCCTTGTTGACCTTGCCGCGCGCCTGCAGGTAGGCGCGGACGTTGCGTTGAAGCAGCCTGCCGCCGTAGGTGTCGTACAGGTCGGCCAGCAGTTGGCCGGGCAGGACCGCCAGGAGGCAGTGGTACTCGCCTCCCCGCAGTGCCGGCAGGCACGGCACGGGGCCTCCGAAGTCCGCCAGGTCGATGACGATCTGTTCCTGTTGACGGCCGGATGTGGCGAGGCGGAACAGTCGTGCGATGTCCCAGAGTTCGTAGCTGGTGGGCAGGCCGGCGACCGTCTTCGCGTCGACGTGCGCCAGCGTGGTCCGGCCGTCGGTGAGAAGGAAGACCCGCATGCGTGTGAGACCCGGCCACGCCTTGTGGACGGTGTCCGCCATGTCGAACTGGGGACTGGTGTCCTCGAGCTCGGCGAGGGTTCCCGCGGCGCATTCCTCCGCGAAGGCCTCGACGGCGTTGAACGCCGTTTGCACGTCTCTGCGGGCCAACGCCGTCGCGCC
Organism: Embleya scabrispora DSM 41855; assembly: GCF_000372745.1. Lineage (GTDB taxonomy): Bacteria > Actinomycetota > Actinomycetes > Streptomycetales > Streptomycetaceae > Embleya > Embleya scabrispora. The sequence continues at coordinate 44,070 of NZ_KB889705.1, read as the reverse complement.
GAGATCGGCGCGCACGATGAACAGGTCCAGCGAGGTGCCCCCGTCGCTGATCTCGTAGCCGTGGACCTCCAGCGTGCGGCGGCGGACCTGTTTGCGCAGATAGCACGGTGTGACGTCCTCGACCACGCCGTCGTTGACGAGGTAGTCGCAGACCACTTCGAGGAAGGCGTTGCGCCGGCGTTCCGCGGACTCGTCGGGAACGCGGTCGACCACGGCGGCTTCGAGGGACCGCGCGAAACCCTCCCACTCCGGTTCAGGCACGGGAACGCTCCCGGTTCGGAGGCGGCGCCAGTATGTCGCCCAGGGCGGGCTCGTCGACCAGCGCGTGCGCGCAGGTCGACAGGTCGATCGAATAGGACACGTTCAATACTCCGTGCGGAAGATCGGTCGGGGCGAGCACAGGAAAGTCGTTACGTACGCGATAGCAGTACCGGCGGGAGAGGCGGTACCGATCGCGTTCGTACCGCTCCCGATGCGCGTCCATCCATCCGGCTTGAAGAAGCAGGTTGTCCACCAACGGTCGATCCGCGCCCAGCGCGGGATGGGTCCTCACCTCCTCGACGAGGGCCCCCAGGGTCACACCGAGGTCATCGCGGGCCAGCACCTGATACACGAGGACCAGTTCCCGCAGGCCGAAGCGGTCCAGTTGACCGGCCCCGTTGATCATGCAGCGCAGCGTGTTCGCCGAGACGGACTTGACCTCCAGCGCCCAGTCCTCGGCCCGGAAGTCCTGGGCGGCACCCGTGGGCCCCACCCAGGACTTCGCCGCTCCCGCCCCTGTGAAGGGGAGCACGACGTCGCGCAGGACGAGCAACTCCCCGAGCAGCCCGATCGACTCCGCACGGCTGAGCCCGTCCCGGGGCCCTCGCCCCAGCATCGCCTGCCACGCCGTGAGCCTGGCGACCAGGGCGGTGGCGGCTCGATGCTGGGCCCATCGCAGATGGTTCAGGAGATCGGCGAGCAGCACACAGAACATGTGTCGGTCGGTGGTCGGCTGCGCGACGACCTCGAGCCTTCCCTCCCGGCAACGACACGTCAGCCCCGCGGCCAGTACCAGTTCCCGGTCGCCCAGGTTCTCGGTGCTCGAGACCAGCAGCGCCCATTCCCCATCGGGGAAGCGCACCTCCACGAAGATGTCCAGGGCGTGTTCGGGCAGGAGACGGCGCCGCGTGCCCCCCACGCCCCGAAGCTCTCCCGCCTGGGCCGCCTCGAACATCGCCCGCAGTGCCGCAGGAGTCAGTCCAACCATCGGTCGTCCCCCTGCGGATCCTCGTCCTCGACCGTCAACATCGTGACCAGCTCACGCAGATAGGTCTCGGTCACCCGATAGGACAAGGGCCTCGCCGTCGGGGACGGCGGGAAGGACAACGCGTAACCCACGAGCGGGAGCCCATCCGGGGCGCCCGTAACGCAGCCGGCCGTCTCGATGGGATAGACCAACAACAAGCCCTCGGCGCAATCACGCCGTCGTCGCAACTCTCGGCCACTGGGACGGCTGTTCCTCGGATCGCTCCGCCGCAGGGGCCCGCGCGTAGTGTCGGTGTCCGACGATGCGTGGGTCATCTTGCGTGCGTCGTCGTATTGATCCCGGGTCAGGCCGATCGCCTCGTGCACGGGACTCACCAGGACGCCGACCTCGAAGTCGCGGCCGACCTCGACCGCGCCCCCCACGGGCTTGCGTCTCACCAGCCGCACGGATTCCCCCGCGACCTCCAGGCGCTGCTTCGAGCTGCCGCCGGTGACCGCCACGGTCCACCGCACCAGTTCCCCACGAGCGTTCTGGCTGTGGATGTAGTCGATGAGGTTTCTCGGATTCGCCTGGGAGACCCGTCCCGGGCACGCGAAGCCGTCCAGGAATTCGATCACCGCCTGAGCCGGGACGTTGCGACGCATGAATCCCTGGCCCGTGTCGGGCGGCCGAAGCTCCGCCGGCACGATCGCACAGGGTGTGATCGCGTCGATCAGTGCGTCCAGGCGGGCCTTGTTGGCGCGTAGTGCCTCGGGACGCGTAAGCATGTGCAGTGTCTCCGCGCGCCGCTCCGCGAAGGTGAGCCAGATGCTCTTCGTGTTGCGCATCTTGGCCGCCGCGGTCACCTGGAGGTGTTCGTGACCGTCACGAATACGCAGCCCGACGTCGAGCGGCCTGCTACCCGTCTCGGCCAGCACCGAGATCAAGTCCATGAGTTCGCGGTTTGCGCGGGTGACGTGGACGTACGACTTCACGAGCTCGGGGGTGGTGTAGAGGCGCGTGACGTCGAGATACGCCGGTCGGTATCCGAACCAACGCCCCATCTGCAGCAGCGTGTCGTAGGTGCGGGAGGCGCGCAGGTAGTACGAGACGCTCAGGCCCTCCAGCGTCAGGCCTCGCGACAGTTTGTCCCCGCCCACCGCGACCACGGTGGCCGGCGCACTCGACTCGTACTCCAGGACGTCGGACGCCTGACCGTTGACCGCCTTGACACCCTCCGCGGCGTCGGACAGGACGTCCTGGACATGTGCCTCGACCCGATCGTAGGCGACCGCGGACCCGATGACGCTGCCCAGATGCCCGTGTACGGCGGTCAACTCCTCGCGCGTGGACAGGAAGTCCCGTTCCCATAAGGACCGAAGACGCCCCCGTAACCGCGTCCCCGCCGCCCCGCGGTCGGACCACGTGTCGTCCATGTCGCGCAGCCGTTCGCGGAGTTGCTGCACGACCGCGGCCTGCACGTCGGTGAAGCGCGTAACGTGTACGAGCATGGTGGCGTGGCTCGGTCGCGCCGTTCCCAGTTCCGCGCGGGCACGGCGCACCGCGGTGGAGAGCACGAAAGCGTCCAGCGCCTCGTCGAGCGAGGCGGGTAGCGACCTCGGCGGTACCCACCCCTTGGTGTGCCCCTCGGGCATCCAGCCCTCGTGGTCGGTCACCGGACGGTGCACGGGAAGCGGATGGGTCTCCAACGCCGCGTCCTCCGGCACCAGGCCGAACACCACCTCGGGACCCGTGTAGTTCGAGGGTGGCTTCAGCGCGACCATGAAGCTCTCGGGGAACAGGTCCTCGCCGTGGGTGGGATGGTCCGTTTCGGGAGATATGAAGATGTTGGCGAACGGCGTCGCGCTGTAGGCGACGTAGGTGCGCTTCTCGAACAACCCCAAGAGCTTGCGTATGGCCTGGTTGATCCTCGTCGGATCGTGCTCGGGGTCGCTTTGCGCGCGCTTGGCGCGGGGCCGCTTCGTGTCGACCGAGGCGTAGTCGGCCTCGTCGTCGATCACCAGCACGGGAAGGTCGGACAACCGCCCGTCCGGTGTCCCCTTGGCGAAGTCACCCAGCCACTTGGCCAGGTTGTCGAGGATTCTCGCGTTCTTCTTGACCACCGCCAACAGGCGCACCTGGCGCAGGTCCACCGGTGTGCTTCGGAAGACCGCGGACTGGAAGTCCTTGTCCCGCGAGGTGATGGACAGACACAGGGGCGGGCTCTTCATGCTCAGCGTTCCCACGCCGATGTACTTGGACTCGGCGGTGCGCTGGCGGGTGACGCTCGTGTTGAACCCGAGGAACTCCGCGTCCAGGCGGGCCTGGGTCTGGTGCCGCAGACTCTCGTGCGCGCCGGTCATCACGATGACGGCCCTGTATCCCGCGTCGACCGCCTTGCAGATCAACCCGGTGTAGTTTGCGGTCTTCCCGGACTGCACCTGGCCGTATACGAGCCCCTTGCTGCGCCATTCCCCCGGGCGCATCGGGTCCTCCATGAGCCCCAGAACGGTGTCGGTCGCCTCGTCCAAGGCCTCCACGGCCGGGGGCTTCCAGCCCGATCCGTGGGAGAGCCACTTCTTGTAGCGCTCCCAGTAGGCCCACTCCACGTCGTATCTGCGCTGGTTGAGCCACGCGTCGTGGTCCTGCGGATCCAGCAGCGAGATCTCCCGGGGCACCCACACGTCGAACCTGGATTCGAGTTCGCGAGCGATCTGTTCCGCCGAGACCTCGGTGTTCAGCGTCGACATCAGCAGCTGGGCCTTGCCGGCGATCTCCCGGATTCGTTCCGGCGTTCGATCGCGAGGGGCGACCTCCAACAACATGCTTTCGGCGAATTGGAGCGCCAAGCCTACGGATTGTGCGGTCAAGTGAGTCACGCTCCGTCTGCGGGGTCGTGGGCGGCGATCTGCTCCAACAACCGGGGGAATCGGTTGAACGGCTCGGAGGTGGCGAGGACCCGCAGGACGGCTCGCCTCATCGCCGGTTCGGCCGGCAGGGCCCCGAGCATGGCTTCCAAATCCGCTCGGGCCTGGTCCTCGGTGGCGCCTTCGAGGGATGCCTGCGGTACGCGAGTCATGTCGGCCTGTGCCTCCAGGGCGATGTACCCGATGGGCAGCGACGCCTCCACGAGTCTCAGGATCGCCTCTAGGGCGCCTGCGTCCGACGACTGCAAGGCGGCCGCGGTCAACGGGTGTCGCCGGTTGACCGTGTAGCACACCCGGCCGTCCGGACGGCGCACCTGCTGCCACACCACGGCGACCTCGGCCGCGCCCGGAGCGCCGGAGGACCCGGGCTGACGCCGACGAAAGACCCGGCGTGAGGCCTCACGCGTGTGTTCGGCCAAGGCGAAGAGGCGGTTCTCCAGCTCGGCCGGCGGGTGGACCCGCGATTTCCGCACGTCGACCTGCCAACGGGCATCCGCGGACGGGGAGATGTCGACGGCGATGCGTGCCAGGCGCGTGGTAGGTGTCTGCGTGAGGTCACGCAGTCCCAGCCATCCGCCCGCGGACACCATGCGGTCGCCGCGGTAGACGTAGAAGCCCTGTTGCGCGTTCCACCCGCGCGGTCCGGCGCCCGTCGCCAGTTCGGACTCGGTCAGCCTCGCGGGATGCGGGAGAACGTACGGCGTCACCCGCACGGCCTCACCGGCACCGCGGAGAAGTTCGGGACCGGTGTCCTGGGTGGCCATGAGGTCCCGCATGAAGGGATCCCAGGCCACACTCTCGCGCCGGCCGTGCGAGAGGCGCAGGCGCCCCGACTCCAGGAAGCGATGAAACCACATCTCCAGGCGGGCCCTGGTCCGCGCGAGGCGCCTGGCCAGGAGCGGGCCGTCGCCCGCGCGGTCCAGGTGGCGCCAGAGGACCATCGTTCCGATCCCGGTGAAACCGACCTCTTCCGCGATGCGAACCGCCTGCTCGTCCGCAGCCGTCAGGACACACCAATCCCCGGTGTCCCGGACGAGGTCCATGTCCCAGGAACGCACCGAGGTCGTACCGCCGAGGGTTCGGCTCATCACCGTCAGGTGCCTGCACTGGGAGAGCGAGGCCGTCTTCAACCCCAGACCGAAACGCCCCAGGTCGCTCTTGTCGCGGGGCCGATCCGGGCCGAGTCCGCCGAAGCGCACGGCCTCGTGCAACCGGCTCTCGGTCATGCCGCAACCGTCGTCCACCACCGCGACCCAGGCGCCGCCGGGATCGGAGGAGAACTCTATGCGCACTTCCCGCGCGCCCGCCGCGATGCTGTTGTCGACCAGATCGGCAAGGGCGGTCGACATGTCGTAGCCGAACGCCCGTAACGACTCCATCAGGGCGGACGGGTGCGGTGGCAGCACTTGACGCCCATCCGTGCCCGGCACGTCCCCCCGATCCCCACCCGAGTTCCCCGACGGCACCACGCGCGCCACTACTGCGGTGTGCGAACGTCGGTCATACCTGTCCCCGGGGTAGTCAACTGCTTACGCGCGAAAAACGCCATACCGTCGACGATTTGCGCCCTGCCGACGGTCGGTAGGCAGAATCTGAGCGCCCTCGACAGGCCCGGCGCGACGGCCCGTCCAAACACACCGACAACGCAAGACCGCCCGAATCGGGCGTCTTGAGTCGGGCTCCCGTGGTGCCGCGCGCAGATCGGATCCGATGCCGGAGTCGGTGCGCGGAGCCGGGTTCGTCACGGGCTCCGGGCGCGCCGGTCGCCGGATCCCGCAGCTCGACCCGTTGCGGCCTCGTGGCCCGTGCCGGGACGCCGAACTCGTAGCCGGCCGAGGTCGGATCGGTCGGCGTGGCCACCACGACGGTCGCGCCCACGACGACAACCTGCGGGGCGTCCCCCTCGTACCCCTTGGCCGGCATCGCGATCGACCAGGTCGGACCCCGCCGAGACCGGGCAGGATCGGGAACGCGGCAGCGGATCCCGAGGCCGGGGGCGCGTGCGGCGGGGTCACGGGAGACCGCGCCGCGTGGGGACACGTTGGCGTCGCGCCCCGGCTCCGGGAAAGCCGCCGGAATCGCATCCCGCGACCAACCCACCTGCGGTGAAGCGCTGGGCGGTGAGGTGTCCCCACCTGGGGGTAGAGCCGATCTCCGGGAATTCACCCTGACATGAAGCGGTACTTCGTCGCCGCGCACGCCGACCGACACTGACGGGTATGCAAGGAGTGCTCGAACGAATGGCGCACCACGGCGAAGTCGCTGCAAGGCTCCCGTCGGTACTCCCTCCCCGGAACGGGCACCAGGCAGTGGACTTGGTGAGAATCGTCCCGCCGGAAGCGCAAGACCTCATCTCCCCACCCGCCCTTCGTAGTTGAGGCACGAGCAGACCGAATCTCGAACATCGTCAAGGACCGGCCCGCGCGGTGCCCGTCCCACCAACTTCAGATCCTCCACAGAACGCGACCGCGTCCCACCGTACGGGGGACGCAGTCAGACTCAGGAGACGTGTTGCTCACCGAGCAGGCGCAGCGTGCCCTCACGCTGCTTCAATGCCGTGCCAAGAGGCACTGCGAGATGTACGAACTCGAGCGCATCGACCGCGCCTCGGACGAGGTCATTCGGCTCAACGGCACCTCGCCCGCGCCCTTCCAGGTCCGCAGCGCCCTGGCACACTCCGGGACCGTCCTGCGTGAGCGCCGTGCCCTCGTGCCGGTTACGCCCCTGAGCGAGATCCGGGCGCATCAGGAACCGAGCTGCCTGGAGGACGACTTCGCGACCGTGGAGCTCCGCGAGTGGTTGCAGACCACCCCCACGTTCACGCACGAGGAACGCATTCTAGTACAAATGCTCACGATCGACCCGGACATCGCGGTACTGGCGGCCGCCTTCAACATCAGCCCCTGTCGGATGCGCGAGCGCATCTCCCGTCTCCGCGCGCGGGCCCGCAGGGCCTACGCCCGGACAACGACCTCATGAAGACCTGCGGCTGCCGCGAACTGATACGGCAGCATGCCCTCGCCTTCCCGAAGAACGGCACAAAATCCACTACAGCTACGGCCTACCTCGTCAGTGGAACGTCGTCGACAAGGAGCGCAACGTGAGCACCGACTCCACTTCCCGGCTCTTCACCCCATCCATGCCACAGGCAGATATCATCCAGGTCGCCAACGCATTGGAGTCCATGCGCGACTCCGGCTTCGACCTCACTGCCGCAGTCGGGGAGCCGATCGACAATTCCGTAGAGGCAGGCGCCAATCTCATCCGCGTCCTCGTGCGGTACGAAACGGACAGGCGCTCCATTAACGCGATTGCGTTTGCCGACAACGGCCGGGGCATCGAAGCCAGCATCGTCGCCTTGGTGCTGTCCATGGGCTTCAGCAACCGATATGGGCGCCGCCGCGACGGTCTGGGACGGTTCGGAGTCGGCCTCAAGCTTGCCGGTCTCAGCCTCGGCAGGCGCATCGACGTCTACACCAAGCAATCAGGCGACGACGCCATCAGGCATGCCCATCTAGACCTGGAGGAAATCAAGAACGAGCAGCAGACGCACATCCGGGCACGTGAGCTCGACGGCTGGCCCGACGAATTCGCAGCAGCCATGACGAACACAGACGGCACCGCCTTCGACTCCGGCACACTCGTGGTGTACGGAAAGATCGATAAGCTCAGGGACGGAGGCACCTTCGGCACGAGCCTCACCGAGAAGTTGGCCGACCTGCGCAACTTCATCGCCCGCGCCTATCGGAAGTTCCTGGACGCGGGATTGAGGATCGAGCTCGACGGAACCGACGTGACTCTCTTCGACCCGTTGTTCCTCATGGACAACCCGCGCATCGTCAAGAAATACCCCAGGGCCGGCCTCCTGGGAAAGGTGATCGACCGGGCGAAGATCGAGATCGCCGATGGCGAGAGTATCGAGGTCACTGTCACCATTGCTCCCGTCGAGTTTCGCTGGAAAGAGGGTGAAGGCGGCAAATGTGACAACAACGGTCGCGATATCCGAGAGTTCCACATCCCGGACAGTGCCGGGAAGATCAGCATGGTCCGCAACGGGCGCGAGATCAACTACGACATCGTGCCCAAGCTGCTTCCGGCTGGCGTGGACAAGGTCGACCGTTACATCGGTATCGAGGTGACATTCCCCGCCGCGCTGGACGACTTCTTCCAGGTACGCAACGTCAAGAGAGGTGCCGTGCCGGTCGACAAGCTCCGGGCGGAGCTCCGTGAATGGCTCAAACGCCCCGTCAGGCTTGCCCGTCAGGAGATCCGTCGTCACTGGGGCGAGGTGGCGACATCGGACTTGGCCAAGGCCAAAGAGCACAGCTCGGCAACGCAGGCCGCGTCACGCGCCAACAGGACGTCCCCGATGGGGCAGGCCGGCAAACAATTCACCAAGGAGGACAACGCACGGATCGTTCAAGAGATCCTTGAGGACCTCGGCCTGGCCGATAACCAGGAAAAGTCTGAGGAAGTCCGCAAGCATATTCAGGAGAACCCGTTCACGCTGATGGACGGCGGTTGGCCGGGAAAGGAAATCTTCGAGATCGATCATCTCAACGAGAAGGCCATCGTCCGTCTGAACCACCGCCACATCTTCGTGCGTGACATCTACGACCGACTCAAGTCCGTTGCCAAAGCAGGAATCAACGGCAGCGAGGTCGACGACCTTGTCGCCTTGATCCGTGAGACTGTAACCGCCCTCGACCTACTCTTCCTTGCCTATGCCAAGGCCGAGAACATGCATCGCGACCCCGCCGTCTTCGATAATCTCCGCTGCTATTGGGGCCAGTCGACCCACGCGTTCATGCGCGAACTTCCCGACGGGGAATGACCACCGTGTCGGAGGCCACGCCGGACATCCGGCGTGGCCTCCGACACGAGTGAGAGCAATGGTGGGGCAGGTCTCCCGGAAAGTGGGTCGAGTCCGGCCGGAAAGGGCGCCCGGTCAGGTCGACAGGTCGAGCCTCTCGAACCAGCGCAACAGCAGATCGCATTGCGTGGCGCTCACCTCCAATTCGGGATGGCTCATGAGACGGATTTTAATTTCGGTGGTCTCGAGTCCCTGCCGAAACATTTGCTGGGCTTCGACGGCGCCTTCGATTCTTTCCAGGAAGAGAGCGCAGAGCAGTGTGGTATCGCGACTTCCGACGAACCTTCTTCCGGAGGCCGTCAGGAGGATGCGGTCATCGTGCACGACGGCCAGCCCGAGCGAGACCAGATTCATCAGACGCCTACGGGCCTCCGGAATGAGCGTGACACTGGGGAAGCATTCCATGAATTTCCCTATGCACGCGTCGAGCAGTGGGTTGTCGTCCACCATCTGGGCCATCGTCCAGAATGTCTCGACATAGTCGCCGCTGTTTTTTCTGGGAACCTGGGCGAGTCGATATCGGGGTTTCCTCGTGGAGTTTCGCAGCCGGATCGAGTCGGCCTCGGCCGATTCGATGCGCTGCAGGGCGGCCACGTAGTCTTCGTCGAACTTCTCTTTCAACGAGAAGACGTCGACTGACGTGGCTCATGAGCACACTGGGCCCGACTATGAAGAGTCTTTGTCCGGTGACTGCGCGAAGCTCGTCGACGAGTTCGATGCGGGGAAGCCGCGTGGGTTTCCGGGACACGTGCTGCCACCAGTCCTCCTTGCGGTCTCTGGTGACGAAGAGGACGTCCGTCTTCCGGTCCAGTGCCTCATCGAGGAGCTGCCGCCAGACCAGGTAGTCCCCGGCCGCCTCCGCATCACCCTTCTTTCCGTCCTCGAAATCCTTGTAGCCGGGTGGAATCCTGGCGTCTGCCCGCTCCTTTGCCCGGGCGATCTCCTCGGCGTGGCGCTGCTCGTCGAAGGGACGTCCGACCCGCCCGTCGAGCAGGGGCTCCAGCTTCCTGATCACCGGGTCCGTGTTGGTGTCGCGCATGCCGAGGACAGTGGCCCGGTCCGCCTGTTCGCGGAGGATCCTGTCGAGGTCGCCGTAGATATCCTCGATCCGGCCGAGTGCGTCGTAGAGGGGTTTGGAAATTTCCCCGTTGCTGCCGGCGTGAACACTGGCGACCCACTCGTCGATGACTTTTCTCGAATTGCCGATGGACTCTTTCAAGGATTCCCGCGTGATTGCTGACTTCTTCTCGTGGTACGCGACAAGTTCCTCGCCCTAACGATTCCGCCAGAATTCGACAATCACCTGTTGTGGAATCCAGATGCGGTCTTTCAACGTATGAAGGACCGTCATCATGTCCTTGCGAACGCGGGCATTCATCCTGTAGAGATCCAAAAGAACGTTCGTATCCAGGGCAATCAATCCCCGGCGAAGAACGCTTTCGTAGTCGGCATCGCTCGGTGTTCGATAGGCCTCGAACCCGTCGAACAGCCCCTGCCCGTGCACCACGACATCCCCCAAGTCAGATCGTCGAAACACTTCATGATTCCAGACGGCATCAACGGAAAGAAATCGATATCTCATCGGACGGAGAGCCCGGGCGGCAGACGACTCCCGGGCAGTTCACACGAAACGCGCCGCCGATCATGCAAGCTGGATTTGTGCAATGTGGACACGCGGAGGCTGACCCACCTCCCGGCGGGGATCCTCAGGGTTCCGGACTGTCTCCCTGCACAGAGAGTCCGCAGAGGGGCATCCGTTCTCACGAAGCGAGCGGGGCTTCGCTCTCGTTGCTTCTGACAGAAGACATTCGAGTTCGAATGACTTCTGTCTCGCGGACTCGCGGCTTTCAGGTCCGGTAACATGCATTACCGGACCTGAACCTGTCGGGCGGCCGATCGGAGGACGCAACATGCGCGTGGACGTCGATCTGTGGAGACGGTTCGGCGAGCGACGCGGTCGTCCCGGCTGGGAGGGGGCGCAAGTCGCATTCGGGGGGCTCGGGGCCGTGAGCGCCGACGGGCGCTTCCTGTGTCGGCGGGTTGCGGCGTCCGGGGTTCGTCGTGAGCGGCGGGCGGATGTGTGCGGCGGGTCGAGGGCGGCGCGGTGAGCGGGGGCGAACTCGCCCCGCGTAGTGAGTCGTTGGTGGAGGCCGAGGTTGTCCCCGCGTATGGCGCGGCCGACTTCGAATTGCCCGACGAGACGATCCGGCGGGTTCTGCGCGGGCGTTCCGGGGAGACAGTGCGCGCCTACACGCGGGACTGGGAGGCGTTCGAGCGCTGGTGCGCGACGGCCCGAGACCGTGCCGGGCGGCCCGCACCGCGGGTCGCGTTGCCCACGACGTGGGCGACTCTGGCCGCCTACGTCACCCACCTGGTCGTCGCCGACTACGCGCCCTCCACCATCCGGCGGGCGATGTACGCGGTGTGCGCGCGTCACCGCGCGGACGGGGTGCCGATCCCGGACACCACCACCGCGCGCAAGGTGATCGACGACCACCAACGCGAGCGCGCCGACCGGGGGTTGGCCAAGCGCAAGGCCCCGCCGCTGCGCGTCGACGCTCTGCGTGCTGCGGTCGCGACGTGTGACACCACCGCCCTGTCGGGCCTGCGGGACCGAGTGATCCTGGTCCTGGGTTTCGCGCTGATGGGGCGCCGCAGTGAGATCGTCGCGCTGGACCTGGATGACGTGAGCGTGGAGGAACGCGGCCTGCTGGTACGCATCCTCAGGTCCAAGACGGACCGCAGGGCCGAGGGCGTCGTCGTCGCCATCCCGCACGGACGACACCCCGACATCGATCCGGTGCGGGCCGTCTCAGCCTGGTGTACGGCGCTGGCTGAACGCGGCGTCACCACGGGACGACTGATCCGCTCGATCGGGAAGGGCTCGAGCCAGAGCATCGGCTCCTCGCTCAGCGATCACCACGCGAACAGGATCGTCCGCAAACGCGCCGTCCTGGCCGACGTGCCCTCCGCGTACCTGGTGACCGCACACTCCCTGCGCTCCGGCGGCGCCACCGCCGCGGCCGACGGAGGCGCCTCCGTCCACGACATCGCGGTCCACGGTCGCTGGAGTCCGAACTCGCCGGTCGTCCATGAATACGTGCGCCGCGCAAGGCAATTCCACGAGAACGTCCTCGATGGCGTGCTGTGACCGCGGCGCCGGGATGAGATGCCCGGGCGTTCCCCGGCGGTAGCGCGGATCCGGGTCACCGATCCTGTCATCGGGGCGGGTAAGTATGGGCGCCATCCGCATGCTCATCCGGGGCGAAGGCCCTGTGTCTGGTCCGTGCGTTCCGGCCCCGGACGAACATCCATCTCGGAGCGGCGCGTTGAGCGGCACCCGCCCGTATGGGCCATCGCTCGGGACCGCAGTGGCCCGGCCCACGATCTCGGGGGTGGCGATATCGATGACCGGGCGATATCGCCGGGTCCCGGGAACAAGGTGGCCCGGACCGAAGTCCGGGCCGTGGGTTGGGACTACTGCCCTGACCACCACTCCAGCAGGATGCCCGCAAGCACCTTGCCGACGAAGGAGCCGGCGACCAGCTTGAGGAACCCACCGCAGCGGTTCTGGGACTCGTTCATGTAGACACCTCTGGGAGATTCGGTGCCACGGGCCGGCTGGACCCGCGGGGCGGTGTCACTGGCCGTGGGGACGCATCCCCTGCCGTGTGGCGCCGGATCTCCTCGACCCACCGTCGACTGTACGCCAAGTACTCGCCGTTCGCCGCCGGTTGGCTCATGACGGCTGCTACAACACTCGCATGGAGATCACCACCGAATGTGGCGTCGGCGCCGAGAACAACCGCTGCCACCACGGCAATCCCCGGCTCCTGGACGTCCGCCTATGGGGCAAGGAGCAAGGCATGAAGCCCCCATACCCGGTGGTGTGCCACCTCGTCGACACCGGCGCTTACTTCGCGGCCTTGTGGGAGTCGGCTGTCGGCCCGCGCATGCATGCCCGGATCGCTCTGGCCTTGGGGTTGTCGGAGCTCGATGCCACGCGAGAACTGGCCTTTTGGGCGGCGCTGCACGACGTGGGGAAGATTTCACCGTCGTACCAGCACTCAGTGCGGAAGGGGTACCCGGGGTGCTTCGAGAAGGTATTCGCCGACCGCCGCTACTGGAACGGCACAGGCGGCACGGACAACGGCGCGGGCCCACACGGCAAGATCACGCACTGGACCCTGCCCGGGATTCTCGAACAGCTGGGCTATCCGCCGGGTGATCCCGAGGGGCCGGTCGGCGACCGGGTCGGTCACGCTATCGGGCAGTTGCTCGGTGGCCACCACGGAGTCTTCCACCCGCGGATGGACCGTCGGCAGTTGAAGCATCCGGCGACGTTCCTACCGCAGGCCGGGAAGGGCAAGTGGCCTGAGCAACGCCTGCACCACGTCCGTGTATTGCGCACGCTGATCGCGCACGACGGCCCGGTACCCACCGGAACTCTCCCGGCCGAGCTCGCGGTCGTGGTGCTCGGCGCGGTGATGGTGGCGGACTGGATGGCCAGCGACAAGGAGTCGATCAACACGGTGCGGCGTCTCGAGGACGAAGAGTGCTGCTGCAGCAAAGCCCTTGCGCAGCACTGGGAGCGTGCCCGGGAGGTGGCCCGGACCGGGGTTGAGCAGCGAACTCTGGGGCAGTGCGGATTCGCCACCCCGGCGAGGGAGAAGCTGTTGAGTGCGGCCGGGTTCCCGGACGGCTCCGTGCACGGTCGGCTCGCGCAACAGTTGCTCACAACGACCGAGCCCGCAGGTCCCGGCATGCTGCTCGTTAGCGCTCCGGCTGGGCCCGCCCGCCGGCGGCTCGGGCTGGTCGCGGCCTCGCGGTTGGGCCGGGCGTCCGGGGCTCGGGGTATTGCTCTCGCCCTGCCGGAAGAGCTTCACCTCGATGAGGCGTCGGGAGAGTTGGCGTCGTTGGCGGGCATGCTTTTGGAGGGCTTCGGTACGCTCACCCGTCTTCACCAAATGGCCTTCGACAGCGATCCCGAGTCGGCCTCCGAGGAGATCCCCGAACTCAGCTTCGACACGCCACAGGCCCGGGCCGTCGCACAGCAGTGGCTCACCCTGCGGCGGCGCGGGCTACTGGCTCCCCTCGGGGTGGGCGCCCACGACCAATTCCTGCCGGCCGTCCTGCCGGTGCCGGACAACGCCGTGCGGCTCTTCGCACTCAGCGAGAAGGTTCTCGTGGTGGACGACGTGCGTCCGCAGAAGCCCCGGCTGCATCAACTCCTGTGCCTGCTCGTGGAGTGGCTGGCGGCGCTCGGGGCATCCGTCGTGCTGCTGACCGACACCCTGGCCGGCGCGAGTGCCCATCGCTTGGTGCAGGCCTATCAAAGGGGCGCGCGACTGGCTCGGGGAACGCGGAGCGGACAGGAGGGCGCGCGCTCGTCGGCGGAACTGCCACAGCCGGGTTGGCTGCATGTCGACGGACAGGACGGCGCGGTCACCGAATTCGCGGTCGATCCTCCTGCGGACTCGGTTCTGCGCGTCTCCGTGTCCGAAGTCCACCCGTGGCCCGGCGGCGCAGACACGTACGTGGACTCCGTCATGCGCGAAGTCGGGGACAGCGGCTCGACCCTCGTGTGCTGCAGCAGTGAGGAGGAAGCCCAGCGGACCTTCCGTGCGCTCGAACATCTGCATCGCCGGCGCGCGATGCCCCGCGAGCTTCGGCTGCTGCACTCGCGCTTCCCCCGATATCGTGTCCGCGAACTTGTGGCGGAGTGCACAGCAGCTCACCAAGACCCGGCGCAAGGCGATTCGGTGCTCGTTACCACCGCTTCCTTCGCCGAACATCTCCCCTTCCGCTTCGAGTGGGTCGTCACACCTGTGGTCCCGCTGCCCTCGCTGCTGGCCCGTGCCTCCCGCGGTCGGCATCTACTGCTCCTGGGAAGCGAGGCACAGGCCGATTCGCCGATGGACCGAGCGCTGAGGCAGCGCACGATCCGAACGCTCCGTTCCCACGGTTCGGAACTCCTTCTCCCCGATCACGTCGAGCGGTTGATCCGCCAGGTGTACGACTCGGACAGTTACCTGGCCACTCTCGACGACGTATCGGCTGTGCGGCAGCGCCGACTGGACACCGAGGCCCACGGCCACGAGGCCAGGCTGCTGCACGACGCCAGGCTCACCGGCATCCCGAGCCCGGCGGACGTTCACGACGACCTGTATGCGCTGACCCGGGCCGAGCGCGGTCTCACCGAGGCGCATCTCGCGGCCACGATGGGGTTCGAGCAGGCGTATGTTCTGTGCGTCCACCTCCGGGACAAGACCGCCTACCTGGATCCGGAGGGGAAGGAAAAGGTGCCGTTCGTGGGGGGCGACAAGCGTAGTCCGGCCGTGGCCGCTCTGGCCCAACATACGATCTCGGTTCCGGCGCACTGGGCGCCCGAGGGCGGGATCTCGGCGCAGATCGGCCGCGATCGATTCGACAACATCAAGTACAACCACTGGAAGAAGCGGACATGGCTGAACCACGTGTACCCGGTGGTGGTCAGCGGAGCCAGCGATACCTATACCGGACTCCTCGGGAGCATGCGGCTCGAACTCACCAGGACCGGCCTGGTCAGACTCGGTTGATTCCCCGAAACGGGCCGCGCTGCGAGCCGTGACCGCTTACGATCTCCGACAACCAACGGCTACGGAAGGTGCCCTCGACAGCACCATTGGTGCGCGCCATTCCGACGAGACGGACTTGCCGTGCGGCCCTGCGGGACGGAAACGAACAGGAGACCGGGAGAACTGTGGAAGTGCCACAGGCGATGAATCTCTTCGACGAGCCGTGGATCCCCGTGCGCTGGCTCCCCGGCCAGGATGGCCCCGAGTCCGTCGGTTTCCGGGGGCTTCTGGAGCGTTGCCAGCACATCGAAGCCCTGGATGTCCCGCTTGCCGCCGCCCAGTCGGCGCTCCTGCGGGTGCTGTACGCGCTCACCGCGCGGGTCACCAAGCTCGACCAGGAGCGGCGGCACTACGAGGATCAAGACGACCAGGATCGGGACGCCCAGGATCAGGACGACCGGGATCGGAACGGCGACTGGATGCACCGGCGCGCGCGCATCCTGAAACACCGCGCGTTGCCGCAGGGCGGCATCGAGAACTACATCTCCCAGCGTCACGAGCGATTCTTTCTCTTCGACGACGCCACCGGCCGTCCGTGGCTGCAGGACTCGCGTCTGGCGGACGAGTGCACCGAGTCGACCGGCGTGAACAAGCTGGTGATGACCCGGCCTTCGGGCAACAACCACTCCTGGTTCGGCCACGTTCGCGACAGCGCCCCGCGCCCGCCCTCCGCAGCCACGGCAGTGCCGTACCTGCTGATGTGGCACTACTACGGCGCTCCCGGCAAGTGCACCGCCCGCGCACTCCACGGGGAGCGGATCTCCGAGGCCAAGCGCGGACCGCTCTTCAGCTCGCTCTCCTACCACCCGGAAGGGGACTCGTTACTGGTCACCCTGCTCGCCGGGCTCGTGCGGCCGGGGACAGAGGTGCGACGCGAGGAAGATCTGTGCCCCTGGGAGCGGGACGAGCCGACCGACCCGGCGGGCGCTCCGCCGGTGCCGGTCGGCCCCTGCGGCTGGTGGACGGACACCTCGCGGCATGCTCTCCTACTCCAGCCCGATGCTCGCCGAGAGCGCGTCACGAACGCCCGCATCACCTGGGCATACCGCCTCCCCGGAGCCTTCGACGATCCGTACCTCATCTGGGAACGCAGGCTCGACAAGAACAAGCCGGGGGAGGAGATTCGCACCGCCCGGCGGGCCAAGGCGAACCGAGCCCTGTGGAGGGACCTGGACGGTCTGCTGCTGCACCGGCCGCCGGAGGCCGACGGCGAGGAAACCACGCTGGAGCCACCAAAGGTGTTCGCAACGGCGGTAGAGCTCACCGAGCAACTGCGCGTCCGGGCACTCGGCTTCGATCAGAACAAGGCCAAGAACACCCAGCTCGTCAGCGGACTCACTTCCGCGACTGTGGGCCACCTGTCCGATCGGTTCCCCGATGCTCAGGTCGCGGTCGGTCGCTTGCGCAGGCTCGGTGAACGGTACGGGGAGAACCTCACCGAAGCGGTACGCAAGGCCTGGGCGCTGTACACGAGGGGCGATCCCAAGCACGCAGGCAAACTCGTCCCACAGGCCGAGGCCCTGTACTGGCCCGCTGCCGAACGTGAGTTCTGGATTCGCTTCGACCACCTCGATCGCACCGGCAAGGACCCCGATGGCGGCTTGGACATCCGCGCCGCGCGCGACGCCTTTCTGGGACTGGCCCGCGAGGCATATGCGCGCACGACCGAGCCGCTCACCCGCACCGTCCGCGGCAACCAAGCCGTGCTGGACGCCCGTGGCCTGCTGTGGATGACGCGCCCTGAGCGCAAGAACAAGTAGTCACCACCACGCCGATCGGAAGGTGCCCCATGACAGAGGTCCGCGATGCCGCCACACGGGCACGCCGCACCGAACACCTGAGTTTCGTACGGGAGATCCGGCGGTTGTGTGCCGATAACCCCGGGGTACACGCGCGCCTGCGCCGCGGCGTAGGCAAGGACATCGACCAGGTGACCGGGATGCATGAGTTCGTCGCGCACTGGCTGCCGGACAAGCGGAACCGGGAGCGGGACCGCGCCTACTACGCGATCGCCGCGCTCATCGCCGACCAGCCCCGCCACGTTGTCCGCGGCCGGCCGGCGGATGACACGGAGGTGGAGCAGCCGATCGATACCTACGGCCCCAGCTTCGGCCACACCCTCGCCGAGGCCGTCCTCAACGCTCCCGCACAAGAACGCTCACGTCGGCGCGACAGTACCCGCAGGCGACTGGACCTCCTCGTCCGCCAGAGCCCTACCGGGCTGCACCGCTACCTCCCCCCGGCCACCCGCCTCCTGCGCCAGTACGAGGTCGAACCCGACTGGGCCCAGTTGCTGAACGACTTGACCCGCTGGCCCTGGCACGCGGCCGACATCGGAACCCGCTGGCAGCAGGACTACTTCCGCGCCCTCCACCGTGACGAGTGGAAGACGAAGGACCAAACCGACGTCGCCCAGGCCGTGCCTCAGCCCGGATCGTCGTCCACCGCCTGACCGCCCTCCTCGCACACCACTCCAGAAGGAGTCCTCCGTGCCGACCGCGCACCTGCCCGCCTGCTTCGTGGACGTACACGTCCTTCAGAGCGTCCCCGTATCCACGCTGAACCGCGACGACCTCAACGCCGTCAAGACGGTGGACTACGGCGGCGTACGGCGCACCCGCGTCAGCAGCCAGTCCTGGAAGAGGGCGCTGCGCCAGGAGTTCCAGAAGGAGATCGGCCAGTTCGCCACCCGAACTCGTCGGATCGGCAGGGCCGTTGCCGAGGTTCTCGCAGAGAAGCACGGCTGGGATCAGCAAGGAGCACGGCTGGCCGGCGCTCACATCGTGGCAGCCTCCAACATCAAGTTCGGCATCGAAGGGAAGCCGGACCAGGAGGATTACGAGGCCATCACCAACGGACTCGTTTACCTGTCCGCCGAGTCGATCGAAGAACTCGCCGACCTCGCCGCCGAACACCCCGACAAGATCAAGAAAAAGAAGATCGAAAAGGCGTCCGACAAGTCGCCGCTCCCCGCGGCCGACGTGCAAGAGATCATCCGTCGGGGCAACGCGGTCATCCATACCTTCGGCCGCATGCTCACCGAAGTCGACGACGCGGACGTCGACGGCGCGGTCCAGGTCGCGCACGCCTTCACCACCCACCGCAGCGATGTCCAAGTCGACTACTTCACCGCCGTCGACGACCTGAACGCGGCATGGGGCGAGACCGGCAGCGGCCACCTCAACGAGGCCGAGTTCTCCGCCGGCACCTTCTACCGGTTCGCCACCATCGACCTACGCGAACTCGTCACCAACATGGGGAAGGTCCACACCTCCTCCGACGGTCCCCGGGACGTCTCCGAGGACGCCCGCAACATCGCCGGGGCCTTCCTCTCCTCCTTCATCCGCTCCCTGCCGCAGGCGAAGAAGAACTCCACCGCACCGCACACCGCACCGGACCTCGTCCACATCAGCGTCCGCAGCGACCGCCCGCTGTCCTTCGCCGCCGCCTTCGAGACCCCCGTGCGCTCCGCGCAAGGCGGCGGACACGGCACCGCCTCCCGCGACCAGCTCGTCGAGTACGCACAAACCGCCACCACGCTCATGGGCACCGACCGCATCCTCGCTGCCCACTGGGCCGGCACCGGTCGGGAGATCGAAGGACTGGGCACCCGCCTCGACACGTTCGACGCACTGGTCGAGGCCGGTGTGGCGGCCGCGTTCGCCCCGCTGGAGGGCGGCGCGTGACCGCACCACAGCCGCTCCAGGCGCCCCAGCCGCCACAGGAGCCCGGGCTGCTGCTGCGCCTCGCCGCGCCGCTGCAATCCTGGGGAGAGCGCAGCCACTTCACCGAAGAGCGTGACACCGCGGCCTTTCCCACCAAGTCCGGTGTGCTCGGCCTCCTGTCCTGCGCGCTCGGCCGACATCGAGGGCAGGCCAACGACGATCTGCGACAACTGAGACTCACCGTCCGCATCGACCGCGCCGGCTACGTGCTGCGCGACCTGCACACCGTCGGCGGTGGCCTCGCCCCGAAGGACACCGTGCAAACGGCCAAGGGCGGCACCCGCGGCGCCAACACGTCCACCGTGTACGGCCACCGTCTCTACCTCGCCGACGCCGCCTTCGTCTGCGCACTCAGCGGTCAGGAGGAGCGGGTACTCGACCGCTGCGCCGAGGCGCTGGCCGCGCCGCGTTGGCCCCTGTACCTGGGCCGTCGCGGCTGCCCACCCGAGGGGCCCGTCCTGCTCGACCGCAGCTCCGACGTCCTCGGCGGCCTTCTTCTAGTCCCGTTGCCCGCATTGGCCCCGGCTCCCGTGGTGACGCTGCTCGCCGACCGCCCCCTCGGCTGGCTTCCACGCCATCCCGACGATCCCGACGACGGCACCCGCCCCGGCACCGAGGTTCAAGACGAACCGGTCGACACGGCCGCGGACCGGCGTACCTTCCGCACCCGTCGGCTCTACCGGGGTTCCTGGCACCCGCCCGAGCACCTGTACACCGGCGAACTCGGCAACAACTACCTCAAAGCCCTCGCCGCCCATCTGCACACCACCGCCGTGCCCTCGCCCGACGGTCCGGAGGCCGCCGTATGACCACCTGGCTCGCCCGCCTCACTCTCGACACTTCCCGGGCCGACGTGCGCAGGGAACTGCGCGACGCCGTCGCCATGCACCGGCGCGTGATGTCCCTCTTCCCGGACCTGCCCAAAATCGAAGGGGCACGAAGCCACTTCGGTGTACTGCACCGGGTCGAGCAGGCCGAGCGACAGGTCGTACTCATGGTCCAGAGCAACACAAAGGTCGCTCCCGGGCGGTTCCCGAACGGATACGCGGTCGACTCGGCTTCTCGCGACATCGAGCCGCTCCTGAACGCCCTTGCCCATGGCCGCCGCCTGTCCTACCGCTGCGATGCCAACCCCGTTCGCCGCCCCGGCCACACCACGCGGGAGCTGTACAGGAACCTGCCTCCCCTCGTTGCCCTCCACGGCCGCCACGCCGACGATTGGTGGCACCGTCGGGCGGGCCTGGCCGGTCTCAAGATTTACACCCACCTCTCCCACCCCCTGGACGCCGCTGTCGGCCGGAGCGGCACCGGTGGTGGCGCTCAGAAGGTGCGCCACCACCGCGTCCGCTTCGAGGGCACCGCAGAAATCGTCGATCCCGACGCGCTGCGGGCCGCGATGATCGGTGGCGT
The DNA here is from genome assembly GCF_000372745.1 of Embleya scabrispora DSM 41855. Lineage (GTDB taxonomy): Bacteria > Actinomycetota > Actinomycetes > Streptomycetales > Streptomycetaceae > Embleya > Embleya scabrispora. The sequence goes on along the minus strand of NZ_KB889705.1, from coordinate 23,290 downwards.
CGGAAAAGGGCGGGCATATGGGTGCGGGCTGCTGACGATCGCGCCCCTACGGCCGGAAGAGTAGACACCGGCGGGTGCCCTTCCTCGGCACCGGATCGGTCTTCCCCGCCCAGCTTCAACAATCGGAGTCGAGCACCCCGGAGCGAGCCGGACATTCCCGCACGCAGCGCCCCGCTCGACGTTCCGTGGGTTCTGTTCTCGGAGCAACTCGCGACGAGCGGGTTCGATCTCCCGCACCGGGTGCCTGCCAGTCCGGGACCCGGTTCTCGGCGACCTGGGTTACCAGTGTCCGAGCATGCCGGGTGAGTCGATGTCGACGGTGATGATGCCCGGGGGATAGGCGTCCTCGTGCGGGGTGAGCAGGATGGACATGCCGGTGAACTCTGCCCGGGGGAGGGCGCAGTACAGGGCGTGGCAGGTGTCCGGGCCGCCGAGGCTGTCGCGGATCATGGTGCCGACGCCGATCGCCGCGACGGTGTCCAGGGGGTCGACGTTCACGCTGGTCAGGGCCAGGACTCGGCGGGAGACGTCCTGTTCGTCGGCTTCGGCCTGGGTCAGGCACAGGGCCGGGATCACGAGATGATCCCCGGGGGTGCGGGCCATGTTGCCGGCGAGGAGGTTGAGCGTCTTGTGGCCGGCGGCGAGGGCTTTGACGGCGCCGGTGTCCAGGATGATCACGCGAGGGGTTTCCGGGCCTTCTCCGCGGCGATCCGGTGGATGTTGGCCAGGATGTCGGGCGCCTGCTCGAATTCCTCGTCGGTGATCGGGACCCCGATCACCGAGCGCACCGCCTCGCGGTCGGCGGCCAGACGCTCGGCGCGTTGGGCGGCGGTGGGCTGCTCGGCCGCGAGTACCTCGACCAGCTGGCCGATGCTCAACCCGCGTTCCTTGGCCAGCTGCGCGAGATGATCGCGGGTCTCCCGCGGGACCTGGATCGTCGTCGTTGTCATAGGGCCACTATAGACCGACTACAGAGCATGTCTTCGGGATCTCTGCTCGTGGCTGCTACCCGGCCCGCATCGTGAACACCGCCCGGTACGGTCGCCCGCCCCCGCGTGGTGTCGGCGAGTCCCGGTCCTGGACGATGCGCCGATGGACGATCAGACGCGGACGTCGCCCTCGCCGAAACGCACGGAGCGGGAGCGCGGCTCACCCCCAGGTCGGTCCTGAGGGTGGTGTTTTGCGGAGAGAGGTTGGGCACCTACCGCCGCGGTCCGCGGAGGGCGGGCCTCAGGTCTGGTGTTGTAGGAACGTGAGCATGTCTTCGCGTGTGGGGCCTGGCGGCCAGGTGCGTACCTCGCGTTCGAGGGCGGTGGTCTCGGCGGGGGTGGCGGTCGAACGCCAGGTGGTGTCGAGGTCTTGGCGTAGGAGCGCGGCTCGCCGGGTGGTGTGGTGCTCTTGGCGGTGTCGCAAGGCCGCTCTTTGGCGGATGCGGTTGATGTCGGTGCTGCGGACGCGGGTTCCAACGGCTGCGCGGTGATCGGCGTCGGTGGTTTCCGGTGTCGTGGTGATGTGGACTCGGCGCAGGATGTCGGCTCGCAGACCGTGGATGTGTTCGAGGTCGGCGTGTATTCGGGCGGCCACCTCCTCCGGATGCTCCCACGCGGTGGCCGGTTCGCGGGATTCCGGCAGGACTTGGGTGCCGGTGGTCGGGTCGTGGGCGGTGCAGTGCCACCAGACGATGTGGCCGTGGGGTGGATGGATCAATTCGGCCGCGAGGGCCGCGCTCAGGTCCGGGCCCGGGTTCGGTGGTGGGGGTTCGAGGCCGGTGTACTGGCGGACGCGGCCGCGGAGTCGGCGGAGTGTCGTCGCGGCGTAGGCGCTTCCGGAGGCGGCCCATCGGGACGTCGATGTCCAGGCTTGAGCTATGTCTTCCGGGGTGGCCCGCGCCCACCAGGCGCGATGCCACACGGCTCGCATCACGGTGCGGTCGGCGCGGTACAGGGCGCGGAGTCCGTTGCCGTCCGGGTCGGATGCGCGGTCCGGCGCCGGGGGGCGGGTGAGTTCGGTCCGGGCGATCGCGGCGCCGAGGGTGCGCGCGGTGAGCCGTGCGCGGATGGGGCGGGTCGTCGACGGGGGGTCGGCAGCGCCGCGCCGAGTCGGACGGCCGCCTCGGTCGGGCCCGTCGTCGGCGTATGGGGGTGGCGGGTTCGTGAGCCGGGCCAGGGCGCGCAGCGCGTGCGCGGTGTGTTCGGCGTGGACGCGCAGGTCGTGCAACCGGGCGCGTGTGGGCGTGCCCTGGGGGAGGGCGGCGAGGGTGTGGGCGTGGTGGGCAAGGGTCAGGCAAGCCCTGCCCTCCTGCTCGGCCTGCTCGGCGCGGGTGGCACCGTCCGCTTCGTCGATCCCCTCGACCGGACGGTAGTCCCGCGTCGCCGTCCATGCCCGGTCGAGTGCGGCGAAGACCTCGGCGCCGCCCCTCGGGACGATGTCCTCGCCGGCCCGCCAAGCTGCGTGAGCCGTGTTCAGTCGGGCACGGCTCGCCTGTACCGCTGCCACCACCGCGCCGGTCCGAGCGCGAGGCTGCTCGCCTGTGGCCTCGGCGCGTGCGATGCCCCTGGGCACGGATGCGCGGTCTACCGGCCGCCGTAGTTCCGCCGCTCGCTCGGCGGCTCGTTCGCACACGGCGTTCAGCGCTCGCCGCGCGTCCGGGTGGACGTGCGGAAGCGTCGCGCGCGCGGCGGCCGCCAGGTCGGCGTACCGCCGGGCCAGGAGGACTTCGGCGTCTTCGCCGCAGCGCAGGGCGACGCGCAGGGCGTGCCAGCTTCGGTTCAGCGCCCGGGCCGCGTCGTCGGTGTCAGACCATTCGCCGTGCGGATTGCCGGTCCACGCCTCCCACGCCAGGTCCACTCGCTCATGTCCCGGAGAGGAACCGGGCGAACGGCCAGACGAACGACCGGGCGAAGGGCCGGGCGAAGGGCCGACGGAGGGGCCGACGAATGAGCTACCGGGCGGGGTCCGTGGATCGCCGACCGGCGGGTGGGTCGCGCCGATGGGTTCGTCCTCTCGTCCGGTGATCGCACGTCGGCCGTCACCGGGGAAGGTGCGGGGGAGCGGGCGGGCGTGACCGATCCCGGGAAGGCCTTTCGGTGCGATCCGCGCCGCCCCCGCCCCTGATCGCCCACCCGTACGGACCCGTCCCAGCGCGGCCCGGCGGATCAGGGGGCGAGCTCGGGGCCCGCCTGGGGCACCATCGGCCGCCGCTCCGGCCTGCCGCCGGGCCCGACGGCCCCGCCGGTCGGGGTGGCTCGCCGAGGCGCCCTCGTGGTCGCGACTGCGTCGAGTGCCCGAGTGATGTCGCCGAGGCCGCGTCCCCCGCCCCCGCCGACCCGCGCGCGCAGTTCCGTTTGCAGCGCGTCGAGTTCGGCGCGGGCCTGGTGGGCCCGGGTGGCAAGCCGGTCCGCGTCCGCGCGTACGGCAAGTCCGGTGGCGCGGTCGACGGCCGCGGCGGCCTCGCGGTGGAGGTCGAGCGTGCGGGTCAGGTGGGTGTGCCGGGCGCGTACCGCGTCCCATTCGTACTCGGATCCCGCCGCCTGCCGGGCCCGGTCGAGGAGGCCGCTCACACGTTCGATGCGAGCGCGTTCCACCCGCGCCCGCGCGTGGTCGAGGCTGTTCGGGCGGCCCGTGCCGAGGGCGACGACGGCCGTGCCGAGGCGGTCGTGGGCGGCGCGCAGGGTCTTCTCCAGGAGGGGGACGCGCTCGATGGCGTCGACGCGTCGGGTCAGTTCGACCGAGTCGGCGTACAAACCGCGCGCGGCCGGGCCTTGTCCGGCCTCGGCGCGGGCGAGGATGGTGTCGGCCCGGTCGTGGAGTTTCGCGGCCCGGTTCTTCCGGGCGAGGTGCTGCTTCCGGGTGTGCTCGATGGCGCGGGCGAGAGCCGCCGCGTCGAGCGTGGCGGCGTCCGAGGCGAGCGCGTCGAGCGCGGGCGCGTCCGCGGCGGCCAGGTCGCGCCCCGGACCGGGCCGGTCGCCGTCCGACGCCCGAACAACGGACTCGCCGCTCCGCTGCTTTGCGAGCATCGCGGCGACGTGGTCGCGGGCCACGGTCTTGACGATCGACTCGCCCTCGGTGGGCTCGTCGAGCGGAAGCGGCCCGCGCACCTCGAACGTCTCCCGATACGCGGCCACGGCCGCCGCCGTGCGCAGCCAACCCTCGCGTTCGACCCCGGTCTCGGGAAGCGCCCCGAGGGTGACGGTCCAGGACTGGTCGTCGCCCGCGCCGTCGAGGCCCGGCGCGACGACGGCCGCGACGGCCAGGTGTGCGGCGCGGGCCTCGATCCGTTCGTAGGTGGAGCGGGCGTACGCGATGACGTCGGCGGTGTCGTGTTCGCGGGCGGATTCCGGCCGGGGCGGGACGGGCAGCCACGGCATCGTTCCCGACCGCGGCGGCTTGTCCTCGCCGTACAGCCGCTGTTCCATGCGCCACGCGAGCAGTTGCGCCGGACTGTTCACTGCGGCGAACTCCTCGACGACCTCGCCCGGCGGCACGGAGAAGTCCTGGGTCAGCGCGCGGGTCAGGGTGTCGTGCGCGTCGCGATCCCGGGTGCCCGCGAGCGCGATGTAGTAGGCGAGGGCGGGCCAGGCCTCGTCGTCGAGGGCCCGGTCGACGAGCGGGTCGGGAAGGGCTTCGCGGACGACGTCCGCGGCGCGTGCCTGTTCCTCGTCGTCGAGGCGGTACGAGACCAGGCCGTGGGCGTAGCGGTACCGGGGCGTCAGGGTCGCGAGCGAGGTGCGGGCGGTGAGGGCGGCGGCGATGTCGTCGTGGGCGGCGTTCTCGGTGGTGCCGCGGGCGATCACGGCGGTCAACGCCTGGCGGGCGGTGCGGCGTTGGCCGGCCGGGACGTGTCCGTCGAGGTCGAGGCCTTCGTCAACGACGACGTACAGGTGGTTGGCGGCGGCGCCGCGGGTGGCCATCACGTACAGGTTCTCACGGCCGAGGTCGGCGCTGACCAGGGCGCGGGCGACGTCGACGGTCATGCCCTGGGCGCGGTGGGTGGTGGAGGCGTAGGCGAGTTCGACGCTGCTGCCCACATAGGCGGGCGGCAGGGTGATCGTGCCGCCGTGCTCGGTATGGCGTACGGTCAGCGCTCCGTCGCGGCCCCGGCCGGTGACCTCCCAGACGTCGCCGTTCTTGACCCAGTCGCGGCCGGCGAACAGGGACATGGCGCGTTCGTTGCGGCGGGTGACCACGCGGTCCCCGACGCCGGCGCGGCCGCCGTTGGCCAACGCGACGCCGTCGCGCTCGACCTCGCCGGCGGCGACGCGGTCCGCGCGGGCGCGCTCGGAGAGTTCGCCGGCGAGCGCGTTGGTGGAGGCGATCATCAGGGACACCCGGCCGGCGGCGGTGTCGGCGCGCCAGTCCCGGTACACCCGGTCGGTCATCGACTGGAGCGAGCCGTCGTGGACGCGGCCGTGGCGCAGGTATTCCTCGACGACGGTGGTGTCGCCGTCGCGCAGTCGCAGCGAGGCGTCGATCTCCCAGGTGCGCGGGGTGCCGTCGGGTTCGCGAAAGCGCCAGACGCTGGTGAGTTCGGCGCTGTCGGCGTGGCGTTGCAGGTGGCGCAGGACGCCGCCGGATTCGACGGCCGCGAGCTGCTGCGGGTCGCCCACCAGGCGTACGACGCCGCCCGCGGCGACGTGGGCGCGGGTGATGGCGTCCAGGGTGAGGGTGCCGGCCATGCCGGCCTCGTCGATCAGGACGAGGGTGCGCGGGTGGGGGGCCACGGCGCCGCCGCGCAGTTGCGCTGCCCATTGGTGGGTGTTCTCGGTGGTGGCGATCCCGGCGGTGTCGGCGAGGACGCGGGCCGCGCGGGCGGAGGGGGCGAGGCCGACGACGGTCCAGCCGTCGAGTTCGGCGGCGCGGACGAGAACGCGCAGGGTGGTGGTCTTGCCGGTGCCGGCCGGGCCAATCAGCGACGTCAACCAGGTGCCGCTGTGCGCGAGATGGCGAACCGCGGCCCGCTGGTCGGGGGCCAGGGTGCGGCCGTGTTCGCGCGCGGACTCGGCCAGGGCCGCGTCGACGGCGGCGCGGGAGAGGGTGGGGGCGCCGCCGGCGCGGGCGTGGGCGAGGAGGCGGCGTTCGGCGTCGAGGATGGCGGTGCTGGTGTAACGGACGGCGGCGTGCGGTTGGAAGACGCCGGTGCCGTCCGGGCGGCGCAGGGCCGCAGGTTCGGCGATCAGGGCGTCGGGGGTGATCCGGACGACGCGGGTGCCGGTGTCCGGGTCGAGCAGGCGGTCCTCGGCGGTGGCCAGGCGCACGATCCGGGACACCGTCGCCGCGCGGTCCTCGGAGGAGGCGAACGCCGTGTCGCGGGTGACGCGTTGAGCCTCCGCCTCGAGGTTGCGCACGGTCCAGGTGGAACGGTGGTGCTGAACGCCGTCGACGGTGGCGGCGGCCCAGGCGGCGATCCGCTCGACGCCGATGTCGTCGGCGCGCAGTGTCCGGGCGGTGTGCGTCAGCCCGGCGAGGAACGTCGCGTACCCCGGTCCCAGGACACTCTCGGCGATCTCCCGCCACCGGCGGGCCTCGGCGGCGGCGGTGCCGCCCTTGTCCTTGCGGGGGCGGTTGTTCAAGGTGGCCTGTTGCAGGAGGTCGTACTCCTCGCCGCGGCGCGGTTCGCGGCCGTGCGTCTCGCGGAACTTCCGATACAGCGTGGCGAACTCGGCCTTGACCTGGGCCCGGCGGGAGGAGAAGGCCTCGTTGAGCGCGACGGGTATCTCGACGAGTTCGCGGATCGCGCGGCTGCCGTGGTCGACCTGGTCGGCGCGGACACCGGTCGCCCAGCCGAGACGGTGGGTGACGCCGTCGAGCACGGTCGAGTTGTACTGCTCGCTGAGCGCGACCTTGGCCGCGAACAGCGCACGTCCGTCGAGGGAACGCCATCGTCCGTCGGGGCCGAGGGTCTTGGTGGAGACGATGACGTGGGTGTGCAGGTCCGGGTCGCCGGCGCGGGAGGTGCGGTGCACGAACGCCACCGCGGCGACGCCGTCCGCCTTGACCTGCGCCGCGCCGCCAGCGCCGAGGCGGGTGAACGCCACGTCGTTCTCCAGGCGGGCGAGGACCGCGCGTACGGCGTCGTTGTGCGCCTCCTCGAGGGCGAGCCGGGTGGCGTCGTCGCCGGTGACCACGGCCAGGGCCCAGGCGGTGGAGATGCTCTTGGGCGGGGAGAACACGAGGTCGAACCCGGTGACGGCCTGGCGTTCGCCGCGGGTGTCCTCCTCGCGCAGGATCTCGGCCTTGGCGTGGGCGAGTTCGGCCTCGGTGGCGTGGGGGTGGGCGACGGCATGCGCGACAAAGCGGGTCGCGGCGCGCTCGGCGACGGTGCGGTGGACGGGGAAGGCACGCCCGAGCTGAAGCCCGTCCGCGGCGGCGGCGAGGTGGGCGGGACTCGCGCGGACGAGGACGTCGGCCAGGACGCGCTCGTCGGCGCTGGCGCTCTTCGCCAGACGGCGCGCGAGGTGGGCGACGCGGCGGGCGTCGGCGGCGCGTTCCTCGCCGCGGATCCGGTCGCGGAGCGCGGTCCGGGCCGCGCCGGTGACGTCGACGCCTTCGACGGCCATGCGTTCGTTGACCCGATGGGCGATGTCGGCGCCGGGCAACACACGTTCCACCACGGAGGGGTGCCGTTCCAGGGCCCGGGCGAGCGCGTCGGGATCGATGCCGGGGGTGACGTCGGGGCCGAGGCCGGGGAGGGCGCCGGAGGTGGCGCCGGCGTCGAGCGATGTGACGAGGGTGCGCGCGTACTCCCGGAAGAGCATCGGGTGCCGGCCGTGCCCGAAGAGATTCCGTATCTGCTCGCGGCCCGCCTCCGTACCCGCGACCCCCAACACCTCGGCGAGCGCACCCGTCCAGACACCGGGCGGGTTGTCGGTCGCGGCGTAGTAGGCGACAAGATCCTGCCCGAGCCCACGCCCCTCGTCGGCCACACTCACCGAATCGACCAGGTACTCCCACCCGTTCGGCCCAAGCTTGTGGAGCGTCATCACAGCGCGACCACCCCCGCCGCGCCGCGCCGTCGCGCCTGAACCATTGCCCGAGCCGTCATGCGGCGATGCTAGGAAGCACCGTCACTTGCCCACCAACGACGATGTGACGGGCGGGATCAGGGCGAGGGGGCGGGGGCGGTAGGGCCAGGGAGTGTGCCTGCAGGTGATGTGGTGGGCGAGGGGACTTGGCAAACTTCCGCGGGAGCCGGCACCTCCGGCAGTCACCGGATGGCCAGCCCCAGCTCCCCCACCCGCGTGGGGAGTTCACGTTGACGTCGAGGTCGTCCTGGGCGTTGTTCGGCTCACCCCCACCTGCGTGGGGAGTTCACTTGCCGACCTGCACATTCACAGGTACGTAACCGATCCGTGGCCAAACACTGAGGTAATCAGGCAACGACTTGCCTGAGTCGCACTCCACTCTCAAGAGCCAGAACCGAGCCATGCCGAAGAGCCCGACCAGGCCGACCCTCGACGCCGTCCCGAGTACGACCCCGAGTCAACCACGGAGCACGCGCCGTAGAGTCCGCGTCGCGCGGCCCGAGTCGGTTCGACCCGCTCGACCCGCCGCAACCAGCAGTGGGGCGGCGGCCCCCTTGCCCAGCGGTCCTCGATCGCCCCGCCACGCGCATGACCACTGATAGTGCACCAGGTGTGAGGGCTGTTTTGGTTCAGGGTTGTGGTGGTGGGGTTCTGGGGTGTCCCTTGCCGGGGCGGTTGTCGCGGTAGTGCTCGATGGTGTGGCGGTACCAGTGGGGGATGTCGTAGATGGTGTGGTCGGGGGGTGGGGCGTAGGGGTCTTTGGCGAATGTGTCGGGGTGGATGTTGATGAGTGTGGCGATTTCGGTGCGGTCCAAGAGGTCTTGGGGGTGGTCTTCGGTGGTGTGTGGGGGGAGGGGCCTGCCTTCGGCGTGTGCGCGGATTTCTTCGGCGTCCCAGAGTTGTCGGTGTCCGCGACTGCCGTGGGTGGGGTTGATGGGGGTGGGTTGGTCGGGGGTGGGGGTGTTCATGCGGCGGCGGAAGGTGCGAAGGGAGATGCCGTAGATGGTGAGGGCGTCTTGTGTGTCGATGGCCTGGTGGTTGGCGCGGATCAAGGACGCTCCTCGCGGGCGGTTGGGCCGGGGTGGGTGGTGATTACTTGTACCCGAAGCCTGGTGTGCGCGCGAGTACCCACGGCATGTTGCGTGCCGTGGGCGTTGTGTGTCGGGGGGTTGTCGGTGGGGGTGGGGTAACGTGGCGGTGTGCCGGACCCGCTTCTCTCGGGTCCGGCACACCTGTTTCGTGCGGGGTTTCGCGGTTACTGGGTGATGCCGGGGAAGGAGCGGCGGATGTGTCCCTGTTCAAGGGTCACGCGCTCGATGTCCACGCCGGTCAGGAAGTAGCGGCGGAGCGGCTTTCCTGTGGCGCGGTCGGTGTTGCGGAGGTGGCGGGGGTCGAGTTCTTCGATCACGATGGTCGGGGTTCGGGCGGCGGTGTTCTTGTCGCCCTTGACGGCTGTGGTCAGTCGTTCGTTGGCGAAGGGTACGGGGGCGATGCGCCAGACGGTTCCCCGGATGCTGGAGAGGCTGACTTCTCCGTATCCGCGTTCTTCTCGGGGGGTCATCGGCTCGTCGGCGACGGTGACCAGTCCTCGGAAGAGTCCGCGTGCGCGACCCTGGTTGACGATTTGGCCGGTGTCGATGGTGAATTCCCGGGACAGGACTGCGGACGGTGGCATGTCGGCGGTGCGCATGGCGGTGATGTAGGTGGTCACGACCGGGAGGATGGCCGTGCGGATGTGGGTTGCGGCGGTCGGGTCGATGGTGTCGAGCGCGGTGGCGCGGTCGGTGAGGACGCGTAGGACGTTGTCCACGTCGGTCCAGGTGGCGTCGGGGAAGGCGTCTCGGCGGGCGAGTCCCCGGGCTGCCTTGACGGTGAGGATGGCGTTGAGGAAGGGCCGTGTGGCGTCGGTGTAGCCGGATGTCTCGCGCCGGTTGGTGGCGGGGTAGATGTGGAGTGCGGTGAAGCCCCCGCCGGTGGGGAAGTTGGGTTCTATCGCGTAGTACGGGCCGTCCGCGTTGCGGAATCGGTAGAGGTCGACTTCGCGACGGTGGTGGGGGTGGGTGAGGGTGTCGCGTAGGGCTGCGCGCACGGTGGCGGGGTTGGGTGTGGTGTCGCGGGCGGTGATGTGCACGTAGCGCCGGGGCGGTGTGGTGAATTCGGGTTGATTGTCGGGGCCGAGTCCCGTCACGCGGGTGGTCGGCGCCGGTTCGGTGGTCGGTTCGACGGCGATGAGCGTGTGTGGCCCGGCGGCGATGACGTGGTGTCCGTCGATGTGGGTGTCCGTGACGGGCACCCTGCCCAACAGCGGTGCGAAGCGCAGTTCGACGGCGGCGGTCGCTGCGCCGTGTCCCAGACGGTCGAACACGGGGCGGTAGGTGCGCAGGATGTTCGCGACGTCTGCGGTGAACTGGGCTCGACTGGTGGAGTCGGCGTTGTGGTCGATCCATCCGGTCGTGTAGGGCGTGATGGAGAGTCGGACCCCGTCCAGGACGTCGGCGAGGGTGGTGGCGATGCGGGTATGCATGGCCGTGAGGTCCGGGGCGTTGGCGGAGAAGCCGACGGTGGAGATTCGGACCTTGGTCTTGAGGGTGTCGCGGGCGAGCGACAGGTAGTCGTCGAGGTGGGGGTAGCTCGCGATGTCGTTGTCCAGGTACGGGAAGATCGTTCCCGGGCGGTGGGCGTCGCGTCCTCGGGCGATGGCGATGCCGCGTTCGTCGGCGACGGTGGCCATGGCGTTCATGAGCGTGTAGAGACCGGGGCGGGTGAGCTGCCAGACGTCGCGTCCGGCTGCCTGGGAGCAGAATGCGCACCGGTTGAAGCATCCGGCGGCGGGGGCGAGGTACTGGAGTCGGGTGAATGCCTCGTCGGGCAGTGCCCGGAGTTGGTCCGTCGGGGACGGAAGGGCGTGGTTCACTGCTGGTCTCCTTCGGTGTGGGTGAACAGGCGGTCGAACGCCGCGAGTACGACGCGTCCGGTGGGGGAGAGGTCGTGGGGTCCGCCGAACGGGCTGGCGGGTCCGGCGGTGATTCCCTCGACGGTGCCCATCTCGGCTCCGGGGTGGGAGATCGTTCCGGCGCGGGGGACGTTGGCCAACAGCACGTGTCCGGTGTCGCTGTCGGCTTGGATGGGGTTGGCGCCGGGGCGGTCCCACTGGAGACCGTTCGGGGTGAGTCGGTAGATTCCGGCGCCGGGGAAGTCGTTCGGCGCGGTCATGCGGCGGCGGGCTCGGATCTTGAGGTAGTACGGTGCGGGCTTGCCGCCTCGGGCGCTGTCGAGGGTGGTCGTGTTGAAGTCGTCCGGGGACGGCAGCCACGTCACGCGGTGTCCGAGTTGGGTGGTCAGATGGGCCACCACCAACGGCGGGAATCCGGTGAGGAGTTGGTTGACGCCGGAGACCTCGGTGGTGCCCTGCCTGCGGGCGTTGATCTCGTTGATCACGGGACCGTGCGGGGTCCAGATGGTGTCGATGCCCCAGATGCCGACAAGGCGGTGTGTGCGCCATGCCCACCGACCGATGCGCGTGGCGGCGTCGATGATGTCGCGGACGCCGGACGCGGGCCACGCGGACGACCAGTCGTTCCCGGCGCCCTTGGCGGGACCGATACCGACGGCCGTGATCGCCATGGGGTTGTGCGAGGGGCGGTCGACGTAGACGCGCACGCCTCCGTGTCCGTCGGGGATGGAGACGACGGTGGTGTTGGAACTCCAGCCTTCGACGAACGCGGAGACGCGCCACGGACCGGGGAGCGCGGCGGCTCGGGGCATGTCGTGACGGCCGTTCACGAACACGGTGCCGCGTCCGCCCCCGACGTGGCCCGACTGCACGACCAGACGGCGCGAACCGACGTCCCTGCGCATGACCGCCGGATCGGGCAGGTGTCGCCCGGTGTAGGTGCGCGCGCGGATGATCATGTGGTCGTGGACTCCCGCGTCGCGGAGGATGTGCCCGACGGCGGCTTTGTCCTCGATGGTGTGGCGGGTGGCGAGGGGGATGCCCGCGACCGTGCCGTTTCGCCCGGCGAGGTCGGACAGGTGGGGAACCGCCCACCATCCCGCGACGACGGGCGGACGCGGGAAATCGGCGACGCGGGCGGCGGCTCGGTCGGCGATGACGGGCCACCACTGGTGTTTGCCGTCTCCGCCGCCGCGCTCGTGGGTGTCGTCCTCGGCGGCCAGGGTCTCGCTGGCGCGCGCGGCGTCCCAGGAGGAGTACGAGCCGAGGGCGAGGGCGGGGCGGAATGCCGCGACCGGGGCGGGACCGGTGCGCGCGACGCGTCCGGCGGAGGTGTGGCGGTCGTAGTTGACGAGCGGGCGACCCGCGAGTGCGGCGGTCAGTTCCTCGTGTGCGGTGGCCGTGCGGTCGGCCAACCCGTGCGGCTGGGATGTCGTGTCGTCTCGCATGAACTAATTCCTTCCGATTCTACTACGGTCTCGGGTAAAAAAAGAGGCTCGTTCCCGTCTCCCTTCCTCCGTCCGACACCTCCATGATACCGGTCGCAAGTGCCATCGGTCAATGGTCCTTCCCATCCCCGGAACCGCCGGTCGCCCCGGACGCGACATGCCCCCGGGGGGAGCGGTGCGCGGGCGCGCACCGCTCCCCCCGGGTCGGTGCTCGTGTCGCTCCCCGTTCGGCCGGGCACAGCCCCGACCGCGTCCGGCGTGGGGGTCAACCCGGGCGCTCTTCCCGGGTTGACCCCCACGCCGGACGCGGTAAGCCCTCGGCGGCCGAACGGGGAGCGACACGAGCACCGACCCACACCGCAACCTCCGCGCCCGGCGCCACCGACGACCCGAGCGGGCACCCACGCACGCCGCACGCCCACCCCTCCCCGGAGGCCGCCGGGGTCCGGGGCGGCGAGCGCCCGGGAACGAACCCCGAAACGCCACCACCCCACCCCGGCCGACCCCACGACGGACACGAGGCCACCACCACCGACCAGCGTAGTAGATTCGGAAAAAGTCCCCCCGCGGAAAGCACCCCCCATGACCGAGATCATCCCCTGGGACACACCCGAATTCTGGACCGTCCACCACGTCGCCGCCCACTACGACGTCACCGAAGCGACCGTCACCCGCGAATGGGTCCACTGGCCCCAATGGCCCGCGGCCACCGAAGGCCTGGGCAAACGCCGCGCCACCCGAGGCCGACCCATGAAGGTCTACCCCCGCGACGCCGTCGAAGCCGCGATCCGGGCCCACACCACGACCAACCCCGAATTCGGACCACCCACACGACCCGACCGACACTGGCCACGACACGACCGCGTCACCCTCGCCGAAATCGCCCGCCGCCTCGACCGCGACTACGTCGAGATCCGCAACTACCCCCGCCTCTACCCCGACGACTCCACCAACCCATTCCCCACAACCGACACCGACGGCCTCCGCTCCTGGGGAGAAGTCATCGACTGGCACACCTCACGACGCGGAATGGGCAACCGCTCCACCACCAAAACCACACCCCCGACCGACAACGAGAACCCCCGATGACCCCAACCCAACCACCCTTCCACCGCATCAAAATCCGCGTCGCCGCAGCCGTGTTCGCACACGAAACCGTCGCACTCATCAAAAGAACCAACCCCGACGGAATCGACCACTACACCCTCCCCGGCGGCAACGTCGAACCCGGCGAACCCCTCCTCGACGCCCTCACACGCGAACTCGCCGAGGAAATCGGCCTACACCCCGAACAAACCCACACCGGCCCCGACCTCACCTGGATCATCGACGCCATGGTCACCCGCCCCGGACCCACCACCCCACCCCGAAAACTCCACCTCGTCTTCCGCCTCCACATCCACCCCCGAACCCGCCACCACCTCCACACCACCGAAATCGACGACAACCAAACACCCGGAACCATCGTCTGGACCAACTACCGCGAAACCACGAAACTCAACCTCTTCCCCCCCATCCCACTCGCACAACTCCCCCACCCCCACACACCCCTCGACACCACATCCGCCCTACTACCCCCCATGAACGACGACACATACCAATGGCTCTGACCCCCTCCGCCCCCGACACACACCACAACCACCGCCCCCACGATGCCTAGGTGTGGGGAATTCCGGATCGGCCGAGAACCCTTGGAGGGACTATCAAGGACTCGGTGTACACCCTGCGCAAAGGGAGTATCCGATGACCGATGTGGCGATTACGACGACCGGGTCGAGTGCGGTGGAGGACGTTTCGGGAACGTCCGCGCCGGCTACCGGGCAGGGCGTGGACACTACGTTGACGGCGGCCGTGGCCGAGCTGGCGGAGAAGGCGGCCGAGCAGGCCAGGGCGGGGTGCGTCTGCTCGGTGAGGGCGGCCTGTTGCAGGCGCTCGCGAAGCACCTGATGGAGGATGCGCTCGACGCGGAGATGGACGAACACCTCGCGGCCGAGCAGGCCCGGACCGGTGGGGCGAGCGCGCGCCGGGGCGGGAACGCCCGCAACGGCACCCGCCGCAGAACCCGCCTGCGGGACCTCCGGGATCAGGTGGCCGGATCTCCGACGATCCCTCGCCCGCGGGCGGAGCCGGTCATGGTGATGGCGCCCGGACCCGGATCTACTCGACGGCGGCAACCACGCGCGGTGCCGGAGCGAGGCGACCCACGATCGAGGCGGATTCGTGGTCGCCGCCGATCGAGTGGCGCATTCGCAACGACGCGGCCTCGACGATGTACCCGCCCCTCGGCCCCGACGAGACAGGGTCTGATCGGACGACGCCCACAAGGGCTTGGTCGGCCAGGTCGTCCACCAAGTGCCGGACGTTACGGGTGGCGAGGCGGTCGGGGAGTCGGCGGCACAGTTCCGCGACGAGGTCCGGGCGGGTCCAGGCGTCCTTGACGGCGTCTAGGGTCGTCGTGGCGCGGGCCACGATCGCCGCTCGGTCGGGGTGTTCGGCGTCTTCCGGGCCGATGCGGTGCAGGGTGGCCGCGGGGATGTCGGTCAGGGCGACGCCCGGGTCGCGGTGGGCGGCTTCGGCCCAGCGGGTCAGGAGTTCCGTGCGCGGGAGCGGGACTCGTTTTTTGTCCTCTCGGCGGAGCAGGGTGATGTGTTGGGCGATGGCGGTGAGTTCGTACGCGGAGGGCTCGCGGCCGTAGGCGGCGGTGAACTTGGCGGCGTAGACGGTGACTTCCGCGGCTATCGCGCGGCGCCTGGAGGAGAAGCGGGCGCGGAGGGATTCGGGGATGCCGACGATCTCGCGGGCGCGGCGGTCGGGGCGGGTGGCGAATTCAACGCCGAGGACGTGGGTGAGGGTGATTTCGGCGGCGCGTTCGCACAGGTGTCCGGCGGCCTGCTTGTGGCGGTGGATGCCGCGGCTGTCCAGGGTGCGCCAGGCGCCGTCGTCGGCGTGTACGCGGTTGAGGACGGCGGTGTGGACGTGGAGTTGGGGGTCGTCGTCGCGGGAGGTGTGTTGGGGGAAGGCGGCGACGGTCCAGCGGTGTGCGCCGACCCAGCGGCCGGTGGAGGCTCCGGTGGAGGTGCGTCCGTGGCGGCCGGCGCGGGCGAATCCGGCGTTGTCCTGGAGGTACTCGAGGCCGGTGCGGACTCCGGTCAGCCAGGCTTCCCAGACCCGGTCGGCGTCGGTGTCGCGGCCGGCGAGTTGGAGGGCGGCGTGGAGGATGGACCAGGATTTGGGGGCGGACCAGGTGAGGTCGAGGTACTTGACGGCGGTGCGGGCCTTGCCGCGGACGCGGGCCTCGATCTGCCGGCGTCGGGCGGGGGTCGCGTCGGGTTCGGCGGCGAGGGCCTCGGCGATCGCGGCGCGGGTGCCGGTGGTGTAGTCCCTGGGGCGGGGGCCGAGGCGGACGGTGTCCCGGGCCGCGTCGGCGGCCGCGGTCCATGCGTCGGTGCCGAGTGGGTCGGTGATGTCGGCGATGGCGGCGGCGAGTTCGTCGCGGCGGCGGGGGTCGACGAAGTCGTGGTAGAGGTTTTCGAGGACGGCGTGGTCGACGGTGCCGTACAGGCCGAGGTCGGGGGCGCCGCGGCCGAGCCAGTGGCCGGGGGGTTCGCCGGCGATGGCGGCGTCGCGGAGGTGGTAGTGCTCGGCGCCGCGGGCGACCTGCTTGGCCAGGTAGGTGACGTCGCTGCGGGGGGCGATGGTCAGCACGGGCGGCCGGCGGGTGGGGTGGCCGAGTGGGGCCCGGTCGTCGGTGACGTGGGGGCGCGGTCGGCGAGTTGCGGCCGGCGGGTGGGGGATGGGGCGCGGCTTCCGATGTCCATGATCCGGAAGGTGCGGGGCCTGTTCGTGTTGTGACGGTGCGCGGGAGGCGGGGCCGGGACGCACCGGTTCCCGGGGTGTGGGGACCGGGGGCCGGTGCGGTGCGTTCCGCCGATGGGGCCGGGTTTTCGTCGGGTGGGGCGGGGCCTATCCGCTCAGCTCGGGTACGGCGTCGTCGGTCGGTGCCGGTACGCCCGGGCCGACCGGTGAGACGGAGTGCCGCCCGGATCGGTGGTGGGGGCGGGGCCGGGCGTGCTCGGCCGCCAAGGCGTCTTCGGCTTGCCTCAGGAGGCGATCGGCCATCCGCAGGGTCGCGCCGTCCGACTCGGATCGCGGGACCTGCGCCGGCGGGTTGTCGGCTCGATCGGTGACGGACGCGCTCACCCGGGCGGCCTCACGCGTCGGTTCGGGTGTTCCCGGGTGGGGATCCTGCTGTCGAGACGCGGGTTCGACCGGTGCGGGGACGCGTTCGCGGTGTCCGGCTTCCGGGCTCGGCGGGGGCGGCTGCCGGGAAGTGTCCGGTGGTACGGGGGAGTCGGCCGTCGGCCGTCGGGGCGGCTCTTCGACGGATCGGGTCGGGTCGTGGTCGGCCGCGGGCGTGCGGTCCGTGTCGGCGTCGCCGGTGTCCCGTTCGAGGATCGAGCGGAGTCGGGCCGATTCGTCGTCGGTGAGGGCGCGGCCCCAGGACCGGTGGTACTCGGCGGCGATGTCGCGGTGGATGCGGTCGGTGTCGACGGCCGGGGGGCGGGCGGCGCGGAGCAGGTGTCGCGCTTCCTCGGGGTCGCTCGCGAGGCCGGCCAGGTGGCGGGCGCGGAGGGTGTGGGAGCGGGCCTGCTGACGCATGGCGGGGGCGTCGGCCGCAGGGATGTCCCCGGCGGCGATGCGGGCTTCGATGCGGTGGGCGCGGTCGAAGAGGCGGGCGGCTTGGGCGGCGACGGCGCGCTCGGGGGCGCCGGTGGGGTCGAGCGGCGCGGGGTCGTACTCGCGGACGCGTTCGGTGACCACGACGGCGGGGGTCTCGGGGGCGAGGGTGATGCCGAAGTGGGCCTGGACGCGGTCGGCGAGGAAGGTGAGGGCGTCGGTACGGGCGGAGCCCTCTTCCCAGTCCTGGACGCCACGCCACATCCAGCCGATCTCGACCGGGCGGGCGTCCTCCCACCAGCGGTGGTCCAGGGCGGACTTGAGGGCGGCTCCGGCCTGGGCGAGGTCGTGTTCGGCGCGGTCGCGGGCGGCCTGGTCGCGGCCGATCTCGGGGATCCGGGCGGCGGTGACGACGACGGGTGCGGCGTCGGGTCGGTCGGCGGGGACGACCTCGACGACGGCGCGGCGCAGGGTCGCCGGGTCGGTGCCTCGGGCGGCGAGGTCGGCGAGGACGCGGCGGCCGACGGTGTCGGGGGTGTCCCGGGCGAGGGCGGTGTGTCGGCCCTGGTCGATGAGTCGGGTGTGCGGGAGGGGGTCGCGGACGGTGTAGGTCCAGTGGGCGGCGGGGCCTTCGGCGGGGGTGGGGTGGCCGCGGGCGATGGCGGTGTTGAGGTTGACGCCGTTGACCGCCGGGGTGGGGAGTTCGACGCCGTGGTGTTGGAGGATGCGGCCTTGCATGTGGCGCAGGATTTGTGCGGCGGCGACGTCGTGGTGGGCGGACCATTCGACGGCGCGTTGCCAGACGGCGGCGATCTGTCCGGGGTCGGCGCGGCGCCACCAGGCGCGGTCGCGGACGTCGCGCATGACCTGGTGCGCGGTCGCGTGTTCGACGCGGATGTCCCGGACGAGTCGGTCGTGTTCGGGCCCGGTGGCGTGCAGGTGGGCCTTCGCTCGGGCGTCGCGGCCGGCGATCCCCTGTCGTGCGTGTTCCTCCGCTTCGGCGACGCGGGCCAGGAGCGTGTCGGGGTCGGGTCGCCGGCGGGGTGGGCGTGGGGTGAACGGGGAGCGCGTGGTCCGCAGTCGCGGTCGCCGGTGGGGCGGGTCGAGGGCGTCGGCTTGGCGGTGGAGGTGGCGGGCGTGGAGTTCGGCGGCGACGCGGAGTTCGTGCAGGGCCTCGCGTTCGATGCGGCGTTGGGGTGAGGCGGTGAGTCTGGCGGCGGCTCGGGCTACGGCGGCGTAGCGGTCGCCTCGGTCGCGGAGGTCCCGGAGGTGCCGGCTGGGTGTGTCCGGGGGGACGCGGGGGTCGGTGGCGATGTTCCAGGCGCGGATGAGGGCGCTGTGGTGTCGGCGGCGGAGGGGGTTGCGGCTTCGGCCCTGGCTCCGGCGGTTGTCGCGGGCGTGGCGGCGGTGGGCGGATTCGAGCGCGATGCCGTTCCAGTGGTCGAACTCGGATCGCGGTGGTGGGGGCGGGTCGGTGGGTGGTGTCGCGGGTTGGGGCGGTCGGGTAGGGGCGTCGGCGGGTTTGGCCTGGGCGGTCTCGGTGGTGGGGTTTTCGGTGGTGGTGGGTGGTGTGGCCTCGGTCGGTGGTGTGGTGTGGGTTCGGGTCCAGGCGAGCGTCCGCGGATTGCCGCTGTCGAGGTCGCGAATCGTGGCGTCGAGGGTGTCCATGTGGTGGCGCGCGCGCTGCCATATGGCGCGGAGGGCGGCGCGTTCGGGATTCCGTGTCCGGGCGGTGAGTGCCGGGCTCAGATTCTCGATGGTGGAGACCAGGGTGCGGGCGTGGTCCGCGAGGACGCGGAGGTTGTCGGAGCCGACGGTCGGGGTGTCCGTGGCGTCGGTGGGATCGCCGAGGTGGATGTCGTGGGCGGTTCGGGCGGCGCGGAGGGCGTCGGTGAGGGTGGCCCGGAGCTCGCGGACGTGGTCCGGTGTGTCGGATCGGTTGTCGATGGAGGCCTTCCACGCGTGGGCGGCGTCGTCGATGCTCCGGGTTTGGGCGTGGGCGTCGTCCCGGGTGGTGTAGGGCGGGGGTTCGTCCGGGTCGTGGTTCGTCTCGGCGGAATCGGTGGCGGTGTGCGCGGGGTCCGGCGCCGGGTCGGGAGAGGTGGTGGGGTTCGGCTGCTCGGTGTCGTCGGTGGCGGGCTGGTCGGGGCCGTCGGGCGCCGAAATCGGCTGATCGGGCGGCGGGTTCTGCGGTTCGGCGATGGGGCGGCCGTCGGTGCGGGTGCCGTCGGTGGTCGGCCCGGTGTCTTCGGGGTGGGGTGACGGGAGAGCCGCGGACGTGGGGGTACCCGAGTCGGCGGTCTCCGTGCCGGCATGTACAACGGTGGCCGCCGACTCGGGGGCTCGGTGGGCGGCGCGGTCTGTGGCCGTCTCTTGGGGGACCACCTCGTACGCGGGGTGCTTTGCGAGGACTGCCTGCAGGTGGGCCATCGCGGCGCCCGCCCGGTCCGGCGGTGGTTTCCAGACTCGGGGTTCGTCGATTCCCGGCTCGAAGCCTTCCGCGCGCAGGATGACCTTGAGATCACGGTCGGCGGGGTCGATGTCGTGGACGCCGGGGTCTTTTCCCAGACGGATCACGATCGGTGTGCGTCCGTCCGCCCTACCTTCGGACATGGTCGTGCCTGCTCACGTCGTGCCTCCCGGGAAGTCGCCGTCGTGGTCGGGGAGGTGCGCGCGCGGCGCGGGTTGTGACGGGGGAGTCGGAGGCGGGTGCGCGGCTCGAGGGCGACCAGGCCGCGCAGGTGGATCTCGTGGTGGGTGAGCGGGTTGAACAGTCCGTCGTGGTCCGTTCGGTCGAGCAGTCGTCGGCTGGTGGCACAGGTCCGGTCGAAGAGCCCCCTGTGCTCGGCGGCGTGGGCAAGGAAGGGTTGGACCGCGGCGGGTGACGGCGAATCCCCTGCCGGTCCAGTGGGCGGCGGTGGCCATGCGCTCTTCGGGGAGGATGTGTGCGAGGGCCACGCCTAGGCCGGTGTGGGCACGGCCGAGGAGAGGGAGTACATCGCGTTCGATGTGGCCGTCGGCGACGCGAGCCTCCGGGCGGGCGACGAGTGGCCACAGTTCGTTGACCGCCTCGGTGGCCTGTCCGCTTCGGCGGGCGATCTCGGCGAGGCGGACGGTGGAGTCTCCGAACCGGAGCATCACGGCGAAGTCGACGTCTCCCGGATCGGTCACGCCAGGACGTGCGGTGGGATGCCCAGGTGGACGGCGACGCGCCGTCGGGATTCGACGTCGGAAATGGTCCGGCGATGGTTCTCCAGCGTGGAGATGAACGTCTTTTCTTAGCCCAGGACTTCGCCCGGCACGGTTGGGATCAGGGCGTTGACCGCGCGGTGGTGGCGCAGGATGCGGGCGAGGTCGCGGGTGGTGAGGACGGTTTGGCCAGCGGGGGTGGCCCACCGCCACATCGTCGCCGGGTCGGCTCTCGTGGGCACGGTTCGGGTCAGGCCCGGTGGGGGTGGTCGAACCACGTGTCGATGGAGCGTTTGTATCCGTCCGGCATGAACAGGTCGGGGATCTCGGCCCGGCCGAAGAGTCCGATCTCCTTGTGTTCGTGGCTGAGGACCGGTGTGGTGGCGGTGTCGAGGGGGTGGACGCCGTAGGTGACGATCAGGACGTGCCGGCCGGGGATGGGCCGGTACACCCACGTGTCGAGCAGGGGGCCGGCCTTCGCGTCCCAGGTGGTTTCCTCCGCAATCTCGCGGACGACGCACTCGGCGGGCTCCTCGCCCAATTCCAGGCGTCCGCCCGGGAGTTCCCATTCCCGGCGCTCGTTGCGCAGGAGCAGGACCCGGTCTTCGGGTCGACGACGACGCCCTTGACCGAGACGGGCCAGGCGTGGGGGGCGGGGACGTCCATGGAGTCCTTCACGAATTGTGGTCGGGCGCGGGACCTTCGGAACCCAGTACCGGGTTGAGGCGGCACGGGACACCTTCGTCGATGACGCCGGGTTGACGATCTGTGACTGTACGGCCGGTCGGGGTTCGGGGCAGGGCGGCGTGAACAGGACTCGTCATCGGTTTCACTCGCAGGGCGACCGGACCAGGTTCGGAGCATGCGATCCGGTGATATCGATCTGCGAGTGGCGCCGGGCGAACAAGCGCGTTGAAGAACGCCCGAGCCATGGCCACGAGGTTCGACAAGCGCGGCTACATCTTCCACGGCACCGTCACCATCGCCTCGATCCGACTCCGCGCGTGATCTCCGCCGTATCTGGTCGCCGGTCGTGCCGTCGGGCATCTCGCGCAGGATGTCCAGGTGGCCGTTGTGGCGGGCCGTCTCCTCGGTGAGGTGGAGGATGATCCAGCGCAGGTCGACACGGAGACCGTCGCGGACGGCTCCCTTGGCCCGGGTATCCAGGCTGTTCCCGGCGACCGGCAACGCTCGGACGTGGTCGCGCCGGCCCCGGCGGACCCGGTCCCGTCTTCGTCGGTCCAGGAGTAGCCGTTGCGGGCCCATGCGTAGCCGCCGATGTCGATGTTCGCGAGGAGGCTGACCGTCCGGTGCTCCTGGGAGATCAGCCAGTTCTCGAAGTGTCCGGTCTGAGCGGATGCGAATCCCTGTGCTCGGTGGTCGGATTCGATGCGGAGGAAGTCGAGGTATGTGCTGTGGGCGGCGGGGTTGAGTTCGAAGGTCCACGATCCCGCGTAGTGTCCGCTGGCCGCGAAGAATCCGCCGCCGAGGATGACGTTTTCGTCGCTCATCACGTCGGCGGTACCGATGGTGGCCCGCAACGCTGGCCCCTCGGTGGTCACAGCGGGGGCGGCTAGCCGGACAAGGGTTCGTTCGTCGGCTCCCGCGCGATACATCGATACCGCGGCTCACCCCCACGCGTGTGGGGACTTCTCCGTTCCCCACTCCTGGAGTTTGCGGCCGACCGGCTCACCCCCACGCGTGTGGGGACTTCATGCCGGGGGTCGCCTCGGTGGCGGCCTCGTTCGGCTCACCCCCACGCGTGTGGGGACTTCGAGGACCGCCGGATCAGCGCCCTGTCCACCGCCAGCTCACCCCCACGCGTGTGGGGACTTCCCGGTGCTCCCGGCGCTCCCGCTCTTCTTGCCCGGCTCACCCCCACGCGTGTGGGGACTTCGCATGGGCCCAACTCGACTGTGACCCCTGGGCCGGCTCACCCCCACGCGTGTGGGGACTTCCCGTCCGGATCTACATCGTCCTCGCCGCGCACCGGCTCACCCCCACGCGTGTGGGGACTTCAACACCGCCGCGACCCAGCACTACCAGTTGAGCGGCTCACCCCCACGCGTGTGGGGACTTCGGCTTGACCTCGGAGCCCGGGGCCGTGGCGGTCGGCTCACCCCCACGCGTGTGGGGACTTCAGCCAGCCGACGGGGGCGATATCGGCATGATCCGGCTCACCCCCACGCGTGTGGGGACTTCCGGGTTTCGGCTTGGTGTCGTCCGCGTTCGGGCGGCTCACCCCCACGCGTGTGGGGACTTCGGCACGCCGTTGGGCCTTGCGTTCCTGCGTGACGGCTCACCCCCACGCGTGTGGGGACTTCGTGCAACGTCGATGGTGTCGCGGAGGAAGGTTCGGCTCACCCCCACGCGTGTGGGGACTTCTCCGCCCAGATCACGGTGCCGCCAGCGAGCGCCGGCTCACCCCCACGCGTGTGGGGACTTCGTGGGCCCAGCTGCACGACCAAGGCCGGATCGACGGCTCACCCCCACGCGTGTGGGGACTTCGCGGCCGAGCTGTGCGCCATCGAACCCGGCCGCGGCTCACCCCCACGCGTGTGGGGACTTCTCTTCGATGACGACGATCACGCCTATGTCCGACGGCTCACCCCCACGCGTGTGGGGACTTCTGCACCAGCGGCGTCCGCACCGACGACCAAGGCGGCTCACCCCCACGCGTGTGGGGACTTCGCTTCCGATCGGATTCAGCCACGACACCGCAGAGGCTCACCCCCACGCGTGTGGGGACTTCCCGTCGTGAGCTGGTGGGGTAGCGCCGACCTGCGGCTCACCCCCACGCGTGTGGGGACTTCCGAACGCAACGCTCGCGAGGCTGTGGGCGGATCGGCTCACCCCCACGCGTGTGGGGACTTCGCCGTGTCGTAGTCGTCGGTGATGATCGCCGTGCGGCTCACCCCCACGCGTGTGGGGACTTCCCGGGCCCGGCGTTCGGACGCGCGGAGGACGACGGCTCACCCCCACGCGTGTGGGGACTTCCCGGG